>NZ_JAHWXQ010000009.1 GCF_019336435.1 Pontibacter populi | reverse complement strand
GGTTTTTCTTCCGTTCCAGTTACTGCGCCTCTTTCCAACTTCTCACTTCCTTTCCTGCTGAACGGGTTGCAAAAGTAGGAAATCCTCTTCAACATGCAAGGCCTCAATCGGTAGTTTTTCTCTGCACTTAGCTAAGTGGCTGATTACGAAAAGGATTCTTTTTCAGCCTAGCCTGCAGCCCTTCGATTGAAGTGCTGTTCCCATACCTTAGAAATACTTGTATTGGTTCTGGCAACTCAACTCTGCTGCTTACCGCATTGCGACTTCTTAGTATTAACTATAAAGTAATCTAATTACTCTCCGAACTTCTCACGCAATAGTTATTATGCCTATTCTCTCTTTATAGTCAAAATATAGTTGCTATGATTTTATAGATACTGATTAGCTACCTAAACAAAAAGGGGTTGCCATTTCTGGCAACCCCTTTTTATATTATAGTGAGAGTTTTGTTATCTCACATCCCACCAAAGCTTAACGCTGCTATCATCTCCACCAATAGCTGCTGCTGCAGACTTATGGTTTTCTGGATTAAGCGTTTGCTCAACAACAGGGTAGATTAATCTTGTAGGAATAGTCAGGTCAGCTACTGGAGCAACAAGTGTTGGAGCATCTAATCTTCTCCAGGTTACCCAAGCATCATAACCACGGTTGTAAAGAGCGATCCACTCCTGCTTACCTATTTTCTGTCTCCAGTCGCCAGGAGCAGTCAGGTAATTTACACCCGGCTGTGCAAGATATGCAGTAGCCTGAGCATCAGAGCCACCCCAGTACTTGATAGAAGCTTTTACACCGGCATTGTAATGCTCAGCAGCTGTACCACCTACAGCATAACCTCTTTCAACAGCTTCAGCAAGAAGGAATTCTACTTCAGCATAATCAAGTAATAAGGCTTCAAATGTAGGATCAGCAATCTTAGCACTTGCAGTTGAGTGAGCTGCGAAATCGTTAGGGAAGCCATATTTACCACCTTTGTAAACACCACCAACAGAAGTGAAGAAAAATTCTCTTCTTGGGTCGCTTAGATCATTCATTACATCAACCAGTGTATTTGCAGCAACGTAGTCTTCACGAGTCGAAAGAGGACCTTTAACGTTAGAAGAAATCGGGTTGTTGTTTGGAGGAGCTGGCAGATACTCGAATGAAGCGTTTTCAGCGTTGCTAGATATAACACCACCTGCTCCAGCTGCTGTTGCTGATTCAGCAAGTGCTTTTGCTCTTGCATTGTCAACATCAGCTACAACCATACCAAGCTTTAACTTAAGAGAGTTACCAAACTTAACCCAGTTTGTCATGCTACCACCGTAAAGGATATCTCCACTCTTTGCAAAGCCAGCAGCTGCAGGGTCAAGTTGTTTTACTGCAGCATCAAGACGATTTAAAATGTCGTTGTAAACAGTTTGTGCATCGTCGTATGCAGGAAGTGCATTTAAAGGATCAAGCGCTTCAGTATAAGGAACGTCACCAAAAGTGTTAACCAGTACAGACCATGTATAAACTTCCATGATCTCAATCTGAGCTAACTGGTTTTTCTTAACGCCTTCAACAAGAGTCTGATCAGCATTTACAATTCTCTTTGCTTCCTTCAGATCGTTAAGTACATCACGATACAAGGTTGTCCACATACTCTGAGGAATTGTACGTGATGTCATGTTGTATCTTGGCTCATCCAGGTACTGAGTAGATGTCCAGTGCTGTACGTAAAAACGATAGTTGTTTGTGTTAACGTTTGGAGTCGTTAGCACATCCGTTAAGTTTTTGGTTGCACCCGTAAACAGGGTAACAGCCGGTACATTTGTTGCTCGCTTCTGGTCAAAATTATACTCGTCCAGATCATCTACGCATGATGCCATAAACACCAGCGAGAATAAGCATATGATAAGTTTCTTCATTTTCTGTTATTTTAGAAATTTAATTTAACGTTGAAGCCGTAAGTTTTAACAGCCGGGTAAGCACCAGACTGGTAGCCTCTACCAGCGTTACCAGAGCTTAGACCTTCTTCAGGATCTGAGTACTCCATGTTCTTATGGATGATCCATAAGTTACGGCCGATCAACTGAAGATCAACACCTTTAACGAAACCAAGGTTACCGATTAGTGACTCGGGTAAAGCGTAAGAAAGAGCTACTTCTCTTAACTTAACAAAGCTACCATCGAACACATACATAGCTCTTGGAGCACCAGCATAGTTATCAGCAGCATAACCATAAGGAGTCATACCGTCACCATCCTGGTTCTCAGCGTAAATGTCGTTTGGAGTTCCGTCTTCTTTAACACCTGGCAGTAATACACCACCACCTTCATCAACCGGATTACGAGATGGGTTACCTTTAGCGTTCAGGCCTGCAGTGTGTGCATAAAGACCTGTTGCCTCACCATACCACTGGTCAAGAGAGAATACATCACCACCATGGCGAACATCAATCAGGAAGCCTAATGATACACCTTTATAAGTAAGGTTGTTGTTGAAACCACCAGTCCAGTCTGGGTTTGGATCACCGATGATAAGATCTGATCTGTCTGATCTTAAGTAGTAACCATTCTCACCAACTGTTCTCTGGCCGTTCGTGTAAACGAAGTCGTTACCACGGATAACACCGTAAGGCTGACCAATAGCAGCGTTAAGAGAAACACCACCCTGGAATGAAGCTAGTGTTAAGTTCTGAACATCTTCGTACAGGCTTATAACTTTATTTCTGTTACGAGCGAAGTTGAAGTTCATGTTCCATGTGAAGTCGCTGGTCTGGATAGGTGTAACAAATGCAGTTACTTCTATACCCTTGTTCTCAACCTCACCGGCGTTTACGAAACGGCTTGTGTAACCTGATGCTGCAGTCTGGCTAACCGGCATAATCTGGTCGATCTGGTTTGACTGGTACCAGGTAACATCGAAACCAAACAGGTTGTTGAAGAACTCAGCTTCAACACCAGCCTCGAAACTCTTCTTTCTTTCAGGCTTCAGGTTAGGGTTGTTCTTAGTGCTTGGAAGCGAGAAGATCGGAGTTGAACCGAAGCCAGTTGGCTTGTCATATACATCATGGATACTTAGTGCCGGAGCATCGCTACCTACTTCTGCATAGTTAACTCTTAACTTACCATGAGATAACCAAGGAGTTTCTATCAGGTTAGAGAACAATATGTTAACACCCGCAGCTGGGTAGAAGTATGAGTTAGCATCTGCTGGTAGTGTAGTAGACTTATCCTGACGGGCAGAAAGTTCTACGAAGTAAGTTTCTTTGAAACCAAAGTTTGCGTTAGCAAATATACCGTCAACACCTCTGCGAGAATAGAATTCAGATGGAGGGTTTACCGGGCTTGCTGAGTTAGAGATAGAGTAAAGTCTTGGTACAACCAGACCACCGTTTGTTGCTGCACCAATTGAGCTAACACGGTCTCTACGAAGGTTTGAACCAAGTAAACCAGAGAAGCTGATATCTTCAGAGATATCTTTATTGAAGTTCAACATCAGGTCGAAGTTGGTTTCGTTAAAGTCTCTGTTGTATCTAGAGTATCCGCTCAGACCAGCGCTACCAACAGCAACACGCTCTTCCTGCATGTCTGTAGTAGTGTTGAAAGAAGCTCTACCCATTACGTTTACCCAGTCGGTAATTTTGTAAGTAGCAGTTGCATAACCATAAATGTTATCTCTGCTATCGTTAGAGTAGTTTTCGTACTGTGTCCAGTATGGGTTGTCAGAGTAGATTGCACCAGTGTTTGTGCTGTTCCAGTTCCAGGTAATGTTCTGTCTGTTTCTGAAGTAAGCATCTTTCTGCTCCTGCAGGTCAACGTTAGTCTGGAACCACTGTCTGAACTGCTGGTTAGGGTTTGTACCGCTATAACCAGTACCATATCTACCCATACCAACTGTACGAGTATAGTTACCTGATGCAGAAACTGTTAATCTTTCAGTAGCTTCGTAAGAAGCGTTGAAGTTAAACATGTCTTTGTCGATAGTAGAGTTAGGCAGGTTACCTTTAATATCGTTACGAGTGTAACCTAAGTTAAAGGTTGTTTTATCGCCACCACCGCTAACTACAATGCTCTGGTTAGAGTTAACGCCAGTTTCGAAGAAAGTGGTTGCATCATTTTCAGCAGCTACCCATGGTCTTCTTTTGCCAAAGTTAGGGTGTAACGGATCGATCGCATCCCACTGATAAACCATCAGGTTCGGATCGAATCTAGGACCATAAGAAGCATCATCCTGGAAACGTACAACCGGAGCTAAACCATCACCAAAATCTTTGTCAGCACGGAAGCCCTGGAAGTAACCACCACCGTACTCTTTCTGGTATTTTACATATGTATCTTTATCAATGTTACTCCAGGTAACACCGCTGTTTACAGATACATTAAGGGTATTCTTTTTACCTTTTTTGGTAGTGATCATGATAACACCACTTGCTGCGCGAGAACCGTAAAGAGCAGTTGCTGCAGCACCTTTCAATACGTTCACAGACTCAATGTTATCCGGGTTAAGGTCAGCCGCTGCGTTACCAAAGTCAGCACCACCACGACCAGTAGACTGGCCAGAGGCATTGTTGTTGGCGTTACTTACAGGCACACCATCAATAACGAAAAGCGCCTGGTTGTTACCAGTAAGAGAAGAATAACCACGGATGATAACGTTAGTAGAACCACCCATTGTGTTGTTCGTTCTGATATCCAGACCGGCAACTTTACCTGAAAGTGAGTTTACTACGTTTTCGTTTCTGGCACGTGTAAGCTGCTCCCCGCTAACTTCCTGAGCTGAATAAGCAAGCTCGTTTCTGTTACGCTCAATACCAAGAGCTGTTACCACAACTTCATCAAGTTGTTTGGCATCAGTTTCCAGAGTTACATTAAATGTAGATTGATTTCCGATTGGGCGCTCAACTGTTTTGTAGCTGATGTAGCGGAAAACAAGTGTTGTACCTCCTTCAGGCACGTTAAGCGTAAATGAACCGTCCACGCCAGTGGCAGTTCCTACAGTAGTTCCTTTTACCAGAACAGATACGCCTGGTAAGGGCTGGTTAGTAGCGGCATCTGTTACCTTTCCGGAAACAGCCCTACTCTGAGCCATAGCCTGCTGTACCAGTACAGAGACAAGCAAGAAGCTCAACAATAGAAGTTTTTTCATTTGCTTTAGTTTTAGATAAGAAAAAAGTTAAAGTTGGTAATAGGTAATGGTTAATTAAGGTATCTGATAATCTCTATACATTATAGTTGCGTATTTTTTGTACCTATCTTCCTTAGAACCTAAAGAAGAGTAACCAACAAATTAGCATGCTATAATATTATAGCAACTATTTGTAAACCCTGACTGATTTTTGGAGCGGCTTAAAACGTTAGTGCTCTAACCCATCAAACATCAGCTTTTAACTTACTTATAGTCAGATTGTCAGGCACTTAGATGTGTAACACAAAGCCCTACGAGAGCTTTAGTGTGAAAGTAAGAAGTGTACTACAGAGTAGAGTGTGTTTCATATTTTATCTTGTTTTTAAGGTGATAGATACTCCAATAATAACCATAATACCTTTTATAACAAATATTTAATGCATTTTTATTTGTTTATAGCGTCAAATTTATATGCTAAAGGCACAATTATTTTTTTGGAAACAATTGAAGCTAAATTAATTCAACAATATAAATATTTGCAGGTCATTTCGCATTTTACGGATATGTTAAAGTATAGTTCTATAGCTGTAGACTGTTTTATGGCATTACAACCACTTTAACCTATAGCAACTTTTAAGTTTACCAATACCCACACTTATAAGACACCCAACTGCTGCCCCAATATAGGCGTGCATATCAGCCATTTACATCTTGTTGCGGTATTAACAGAAAGAGCACAAAAGCAGGAATGCTTATTTTACTATGAAAAAGAAAAATCCTTAAATCTTCAGTTGTTATGTTAACCGAAGATTTAAGGATCCAGAAATAAGATGGTAAAACTCCTTTAGCTTAGTACCTGGTAGGTTATAAAAGCCATCACATATGCCAAGCCACTCATATATACTAATTGGGCCAAAGGCCAGGTCCAGGATTTAGTTTCGCGGCGTACCACTGCCAGGGTACTTACGCACTGCATGGCAAATAAGTAAAAGATCATAAGCGAGAAGGAGCGGGCCAGGTTAAAGTAAGGTTCTCCGTCCTTGTCCTTTTCCATCAACAGCTTATTCTTTATAGTGCTCACATTCTCTTCTTCGCCTATACTATAGATAGTAGACATGGTGCCTACAAATACTTCGCGGGCTGCAAAAGATGTAAGTAGAGCAATACCAATTTTCCAGTTGTAGCCAAGAGGCTCAATAGCTGGCTCCATTGTTCTGCCAATAACACCGGCATACGAAGCTTCGAGCTGATGAGAGCTGATCAGGTTTCTTAGTTCTGCATCTGATAAGTTCTGTTGCTTAGCCTCAACTATAGCCTGCTGCTCTGCCTTTTCAAAACTATTGCCCGGGCCATACGATGCCAGCACCCATAGTATAATAGAGATCGCAACAATTACTTTACCGGCTTCAAATACAAATGCCTTTACTTTTTCAACTATAGTTAAGCCTACGTTTTTCCAGCGGGGCATTTTATACACCGGGAATTCCATAATAAAGTAGCTGCGTTCGCGGGCTTTCAGGATCACTTTTAATAATAAGGCAGAGAAAATGGCAGCCAGGAAACCGATCAGGTATAAGGCCATCAGTACCAGACCTTGTAAATTCAGGAACCCGAAGTAGTAGGTTTCCGGAACGACAAGGGCGATAAGAACAGTGTAAACCGGGATACGGGCCGAACAGCTCATGAGCGGCGTTACAAAAATGGTGATCATCCTGTCTTTCCAGTTCTCAATCGTTCGGGCCGACATAACAGCCGGAACTGCGCAGGCCACACCGGAGATCAAGGGAACGACGCTCTTACCATTCAGGCCAAATTTACGCATGATCTTATCCATCATAAACGTAACGCGGGCCATATACCCGGTCTCTTCCAGCACCGCAATAAAAGCAAACAGAATTGCAATCTGTGGTATAAAGACCATTACACCACCCAAACCGGCAATTATGCCTTCGGTTAATAAGTTTATGAGCGGGCCACTAAAGTTGTCCTGTATCAACCCGTTCAGGCTGGTGAAGCCCTGGTCAATCATGTCCATCGGGTAACTGGCCCAGGTAAAGATGGCCTGGAAGACCAGGAACAGGATAGCCATGAAGATCAGGTAGCCGAAAACTTTATGGGTAAGCACCTGGTCGAGGCGGTTACTGAATTTTTCGTCTTTCTCGACGCGCTCCACACGTACTACATCCAGCAGCAACTCATTTATATAAGTATAGCGGGCTATAGTTTCGTCGGCCTGGGCTACATTAGATTTAAACTCATGTGTTTCCAGTAAAGCACCGATCCACTCCGCTTCTTCGGCAGATAAGAATTTCAGGCTCTTGTACTGATGCGCATAATGCAGGGCCAGGTAATCTGAATCAAGGCCGAAGCGGGCTTTTATAGTTTCAGTTACCGGTTTCAGCGCATCGGGCACGGTATAAAACTGCACCGGCGTAGGCTCTAGGTGCTGCAATATCAAGATCTTAAGGGCCGCAACGCCAATCCCTTTGCGGGCATTCATAGGTATTACCGGTACACCCAGGCCTTTATGTAAAGCGGGAATGTCTATTTTCACACCTTCCTGCTCCGCCACATCCACCATGTTAAGGGCAAGTATAGCAGGTATTTTAAGGTCGGCGAGTTGAGTAAATAGCAGTAGGTTACGCTTCAGGTTTGAGGCATCTGCCGTAACTACAACAAGATCAGGGTAATGGGCAGAAGCCGAATCGTAAAGCAGGTCAATAATTACGCGCTCATCCAGCGACTTCGGGTATAAACTATACGTACCAGGCAAATCTATGATCTGTACCTTCTGGTTAGCGCTAAGCTGGCACGTACCTGTTTTCTTATCTACTGTAACGCCCGGGAAATTGCCGACCTTCTGGTTAAGGCCTGTAAGCTGATTGAATAAAGAGGTTTTTCCTGAGTTTGGGTTACCTACCAACGCCACACGCGCAACCTCACTCCGGGGTGTAGTCTGCGACGCTTCTCTAATCTCAGGTTGGGCTACTACAGTCATGGTAAATGTAATGTGCTATTTCAGCATTATAGTTTCAGCTTCGTCGAGGCGCAGCGATAAAGTGTAGTCGTTCACAATAATCGTGATTGGGTCTCCGAGTGGTGCGCGGCTGTTCAGTTTAACCTGCGTACCTGGCAAACAACCCATTTCGAGAAGCTTCAGGCCCATTTCCGGGTCTTTAAGGCAGCAAATAATGCCACACTCTCCTAATTTAAGGTCGCGTACACTTTTCTTGTCGATATGCTCTTCTTCCCTTTTCTGCACCGTAAGCTGTTTTTATTTAGACTGTTTATAAACAACCGCAAGTTACAAGGTGTTCATCGTTAAAGCAAAAGTTTTAGCCAAATGGTTAGAGGTGCCTGTTAAATGGCTAAAAGTGGAAGGTTTACGCCTCAACACACATACGCTACAACAATTAACATTTAAGAGTTTAACCTAAAGCAATTAAAAATTACTCTGAAAAGAAGATGCGTTTTACGCGTGAACTTACATTTGTGAGGAGTTCGTAAGGTATAGTTCCGATGCGGGCAGCCATATCAACCAGCGTTAATTTGGGTCCAAAGATGATTGCTTCGTCGCCAGGTTTTACACTCAGTCCTGTTACATCAACCATACACATATCCATACACACATTGCCGATGATAGGGCACCGTTTGCCGTTGATGATCACCTGCCCGCCTCCGTTACCGAAACGCCGGTCGTAACCGTCAGCATACCCAATGGCTATAGTTGCAATGGTTTTATCAGAGTCGGCAATGCCTTTGCGGCTGTAGCCTACTGTTTCTCCTTTAACTATAGTTTTAACCTGCGACACAGTGGTTTTCAGAACACTAACCGACTTAAGGGCTTGCTGCTCGGAGCCGGTTGCCTCTACGCCATACAAGCCAATGCCCAGGCGAACCATATCCAACTGGTGTTCCGGGAAACGAACAATGCCCGCCGAGTTGAGCACATGTTTGATGACCTTATAGTTTAACCTTGCTTCCACCTCAGCAGCCATTGCCCTAAAGTTGCTGATCTGCATCTGCGAAAAATCGTTGTGCAGTGCTTCGTCGGCGCCGGCCAAATGAGTGAACGTGCTGACTACCTGCACCTGCGGGTATTGCTGCAACAATGGAAACAGCGCGTCAAAGTCTTCGGAAGTAAAACCGAGGCGGTGCATGCCGGTATCCAGTTTTAGGTGGATGCGGTGGCGTGAGTTATCGGCAGGAAGGTCTTTCAGGTATTGTTCCAGCAGCTCCAGTGAGTAAATTTCCGGCTCCAGGTTGTACTGTCGTAATTTGGCAAAGCTGTCCGGCGAAGGGTTCATGACCATAACCGGGAGGGTAATTCCGTTCTCGCGCAGCATCACGCCTTCATCGGCATAGGCCACGGCCAGGTAATCTACCCGGTGGAACTGCAACAGATTGGCCACTTCGAAACTTCCGCTACCATAGGCAAAGGCTTTTACCATTACCATTAGTTTGGTATCCGGGGCAAGTTTAGATCTATAGTAGTTCAGGTTGTGTACCAGCGCATCGAGGTTAACTTCCAGCACAGTGCCATGTACTTTCTGCTGAAACGCATGCACAATCCGCTCAAACTCAAACACGCGCGCGCCTTTCACCAGTATCAGCTCGTTCCGGAAATCATCGGCTTTAAACTGTGCCAGGAAATCTGCGGTACTACTATAGAAAATCGCTGTTTCTGAAAACTTAGATTTATGATGACTTATAGTTGAGCCAATGCCGATCACTTTTTCAACGCCACGGTTTTTTATAAGTGCAGCCACTTGCCCGTACAAAGCTTCTTCCGGCAAACCAGACTCCAGAAGATCAGAAAGAATAATGGTGCGCTTGCCACGCTGCGGTTGGTTGCCCAGAAATTGTAACGCTATGGCCAGACCCGCCAGGTCATTATTATAGGTATCGTCGATCAGGTAACACCCGTTAATAGCTTCCTTCATTTCCAATCGCATGGCAACGGGGTGCAGGCGGTCTAACCGGTCCTGGATTTCGGCAAAAGGCACTTGGCGGTAAAGTAGTGTAGCCAGGCAATGCAGGGCGTTCTCTACAGATGCTTCGTCGGTAAACGGAATAGCCAGGCGTTGTTTCTCACCCTTGTAAGTAAATACAACTATTGTTTTATGGCCGGCAGCAGTAGTAGCATTTATAGTTACGTCAGCGCTGTGATGCCGGCTCCAGGTAAAAGTATGTATAGTTTGGGCCTGAATTTCGTGGTCTAGCAGTTTGTGGTCGGTGCAGTAAATGAGCACATCCACGTTGGTAAACAGCTTCAGTTTTTCCTGCACCTTTTGCTCACGCGATGTAAAGCCTTCGTCGTGGGCGGTGCCGATGTTGGTAAATATGCCTATCGTTGGCTGGATGATGTGTTGCAGTTTCTCCATTTCGCCGGGCAGCGAAATGCCAGCTTCGAAAATGCCCAGCGTATGGTTGCTGTTTAACTGCCAAACTGAAAGCGGAACCCCCAGCTGCGAATTATAACTGCGCGGACTTTTGACCACCATTTCATCCGGGCTCAGTAACTGCGCCAGCCATTCCTTAACTATAGTTTTGCCATTGCTCCCTGTTATGCCAACTATAGGAATAGTGAACTTCGACCGATGCCATGCGGCCAGTTCCTGCAAAGCGTTTAAACTATCCTTCACCAGCAACAGATTTGCTTCCGGGTACAGCTGGCTATAGTTACGGCCTTTTTCATCCAGCTCTTTTTCAACTATAAACTGCCTGACACCCAGCTCATATAAAGCGGGCAGGTACTTATGACCGTCGTTGAACTTGCCTGTTACTGCAAAAAACAAGGTGCCCGTCGGCTGCGACAATTTGCGGCTGTCGGTAAGCAGGTTTATAACCGAGTGTGCCTGCACAAACTGCAGTACAGTACCATTAGTTATAGTTGCAAGTTCCTGGAAAGTGAGCATAAGCGGTCAATCTGATTGCGGGCTGAAAGTTAGGAGATAATTCAGTTAGAAATTTAAAAAGTTTGAAAGTTAGAAAGGTGATTCAGTTTAGGAGCTAAAGAATTAGCAATCCCGTTTATCCTCTAATCCTGCAAATCCTGATTCTGACAATTCAACAATTTAACTACCAACAATTAACTACCTTTGCCCACTTTTTATTCTTACATGAAACTACTTAAAGCAAATCCCTTTTATGCGGCGGGCATCACGGCTTTCATTATCTGGGGTTTTATACCTTTTCCGTTAAAGGCGCTGGCCGACTACCCGAGCGGGCTTATTCTTTATTTCCGGGTGGCGTTGTCGGTAACGTTGCTGTTATTTATTTGCCTGTTCTTCAGGAGGGACACTATAAAGCAGACCTATAGTTTAGTAAAAGCTTCGGAAGGTAAAGAGAAGCGACGTTTTATAGTTTATACGCTGCTGGGGGGCATACTACTAACTATAAACTGGCTTACGTTTATCTACGTGGTCAACCATATTGATATTCAGACCGGCTCTTTCTCGTATCTGCTTTGCCCTATACTTACAGCGGTGCTTGGTTTTTTATTATTAAAAGAAGAGTTGCGGCCAAACCAGTGGCTGGCTATCGGCCTGGGTATTATCAGTTGTGTGCTTATCGGGACCGGCGAGCTGACCAGCCTTTTGTTTAGTTTGATGATCGCGCTGAGTTATGCATTTTATCTGATCACGCAGCGCATTTTGCGGGCTTATGACAAAATCGTACTGCTGACCCTACAGTTGCTGCTGGCTTTCCTGTTTATCGGGCCGTTCTATAGTTTCTTCAAAGGCGACTCAACGATAGTGCTGGATGGCGGCTTTTTTCTGAAGGTGAGTATCCTGAGTGCTCTGTTTACGGTATTACCCTTGTTCCTGAACCTGTTTGCATTAAAAGAGCTTACTTCCGGCACCATCGGCATTCTCATGTACATAAACCCGATCATGAACTTCGTGATAGCCTTTGTGTATTTTAATGAAGAGACTTCTTTGGTGAAAGCAATGGCTTATGTGCTCATTTTTATCTCTTTGATTATCTATAATATTAATCTAAAAAAGCGCCGGAAAACTGCGAGCGGTATGCCGGTTCCGCCTACTTCGGCGGCTACTATTATAGAGTAGATTTTTTCTCTCTCAAGTGGGATACTTATCTGCTACTATAGTTTTATTTATGGTTTTATAGTTGGAGTTTTAACCCACCCCTGCCCCTCCCAAGAGGGGAATTTCTGTTGTTGCTATAGGTTGAGTTATCGTGCTATAGTTTGTGTGGTCCAACCACCCCAACCCCTCAGAGCTACGCTCGCTACCTTCGAAATCACTTCTCGGTAGTCTAAGGAGGGGAGCTTTGCCTTAGCTATAGATTAAGTTATAGTTCAATAGTTACAGCTCACGAACAGGGCAGGTTTACCTGGCCCCTCAAAATTATGAGCACGATAAAGCGACGCAACTATAGCAGTTCCTTAAACTATAGAATAAACTATCGAACTGATATCAGTCTTGGGGTTGAGCGCCTTGTAGATTTCTGGTGCCGCCAGGCATTGTGAGGAACGAACAAAAGAAATGTACACCGCGCGATGCCCGAAGACGGGGCCTCCCGGCCGTGAGGGCACCAAAGCCAACTATAAAACTGTAGGCAAGTAGAGCTCCCAGGATTATAGAAAGTTTGAAAGGATAACTTGGTTCGGATTTGAGAGATCTCAACTATAAGCTGAGATAGATTTCTCTCTGCGTTCGAAATGACAAAGTAGAAACCATAGGACATATAAGATCCTTCACAGCTACGGTCTGGATGACAAAAGAGAATTTCTGAATTAACCACGATAGATATTAGATAACAAAACAGCCTTACCACAAATAGTGGCAAGGCTGTTTTGTTATGGTTTATAGTTGTAACCTATGGTCTTTGGTCTCCCTGTTTCTTTTGCTCATCTAGCTTGTGCAAAGCGCGCGCTGCCGAATCCTGATTCGGATTCATTTCGCCAAACTGGTCGGCCTGGTTAGCAGTTACCGAAGTATCTCCTATTGGTGCCGGGCGCGGGTTGTTCAGGTTTGCTGCCGAGGAGTCTCCTTCTACTATAGCTTCGGCTGTTCCGGTGTCATGCTCAGCGGTGGTATCCTGCTCGCCGCAACCATAACCAACTACGGCTGCAAAGGCTATGGCTAGTCCTGTTTTAAATATAGATAGTCTCGTTTTCATTGTCATTTCAGTTATAATTCCTGCCATTTTTAACGGCTGTGCAATCAATAAGTTATAAACTGAACCTTAGAAGCCGAGCCCTATCGTTATGCCAGTCCGTGCTTTCTCCCCTTCCTGGAACGATGTTACGAAATCAACACGAAGTACTTTAAAGATATGCTCTACCCCCACACCAAGCTCCAGGTAATTTCTTGATTGCTGCGTGTTCAGGTAGTTCAAGCTCATAACTTCCTGCAGTTTCAACTTACGGAAGAGCGGGATTTTATTGAATAGGAAGCCATTGAAGTGATGCTCGTAATGTGCTTCGAGGTAATTGTTGTTGGTACTGTACCGGTAGTAGTCGAGTAACTGAAAACCGTCGTAGGCACCTGCAAAAATGGTTCTGTTGCCTTTAAAGTGGCGGTAATCCATTAGGGTCATGCTCTCTTTGTTCCAGAAAACACCTGCAGCTGCACTATAGCTGCTGCTACCCAGTAACCCGAAACTCACTTCATCGCTTACGCCCAATGCTGCTGTGCTGTATTTTATGTCGCCGCCAAATGCTTTCAGGCCGGTTCGGTATGCCAGGCTTATAGTTGGGTATTTTGAGCCCAGGTTTATTTTTTGATTAGGACGGGTAATGTAACGCTGCCCCGGTTTAATACTTAAGCTGAAAGATGCCATCAGTACCTCATGTGGCGTGAAGCTTGCATCTGCTAACTCTGCATTTACAGGCACATTAGAGGTAAAAGTACTTATGCCTTCCGGGTTAGGATCTTTAAAGCTATAGAAGGTAGTGTTCTGCATTGGCATGCGGTGCGCGTATTCCAGGTTAGCCGTAAGCTGCAGGCCGTTTGCCAGTTCGCCGCGGTGTGCCAGCCGTACAAAGTCGCGCTGGTATAGTTTCATATAGTTTTTGCCAGCCGCCAGTGTATAAACGGAGTTCACAAACGACGAGATCGGGCTGTTTATATTGATCTGATCAACGTATCGACCGCCTTCCAGCTGTATTGTGCTGTTGGTAGTGGTGTTGTAAACATAAGCGGCCCGAAGTTTGGCATTGAATTTTTCGTTTGAGAAACCATAGCGCACGGTTGGCTCTATAATGTAGCGGCGGCGGTCATCGAAGCGTCGGCCATAACTAACTTTTACATCGGCTACTACACCCTCTACTGTATTATATTGCAGAATGCTGCTATTGGTTGGGCTGATGATCGGGTCGAAGCGCAGGTAATTACCCTCAAAGCTGTTGTTGTAGGTATAGCCACTCAAAAACAGGTTGCCAAATGTCGGTTTGTTCCGGATGCGGTCCAGTGAATCCTGGTACACTTTAGATTCTTTGATGATCTCCAGGCTATCTTTTTTTACATAGTCTTTGGACTCTTCTTTGGTAAGGGGTGTTGGTCTGATCTTGTCCCAGTAAAGCGAGTCGCGTTTGTTTGCATCTTTGTCAACAACCAGTATCTCTTTCGTGAATAGCTTATCGTTATGGATAGGTTTTTCCTGCGGATCTGCTTTTTCGGGCTCTATAATTTTAAAACGTGGCTTGGGCGTTGACTTTGGAGTTTGCGCGTTGGCAACTATAGTTTCTTCGGGCTCGGGCTCTACTTCTTCCAGCACCGGTGGTTTTTTGTAAGCTGCCTGCACTTTATAGTTGGAGTAAACGCCCGTAATGTAGCCCCGGCCTTTAAAACCTAAGCCTGCTGCCTCAAAGGTAAATTTCTGCGATACCGGCATCCAGACGTGTTCCAGCACCGGCTCGTACACCTGCCGCACCCGAATAAAATCCACAAACTCAATTCCTGCTCTTTTGGTTAGCTTCAGGTCGGTGCTATGGATGCGCCAGGTGCCATCCACGATATAAATGCTGCCTTCAAAAACAGGGTCGTTGCGGCGGCGTGGAGTTACTTTAATCTTGTTTATAGTCAGGCCATTTTCCTCAAAAGCGCCCATGTACTGGAAACGGTAAAAAAACAGCGCATTGTTGGCCAGCGGCGACACAAAACCGCGTTCGTTCAGTCCTTCTATCTTCAGCAGGTTCTCATAAAAGCTGATGTTCATTTCCGAAGCCTGGTTAAAACTGAAGCCTTTTTTCTGGCCGCTCACCCGCGACGAAATCACTTTCTCATTTACTTTATTGGGGCGCTTGAAATGCAACTGCGATACCGACTCGGAAAGGTAAACAATACCCGTATCCACATCTACTACCCTTACACCCAACACTTTACTTGGCACTTTATCCATGCGGGCAACGCTTTTCATGTACACGCGGGCGCTCCAGGCCAGGGCTTCGTTGAGGTGGTATTTCCGCAACCGGATGGCATTGCGCATGATCGGGTAAGCCGGATCTTCGTCGGAGGCGTGCACTACTACTTCTTTCAGGTTAAGCACTTCGGGCAGAAGCTGCACATTCAACTCCACAGGATGGCCGTTTATCTTTACCACCTGCGTTTTGGCTTTGTAGCCTACGTACTTAAACTCTAATGTGTAAGTGCCTGAATCGAGCTGCAGTTGGTAATAACCGCTCTCGTTGGTAGCGGTGCCGCTGGAGGTTTCTTTAATGTAGATGCTGGCAAAAGGCAGGCCTTGTCCGTTCTCATCGGTAAGGCGACCGCGCAAGGTACCGCCAAAGCAGAACAGAGGAGCGAATAAAAGCAGGAACAAAAACCAGGTGAAGCGCATGTAAGGTTAGATTAGCTTTTGGCCTTATATGGTGTAAATATAGCTAACGTTACATATTATACGCTTATTTCACATTTTATCTGACTTTTATACTTATATTATTTTGAAACTGCCTCTAACTCGGCAGTTTTGGCAAGTTTGCTTTTATACCGGATATTCAGAATTACGCCTACCAGCACCAGTGCCATCCCCACATACGAGCCGATAGTGAAGGTCTCATCGAACATGATAAACCCTAATAGCAGGGCGTAAAAAATACCGATATAGTTCAGGTGAGCCACTTTAGAGAGTTCTTCGGTCTGGTACGACATGGTCATGTAATACTGCGCCAGCTGCGTGAAAACGCCAACCAGTAACAAAATAGCCCAGTCCCAGCCCATCGGCTGTACCCAATCAAACAAACTATAAATACCCGAAAAAGGCAGCGCCACCATCGGGAAATAAAACACAATGACCAGCGGGTGCTCACGGGTATTCAGCTTGCGGATAATGTTGTAGGAAATACCCGAAATGGCCGCGCCAGCTACGCCTATAGTTAAGTAAAACGGCGAAATGCGCACATCTACCCCTTCAATAACCAGGATACCGATAAACGATACCAGGAAGAAGATCCATTGCCATGGTTTTACCTTTTCTTTAACTATGAAAATGCCCAGTATGGTCGTGAAGATCGGTGAGAGGTATTGTATAGTTACCGCCGTAGCCAGCGGAATATTCTGCAGGGTGGTAAAGTATAGAACGAGCGCGATAGCACCAGTTATACCCCTTGTTATAAGTAAGCCTTTGTTAGTGCCCCAGATGTTCACCTGCTGCCTTCGCAACACCAGATAGCTCATTACCACAGAGATAACCGACCTGAAAAAGATAATCTCTATAGCCGGAATATGCGGAACCAACTTTATGCACACATTCATCAGCGCAAAAAACAGCGTCGATAGCAACATGTACTGCACTCCCTTCGAAAACATAGGCTCGTTATAGTTTACCGCTGCAAAGGTAATTGATTGTTGATTGTTAGTTGTTGATTGTTGTCTGAATCAGGATTTACAGGATTAAAGGATTTGCAGGATTTCTAACTTCTAAACTTTTTAACTCTTTAACTAAAATCAACTTTCTAACTTTCTAACTTCTATAACTCCCAAACTCACTAACTCCCAAACTCTTTAACTTTGTCGTATGTTTATAGTTAAGTAAAGGACTTATAGTTTGGAGAAGAAGAAACAGAAAACCTATACCCCAAAAGAAGCGCTGATAAAAGCCGCTGCCTACTGCGCCTACCAGGACCGCACCCAACAGGAAGTGCGCACAAAGCTCTATAGTTATGGTTTAGAGCCCGACGATGTAGAAGAACTGATTATGCGCCTGAGCCAGGAAAAACTGATTGATGAGGAGCGCTATGCCCAAAGCTATGTGCGCGGTAAATATGGCCTGAAGCGCTGGGGCCGACGCAAGATTATGCAAGGCTTAAAGTCGAAGGGCATTTCGGATTACTGCATTAAGCAAGGCATGAAAGAGATAGACCCTGAACTATACGAACAAAACCTGCTGCACCTGCTCGAAAAAAAGAACACCACCGAAAAAGAGAAAAACCCCTTCACCCGCCGTCAAAAACTGAGCTTTTACCTCATGAGCAAAGGTTATGAAAGTGACTTGGTGCAAGACGCGCTGAAAAGTCTTGAATCTTAAACAATTAGCTGAGTTTATTTAAGGATAATTTAATATATTAGCTATAGCTTATATATGAGCCATCGGCTGAGTTTACTGAACTATAGTTATAGTGCAGATAAGCGTATATTTTTGTTAAACTGGTAGTAAGCATTTATTAATAAGACAACAAATTATGTCAAGAGCTTTAATTGCTTCATTCATATTCTTACAAATCTTAACAAGCTGTTCTCAGAAAGTATCCAGCCAAAGTAGTGAAATATCAAATGCTTCTCTTTCCCAATCTGATATAAGGGCATTTATTCTTAAGGAAACGGAAGAAGGAGGTAAATTCGACTTCTTCACACCAATTAAGGGGCACGAATACGACGGGATACAGATAAAACCTGGGATTTACGATACGAAAATAGGATTGGCAATTTATAAATGGGGTAAAGTAAACTATGATTCTGGTGTAAAGTCTCTAGACGAGGTTTACGCCATTTACTCTGAGTACAAGAAGCGTCCAGTAAATGACATAGAAAAGACCTACCTTAAAATGGGGTTTGGTAGAGAACTAGAAAAATAACAGGTGCTAGCAAGATATAAAGTCACCTCAACCGACGGCTTTCGGCGTCTTTTGTACTAGACTTTCTCAACCTTACTAGCATACCACACACGAAGTAAACCATTCACAAAAAGGTGGAACAGCATACTTCACATTCAGGACATGCACACCATGAGCATGGGCAGCATTCCGATCATAGTGAGAGCGGACATGATAAACATGCAGGACACAATGTTGCCGATTTCTGGAAGCGGTTTATAATATGTTCTATAGTCTCGGTTCCGGTGCTTGCACTATCGCATATGATCCAGCAATGGCTGGGGTTTGAGCTGACTTTTGCAGGAGATAAATATGTCCTGGCTATTCTTTCAACTTTCATCTTTTTCTATGGCGGCTATCCTTTTTTAAAAGGTTTGTATGATGAAGTAAAGGACAACGCAATTGGAATGATGACACTCATCGGTGTAGCAATTACAGTTGCCTGGGCCTATAGTTTGGCAATTACTTTTGGCTTGCAGGGGATGGACTTTTATTGGGAAATGGCCACCCTGATAGACATTATGCTAATCGGGCATTACTTCGAGATGAAGTCGGTAATGGGAGCTTCCCGTTCGCTGGAATTACTTGTAAAAATGATGCCCTCCACAGCTCATCATATCAAAAACGGACACATACACGATATGCTGGTGAGTGAATTGAGAATTGGAGATATGGTAATGGTAAAGCCGGGCGAAAAGGTGCCTGTGGACGGCATTGTCACAGAGGGCGATAGTTACGTGGATGAGAGTATGCTCACAGGAGAAAGCAAACCCGTCAAAAAAGAGAAGAACGACAAAGTCATTGGCGGTGCAGTTAATGGCAATGGCTCCCTAACTATTAAAGTAACCAGCACGGGAAAAGACAGCTATCTGAATAAAGTGGTGAGACTGGTAGAAGATGCTCAGAAAGTAAAATCCAGAACGCAGAATTTTGCTGACCGTGCCGCAAAAATGCTGACTTTTGTTGCTTTAGGTGGCGGTGTGCTTACCTTGGTTGTCTGGCTGCTTTTGGGCTTTCCGTTTGTGTTTGCCCTGGAGAGAATGGTGACAGTTATGGTTATTTCCTGTCCGCATGCTTTAGGCCTGGCAGTTCCGTTGGTCGTGGCAATCTCAACTTCTATCTCTGCTCAAAAAGGGTTACTTATCCGCAACAGAACAGCATTCGAAAATGCAAGACTCATATCTACCATCATTTTCGACAAGACAGGCACACTTACAAAGGGTTCTCACGAATTGCAGGACGTTAAGGTATTAAATCAAAACTTTAATGAAAAAGAGTTATTGCGTCTGGCATCAGGAATCGAGCAACACTCAGAGCATTATATCGCCACAGGCCTGTTACGGAAAGTAAAAGAGCTGCATATAGAGGTCCCCAGATCAGAAAGCTTTAATTACTTACCCGGCAAAGGGCTGGAAGGGATTGTAGATGGAAAAGAAATAAAAGTAGTAGGCCCTAATTACCTTAAAGAACAAACTATAGATTTCCCGGAAACAGATGATGCATTTACAGGCACAGTCGTTTATATTTTAATAGCTAACGAAGTTGCAGGGTATTTCACTTTTTCGGACCAGATAAGAGAAAGCTCTTTTGAGGCTATCCGGATACTTAAAGAAGCAGGAATTAAGAACTTACTTCTTACAGGCGATAATGAAAGGGTAGCAGAAAAAGTAAGCAATGAATTAAAAATGGACGGCTACCTGGCTAATGTGTTACCGCACGATAAATTAGAGAAAGTAAAAGAACTCCAGGAAAGAGGCGAATACGTTGCCATGACAGGCGATGGCGTAAATGATGCTCCGGCATTGGCACAAGCCGATGTAGGCATTGCCGTTGGTTCAGGCACAGATGTAGCCGCAGAAACAGCAGACATTATACTTGTAAACTCTGACCCAAAAGATATTGCCAACCTGATTTTATTCGGGAAAGCCACCTACAATAAAATGATTCAAAACCTGTGGTGGGCAGCGGGATATAACATACTTGCTATTCCTTTGGCAGCAGGTGTGTTATATAACTGGGGGTTTATGCTTAGTCCGGCAGTTGGGGCGGTACTAATGAGTTTAAGCACCATTGTAGTAGCTATAAATGCACAACTCTTAAAAAAAAGCTTGGCTTAGCTATTTACTTTACCCAGAAGAAAAGAAATACCAACAGCGGCTAAAGTATTGCCAAGAACGTGAATAAGGTGTTACTACGCTGGTTAAATACTCAACATACTTTATTTATTAAAATAACCTAAAACACTACTCCCATGCCTGAAACAACTTTACTTTATCTTACCGGATTCAGCTTAGAAAGCTTACTTTATATGATCCTTTTCTTAGCTATTCCCTTTGGTTTATGGCTTGGGGCGCTCATTGATCTACTACGGAGCAATTTTGCAGACAGCATTACCAAACTTATCTGGTTAGTAGTAATTGTTTTTATACCTGTTTTGGGAGCTATACTTTACTTATTTATCGGCCGGAAACAAAAAGTTAATACTATAAACCAGCACAGTAACACTTTTCAGTAACAACGTTTAACAAACTATAACGACAAACTTATGCCAGAAACAACTCTACTCTTCATTGGCGGAATTGGCCCTGTTGAAATTATATTTCTGTTGCTTTTCATAGCCGCACCATTGGTTCTATGGTTGTGGGCTTTGATTGATTTATTGAGAAGCAATTTTTCCGATAACATAACCAAACTGATCTGGGCCGTTGTGATCATTTTTATTCCACTTCTAGGGGCACTGCTGTACCTGTTAATAGGCAGGAATCAGAAAGTTAAACCGGTAAATTAACGCGTAAACCTCTTATGCTTAAGAAAGCGCCCATAGAAAACATAACCCTGTCTTTTACTTGTAACAAGGATTGGAACGGAATGCAGCCATGCGTCAGCGGCAAGCACTGTGCATCCTGTAACAAAACGGTGTTCGATTTCACAGCTAAAGGTATAGCTGAGTTACACGAGACAATAGAAAAGGAAGGAAATGTTTGTGGTCGCTTCAGCCAGTCCCAGCTGTTCAGGGCTAAGGGTAATCAGTGGTTTAGCTTTAAACGGATTGCGGCAAGCGTATTAATAACACTCGGCTTTACTACTTTTTCAAAAGAACTTAAGGCACAATCCGTTAGCACTGCCAATAGAAACCAGAATAATGTACAATCCCAACCCATAGTGTTTGGTATGATACAGGAAACTCATCCTGTGTATAAACATGGTGGCGACCAAGGCATGTTAGACTTCATCCGAAAGAATTTACGACAACCATCTAATGAGAACATCAATGGGTTAGTAGCCATTTCTTTCATTATTGATACAACCGGTAGCGTAACTCAGCCCAAAATTTTGAAAGGTCTTTCTAAGAAAGCAGACGAAGAAGCCTTAAGAGTGGTGAAACTTTTAGAATTTTACCCAAGCATTCTGGATGGAAAGAAAGTACCTGTGCGGTATACCCTACCAGTAAAATTTAATGCTGAAACAAGAAGAGAAGAATAGCCCTGCTAACAATCACCTATTTAGTTGCCTGACTACAGTTTGCGGGGAAGTTCCGGATTCTGGATGCGGCGTTGTGGCACGAGCACCACACGTTTGCCGGTAATTTCTTCCAGCATTGGTTTCAGTATCTTTTCTGCATTTTCTGTTGTCTGACGAAGGATCCCAGAGTTTAGTGCAGCGCGTTTTACGTTGTTCTCAGCATATTTAAAGCTTTCTTCTACCAGTTCGGCATCCTGGAAATAGGTATTCTCTTTGCTGAAAACTTTGGACTGGCTGTGGTCTACTTTATAGTAGCATAGTTCTGGCTCCGGCAGCGCAATCTGAACTATAGAGTCGCCTTCAAACACAATATCGCCAGCCTGTATTTTTGTAAAATCTACACACCCCACCGCTTCGCCGGCTACAATCAACACCACTTTAGAGTCAGGGATATAACGCGATACTTCCTTTTTGTATTCTACCACATCCTTGAAGTTATAACGCACCAGTTCCATTTTACCCAACTCTTCTACCGATGTAAGGATCGTGTTATAGTTTACTGATATAGCAGGTGTTTCTTTCTCATCCGTACCAAAAAAATCCTTAAAGCTGCGCCAGATAAAGATACCAACCGTGATCACCAGTATCCATGGAAGCAGGCGTATTAAAACTCGAAGTAAGGGCATGTGGTTGTTTGGTTAAGTATGATTTCAGGATAAGAACCCTGCAACTATAGTTATGGTTACAAAAACTGTTCCTGTTATAACTATACGTCAATGCCTAGTCGCTCTTTGAAACCTGCATTGCCCTGCAAGCCGCCTGTGTGCACGGCAATTATGCGCGTACCTCTTGTAAAATAACCTTTCGAGATAAGATCGAAGAGGCCGAAAAATAGTTTACCTGTGTAAATCGGCTCCAGCGGAATGTTGTGCTGCTCCTGAAACTGATGAATGAATTCCAGCAGTTCCGGTTTTACTTTGGCATAGCCCCCAAAATGATAATCTGTGATAAGCTGCCAGTTGCTGTAGTGCTGTCCGCTATAGTTGTAAACCAGCTGCTCGATCTCTTCTTTCAGGAAATCGCCACCTTTAAGTGCGGGAAAGCCTAACACCTGCTTCTGACCTTTTAAACCAGCGATAAGTCCTGCTATAGTTCCGCCTGTTCCGCTTGCACAACAGATCACATCAAAATCAATCGATATGTCATCCACAATTTCGGTGCAGCCTTTTACGGCCAGTAGGTTAGTTCCACCTTCAGGCACCAGGTAAGGGTCATTAAATTTCTCTTCGAGTTCAGCTAAAAATGCAGGTTCAGCTTTGGTGCGGTATAGTTCGCGGCTGATGTAATGCAGCTCCATACCCTGCTCCGTAGCGAATTGTAAGGTTGGGTTTAAAGGTAAATGTTCTTCCCCACGAATAACGCCGATGGTTTTAAAACCAAACTCCGCGCCGGCTGCGGCCGTTGCTGCAATGTGGTTGGAATAAGCCCCACCAAACGTAACTATAGTTTTCTTGCCCTGTGCTTTTGCTTCCTGCAGGTTATACTTTAGTTTTCGCCACTTATTGCCTGATATGTGCGGATGCAGCAGATCTTCGCGCTTTACCCAAAGGGTAAGCTCGTGTTTTTGTAGAAGCGGATGCTGTAATTGTTGCAATGGTGCCTGCATGGTGTTAGTTACGCAAAAGCCCCGGCTTTTTATAGTCGGGGCTTTTATGGTTAAATATTATATTCTTAATCGTCATTCCGAGCGCAGCCGAGGAATCTTATACAGCAGGTGGGCACATAAGATGTCTCGACTACGCTCGACATGACAACACAGTATTGTTTATGCCGTTATCGCTTCTTCTCTTTGCTTCTTCTTGAAACCGTAAGCAATGGCTCCGGCAATTACCAATAGTAAAATGATAGAAGAAATAAGCGACACCGTATTACCTATAGTATAGGTCTTCGGCTCAAAACGGAATTCTATCGTGTGCTTACCGGCTGGTACCTGCATAGCGCGCAGTATATAGTTTGCACGGATATGATCCACTGGCTTTCCATCTAAATAAGCCTGCCAGCCTGCCGGGTAATAGATCTCCGAGAACACTACAAAGCCTGGCTGCGCTGCCTGGTATTCATATTTCAGGTAATCCGGCTCGTAAGTGGTCAGTTTTATAGTTGCATTTCCGGCATCGAACTTATCTTGCTGCACCGGGAACTTGGTAACGTCAACTATAGCTGTAGTCTCAGCATCAAAACCTGTCAGGGCATCCAGTTCGGCATCCGGAGTATTCACTTTATCGATGTTCTCCACAAACCAGGCATTCCCTAACGCACCCGGCACACGCTGCACAGGCTGTTTCGGGTCCCCGGTAATGGCATAGCGCGTATTCAGCATACGCAGCACTTCCAGGTTATTTTGTGAGATGTGGCGGTCTATCACATCCTGGTAACGGCGCAACTTGGCACCATGGTAACCACCCACCGATTTATGAAAATAAGAAGCTCGCGCACTGTTGAACGGATTGGTCGCATCAAATACACGGTAATCATCTTTATCCTGCAGAATGATTTGGTCGGCCTGTGTTGGCTGGAAGTAGTTAGCGATCACCTGCTCTTTAAAATCATCGTTGTTCAGGTAGCGTTTGTCAACTGTCCAGAGATCAACCAGCACTAAAACACCTACACCTGCAATAGCTATAGTTGCAGAAAGCTTGTTTTTAACATAGAAATATAGAATAGCCAAGGCCAAAACTATAAAGGCAAACGAACGGAAAGCATCAGCTTTCATCATACCTTCGCGGTCGGCACGGATAGCATCTACCGGATATTGCGCCTGCAGCAATTGTGCATCTACTGCCGAAGCAAAACTTGCCATGCCACCAAACAACCAAACCAGCAAACAGATACCAGCCGTAATGCCACCAGCCATCAGTAGTTTTCTGTCCAGTTCCTTTATCACGTCGCGGTCGCGGATAACTCTCCAAAGCGCCAGCATCGCCAGCAACGGAATGGTAATCTGCGCAATTACCAATGCCGACGAAACCGCCCTGAACTTATTATAGCCCGGGAAGTGATCGAACATAAAGTAATTGAAAGATGAGAAATGGTATCCCCAGGCCAGCATAAGCGAAAGGATAGTTCCGGCTACCAGCCAGCTCGTCCAGCGACGATCCACTATAAACAGGCCTAACACAAACAGGAAACAAACGATAGCCCCTGCATAAACTGGTCCGCTCGTCATAGGTTGTGGGCCCCAGTACGTTGGCATGCCCTGACTCACGATCTGTTCGGCTTGCACCGGCGGCGCGCCCATTCCTACAAAAGCTTTATATGTTTCAGAATCTTTATCTAGAGGAGTGCTACTTGCGCCACCGTAAAAGTCCGGAATAAGCAGTGTTATGGTTTCGCCGACGCCGTAGCTCCAGTTAAAGGCATATTCTCTGTCCAGGCCGCTGCTGGTTTTGTCGCCACTGTTTGGCGCCGTTAATTCAGACTTACCACGGATGCTGTATTTGCTGTATTCTGCGGTTGTTGCCAGTCGGCCAAAGTTTACGCCAACTGCCAGAATTGCTGCCAGTAACAGTACAGAGCCACGCTTCAGGAGCTCAACTATAGCTCCGTTCTTAACTGCGTAAATTACCTCAACTATTCCCCAAACAATCACCAGCAGCAGCATGTAGTAGGTCATCTGCAGGTGGTTGAAGTGCAGGTTTAGCGTGAGGCCAAGTGCAAACAGGGCGGCTCCTAACCATAGGTTTTTACGCAAGGCATAGAACAAACCGGCCAGCACCATTGGTATGTAAGCTATCGTCAGCGATTTAGTGTTGTGACCTGCTTCCAGAATGATGATGTTGTAAGAGGTAAACGCAAAAGCAATGGCGCCAACTATAGCCAGCCACGAGCGCATTCCCAGTGTTACCAGCAAAATGTAGCCACAAAGCAGTGTTATAAAGATATTACCCGCCATTGCCGGCAGGTTCAACGAAAGCACTGTATGGATAGCACCTGACAGATCGCCGGGATAACGCGTGTTGATCAGGTAAGACGGCATACCCCCGAACATAGAATTGGTCCAGAGGGCCTCTTCGCCGGTCTTTTCGCGGTGCTGCATAATTTCCTGGGCACCGCCCCGGAACTGCAGAATATCGTGCTGCGCCATGCCTTTGTCTTCGAACACGACCGGGGCAAAATACACTACTGTAAGTAACAAGAAAACAAGAACCGCGATCAGGTGAGGTAGTATGTCGCGTTTAAAGTTAATAGAAGCTGTCATATCTGTTTTAGATGCGTCAATATAGAGGATGAAAGATATGACTTTTATTTTATTTCTGCATTATGGAGCGGCAGCGTAGGCGTTTTTCATGGCAAACTATAGTTGAGTTGAACGTGAGTTGCCTTCGCTCGCGTCCCACGAGTGTGCGCTATTTCGTGGCGTCTCACCAAGTTGTCCAACTATAGTTCAAGTGATGTCTTCGGATATATATTCCTGTGGCCGGAGTCCGCTGGTAGCGCACACTCGTGGGACGCGAGCGAGGGCACAGAAGGCTAGTGGAAGTGTAAAAACAAAAGTGGCAGAAACAATTTCACTTGTTTCTGCCACTTCCTTCTAGTTATAGTCCCTTTATCACAGCGAGTCTGGAGACTCGCACTCACCCTTCGTCACCGGATAGATTCCGGCGCCAGGGAAGAGTCTTCCTTAGTTCATAGTTTACCTTGTTCTGGCACCTCGGCCGCCGCCAAAGTTTGCCTGCAAGCCTATGGATGGAATAATGGTTACACCTGAGAAATCAAACTGCTTGCCTTCCAGGAAATCGTACGTGCCATAGTCCTGGTAGTACATCGTTAACGATGGCAGCACATACAGAAACTTAAACCCGATCTTGCCATTCACGAACAAGCCAAACGATGGAAAGTTCTTTTTCGCAAAAACACCATCTACCGGCACTTTTTCGCCGGCGGCATCTTTTACAATCCGGCTCGGGTCAAAGCCATATTTTATGAAGGTGTGGTTGTAAACCGGACCAAACGAGATGTTACCGATCTCTTCTTCCGGGCCAAAAGACTTACTGAACACCAAGGGAATAACTATATCACGACGTGTGGCCGAAAACTCCAGCACTGGGATCAGTTTGTCTAAGTATAGTTTATCAAAAATGCCGGAACTCTGGCCTGAATACTGCAACCCTACGCTGCCATACCAATCACCTACGCCTGGGTTCTCAGGCGTGCCGGTCGGGCCCATAAACTGGTACATCGCATCAAAAACGTGCACCCCTGTTGCATATTTGTAGCCTACATCCACACGCTCGGCCACACCATAGCGCAGGTAAAAATCGAAAGTGGTACCAACCGGATCCAGGGCATACGCTACGAGGCCTTTCGAGAGTACATCGATCTGCTCGCTGTATTCCACTTCCTCTTTGTTGGCAATGGCATCTACAGCGGCTTCGGTTATATCGTCGAGCTGGGCAAGCGGCTCGCTGGCAATGTTGCCGCCCATGTTAAAACCGGCTTTAAACTGGCCTTTGGGCGTTACTTTACCCGAATGGATAACAGAACGTGGCGCTGTGCAGCTTACCACGGAGGCAGCCATTAGTACAGCAAAAAAATAGAGGTAAAATTGCTTCCGCATAAACTGCTTTTGTAAGGTACAAACTATAGATTTATAGAAATAGCAGTTCACAAGTATCGTGCCTGCGAAAACAAAACCGGTTTATTTTACTTCTTCGTAATCCACATACTCACCACCCTGAAAATCTTTACGATCGCCCTGGTTAGGAATGTAATCTATCTTAACATCGCCTTTTGCTCTGCCATTGCTGGCATTACCGTTCGGTTGCGGGCGTTGCTGCTGATACATGTTGGTAAAAAACGTACCGTTACGCATGCTTTTTTTCAGGAACATCCCCAGTAAAAAGCGGAATAGAACCGGTGCCACCAACCGGAGAAACATGATAACGAGAATAGAGATAATTATGAACTTGAGCATTTATTTTTAAGTTATTAGCCAGTATGATCGGAGTTTATAGTTACTTATACTACACAACTACCTTACCAAAAGTTTATTGCTGACAGTTTGCCAGCCACTTTTACAAAGGTAAAACATTTGCTCCTAACAGACGAAGGTCTATGGTTTGTGAGAGCATTTATCCTTTAAACACCAAAATTCGTCCTAAAATAACCTAATTTTGCACCGCACTTTTTAGCAAACTATAGCTTAAGATGTGCGCATATTTATAGTTCGGAATAACAATGCTTGCAGATAAAAAATTTACGTGGCAAAATGTGCACGTAGCGCTGGGTTTGTACCTGAGCCTGGCCATGTTGCTTTACACCATTACCCGCATCCTGTTCTTTGTTTTTAACAGGGATATATTTGAGGCGACAACTATAGCTGACTTCGCTTACCTGCTGCTGGCCGGCCTACGCTTCGACCTGTCTACGGTGCTGTATACCAACCTGCTGTTTATGGCGCTCATGCTCCTGCCCTTCAGGTTCCGGTATAACACAGGCTACCGCAAGCTGCTGAAGTATATTTTTATAGTTACTAACAGCATTGCCCTTTCTGCTAACCTGATCGATATTGTTTATTACCGCTTTACACTGCGCCGCACCACCTGGAGCGTGTTGCAGGAGTTTGCCAACGAGAACGGCGGCGCACTGGCCGGTAGTTTTATTGTTGATTTCTGGTACATTCCGCTGCTTTGGATCCTGGTAATCGCGTTTATGGTGTGGCTGTACGATAAAATAAAGATGCAGTCGCCGCCAAGGGTGTCGTCGTGGGTGTATTACCCGGCGCATACAGCGGTTATGGGCCTGGTGGTTTTTCTGTCGATTGGGGGCATGCGCGGCGGTTTTGCACACAGCACCCGTCCTATTACGCTCAGCAACGCCGGGGAATATGTGAAGCGCCCCAACGAAATGTACCTGGTGCTCAATACGCCTTTCTCGATGCTGCGAACTATAGGCAAAACAAACTATAGCAAGGTCAGTTATTTCGATGAGCAGCAACTGGATTCAATCTACTCTCCTATTCATACACCTGCCGATACTGCCGCTTTCCGGAAAAAAAATGTGGTCATTATAGTTCTGGAGAGCTTTGGGAAAGAGGTGATGGGCGGCTATAACCCAAACAGAATAGGCAAAGACGGCTACCAGAGTTATACCCCGTTCCTGGACCAACTCATGCCTGATAGCAAAGTATACTGGCATTCGTTCGCGAGTGGCAGAAAATCTATTGATGCGCTGCCTTCTATCCTTACCAGCATACCAAGCATACAGGAACCTTTTGTACTTACGCCATACGCCAGTAACGACCTGCCAAGTTTGCCGCGCACTTTAAACGCCGAAGGTTACCACACTGCTTTTTTTCATGGAGCGCCTAATGGCTCTATGGGCTTTAAAGCATTCATGAACCTGATCGGCATGAAGGAATATTATGGCAAGGATGAATACAACAACGATGCTGATTTTGATGGCATGTGGGGCATCTGGGACGAGGAGTTCCTGCAATTCACGGCAGATAAGCTGAATACTTTTAAGGAGCCGTTTCTGGGAACTGTTTTCACGCTGTCGTCGCACCACCCTTACAAAGTACCGGAGCGCTACGAAGGCAAACTTAAGAAAGGCCCGTTACCGTTATTCCAGGGCATTAACTATACCGACATGGCGCTGCAGAAATTCTTTGAAAAAGCCAGCAAAATGCCGTGGTACAAAAACACGCTTTTCGTAATCACGGCCGACCACGCCGGTGCGCCACGTCACTACCCGGAATATAATACCGACTGGGGTGCTTTCTCCATCCCTATCCTTTTCTATGCTCCCGGCGATACTACGTTTAAAGGCACAGAGCCCCGCATAGTTCAGCAACTCGACATTATGCCCACTGTGCTTAGTTATCTCAACTATAATAAACCGTACTTCTCGTTCGGTAAAAACATGCTGGATAACTCAGTGCAGGACTTTGCCGTGAACTATAACGCCGGTGTGTACCAATGGTTTGAAGGCAAGCTGTTGCTCCAGTTTGATGGTACCAAAACGATAGCGCTCTACAATTACCAGCAGGACATTATGCTGAAGCAGGATCTGAAAGACAGCCTCCCGAAACAGCGTATACAGTTAGAGAATCGCGTGAAAGCGTTTATACAGCAGTACAATAACCGCATGATCGAGAACAGGTTGCTGAAGTAAGTATTTAGGGCTGGTAGTTATTATCGTTTTATAGTTATCGTTTTAACCCACCCCTACCCCTCCCTAGAGGGGATTTTCTGCCATAGCTAATTTCTAAGCTACAGTTCTATAGTTACAATCCACGAAAGGACAGGTTTACCTGTCCCTTCGAAAATACTACCACGATAAATTTCGAAGCTTACCGATTCAAACTATAGACAAACTATGGCTATGCGAAAGATCTCAGTCTTTGGGTTGAGCGCCTTGTAGATTTCTGGTGCCGCCAGGCATTTCGAGGTACGAGAAAAGGAAATGTACACCGCGCGATGCCCGAAGACGGGGCCTCCCGGCCATGAGGGCACCAAAGCTAACTATAAAACTGTAGGCAAGTAGAGCTCCCAGGATGAAAGAAAGTTTAAAAGGAAGGCTTGGCTCGGATTACAAAAGACGTCAACTATAAGTTGAAATAGATTTCTCGCTACACTCGAAATGACAAAAGTAGTACTATAGCCCAGACGCTAGCAGGAGCTGCGCACACTGCTAGGTCTTAACAGTACAGCAAATCATTCGATCTTGGCAACCTTGATTCAGACAAACAAAAAGCCCTTTGCTAAACTATAGCAAAGGGCTTTTATCAATTTTATCCTTCGAGCTTACTTACTCATATACATGTTCCTTTCAGAATATACATTGGTAAAGTAATCGTCCTGCAGGTCATCTATAAAATAAATGGCTTCGCCGGTAGATTTCATCTCAGGGCCGAGCTCCTTGTTTACTTCCGGGAATTTGTTGTAAGAGAATACCGGAACTTTGATGGCGTAGCCCTTCTTATATGGGTTAAAGGTAAAGTCCTTCACCTTGGCGTGGCCCAACATAATTTTGGTAGCGTAGTTAATGTACGGCTCACGGTAAGCCTTGGCAATGAACGGGAAGGTTCGTGATGCACGTGGGTTTGCCTCGATGATGTACACTACCTCATCTTTAATAGCAAACTGAATGTTGATTACACCAACCGTATTCAAGGCAACAGCGATCTTTTTCGTGTGGTCTTCTATCTGGCGCATCACGTTCTCGCTCAGGTCGAAAGGAGGCAGCACAGCGTATGAGTCTCCGGAGTGAATACCGGCCGGCTCGATGTGCTCCATGATACCGCAGATATACACGTCTTCGCCGTCACAAATAGCATCAGCTTCCGCTTCAATGGCTCTATCCAGGAAGTGGTCTAAGAGTACTTTGTTACCCGGGTGATCCTTCAGCAGGTCAATCACGTGGGCTTCGAGTTCTTTCTCGTTTATTACGATCTTCATGTTCTGGCCACCTAGTACGTAGCTTGGGCGCACCAGCAGCGGGAACTTAAGTTGCTTGCACATTTCCAGCGCCTCTTCTGCCGTCTCGATCACAGCAAACGGAGGATATGGAATGTTTAGGTCGCGCAGCATAGAAGAAAACGAACCGCGGTCTTCGGCAAGGTCAAGGGCTTTGTAGCTTGTACCCAGCACTTTTATGCCATAACGATCCAGTTTCTCAGCCAGTTTCAGAGCAGTTTGTCCGCCCAACTGCACAATAACACCTTCCGGTTTTTCGTGCAGGATGATATCGTAAATATGCTCCCAGAAAACAGGCTCAAAGTATAGTTTATCCGAAATATCGAAGTCTGTACTTACTGTTTCAGGGTTGCAGTTGATCATGATAGTTTCGTAGCCCAGCTCTTTGGCAGCCAGCACCCCGTGCACGCAACTATAGTCGAACTCAATGCCCTGCCCGATTCGGTTCGGACCAGAGCCCAGTACCACTACTTTTTTCTTTTCTGTAACGATGCTTTCGTTCTCGCCTTCAAAAGTGCTGTAGAAGTATGGTGTTTTTGCCTCGAACTCAGCAGCACAGGTATCTACCATTTTAAATACCCGCTTAATGCCCATTTCAGTTCTTAAAGCATGCACCTCACTTTCGCGGCAGCGCAGCAGGTGTGCAATCTGGCGGTCTGCGTAGCCTTTTACTTTGGCTTCGCGCAGCAGATCAGCCGGGATATTGGCTAGGGTATACTTCTCGATTTCCTTCTCCATCATGTCCAGCTCCTCAATCTGGGCCAGGAACCATGGGTCTATCTTGGTAATCTTCTGAATCGTACTCGTTGGTATACCAATGCGCATAGCATCTTTTATACTGAACAGGCGGTTCCAGCTGGCATTGGTAAGGCTATCGATCAGGTAGTTATAGTCTGTTTTTTCTTTACCATCGGCACCAAGTCCGTTACGCTTTATCTCCAGGCTTTGGCAAGCCTTCTGCAGCGCTTCCTGGAACGTACGGCCAATACCCATCACTTCACCCACCGATTTCATCTGCAGGCCGAGTTTACGGTCGGCACCCGGGAATTTATCGAAGTTCCAGCGCGGTATCTTAACGATAACGTAGTCCAGAGCAGGCTCGAAGTAAGCGGATGTAGTTTTGGTGATGGCGTTTTTCAGCTCATCCAGGTTATAACCAATTGCCAGTTTAGCTGCAATTTTAGCGATCGGGTAACCGGTTGCTTTAGAGGCCAGAGCAGATGAACGAGACACACGCGGGTTGATCTCAATAGCAATGATAGTATCATCATCCGGGTTAACAGAGAACTGTACGTTACAGCCACCTGCAAATTGCCCGATGCCGTTCATCATTTTGATAGCCAGGTCGCGCATTTTCTGGTACACAGTGTCTGGCAGCGTCATGGCCGGTGCTACGGTTATCGAGTCGCCGGTATGGATACCCATCGGGTCGAAGTTCTCGATAGAGCAGATGATGATGATGTTGCCAATGTTATCGCGCAGCAATTCCAGTTCGTACTCTTTCCAGCCAAGGATGCTTTGCTCCACCAGTACCTCGTGGGTTGGAGAAGCGTGCAGGCCGCGTGTTAAAGCAACGTCAAATTCTTCGGGCGTATTAACAAAGCCGCCGCCAAAGCCGCCCAGTGTAAACGAAGGACGAATTACAAGCGGGAAACCAATTTCCTGAGCAATTTCCTTTCCTTCCAGGAACGATGTGGCTGTTTCGCCTTTACAAACGTTAACGCCAAGCTCCAGCATTTTCAGTCGGAACTGCTCGCGGTCTTCTGTGGTCTCAATAGCTTTGATATCTACACCAATAATGCGGACACCATATTTTTTCCAGATACCAGCCTTTTCACAATCGATGGCCAGGTTCAGAGCAGTTTGTCCGCCCATAGTTGGCAACACGGCATCAATTTTATGCTTCTCCAGTATCTCGATGATGTATTTCTTCTCCAGTGGCTTCAGATAGACATTATCGGCAGTAACCGGGTCTGTCATGATAGTAGCAGGGTTGGAGTTGATGAGCGTTACTTCTATTCCCTCTTCTCTTAAAGAACGGGCGGCCTGGGAGCCTGAATAATCGAATTCGCAAGCTTGTCCGATAACAATGGGACCGGAACCGATAATGAGAACTGATTTAATACTGGTGTCTTTTGGCATAGTAAGAAAGTGTGGCAGGTATAAATTGCCCAAAGTTAAGGCAAAATGTTGGGGCAGACAAAGAGAAACCAATTAAAGGCTAATTTAATTTCGGATTACCGGGCTATAGTTGGTGCGTTGGCTGGCTATAGTTTGCTTCCCATTATGGCTATATGCGACAGAAATTCCTGCTATAGTTGGGGTTCCGTGCATAACCTTAGGTTAAAGAAAAGATTGCTGTTTTGGACATCTGTGTCCGAAACGTTGCCTGCTGCGGACTTCAGAGTCCGTGTAAATGGGCAGCTGGGTACGGGGATTAGGAAATCCCCGGCAGAGTGCTTTCGGACCTGGAAGTCCGAAAGAGCAACAGCGGGAATGACAACTCAAGAACTATAGTTTAAACCTACTAATCTCCTTCTTCCAGTATAAAAAGCTCGTTAACGGTTACGCCAAACAAAGCCGACATTTTAAGGGCAAGCAGTGTAGAGGGCAGATATTTATTTTTTTCGATGGCATTTATAGTTTGGCGGGTAACACCAAGCGTTTCGGCTAGTTGTTCCTGGGTCAGGTCTTTTTTGGCCCGCTCTACCTTTATGTTATTCTTCATCTGTTTCCAGGGCCCTGCGTGTGCGGTGCAGGTTGTATTTAAATGAAAGGTAGGTATAGAACAGAAGCATGAACAGCGCACCGAGCATGCCGCCAACATCTGGCATTTCAATCCTATTACCTTCGAGCAACGCAACCATACTGCTAAACACCGGCAAAAGCAGCAGCGCTATTACCAGAAAAAACACGCCGCTCACAAAGGCTTTGTAGCGCAGGTTCTGTACCATCTCGTCTTCCTGTTTCTCTTTTGAAAAAACGAGCAGCGCCATCCCGATTATGATCGGATAATATACCAGGGTGTCATTCCACTCATCAAAGAAAGACCTGGAATCGGTGATCATGCCTGTACTTTTAAACAGATAAACTATAGCTGCAACTATAGGCAAGCCTAAGATCAGGATCCAGAAGCCATACTTCTTGTAGGCATAAGGTAATAGCTGTACCTGGAATGTAGTTTCATTTATCATAATAAATCCGTTTAGTATGTATAAATTAGTTTACCAAATGTAAAATATAATTTACATAAAGTAAATACTTATTTCCATTCATTTTGTTGCCAGAGTAGCAGCTAAAATTCAGCCGATAATAAACAGAGCATCAGCTTAAACTATGTGCTGCATTTGCGTACCTATAAGTGTACTAAACTATACAACTATGGAAACCCCCAAAGAAGACGATATCATAACAAATGCTGATGAAGGTAAGCGCCTGCCGGATGAGAACCCGGAACCGCTGGAAGGCGTGAAAAAAGATGAAGTGGAAATTAAATCTCCTAAATCGGAAGACATACTGGACCCGGAGCCCGAAGGCAAGGAAGTAGGTGGCAATGTAGCAGCCAAAGACGAAAAAGATACCCGTGAACTGGACGGCAGCAACGCCAACAACCTGCGCACCAAGTAAATTGTCTATTTATAAACTGTAGCAGCCCTGCGTTAGTCTAAAAACTGGCGCAGGGCTTTATTTCAGGTATTATACTGCGGCCAACTATAAATTTGAGCATCAGCAGTTACGTATATATTAATTTTTATAAAACACTTTGAAAACCAATTAATTATAATTAATATTATACAACCTAACACTTAAAGGCATGGTGTATTTTCAGACGGATTACCTGCAGGTTGAGCATCATGAGGCGAATAATGTTTTAATTACCCAGTGGTATAGCGACTGCAGCAGCCTGCAATACCGCCAGGCACTTATAAACATCGCCCGGATTGCGCGCGAACTACAGGTAGAATATGCAGTGATGGACAGACGTCTGCTTCAGCCCGTTTCGGAAGAAGACCTGCACTGGACCTGCACCATTTTTGCCAAAGCCTACACTAAGCTCCCATTAAAGAAAGTAGCTGTTATTCATCCCTTTCATCCCGAAACGGAGTTGCAGCAACAGCTATTCTATAAACAACTGGAATCTTATATCGAAACCCGCTCCTTCAGCGACCTCACCTCTGCCTACGACTGGCTCACAACCGTACCTTCGGTTAAGAGACATTCCTGATTCATGCCAGCAGTTCCATCTTACATCTGCTATTTCGCTGTGGCTTGCCCCTTGCTTTAGATAGTGGTTATCTACTATAAATTGCTATCTTGGTCATTATATTTATTTCTAAAATTCTGATGAAGGCATTATTTGTATGGCTGGCTTGCTTTGTATGTACTACATCTGCATTTGCCGGCAATGCAGACACCGTAAAGCTAAAACAGCACCTGCTTGCCATTACCGGGACAGCGCAGCCACGCAACCACCAGCACACCGATGCACTTAACCAGGTAGCAGCCTATATCCGCCACGAGTTTGAACAACTGAACGGGCAGGTACAGGAGCAGGTGTATACCGTGGCCGGAAAAGAATATCGGAATGTTATATTTTCGGCAGGGCCTGCAGATGCGCCACGGCTGGTGGTAGGAGCACATTATGATGTATGTGAAGACCAACCCGGCGCAGATGATAATGCCAGCGGTGTAGCAGGCTTGCTGGAACTTGCCAGGTTACTCAATACCCATACGTTGCCTTTCAGGATAGATTTTGTTGCCTACACGCTGGAAGAGCCTCCGTACTTCCGGACAGAGCACATGGGCAGCTACGTGCATGCCAACTCGCTTTATGAGCAACAGGCCAAGCTAATGGGTATGATCTCTCTGGAAATGATAGGTTATTTTAAAGATGAGAAAGGCACACAACGTTATCCCTTAGCTCCTATGAAACTTTTGTATGGTAGTCGCGGCAACTACATTGCCGTAGTGCAGCGCTTTGGTAATGGCAGTTTCGGGCGAAGCATGTTGCGCAACTATAAAAAGGCCGCTACGCTACCTGTAAAATCATTGCGTGCGCCAGCTTTCGTAACCGGCGTAGACTTTTCAGATCATCTCAACTACTGGCGTTTCGGGTTTGATGCGCTCATGATCACAGATACTTCCTTCTACAGGAACAGCAATTATCACCAACCTACCGATACCATTCATACCCTGGATTTTAAGCGCATGGGTGAAGTGGTAGATGCCGTGTATACCTCCATTCTGAAACTACCTTAACATGCTTTACACCTTCCTGAAGCTGCTTTATAAAGCCGGGCTTTGGTTCTTTTTCCGGAAACTGGAAGTGCGCCACGCCCACCTGATACCCGACACCGGCCCGTTGCTGGTCGTTTCGAACCACCCGAACACGTTTATGGACCCGATTGTGATAGCTGCCCAGTTAAAGCAGCCGGTATTTTTTATTGCCAAGAGCACCGTGTTTGGCTCTTCATTTCAGAACTGGATGCTGCGCCAGATGCACCTGATACCGATACACCGCAAAGAAGATAATCCCAACGCAACTATAAGCAACGACGATGCTTTTGCTGCCAGTTTTAAAGCGCTCGACCAACAAAAGACATTACTTATTTTTCCGGAAGGCAACAGCTTTAACCAGCGGCGCCTGCGCAAACTTAAAACTGGTACGGCCCGGATTGCTTTAGGCGCTGCTTTGGAAAGTAACCAGGAAGTAAAAATATTGCCGGTCGGGTTGAATTATTCTGCCCCTACCCGCTTCAGGAGCGATGTTTTTGTAAATGTTGGCAAACCGATTTCCGTTTCAGAGTACCTAACAACCTACCAGCAGGATGGCCCTGATGCCGTGCTTGCCCTTACCGAAGAAATTCGGGTAAGGTTGGAAAAGCTGATCATACACACCCCAACAGACGAGGAAGATGAACTGGCCCGGCAAGTAGAAGCAATTTACAGAGACCGACTTTCGCCTGCAGTGCCAGCCAGCACGTTACCGCACGAGCAGGATTTTATAGTTACCAAAGGCATCATTAAAAGCATAACCCACTTTAGTCAGACCGAGCCTGACCGGATAGCAACTATAAAACAGGAACTGAGCAACTATACCAGGCAATTGCAGCGCCTGGGCATTCAGGACCCGATGCTAAGCAAAGAAAGCAGCGATGTGATGAAGCAAAGCATCATCGGGTTGTTATACATTTTACTAGGATTCCCGATTTACCTTTTTGGACTGCTGCACAACTATATTCCGTACATAGTGCCGTCTAAAGTGGCCCGCGCCGTAACCCGCGAAGAAGAATGGTTTGCACCGATAATGCTTACCGTCGGCATCTTTACCTTCCCGATATGTTATGGACTGGAACTATGGCTGGCGCACGAATGGCTGAACATAGATGGGATAGAACTGCTATTCTATTTCCTTAGCCTGCCATTAAGTGGCTTTTTTACCCTGCATTACTGGAACAGGCTGCAGCACACACAAAGCCATTGGCTGCTTTTACGCCTGTTTTATGGCAGGCAAAATATAGTTAAAAAGCTCCGGGCACAACGCCAGCATATTATCACCTTACTTGAAGAAGCACAGCGCGATTACCTGCAAAAAGTAAGCTAACTATAGCTAGGATTAAGTTGATAGCACACCTCTTACCTTAAAAATGCGTAAAAGTGAGTTGATTGCTCCGGAATAAGAGCATGACCTAAACTATAAATTGAAAACAACTATGAAAAAGATAACAATGAATTTACTGGCCGTTGGCGTATTGGCTACAGGCCTGCTGGCAGGCTGTACTTCCGAATCCACAACCGGCGTTGATTCCAGCAATACCGATACCAAAGAAACACAGACAGATATGAACGGAGAAATGACGGACACAACGAACACCGGCACTCCAACAGACACCATGCAGAACCAGCAATAAACTAAACAATAAACCCCGGCAACCATTCAGTTACCGGGGTTTATTGTTTACAGGCCTTTCTTATTTTGTTGCTTTTACGATAGCGCGTGCTGCCAGTGCTGCAACGATACCACCCATCAGGTACAGTCCAACGGCCATCACTTTGGTTTGGGTAGTGCGCTCGCTTGGCGCCTCTCCCAGGCCCAGCGGGCCAGGCAAGGTAATAGCACCAATACCCGCCATCGCTCCCAGGAATGTGCCGCGCAACAAAGCATTTTTATCGGCACCTGCCAGGCTATAGTACAATCCATTCGAGATCACATCTCCAATAATTGCCCAGTCGTGCAGGGTATCGTCGTCGGGTGGTGTAGCGCCGGCTTTCTCCATTAGTTTTGCAATTGCGCGCATCCCCAATATATCCATCCGCGGGGCTTCAGGCACTATACTTCGTAAACTTTCGTGGGTCAGGGTTAAGACACAGGCACCTGTCAGGCCGCCTGCTAATGCTTCCATTATTTTCATAGCTAAATTTTGTTTGTAGATTGTTGTATACGGGTTTATAGTTTCGGGGCTGCTTAATCAACTTTTATAATATCGCCAGTTACGCTGTGCTCGCCTACCTTCCGGTCATCCTTAGGGCTATCAAAAACTACCATCAGGTTGTGCTCATCATACACGGCAAGTCCTTCAGCTTTATCCTTACCGGTTTCTTCACCGTGGCCGTGCGCTACTTCACACAGGCGTTCCAGGTCAGCGGTGTGCACCATCGTTTCATCTTCTATAGTTACAGCGTTGCGCCAGCGGTACACGGCAATCACACCATCCAGATCCATAGTCGGGCCAGCTAAAATGTACATATCGTTGCCCATAATGCGAAGCTCGCGTATGCCCTTGCCCTTCAGGTGCAGGAAATGTTTTTTATAAGGCCTGCCCGGTTTCAGTTGTTTCAGTTTCAGAAATCCTTCTCCGGCTTCTTCCAGCTCCACTTCCAGCACTATAGCCCAGCCGCGCAGCACCGGCCCGCGCAAGCCCAGGTATAGTTTGTTGCCGCTGGTAGCCAGCCCTTCAATATCAAAGCCGTTATCTTTGCCCGGTATGTGCATAAAGGGCCCGATGTGTTCGTCGTTGCGCAATTCTTCATAAAGTTCGTTGCTATTTTCGCTTCCCTGCAGTTGGGCTGCCCACAACATTTTCCCAGGGTTAGCAGGGTCCGGGCATTCTTTGCAGATAACGTAGTCACCGGTTTTGTCATCTTTATAAATAGGCACGCGGGCCAGCAGATACCGGTTCGGGTCAGATTTTACCTGTGCCAGCCGTTTCATCTGTTTGGCAACACTATCATGTTTGCGGGGCTTCTTACGTTTTAAGCTATGCGAGCCTATCAGCCACAGGTAATTATTCTCCATTCCCATGCCTTCTATATCGATCTCGCTGTTGGTACTGTCGGGGAGTTGCAGGTAGTCGCTAAGGCAAAAAGATGTATGATCCCCGAAAGAGCCGTCCTGCTGCTGGGTCAGCCGTTCTATAGTTGTCCGTTCGTCGCAGCTAAGCCACAGGTTATCGCCGGTGTTCAGTACAGTAGAAAGCCCATCACGCACGTGCTTGCCCTCCTTGTTCACACTCAGTTCCGGGTCGAAATGAAGGATTACTTTTTTTGCCATGCAGCGTTAGTTTATAGGTTGGATTATGAGGTAAAGTTTACGGACCAGCTTTGTTTTAGTAGCCGGCAACTATAAAAATCTGAAATTATAGTTACTGCACCAACTATAAAACAAAAAGCCCGATGCTGTAGCACCGGGCTTTCTGGATGTTAAACTATAGTTTCGACTACGATGATGATCTGCCGAACTTGTTGCTTCTTGTTGTATTCAGGTTTGTCTTGTTCTTACCGGTTTTGTTACGGTTCATGGCTAACCAGCCTGCACCTAACGCAAGCAGCGAGCCACCTACTACTTTCTGAGTAGTGCTCAGGCTGTTTACCTTGTTCATGGCTGTTGTACCATATTCCTGCAGTTTGCTGGTTACGGTATTCATGTCGATACCGCCTATTTTAGATGAAGAAGATCCTGAATTAGAATTCATATTTGAGCCGGAGCCGGAACGTGAGCTTTGCTGATTGCCTATGCTGGAACCAGTGCTTGATGAAGTTGGCTGGTTGCTCTGCGAACGGCTGCTGCTCTGTGAAGACTGATTCGCGTTTGGCTGGTTGCTCTGTGATGATTGATTAGAAAATTGATTGCTCTGCGAGCTATTCTGCTTGTTTTCCATGGTTTTATTGTTTTTAGTTTCTGTTAATTAAACCGAAAATCCGTCAACTCAACTACACTTTCTCAGCGTCTGTTGCGGACATGTCAGACTTATTTTATCGGTTTTCAGAGCATATAGTTACATCAATTGCGTTATTTCATTTAATGCACAATTACTTCTGTTTATAGTTACAGGCTATTTTGAGCTACCGGTTTGTGTGCTTTCATTCTTTCCAGCGCCTCCGTGGTCTTTTTCTGTTCTTTTTGCTGCTCCTTATCTTTTCCGAGCTTCATATTTTTATAAAAGCTTGTAATATCCTGCTGCAGTTCGGGCGTCAGGTATTTATAGTTGTTACCGTCCAGTTTCTCAAGCAGCGTGGTGTAAGTTTCATCGGTTAAGGCATAGGAACCCGGTTCGGTTTTCTTGCCGGTATCGAGTTGCATGTTTGCCATATCAGACTTGTTACTACTTAGTTGCTGCAGCATGCCGGCATATTTGCTTACCGTGGTGTTAAAGCTTTTATAGAAAAGTTGCTCTGCTTCGGGTGTTGGCATCGTAAAACCCAGCGACCGGAGCGGCCCCACCTTCGGCGATATCTTGATAATCCAGGCCATTACCCGGGTAAAGAAGCCTGGCCTTTCGTAGGTTTCGCCCCAGTTGCTGTTATACTTGGCGCGACTCATGCGGTAAACAAATTCGCGGCGTGTTGTGCCGGGGGTTGCCTGCTTTATATCATTTTGCTTGGCTTTCCAGGCGGCCTGGGTGAGGTCGGGCATCAGGTTTTTTATAGTATAGCGGTACGAGCCAATTGCCAACGGAACATTTATAAAAACATCGCCCAGCTCTAAGCCATACGTTTTAAGAAAGGCACGTTCCAGAGGCTCCTGGGCTACTTCAAAACCAATAAACTGCTGATACGATTCGGGTGCATAATTGCCGCGCGCCACCTGCAATACATCAAAGCCAAATTCAGTTTTCACATGCGAAACCGGGTGGTCGGCAAAGGTAACGGAGCTGCCGAATTCCTGCTTTAACTCGGGGTAAACCAGCGGCACAGCTTTGTTGGTACCCAGCGAGTGCCCATAAATATCAGCATTGTAATGCGCTAAGGTGCCTAAGGCAAAGGCATATTCGTTTATGTTCTGTGCTTCGTAGAGCAGGTTCTGCACAAAGTCCCCGCTCCTTACATAGTGCATCAGGTCTGTAAAGAATTTACTGCCAAACGGGAAGTAGCCCATATCCTGTAGTATGGCGCCGCCATAGGCATAGGCATGTGCTTTCTTGAGTTCTTCTTCTGTAGCTTTGGGGTAGCGTTTATGCAGCAGCGGTTTCAGGTCTTTATCCCAGGCGGCATCTATAATGGCCTGGTGCGAGAGCACGCCATACGCCGAAACCGGAGACCATGCAGCTATCCAGAAAAATACGATAAGGGCAAAGCAGCGTAAACTGCGTAACGTTCTTTGGTGCATGCCTTTGCATACGAGGGCAGGCTTAAAAAGTATAGTAAAAAAGGGATAGTACTATACTTGTCTTCTTTTCTTTCTATGCAGCATTACCTCAGACAGACTTATACCCACCAGTGTCCAGAGAAAACCAAGTATAAAACCTGCCAGCACATCAGACAGAAAGTGTACGCCCAGGTAAATTCTGCTGAACCCAACCAACAGGATAAGTATAGCAGCCGCCCAGAGTATAAATTTACGATAGGGGTTTTTACTGTTATGCCTGTAAATAAAGTATGCCAGCAGGCCAAACAGCGCCATGGCTGTAGTAGCATGCCCGCTCGGAAAAGAATAATGTTCTACCTGGTAATAGGCCACATCGGCGGGACGGGCGCGGCTGATAAATGTTTTGGCAAACCTCACCGAAAGGCCAACACCTGCCATGGCCAGCCAGAAGGCCACCAGCGCCCAGTACCGTTTCCGGAACAGAAAAATGAGCGTAGCAAGGCCACCAATTGCAAAAACTGCGATCTGTTCGCCCAGTTGTGTTAAGCCAAACATCACTACACTAAGCCAGTCAGAGCGCATACTAAACAGCAGATTTGTAAACTCCTGGTCTACCACCACCACCCACTCAGCATCTACCACACTCTCAGCTATTTCGGAAAGCAGCATTACGTTTACAATACCAACCACTAACAGCATTGTAAGCGGTAAGCCAACAAACTGCTCTGTATCAAATCTGTCGCTTATAAAACCCGACACGGTGGGGTGTTGTCTCTGGAACCGCTGCGCAGCAGGAATGCCGGCAAACCAGTTCTTAAATCGGGTGATATAGTGCAGTAACGGATTCGTCATAAATATAGCGTTGAGCAGGTATACGCAGCCAGGCAGTTTTGTTTATAGTTGCTGCTCTCAAAAATCGGTCAAAAGCACAACTATAGCATTCTATATAAAGTACAGTACTATATGAAGGGCTTGGATGGTATAGTAGATAAGGCCTTACTGGCAGTAGGGTTGTTGCTGCTCCTGGTTTTTATAGGTAGTTTTCCTTTAATGCCGGAGCAGGGACAGGCGCAATATACCAACTATACCAGTTCCGAAAGCTCAGCTGCTTCCGCATCCAGCTGGAGCTATTTACGCCCGTCAAAAACACTCACACCCCAGGAGGTAGTACAGATCCAGCTAAAAGCATTACAGCAAAACGATGGCAGCGACAGTGGGATTATCACTGTTTTCAACTTCTCATCACCGATAAGTAAAATAAGCGTGGGCCCGATAGAGCATTTCAGGGTAATGGTGCGGGACCCGGTTTACAAACCAATGCTCAACTTTAAATCCTACAAAAAAGGCAACATGGTGATAACCGGCAAGTCGGCTTACCAACTGGTAGTGCTCACTACCGAAAATGATATAAAAGTGGCTTACCTGTTTATGCTGGCTCGCCAAACCAAAGGTTACTATAAGGGTTGCTGGCTTACCGTAGGCGTTGTGCGCCTGGATGATAACAGGCCCGTTTACAGCGCCTGAACTATAGCATAACTATAGTTCTATTTCCATTTTGATATCGGCACGTTCGTAAATGCTGGGAGGCATAGGCACTTCTACAAAACCAAGGCGTTTGTAAAGGTTAAGCGCTGTCTCTAATCTTCGGTTTGACACCAGGTACACTTTAACAGCGCCGGCTTCACGGGCTTTTTGTATGGCTGCTTCGCCCAGCAATTTCCCGATCTTGAGCCCCTGCGCTTTAGGAGTCACAGCCATTTTAGCCAGCTCGTATATGCCATTGCCTTCATGTATCAGGGCGCAGGTGCCTACAATCTCTTGGTTGTACTCCGCCATCAGAATATAACCGCCTTCACCCAGAATATATCCCTGCGGGTCGCCCAGCGATTTATGGTCGGCTTCTTCCATTACAAAGTAGCGCGTTATCCATTCTTCGTTCAGTTCCCTGAATTTAGCGGCGTGCCGGGGCTCAAAATCAAGTATAGCGACAGGTGTGGTTTGCGGCTTATGCATAAAGGGTAAGTAATAAATATAGTTGCAAAGGTACGCACTCTGGTTATCACCTAAAACAAAAAGGTCCTTCTCTAGATAGAAAAGAACCTTTTAAAGGGTAATGAATAAATTAATCTTCTAACAATTGGCCCCGCAATTCGCCGTTAGGGTATGTTGTGCTGTGGATGTTGAAATACCAAAGCCCGGCTTTCAGGTCAGCTTCCTGTTGCGAAGTAAGCGGGGCAGTTTCATCGGTAAGAGTACCTGTGTATGAGCTTGTAAATCCGGTTACTGGTATTACCGGAGGAGCTGATTCGGTTGTATCGGCCGGCCCATGGAAGTGCATGGCGATGGTACTGTCCTGCGGATTGCCGAGTGTCCAGGTTACAGTGTAACTCAGCACATTGGTATCATCGTCGTAAGTACCGTTAAATGTTCCGGTGCCCGTCGTTTCAACTGAATCCGGTCTTTCGTTGGCACCACTCAGTTGTATATTTTTAAATACCAGTTCATCCGTTACAGGTGGTGTGGTAACACCGTCGTCATCGTCATCGTCGCAGGCGGTGGCTACAGCAAGCAGCGGTAAACATACCGCCAGCATGCGTAAGATTGAAATTCCAGACTTCTTCATAGCTTTCTAATTTAAATTTCATACATTTTTTTACTTACAGCAGTTGTTATGGTTGTTAGCAGCGGCTTTTTTTCCGTGAGTTGCTATAGTTGCTTGTGTGGATATATAAAACTTTAATACAAAATCAGGTACCGGCAACTACCAGCATTCTAACAGAAAACTGTGCTCGCGTGCTGCCTGATGACTAATTTATCCTGATAACTGTGTTCATAGATGGTATCTGTAAAGAGCACGTACAACAGCTATGGCAACTATAGATCATACTCAAAGGCCAACTATAGCCAGGGCTGCCTTGCCCGAACCGGCACTTTTTCACCCGCTTAAACACCACCTTGGCTATATTAAAGCCTTTATAAAAGAGGAGAGCAGTTTATCAGACTCTGATATCGGAGCATCTTTAGTAAGTATCGGCACCTCGCAACTAGACTTTTATACCGGGCAGCTTTCACCCTTACAGATAACTAATGAAGTGTTATTTAACCTTCAACAACAAGGTTTGCTGCAGCCTGAGGCATACCATAGTTACTTAACTGCAGCGGGCGGCCACTACCGCACAGTTACACTTTCTGATACTTCTGACTGGGTTTTGCGATGGGGTATAGTGGCCGGGCGGTTTGTTCATCTGCACCCTGCCCGTTATGCTGCTCAAACTATACGGGTAAAAGCCACATCGCTAAAAACGGCCATTGCCGCAACTATAGCTGCCCATAAAGTAGCTGCACCAACTATAGATTTGGACCTGGTAAACGATGTGCGTATGAAGTGGCTTGCATTGCCTCCCCTTCAGGTTTTAAATCCCAGCGAAGGGGCCGGTAAATTGCTGGCGCTTTTAGCTAACCCATAAAACAAAAACGCCACACTATAGGTGCGGCATTTTTAGTAAAACTAAAGCTTCTTTAATACTTATTTACTCCTCTCCTGCAGTGCCGATAGCGTTACAGATCGGTTATTGAGTTTGGTAAATTTAAAATCGGTGCTGCCCTTAAAGCTGGCACCTTTCAGGTTAGCTGATTCTGAGAACTGCGTATATTTAAAGTCGGCGTTGCCGTTGAAGGTTGCCTGCTGCATGTCTGCTCCCTTCTGAAACTTTGCATACTTGAAGTTGGCCTCTTCGTTGAACTGCGCGTTTTTAAAGTTCGCAACAGTCGGGAAGGTCACGTATTTAAAGTTGGCATCATCTTCAAACTCCGTCTTGCTAAAATCTGCCGTTTCTTTAAACTTCGCATATTTAAACAGGGCCTCTTCTTCAAAACGACTGCCCGCAAACGATACCTTCCCTTTAAACTCGCTGTATTTAAAAGCTGCATCATCTTCGAACGTACAGTTCTCGAAACGAACATCTTTCTCAAAATTGGTATTGTAAACCTCGTTAGATGATTTTACCACATTAACTCCGTTATCCGGATTAAAGTAGCCCAGTACGCTGCCATTAAAAGTACATTTCTCGAAAGTAACCGGTGCTGTTACCGTGCTGATGTATTCTTTTGTGCTGTTGTCGTTGCCTTTCTCTTTTTTCAGCTTCATGTTGCTGAGCTTTGTCAGGTCCAGGTTACCGGTAATTTCGGCGTTTTTATAGTTCACAGCCTCACCGCGGTTTATTTTAGCAATGATCTCGGATGCATCTACTTTGGTTTGCGCTATAGTTAGCAGTGGCAGGAACAGCAGCGCAAGCAGCAGGTGTACTTGTTTTTTCATAGTTCTTTAATTCAGGTTTGTGAGTTATTCTTTAGACTCTGAATAATAGATGGAGTAACTATAGCAAAGGTTGCCTGGCCGGCATAAAAAACTTTACCTGCTTTAAAGAAGGTATCAACTGAGGGAATTGGCCTGCGCGATCAGGTGCATGAAATTATCCTTGTAGGTCTCCCCCACAGGAATCACCGCTTCACCTATAAAAATGCGGTTACGCTCTATGGAATCTATTTTATCCAGCGAGATAATGTAGGATTTATGAACCCGCACAAACTGGCCTGACGGCAACAGCTCCTCCATTTTCTTAATGTTCTTCAGCGACAGAATGCGCTCGGTTTTGGTATAGATGGACACATAATTCTGCAGCCCTTCCACATACAGGATATCATCCAGCCGCAGCTTTACGATCTTGTACTCTGTCTTCACAAAAATAATGTCGCGGGCTACAGGTATTTCAGCTGGCTTTTCTTCCTTCGGGCTACTTACTACTGTCGGGGCAACTATAGTTTGCTGCAGATCAAAAACCTGTTTTGCTTTCTGGACTGCTTTGTAAAACCGGTCGAAGGCGATGGGCTTGAGCAGGTAGTCCACCACGTTGTGTTCATAGCCTTCCAGTGCGTACTCGGTATAAGCAGTGGTCAGGATCACCCGGCACTTTTCGCCCAGTATCTTCATGACCTGTATACCTGTTAGCTCCGGCATCTGTATATCCAGGAAGAGCAGGTCGATGCGTTCCTTTTCTACCAGTTTAAGGGCTTCGAGGGCGCTGGTGGTGCTGGCTACAAACTCCAGGAAGTCTACTTTTTTAATGTAATCTGTAAGGATGTCGAGGGCCAGGGGCTTGTCGTCTACTACAAGGCAGCGGATTGTTTTCATGTGTTATGCTATAGTTTAATATGCTTCGGAAAGTACAGGTATAGTTAGCTCGGCTTCGGTACGAACTATAGTTTTATGCAGCTGCAGCGACAGTTCCACCAAAAAAGTGTGCTCATCTTCTGTTATCTCCAGTGTATGCTTTCCGGGGTAAAGTAATTCCAGCCTGCGCCGCACGTTGGTCAGGCCAATGCCGCCGGTCCTGTCTTTCTGGTCTTTGTTTTTGAGGTTGAAAACAGTGAAATATAGGGTATCTCCTGCTACGCGCAATGCTATAGTTACCGGGTTCTCAGGATCTGTACAAACCCCGTGCTTAAAGGCATTCTCGACAAAAGAAATAAGCATGAGTGGAGCGATCTGTTTGCCTTCTATAGTCCCTTCCGTCGAGAAATGAATAAAAGCGTTTCCCTTCAGGCCGATTTTCTGAAGCTCGACCACATCCTTTATATAATCAGCTTCCTTGGTAAGCAGCACCTGCTGTTGCTCGCTCTCGCGCAGCATATAGCGCAGCAATCCCGAAAGCTTTAGCAAGGCATCCGGCGCCAGGTCTGATTTCTGATAAGTTAAAGAATAGATGTCGTTGATCGTGTTGAACAAAAAGTGCGGGTTGATCTGCGAGCGCAGGAAAGCGAGTTCGGTGGTAAGCTTGGCCTGCTCCAGTGCCTTCTTTTCCTGCTGTGTTTTAAAGTAATTGACCACGTAGCCGTAAGCAATTCCCAGCAAAATGTACATCAGACTTGCACGCAGCACACTCTGGTAAATCCAGATCATCGTGATTTCGCGCCCGTAGGTAGACCAGCTGAAATACTTGAGCAGAATCGTTTCGAGCAGGTAATGCACCGGCGTAAAAACGCCCACCAGTAGCAGTACGCTACCCGCATAAAGCACATACTTCCCTTTGCCAAATAAGCGCGGCACCAGGAAACTGGCATTGGCATAAAACAGCGCTACAGTAAGCAGCGTCCGCACAAGATCTATCGCCGTGGTTTTGTAAAGCGACTCCAGCGTGTACTGGCTTTCATAAAAATAATAGTACTGGAAACCATAGACCACATCCTTAAAGAAGTTGATAAACCAGAAAAGGAAATGAAACAGGATGATCTTGTTTTTATGCATCCCTAAAAATAGAAGAATTGATCAGAATAAACCTACAGCAATACACCAACTCCTTAAAAACATTTACCAACAGGCCCTGCAGGGGTAGCAAACTATAAATCTATAGTTAGAGGCGTTCGTCAATTAAAACAGGAGGTTGATGTATTATAGTTGTTACAGTTGCTGCGTGTCTTTTATGTTTGCATCAGTTAACCGAAACAAACTGACACAAACATACCTCATGAAAAAGTTACTCTCCGTTATCGCTTTCCTGTTCGCTACAGCACCGCTTTCTTTCGCCCAGACCACACCCGATTCTGTAAAGACCTATGTCATTCAGGCGCTGGATATTATGAAAAACCATTCCCTTAACAAGCAAAAGGTAGACTGGGAGAAACTGTATACCACAACACTGGAAGCCGCCAGGGATGCCAAAACTATAAGAGAGACATATCCCGCTTTAAATAATGCTTTAGAAGAGTTAGGAGATCGCCATAGCAGATTTTTTCCTAAAGAAGTATTTGATGCCCATAATGTCGGTTATAAATCACTGGGTAGGAAGCTGCCGATGCCATCGGGCCACATGATCGACAAAAAGTATGCTTTTATACTTGTGCCTCCATTCTATATGTTTGAGAAGGATGAGCAGTTGGCTTATGCGGATTCTCTGCAAACTATTATCCGGCAACTAGACGCGCAAAACCCGAAGGGCTGGATAATTGATTTGCGCCTGAACGATGGTGGTAACATGCACCCGTTGCTGGCCGGGCTGGCTCCCATCCTGGGCGAAGGACAATTCATCGGCTGGCAGTCTGCTGATAATGTTATTACTTATGATACAGTACGAAATGGCATGGTTCGGGACGTAACCGGCGGAAAATACTTTTTGGCAACACCTTATACCATCAAAAACACGAAAGCGCCTGTAAGTGTACTCGTAAGCGACAAAACAGCAAGTTCAGCAGAAATGATAGCAGGTGCATTTATTGGCAGACCAAAAACAAAGCTGATCGGCACCTATACCGGAAGCCTGACAACCAGTAACGAGCTTTATAAATTATCAGACGGATCGTATCTGAACCTAACTGTATCAACTATGGTGGATAGAACAGGCAAAGTATATGGCCACGGCATTACACCTGATATAGCGTTAGATCTTACCAATAACACCATTACTAACGGCTATCTATACATCCGGGCCGCCATCAAGCACATTGATAAGCCGAAGAAGTAAACTATAGTTGCCCGTAAAACAAAAGCGCCATCCTTTGCAGGGTGGCGCTTTTATAGTTTATAGTTTTAGCGTAAGCTTAAATGTGCAACGCACGGTTTTCTGTAGCTGCTAAGCAAGCCTCTTTCATGGCTTCGGTATAGGTTGGGTGCGCATGGCTCATGCGGGCAATATCTTCTGCCGATGCACGGAACTCCATCGCTACCACCGCTTCCGCGATCATATCTGCCGCACGTGGGCCGATCATGTGCACGCCCAGAATCTCATCCGTATTCTTATCAGCCAGTACCTTCACAAAACCATCGGTATCCATAGATGCTTTAGCACGGCCAGACGCTTTGAACGGGAATGAACCAGACTTATAAGCACGGCCCTGCTCCTTTAGCTGCTCTTCTGTGTAGCCTACGCCTGCCACTTCCGGCCAGGTGTAAACTACACCCGGTATCAGGTTATAGTTGATGTGCGGCTTCTGACCAACGATCTGCTCAGCAACCAGTACACCTTCCTCCTCAGCTTTGTGTGCCAGCATAGCGCCACGCACTACGTCACCAATGGCGTAAATGCCCGGTACGTTTGTCTCCAGGTGGTCGTTCACAGCAATCATCCCGCGCTCGCCCATCTGCACACCAGCATTCTCCAGGCCTAAGCCTTCGGTGTATGGCTTACGGCCCACCGATACCAGCACATAGTCGCCTTCAAACGTAACAGTTTCGCCCTTCGGGTTCTCAGCCGTTACTTTTACTACTTCACCTTCGTTTGTAGCGCCGGTTACTTTGTGGTTGAAGAAAAACTCGAAACCAAGCGTTTTCTTCAATACACGCTGCAGTTCTTTGCCTAGTGCGCGGTCCATCGTCGGAATAATGGCATTTACGTACTCAACTACCTGTACTTTTGTACCAAGGCGAGCGTAAACCGAACCAAGCTCCAGACCAATTACACCACCACCGATCACGATCAAATTTTTAGGAACTTCAGTAAGCGTTAAGGCTTCTGTTGACGTGATGATACGTTTTTTGTCGATTGGCAAAAACGGCAAAGCCACCGGCTTGGAACCAGTCGCGATAATGGTTTTATCTGTCTCGATCTGCTGCTCGTTGCCATCAGTACCGGCTATTTTGATCATGTTCTTGTTCACAAAAGAACCAAGGCCATAGTACGTATCGATCTTATGCTTCTTCATCAGGAAGGCAATACCGTCGTTGTTCGACTTTACCACGCCTGCCTTGCGAGTGATCATCTGCTCAATATTCACCTGCAGGTTTTCCAGGTCAATGCCATGCTCCTTAAAAGTATGCGCAGCATTGTGAAAGTGCTCTGATGAGTCAAGTAATGCTTTGGAAGGAATACAGCCTACATTAAGGCAGGTACCACCCAGCACATTATATTTTTCTATGATCGCGGTTTTCAGGCCCAACTGTGCGCAACGGATTGCTGCCACGTAGCCTCCAGGACCAGAACCGATTACGGTAACATCGTATTTCATTTCTTTCAAATTAGAAATTAAAAATTAGAAATTATGTGTTCGACTTCATGGTAATCAGGATCTTGCTGATGATCTTTCTCAGCTGCATACAATCCTCATGTATGGAATCAAACGCATTCTCGGGAATGTACTGGCTGTCTTTCAGTAAGCGCAGCCAGTATGATGTTTCCCGTGCCTCTTTCGCGGCAATATTTAATTTATGAACGAAATCAGCTTTAGAACTTGCAGCGATGGCTTCCTCTACATTTGCTCCGATGGAAGTACCGCTTCGTAGCAATTGCTTTGCCAGCACAAACTCTTTTTGTTCTACTGTTAAGAACTTATAAAGCTTTATTACACGAAGGGCAAAAGCATAGCTCTTGTCGCAAAGGACATTTTCCTTCTTTTCCTCCCCCACAATTTCTAATTTCTAATTTCTAATTCATAATTGGAGTTTATACTCCAAGCAGCAATCTCATCGGATCTTCCAGCAGCTCTTTCACGCGTACCAGGAAGCTTACTGACTCGCGGCCGTCGATAATACGGTGGTCGTAAGAAAGTGCCAGGTACATCATCGGGCGAATTTCTACTTGTCCGTTGATGGCAACCGGACGCTGCACGATGTTGTGCATACCCAATATAGCCGACTGCGGCGCGTTGATGATCGGTGTTGACATCATAGAACCGAATACACCACCGTTGGTGATGGTGAACGTGCCGCCAGTCATTTCTTCGATAGACAATTTACCGTCGCGCGCTTTCTTGGCTAAACGTACAACTTCTTTTTCGATGCCATCTAAAGATAACTGCTCCGCATTACGTATAACCGGTACTACAAGGCCTTTCGGAGAAGAAACAGCAATAGAGATATCCACGAAATCGCTGAAGATCATGTCATTGCCATCGATCTGCGCATTTACGGCAGGCCACTCTTTAAGAGCAACAGTACACGCTTTGGTAAAGAATGACATAAAGCCTAAACCAACTTCGTGCACTTCCTTAAACTTGTCCTTATACTTGGCTCTGATATCCATGATTGGCTTCATATCTACCTCGTTGAAGGTAGTTAGCATAGCCGTCTCGTTTTTAACGGTTACCAGTCTACGGGCAACAGTTTTGCGAAGCGAGCTCATCTTCTCGCGTCGCTGGTTTCTGTCGCCTGTTGCAGCAGGGGCAGCAGCCTCTTGCCTGGCGGCCGGAGCAGCGGCAGCTTGTGCGGCAGGTCTTGCCTGCGCGTTCTGCGCATCTTCTTTTGTGATGCGGCCATCACGGCCAGAACCCTGCACATCGGCAGCATTTATACCTCTTTCAGCTAATATTTTGCCTGCAGCCGGTGATGGTGTACCAGAAGCATATGTCTGCGCACCTGATGAAGCAGAAACAGTCTGAGCTACCTGCTGGGTTGCAGCTTCCTGCTTGGCGTTTGCCTGAGCGTTTGCTACTGCTGAGCCTGCACCACCCGGTGTAATTCTGCAAAGCAAACCACCTATCTCTACAGTGTCGCCTTGTTGTGCCACAATCTGTAACGTACCGGCAGCTTCGGCTGGCAACTCAAAAGTTGCTTTATCCGATTCCAGTTCAGCAATTACTTCGTCCATCTGCACAAAGTCTCCATCCTTCTTTAGCCAGCTGGCTATAGTTACTTCTGAAATAGATTCACCTACGGTTGGCACTTTCATCTCAACAGTTTCGCCGACTACTGTAGCAGTTGCGGCGGCTGGCTGAGCTGCAGCCTGAGCAGGCGCTGCGGCTTGTGCCGGAGCGGCTTCGGTTTTAGCAGCAGGAGCTGATGGAGCAGCTCCTGCACCATCCTGGTCTATTGTACAGATCACGGCACCAACATTTATAGTATCGCCTTCCTGTGCTACAATGCGTAAAATGCCTGCGGCTTCGGCTGGCAGTTCGAATGTGGCTTTGTCAGATTCCAGTTCCGCAATTACCTCATCCATCTCCACGCGGTCACCGTCTTTTTTCAGCCACTGGGCTATAGTTACCTCAGTGATCGACTCACCTACGACAGGCACTTTAACTTCTAAGCTCATATTTTATCAATTATGAATTACGAATTTTGAATTACGAATTAGTAATGATTAATGACGAATGAATAATGAATTCTTTCCGGAACCATTACTCATTCATCATTAGTAATTAATCATTAAATAGCGAACGCTCTTGCGATCAGTTCCTGTTGCTCTTTGGCATGTACTTTCAGGTAACCGGTTGCCGGCGATGCACTTGCTTTGCGGGCGATCACATCTTCCACGCTGTTACGCATAATGCGCAGGATATAGGTCCAGGCACCCATGTTCTCAGGCTCTTCCTGTACCCAGTATACTTTAGCATTTTTATACTTGCCAAGCTCTGCTTCCAACTGCACTTTCGGGAATGGCGCTAACTGTTCTAAACGAATAATCGCCACATCCTTACGCTTGTTCTTCTGCTGCTCTTCCAGTAGATCAAAGTAAACTTTACCTGAGCACAGCAACACTTTCTTAACCGACTTAGGGGTAGCAAAGTTATCACCGATCACTTCTCTGAAACTACCGGATGTGAAATCCTCTACCGGAGAAACTACAGCCGGATGACGAAGCAACGACTTAGGCGACATGTTAATAGCCGGCTTGCGGAATGGCAATGCTAACTGGCGACGCATAAAGTGGAACAGGTTGGCTGGTGTTGTAATGTAAGTAACAAACATGTTGTTCTCAGCAGCTAACTGCAGGAACCGTTCAGGGCGGGCATTTGAGTGCTCTGGTCCCTGGCCTTCGTAACCGTGCGGCAACAACATTACCAGACCGTTCATACGCTGCCACTTAGATTCTGTAGAAGAGATGAACTGGTCAATCATTACCTGCGCTCCGTTGGCAAAGTCACCGAACTGCGCTTCCCAGATAACCAATGCATTCGGGTTCGCCATGGCATAACCAAATTCAAAACCAAGCACACCGTATTCAGAAAGCAGAGAGTTGTAGATCTCAAACGAGCCCTGGCCCTCTTTCATATAGTCCAGGCTATTATAAGGCGCGCTGGTAACCGCATCGTGCAATACTGCATGGCGATGCGAGAATGTACCACGCTGCACATCCTGCCCTGAGAAACGAACGATTCTACCATCCAGCAACACTGATCCGTACGCCAGTAACTCACCGGCTGCCCAGTTCAGTTGCTTACTTTCGAAGAACATTTCTCTACGCTCTTTCAGCAACTTCTCGATCTGCTTCAGTGGTTTAAAACCTTGCGGTAATGTTGTAAGCGCTTTCCCAACTGTTTCAACAGCTTCAGGAGAAATGCCGGTTTCAGGAGACTGGTTGAAATCTTCCGGGGTAGAGCGGCGCAGCGATTGCCACTCTTTTTCCATTTGCTGGTAGTTGTAAGGTAATGGCTTTTGCTTCACCATGTCCAGGCGGTCCTGCAGCATCTGGCGGAACTCCTTGTCCATGCTTTCAGCTAACTCAGCATCAATCTCGCCACGAGTGATCAGGTCTTTGTTATAAACCTCGCGTGGGTTCGGGTGCTTCGAGATCAGGTTGTATAGTTGTGGCTGCGTAAATTTCGGCTCGTCAGACTCGTTGTGGCCATGACGGCGGTAGCACACCATATCAATAAAGATATCGTTATTGTAACGCTGACGATATTCCATTGCCAGGCGCATCGCAAATACCACAGCCTCCGGGTCGTCACCGTTTACGTGCAGCACCGGGGCATCAATTACCTTGGCAACATCTGTGCTATAGATAGAGGAACGGGCATCTTCAAAGTCGGTAGTAAAACCAACCTGGTTGTTGATCACAAAGTGGATGGTACCACCTGTATTGTAGCCTTCCAGGTTAGCCATTTGTGTCACTTCGTACACAATGCCTTGGCCAGCTAATGCCGCGTCACCGTGTATCAGTATAGGCAATACCTTGTCTATATCTTTGCCATACATGCAGTCAATCTTGGCGCGTACAAAGCCTTCCACAACCGGGTTAACCGCCTCTAAGTGCGATGGGTTAGGTGCCAGTTTCAGATTAACTTTATTGCCGGATGGCGTTATAACCTCAGACGAGAAGCCCATGTGGTATTTTACGTCACCATCGCCCATGGTTAAATCCGGAACAGCCGTACCTTCAAACTCAGAGAAGATCTGCTCATAGGTTTTACCCATGATGTTGGCCAGCACGTTCAGGCGGCCACGGTGCGCCATACCGATCACTACTTCTTCTACACCAAGCTCAGAGGCCTTGTCAATAGCGGCATCCAGGGCTGGTATAGTTGTTTCGCCACCTTCCAGGGAGAAGCGCTTCTGACCTAAGAACTTTGTATGCAGGAAGTTTTCAAAAACCACTGCCTCGTTCAGTTTGGAAAGAATGCGTTTTTTATATTCGATACCCGGGTTAAAATTAAGGGAATCGCGTTCTACTTTTTGCTTGAACCACTCCAGCACTTCCGGGTCACGGATGTACATGTATTCGAAGCCGATAGGACCTGCATAAATCTTTTTGAGAGCTGCCTCAATATCGCGGAGTGTAGCTGCACCAATACCAATTACATCACCTACCTGGAAAACAGTATCCAGATCAGCATCCGTTAAACCGAAATCAGAAAGATCAAGTCTTGCTTTGCGGTCTTTACGTGCACGAACCGGGTTGGTATTAGAACGCAGGTGGCCGCGCGTGCGGTAAGCATGTATCAGGTTACGAACAGCAACTTCTTTATCAGATACGCCAGCAGCAGCACCTTTAGCAGGAGCAGTTATTGTGCCTACTGAAGCCTCATGGCCGTTTTCGCCATATGCTGTGGCAAATTCAAAACCTTCAAAAAATTTGCGCCATCCGGCATCAACAGATTCCGGATCCTGCTGATAAGCTTTATAGAGCTGATCAATATAATCGCCATGCGCGTTGGCGATGTATGTATATTTATCCATAAGATTACCCTCTTTGTATAGAGGCAAAGTTAGAAGTATTATTCACAAATCAAATTATGCATAATCGCATAAGCAAATATAACTAACATACAATTAGATAGCTTTAAACTATATTCTTTATTATAGTATAATACCTATGTAACGGCCTGCCTTTACTGCCCAAATACTAGTTATAGTTGTAAGCCCTGCTAAAGGTTATGCCATTTCGATTTGCTGCCATCTTTTAAATTAATTGCAGCTTATAGATTACCAATTTAAAATATAACTAAGCTCTGATGCAGGTAGCAATTGTTTTTTAAACGCCCCTCTTAAAATGTTACTTTCCGCCATATTCTCACAGAACAATACCTACCCATATAGACCGGTAAGCAACTTTTTACATGTATAGCTGCTAATAAAATACGGTTATCCTGTGTTACTTTTCTTCAAATCCTTTCCTGTTATCTGACTTTTTATGAGAGTAGCTTTATACAAGTACTACAGGAAATACTTGTCCGGAAGTTAAAGCTAAATACATCAGCTATGAATACCCTTTTGCTGGAAGAACTTTCAAAGGCTATCGGAGCAAGACAGTTTGTTCAGTTTACGTATAGCGGCCAGACATTTTTATTGGAACCTCACCTGCTGGGTCAGAACAAAACCAAGCAGGACTGCCTTTGTGGGTGGAGCGGCGAAAGAGGGGAATCACAAGGTACCAAAGTTGGCTGGCACTGCTTTTTGCTGGATGAAATAAAAAATCTGAAGATACTTGAAAGGAGGTTCTATAAAACACGGCCAGGCTATGACCCTTACGACAGCACTATGAGCCGCATTTATTACCGGGCTTAGAAGGCCAACAATACACAACTATAAGTAATTGCCCTACATTCCTTTTAGCCTACTCAACTAAATATCCTCTATCAGTCAGGTAAAGAGAGATATTTTCTTGCATAAGATTCAGTTCACCTTTAATCGTATGTAAAATGGAAAATGAATTGACACCCTTCGCCTCTGACGAGCCCAAAACTACTACAAAGGGAAATGCTGATGTCAGAGCATTAATTGGACTTACTATTTTAATCTGCCTTATGCTATTGTATACACAGGTATGCAGCGCACAGGCTAATACTATAAAGAGCGTTACAAGCGGCGACTGGTACACCGGAAGTACCTGGTCGAGCAACACTCCACCCAAAGCAGGAGAAAATGTGCAGATCGTAGATGGTCATAAAATATCTTTGTCTGGCATGGCAACCTGTGCTAATCTGGAGCTCATACCACCTGCCAATAGCGCTAAAATAGATGAGAAGTCTGAGCTGGTGCTGGAAAGCGGTGCAGTACTTACAACAGGAACCCTTTCCCTGAATTCTAAAAACGAACGACGCTATGCCAGCCTCATAAATAACGGAGCTACTGTAACAGCAGCTACACTTTCTATTGGCAGAGGGAGTATACTGGAAAACGCAGCAGGAAAAGTTAGTGTTAAGGGCAACATAACAAACAACGGAGATATTACCACTACTATAGGTTTGCTCGAAATAGGGGGAGCTTACAGCGGCTCAGGTATATTTACCGAAGGCAATGGCACTGTTACATTTAATGGCACCGCTGCTACCGGGCAAGCAATAACAACACTACCGTACTATAATTTGAAGCTGGCTGGCAATAACCCGAAAGCGCCTTCTGCTAACCTTACAGTTTACGGTGACCTGGAGATAAGCCCGGGCACAACCTTAAACGCAGGCAACTATAGCCATAGTATAACAGGAAATATCCGGAATAATGGCACGCTTACATCCCAGGCTACCAGCTTAACTATAGGCGGAGATATGATAAACACCGGCACTATTTCAGTAGGCAGCGCTACGTATACTATAGCAGGAGACTGGAATAACACAGGCACTTTTACAGCCGCCACCTCAACTATAGTTTTAAAGGGCAATAGACTGCAGCAGGTTTCGGGTAACAACACTTTTTACAATTTTAGTTTTGCAGGAACTGCACAGGCCCAACTGCAGCAGGACATAACTATAGTTAATACTATAAGCGTTACCAACAGCCACCTGAACACATTAGAAAACACTATATGGTTAGGAACAAACGCTGCCTTAGCCACCCTAGAAACAGATGCATCGCATATAATAGGTACCGTACAAACCAGCCGCACATTAGCCCCGGCTGTAGAAGAAGATTTTGGTAAAATAGGCCTTACCCTGACCAGGAATAATATCAATCCGGGTCAGATAACAGTAGAGCGTTTAACCGGCGTAACAACCGAAATAACAAACGGCACTGAAAGTGTTACCCGCCAGTACAACATTACCAGAACAGACACCACAAGCGACATTACTGCTCTGAGCATGACCATGGACCTGGAGTTTCTGCCAAACGAATTACAATCCAAGCCACTTGGCGATTATAAACTATACAATAAAGGCAAAAACAAAGAGGCGTTACCAGTACCAAGTTCTATAGTTGACCAACGTACGCTTCGCCATACAAACTCCAGCAGTTTTGGCACTTATACCCTGGCCCGACCTATTATGCCTTTGCCGGTAGAACTAATGTGGTTTAAAGCCAGACGTAAGGACCAGGTAGTTGTATTGGAATGGAAAACAGCATCGGAGAACGATAACAGGGGATTTGAAGTGCAGCTGTCTACAGATGGTCAGACTTTTGAAACGCTGGGCTTTGTGGAAAGCAAGTCTCCGGAAAGCAGGATAGTACAGCAGTATAGTTTTACAGACAGCAACCCTGCTCGCCGGCAGGTTACTTATTACCGTTTAAAACAACTGGATTTCTCTGGTAAGTTCAGCTATTCTAAAATACAGGCTGTTAGCGCAGATAACTCATTACTTATAGTTCAGGCATCGCCAAATCCTTTTAAAGATCATATAACATTCGCCTTTGAAGCCCCTACTGTAGAGGTAACCTTAACTGACCTGAATGGCAAACCAGTATTAACGGAAAATCTTACCTTACAACACCGTACCCCTGATGGATACTTTAGTTTAAACACAAGCCGTGTAAAAGCAACTGGTATGTACATGCTTACAATAAAGTCTTCAGATAGAATATACCGAACAAAGCTTCTGAAGCAGTAATACAGACCTCATTTTGCACAAATAACACCTAATTCACCTTACATCGTACAAGTGGTCAGGCTATAGTTTAAACTATAAACCCTGACCATTTTTTATAGAACTATAACACTACTAAACTATGAGAAAGACCATCCTGTTTTCGCTGCTAATAGGGAGTATTGCCTTTAGCTGTAACGAGAACTCGCGCCAGGTAGCGGAAGAAAAAGAGACTGAAACCAGTACCGAAACCCAAACGCAGGTCCTACCCGATTCTGCCAACCTGTCTCCGGCATTACAGAGCATAAATACGACAGATATACTTAACCATACCAAAGTACTGGCTTCTGATGCATTTGAAGGCCGTGGCCCGGGCACACGTGGCGAAGACTCTACCGTGAATTACCTGACACGCCAGTTCCGGAAAATGGGCTTGAAACCCGGCAACCCTAACGGCACTTATGTACAGGAAGTACCCATGTTCGGGTTTACAGCCACACCAAAAGCATCTTTTACGGCAGGCGGTAAAACTATAAACCTCAACTTCCCGACAGATTATGTAGCCGTATCGCGCAGGTTTGTGCCAACTGTTGAGGTTAACAATTCGGATATGGTTTTTGTAGGCTATGGTATAGTGGCGCCGGAATATGGCTGGGACGATTACAAGGGCCTGGATGTAAAAGGCAAAACTATAGTTATGCTTATTAACGATCCGCCTGTTCCTTCATCAGCAGATAAATCGAAATTAGATAGTACTATGTTTGGCGGAAAAGCGATGACCTACTATGGCCGCTGGACCTATAAGTATGAAATAGCCGCCCAGAAAGGTGCTGCTGCTGCCATTATCATCCACGAAACTGAACCTGCCAGCTATCCATACGAAGTGGTTTCCGGAAGCTGGAGCCGCGAGAACTTCGATATCAGTAATCCGAACAAGAACATGGATAAAGCTGCTGTAGAAGCCTGGATAACCCGGGAAAAAGCAAAACAACTGTTCACGGCCGCCGGCAAGAACTTTGAACAGTTAAAAGCCTCAGCCGCTAAAAAGGATTTTAAACCGGTAGCATTAGGCGCAAAGGCAAACTTCACTATCAAAAATAAGCTGCGCGAAATAAAGTCTAAAAATGTGGTAGCCAAACTGGAAGGAAGTGATCCTCAACTGAAAGATGAGTATATAGTTTACACCGCACACTGGGACCACCTCGGCAAAGACCCAAATCTGAAAGGCGATCAGATCTATAACGGTGCTCTTGATAACGCCTCGGGTACGGCAGGCCTACTGGAATTAGCAGAAGCTTATACCAAGCTCGAGCAAAAACCGAAACGGTCTATCCTGTTTTTGGCGGTTACAGCTGAAGAAAAAGGTTTGCTGGGCTCCAAGTACTATGCTGAAAATCCTTTGTACCCGCTAAATAAAACGCTGGCTAACATTAACATGGATGTGCTGAATGCCTATGGCCCAACCGAAGACGTGATCGTGATTGGGTATGGCAACTCTGAACTGGAAGACATTCTTGCACAGGAAGCAAAATTACAGAACCGTCGGATCGTACCTGAGACCAGTCCTGAAAAAGGATCTTATTACCGCTCTGACCATTTTGAGTTTGCTAAGAAGGGAGTGCCTGCGCTTTATGCTAAATCCGGAGATAAAGCTATAAATCAGCCTGCAGACTATGTACAGAAATGGCAGGATAAATACACAACTGACGACTATCACAAATTAACTGACGAGGTAAGACCGGAGTGGAATTTAGATGGTGCTGTAGAAGATCTTAGACTGTTCTTCAGAGTTGGGTATACAATTGCCAATACAACTGACTACCCTGAATGGAAAGAAGGATCTGAGTTTAAGGCGCGTCGCGATAAAATGCTATCTCAGCCAACTGACACCACTAAGGCAGAAGGTGTAGAAATGTAATTAAATTTTGCGATGAGCCATGGCTAAAACACAACTATAACTTATCTGCTATTTTTTTTGAACCTTAAAATAAAGCTGTTAACTAATAATATATAGCTGTTTACCTAAATAGTTCCGGTCGTCAGGTAAATAGGGCCGTTTACTTATATTTTAAGCCCGTTGCCTTTAAAAAAGTCAAATTTATAGCATAACAGGGGTTACTTACCGAGTACTCCCGTATAAATATGTACAAAATTGGTTGTTGAACTAATAATGTTATTTATGAAAAAGATATGGAAATCAGCCCTTATTGTTTTTGCTCTTACAGCATTTACAGCATGTGGCGGAAGCGACAATACTACAGAAACAGATACTACCGAACAGGTTGATACTGACACCGACATGGATATGGACACTGATACGGATGTAGATACTACAACCGTTCAGGATACCACTGTAAATGATGGTGTAGCAGATGATATTCAGGAAGAAGTACCACCTGCACAATAATTATTACTTTCTAAACTATAGTACATAAAAGTCTCTGCTCTTAGATGGGCAGAGACTTTTGTTTTAATAAGTACCAGCATATCGCGGTTTACCATTAAAACATTTCCTGATTGTGATGCACAAACTATAATACTTGTTAAATTTAGGGAATGGAATTCACGACACTGTCAAACAATAATATTAAGATTAAACTGGTAAGCACCCCGGAGCAGTTGCAGGAGGCTGTAAAGGACCTTAGTACCAAACAGGAGCTTGCTCTGGATCTGGAATTTGATCAGAACCGGTTTACGTATGGCTTTAACCTTTGCCTGATTCAGGTAACCGACGGAAAGGGTATCTGTTATATCATTGATCCTTTCGGTTTACCGGATCTACAGCCGTTTTTTCTGCTGTTAGAGAATAAAGCCATTATGAAGATCATCCATCATTCAAACAATGATATTCTGCTCCTTGATAAAATGGGTTGCAGCATACAGAACGTAATGGATACGGATGTTGCTGCCAAGATTCTTAACTATGAGCGTTCGTCGCTGGCGACAGTTCTTAAAGAAGAGTTTAATATAGAGATCGATAAATCACAGCAATCCAGTAACTGGAATAAACGCCCGCTTACAGAGCAACAGCTACAATACGCTGCTATAGATGTAGTATACCTGCACGAAGTAAAAGATAAACTATTAGCAGAAATTGAGCGTGTAGGTCGTTTGCATTGGCTTGAAGAGGAGAACAGGCTGCTGGAAAGATTGAAATATACAGAAGTAGAAAATCCACATCTACGTTTGCGTAACGCTTCGCGCCTTACCTACTATAACCAGTTCATTCTTAAAGCACTTTATAGTTTCCGGGATAACTTAGGCAAGAATTTAAATAAACCTTCTTCGTACATCATTCCCAACGATGCTTTAGTTGAGCTTGCCATTAACCCCGATGTAGACCTGCATGAGTGGCTTAACCATACCCGCGGCATACATGGCCGGTTAAAAAGTCCGTCTTATGAAAATAAGCTGAGAGAAGTAATCCAGAAAACAAAGCAAGCTGCCGAAGACCAGAATATTTCACACGATTATGCTGGCAGCCAGTTTAAACGTCCTTTCCGGACGGCTGACACCGAAAAGCGCAAGGAAGAACTAACGCGTGTACAGGCTGAAATTGTGAATCAGTTTGGAGAATTTGCAGGGCGCCTCATTATCAATCAAAGCCTGATAAACGAGTATAGTTACACAGGTAAACTTAAATGCACTAAACAATACGCAACACAAATAGTATTGGATACTGCTGCAAGCCTTGAGATCAGTCTGCCTCAGCCTGAAGTCAGCAACTAAAATAGAACATAGTATTACGTATAAAACCATCTAGCTTATATAATGACTACTTTCAGAAAAGAACATGACTTCTTAGGTGAAAAAGACATCCCGAATGAAGTGTATTATGGCATTCAAACATTAAGAGCTTTAGAGAACTTCGACATAACGGGGATTCCTATCTCAAAAGAGCCATTATTGATACAGGCATTTGGTTATGTAAAGAAAGCGGCAGCCATGGCAAACCAGGAGTGCGGCGTGCTTGACCCTAAAATAGCAGATGCTATCTGTAAAGCATGCGATCAGTTAATAGAAGGCAAGTTCATGGACCAATTCGTTACAGATATGATTCAGGGAGGCGCAGGTACTTCTATAAACATGAACGTAAACGAAGTAGTAGCCAATATCGGACTTGAGTTACTTGGTTTTGAGAAAGGAGATTATGATCATCTTCACCCGAATAACCACGTTAACTTTTCACAGTCCACAAACGATGCTTATCCAACAGCTTTTCGTTTAGCATTATATGTTAAAATCGGTCATTTTATAGATGCCCTGACAAAACTCAGTAAAGCATTTGCAGTAAAAGCAGCCGAATTTAAAGATGTTCTTAAAATGGGTCGCACACAGTTACAGGATGCTGTACCGATGACCCTGGGAGCTGAATTTAATGGTTTCGCTACAACTATAAGAGAAGATATCCAGCGCCTTGAAGAGGTGAGGCTCCTAATCTGCGAAATAAATATGGGGGCAACAGCTATAGGCACATCTATAAACGCACCGGAAGGCTATCCTGAAATAGTAACCAGACACTTAAGAGAAATAACAGGTATACCGGTTGTATTAGCTGAAGATCTTATTGAAGCTACATGTGACACCGGCGCTTATGTGCAGGTATCAGGCGTTTTAAAGAGATGTGCTGTTAAGATTTCAAAAATCTGTAATGATCTCCGTTTACTATCATCTGGCCCACGTGCAGGTATAAATGAAATCAATCTACCACGTATGCAGCCGGGATCATCTATAATGCCAGGCAAAGTAAACCCTGTAATTCCGGAAGTAGTGAATCAGACTGCCTATTACGTTATAGGTAGCGACGTGACTATAACTATGGCTGCAGAGGCAGGCCAGTTACAATTAAATGTTATGGAGCCAGTAATAGCATTTAGCTTATTCTCTTCATTGAGCTATCTCACAAATGCAACTCATACATTAACTGATAAATGTATAATAGGCATAACAGCTAATGAAGAGATCTGCAAAAACATGGTCATGAACAGTATTGGTATAGTTACCTCGTTAAACCCAATCTTAGGCTACGAAACTGTTTCCTCCATAGCCAAAGAAGCATTACTTACAGGTAAATCAGTACATCAAATAACAGTTATAGACAGACGTCTTATTGAGCAGTCTAAATGGGATGAGATTTTCTCAATTGAGAACTTAATTAATCCAAAGTTTATTATGAACTAGGTTTTAAGATAGGAAATAGAAACGCCCCACTGTTACTATAACAGTGGGGCGTTTCTATTTATAATGAAGTAGGTAATTTATATTGAAGTATAGCTCGTAAATCGGAGAGGAATAAAATTAAGCATTCCATATTTCAGGTCTCTCTCTGCCTGAGGGCGAGTTCATTTACTTTCACCAATTTGTTTTTTGCTGCTCCCTCACCAACGGGCTTGAGCAACTACAATATAGAACAGGGGTCTACCTCAGGTTAATTCTTAAGCGCCTTATGCTTCCCCTTCCCATCTGCCTAAAACGCAAAAGCCCTGTCCTCTTGCGAAGGACAGGGCTTAGATAGGGTTGGCGGCCAC
>NZ_JAHWXQ010000008.1 GCF_019336435.1 Pontibacter populi | reverse complement strand
TTCTTTATAATGACATATATGTCATTATAAAGAAGTTGTGCTTATCTTTACAACATGATGCACCCTTAACAGCAAGGACATGATAACAGAGCAATCTCCAAGACTGACCTTTAAAAGAAAAAGCCGCAAGCGCATTGAGGAAATGTGCCGGCAGTACTGGACATTTATAAAAACCCAGCAACACGCAACATCTTTTACTTATACCTTAGAAGCGCTGGCCAACGAGAATCGCTGCGATGTTACCAGTGTGGAGCACACTGTAGCACTGGCCTGTAAGGCTGAAATCTCATGTAGCCTCTGTCATAGCCTTATGCTTGTTGCTAATCGCCGGAAGTTGATTGCTTTGCGCGCAGCAGGCGAACATGCCGTAAACTGCGACGACTGTACTGACTACTTGCGTGTCAACTACAAGAGTTTGTTTGACCTGGAACAACAACCTGCCTATACGAGGCCAGTCATTAATGTTAACCACCCGAAGCACGCTTTTTTCGGCAAGCTGCTAAGTTATTTCCCAAGAGTATATCCGAACCTGGCGCCCTCTACCTTCATTCATCATCGTTCCCCTGTCTATCCTACCAAGGACGATGCATGGTTTGATTATTTTCTGAAGACCAGGGTAACTTTTACCATCTGTAATGCTAAAAATGAGCCAATAGCCATCATAGATTGGCCATCGGGTGAAGGGGAGAATTCCAAAGAAACGATGATGAATTATAAGCGGCGCCTGATGCTAAAGTCTGGTATTAAGTATTATGTCTTTCCAAATGACGAACATACCTTTTTAGCTGAGGCTGAAACACTAAGAATGCGTTGTTTTCTTTCAGTACTTCCTCATAGCTTGGAAGATATACTTTCAGCCACTCAAAAAAGAGAAATCCTATTTTACCAGCTGCCACAGAATTAATACTGTCACTCCGATTATCTCTATCCTGAAAACTGCGGGTGATCAATTACTGCTCTATATATAAGACAAACCGCAGGATTGTCTAGGTTATTACTGTCATGTAGTCAGTATTATTTAAGTTGAATATTCCAGTGATTAAACTTCATAGCATGAGCGATAGATTAGGGGTATTTAAGCATTTGCTTAAATACTTAAAATGAGCTACCTTTGAACAGTTTTGTCTTTAAAAGATAAATGTTCAGCATATGAAGCAAAAGAAACAAACAGCATGCATTAGAGTTTTTGCCAATGAAAAACAGCTCAACTCCTGTAAGCGCAGAATGGAAGAACTAAGAGATCCTTTGGGGTCTGTCGCCAGCGCTTTGAACCTGGCAGGAAACGAGGTTCGCCTTAAAATGCTGTTTTTACTGAAGGAAGAAGGCGAATTATGCCCCTGCGATCTAAGCGACATTCTCTCTATGTCCGTTCCAGCTGTTTCCCAGCACTTGCGCAAGCTCAAGGATGGTGATTTAGTCACCACGAAAAAGATAGCTCAAACAGTTTTCTATGCACTCACCCCCGAATCAGAGATATTACTCCAGCCACATTTTGACTTCTTTACAAACCAAACCGTTAAGAGCGCTTTATGAAAACCCAAGAAAACTCCCTGAAAAGCAGTGGTGCACCTACCGAAAAGATATGGCTTGGCACCAGTCTAGTTGCGGCTTTGGGTGCTTCCCTATGCTGTATTACGCCTCTAGTGGCGTTAGTTGCCGGTACTACCAGTAGTTTAGCTGTCTCCTTTTCCTGGCTGGAGCCGTTGCGCCCTTACCTTATTGGATTGACAACACTTGTGCTGGCCTTTGCGTGGTATCAAAAACTCATGCCGAGCAAACAAGTTGACTGTGATTGCAAAACGAACCTTAAATCAAATTTTATGCAAAGCAAAACCTTTTTATTCCTAGTGTCTCTTTTTGCCGCAGCCATGCTGGCATTTCCTTCCTATGCGCAAATATTTTACCCACAATTACAAGGACAGCAAACAACTGCTGATAAATCAAATGTGCAAATTGTGGAAATTAAAATTAAGGGCATGACCTGTGCTGGTTGTGAAGGTCATGTAAACAGTGAAGTAAATAAGCTAGCGGGTATTTTAAAGGTAGAAACTTCTTATGCCGATGGTAACACGCTGGTCAAGTTTGACAAGACCATAACAGACGTAAAGCAGATTGAGAAAGCTGTAAGCGCCACAGGCTACAAAGTAACTCAAGTTAATCTGAAATAAAATGTCTGCTACTATACGAGTATCTACCATTACCTGCCCTAGTTGCGGGCACCAGAAAGAAGAGCAAATGCCTACAGACGCTTGCCAGTACTTCTATCAATGCCAACAATGTGACGTTATTTTGAAGCCCAAGCCGGGAGATTGTTGCGTGTTTTGCAGCTACGGCACCGTACCGTGCCCACCTATCCAAGAAGACAAAAGCTGCTGTAGATAAGCCTTCCCAAACGGCAATAAAGCCACCTTCGAACAGTAGGTTTTAATATAGCTTTCCTATTGGCTTTCGCTGATTTGTGCAAAAATAAAGACAATCAATAGGTGGAGGCAATCAGAAAGAACTTCCCTCTATTTACTGATTACAAGCATCTTATGAACGTCTGGCACGATAAAGAGAGAGCAACACTCCATAAATATGTAAAAGTTTTTTAGAATTCTGTAAAAATAATTACGCGTTTGCTCCTACCTTTGCCGTAGCGTAACTATAACCATGAAGCTACTTAAGCGGATCCTATTACTCACCCTAGCCCTGCTGGTGCTCGTCTCCTCGACAGGCATTTCGGTGGGCATGCACTTGTGCAGCGGGGAGTTAGAAGATCTTGCCTTCTTTGGGGCTAAAGCAGATTGCCCGATGGAGCAGGAAAAAGAAACGCTGCCACCCTGCCACCAGGTTCCTGCCTCAGCTGCTGCTGAATGCTGCGACGACCATACACTGGTTTTCGAGCATGATAATGCAACTCCCGATTCAAAACCGCTTTTACTTACCAAAACCCTGGACCTGAAATTTGTAGCCGCTTTTAAAGTCGTTATACTTCAGTTCTTCACTCTTGAGGCTGATCCTAAGCCTGCTTACGCTTTCTACGAAGCTCCCCCACTGGATCGCGACATACCGGTGCTGGTGCAATCCTTCCTGCTATAACCTTTACTTTCCGGATGCTATCGTTTGGCTGGCGTAGCTGTGTCTTTTCCGGAGGCTAGCGGCTACTATGCCTATACTTTCTTCTTCGGCATCCCTTCTTACTTGTCATTTTACTGTGACACCTCATTATTTGTTAAGGTTTATTTAAACTTACATGATTGCGAAATTAATTTCCCTTTCGCTCCGTAACCGTTATATCGTGCTGCTCATTTCAGCGGCGCTCTTCGGCTGGGGCTTATATTCGGTACAGACAAATAAGGTAGATGCTATCCCAGATTTGTCTGAGAACCAGGTGATCGTTTTTACAGAATGGATGGGCCGCAGCCCGCAGATCATCGAAGACCAGATCACTTACCCGCTTGTAACCAACCTGCAGGGTTTGCCCGAGGTGAAATATGTGCGCGGCAGTTCCATGTTCGGAATGAGCTTTATCTATGTCATTTTCGAGGATGAGACCGATGTGTACTGGGCCCGAGAGCGGGTATTGGAGCGCCTTAGTTCAGTAGGCAATATGCTGCCCGAAGGCGTTGCCCCTACCCTTGGCCCCGACGGAACTGGCGTAGGTCACATCTTATGGTATACCCTGGATGCCCCCGGCATGGACCTGGGAGAGCAGCGCGCTATCCAGGACTGGTATGTAAAATTCGGTTTGCAAAACGTGAAAGGTGTCAGTGAAGTAGCCTCGTTTGGTGGCTTCCAGAAGCAATACCAGATCACGCTGGACCCAAATAAACTAACCTACTATAAGCTCTCTGTTCCGCAGGTTATTCAATCCATCCGTGCTAATAACAACGAAGCTGGCGGTCGCAAATTCGAGCTTTCCGACATCGGTTACATTATTAAAACCACTGGTTATTTACAGTCGGCTGAAGAGATACAGAACATTGCTATTGCTACGAACAACACCATTCCGGTACGGGTGCGCGATGTAGCCACTGTGCAAATGACAGGTGAAAGCCGCCTGGGTATATTTGACCTGAATGGAGAAGGCGAAGCAGTAGGCGGTATAGTTGTGATGCGCTATGGCGAGAACGCTGACGAAGTGATCGACAACGTAAAACTAAAGATGGCCGAAGTAGCCAAAGGATTACCGGAAGGTGTGAAATTCAACATTGTGTACGACCGCAGCGGCCTAATAAACGAATCTATAGATTCCATCAAAAAGACGCTGATAGAGGAAATGCTGGTTGCTTCTGTAATCGTATTCCTGTTTCTTTTCCATTGGCGCAGTGCTTTGGTTATACTCATCCAGTTACCGCTTTCTGTTGCCATCGGGTTTATACTGCTCAACGCATTCGGTATCTCTTCCAACATCATGTCGCTGACAGGTATTGCCCTTTCGATAGGTGTGATTGTGGATGATGCCATTGTGATGGTAGAGAATGCTTACCGGCACCTAGCAGATGCACAGAAGGGTAAAGAATGGATGGAAGAGGATTAGTATCAGTTATTCAAAATTGAAAAATGAAATTATCAAAAGAAGATAGAATCCGGATCATCGAAAAGGCAGCCAAGCAGGTAGGACCAAGTGTGTTCTGGAGCACCGTAATTGTGATCACGTCGTTCCTCCCGGTGTTCCTGCTCACCGGCCAGGAGGGGAAACTGTTCGGTCCGCTGGCCTGGACAAAGACCTTTATTCTTATCGTGGACGCCATCGTAGCCATCACCCTCACACCGGTACTGATTTCCTTCTTCCTGAAAGGGAAATTCAAGGAAGATAACGCCAACCCGATCAACCGGGTACTGGAACGACTGTACGGGCCACTGTTGAGGTGGTGCCTGGAGTGGCGTAAAACCACCATCGGCGTCAACATCCTGGCACTGCTGGTAGCCATACCCATGCTTTTCAGTTTGGGTACCGAATTCATGCCGCCACTGGATGAAGGTTCCATCCTGTTTATGCCCGTAACGCTACCGGATATTTCCAACGCCGAAGCCAAACGCATTCTACAGGTACAGGACAAGATCATCAAATCGGTACCGGAAGTTGAAAGCGTATTGGGCAAAGCTGGTCGTGCCAGCACGGCCACCGACAACTCTCCCATCAGCATGATCGAGACCATCATCATGCTCAAACCACAGTCGGAATGGCGCGATGGCATCACCAAACAGGACATCATCCGCGAGCTCGATACCAAGCTGCAGATTCCGGGCGTAGTGAACGGCTGGACCATGCCCATCATCAACCGCATCAACATGCTGGCTACCGGCATCCGGACGGATGTAGGTGTGAAAGTATACGGTCAAAACCTGGATTCAATAGCTGCGGTGTCTGAAAGAGTACGCGGTGCTTTGCGTGATGTGGAAGGCGTAAACGACCTGTACGTGGAGCCGATCACTGGTGGTAAATACCTTGAGATTGATATTAACCGCGAAGCACTTGGTCGCTATGGATTAACGGTAGATGACGTGAACATGATCGTGGAATCTGCCCTGGGTGGTACTTCCATCGGGAATACCATTGAAGGTCGTCAGCGGTTTTCGATCAACGTGCGCCTGGCGCAGGACTACCGCAACAGCGTAGAGCGCATCCAGCGCATCCCGATACAAACAGCTACAGCCGGAACTATCCCATTATCCTCCGTAGCAACAATAGGTTTTGCCGACGGTCCGCCCATGATCAATTCTGAAAATGCGCAGCTGCGAGGAGCCGTGCTCTTTAACGTGCGCGACCGCGATTTAGGAAGTACGGTGAAAGAAGCGATCGAAAAGATAAACCAGGAAGTAACGGGTATACCGGAAGGCTATTACCTGGAGTGGAGCGGTCAATGGGAGAACCAGGTGCGCGCCAACCAGACCTTGAAGCTCATCATTCCGCTGGTGGTGCTCATCATCTTCTTTATTTTATACTTCTCCTTCAACTCTCTGAAAGAGGCCTTCTTCAGCCTGATCACTATTCCGTTTGCCCTGATTGGGGGGGTGTTCATCGTTTACTTTTATGGCGTGAATTTGTCGGTAGCCGTGGCGGTGGGCTTTATTGCGCTCTTTGGTATGGCCATCGAGACGGGGATGCTGATGGTGGTATACTTAAACGAGGCGATGAAGGAACTGGCAGACACCAAAGGAAATTCCAACGAGACGATCACCAACCAGGACATCCGCGACTATGTGTTCAAGGGAGCGGTGAAACGCCTGCGCCCGAAGATCATGACCGTATCGGTATCGCTGTTCGGTTTGATCCCGGTGCTGTGGGCAACCGGCATAGGCACCGACGTGATGTTACCCATTGTGCTTCCGCTGATCGGAGGTGTGTTTACCTCCTCCATTCACATTCTGCTGGTAACCCCGGTGGTGTTTGAGATGATGAAAGAATATGAATTAAGAAAACACGGAAAACTCGATATATACGATGTTAAGCACTAAGAAATTAAGTTGGTTGTTTGTGTTTGTAATGTTGCTGGCCGGCACTCCGGTGCTGGCCCAGCAACAGCAAACAATGAACCTGGACAGTGTGCTGCAGCGGATAAGTGCTAATAACCCGATGCTGCAGCAACACAATTACCGCGCCAAAGCGATGGATGCTTACGCCGAGGGTGCCAAAAGCTGGATGGCCCCGATGGTAGGTGGCGGCGTTTATATGGCGCCCTACCCAGGCGCAGAAGTGATGACTGAGAGTGATAAAGGCTCGCTGATGGTTTCAGCCGAGCAGGACATTCCAAACCCGATAAAGCAACGCGCCAAAGAAAAGTACATGAAATCCAGAGCTGGTATTGAGCAGGCAGCAAAGGATGTCACCTATAACGACTTGCGTGCCCAGGCCAAAACAGCCTACTATAACTGGGTGGTGCTGGAAAAACAACTGTCGGTACTAAAAGACAATGAGCGCATCATGGAATACATGCTCAAGCTGGCCCGTATCCGCTACCCCTACAGCCGGGGCAAGCTGGGCGGTGTTTACAAAGCAGAAGCCAGGCTGCACGAAGTACAGAACATGCAGGTGATGACGGCTTCGCAGATCGAACAGCAGAACGTGCAGCTCAACATGCTAATGAACCTGCCAAAGGATCAGAAGTATAAAATTGACACCACAATCGTTGCTCCTGCACCTGCTGCGCTTGCAGTTGATACCACTTACCTGGCCAGCTCCCGTAGCGACATCCGCCAACTCGACAGAACAATTCAGTCTATGCACTTGAACGTCGAGATGGAAAAGAAAGAACGCCTGCCAGATTTCAGCCTGCGCTTTGACCACATGTCTCCCCGCGACCCTATGATGCCGCAGCAGTTTACGGCAATGGGGATGATTTCCATTCCGATTGCCCCATGGTCTTCGAAGATGTACAAGGCTAATACCAAAGCCATGAACCTGGAGATACAGGCCATGCAAAGCGAGCGAGAAGCCATGCTCAACGAAGCACAAGGGATGGCCCGTAACATGGCACTTGAGCTGAATACCATGCGGCAGCAGGCCGAAAACTACAACAGCAGAATCATTCCGGCACTCAAAAAGAACTACGATGTGACCATGCTAGCCTACGAGCAGAACAACGAAGAATTGCCTTTGGTAATTGATGCCTGGGAAGCTTTGAACATGGCGCAGATGGAGTATCTCAAGTTGCTACAGTCCCTTTATCAGATGACGGTAAGCTATGAGAAAGAGATAGAAAGATAAATTATCAATACCTGGGTTTGAATAATAGAATGGTGAGCTCGATTTCATAGTCGATCATTCATATTTATTCAAAATTCAATTATTCACTCATTCAAAAATTGAACATGAAACGATATTTGAACATACTCTTCCTGCTAGTAGCCTTTGCTGTGGCGGCCTGCTCCGTGGAAGAAAAAACACATGCAGAAGGTGAAACGGAATACACCTGCCCCATGCACCCACAGGTAGTCAAAAGCGAACCTGGCTCCTGCCCTATCTGCGGCATGGACTTAGTTCCTAAAGCCGTACAAGGTGAAGGTGTTGAGCTAACCGAAGACCTTGCTTTTTTGCTCAAGCCAACCAATACCACCGTTGTTTCTAACATTGCTACGGTCAAACCTGTGCAAAAGACTGTCGAAGCCACAGTGCAGCTGGATGGTATTATCACCTATGATCCACGACGGGTTTATTCTGTTCCGGCGCGTATAAGTGGTCGTATTGAGAAACTGTTTGTCAAGTTTAATTTCCAGCCGATCCGCAAAGGCCAAAAGCTGATGGAAGTCTATAGCCCGGATCTAATCACGGCCCAAAAAGAGCTGCTGTACTTAGTGCAGTCGGCTCCGGAAGACAAGGAGCTGATCGTAGCTGCCAGGCAAAAACTAAAGTACCTGGGTGCCACCAATGAGCAGATCAACCGCCTGATCCGCACAGGGGAAGAAAGCTATACGTTCGCGCTTTACAGCCCCTACGATGGCTACGTGGTCGACCTGAACGCATCAGCACCTGCTGCTTCGGCAAGTGGCGCTACAGCACCAGCTGCCAGCGCTGGTGGGGGTATGGACGCCATGGGAGGTAGTAACGCTACTACCACAACTCCAGCAGCCTCCAGTACGCCAGCTGGACAAGCCATACAGTTGCGTGAGGGCATGTATGTCACCACAGGGCAGTCCCTGTTGCGGGTGGTAAATGCTGCGCAGTTGTGGGCAGAGTTTAATATCCCCACAGGTAAGATGCAGTCATTAGCAAAAGGTTCTCCTGTGGTAATATCATTTCCGCAACTACCCGGCGAAAAGCTGGAGGCCAACATCGATTTCTTTCAGCCCTTTTTTGATGAAGGTGAAAATTTTGCCAAGGCGCGCGTGTATTTGCCTGGCAACCTGAAATCAGTAATGGTAGGGCAATTGGTAAGTGCGCAGGCAACATACAGCACTGACACTTCCCTTTGGGTACCCAGCGTTGCGGTGCTGGATATTGGCACCAAGATAGTCGCTTTTATAAAAAGAAATGGTGTATTTGAGCCTGTCGCTGTTACCACTGGCACTGACGCTGGCAGTGAGACCCAAATCATATCCGGTTTAAAGCAAACGGACGTCATTGCTGCCAACGCACAGTTCCTGGTAGACAGTGAAAGCTTTATAAAAGTGAATAATAAATAACTGACTTTTGAATAACTGAATAAAATTGAAGCACATTCAATTTTATTCAGTTATTCAACTATTCAAAATTAGACATGAGACGATATTTGAACATACTCTTCCTGCTGGTAGCCTTTGCCGTGGCTGCCTGCTCGGTGGAAGAAAAAACACACGCGGAAGGGGAATCGGCAACCTATACCTGCCCGATGCACCCGCAAATTGTGCAGGATAAACCGGGCACTTGCCCTATCTGCTTTATGGACCTAGTGCCGGTATCGCAGACGGGTAAGGAGAATGGTGAACTTGTTTTAATGGAAAGCCAGATCAAGCTAGGAAACATCAAAACAATGCGTGTTAAAGCAGGTTCAGCTGGCAGCAACGCCATACTTACCGGCAAACTGGTACTCGACGAAACGCAAACCGATGTGATCAGCAGCCGTGCCGCGGGACGCATCGAAAAACTGTACCTGAAAGAGAACGGGCAAACGATTAAAAAAGGGCAAACGCTGTACGAACTATACTCCGAAGAACTTCTGACCCTGCAACGCGAATACCTACTAGCCCTGCGTCAGAACCAGGAACTGGGGAAAGAGAATCCACGATTTGCTTCCTTCCTGGAGGCTGCTAAAAAGAAGCTGCTGCTCTATGGGTTAACCGAAGGGCAGATAAGGAGTTTGGCTAAAACCGGAAATGTAAATTCACGGATAACTTTTGTAGCTCCCGCCAGTGGCGTTGTTACAGAAGTAGCCGCTGCCGAAGGCCAGTATGTAGCCGAAGGCAGTGTACTTTATAAGCTTGGCAAACTGGGCAAGATCTGGGTAGAGGCTGAACTATATCCGCAGGAAGTGGCTAACGTGAAAGAAGGTGATCCTATCCAGGTATTGGTGGAAGGTTTTGACAAGGAGCCGGTAGCGGCAAAAGTAACTTTCATCAGTCCGGAATTCAGGGCCGGTAGCCAGGTTGTTATCCTTCGTGCTGAATTGCCAAACGCCAATGAGCAGTACCTGCCAGGCATGCAGGCCAACGTGATCATCGATAAGCCCAAAAGCGCTACCTTAACCCTGCCTACCGATGCCGTAATCCGCGACGGAAATGGGGCGCACGTATGGGTACAATCAGGCAAGGACACTTTTAAAGCACAAATGGTAACTATAGGAGAAGAAAGCGCGGACAACGTGGCGATACTCTCCGGCCTGAAAGAAAACGACAAAGTAGTAGTATCCGGCGCGTACCTGCTCTACAGCGAATTTGTATTGAAAAAAGGCACTAACCCGATGGCTGTCCATCAGCACTAATTAATTTCTGATATGAAAGAATGTTGCAAATCCGGCGACGAAAAACCAGACAGTAAGTGGCGCAGGTGGCTAAGCTGGCTCGTCATTGGTATTGTAACTCTAATCATACTCTCGGTACTGATAAACCAATTTAAATAAATTTCAATTAACTAATTTCTAAAAACAATGCTGAAAAAGACTTTTGTAGCCGCTGTTATGGCAACTTTCCTATTTACTTCATGCTCCGAAGCAAAACAGGATACTACTGCTACTGCCGAAACTGAAAAAATGGAGCACCATGAAGGCATGGCGCACGGTGAAGCCACACCTGCTTCAGACAAAGTGGTAGTAGAAACGCCAGATTATACTTCGGTAGCAGGCCCTGTAAAAGAGCAGGTTGCTACCGTGGTAAATAAGTACCTGAAATTAAAAGACAAGCTGGTTGCTTCTAACGCGCAGCAGGCACAGGAGGATGCCAAAGCCGTAGTAGCTGCAGCCGAGAAAGTAGATGTAACGGCACTGCAAGGTGAGCAGAAAACTTTTGCAGAAGAAAAACTAAGTGAGGTAAAGCAAGCTGCATCTGACATGGCAGAAACTACTGACTTAGAAGCACAACGTGCCCAACTGGAACTACTATCTGAAGCTACATTTGCCCTGACCAAAGCATTTGGTGCCGCGAATGAAACATTATATTACCAGCACTGCCCGATGGCTAACAACGACCAGGGTGCCTATTGGCTGAGCTCGAATGAGGAGATCCGCAACCCATACTTTGGTGAGAAGATGCTCAAGTGCGGTAGTACAGAGGAGGTGTTTAATTAACATAGAAGAAGGGAGCAGTACTAAAAAGCGCTCCCTTCTTTATCAACTTTAGTCAAATCAGGAAGCAGGGCTTGCGTTCTACCTGCGTCTATCAACTTCATAACCTCATGCATAAATTCGGGACATCAATTATTGGGGCCTTTGCACTTGCCGGTAGCCTTATGGCTTGTAACGACCTCATGGTACACGACGAGCAGATGACACCCTTGAACCTAACTTACCCGGCTGCTTTTGTCGTGAATGGGCTAGATAATACGGTTGCTGTTATCAGGCTAAGTGAAAATCAACTTTCAGAAACGATCAAACTACAGGATGCCGTAGCGCCCCACCACATATCGATAAGTCCTGATAAAACAACACTTGCTGTTGCGATCACTTCCACTGATTTAAGCGGCGGGCATGATGGTATGGATGAAAGCGACAAATCAACTAAGGTAATTATTTTGGATGCAGTAACCGGCTTAGTCAAGCAAACGCTCCTTTTACCCAGTATGCCACATAATGCAGCATTCAATGCTGCCGGGAATGAGCTGTGGATCGGACAGCAAAATGAGAATTCTGGAACTGTGCTTGTATTTGATACGGGTGATTGGTCTATCAAATCAGTAATCACTGTAGGCAAGAACCCTTCTGAGGTCACCTTCGCTACAGATGGCAATTTAGCCTTTGTTGCCAATACCGGTGATGCATCCGTCTCGGTGATTGATCCTTCATCCAAGACAGTGTTAAAAACCTTACAGGTGGGCAAAGACCCAGTAGGGGCTTGGCCGGCTACCGATGGCAATATGTATGTGGATAATGAAAGCGCGAAGACAGTCAGTATCATAAATGTAGCATCAACAACGGTAACAGAAACACTTGCCCTTGGATTTAAGCCAGGGTATGTAGCCTACCAGGAGGATTCAAAGGAACTCTGGGTAAGCAATGCCACTGACGGTAAAGTAGTGGTCTATCAACGGGTCGGCGATAGCTGGATAAAAAAGGCAGAGGTAGCAACCGGCGCTGATGCACATGCCATTGCCTTCAATTCAGACAAAAGCCTAGCCTACATCACCAACCAGGGTGCAGGTACCGTGACCGTGCTAGATGCGACAACCTATACCAAAGTAAAAGAACTTGCCATTGGCCGCATGCCCAACGGCATTGTCATCAAACCATAATCTTTTAAACGATCAAACACTCTAATTTCACCCATGACACACAAACATTACATTCTGAAACCCTTTATCGGCGTAGTGGCTCTCTACTTACTCGCTGCCTCTTCTGTCCTGGCACACGGAGGCGAGAAGCACGATAAGAAAAAAGCAGAGCCAGCAAAAGTTGTAACTGTCGATACAGCCCATGCCTCGCACCCGGCCAATGATACCGTAATGGCACAGCAGCCAGTGCCAGCTGCCAGTGAGCATACGGAAGCCCATGAGCACACGCCAAGCGAAGTACATGCCTCACTCAGCGATTTCCCGAACACCCATCCGCTCATTGTCCACTTTCCGATCATGCTGCTGATGGTAGCAGCGGCAGTACTATTGGTTAACATCAAGTTCTTGCGCAAAGAATTAGACTGGGTTGCTACCGTTGCCACCCTGATTGGATTTGGCACGGCTTACGTGGCTGCCAACTACAACCACCCGCATACGTCCGGGCTAACCGACCATGCCCAGCTGGTGCTTGACCAGCACGACCTATATGCTGAATGGACCGTGTATCTGGGAGCAGTAGGCGTGGTTGTACAGCTGCTTAGCCAATTCTTATTCAAGGGCAAGCGCTGGAGCGTGGCTGTGGCTGCGCTTGTATTAACAGGCTCCGCGTATGCTGTCTCCATGGCCGGCCATTACGGAGCGCAACTCGTGCACATCGAGGGTGTCGGGCCTCAAGGAAAATTCCTGGAAGAACACCACCATTAAGCTCCAGCCTAGAAGAGAATCAGCTAAAGGCGCTTCTTGAGCTATTATTTTCTCTTAGAAGCGCTTTTGCTTATAAAATCATTTTTTTTAACCTCTCACAAATACCATATGAAGAAATTTTTAGCTATCTTTTTTGCTGTTTGCCTGCTATCCCTGCAACAGCTGAATGCACAACCTACAGTTGAACGTGATGTACAGCAGGTAAAATTAGTGCTGGGCAACTATAAAGCGGCTGTAGAGGCTTTAGACGCCTCTAAAACACAGCACCTCTTTGCACCCGACTCTAGAGTATTCGAGTCAGGGGGCGTGGAAGGCACGTATGCCAATTACCTTGATCATCACCTGGCACCTGAGCTCAAAGTATTTAAGTCTTTTAACTACAGCGACTATAAAGTGGATGTGCAAGTAGATGGCCCTTACGCCTTTGCCACGGAGACCTACACCTACACAATTGTACTAGCTAAGGACGGAAGTACGATCAAAAAGAAAGGGGTGGCCACTTCCATCCTAAAGAAGAGTAATGGAACATGGCAGATAATGAGCTTGCACAGCTCCTCCAGAAATACAAAGTAATTGCATCTTCGCTAAATCCGACTTATAAGAGGTAATTTGGCAGTAAATCAAGCCATGGTAAACTCTTAAACCCGCATAGGCTTTAAAAAGCCCGGCTAACAGCAACGTCAGCCGGGCTTTCTCATTTATAGGAGTTGTAAGTTCAGCATTAGAAGATTAGCAGAACTTTAATTACCTGCTTCAATAAACAAATGTAAGGCCAGCACCATACTTCATATCACTGTCGTAATGCGTTGATAAGGCCACATACTTGGTGACCACATATCGCAGGCCGGCCATGTATTCTTTATCGGTGTTACCCATCAGGTTAAGGCGCAGGCGGCTTGTTAGTGGTACATCTTCGCGCCGCAACTGGAAACGCAGTTTACCCTTGGTGTCAATTCTGGCTTCTGACACGATCAGCATAGGCAACGTATATTGCACCCCGGCTACGGCAACCTTCCGGTTATCCTGGTTGCTTAACTGTCCAAACATGTTTTCCTCAGGCTCATTCTCTACACTGTTGTAGTGATAGTCAAAGCCGATAAAAGGAAAGAGCCACTGCATTTTCCCGAAATAACGCCCAAAGTAGGTCTCGCTTTCTAGACCATACTCCTTCTTAGAACCAACCCGCCATTCGGTAGAGATCTGGTAACGGGAGTTAGCAAGTATAAATTCGCCGTCGCTGCCGTTGCTCTCCAGCCCTACCATTGCAGACGGCAGGAAAACCTTGTCCTCGCGGTTAAACATCTTTTGGGCCCGCTCAGGATCCGGAAGATCAGGATTGGGTGGCGAGTTCTGGTAGGTAAAAACCCGGCCCATACCCGCCATCATGTGATAAAGTATATGGCAATGGAAAAACCAGTCGCCACTCTCGGAGGCAGCAAATTCCAGGGTATCCGTCTCCATCGGTAAAATATCGACTACATTTTTCAAAGGGGCATATTCGCCTTGTTTGTTCAACACCCTGAAATCGTGCCCGTGCAGGTGCATGGGGTGGCGCATCATGGAGTTGTTGAACATGATCACTTTTACGTTCTCCCCTTTTTTGATCAGAATCTTGTCTGATTCCGACACCGTCTTGTTATCCAGAGTCCAGACGTAGCGGTTCATGTTGCCGGTGAGCTCAAAACGCAGCACTTTCTCCGGACCGGGTTTCAGGGTGGTTATTTCAGGTGCGCGCAACATACCGTAGTTCAGGGTAACCATCTCGCCACTGCTGCCACTCATGTTCATGTTCTGCATGTCGTGCCTCTGCATGTTATGGCCCTGGTGTGAAGTGGTGTCAGTTTGCTGATTCATCTGCATACTTGTGTCGGCAGCTGGTTTAGCCATATCCTCTCCGTGCATGCTATGCTCCTGAGCTGAGGCTTCCGGGTACATCACGCTGTTCATGTCCATTTGCTGGTTGCTCATTTCCATGCCCATCGGCTCCATATCCCCGTTCATTTTCATCATGCCGTTCATCATTTTCATGCCTTCAAAGTACTTGAGCTTGCCTAAACGCTCGGCCGGCATTTTCATGCCTCTGCCCAGCCACAGCGAAGTGGCATTGGTGCGGTCTTCGGCAGTCGCCAAGAACTCGTATTGCATGTTTTCAGGTATAGTTACCAGCAGGTCATAGGTTTCTGCAGGCGCGATGATTAGGCGGTCCACTTCTACCGGCTCTACATCATTGCCATCATTACCAACCACCGTAATCTTACTGCCGGAGTAGGTTAGCCAGAAATAGGTGGATGCCCCGCCATTTACAATCCGCAGCTTTACAACATCTCCGGCCGTAAAGTGTGTCTGTTCCGCAATGTCCTGCCCGTTGGTTAAAAACTTCTCGTACGCCACGTCACTTACATCCATGGCCGTCATCCGTTTCCATTCATTTTTAAGTTTGGTGCCAAAATGACCTTTTTTTATGGCCTCTGCATAACCTTGAGTAGCACCTTTCTGAATCGCAAACCAGTCGTTGGCGCTGCGCAATGACCGGTATACTTCTTTGGGGTTCATATCCGTCCAGTCGCTCAGCACTATAGGTATAGCCGGCATTTCCGGTTCATTCACCTTGTTAAAGATCAGGGCACCGTACATACCGCTTTGCTCCTGAAAGGCACTGTGGCTGTGGTACCAGTAAGTACCGTTTTGAATGATGGGGAATTTGTAGAGGTAAGTAGAATGGGGCTTGATCGGTTTTTGGGTAAGCCAGGGAACCCCGTCAAAGCGGTTGGGCAGAAACACACCGTGCCAATGGATGGAAGTTTCCACATCCATCTCATTATGCACATAGATCTCAGCCGTATCGCCCTGGGTAAAGGTTAAAGCAGGCGCCGGAATGCTGCCATTTATGGCCACTGCTCTCCTTGTTCTTCCGGTAAAGTTTACAAGCGTATCTCTTACATAGAGATCATAACGCACGGTGCGGGGTTTATAGGTCTGCCCCGGGCTCTCCGGTTTATGTCCTGCTTTATGAACAGGCTTATCTTTTTCTTCCGGATTTTGTACAGGTGTTACTAGCTTTTGCTGCGTAGGCTGCGCATGTTCATGAGCAGGCTGTGCTTTTTTCTGAGTCGGCTTCGCTTGTTTCTGCTGCACAGGTTTTTTAATAGGTGTCGCAGGCTTGGCTTTTATAGCTTTCTTTAGCGGAGCCTGTTGTTTTTTAGCCGGGGCTTTGGATTTCTTCTTTACCAGCGTCATGCCGCACTTAGGGCATTTACCGGGCTTAATGCTTTGCACTTCCGGGTGCATGGGGCACGTATAGATCTCGGTCTGTTGTTGCTGGGTTGGCTTATGCTGTTCGTGCTGCGCGAAAGTATACTGCCCTGTGCCGAGCAATAATACTAGTATCAAAAGTTTATACATTTTAAGCTGCTACAAAATAAAAAATGTTCTAAAGTTTGCCTGTTACTAGCAATGCTTACCGTGTTTTGAACAAGCTAAGCGAGTGCGACTACAGTTATAGTTCTGTTTTACACGAAACAGCTTAATAAGTTGGACCAGCCTCACTTTTACGTTTATATGTAGACGATTGTGCGGCCGATAAATGTACCTAAACACCCTCCTATTAACCCATCCCATTATCACTGGCTATAGTATTCCGGCTTAGTAATTGTTAACGCAGTCAGACATAGTCTCTTTAATAGACTGTGGATGACATTGTGATTCCACCTCTGCCTCCTTTTCCAGGTTCATCCAAGTGCCCTTCGCGAATTTATAAGCCAGTACTCCTGCACGGGTTACAATGTCTATACCAATGGCGATCCAGACACCTGTAAGCCCCCAGCCCAAGGTTATTCCCAAGTAATAAACCAGAACAGTGCGAATGGCCCACATACCGGCTGCCGTCAGGTACATGGGGAACTTCGTATTATTGGCAGCCTGGTATGCGCCTGTAAGCGTTAATAGAGCCGCCAAAAACGGCTGAAACGTACCAGAAACCTTCAGGGCGTTTCCTATTTTAGAGATCACCTCCGGGTCTTCAGAGAACAGACTGCCTGCCCACTCTCCCAGGAAGAAGAGCAGTAAACCCAGCACTCCCATAATGCCCACAGCCATCCAGGCTCCTATCTTCGTAAAGGAAATCGCCTCCTCTATTTTTCCTGCACCTATCTGCTGCCCGGCAAGAATAGTAACCGCTGTAGCAAATCCATAACCTGCCATATAAGAGATCACCTCCACGTTACCGGCAATCTGATGTGCGGCGAAGACGTTGGTGCCCAGCGAAACAATAAATCCGAAGTATACGATCTGCCCGGTCCGCATGATGAGCACCTCACCGGCTGCAGGGCTGCCTAATGTAGCAAGTTCCTTCTGATGGCCCCAGTCTACCGACCAGAAGTCTTTCCGGAAGGCCAGCACCTCCGAGCGCTGTATGTAGTAGACAAGCAGTAGGGTTCCAAGTACACGGGAAGCAACTGTGGCCAGCGCCGCACCTGTTACGCCCATTTCCGGGAAGATCCAGAACCCGAAAATAAGAGCATACCCCAGGAGCGCATGAAAGATGTTGATGAGAATACTGACTTTCATGGGTGCCCGTGTGTTACCTGAGCCCCGTAAATTGGCACTAAGCGCAAACATGAGCGACATAAACACGGAAGGAATACCCACAACCCGGAAATAGTTCTCCCCAATATCCAGCACCTGCTCTTCCAGCCCCATGAGCGTGAGCAGGGGGCGTGCAAAAAACAACGTTACGATACCTGTCAGAATGCCAAAAAGGATGGAAAGTATAATTGCTTGCTGCGCTATATGCCGGGCTCTTTCGACCTGTTTCGCTCCCAGCGCATTTGCCACCCTTACGTTTGCTGCCACCCCGATCGCCATAAAGACGGCAAAGTAGATAGCCAGTATGGCGTTGGTGGCCCCTATGGCAGAAACCTCCGCTAGGCCTATCTTTGAGACAAAATAGACATCCACAAAGCCAATGAATGTCTGAAAGAAGTTCTCTACTACTGCCGGAAAAGCAAGGAGCAGGACAATCTTCATTTTGCCACGAAAAGTGACAGCAATTGGTATATCTACACGCTCTTTATTAACTTCCATTGGTAATATTGCGATGTGCTGCGTTTAGTGATGGTGCCCATGAAGTCCCTGCCCCGGAAGCTCAGCTACCTGCACGACATAATCCAGGGTATACAGTAGCCCGTTCAGCAGGAACTGAATCCATACCCGGTATAGTCCTGTGGCAGTAAAAGCGGAGTGCAGCACCAGCACGTCCTTGTGCACCATGGGGTGGACATGAAGGTATTCTTTTGTATCCACATTGATCATGACAACATGCGCCTTAGCACCAAGATAATCACCTAGTGAAGAGGCTGGTATTACAGCCTCCCCCTGTTTGATAGTAACACGTATGGCACTGAGGTCCTGCACATCCAGTCGCACGCTCACATTGTCAACTGATCTACTGAGCACATCCTGCTGGTAGCGCTGTACGTCCCGTTTATTACCGGCAACATCCACCTTTTTTTGGATAACAAGCGGTAATCCGTTCAGGGGCTTTACATCACAGTAAAGGAGGAACTTGCAGCCAAAGGGAAATGTGAAGTCGACAGTGTATTCCTTGCCTGTCTTTTCCGGGTGCTCGTGGGCAAAGAAAGAAAGATCCTCTGATACAATGATCAGGTGAATGTCTTTGGTGTGCACCTCTTCCAGTTCAAGGGGATTCCCGTCTGCCTGGGTACTGATAGGGGTTAGCCCAACTCTAGTTATTTCTTGCGCCTTTACGGGATGAGGTTCATACGCAAATAAAACATCAATCGTATTTCCCATAGTATAACTTTTTGCCTAATATGTGAGCTGTGAAACAGTAGTAGAGTACAGAAGTGGCTTTGAAAAACTGGCACCTAATGCACTGCAGTGCCTATTAGGTTAAATGAAAACAGAGCTGCGCAGTATGCAGCCCTGCTTCCGTTACAAGACAAACAGCCTGAAAACATTTACAAGTTCTTACCTTTATCTGGTTGGCACGCCATGCTCATTGACAAACTCAGATAGCTCAATGATCTCCTGAGATTGTTCTTCAATGATTATTCGGGCTTCCTCTAACGCCATTTCATCATCTCCCCATTTCAATTCTGTGTTTGACATAGCGATAGCTCCCTGGTGGTGGCAGATCATTAGCTGTGCAAAATCAACATCCGGATCAGGCGTATCCTTCAATGAGCGCATGCAATGCATCATAGCCATCATATCTTCCCGCATTTCCATCATAAACATCTTGCACTCTTCCTTTGAGAGTGGCTCTGTACCAGGGTGTGAAGCAAGAAAGGCTTCAAGCCTTGCTATACTTGCTAGATTGCCAGCCTTTGTTTTCTCTGCTAGCTCCAGTGCTTCTGGCTCATGGCCATACTTCAATTCAATGTCTGCCATCTTGATTCCCATTTCGTGGTGCATGATCATCATGTTGGCAAAGTCAATGTCCGGATCGCAGGTCATTTCCATTTGGTTCATCATCTTCATCATGGAGTTTATCACCTGCTGCATTTCCTTGTCAAAAGCTTTATCATTCTCCCAATAAGGACCTTTTGCCGCTTGATCTGCCATAGTACTTAACGGAGTAGCAATATCTTGTTCTTTTTCGCAACTGCTGAATACAAAAATGGCAACTACCATAAGAGCAAGGCTCTTGAAACTGATAAATTCTGTTTTCATAGATGTTAGATTAAGTGTAAAAAATGTAATTAAAAAATCTTACTCTGGTTCTGCACATTGCATTATGCTACAGCCGAACAAAAATACCCTGACCACTCTTATAAGCTATAGAGCAATCAGGGTGAGTTTATTAGAAGATAATAGCACTCTTTGACATGTACAAGCTTGCTATGCCTGCTGACAAGCCTGTTCACAACGGCGGCAAGCTTCAGCGCACACGCGGCAGTGTTCCATATGCGAGTGTTTTTCGCATTCTTCTCCACACTCCCGACATACCCTAGCACATACATCCAGTACTTCTTTTGCTAACGTAGAGTCGCGGGAAACATACTCAAGTGCCACTTTACAAATCGCAGAGCAATCTAAATCGAGGCGAATGCAGCGCTCCATCATTTTCACATCGTCTTCCTGCAAGCAGGAAACAGCACAATAATTACAAGCTGCAGTACATTCTGCAAGAATTCTTATTAAGTCCTTATTCATAGTTTATGGTTTAAGGTTAGGTTTAGGTAATTTTTACCTAACATTATAAGGATGGGTTTTATATATTTAAGGATGAAAATTATATATTTATGACGTTCTGGCATTTAGTAAGCATTGTAATTCATTTCTAGACAGCTTATTCGATTGCTTTTTTGACAATTGTGTCCGTTCCATATACGACCGCGGAATTGAGAACTCTCTTAAATTGTCTTACTTTAATACCAATGTTCAAATACCGTTTACAAGCCATAAATACCTCTTTTTGTGAGCAATTGCATATAGTGTATACTGAAGTACCGGAAAAGCTGGTTGGTGTAGCTTTACACAGAACCTGAAACTTGATAGTAACCACCTAAGGCGTATTACCGTTGAATTTAGGCACGTGGTCTTATCTGCAATAGCTAGATGGATATAACTCTTTTCGTATTCACCATTTTTTCTATCTTTACATAAATAAATCCTAGACAGTGCTTTAGGCTAATGGGCAATAGAAGAAATTTAAAGCGTAGAGGTATTCCGGGGCTGCTGCTGATTGCAGTTTTCCTAAACCTATACCTTATCCAGTTAGTGTGCAACCTGCCGCATCTGGTGGAACGCTTATTGCCCACTTTCGCTGCACAAGGGCATCACCACAGTGCTGGGCCTGATACGCATGCTTCTGCGCACACGCATGCGGAGTCAGATCATTCTCACTCAGGCTCCGACGGTACTGAATGCTGTGAAAAAAAAGCATATGCTCCATTCGTTAAGGCATCTTCGACTGTGGACCTGCTTTTGCAAGCGAAAGCCCCCTTTGTCTGCTCCAATGTTTTTTACCAAGCTATCCTTGCAGGTCCGCTGAGGTCTTTTGCTTTTGAAGTATCTCCTGCCCCTCCAGATGATCCGGTTCCCAAGATTCCGGACATCAGGATCTTTCTGCACTCTCTTACGATTTGAATGAACATGCAGTCTTGCACCTGCTTCAGGCAATAGCCATGCGCTAATGTGACTGAGGCAGGCGGCTATGTGCGCCTAAGTCTACCCCTTTTAGTGGGAGTTGCCAGGCGGCTGGCCAGTTACTGTATCATTCACTTCTGCACTTCCAGATCTATTTACTTCTCTTGGAAGCGCAGGCATCATTTGCTAACGATGCATCAAGAGAGTTCGCACCAACAGGTGCTTCGCATAAAGAATATGGTATGCCCCCGCTGCATCACAGCCGTACAGCATGAGCTGGAAAAGCTAAGCCTGCGTGTGCAGGAGGTGGTGCTCGGTTCCGCAACAGTGGAAGCATCACAAGACCTAGATATTTCCGCCATAGAGGCAGCCTTGGTTAGCCAGGGATTTGAGCTGATCTTGGACAAGCAAAAAGACCTGGTAGAAAGTATAAAGATTACCGTGATAGATCTGATCCGATCAGAAAAAATAGCTCCGCTAGCCACTAATGTTTCTACCTATTTAGCACATGCGATTGGCAAGGATTATTCTACACTCAGTACTGCCTTTAAAGCCTCCGAGGGGGTTGCTTTAAACAGGTTTGTCGTCCTACAAAAGGTAGAGCGAGCCAAAGAGCTACTCTCCTATGATGAATTATCAAAGACAGAGATTGCCACGCGCCTGGGCTATAAAAGCCTGCAGCACCTTTCCAGCCAGTTTAAAGAAGTTACTGGGTCTACACTCCTGCAGTATAAAAAGAACAACTATCCCCAGCGGAACTCCATTGACAACCTGCTTGGCCCTTCATGATGACCACGTATATGTAATTTTATTCAATGAATCTGTAAAACATATTTTTCGACTGTAGTGTAGAGCTAGCAAGGTTTACCGGGAAAGATTTAGTTAAGCTAAGGTTCAGGAGGTAAGTACTTATTTAATGCTATACGTGCCGTTCAAGTTCTTCCTATGACTATAGTAAAATAAGATGAGGAGTTCAACTAAGGTGCTTTGCATTACAAAGACTCAATCTTTTGAAGCACAAGCACTTGTTGGTCTTGCATGGTCAGAAAATTACTTAAAAACGGAAAAATGTTCGTAAACCTATGAAGAAAGCATACGGCAGTTTGCTGCCTCAGGATTTGTAAAGAGAATAGCATATGGACCACACACACCACCATCACAAAGGGGAACATCAAAAAGCAAAGGATCAGACAGACCAGCTAACTGAACGTCTAGAAGAAAGGACCCTTCATGGCCATGAACATGCCATGCATAAAGATACGACCGGACACCCACCCCATGGTGAGCATGGCCATGATCATCACCGCATGATGATTGATGACTTCCAAAAGCGGTTTTGGGTATCGCTGGTGTTGGCTATACCGGTTATCATCCTTAGCCCGATGGTACAGCACATCTTAGGCTTTTCAGTAGACATACCTTATAGCATGTACATTGCTCTTATACTTTCTTCCATCATTTACTTTTATGGTGGCTGGCCTTTCCTTACTGGCCTTGTAGAAGAAGTTAAAAAAGTCGCACCAGGGATGATGACGCTGATCGGCGTAGCCATCACGGTAGCGTATCTCTATAGCACGGCTATTGTGTTTGGGCTACCAGGCATGGACTTTTTCTGGGAACTGGCTACCCTGATTGTGATCATGCTGCTGGGGCACTGGATTGAAATGAAATCTGTCTTAGGTGCCTCTAAAGCCCTGGAACTGTTGGTTAGCATGATGCCATCCGACGCGCAGGTGATCAGAAACGGAGAGACCGTAACGGTGAAGGTAGAAGACCTGCGGCCAGGTGACCTGATCCTGGTAAAGCCCGGCGAGAAAGTACCCGCTGACGGGGTAGTAGAACAGGGTGAAAGCTATCTGAATGAGAGCATGCTGACCGGTGAGAGCAAACCGGTACAGAAAAGGAAAGATGACAACGTGATCGGGGGATCCATCAACGGGAACGGTTCGCTGCAGGTGCGTGTGGTAAGCACCGGCAAAGACAGCTACCTGAACAAGGTGATCAAGCTGGTGCAGGAAGCACAGAAAACAAAATCGGACACACAGCGCCTGGCCGATAAAGCAGCCAAATGGCTCACTTACGTGGCACTGGTAGCAGGCTTTGGCACCCTTGCCGTCTGGTTGTTGGTGGGCGCTGAACTGGACTTTGCCCTGGAGCGGATGGTAACGGTGATGGTGATCTCCTGCCCCCATGCACTGGGTCTGGCCATTCCGCTGGTAGTAGCCATCTCCACCGCTGTTTCTGCCAACAACGGACTTCTGATACGCAACCGAACTGCCTTTGAAAATTCCCGCCTGATCACCACCATCATCTTCGATAAAACAGGCACCCTGACACAGGGTTCTCATGAAGTGGCGCAGGTTGTTTCCTTTGACCAGCGCTACCCCGAGCAGGAGTTGCTGCGCCTGGCTTCGGGTGTGGAACAGAACTCTGAGCACTACATCTCGCAGGGAATTTTGCGCAAAGTAAAAGCGGATGGCATTGCCATTCCTGCATCAGACAACTTTAACTATTTACCTGGCAAAGGACTGGAAGGCACTGTAGAAGGCAGCGATGTTAAAGTGGTCGGCCCAAACTATATCAAAGAGTATGGCATACAAGTACCAGAAAGCAAGGCCGAAGAAGGCGTGGAGACAGTAGTGTATGTGATGGTGGATCAGCAGGTAGCCGGTTATATTTCCATGCGCGACCAGATTCGTCCGGAGTCTGTAGGCGCTATAAAAGTGTTGAAGGAGAACGGCATCAAGAACCTGCTATTGACCGGCGATAACGAGCGCGTGGCAAAAAGCGTAAGCGATAAACTAGGCATGGATGGCTACCTGGCCAACGTGCTGCCGCACCAGAAACAGGAGAAGATAAAAGAGCTGCAGGCACAGGGAGAGTTTGTAGCCATGACAGGCGACGGTGTAAACGATGCCCCTGCCCTAGCGCAGGCCGATGTAGGCATTGCGGTTGGTTCCGGCACCGACGTAGCCGCTGAAACCGCCGACATCATACTTGTAAATAGCAATCCGCAGGACATTGCCTCGCTTATCATGTTTGGCAAGGCGACCTATCGTAAAATGATCCAGAACCTGATCTGGGCAACAGGATACAACATTGTGGCACTGCCACTGGCTGCAGGCGTACTGTACCAGCAGGGCATCATGGTTTCTCCGGCCATTGGTGCTGCGCTTATGAGCCTGAGCACCGTGATAGTAGCCATCAACGCCCAGCTGCTGCGCAGGCAGATAAAGTAGTTGGATGCTCCGTAACCGAAAGCTCTTAAGGCATAAGAACAATAATACTTAACCTATAACTATGAAAAATACAATACCATTATACATGCTCGTAATATCCCTGGCTGGCCTAACGCCTGCCTTTGGACAGCACGAACACCATCAACAAAAGCAGGATACTACAAAACATAGCCAGCAAAAAATGCAGCACGGGGATATGCAGATGCCCATGTCCCATGCCTTCTCACGTAACCTGCCCATGAGCCGCAACGCTTCCGGTTCTGGTTGGCTGCCGGATGAGTCGCCTATGTACGGCAACATGTACCACCAGGGAGACTGGATGTTCATGCTCCACTACAACCTGTTTCTGCGCTACAACAAGCAGGATGTGTTTGAACAGGGCAACCGGGGCGAAAGCCAGTTTGACGCACCCAACTGGTTGATGTTGATGGGTCAGCGGTTTGTCGGTGAAAGGGGCCTGTTCCGGTTCAGTGCCATGGTTTCCCTGGACCCGCTCACGGTTGGTGGCAATGGCTACCCACTGCTCTTCCAGACAGGCGAAACCTTTGAAGGCTCGCCGCTCATAGACCGTCAGCACCCGCACGACCTGTTCAGTGAACTTTCTGTTGGGTACACGCACATGCTTTCAGAAGAAGCAGACGTGTTCCTGTACCTGGGTTACCCGGGAGAGCCGGCCCTGAGCAATGTGGCCTTCATGCACCGGCCATCTACCCTTAACAACCCGGATTCCCACTAGGCCACCACTGGCAGGATGCCACCCACATCACGTTTGGGGTGGCCACGCTCGGTTTCAGATACCGCAACTTCAAGCTGGAAGGCTCCTCCTTTACCGGCCGTGAGCCGGATGAGCAACGCTATGATTTTGACAAGCCCCGCTTTGACTCACGGGCGGTACGGTTTACCTTTAACCCTACCACGCAGTGGAGCTTGCAGGCATCTACTGCCTATGTCAAGAGCCCGGAATCAGGGGAGCCCGATGAGGACGTTTACCGCACCACGGCCTCTGTGCTGTATGGCAAGGAACTGTCCGGCAATAACCGCTTTTTGACAGCTATACTTAACTGGGGGTATAACTATGTAGATCAGGACCACCAGGAACATTCAGTACTGCTGGAGTCTACGCTCCAAAGCGATAAGTTTGCTGTTTACGGGCGTTATGTATGGCTGCAGAAATCAGCTGAAGAGCTGGGCTTTGAGCATGACTTTTTCGAACATGACGCCATCTTCGGCATCAATGCGCTGACGGTAGGCGCTAACAGGCAGCTATTTGAATTTGGGACAGTGAACACGACCTTAGGAGCCCAGGTGAGCGTATTCAGGGGAGCACATGAGTTACACCCTTACTATGGTTCCTTACCTGTAAGCGCGCAGGTGTACCTCCGTATCTTCCCGACAGTAATGGTGCCCAAGTAATTAAGCCTTAAACTGAGTAACTAATTGTACGTAGCTCTAATTTAATATTCAGATTGCTGCTTATTCATTGGAAAAGTTAAACATTTAAAAAACGTAAAAATGGAAAAGGGAAACTATAAGAAGTTCCTGCTGATGCTCAGCGTATCTTTTGTGATCATGTATGGCGTCATGTTTCTGAACGCCGCTCAGTTTGACCATGTTTACTTGAACCTGAACCGGCTGTACATGGCCCTGCTCATGGTGGGGCCCATGGCCCTGGTGATGCTGGGGTTTATGACATCGATGTATAAAGACAAAAAACTCAATGCCATTATAGTTGGGGTAAGCCTAATCGTTATTGCAGGGGCCTTCGTTATGCTGCGGAACCAAACCTTTGTAGATGACGAGCATTTCATGCGGTCCATGATCCCGCATCACTCCTCCGCCATTCTAGTTAGCAGTGCCGCTGACCTTCAGGACCCGGAGGTGCAAAAGCTGGCTAGAGAGATAATCGAATCACAAAAAAAGGAAATCGCCGAAATGAAAGCTATCTTGAACAGAATGAACAAATAACACATGCTCCTTATAAACAATGCCACCAGCGATGCTATTCCCTGGTGGCATTGTTTATAAGGAGCATGTGAAAGATAAGTTCAGCTTTATATCTCAACTGTAGCTACCGGAACTGCTCTCACTTACAGACATTCCAGCCAGTCAAGTACAATATGTATCACGAGGCCGAGCCCGATCAGCCTTGTTTTAGGGAAAAAGCAGAGCAGCAGGTAAAACGGGATAATATAGTAACTGTGTAGGATGTGAAATCCTACGCTGCACCTATCGGGGTCAACTATGGGATCAGCCAGTAGGTGGTCCAGGTCTATCAGGATGGCTGCAAACATAATCAAGGCAGCCCGTTTGAAGTAAGGGCGAAAGAAGAGCCACGCGACCGCTACAGGCACCGATAGGTGCAGAAAAAGATGCCAGATAAAGCCTATAGCCATAATTCTCGATTTAGAGCTTATGAGAGGTAAAAGAAAAGTTTATTACACATCAAAGGGTGCTCTTTGCATATAGCTATTAACGAAGGTTCAACTACTTCATGCTAGATCATATAAAAAGCTTGTGTTCTCCCCTGAAGAGTATGTTAGTTTTCAACTTCTACTGGAACTGCAACCTTCATTTTCTCCCAACTAATGACCATAGACCCTTCGTTCTCCTTTTCAGAAACGATCTCATACCGAAGTCGTTCCTGGTGCTGGTCTGCCGCCTGGGGCTTTACTTTTATGCGCAGCACATCGTCTGACGCTGTGTAATCATCAGCCAGGTGCTGCTCCCAGTTCCTGTTGACTACAACGGTCCACTCTTCCTTGCCCGGGATGGTGAACAAAGCATATCTTCCTGCTGGCAACAATTCTCCCCCTATTGTAATGTCCTTATCCGTTGTCAGGCTGGTGGCTGAATGAGCGCCTGTCACCCATACCTGGTCATAGGCTACGAGACCACCCCAGATCGTCCTGCCCCGAACTGCTGGCGAATGGTAGTTTATCGTGAGATGGGCATTCCCGATCTGCCCGTGTGCTTCAGCCTTCAAACTTCCCTTCAGGGTATCTGGTTGCGACTGAGCTTGAATAATCAATGCTCCTTCTTCCTTTGCAGCAGTTGTGTGGGTGGCATGCTTGTTTTCTTCAACCGGGATTTCCTGCTTTTTATCAGCACAGCTTACCATGGCTGTAATTGTTACAGCTAGAAAAAAGCTCAACAAGATGATTCTCTTCATTTTTTGGGTGTTATAGTACATTGACATTAATATTTTCAAGGTTTATGTCGGAAAGCTTTTTTAAGCCTGCGTTTTCGAAAGCAACAACAAGGTGCTCTAAGGCTATCGTGTCGGAAACAGTTTCATAATTGACATAATCGGCAAATAGGATTCCTTTCACATTTCTTACGTTATGCGCCTCCCTGAAACGCATGCCACCTTCATTCACGCTAAAGCTGTACGCCAGGTAATCAACTGTATATTTATCCGGGTGTATCCAATACAAATACTCATCTTCATGATCGCTCCCACCTCCTGCCTGATCGAACGTAACCTTTATCTTATGATAGCTTTGTCCTTTGATATTCGCTACGCCCATGTACTTCTTGTTCACCACCGCGTCGTTTAACCCGAAAGGCAACAAGGCAAAATAAATCACAGAATTCACTGAGTTAGAATAGGCTTTTGCTTTCTCATCAGACAGCACTACCCTATTCCCGTTCACCTCCCTGTAAAACCCTTCGTTATTCAGCACATCCATTACCTGACCCAGCGAATCGGTAAACTCACGCGTGTATACATACGAGCCATTGTTTCGAAGAGCAGTGTAGTGCCTGTCCCTGAAGTCGAAGCTAAGCGACATCTTGTCGAAACGCTCGCCGCCGTGTGCCTTTATAGCCTGGTCAATTATCAGCTGGGCCTTGTCTGTAGCTCTAGCTGTTTGTGTGGTAGCTTCATTCTCTGTCTCGCTCGTAGATTGTTGACAGGAAGCCAGCCCTACTACCAAGGTTGTTGAGAACAGTAGGGCAAAAATGGCACGCTTGTAGTATTTCATTGTGTCAGTTATTGATGGTCTTTATTACTTTCCTTACAGACGGTGATGAGATGTAATACAGCACAAAACCAGAGATAACTGTGATCAACCCAAAAATAGAGAAAGCTCTTAACAGTATGTTGCCAAAATTGTCTCTTCCTTCATAATCCATGGTGTGCAGCATCCACAGGAAATCGAACACGCGCCACTGGTTGTGCCGGATGGCTTGGAAAGTGCCGTGCTCAGCTGAAATGTAGACCGTGCTGTTTGGTTCGCTGAAGGTAACCGCCCAGGCTGGCAGTGGTCTGCCTCTGTACTCACTGTGAGAGCCAACCTCAGTCAGATACTCCACACTTTCTACTTTAGCGGGATCTATCACATTTCTCTTGGCCACAGCAACAGCCTCTTCTTCTCTCAGCGGAGATAAAAGCTCTCCGGTTTGTGCGTCTGCCAGCTATGTACTGATATAGCCACCTGTTGAATGGCCTGTGCCGTGCGAACCACCTTCACTTCCAACGTGTTCACTCTCACCAGAGAAATAGCGCACCTGGTAAGCGGGAACCCCAGCAATCTCTATAAGCTGCACCGAGTGAAGAGAATCCACTACATGATTGGCTCGTACCCTCTCCAGCACCAACTGAGGCGATACCATGGTCAGGTTTCCGGAAATGTACCGTTTAGCCTTCCTTAAATGGTCGCCATGTACCTTGTCTATGTTATTCCAGCTGAAATACAGCCCACCTATCGTCCAGAAGAGATACTGCAGGCCCAGCAGAAGCCCTAAGTACCGGTGCGACTTACGGATGTAATAATGTTTGCTTTTACCCATACCACGGCAATAATACGATGAAATCATCAAAAGCGCTAGGGTGCAGGCAATCGCAGCGCTGAAAACAAAAAAGGACCGCCCTATGGGTAGGCAGTCCTTTCATTTTAATGATTCAGCTGTATGCCCTAGGCACTCTGATACTGCTCGCATGCCTCGGCGCACTTGAAGCAGGCTTCAGCACACATTTTACAGTGCTCCGCTTCATGCTTTTCGCACTCCTGCCCACAGTCTCTGCAGATCTTAGCACACTGCTGCAGGATCTCCTTGGCATAGCGGGAGTCTCGGGCTATATAGTCCTGGGCCGCCAAGCAGATTTTGGCGCAGTCCATGTCCAGTCTGATGCAAGGCACCATCATTTTAATGTCTTCTTCCTGCAGGCAAGCCACTGAACAGTGGTTACAGGCTGCAGCGCATTCAGCAAGTGTTCTTATCAAGTCTTTGTTCATAGTTAAGGTTTATTTGTTTTACATAAGTTATGTCTACTTTTTACCCGGTAAAGTGAAGGTATGTTTTATAAATTTTGCAATAAGTGTTACATATTTTTGGCGTGTGCTGCATTACGCGCATGCAAAACATGGGTTTTTAAGAGAAAAGCATTTTCTAAAAGATAACCCAAGCACATGTTGTTTAACCTGATTTACTCGAATGCGTTCAGGATTACAAACGAAACAATTCTCCCTATGAACACACTCTTCCTGGGACTGGGTCTCCTTATTTACCTCATAACGGCCATGGATATTGTCAAAACTACTCTTTCATCCAACGGTGGAGGCAAAATTACGGACGCTGTCTCCAAAGGTGTGTGGAAAGCCTTTTTTACTTTGTCCGGTAAAAATGGAAGGTCAAAGCTTCTTCCTTATGCCGGACCCGTCATCTTGGTCACTGTGTTACTGACCTGGGTGGTGGGGCTGTGGCTGGGGTTTTTCTTAGTCCTGCTTTCTGACCCCGGTTCAGTTATTAAGAGCAGTGATCAGTCGTTGGCGAGCCCCCTAGAGAAGCTCTACTACGCTGGCTTCACACTCTCAACTTTAGGGGTTGGAGATTACGTTGCGTCCAGCAACCTTTGGCGCATTGTGACCGATGTAGGGGCCTTTTCAGGATTAGTCTTTATAACTACTTCCATCACCTACTTCTTACCCGTTTTATCTGCTGTGGGGCTGCAGAGCAAGCTGAGTCTTTACATCAGTGGAATGGGCAAGACACCGCAGCAGGTTCTAATCAACAGTTGGAACGGTAAGAATTTCTCATCTTTCTTTGACACTACTTCAGACCTGTGCCAGATGCTCATGCAGCATACAATAAATCATCACTCTTATCCCATCATCCACTACTTCCATAACAGCCAGCCAAAGCTTGCCATTTCGCGGGCTATTGTGCAGTTGGATGAGAGTCACAAGCTTTTGAAGCACGGTATGAAGCAAGAGGTCGATCTTGACGAACTGAAGATGAACATGCTGCAGGAAGCTCTCGATTCCTTCCTAGACATGGTCAAGGGCAACTATGTCAAGCACACTTCTCCGTCTGCAGGTGCACCGCTTCCTGATTTGGAAGAGCTAAAAGTGAAAGGGCTCCCTCTGAAAGAAAAAGAAGATATAAAGGAATCTTTCACGCACGAGCTGCAGGAGCGGAGGAAGCTGCTGGGTACGCTGCTGCAGATGGAAGGCTGGACTTGGCAAGATGTGTATTTAAAACAAACCTGAGATGATGTTTCTCTCTTCAAAACCAAAGTGATGGTGTCCTGACTTTACTTGTCATGCGAGCAGGCCTTTGGGCCTGTTGCGCATGCAGGCTAATTTTAATAATCTTTTTAAGCTTGCAAGCCTTGACCGTGTTATCTGTTGGTGCTGCCTTGTCAGATGTTAACTGTTAAACTTCAACGCAGTGGTAGATTAACTAAAGCTTCTACTCCATAACCTTATCAAATACTACCTCATAGCATCTTGTTACTTATGTAGCCTGCATACTTTACAGCTAAGCAGTTGCTTTACATAAGGCTACTTATAAGCCAGAATTAAAACAGACTTGGTCCGCTGCCTGGTTCGAAATAGAGAGAAAACAAAAGAGGCGCTACTTGAAGGTAGCGCCTCACAAAGTTATAGATATAGCCTCTCCCCTACCTTACGCAGCGAAGAGTTCCAATTGTCCTTCCAGGCAATAGCGGTTGTTGAACTTTGGTTTGAGCATCCGGATAAAATGCTTTTCCAAACGGAGCACCTCTTCTTTGCTCATATACTCTCGCAAAATGACCTGCGAGTTGTCACTACATTTTGCTTTGTGCTTGGCCATGCGCCAGAAGATGTTACTTGTCTCTCCTACATAAACACAGTCATCACCTTCAAAGATAAGATAAAGAAAATATGTGTTGTTATCACGAACGTACCGCAGGTGCTTAAATGCCTTTAGCACCTCTTTCCTACTATAGGTTTTGAGGCTTTCTAAAATCATCTATTTTTTTAGATAAGGTTTCCCCTTAAAGTATTCCTTTAAGATATATTCAACAAAGTCTGATTTGCTTCTATACATTTCATGCAATGTACCTTTGTCAATATAATCTTCTAAAACTTCATCAACGAAGAAAGTAATTCGCTTTCTATTTGATTCCTTCTTTTTTTTCGATGGAACAGTTATAGTTTTTTCTTCTTTTGATGTATTTATAGTTGTCTCAGAAGGCTTTGATCCATGTAGCTTCCCTAAAACATTATCAAATCTCTTCGTCTCTTTATTTGCCATGATTCTAGACTTTACTCTATATAATTAATAAAAGCAATAAGTTATTAATATTCAATAATGTATTAACTATTAATAATTTCTTCAGTTAATTCTTTATAATCTTTTGCCCCATTAGAGTCTGGAGCATAAGAGAACACATCTTGATTCATGACTAAACATTCATGCAGTGCTACATTTGTTCGTATAGAAGTCTTCATTACCTTATCTCCTAACTGTTGCTGAGCTTCCCGTACAATTGTTTTTCCTAGTATAGTTTGTGCATTTTTAGAGTGGTTCGTAAAGAACAAACCTCCAAGCTCTAATTTAGGATTTAGTTCCTCTTCGACTATTATATCAATTGTTTCAAGCATCTTATCTAATCCATTCCAGGCAAAAGGCTCAGCAACCATAGGTATGTAAACTTTATCTGAAGCTATTAAAGCATTTACTGTATAGATACCCAAAGAAGGTGGGCAATCAATGATTACAAAATCATATTTTTCTTTAACCTTTTTCAAAATTGACCTAAGTTTTGCTGCACCAGCTACTGAGTGTGCTACGGCATTTTCTCTAGAAATAAGAGAATGTCCTGAATAAGCGATGTCTACTCCATTTACGCATTTGATTACGTCTGTAATTTTACAGTTATCAAGAAGAGCATCAGATATGTTTAGATCTTCCTTGGGCGATATTCCAACTGATGTTGTTAGGTTAGCTTGTGCATCCAGATCTACTAAAAGAACTTTCTTACCCATCTCCTTTAATGCAAACCCTATACTCTGTGTACTTGTAGTTTTGGCTACTCCACCTTTTGCGTTTACTATAGAAAGAACTTTTGCCATGACATTCATGAAGTATTAAAAGTTAATAATTTAAATAATCACGTAATTATATTAACATTATTTAATATTAGCAAATTATTTAAAATTGTTAATTTATTAATTTTATTAACTATTAATAAGCTTATTCATGTATAGATTATATAAGCAAAGTAGAGTAGATTAATATTTAACTGTATAACTATATCATGCATTTGGCCTATGGAGGATCTTGAGTAAATATCAAGATCCTCCATAGGCCAAATTTGCCAACTAGTTTATCAGATTTGTTAAGGATAGCAGTATCTAATACTATAACTATGATGAGTAATACTACTATTCATGAATAGTGGTTAGAAGTAAGTAGAGGAACAACACCCCCATTATATCTACTGCCAAAAATACATTTTAACTACGGCTAAATTATTAAGGTTATTAACAATATTAACATAACACACTTTATTAAAAAACAAGCCTTTGAAAACAGTTGTTAAATTATTAACAATGAATAAAACACTGCATGATACTTTATAACTAACGCTTATTCTTTTCTATTTTATTTTCTAGATGTTTAGAAAACCATTCACTTTCAGAAGTAAAGCTCAAGGTCCCTTTATTTGTTGAAAACCAATTATTAGCTTTTGTAATAACAACTGGATCTAAGAGTCGGATATATCTATCAATCAACTCGTCTGAGAAAGAGTATTTCTCCTTCATAATACGAATTGCATTTCTTATCACCTTATCTATAGCTGGGTTCGTAGTAGGGGAGGAGAAAAGCTCTTGTTGAATTAAAGTAGATTCTAACTTACTTGACCTCCCAGATTCAGGTGATTGTATTCTAATAGTTTTAATTAATGAAAAAGTAATAGAATCTGCATTCCGACCTCTTTTGTTAATCTTGTAATCAAAAGCCATGTCTGTATCCTTTAAATCTTCTTTGGCAGCATCTAAAATCCTACGCTTAAATTCAGCAAAAAGTGGATACTTGATAACCTGTACAGTCTCTCCCTCAGGTAATCCTTGCTTTCTAGCTTCTTCGTCACTCAATTCTATATCAAGACCTAACATCAAACGAAGCTCTCTATAGGAGATAGTAGTGGGCTTGTCTTTGAATTGACCTTGCTTTATTAACATGTAAATCCTGTAAGCCTGGATTGTTTTAAGGCCCAGAAGCTGTTCAAGTTCTGCTTGGGTATAATTTCCTTTTAAGTCAAGCAAGTAAGGCGCAAGGTCATTGTTAATTTTAGTTACTATGTATTTACTATCTTGAGTATAAGTAACAGTTGGGAAAATAACCATACTGGCAAAAGTTCTTTTAACTTGACCATTCTTATCAGCACCCAAATTCTCAATTTTGAATTTTATCTCCTGTAAATCAGACGCTAACTTAGCTACTTGTTTAAAGTTCTTACCGCCTTTAGATGTATAAAGAGCAGATATAGGTATTTTTACATGAGTGAGTTCTTTGTCATCCTTATGAATATGGCCTAATGCATAAATAAATGCTCGTAGCTGAACAGTTGGGATGTCAAAATGACTATTAATTAAATTGTTATGTTGCGTAACTATCTTATTTGGCTGCTTAACAGGTGTATTTAATAATTCACTCATGAGTTTTTATATCTTTTCTTAAATATATGTATAAATTATTTTGTTTGTACATATAATTTCAAAGATTTAAACCCCTAAATATCTATTGGGTGGGATTTTGTACACATAATGGGAATCTGTACATGTAAAAGTGGGTAAGTGTACATGTAAAAGTGGGAATCTGTACATGAAGGAGTGGGAATCTGTACATGTAAAGGTGGGAATCTGTACATATATTAGCTCATAATAGACTTATTTTTAAGTATTTATGTCCTCTTTAATAATTAATAAGAAAAAGAATAAAAAATAAAAAAAATAGATTTTCCATTCTTTTTTAGATTAAAAACATAAAAAAAGGCTTTAAATAAGGTCATTTAGGTGCTTTATAAGGAATAAAGAGATCAGCTTTTGTGGGATTTTGTACATATATGCCTCTATAAACTTTGTAATCGGATGTCTCATCTATTTAAAAGAGTGGGATTTTGTACATTTATGAGGTCATATCAGGATGAATTTCGATTTTAAGCAGTTGATATAAATCATTGTAAATCAGTTGATTGTATTTTATAGTATACATTGAATTTATGCCTTTGGGGGTATCAAATAAAACCTGTACATATATCCAAAATACCTTCTTTAAAAAGAGTGGGATTTTGTACACATATAAGTGATTTTACCACATTTTACTAAATAATGATAATATTTGGTAAAAATGTATCTATTTGATATTATAAGATATAACTATTCTGAGATACCTAGAATTGTAAAACTATAGTCCTTACCGGTATCAAAATAAGTATAGGTTTTTTTTGATACCCTTATGTGTAGAAATCATGCTTTATAAATATAACTCTAACTTGAAAGTTCAACAACTAATTACTCTCTAACCTTACTTATCATAACGCCTGTTATAAGTAATCTTTCCCTTAACTCTAGTTCTCTTTACATTTGAAGACAGTCCGTTTTGATTCACTCATGTAGACTCAGCGCACGTAAGTCTGATGCTACATTGGCAGGACAGAACACCCAGTAAAAAAAGCAGAAAGGGCAGAGGTGCTCACCTGGCAATTGACTTTTGGGGTGAATCAAAATTTAGTAAAGTAACTGGATATGAGACACAATTTATTGCCAACTACAATAGAGTACTGGTACCAAAGTAGTTACTTCGCCTTAACTACGCCATTCTTGCAAGTTGCTTAGCGAGCCATGGCCGAATGAGTTATCAGGCGCTAAATCACTCGCCAAAGTAACAGTAGCCTGGCAAATAGAGTACACCTATAAAAATTGTTTTATACCTTTGTAGTCATGAAGTACCCAATCATCATTTGGGGGTTGTTTATCTTTCTACTGGCGTGTTTACCTTGCACGGACAGCGGGATGGCGTATGCCCAGGGTACTGATACAGAATTAAAAGCTGATATAACACACTCAGACGCTGACCAGGAAGCTGACCTATGTTCCCCTTTGTGTGAATGCAACTGCTGCGGGGGCATTACCTTAACAATTCAATTTAAGAAAATAGCACAACCGCTTCTGCTTCTACAAAGCACTAGCTCTTCTACCTATGTGGTCCGTGGCCCTGCGGCTCCGGTCATCCCATTCTGGCACCCGCCAAAAGCTTAACCAACTTCTTTAAAGTAAGAAAATACGCTTTGTTGCATTACTGTGCAACCTGGAAGGCGTGCGCATACATGTATTGTATGTGGTTGTTTAAGTTTAATCAACACACAAGTGCTAGACAGAATCATTCATTTTTCTATCTACAACAAGCTCATTATCGGCCTTCTGACGCTGGTGCTTGTTGTATGGGGCAGCTATTCCCTCACGCAGCTGCCCATTGATGCCGTACCTGACATCACCAATAATCAGGTACAAGTTATTACCACCAGCCCTTCGCTGGCAGCCCAGGAAGTAGAACGGTTGATCAGCTTCCCGGTAGAGCAAACGATGTCTACGATTCCAAACATCGAAGAAGTACGCTCTATTTCCCGTTTTGGCCTTTCCGTTGTGACCATCGTTTTTAAAGAACGGGTAGATGTTTACTGGGCCAGGCAACAGGTAGCAGAACGCTTAGTAGAAGCTGCTGAAAACATTCCTCCTGGCGTGGGCAGTCCCGAAATGTCTCCTATTTCAACAGGTCTTGGGGAGATTTATCAGTATGTAGTACATGCCAAGCCTGGCTATGAAAAACAATACAGCCCCGTCGAGCTGCGTACCATTCAGGACTGGATCGTACGGCGTCAGTTACTAGGCACGCCCGGTGTGGCGGAAGTTAACAGCTTTGGAGGCTACCTGAAGCAATATGAAATAGCGGTAGATCCTGACCGGCTAAAGGCCCACAACCTGAGCGTTGCCGATGTGCTGGAAGCACTCGAACGTAACAACGGCAATACCGGTGGTGCCTACATTGATAAGAAACCAAATGCCTATTTTGTTCGAAGCGAAGGCCTGATCGAGAGCCTGGAGGAAGTAGGTAAAGTGGTGGTACAAAATACATCCGATGGTACACCCGTTCTGATCTCGGATATAGCGCAGGTGCAGTTTGGAACGGCTAACCGGTATGGCGCTCTAACGGACGCAAAAGGAGAAGCTGTAGGGGGTATAGTGATGCTGCTTAAGGGCGAGAATACCAACCAGGTAGTCGAACGCGTCAAAGAAAAGATGGCTCAGATCACCAAGTCACTGCCGGAAGGGGTGGCAGTGGAAGCCTTTCTGGATCGAAGTGAGCTGATAGGCCGTGCAATTGGCACCGTGGAGCGAAACCTGATTGAAGGGGCGCTGATCGTGATCTTTGTGCTGGTATTGTTCCTGGGTAACTTTCGCGCAGGGCTAGTCGTGGCCTCTGTCATCCCGCTTTCAATGCTCTTTGCCATTATTATGATGAACCTGTTTGGGGTAACAGGTAACCTGATGAGCCTGGGGGCTATTGACTTTGGGATCATCGTAGACGGAGCCGTGATCATTGTAGAAGCCACCATGCATCATCTGGGTTTAAGAGGTGGGCAGAAGCTGAACCAGGCCCAGATGGATGAGGAAGTATACGAATCCGCCCGAAAGATCCGCACCTCCGCTGCCTTTGGGGAAATCATCATTCTAATCGTTTATTTACCCATCCTTGTGCTGGTGGGCATTGAAGGCAAGATGTTCCGCCCGATGGCACTGACCGTGTCGTTTGCTATTCTCGGTGCGTTTATCCTTTCGCTGACCTATGTGCCGATGATGTCTGCCTTGGTACTCAGCAAAAACACAGCACATAAGCGTAATATTTCAGATAAGATGATGGACCTTTTCCAGCGTCTGTATAATCCAGTTATTCGTGGGGCGCTTAAGTTTAAAGCATTGGTATTACTGCTAGCGGTGGGGTTGTTTGCCCTAGCCTTGGTTATTTTCTCGCGCATGGGCAGCGAATTTATACCTACCCTGGAAGAAGGCGATTTTGCGCTGGAGACCAGGTTACTGACCGGCAGCTCCTTGTCAGAAACGATTGAAAAAGTATCGCTGGCATCCCGTATTCTTAAAGAGCAGTTTCCAGAGGTAAAAGAGGTCATCAGCAAGATCGGTGCTGCGGAAATTCCTACTGACCCGATGCCAATGGAGGCGGCTGACGTAACCATACTACTAAAAGACAAAGATGAATGGACCAGCGCAAAGACCAGGGAAGAATTAGCCAGTAAAATGACGGAAGCCCTGGAAGTTATTCCAGGCGTTACGTTTGGTGTTTCCCAACCGATTCAACTGCGGTCTAACGAACTTATCTCTGGTGTGCGGCAGGACGTAGGCATCAAAATCTTTGGAGAAGATATGGCCGAACTAACCCGGCTCTCGCAGGAAGTAGGCCGCGTGGTGGCATCAGTTGAAGGAGCAGAAGATCTGTATGTAGAGCAGGTATCGGGGCTTCCCCAGATCGTAGTGGACATCAACCGTGACCAGATCGCCAAGTTCGGACTGGACGTGGAAACAGTCAATCAAACCATTAATGCTGCATTTGCCGGACAAAGCGCTGGAATGGTGTATGAAGGGGACCGACGCTTTGATCTGGTGGTGCGCCTTCTGCAGGACGAACGGCAGGACATCGACGATGTGCGGGAGCTCTACATTACGACTTCAACCGGAATGCAGGTGCCGCTTACGCAGGTAGCTAACATACAATACCAGCAAGGGCCAAACCAGATCCAGCGCGAAGATGCCCAACGGCGGATCATCGTAGGCTTTAATGTCCGGGGCCGTGATATTGCCAGCGTGGTGGAGGAAGTACAGGAAAAGATTGACCGCGCCGTGCAACTACCTGTGGGATACTTTGTTACCTATGGCGGCCAGTTTGAGAACCTGGAGCAAGCCAACCAGCGGCTTTCGGTTGCTGTTCCGGCTGCCCTGGCCCTGATATTTCTGCTGCTTTTCCTGACGTTCCGGTCTGTGCGACATTCACTGCTGATCTTTACTGCTATTCCGTTATCTGCTATTGGGGGAGTACTCGCCTTATGGCTACGCGGGATGCCGTTCAGCATTTCTGCCGGAGTCGGGTTTATCGCCTTGTTTGGTGTAGCCGTGTTGAATGGCATCGTCTTGATCGCAGAATTTAACAGGCAGCGCAAAGAGTATCTAGGCATAAGTTTGCGAGAGGTAGTGTTGAATGGTACTGCAATCCGGTTGCGACCAGTGTTAATGACAGCAACCGTGGCTTCCTTAGGCTTTCTGCCGATGGCGCTATCGAATACTGCTGGAGCTGAAGTACAGAAACCATTGGCGACCGTGGTGATCGGTGGGCTTATAACATCCACGTTGCTAACGCTGGTGGTGTTACCCGTACTCTATATCCTGCTAGAAAACTATTACCTGCAACGCAAGCAAAGAAGATCGGGCGGGAGTAATTTCTCTACTGCTGTTTCTGTATTTCTTATCCTTGCCACCTTCAGCTTGATGGTAGGAGCGGCACCAACTGCACATGCACAAGGACCTGTGAAACAGTATACCTTACGAGAAGCAGAAGCACGCGCACTCAAACAAAACCCAGCAGTAGGCGCAGCGAGGGTAGAAGTAAAGAGAAGTCAAACGTTACAAGGAGCTTCCTGGAACTTGGAAAAAACGCAAGTACAGTTTTCAACCGGTAAGCTAGCTACTGGTACTTATGATAACGAAGTTTCCATCTCGCAGTCCTTCTCATTGCCTACGTTGTATAGCAGGCAAGCCAAGCTCGCCACTGAACTGACGGAGGTCAGCAACATTAACTTAACCCAACGCGAGCGGGAAGTTATTCGTGATGTGCGGCTCAACTATTATGGTCTGGTGTATGCCCTGTCCCGCTTACGCCTGCTTACCTACCAGGATAGTTTGTATGTGCAGTTTGCCAAAGCAGCACAGCTCAGGCTACGTACAGGAGAAACCAACCTGCTGGAGAAAGTAACCGCCGAGACGCAGCTGTCTGAGGTGCGCAACAACGCTTTCCAGGCTGAAACAGATGTTGCCGCTTTCCAGGAAAGACTACAGGCGCTGCTGGCAACCGATACCCTTGTCGCAACAGCAGATACGGTGCTCAACCGGCTACCTTTACCAACTATAACCGAAGAGCAATTAGAACAAAACCCTAGGCTACGCCTGGCCAAACAGCAAGTAACTGTACGGCAGGCAGAGACGAAGGTGGAAGGCGCAAAATTGCTCCCAGACCTGCAGCTAGGGTACACGAACCGCACCTTAGGAGGCCAACATACCAGCGATGGAGCAGAAGCCTTTGAAGCACCACAGGAAGTCATGGTTGGCGTAGCTATCCCACTTTGGGTAAAGCCACAGAAGCGTCGTATACAGGCTGCTAAATTGCAGGTAGAGGTGGCAGAGCTAAACTTAAGACAAACTCGGAATGAGTTAAAGGCAGATGCCCAAGTGGCCCTACAGCAAGCTTTAAAGTTGCAGAGCAGCCTGGCTTATTACGAAAAGACTGCCTTGCCTCAGGCGCAGCTTATCATTACCCAGGCCACGAAAGCTTACCGTGCTGGAGAGATAAGCTACCAGGATTATATTCTGAACTTGAACAGGGGGCTGACCATTCGGAACAACTACCTGGAGACGCTTTATACTTACGATAAAGCTATCATCGAATTACAGTACATCTTGGAAAATCAACTATAACAAATTTATAAGAGAAATCATCCGACATGAAAAGGATCATCCATATCACATATTTTACCTGCTTTCTGATTTTTACTTCCTGTGGTAATACGGCTGAACCGGCACAGGAAGAGGCAGAAGCACATAAAGAAGAAAGCGCTGACAGAGCAGAACTTACCGCAGAGCAGTACCAGGTAGCAGGTATTACCTTAGGCAAACCTGAGATGCGGAACCTGAGCAACATGCTCACCTTAACAGGAAAGCTGGATCTGCCCCCGCAGAACATGGCTTCTGTTACAGCTCCGCTTGGCGGGTTTATCCGGAAAACAGAAGTAATGGAAGGCCGCTACGTGAAGAAAGGAGAACTACTGGCTACCATTGAAAACCCGGAGTTTGTGACCCTGCAGGAAGATTATTTAGAAGCCAGAAGCCGCCTAGATTATCTGGAGTTAGAGTACAAACGGCAAAGGGAGCTGCACGAGGAACAGGTTACGGCTGCTAAGACCTACCAGCAAACTGTGGCGGAGTATAAAAGCATGCAAACACGGGTACAGGCCTTGCAGGAACGTTTAGCCATTATCGGCATTAGCAATGGTTCACTGCGAAGTGGTAAGATCAAACGAGTTTTGCCCCTTTTAGCCCCGCTGGAAGGCTACATTACTTTTGTGAATGCGGATGTGGGACAATACGTAGCGCCCACGGATGTGCTTTTTCGTATCGCTGATACCGACCACATGCACGTGGAGCTGACCGTGTTTGAAAAAGATTTAGCTTCATTGGAAAAAGGGCAGAAAGTGCATTATTCACTTCCTGGCGAAACAGTGGTGAACCACCAGGCAACGATCTACCTGATCGGTAAAGAGATTAGCTCCGAACGAACGGTGCAGGTACATGCGCACATGGAGGATGAAGACAAAAACTTGGTACCTGGCATGTACGTGCAGGCCCAGGTAGCACTGGATAACCGGCAGGTACTCGCTTTACCGGAAGCAGCAGTGGTGCAGGAAAACAACAGCAGTTTCGTATTTCTCTATACCGGGCAGGCAACTGAAGGAGATGCCGTAATGAAGCAATTTCGCATGGTGCCGGTAGAGCGTGGCATGGAAGAAGGTGGATTTGTACAGATAGCCCTTCCGGCAGGTATCGATACGGCAGCCACTAACTTTGTCACCAAAGGAGCGCACTCGCTACTAGCTAAAATGCGAAATGCCGAAGAATCTGGCGGACATGGCCATTAAACCTGAACAGAAATGGATATAATAAAATCATTAGGTATTTTCTTTTTAGCAGGCCTGTGCGAAATCGGTGGCGGCTACATGGTGTGGCAATGGCTGAAAGAGGACAAACCACTGTGGTATGGGGTATTAGGAGCTATTATTCTCGTGTTGTACGGGATAATAGCCACCTGGCAAACGGCTAGCTTTGCAAGGGTCTATGCCACATATGGAGGTATCTTTATCATTATGTCGCTGGCTTGGGGCTGGAAAGTGGACGGCCACAGACCCGACAAGTGGGACATTATCGGAGCTATGATTGCGCTTTTGGGCGCTTGCATCATCATTTACATGCCCCGGAAATAAAGTAAATGTTGATTGAACAGAACGATGCTACAAAACATTGAAAATACACTACATCAGAAAAGTATAAAACCCACAGCCATGCGCCTGCTGGTGCTGGACTTCCTTTCAAAGCAACGGGCGGCAGTTAGTCTGAACGATCTGGAAGCTGCTTTTCACCGCGCGGACCGCATTACCCTGTATCGCACCCTGAAAACCTTTGAAGAAAAGGGACTGGTGCATAGCATTGCGGATGGAACGGGTTCGGTAAAATATGCGCTATGTGCAGATGATTGTCAAGCAGAGGATCATCAAGACCTGCATGTTCATTTCCATTGCAGCAACTGTGCTGAAACTTACTGCTTACCCGCCGCTCGCATTCCTGATATTTCGTTACCGGCAGATTTTGCAGCAGATGAAGTAAGCCTGATCGTGAAAGGTGTTTGTGCGAGATGCAAACCTGAAAATGCAATGCAGTTGCAGACTAAGGGGCAGTAACTTTGTAGCAGAAATTAAAAAAAGGACTACACTATGAAGTTTAACTGGAACATGCCTGCTAAGCTCCGACCTTCTTACCAGCAAGAACTAGACGCTTATTATACGCATTGGGACAAGGGACACGTACTGCAAGCATGGCAACATTTGGAACGGGCGCATATTCTGGGACAACCATACCCACTAGCCCATACTACTGTACATTGGCAAATGCTTTTGTTTGGTTTTAAAACAAGAAACTCAAAAGAAGTTATTGGGCAAGTACCTCGCTTGCTCGTAGGCGGCATTAAATCCTGGGCCGGTATGATCCCGCTCGGCAATACAGGTGGAGCAAACGTACCAGCACTAAAGCCTCTACCGATCCCAGAAGATTTGCAGCAGATTATAGCTGCTGCACATTAACTATAAACACAAAAACTATGGATAAGAACGCTGAAACAACTAAAAACATAGAAGAAGATTTTAAGCCATTGGAGATCACTTCCCCGCGAACGGCAGAGGCTCCAGGACCCAATGTAGGCGCAGAGTGTTGCTCAGCAGATGGTAAAACAAAAGTGCAAGGGGCCGTAGATCATGCGCATGCGGAAGAAGAAGCCAAGTCTTCCTATGTGCCTACGATCTTAAGTTTACTTCTGCTGCTGGGCGGTATCCTGTTGGATTACCTGGATACACCTTGGTTTACGGATTATATCAGATTCATAACTTTTGGTATTGCCTATGTGCTGGTTGGCTGGCGGGTGGTGTGGCATGCCATTAGAAGCTTGCGTTCGAGTTTCTTTAACGAGTTTTTCCTGATGACCATGGCCACGCTTGGTGCCTTCTATATTGGCGAGTACGCCGAAGGGGTGGCCGTGATGCTTTTTTATGTGATCGGAGAGCATTTCCAGGAAGCAGCGGTACTACGCTCCAGGCGCTCCATTAAAGCCCTTATCGACAACCGACCAGATGAAGTGGGTGTGGTTACTGCTAATGGTGTAGTTAGCAGGAAAGCGAAAGAAGTACAAATCGGTGAAGTAGTGCAAGTGAAAGCTGGTGAAAAAATAGCTTTGGATGGTGAACTCCTGACCGACCGCGCTTCTTTCAATACCGCTGCACTGACAGGGGAATCTAAACCGGATACTAAGTCTAAAGGCGAAGTAGTGCTGGCAGGGATGATCAACCTGGACCAGGTGATCGAACTCAAAGTGACCTCTGCCTATGAAAACAGCGCCTTGTCAAAGATCCTAAAACTGGTGGAAGAAGCGGGTAGCCGCAAGGCCAAAACACAGCAGTTCATTACCAAGTTTGCTAAGGTCTACACACCCATCGTCTTTTTCCTGGCCATAGGCCTTACGTTTATTCCCTATTTCGTTTTCGAAAGCTATGACTTTAACGTGTGGCTGTACCGGGCGCTGATCTTCTTAGTTATTTCTTGTCCGTGTGCGCTCGTTATTTCTATCCCACTAGGGTATTTCGGTGGAATCGGAGCTGCTTCGCGTAACGGCTTGCTGTTCAAAGGTTCTAATTTCCTGGACCTGATGACACAAGTTGACACCGTGGTAATGGATAAAACCGGAACACTCACCGAAGGTGTTTTCCAGGTGCAGAAAATCGAGTCGGTATTACCTGATAAGGCTAGGTTCTTATCTGCTGTGGCCGCTATCGAGAGCAAATCGACCCACCCGATTGCCCAAGCTATTGTGGCTGAAGCTGGCCAAACCTATCAACAACATGATGTAAGCCAGGTAGAAGAAATATCCGGTCATGGCTTAAAAGGTATTGTAGATGGCAAAGAGCTGCTGGTTGGGAATGGAAGACTGCTGGATAAGTTTGCGGTAACTTATGATCCGAGCATAAAAGAAATAGTCGAGACAATTGTGCTGGTAGCCGTGGATGGAGCTTATGCCGGTTATATCACTATCGCAGATAAAACGAAAGAAGATGCGCCCCTGGCTGTAAAGCGAATGCGGGAGCTAGGTGTGAAGAAACTAGTGATGCTTTCGGGGGATAAAGACTCCATTGTACAGAAGGTAGCCAAAGAATTGCAGTTGGATGAAGCTTACGGTGGGCTATTGCCACAGGATAAGGTAGCCCATGTAGAGAAACTAAAAGCAGAAGGCCGAACGGTTGCCTTTGTGGGAGATGGCATCAACGATGCGCCTGTGATCACCCTGGCTGATGTAGGTATGGCCATGGGTGGACTTGGCTCGGACGCGGCGATTGAAACGGCAGATGTGGTCATTCAAACCGATCATCCAGCCAGAATAGCGACCGCAATTAACATTGGCAAAAAAACGAAACAGATCGTATGGCAAAACATTGCGCTCGCCTTCGGGGTAAAGGCAATCGTGCTGATTTTAGGCGCCGGTGGCTTGGCCACCATGTGGGAGGCCGTGTTTGCCGACGTAGGGGTGGCTTTCTTAGCTATTCTGAATGCGGTGCGCATACAGCGCATGAAATTTGATTAATTAAATTAATCGGTAAGGTTTGTAGTATACTATGCTATAAGCCTTACCGACATCAGTTTCAGACTTCAGAAAATCTTGCCATATTTTATGTAGCGCAGTGTGTCTAGCCCTAAAATCGGTATCTCAAAAAGCGTCCGTGGCTGTTGCATAACTACTCTTCTTATCATACACTTTCAGCTTCTATACTTGTTAAATTAATAATTTCACACTGTTTTCGGCAGTTTGCGTTGCATAATGCTTTAAAAATGTAAAAGAGGCGATTAAAAGAGCTTCCTTTTCCAATACCTGCGCCATGCTTACAGCTCTAACTGGCTTGCACTTCATATACTTCTTCAGGTTAAAGGCAACGGCCGCTAGCAACATTACTTTGTGCGCTCCTGATTTACCCAATACATTGATCTTGCGCAAGCCATAATGCTGCACCAGGCTTCCAAACACTGGCTCTATGGTGCTCTGGCGGAGTTTCTTCATGCGATTGCCTTGCTTGCTGTGTTGCCTGGCGAAAGCGCGCTGGTAGTGCTCATCATACGCGGTGCGTGTAATTTTGCGGCACCGGGTCTTAGGCGCACAGGTAGGCTTGCTTGGACACTGCCTGCAATCACTGGGTGCTGCCCAGTAATGCTTCAGTAACCTGCCGTCCGGCGTATGATCAAAGCTTTTGAACTGGAGCGCTTTGCCCATCGGACAGGTATACTGATCTGTTTTCTTATCATAAGGAAATCCATTGATCTCAGGCTTGTACATTCCGAAAACCGGTATCCAGGCAGTAATCCCCCGTAGTTCCAGAAAGTAATAGTTCGACCCATTCGAATACCCGGCATCAGCTAGCAGATCTTGCATCAATAGCCCATGGGTTAGGAGTCGGCTTTGCACCTGCTCGGTCAGGTTTGGCAGATACTGGCTATCACGGCCATCAGCAAAATCGGCCTGAATATGCGAGATCACGCCCTGTGCTGTATCTACTGCCATGCTGCAGTGGTAATTGAGCTTTCTGGCCTTTCCCGGCTTAACAGAGATGCGGGCATCCGGATCATGCGGGGCATAATGCGTTTTGTTGCTAACCAGCTGCGCCTTCTCATGATTTGCCCCTAAAGCAGTAGGAGCCCTTTTGAGGTTTTGCTGATGCTTTTTCAGTTTCCTGAGCTGATGGGCGGGAGCGGTGATAAGTTGTGTCGGTTGGTTATTCTTAGGGTGTTGAACGTCATGTAGTGGAGCCGTCAGATACAATTGCCCAGTCTCCTGTGGCTGCTTTAACAGCGGGCTTTCCATGGAAGCGTTGGCCTTAATCGGGGCGGAATCAATTGCCTGCACACTACCCGACACCATACCCTGCTCTACGCACAGGCTGAAAACCTTATCGAACAGAGTTTCAAACAGGCGTTCAGGATATAGTTTGCGGGTGCGTGATACGGTGGAGTGCCAGGGTAGCGGTTCGTCGAGCTGGTAGTCCAGAAAGTATAACAGATCCAAACGAAGGCTACAATGCTCGATGAGCTTGCGGTCTGATACGATGTTCTCCAGATAACTTATCAGGCAGAGCTTGAAGAAGACGACCGGATCAATGCTTTGCTGGCCGCACTTACCGTAGTAGGGAGCCGTCAACTCGTAGAGAAATGTTAGGTCGAGCCTGGCTTTGAGGCGCCGGTAAAAGTTATGTTCCGGCACATGAGCCGAAAGCGAAAAGAGCAACTGTCGCTCATCTTTAAAATTCTTCCTTCCCTGCATAACACCATAGAATTAACCACTATTATTTAACGGCTATATCTAAGTTGGTTGTGCAACAGCCACGGACGTTTTAGCAGTACAAAAGTATATGTAGAGAGAGGATAGGCGAAGTTATGAAGCAACAAGGCTGTTGCTTCATTTTGCTTCTAGGTAAGATGATGCAATAGCACCTTTTAATCAAATCGAAATCCAACGCATCTTAATCTAAGATCACCGCATCTTTAATTTTCTGTACTCCGCTAGCAACTTGTGTCAGCTTTCTGTAGCCAAACCAGCAGCACTAAATAACTCTCAAACTTAATTCAAACATCAAGTAAAAAGTACTTTTAATCTGATGCACTGAAAATCTGTAAACAATCAATCTCACTAATTGATTGTTTACAGATTTTGGTAAATGAGACTTCTATAGTTTCGAGGTGTATTGCTTATTCCCCTTTCTTATGCTTATGTGGCTTTAGTGATGGTGTATTTTTAGGAGTTTCCTTATTATCTCGTTGACGCCTATCTGGTTTTCCCGTTGAATCAGCAATCCTTTTTGGTCCTGGTTTGATTCCCATAATATTCTTCTTCTTTAAGGTTAAAATTATACTACAACAATTTAAGAATCTTTTAAATAATCCACTAAAATGGTGTATAACTTTTTAATGTCTCGTAAAATGCTTGATTAAGTTGACAGGCGGCTCCCGTTTAAGAAGAGACGCCATTTGCCAGGCAATATCGCGAAATGCCATCTCACAAATCAAACCTGACTTTTGTTTTATGAGACGGGCTGGAGAGACGTGCCCGCTGGTGGCAGCTTAAGTTAACTCCACGCTGCAAATTCTTCCATCTTCCAAAAGCGCCGGTCTCACCGGAATCATGCTTTTGGGCTTCTTTACATTCCTTCTACGTTCGTTGAAGAAATGTAAAATTAAACTTACCTTCGCGTGGAACATCGAAAACAATGGTTATGTCAGCGCAAAAGTATGTCGTCTATTACCGCGTGTCGACCAAGAAGCAGGGCGAGTCCGGCCTGGGGCTGGAGGCGCAGCGCACCTACGTCGAGCACTTCTACTCCGATAAGAACATCATCCAGGAGTACACCGAGAAGGTAAGTGGCAAAGACGTAACTAACCGCCCTCAGCTGCTCGCGGCCCTGGACCTTTGCAAGCGTGAGCAGGCGACGCTGGTTGTGGCCAAGATCGACCGCCTGAGCCGGGACACCGAGCAGGCCCTGAGCATCTATCGGGAGCTGGACGGCAGACTTGAAAGCTGCGATGTACCCAATTTAGATAAATTCACGCTTACTTTGTTTATGGCCATCGCCGACCGCGAAAGGGAGCTGATCAGTATCCGCACCAAAGGGGCGCTGGTGGAGAAGCGAAAGCAGGTAGGAGAGTGGCGCAAAGCCTCGGAGGCCTTTCTGACCGGTACCGCCTCCGCTGAGGGGACCAAGGCACTGCAGGCCAAAGCCAGGACCAACGGCAACAACAGGCGTGCCGCTGCCATGATAGAGGTGTACCGTAGCAAGGGCATGATCTGGATGGAAATTGCCGATAAATTGAACGAGGCAGGTTTCCGGGCTAGCCGTGGCGGCAAGTTCCAGGCAACGCAGGTGCAGCGGCTATATGAGCGTGCAACAGCTAAGGCGTAATTATATCTTTGCATACGTCTGAGCATTTTCCCTTAATCCTTATTTAAGACAGTATTAGAAAAAGCCAAGTCAAGGGCGTATTCTGTTTAATTCTGGTGCAAAGATCATGGAAGAAATTGCTAAGATCCTGCACATCTCCAGGGCTACTTGTTACCGTTACCTTTCGCATACGTCTTTTGATGATAGTGACGCTTAATTTCTGTCTTTATTGTAGACACAGATGTATGGCAGCAATAAAAGGCACTTGTTTCAGAATACTAAACAGATATTTAAATTATTCTATAATACCACCTTATTAAGGTAAAAGTGGGAGGAATAATTCATGTCAATATATTTTAACATTATTTATAGATTAATAGTTGGCATATAATTATATCTTTATATCTTCCTATAACAAATACCGTTGAATACATGAGAAAAATTTCTATTAAAAACCTTGTTGAGTTTAGACAAAGATCAGAACGATCAAAGCTCACTTTCTTAAACAATATTAGAAAAGATAAAAAAGCCAATCCTGATGAAAGTGGAGGAGATTATTGGGTAAGTTGCTTAAGCGCGATAAGTAACGTTTTTGGCACTGAGGATACAAGCCTAATCAATCAAAAGATAGATGTTCTACGCAATAAAATAAAAGAAACTGAACATACTAATAATAAAAATAGATGGCAAAAGAACATTGATATACTTCAAAATTTTGAGGATTTTGATTTCAAAAGTATCAAGCCAGATAGCAATTTAATATTTCACAAGAAATCAGATTTAAATTCTATCATTAACTTGGATGGAATACCAATCGAATCAAAACCCCATCATGTCTTTTCTTACACCAACAAAGATCAAAAAGAGGTTGGAGCTGTTTGGTTTATAGCGAAGAAAAATGGTTATAAAAAAAACGAACTAGGTATGTTTTGCGACATAATGCATAGATCCTTAACCATGCACTATTCAGACAAATACAAAATCAATCCTGCTTATTGCATTGCAGTTGATGTTTTTAATTGTCAGGACGTTAATTTTTCTCAGCTGCTAAGTGGTGAAGTTTCTATTTTATTAGGTACAACAGTTGATGAAATAAAAAAGCTACTTACAAAGTAGTTTACAAATAACGGACTATTTTCGACTCACGATTATTAACGTTAAGTGACTGATTATAAGATTCAGATGTATTCAATCTTTAATGGCACTGCTTGGATTCTACTTGATAGTTAAGAAAATCGACTTTCAGTCACTTACTGCCAGCAATGATAAACTACTTTTTAATTGCTCGAAGGTGGAAGCTTCTAGTTAGGTTTCGATGAAAGATGATGCACTGGTTTATTCAATCATGTGCGGCCGAGCAGATGATGAGTAATCAAAGTAATGAGGATTAGGAGTGCCCAAACAGTTCCTTATTCATCATAAGCTTTTTCGAGCTCCTTGCGCTTGGTTTCCTTGCTGTCAATGTCCCAAAGCCTGGTATAGAACATATTCCCAGCTACTAGTACTAAGGCAAGAGGAGCATAAATCAAGGCCCTTAATGTATTTTGCTTTGTCTCACTTTCTAGCCCATCAATCCAGGTTACTAATTTTGCTGGTAAATTATATTCCCAGTCAGTAAGAGTAAACTGTAGCAAGGTGAATAACATAATGATTATGCCAAAAGCGAGGTACCAGTAGGCGGTAGATTGCCACCTATTAAACTGATCTTCTAATGTTTTACGTTTTAGCCGCTCCCTTAATTTTTGGTTCTCCTGTTCCTTCTCTCTGAGGCGTTTATCCTTAGAAGTTGCTTCTTTTGAAAGGTCTGAAATCCTACCATCTGCATCTTCTTTCTGTATAGCTATCTGGCCAAGGAGCTCTGCTTGTTTTACCGTAATATCCTCAAGTTCTTTTTCAAGTGCTGACTTTGCATAGGACTTTGTCCTCTCCAGGATTTCGTCGCTATCAGCCCCATTGTCTAGTATACCTTCAAACTTATTTTGAACAAGAGTATTGACGAGCAGCTTTTGCTGCATATAGTTGGATGTCATCTCACTTATGCCAGCTAGAACAATGTGCAGCTTTTCACTGTCGATCGTTCGCTCAGGGTTAGGAAGGTTTAGGAAACTGACAAAGCTTCGGAAGTCATCGTTGCTTCTTGCTACATAGCGTAGCACAATACTTAGCCACTGGCTAGGTAGCAGCACGATAGGGGTGACACTAGTCCGATAGTAATCCCACCTTCTAAGCATCTGGTCAGTGGAAATAAAGTAATATTTAGAATCAAATAAATTGATGTTATTACCATCCCTTCTCACGTTCACAAGATGCACGTTACAGGCATCGGTATAGCTGCTGTCATAGCCGTGGTTAACCCCTTCTGCGGTTTTGAAGCTGGATATATCATTGGCAATATCTGATATAGCCTTTGCTATCTTCTCGTCTGAAGGGTCAAATGGGATTTTGTAATCTACATCAATGGAGAATTCTCTCTTGAATGAGTCATAGTGGCTCAGTACATAGGCCTCGAACAAGTCGTGGCTGTCATTCACCTTACCAATCCGCCATTGATGATAATAATCGAAGAAACTGCGCAGGCTTCTGAAGTACTTTTCATTAAGAACATCCGGATTAAGATTCCGGACCGGGTACCTTCTCAGTTTGTTAACATAAAATTTTACACTATCCCTGAATTCTTGTTCCGTGAACTTCGAGATTACTAGCTTCTCGCCAGCATCTACAAACTTTCTGAGAAAGGTGCGAGTTCTCTTTTCTCTGTCCTGCCCGTTGATTCCAAGCGCTCTGAATACAACATTTGTGTCCAGGTAAAAAACCTTGTTTCTTAAAGAAGAAAGGTGTACTGCTGCACCATTACTGTTGTTAGTGAGCATGCAGTACTCCAACGCATAGCTGGCAATATCAAAAACTGCCTTGTTCTTATCATTGTTCTCCCAAGAGAGGAAGGCATTAATAACCGCCCTTTCAGTAGCAGTGTAAGTATTTGACTCCACATTAATAAGGTCATCTACCTCTTTGTCTCTATCCAGCAGCTTTCTAAAACTCGTAATGTTCGTGTTAAGCAATTCATACAGAAAACTGTACACTAACTCCTTAACGTTTGCGCCCGCTGATAGATCCTGATTCTCTTTTACAAACTGCTCAATGAAGAAATCAATGTTTCTCTCTGACAGCTTTGCCTGTAGAACGAGCTTTCTTTTTTCCGCCAGGCAAACGAATAGGTCGCCATTCCGTTGGTTTGTCAGAAATACGTCTTCTTTCTCACCCTTAACCACTGATGTAATTTCATCTTCATCGAAATCTATGCTATAGTTTTCTTGAATGTAATCGATGATGCCGTGCACACTCAATTCCTTCTTGCCTGAATTTAGCAATGCGGACTCAACAATCTTCTTATGGATGGTCTTAGGGGTAACCTCATAATTATTGTCAGCATAAAGTACTGCTGCTAACCTAAATGACTGCTTCTTAACTTCTGGGATCACGACTAAAGTTTATTTTCAATAATAAGATCTAACTACATCCTGTAATTAGCTGCTTAGAAATGATTACACCTAATAGAACTTAGGAGTAATTAAGCTTTGTAAGCTGCTAATATAAAGAATGAAAGTAAAATTTTAATAACTGTCATTTATGAAGCTTGACTGGCAATTAATAATTCAGACACTTACGCTGCACCGTCTTAGCTAGAAGGTTTAAATGGCGTAAAATCATTATTGTATTAGTATAGGAAAGTAATCGAAGTTTTTTGCGTAAGTCTCAGTGAGGAAGCAAAATGAAGATGATATTGCAATTATGACCTTAATAGACAATTATGGGGCACCTTTTAGCTATTTTATTGCCGTTCTTGTCCCTGATGCTCAACGAAAAGATTTTTTCAGGGATCATCTGCCTTATCCTACAATGCACCGTGCTTGGGTGGCTCTTAGCTGCGATCTGGCGGTACTCTCCCTGAATAACCAGCTGGCAGAGAAGCGTGCCAATAGAATTATCAAAGCCATTAAGAAAGGTCGGCAGATGGCCTAAAGGCTGCAGCGAAAGCTACAAAGCCTATGCGCAATGGGTGCAGACCACGACATAGGATCAAAGTATGTACATTTTCGCACTTTATAAATTTGCGGCACCCCCTGCACGTACGATGTTATGGAACTAACTATACTATGTTTGGAAAGCCCAGGCACGTAAACATGTTAAGACTACTGCTCTGAGTACCTTACTGGGCATCGGCCTGGAGTTTTTGGATGCGCCGGCGAAGGCCAACAATATTAATATCTGTGTTGGTTTGCTGTTCCTGCAGGAAGTACCGCTGCTGATCTGTAAGCTCAATCATTCCATTTTCTCTGTCTTGTTGCAGCAGTTTTTTGATGATGTAGTAATAATACTCGTACTCTTTAAATCGCAGGGTGTGGTAAGCTATCTCGTTTTCTGGTGTTTTACCCTCCCAGGCAAATGAGCGCGCTCCTTGGGCTTCCATTTCCATACGCTTCTGGCGGTAAGGATTATAATAGGCCAGGCGCATATTATTACCCTGCCCGATGACGGTAGGTTCCATGCCTTCAGGCTCTTCGGGTGTAGCGTGCTGCGGACCCTGCTGGCGAGCCTTGCTGGCATAGGTGCGGCACTTGCTCGAGCAATAAATAGCATGGGGTTTGTTGGCCCAGAAATGTTGGCCGCAATGGGGACAATCTCCCTCGTAGACGATTGAGTTGGCTGGGTATTCTTCTCTGCTGTACTTGGGCATGGGTGGTAGTGCTTTTAGGTAAATGGCGCTATAGTAGCGGAAAAATAACGCAGCGATTGCGCAATAGGCCTTTTAACTTTGCGAAGACCTCTGCTGCGTGTGGTCCACGCGAAACTGATATTACTATTCTACAAACTAATTCCCGGTTGTAAATGTATAACATAATTACTGTTATATACAACATGTTATATCATTTACTTAAAGCATAGGTTTAAGGAACAGCTGATAGTGCCATCTAGGGTTATGAGCAGGTATGCTGCTCGTGTAAAATCTTTAAAATAATGTAGCGCCTGCTGAGAAGCAGCATGTCTAATGCTTAATTCGATTTAAGCAGTCGTGGATGGTTAGCATCCATTAAGCAGAAACAAGGTTAGCTGCAATAGGGGAGATGACAACTACAACTTAGCGATCAAAATGTAGTGAATAGACATGCTACATTTCTGAGAGAGTACTTCTACTGCCGTCTTGATAGCCGCTAAGGCTGTGGCTTTGCCCTTGGGTCTGCTTTTGAGCGTGCCTTGGTGCTGGTAGGCCTGCCAGGGATAATGGTAGTCCATCCATCCGGAGCTTACATGGCAAGCCCAATGCTTGGCCTGAATTTCCTTTACAGCAGAAAAGTCGCCGGCGTAGGCGACCGGTTTCCACCTATCATGACACAACTGCTTGACGCGCTTCAACTCCCTATGATCAGCAAAGCCCATCAGGGCAAAACCAGTCTGCAGGTTAACATATTCCATAAGCGCAAAATTAATGCTTTATCTGGTGATCATGCGTGGTTTCGGGATAGACCTTAACAGACAATGAGCTTGCACGTAAAGCATCTGTAGGAAGCTCCTTAAGTGCTATGCTTAAGGGATGGATGAATGATTGTAACACGCAGCAGAATATCTACTTTTGCGGGCCAATTGAAATTGCGCAGCGGATAGCTAAAACGGACTTACTGAAGCTCAAAAAATAAGTCCTTTTTACGGGCGTATTTTACCGCAGAAACAGTACTGCTGTATAAGTGTGTTTTGTAGCAACTAAGCGCTTCCTGCCGCAAAACAGGCCTACTCCGATCAATGGACATTACCTATCCCAATTACCATAAATTAATGATGCTTTGGTAAATTAACTTCTGCCGTAATATGACTGTTTTTTACAACCTGAAAAACGGCACCTACGGCTGCTCTCGGTAGCAAAGTAATCTCTGAAGAAAATGCCCTTTAAAATAGCAGGAAACACTCCGTAAAAAGATCTACTTTTTTAACTCCTAGTTAAGTAATATTCAGCTGGAGAATTTGCCGTTCTAAAACGCCACTTTCTGCGGCCACAAATAAGTGTTTTTTAGATACACAAACAGGTGCTGCATGTCAGTCAAAAACAAGCCATATTTCCTATTGTTTGAGCCCCGCATTATACATACCTGCTATAAAATCAATTTTGTACGAATGCAGCCAATGGAGCCGTAAAACAGATGTTCCAAATGCTTTAAAATGTATACCTAAAACATCCGTGTTTTTATGCCGCAAAGTGGCCTTAAACCTGCGCAGTTTTAGGTGGTATTTTTCATACCTTTTTCCGCTCATCTTAATAGCACGAAAATAGGCTGCTAAAATGACCACTTTTTGCATACTAACTAGCCGTACCGGAAGTAGTCTAAAACAAGAGTTAGTGCATACCCTTTTTTGCGGTCGTATGGAGTGCACGTTTCTGCGCTATAAGGGTACGTCTGCGCAGGGATTTTTTGCCCTATAAATGTACTGGCCGATGAAGCGATAAATCATGCGCTTAGGAAACTTGTTGTAATATGTTCAGAAACACCCGTTTTACGGGAAGTTCGAACAAGGGCTATTATAGGTAAACATTGTTAATAAAAATCTAAAATGGAATGCTAGTTTCTGCGCAAGAAACGCTGTTTTTGCGATAAAAGCTGCTGATTCTATCACGACAGTTCTACTCTATTTTATGGCAAGCTGTGCGGCCTAAAAAGGCACCTACTTCTTTGCTTTAAGACTTGAATAGAAACTAGAATAATAAGCGGTAGTTAATGCGGCATAAAATACCACAATATATAGTTGCCTGCAGTGGGCCATTTATCGTGTTACAATGCTTTGAGCCGTAAAATGTCCTGCTCTTGTTTTTTATTAATAGCCAGTTAAAGTTCATATCAAAATGCAGTATAGCAATTAACGATTTATGCGGTTCAAAGGTCTCTAAAACAGCATCACACTAGCAGCCTGATCTAGATCAGTAGAACGTGTACAAAATGACTCCCTGGAGTAATCCATATTTATGGCAGGATCGCCTGCTATGCGCATCTTTGTATTTGCGAAAGTAGCCGTTATAAGGCCATAAAATACAGTGCATTTTTAAAGCGGAATTTTGCCTAGCTCTTGTGCCAGTTGCTGTATATTGGGGCACTTAATATGAGTCAGTTGGATAGCCACCTTCTGTACACTTGACACAGATGTAGATAAACGGTGTGCAGAAGTGGGGTTGTGGTGGCCGTAAAATTGCAAAGTTAACGTTAATGCAGGTACTGTAAAGCATCTATACCTGGTCATATTTTCCTTAAAGATTAGGACCGTAATTTTCATAGCCTAAATCAAGCGATTTTGTGCAAATTCAGCGAATCAAACGATAAAACAAGCACTCTAGGAAATTAGTAAAAAGGGGTATGCTAGCTTGCTATTTTTAGTACTGAATGATAGCTATAAAACTGTGCGATTTAGAGAGCAGTTTTTCAACGCATGCTCACTTACCGCAAACAGCAGAGACGCAGACCCAATTATGGATGTTTTAATTGAATAATGAAGATTCAGAAAGCAGTCTTAAACAAGAAATGCTAACTGCGGGTATTAGCTTTATGCGGGTTGTGTACTATTCAGTTCTGCGCAAAAAAAGGCAAACTTGTGCTCCACTTTGCAGCCGTAGATATAATACCCGTTTTAGGTATAATTCCTTTTCTATGATAACTTATTGTAACCGGTGCAAATTACCAATGTTGAAGCAGTGTATCAAGATGATCATCTATAGCAATACGCTTTAGCAGCAAGTATACTTGTTTTTACGCAGGAGAGCTTTTTTAGCGGCAAAAGCCACTAAAGTGAATGCGATAATCAGGCTTTTTATTTTACGGGAGATGGTGCCACTCAAAATGTGTGTTTAGCTCCATCGAAACAGTAGGCATGTTACAATTCTATTGGCCTCACATAAAGCTGCGCAGCGTTCCCGTAAAACGCTGCTTTCTGTAGGTATTGATTTGCTGCATTTCTGCGCTCTGTGCCGCATATATGGCCTGAGCTATTCTGCTACCCCGAGCACGCTGAGATTGCCTTGCTGTTAGCCTTGGTAACTACCAATTTAGGGCTCAGAAGAGATCGTAAATGCGCTACGCTGTCAGTTTACTTATAACACTTCTTGCCATACACAAATAGCCACCCCAGATCCTGCTCGCTTTTACGATAGGATGGTATACTGTCCGCATTATCTTACTTCTTGAAATAACCGCACAGTAAGGTGCATGTAGTTAATGTTATTTGCTTTCCGGTAAGCTGCTCGTTTATAGTCTTGAGGTCATAAAAGCTGAGGGGGCGTATTACAGCTTTCATTGCATAATAAAGAACGGTCGTAAGTAGCAGTTCTTTCTGCATCTGTAACCATAGCACAAGCAATAAGATGTATCCTATGTCGGATAACCTGCCCTTATGACGTTGGGGGTAGGGGCATCTGCAAAATGTTGCTTATTTTGCAAGATAATGCAAACTACGCTTTACAAAAACGTGTATATTTGTCAACTACAGTTTACATTATGACTAGATCAAGACGTTTATATCCTACCTGGCAACGGCTATTGGCTGAACTGGGAGAAAATATTAAGCTTGCCCGGCTGCGACGCAAACTCAGCACCGAGCAAGTAGCCGAACGGGCGGCCATCTCGCGGCCTACGCTAAGTCAGATTGAGAAAGGAGAACCCACAGTGGCTATGGGGAATTATTTTAAAGTGCTGGCTGTGCTGGGCCTGGAGAAAGATCTGGCGCAAGTGGGGCGGGACGACAAGCTCGGGCGCAAATTGCAGGATGCCGAATTGCCAGTGCGCGAAAGGGCTCCGAAGCATTCAAGTGATACCTAAACGAAGATGGCAAAGCAGAAGCTAACCAAAGCGATATATGTGTACGCCGACTGGGCAGAACTAGGAGAACCCCAGTGGATGGGCACGCTGCACGCGAGCTCCGTGCGGGGTAAAGAAGTGTTTTCCTTTGAATATGAGAAAGTCTGGCTAAGCAGCCCGTATGCGCAAGTGCTGGATCCTGACTTGCAGCTGTACACAGGACCGCAGTACCTGGCAGGAGAAGAGAAAAATAACTTTGGTGTATTTCTGGATTCATCTCCGGACCGGTGGGGTAGGGTGCTGATGCGCAGGCGTGAGGCGGCCATGGCGCGCAAGGAAGGCCGGCCGGAGCAACGCCTTCAGGAAAGTGACTACCTGCTGGGGGTATATGACGGCCACCGCATGGGAGCCCTGCGATTTAAACAGGCGCCCGACGGGCCTTTCCTGAACGACAACCGCGAAATGGCCACACCGCCTTGGACAGCTTTGCGAGAACTTGCTTTTGCCAGCCAAAAGCTCGAAGAAGATGACATCAGCCAAGACGAGGAGTATCTTAAATGGCTCAGCTTGCTGGTGGCGCCTGGATCTTCGTTAGGGGGCGCTAGACCGAAAGCAGGCGTAACGGACGAGAAAGGAGGCCTGTGGATAGCCAAGTTTCCAAGCCGTACCGACAACCGGGACGTAGGGGCCTGGGAGATGGTAGTCCAAGAGTTGGCCCTGGCGGCCGGCATCACTATGGCGGAAGCAAGGGTAGAGCGTTACGCCTCCAAGCAGCATACTTTCCTAACCAAGCGCTTTGACCGCACGGAAACTGGGGAGCGCATCCACTTTGCGTCTGCCATGACGCTGCTGGGCTACCACGATGGCATTGACTATCAGGATGGAGTAAGCTACCTGGAGCTAGCGGAGTTTATTACCACGCAGGGTGCTGCGCCGGAAAAGGATTTGGAGGAGCTTTGGCGGCGGATCTTATTTAACATCTACGTGAGCAATACTGATGACCACCTGCGCAACCATGGCTTCATCCTTACCCCGCTGGGCTGGCGGTTATCACCCGCTTATGATCTGAATCCGGTAGAGACCGGCACTGGACTTAAGCTCAACATCACCGAGGAAGACAATGGACTGGATCCGGAACTGGCACTTGCTACGGCAGACTACTACCGCCTTTCTCCAAAGCAGGCCGCAGCAATACATCAACAAGTAAGAGAAGCTGTGAGCAACTGGCGAAGTGTGGCTAGCAAGTACGGTATCTCAAAGGCGGACCAGGATTTAATGGCACCTGCTTTCCGACAAATGCTGTAAGATAGGTGCGTGTAGCATTTGAGATATATGTTTTACAGGGGTGCTTAATCTATCACGATTAAGCTATGCAATCAGTATTGAAAGAGAGTAACATTACCCAGACTAAAGATCCATCTTACCTTTTTCAGTTTGCTAGAGGAAAAAGGTGCTCAGGAAACATCCCATATAGTAAACAGTTCATAAACGACCCCACAGCTGCTACTCCAACAATAAATATTGTAACATAGTATATACTAAATTTAAAATTATAGTATTTTGCTCTCCCGATCCCAAACTAAGCTGTGAGCGCAAATGAGATATATTCCTGACTACGACAAGGCCTTGGCAGGCTACTTCAAAGGCTGCCTTTATATCTCCAAGATCAGCGTGCGTTTCTGCCGGCTTACTCTTATATGCTTTCTTCCAATTTGTTGAACTAGCCTTTCTAAAATATCTAATCGATATACTGATAGGTTTGTAAATGAATATATAAAAATTTATGTTAAAGAAATTAAGGCTAGATCAGACAAAGAAATATGAGCAATCGATAGCTGTTTATGAAATAGCAAAAATGCTAATAGCCTTTGTTAGAGGGCGCACCCACTATATATCTATCGGTGCCGAGCAAGGTGATATTCAAAAATGGGATGACTTAATTATTCAGGATGCTGAAAATTCACTGATACACATACAAGTAAAGAGACAAACAACAGACTTCTGTAGATCGAATGATAAGTGTACAAGAGATCCTTATACTCAAGGGGAAAGAAAAGGAACCTTAAGAGACTTGTCGCCTTTCGATGAATCAATAAAGAGCTTAGCACATTGGGTTAAAAAGTTTGAATCTGTCTCTGATACAATTAAAAGGGAGTTTTGGATTGAATTGCCAGAGAACAGTACTAAAATCAAAGAGGGGCTAGAAGTAAGGCACCTGAGATATTTGTGTAATCAAGTTAAGGATGTCACCACAGCAAAGGGTCTTAATCAACTGGCTAGCCAAGAACCATCAGTCAGGGATTGCTATGAATGGCTAAGATCATGGTGTGACTTTAAAGATTGGGATCAGGTTTTAAAGGCCCTAAGAATTCTTACAATTAAATCATCTGGGCTAGAAGGGGACATAGAAGCAAGAACCGAAGAGCTTTTGAGAGACATCTTCACAAATGACAAAGTAAAAGATGTTCGGTTACAGATAATCTCTTATGTTGATGAAAACACTACATACACCGGTGCCATTAAACCCCGAAGTCTGCTGTTCAATTTAATCAGTTTCTTATTACCGACAGTTGCGAGATGGACCCAGTTTCGGAGGTTAGATTCTACTTGGCAAATTTCTGGCACACATGACTTAGAAAGCCATGACCAAATTGAGCGAGCTTCTATCATTGTTCCTTTGCTGTGGAGTAATGACAATGTAAAAAATCTTAAGATTACAGCCCAAGTAAACGAAAATTGCAAATTATCTGATAGTCTAATACAATTAGCATTGCACCAATATGGTCAAGTTAATACACACTGTACAGATGCCGCAGCTTGGAAGAATCTTATTAAATTAAAGATTGGCAATACTTTAGGTGTCAGTAAGGCTGATTTAGAAGCCTTGAATATCATAGAAGACACTGAGGCATTCTCTACTTCAGACTTTCGGCCAGTTGATTCACGGCAGGACCATGAATTTGTTGCTGCAGAACTGAAAGATGAGATGACAGCCAAAACCTGGAAACTAGTTGTAGACAATGTCGAAAGAGGACTAGATGAAATGGGTTCCACTGAAATACGCAACGCCGTCGAACTGCAGTGGCATTTATGGAAGACTAAACTTGATAATTCACGAATAGAACAATTTAATTTATTCAAAAAGATTCTACATCCATATGCAGAGGGTGAGGATATTTCTGGAGAGTTAAGAATAGGGGCAAAAACTGCGAATTTGATTGCAGATGGCTTGTTTCTACTGCTAATAGTTTCAGTCTGCCTTGGAAATGAAAAAAGCTGTTGGCAAAAAATACAAGATAATTTATCCGTCAATACAATTGGGTTGAGTTGTTGGAGCGGACCTTCAGGAAAAAAGAGAAAAGTACGTCCCATGCACGATGAATGCATATTAGACTTAATAGGAAAAGAGTCTTCTGATGTCCTTATTCTTTCTAAAATAGAGTCCTCTCCTAATGATATTTATGAAGAAGACTTGATGAGTAGCAATGTGCAAACTAAGACTTTAGCGAGCCCTAGTCTTCCCAAGTTGCTTGTAACCAATAATATGAAATTAAAAATGCTTATAAAAAGGGGAGAGCTACAACCATTACGAAGTTATTTGAATTCATTTTTAGAACAGAGTGATAACTCAGTAGAAGAGGCAATCAATAAAGTGGTAATATGAAAGTAGAGGAAGTCAAAAATGCAATACTTGAAGTAGTTAAAGATCACTATATAGTTGAGGACCCATCACTAATCTCTTGTGATCTACAAAATATTTTAAGTGAAGATGCTATTAAAAGAGCTGTTATAAGGATCCAGAGACGTATAAATTCGGCAGTCCCAATGTTAAACACCTGGAAAACTCTGCTAATAGTAGAGTTGAAGACAAGCTCTGATCTGAAGCTAGCACTTAAATGGACGTCTGTGGTTCAAGATTCTCTACTGGATCCTGAAACTTCAGATTTGTACTTATTCATAGCTTTTACTGAACCTACTGCATTAGAAAGCTGCTTAAGGGTTGAATCTACTGAACAGTTTTGTAGAAAGTATGTACTAAGACCAAATGAATCCCCTCAAGAGTTGTTGGATCGATCCTTCTTATGTAGACTAGAAAGTACTTCTCAAGAGTTAATTGGATTAGACCCCTTGTATAATGCACTACTTGACACTAGTTCTGACCATATTTGGTTTGATGCAAAAGAACAGAACCGATGGAAAGTAGCTTTTTTGTCCAATCTGACTGGCGGAGAATTGGTTGATGAGTTGTTTACAAGTAACGGCAATTAGATATGCGGCATCTACAGAAAATATCAATTAGTAATGCAAGGAGGTTCGGGAAGGACATCGAGATTGATTTTGGACATGGCGCCACAATCTTGTTGGCCCCCAATGGAACAGGAAAAACTACCGTTTTTGAAGCAATTGAACTTGCTTTAACAGGATCTACTCAACGCCTAGGAAATCCTCCAAGTGCTTTAATTCGAGAGAAACAACCAGGTTTAGATGTTCGATTGGACTTTGAAGATGGTAAGTTTTGCGAGGTAGAGTATCGTAAAGGGAATATTCCCATATTGAAGGGTGACCATAACGAACTATTTAGAAATCATGGCTTAGAATCTATACCTTTTCTACTCAGACTAACTCATTTGCTGGAACAAAGAGGTAAAAACTGGATCATAGGGGCAGGTACAGAGGAAGCAGGAAGTATGTTAGACAGAATTTCTATTGGCAGGGAATTGAATCAAGTATCTGGCAAAAGAATAAGTGTGCTTAAAGCCGCTCGTAAAGAAGAGGAAATCAGAAAGCTTCATTTAGAACAGTCGAAACAAAATCTTATTGAATTTCAGGATCTCTTAAACAAAAGAAATAAACTCGCTGTAGATACTAAGCTTATTCCATTTAAAGACATTGTCTCTCAAATTCAACACTACTTTACCTTAGTTCTCAATGAAGAAGTGCACATCGTCATTGAGAACGCTTCTTCAGGAGGTGCTTCATTAAGCCACATACAATCTATTATTGATCAGAAAATCAAGGAATTAGATAGAAAGATTGAACAATACACTGAATTAGAAAATCTAATTCCCTTATATGATTCAAATTCAATAAATATAAGTAGTAAGCAGGAAAAAATCCTTAATCTGGATAAGGAGGAAAAGTTCCTTGAAAAGGAGAAACATAAAGTTGCAAATGAAAATGAAACTAATAAACAAAATCTATCATTTGCTCAAACTGCGCTTACTGCTTTATGTGAAATAATAGACTTATTTGTACAGCAAGAAGTCAGTCAGTTAGAAAGAGATCAGTTTAAAACAGAAATAGAATCACTAAACATTAAGTTGCTTTCAGATAAAGACAACTTGAAATCACTGAATGATAAAATAGAAGAAGCTAAGGCTCATTCGGACAGACGAAGGCTTTTAGATGAAGGAATTGAAAAGGCTTTAAATGAAAGAGGAGAACTAACTAATCTTGAAGAGCTTCATAAAGAATGGCAGAAACTTCATGAATCTATTGAAGAACTTAACAAGTCAACCATTCCAGAACTTAATATTCAAAAGTCTCTTAGCAATGAGAGGCTTAGTGAAGTTCGAACACTGTTAATAAACGCACAAAATAGGTTTCAAGCTAGTGAAAAGTCTCTAAAACAACTAAAGGATGTTTCTGATACTATACAAGGTGCCGTAAGTGTTATTGCTGCAAATATTCCTGAAAATAGACAAGATTGCCCTGTTTGTGCTGCAGAGTATTCTCCCAAAGAACTTCAAACACGCATTTCAAATGCTCTTACATCAATAAACCCTTTAGTAGCAGATGCAGTTATAGTGGCTAAAGAAGCTTCTAAGCATCTTGAGGACACACAGAGCAAATACAATGAAGAAATGCTTCTTCTTAATAAGACTTTAAATGAACTTAATCGTTTCGAAGAACAGATAAAAAGTATTAATTCATTGATAAATGAAAAAATCTTACCGCGGTTTCCTAGCTGCAAAACACCTAATGATGCCCTTGCCCAAAACAAAGTTATAAGTGATAATATCAGAGGCACCTTGTTAAAACTCAATAGGGAGAGAGATTTATTAGGTGAAGTATTACCCTCAGAAAAATTGAAAGATTTAGTATTATTGAAGGGAGAATATGAGCGCCGGATTGATACAATGCAAATTAGTATCAATAACTTCAGTCTTAAGTTATCGAATGTAATAGAAAAGATTGAGAATATACAGATTAGAATTTCCGATAAGAATAAAGAGAAAGTTCTAATTGATATAGATAGTAAGGAGTCAGAAATAAATGAGCTTAAAACATTAAATGTAAGAATCAAATCAAAACAGACTGAACTACAAGAAAATATAGATAAAATAAAGCAGCAGATAATTTCTGAGAATAATTTTATATCTCATATTGTCAGTCAACAGAACGTAATAAGTGAGAAATGGCTAGCCATGGAATTGCTTGGCGAACCTTCAAAAAAGAGCTTAATTGAGAGTAAAAATTCAATGCTTCGAAGACAAAATGAACTAATTGAAGCGAGAAAGTCTGCAAATACTCTAGAAATAGAACTCTCACGTTGGAAAGCAGCTGAGGCTTTTGAAATTTTAGATAAGGAAATTAAAGAAAAGGCACATCCAGACAATGAAGATGAATATCTGATCAAACTCAAAGAGCTATTAAAAAATAGTGAGAGTAAGAATCACTTTTTAAGTCAAAGGATTGGAACGCTGAACAGTCTCTTCGAAAATGTAAAAATACAACAGGATACAGTTCACAAATATGTCGAGTCAGTTAATCCGCTGTGGCGTTCGCTACTGAAGCGTGTCGTTGTTAACCCTCGATTTGCTGAAACATCGCTAAACAGCTACAGCAAGAGAAACAAAACCTTAGCAGAAGCCAGCACTAAGTTTGATGGGAGTTTTATAGATGTTGCTGATGTTGCAAGTGAAGCTCAACTAACAGACTTGCAATTAACTTTTATGTTGGCAATGGCTAAGAAATACGAATGGACTTCATGGAAAGCCCTTTTACTTGATGATCCAACCCAACACCATGATTTAGTTCATTCTGCTGCTGTTTTTGACCTTCTTCGAGACTACATCATAAATCTAGATTTTCAGGTACTATTGGGTACACATGATGCAGTACAAGCTAATTTCTTTAGAAGAAAGCTAGTCAATGATGGTATAGATGCAAAGATATGGACTTTAAAAGCTGATGAAAATGGTGTAAGAGCGGAATGCATATAACCATACCCTTACAATAAGAGATTTGTTAAAAGATATATACAATTCTTCCAATCGATCTTTAACACAATCAATTTAACATAAGAATAATTATAAGACTTCTTATTATACTTTAATTGAGCGCCTTTTTATCTATTAAGATTTAAGAAGGTCAAAATCATGTCAACAAAGTATATATGCCTGTTATTGGTATTTGTGCAAGCACCACTTGCATTAAAAGCTATGGGCAATCGTTCAAGGTAAGCTTTGATGATCAGTTAGAGCATCGATGCATCACCTGCAGGTGCTACATCTTCAAACCCTTCGGAAAAGAACTCAGCTAGCGAGATTCCAAAGTAGCGACAAACAGCTTCTAAGGTAGAAAGTGTGATGTTGGCCCGTCCTGACTCGAGCCGTGCCAGGTGGATACCCGTATCATGAAAGAAGGCTTCAAGCGTCACCCCTTTATGCTCTCTGAGTCGCTTAAGGCGTACAGCCGTGGCCTTGATGAGCTGTTCGTTTCTAAGTCTTGCCATCCTGGGATGCAAGCTGTAAAAACGTGGCATTCTTTATAATGACATATATGTCATTATAAAGAAGTTGTGCTTATCTTTACAACATGATGCACCCTTAACAGCAAGG
>NZ_JAHWXQ010000007.1 GCF_019336435.1 Pontibacter populi | reverse complement strand
GGGTGAGCCCCCAGTCGGAATCGAACCAACGACCTACTGATTACAAGTCAGTTGCTCTACCAGCTGAGCTATGGAGGCTTACTCTGGTGTGCCTTAATGTTCTAAAGCGTTGCAAAGGTATGTTCTATTTTGAAAACTGCAAATACCCGTCGCAACTTTTTTTATAGCTTTTGTCTAATGTTTTGAATGTCAGGTATAAAAATTTATCCTCTGAAGGCCTTTAGCTGACGATTCAGCTGCTCAATACGGTGTTGTGCATCTGCAATGCGTCCTTCGTATTCCTCGCGTAATTTATCGGCATTTTTAGAACGGGCAAAGAACTCGATGTTGGTACGCAAGGTCTGTATGTCGTTCTGCAGCTGTGTAATCTCACGGCGAATGTTTTGCTCTTTATGCTGTAATTTCTGAGCAGCATCCGGGCTGTTTTTCAAGCGCTCTACCTGTAGTTTCACCACCATTTCAGTTCGCTCTTCCAGGCTAAGGCCAGGCACGCGCTCCAGGTAACTTTCCATAAGGGAGATAAACTTTTCTTCTACTTTCGGGCTACTGCGCTGGGTGTTCTGATCCAAGGCTCTCCACTGGCTCACAAACTGCTCATACTCTTCCATAGAAGCTGGTTCTGTAGGTTGGGATATCTTTTCAGAGATCCTGTCAGTCAGCTCCATCTTTTCAGACGATAGCTTCTCCAGTTCAGCGGTACGGCTTTGCTCCTGCGCCTGCTTACGGTCAAAGAACTCGTTACAGGCACTTCTGAAACGTTGCCAGATCTTATCTGAATACTTGTCCGGAACACGACCGATCGTTTTCCATTTTTTCTGAAGCTGTATCAGTTTTTCTTTGGTAGCATTCCAGTCATTGCTGTCCTTCAGGCTTTCCGCTTGCTCGCATAGTTCGGTCTTCATGCGCAGGTTTTGCATTTTCTGCTCATCAAGCCCTTTAAAGAACTGGTTTTTGTGCTGGAAGAAAGCTTTATAGTTGCCCCAGAAATTTTTATTTACTTCTTCAGCATATTCTTTCGGTACCAACCCGGCTGCATCCCATTCTTCTTTCAGTTTCTGAATTTCGTCAGTCTTATCGCGCCATTCGTTTATGCGATCGGTGTTAAAGCCCTGGTATGCCTGCAATCTCTCAAGTAAAGCGCGTTTCTTTTCCAGGTTTTGCATTTCAACGCCTTTGCGCTCTTCCTGGTAAGCCTTACGGCGGGTATGTACTTTTTCGGATGCCTGTATAAAACGTTCCCAGATCGGGTCGCGTTGGTCGTTTGGTACCGGCCCTATGTTTTTCCATTCTTCGTGCAGGTGGCGTAGTTCCTCCAGCGCTTTATTTATAGTTTGCTCGTTTTCCAGTGCTTCGGCACGATCTATCAGCAGTAGTTTTGCATCCAGGTTACGTTTGCGGTCAAGCTCTTTCAGTTCGTAAAATATACTGCGGTTGTTGTAGAAAATATCCAGCAGCGCGTGGTACGAATCCCATAGTTGCTGCGCTGCTCCGGCTTGTACCGGGCCAATGCTTTTCCACTCCGACTGTATTTTTTTTAATTCGTCTGTACTGCTTTTTGTTTCAGCAGACTCAACCAACTCACGCAGGCGGGCTAGCAATTCCTGTTTGCGTTCCAGGTTGCGGTTACGGTTCTCTTCTGTTTGCTGGCGCTCCTGATGACGGGCATCGCGGTAAGCGGTCAGTAATTTTTCCAGGTCCTGATGCTCGGGAGAGGTATGGTATTCGAAATCTTCGTCTGTGCCCCCCTCCTGCTTAAAACGGTCTAAAGCTTCAGCTTTTTCAGCCTGGAAGCGGAGATCGTAATTGCGCTGAATTTCGTTTATAATTCTGTGCTTTTTACGGGCATCAGAGCTCTTTAGTGTAGTGGCCAGTGCGGCGCGTAATTCTTCTAAAGGTAACTGGCTGTAATCTGTATGATCTTCTTCGTCCAGTTCTTCGTCATCATGATCTGCATGTATGGCTGGCTGCGGTTCTGCAGCAGGTACTTCCGGAGTTATTTCGGCAGCAGATTGTTCCTGTATATCACCTGAAGGTGTATCAGTGCTTTGAGAAGCTGTTTCTTCTACATCAGTAGTGCCTGTGTTCGCTTCAGCAAATATTTCTGTTATCTCTTCTGAGGCAGCAGCTTCATCTTCTGTTTTAAGATCCGGTGCTACTTCAGGCTGCTCCTCTTTTGGAACTCCCTTGTCACCGGTTTCTTCGCCCTGTTTGCCGGCATTTATTTCAGCCAGACGTTTGTCAACTATACTTTGCGGCGATTCAGGCTGTTGCTTCTGCTCATCTGCTGCATTTTGATTCTCAGGTTGGTTAACCTCAGCTCCGGTAGTGTCCAGATCCTTATTTTCTGTAGTCATGATTACGGATATATTAATAACGTAATAGCATTAGTTCAGGCGCGGGTCTACCGGATAATTCGATAAGACCTTATACTTGCCCCCCATCTGGCGCAGGATGCTTCGCCATAGAGTATCTGCCTCTAAATTAAACAATTTATTCACAGCATTGTTATTCACGATCCAAACATTTTTATCAATTTCTTCCTGTAGTTGCCCTGCCGTCCAGCCAGAATAACCTAAAAAGAAACGAACATCATCAGAAGTGACTAAGCCTGAGCCGATCATGGTACGGAGCATTTCAAAATCACCACCCCAGTAAAGGTCCTCACCCAGTTTTACAGCCTGCGGCAGATCAGGTATGCGATGCAGATAATGCAGGGTATTGAATTGCACAGGTCCGCCAATGCCTAAAGTAACGTCAAATGTATCGTTATATATATCCACCACATCCGATAGTTTCATATCGGAGAGCTTGTTAAGCACCAGGCCAAATGTTCCTTCTGCTTCGTTATGATTACAAAGCAGTACCACCGAGCGTTCGAAATTAGGGTCGCCCTGGTAAGGTTCGGATATAAGTATACTCCCGCTCTGAGGTTTTACCAACCTTTCTTCTTCCATCTTCATTAAGTCAGTTTTAAGTATTTTGTTGTACTCTTTCTGCCCTGTGTAGAGTTACAGCCAGTGTGTAGTTTTATTACGTGATGTATACACTATAGTAGCAAAGTTTGCACTACGCATATTTATAGTTTAAGGTACGGAAAGCTTCTACAGTGCCAGATATTAAGCCATATTGTAACTTAATTGTTATGGCAGCGGATATTTTTTTTAAATTTGGACAAACCGAACAAGCCTATGTCCCTGTTACCAAACATTGCCGCTATCCGCAAGAATTATGCTATGGAGTCGCTTAGCGAGGCATCTGTAGCCAAAGATCCTATAACTCAGTTTAAGTCATGGATGGATGAAACTATAGCCGCTGAAGTAAATGAGCCTACTGCCATGGTGCTTTCTACGGTAAACAGCTCCGGAAGACCATCGGCCCGTGTGGTGTTACTAAAAGATGTGACCACGGACGGTTTTATATTCTTCACAAACTATGCTAGCCGTAAGGGTCATGACCTGCAGGTAAATCCTTTTGCTTCGTTCACTTTTTTCTGGCCCGAACTGGAGCGCCAGGTACGCGTGGAAGGAACCATCAAAAAAGTGTCGGCTGCGATATCGGATTCCTATTTCCATAGCAGGCCGGTTGGCAGCCAGATCGGGGCCTGGGCCTCACCGCAAAGCCAGCCTATAAGCAGCCGCGAAGAACTGGAAGCAGCAGACGCAGACTATACAAAACGATTCGGCGATCTGCCTGTTATTCCCAGGCCCGAACATTGGGGCGGTTACCTGCTGGAACCTGACCGGGTAGAGTTCTGGCAGGGACGTCCGAACCGACTGCATGATCGTATCGTGTATGAGTTGCAGGAAAATCAGTGGCACATAAAAAGACTGGCCCCGTAAGGTATAAGGCAAATTCACAGCAAAATTTACTCACCACCTCCCCAACAAAATGGCAGAGATATTACCCTTAAAAGCCTGGCGCTACAGCCACTTACTGAATCAACCAATTGAAGAGCTAACCTCTCCCCTTTTTGATGTAGTATCGGCAAAGCAGCGCGAAACTTTATATCGCAATCCGTATAACAGCATCCATCTTTCTGTTCCGCTTGGCACACAGCCCGCCGACGAAGCTGCTGCCTTGCTGCAGCACTGGAAAGAGCGTGGCATTATAGTACAGGATGCGCTGCCGGGTATTTATGTATACTACCAGTATTTTAAGCTGTCGGGTGAGCAAAAGGAATATTGCCGCAAAGGATTTATCTGCCACATAAAAGCCTACGACTGGAATGAACGTGTTCTGCTTCGTCATGAAAATACCATTCCCAGTGCGGTAAACGACAGAATAGACCTGCTTGCTAAAACCGAGCTGAACAGCAGCGCTACGCATGGCTTGTATACTGACCCGGAATTTGCCCTGGAGCAGTACATGGATGAGAGTATTAAGTCACCGATTTATGAAACGGAAGATTACCAGGGCGTGCGCGATGTACTTGCTGTGATACACGACCATGATGTGATTCAGAAGTTTATGGATGTGCTGCGTGATAAACAGGTGTTGCTGGCAGATGGGCATCACCGCTACGAAGGCTCGCTGGAATACCGCAAACGCATGATGGCGCAAAACCCGTCACATACCGGTTTCGAAGCGTACAATTACCATTTAATGTACCTGACCAATACCGAGTCGGATGACCTGCGCATTTTACCGACACACCGCGTGCTGCAGCAGATCGACATGTCGGATGAGGAGTTTCTGCAACGACTGGGCGAGTTTTTTACGATCATCCCGAAAGAAGACCCTGTTGAGCTGAACGAAGTTATAGTTGGCAAGAAATGGGCCTTTGGTTTGTACTTGTCGGGGAATGCCTACAAACTGCGTCTGAAACCGGAGATGCACCACCTGATAGACTGGGAAGTGCCGCAGGAAGTGAAAGACCTTGACCTGACAGTGATGCATTATTTTATTTTCCAATGCGTGTTAGGAATAGACCCGGAAGTGCAGCGTAACTATAGCCGCCTGAGCTATGAACGTAATTTTACAACATGCATCCGCCAGGTTGACACCAATGCTTCACGGCTTGCGCTTATTACAAACGAAGTGTCGATGGAACAGGTAAAAAAAGTTTGCTATAGTGGCGCGATCATGCCCCAGAAGTCTACCTTCTTTTACCCGAAAGTTATCTGTGGATTTTTATTTAGCTCCATAAAAGAAGATGAATTTATCTCGGCCCCTGCTGCTTGCCTCTAATTCGCCGCGCCGCAAAGAATTGCTTACCGGCCTAGGGTTAACGTTCGAGGTGAAAATAAAGGAAGTGCACGAAGATTTTCCGGCTGAACTGAAACGTGAACAGGTAGCTGAATTCTTGGCTTCTCATAAGGCAGATCAGTACTTAGAGGACCTGGAAGACCAAATCCTGCTTACAGCTGATACAATTGTTTGCCTTGGCGATCAGGTACTGAACAAACCTGCAGATTACGAGCAGGCCTACGATATGCTCCGCTCTCTTTCCGGTACCCATCATGAGGTTATTACAGGCGTTTGCATCCTTACCCGCGAAAGCAAGACCGTTTTTCATGATACCACCAAGGTGTACTTCAAAGAACTGAGCCACCAGGAGATCGACTATTATATTACCAACTATAAGCCATACGACAAGGCCGGTGCTTACGGCATCCAGGAGTGGATCGGCAAAATAGGCATTGAGCGAATTGAGGGTTCTTACTTTAATGTGGTGGGCCTGCCTGTTCAGAAACTATACCATCAGCTGACCGAGTTAGGTTTATTGAAGATTGATTGATATTTGTTCATTGCTTTTTTTTCTGCTGGTATAACTGTAAAAATTGAATTACCTACCTTTGCACCTTGTTTATAGTTTTGTTTTCTGAAACTATAGATCAGAGTTATTTAACAACCAGCAATCAATATGTCTTTTATAAAATTATACCTGGCTCCAGGCAAGGAGAACTCGCTTAAACGTTTACACCCATGGGTTTTTTCGGGCGCGATCCGCAAAGCAGACGGCGATCCTGAAGAAGGCGAAATTGTAGAGGTTTACTCCAGCAAGCGTGAGTTCCTGGGAATGGGCCATTACGGCCTGGGTTCAATTGCCGTTCGTATTTTTTCTTTTGAGCAGGTAGAGCCAGACTATAGTTTCTGGAAAAGCAAAGTGCAACAGGCATATGATTACCGCAACCGGTTAGGCTTAATTGATAATCCTGAAACAGATGTTTACCGACTGATCTACGCGGAAGGCGATGGCGTGCCGGGCCTTATAGTTGACATGTACAAAGATACAGCTGTAGTACAGACACACTCGCTGGGCATGTATAACGTGCGCGAATTTGTGACCAAAGCGTTGCAGGAAATTTACGGTTCTAAGCTGCGTGCCGTGTATGATAAAAGTGCTGAATCACTTCCGCAAAAGTCAGTGCCGGGTGCTGTTAACGGATATTTGTTCGGCAAATCGGAAGGTGGCGTAGTGGTTACCGAAAATGGCAACAAGTTCTTTATTGACTGGGAAAGCGGCCAGAAAACCGGCTTCTTTATAGACCAACGCGAGAACCGTGATCTGCTGGCCCGTTATTCTAAAGGTAAATCTGTACTGAATACATTCTGCTACACAGGCGGCTTCTCAGTTTATGCTTTAAATGTTGGTGCCGAACTGGTGCATTCGGTTGATGTTTCTAAAAAGGCGATTGAGCTAACTATAAAGAACGGCGACCTGAGCAATGCCCCAGACCGCCACGAAGCATTTGCGGTGGACACGTTTGATTTCCTGAAAGGCAAGGAAGACCTGTATGATGTAATCGTGCTAGACCCACCTGCTTTTGCCAAGAGCCAGAAAGTGCGCCACAATGCTGTGATGGGTTATAAGCGCCTGAACGCTGAGGCTATGAAAAAGATAAAACCGGGCGGTATCCTGTTCACTTTTTCATGCTCGCAGGTTGTAGATAAATACCTGTTTAATAATACCGTAATGGCTGCAGCTATTGAAGCTGGTCGTAACATAAAAGTGATGCACCACCTCTCCCAGCCTGCCGATCACCCGATCTCCATTTTCCACCCGGAAGGCGAGTATCTGAAAGGATTGGTGCTGTTTGTAGAATAGACTTTTAGTTAGAAAGTTGGGAAGTTAGAAGGTTAGAAAGTTAACCTTATTATAAAACATAAAAGCCGGGACAACTATAAACTGCATCGGCTTTTATGTTTTATAATATTACTGTCATTTCGAACAACGTGAGAAATCTAATACATATTCTATATAGATCTCTCCTTTCGTCGAGATGACAATTGAAGTTCGGAATGACAGCTATAGTTTACTCCAGTACAGACTTCTCAGGCAGCAAAGCCGGCAGGTCCATGCGGATGCGCCATTCTTTTGGGTAGTAGTTATTAATACGGTTGCCTATCTGTTTTGCCCAGCCCAACGGCATACTATTGTATTGTAGCAATACCCAGTCAGTACCGTGGCTCCCTAGGTTTATGTCTTCTTTGCGTAAGTAGCGAATTGCCTTTTCAAGGTTCAGTTCGATGCTATTAAATGCTTCTTTGTTCAGATGTTGCGATAAGGCCAGTTGTTGGAGTGGTTTTACTTTTTTGCCAGCTACTTCTGCTACCTGTGTGCCGCCATAGATCACGTATAGTTTCTGGTAAACTTCGTCGGCAGCTTCAAACAAATTCTCAGGTAAGGTAAAGATGGTCTCGTTGTGCTGTATCCAGGCTAAATTTTCCGGATGCTGAAGCCAGTCCTGTACCAACGCTTTTTCTTTCTTGCCGGCTTCCTGAAGTTTATATTTCTTCTTTTTGCCTGAACTATAGTTCTCTTCTTCTGCTTCGCCGGCTTTGCGCATCACGGCTAAAAAGAAGCCTTCGCCTTGCACGGCATGTGGGTAAAAGCGGTAGCCCTCCACACCTTGTAATTCGGAGCGTACAATTCCCAGGCAATCATCAAATTTCAGTTTAATGCTTTCCGCATTTTCCTGACCGGCCAGCCAGGCCATATTTTCTTCGTTTTCGGCTTCGTTCCAGGTACAGGTGCTGTAGATCAGGATGCCGCCAGGTTTCAGGGCTTCCCAGGTATCTGCTAAAATGCGTTGTTGTCGTCGGGCACAAAGCACTACATTCTCTTCCGACCACTCTCCTACAGCTTGAGGATCTTTCCGGAACATGCCTTCGCCGCTACAAGGCGCATCGATCACCATTACATCGAAAAACTCGGATAATCTACCAAAATCACGCGGGTCGTTGCTGGTTACCAGCACGTTGCCGGTACCCCACTTGGCAATATTCTCAGCCAGAATAGTTGCGCGACTTTTAATCACCTCATTCGAAACCAGTAAACTATCTTTCGAGATCAGGCTGGCCAAATGTGTGGATTTTCCGCCGGGTGCACCGCAAAGGTCCAGCACATGCAGTGGCAGGTCCAGGTTTATAGTTTGCTTGAGGACCTGCTCCAGGAACATGGAGCTGGCTTCCTGCACATAGTATGCGCCTGCGTGTAATAGTGGGTCTAAGGTAAAGGAAGGGCGTTCGGCTAAATAATAACCGGAGTCGGTCCAGGGGACCTGGGGGAATTTAACTGTGTTTTGAAATTTATTCCGGTTTACCCGGATACTTACTGGGGGGGCTTGCTGCAGTGACTGTTGGAATTTGGAGTAGTTTTCACCTAACAATCGCTGCATGCGCGTCTCGAAGGTGACCGGGAGTTTTATCATAGTGCAAATTTACTGATTCCCTGAAAAGCAGTTCTATAGTTGGCTTCTTTTCAGGTGCAAATATTCTTCAACGATGGGGATATCTGCAGGGCACCAACTATAGTTTGCTAATACATCTAAGCTTGCCCAACTATAGGCCTGGTGTTCTGCCAGCAAAATATTCCCGTTCTGCAAACTACAGGTATAAGGAATCAGTTCAATTGCTCTTGAACTATAGTAATGTAATACAGGTGTCAGGCGTTCGCGAGGAACTATAAGCAGGTTAAGTTCTTCCTGTATTTCCCGTATCAGGGCTTCTACTTCTGACTCGCCAACTTCTACCTTACCACCCGGAAACTCCCAGAGCAGTGGTTGCGCCATCCTGCTACTGCGTTGGGTTATCAATACCGTGCCTTCGTTTTCTATAATAGCACAAACTACTTTGATCATACCTTTCATTAAAAAAACTCCTGCAACAGTAATTGGCCTACGTTCTTTACGTGTACAATTACAGCAGCAGGAGTTTACGGGAATCTGAGTCGGTTATTTACGTTTTGGTAATACGCCGCTTATAGTAAAACCAATTGCATTTGCTGCATACGAGTTGTTTGCCTGGTCTGTATACTCCATAATGGTATACGAAATACCGAAACCGCTGTATGCAAATTCAAAAATGGCTCCGGTGCTCCCATCAAACTCCATGTTTTCGCTTAAGCCATCGGTGTTTAATTTTATTGCCTGATGCTTAACAACACCAGCACCCAGCCTGATTTTTTCGGTAGCCATCCAGTTTGCTGTAAGGTGCAATGGCACGCGTGTTAGCCTGATGTGAGCGTTATCGGCTGCGGTGGTGACATACTTGTAACCAATTGTTGCCCGTAAGCGCAGTTGCTCGAGTTTTCTGAACTGAAACTCAGCACCTACCGCTATGGCTATACCCTGCCCTGCATTAATAGATTGCTCGTCGCCGTTGGTGAATGTTACCGTACCTACCTCGTCGCCACCGAATTCAAAAGCAGCGCCTAACAAAAAGCGAACAGGCTTATAGTCAGAAACATCTTCAACTATTGGTGGAGCTACTTTAGTAGAGTCAGCATCCTGGGCATTTGCGTTGTAAAAGCTACCTAATCCAAGAAGGGAAAGGAGTAATAGTTTTTTCATAAAGTGTTTGGCTTAGAGTTGAATAGTGCCGGAAAATTAGACAATATTTTAATCCGCCGTATATCCCTGAATGCTAAAAAATCAAAATAAATTATAGTTATAACATCAGTTATAGTTAAACAAAAAAACACCTGATGTTTTCAGGTGTTTTTGCCCTTATTCGGGGCCTTGTGTTGGGTAGTTAGTTACAGAAGTCGCAACTATTTGGAGATGATAGTTATTTTGTGGTTTTCGCCCCAATTTGCTCGCCTAACTTTTCGTAAGCTATGTCGTTAGGCTCCCATAGTTCTATTTTGTTACCTTCCACATCTACAATATGCACGAACTTGCCATAGTCGTATGTCTCGATCTTATCCAGTATCGTAACACCCTCCTGTTGCAGTTGTTCTACAAGTGCTTCTATATTCTCTACACGGTAATTTATCATGAACTCCCTTGTAGAGGGCTCAAAATAATTGGTTGAGTCAGGAAACGGGCTCCACTGTGTAAATCCTTTCTTTGTCTCGTCAGCACCCTGGCGCCATTCAAAAACAGCTCCGTAATCGTTGGTATTTAACCCGAGATGTGTCTGATACCACGCTCTCATTTTATTTGGGTCTTCGCATTTAAAGAAAATGCCACCAATACCTGTTACCTTTTTCATTTGTATCTATGTGTTAGAGTGGGATGTTATAGTTGTATAGAAAGCAAGAATATAAAATTGAGGCAGCTATAGTTTTAACTTCAAGATTAACGATCAGTGTTTGGCGTTGTTGGGATATTTGAAAAACATCAGCCGAAGTTAACAACATCCTGCCCAATAAAGCCAAATCCCTTGTTGTGCGTTCGTGCTTCTTTATTCTATGTGATTTTCTTTTTTTAAAATTTCTATTGTTCTAGGAATTCCGGCTTTAAAGTTGGTTAATTTATTATTATAATTTATTAATAGCCCAGATGTGAAGAATACCAGGTTGCTATATTCTATTAACAAATCTTCATTATTGTTTGCTAATTTAACAGGAGCCTTCATTATAAAACTATCTATATCCTTTCGTGCAACTCCTTTGATATATTTTAAGTAAAAAATTTGGTTATTTAGTTTTATAATTTCACCTAATGCAATGTTTTTAAAATAATCTCCTTGCGATTCTATATCTTCTGCGCCCTCAATGTACTTTGTAATTTCATCAGCAGATATTTTGTCGGATATTAATCTCATACCTCCTGAATTTTTTAATTGAGAAACCGTTCTTTTGGTTAATGTGACGTTAGATTGATTCATTGTATACTTTAACATTAAGATATACATTGTTTTAATTGTGCTGTCGCTGTAAGGTGGATTATCAAATAATGCCGATAAACTGTCTAAAGCTAATTGTTGTTTTTTGGTGAATTCTAAGGTTTGATTGATTTTTGTAGAGTCTGAGATAATATCTTCTATCATAGACCGTACATATTGGTTCCCTGTTTCTTTTTCAAGCCTATGCTCTAAAAAGTTCTGGGCTAAAAAACCCAAGAAGACAGCAAAAAAAAGCATCACAAATTCCCAAACGTAAGATTTCCAGTTTTTCATTCCTTCGTGACGAGCATGATGTTCTTCTATATTTTCAATTCCTTGCTTTGGAGTAATAATGGCTGTCTCAACAGGGGCGCTAATTTTGTCTGAAAGATTTTCAGATACGGTATTTATTTTATTCTCTAGAGGTTCTACTTCTGTATTGTCTTCCATTTACTCTTTTGGTTGGTCAAATTATTAGAGTACTCAAACGGCATAACGCACAACTACCAGCTGAACGATAACAAACGCTTATCTGCACTATGTATATAGTACTATTCCCTACTTCAACTTCTCCTTCAGAATCTCAAACTCTACACCCGGCGATATCTTCTCATACAGAATAAGGTAGACTGCGTTGGTAATAGGCATATCCACCTTTAGAGTCTTGTTCAGTTCGTAAATGCTTTTCACGGCGTAGTAACCCTCGGCTACCATGTTCATCTCTACCTGCGCAGATTTTACTGAATAGCCATGGCCGATCATATTACCAAATGTGCGGTTACGGCTGAACTGTGAATAAGAAGTTACCAGCAAATCACCCAGGTAAGCAGAACCACTCAAGGCACGGTGCATTGGCATAATGGCATCCAGGAAACGCTCAATCTCGAACATGGCATTTGATACCAACACCGCCTGGAAGTTATCGCCATAGTTTAACCCACGGGCGATACCGCAAGCCAAAGCAATAATGTTCTTCATTACCGCGCAGTACTCAATACCATCCAGGTCGTCGAGCGGGTTTGCTTTAACATAGCGGTTGCGAAGCAGCTCACAGAAACGTTCGGCGGTGCTAATGTCGTGCGAGCCTATAGTTAAGTAAGACTGCTTTTCGAGTGCAACTTCTTCGGCGTGGCACGGCCCTGCAATTATTAATTGGTGGGTGTTCGGCACATTAAAACGTTGCTCCACATAGTCCGTTATCAGGATGTTCTCTTCCGGGATCATACCTTTGATAGCCGAAACTATGACTTTGCCCTGAAGCGCATCTTCCGGTAACTCGGCTACAGCTTCCTGCACAAAAGCGGCCGGCACAGCAAGTACCACCCAATCGGCAGCAGCCACTACCGCCTGAATATCAGAGTTCGGTTTTACATAGTTCAGGTCGAACTGCACCCCACTCAGATAGCGTGGGTTGTGCTTATAGTTTACCAGGTGCTGCACATCGTTTTTGTTGCGCATCCACCAATGTACCTGCGATTTGTTTTCGGAGAGTATCTTAACAATCGCTGTTGCCCAACTTCCCCCTCCTATAACGGCTATTTTTTCCAAGTCTATTCTTCGTTTTCTTCTTTCTCCTCATCCTCAGCTTTTGCTTTGCTGATAGATTTAGCATCTTTTACTACTACTTTGCTGCCATCTTTCAATGTTTTAGATACAGCTCTGAACGGGCCAGACACTACTTTCTGGCCAGCTTTAATACCACTGATAATTTCGATGTTATCAAAATCACTGATGCCGGTCTTTACTTTCTGCGCTTTTACGGTGTTAGATGCAGCATCGTACACAAATACGATCTCATCCACCTTGACCTGCGCACGTTTTTCCTGATCTTCTTCGCTTTCTTTAGCCGGATTGCCAGCATTTGCCGTTTCTTTTTTCTTCTCATCAGCACGGGTAGTCACCGCCGACAAAGGAACTGATAATACGTTGCTTTTACGCTCTGTAATGATGTCAACCGATGCCGTCATGCCCGGTCGGAAAGGGAAACGGTTGTTCTTAGAAAGGTGGTTGTACGATTCGTTTATCAGGCGTATGCGAACTTCAAATTCGGTTACTGCCTCCAGTGTAGTTGCATCTTTTGCCGTGTTGGCGATGGCTGTAACTATACCTTTAAACTTCTCGTCGCGGGTGGTGTAAGAGTCAACTTCAACTATAACAGAGTCGCCCATGTGTACACGAATGATGTCGTTCTCGTTCACATTTACGCGCACTTCCATGTTGTTCAGGTTGGCAATACGCATAATTTCAGTACCGGCCATCTGCGATGTACCAACCACACGCTCGCCACGCTCTACGTTCAGTTTAGAGACAGTTCCGCTTACAGGCGCATAAATGGTTGTTTTGTTCAGGTTTTCACGGGCGTCTTTTAAAGAGGCCTGTGCATTCTGCACACCAAATTCAGCTGCACGGATGCTTTGCTTCAACGATTCAATTTCCTGAAGGCCGGCATTGTAGCTGGCGCGGCTTTGCTCATACTCTGCTTCAGAGATCACCTTCTGGTCAAACAGCTTCTTGTTACGCTCATACGCCTGCTTAACCTGTACCTGGTTGGCCTGTGCTTGCGCCAATCTAGCTTTAGATTGCGATAACTGCGCTCTGGATGAATTTACGGTTGCCTGTTGCGCATCTACAAACGACTGATAGTTATCAGGGCGGATACGAAGCAACAACTGGCCTTTCACCACTGAGTCGCCTTCTTCCACGTTCAGTTCGATGATCTCTCCTGATACGTCCGGGCTTATCTTCACTTCAGTTTCCGGCTGCACTTTACCGGATGCACTCACTTTTTCTACGATCTCTGCCTTTTTAGCCTCAGACAGCAATACTTCAGTTCCATCTTCTTTTCCTATCCAGCCGGCTTTTTTGGCTACAACTATAAGAACTATAGCTACAACTAATACAGTAATTAAAATTGGAATGAGTCTTTTAGATTTTTTAGCTGCCATGGTTGATTATAAAGTGATTTCTTTCCCCTGGTAAAAGTCCAGTACCTTAAGTTTAAAAGTATACTCGTATTTGGCTTGAATTAAATTTGATTGGGCTGTGCGGTAGTTATTCGTGATCACAAAAAAGTCCACGGTATTGATAACACCACTGTTGAGGCGTAGCTCCGCATTCTTATAGTTCTTCTCGAGGGCTGTTACCTGTTGCTTGGCTGCTGCATATTTACGTTGTGCGGCAAGTGCATCCACATACGCCTGCTCAATTGTCTGGCGAAGCTGGTTGCGCTCTATATCGGCATTCAGTTTAGCATTCTGCTGGCCAAGTTTAGCGCGCTGTACATTGTTACGGGCCAGGAAACCATTGAAAACCGGTATGCTAAGATTTATGCCTACATATTTGTTGACGTTATCCTGAAACTGATCAACTATATTGCTTGTCTCAAAAACACCTTTCTCAACAGAGAATGGCAGGTAGTAGGTCTGGGCAGCATCTCCTGTTTGCCCCAGGTAAAATGTTTGCGGATTCCTTCCTGATATAGTTTCGACACTGATCAGACGCTGGCCACCTTTAATGTAACGGGTACTAAATCCAGCTCCCAGACTTACTCTTGGGTAATATGCTCCCCTGGCAACATCCAGGGCTTTGTCTGCGCTTAGCACCCTGAAGTCTGCCGCTTTTACGCCTGGCTGTGTTTGTGCCGCAATATCATACACCATAGTTGGGTTAGCAACAACCGGGGCTTCATCAGGTTCCGGCACATCTGGTATAATGATTTCAAAGGTACGGGCCTGCTCATTCTCAAGGTTAAGCAGTTGTATCAGCGATAAACGGGCTATATCGCGCTGGTTCTGTGCATTAATGATATCCAGCTCATCCGTAGCCAATTGAGATTCCAGGTCAAGCACCGCAATTTCGGCTACACTACCTGCTTTATAAAGTAAGCGGGTTCTGTCGAGTTGTTTCTGAGATGTGCTGCGCTGTAGTTCGGCCGTTTTAATCAGCTCTTCCGAAAACAAAACGTTTAAGTAAGACGTGATAACCTGCAGTGTAATATCGTTTTGTATTGCCAGAATATCCTGCTCGCTTGCCTGCAGGTCAAGACCATACTGCTTGATCAGGTTTGTCTGCTGAAAGCCCATGAACAACGGTAGGTTTGAGCTGGCCTGGAAGTTTGCTGTCTGGGAGTTCTCGGTGCTTAGGCTAAAGTCTACCGGGTTTTGGTACGAACCCGCATTGAAACTATAGCCGCCACCTCCATTTAAGTCAGGCAGTCGGTCGTAACGGGCTTGTTTCAGGTCAATGGCGTTCAGGTCGCGACCTACGCGGGTTTGCTTTACCTGCAGGTTATTTTTCTGGGCGTATTCGATCGCTTCAGTCAGCGTCCAGCCACCATTGCCGGGGTTATCCTGGGCAAAAGCAGGCGCAGAGAACAATAACGAGCCCAGCGCAGCTGCTAAAAGCAGGTTCACAGATTTCTTCTTCATAGTTTAGGTATTAAGGGTCGGTTATAGATCAATGTTCGGAATATAGATCACGTGCTTCACCCAGCTCAATTGTTTCAGGTATTCCAGGGTTATTGGTTTTATGCCCGAGTCCATTTCTATAAACTGGCGGGCCATTTCATTTTTGCCTTTTCTGGATACACTCATGGTGGCAATGTTACAGTCGTCGTGAGCAATAACAGAGGCTATGAATGCAATACTGCCTGTCTTATCATCGGCATCTATAATCAGCGTGTGCAGGTTAGCTGAGAAACTGGCTGTAAAACCATCTACTTCCACAATCTGTATCACACCACCTCCTCGGCTCTGGCCTACCACTTCTACCTCACGGCCCTGTGCTTTCAGGTTAAGTTTAATGGTGTTCGGGTGCATGGTCGAGGCATTGCCAACAGACTTGAACGTATATTTCAGGCCACGCTCTTTAGCATGGTCAAAGGCTTCTTTTATGCGTTTATCATCGGTTTTAAAATCAAGCAAACCTGCAACTATAGCACGGTCGCTGCCGTGGCCTTCGTAGGTGCGGGCAAAGGAATTATAAAAGGTGATGATGGCTTCTTCGGGAGCTGCGCCAAGAATGCGGATGGCAGCTCTGGCAATACGAACCACACCGGCTGTATGCGAACTGGACGGACCGATCATAACGGGACCAATCATATCAAAAACACTGCTTTTTTCGGCCATAACAGGTAAGCGTCTTACTAAAATATCGTGAAAACCAAATTTATGAATAAACTCCCAGTATTTCAGCAAGCAAACTATAAATTAGGCATATTTCTACCAATCAGCTTTTTAGCTATACCAATTACACGACCTGCTCTATAAAATCTGGTTTAATGGGCTTAAACTATAGTTAGGAGCAGCTATTAAAGGCCTAACTCTAGTTTAATTATAGTTTAATTACCGGCAGCTGGCGTAAAATAAACTATAGGCGTTATAATATTTCAGAATTGCCATGTACCAAACTATAGTTTTTCTTACTTTGCACAGTAAATGAGCATCTCACCAAACAAACCAACTATGGACTACAACTTTAAACCGGAAGTGCTTGAGCAACTAAAGCGGCTGGAAGAAAAGTATGTGCCTTTGGGCCAGGATCTGGCTGCTTACCTGGAAGGACTCTACCACACCGATTTTATTAACTACTGGGATTATATTCACCTGGATACGCTGCTAAGTCTGCAGAACCCGCGCACCAATATTCCAGACGAAAAGATTTTTATCATGTATCACCAGATCACAGAGCTTTACTTTAAGCTTTGCCTGGAAGAGTATCGTCAAATAGGTGAAGACAAAGCGATTACAGCTGAGATATTAACTAAACGCTTGAAGCGCATCAACCGGTATTTCGATAACCTGATAAATTCGTTTGATGTGATGGTAGATGGTATGGATCCGAAGCAATTTCTGCAGTTTCGGATGGCCCTGATGCCTGCCAGTGGTTTCCAGTCGGCGCAGTACCGTTTGATTGAGATTGCCTCTACAGACCTGCGTAACCTGGTGGCGAAAGATAAGCGCTCGGTGCTTGGTTTACAGAGCACCCAGGAAGAAATGATCGGCTGCATTTACTGGAAAGAAGGAGCTACAGAAGTGGCTTCGGGTGCTAAAACACTTACCCTGATCCGCTTCGAAGAGAAATATACCAAACAACTCATTGAGTTTGCGAAGGAGTACCAGGACAAGAATGTATGGAGCGTTTATAAGCGCCTGCCGGAAGCCGAACAGCAGAACGAAAGGCTAAAAAACCAGATGCGTGACCTGGACAGCAACGTAAACGTGAACTGGCCATTGATGCACTATAAATCGGCGGTACGTTACCTGCAGCGCGACCCTGATGTTATAGCAGCAACCGGCGGGACGAACTGGATGAAATACCTGCCTCCAAAATTCCAGAAACGCATTTTCTACCCCGAGCTGTTCACGGAACAGGAAACCGAAGAATGGGGCAAAGGCTGGGTAGATAAAGTGCTGAACGGGGATATTTAATTGTTAATTGCTGATTGTTAAATTGTTGAAGATCTAATTGTTAATCTCTTTATTTGTCATTTCGAGCCAAAGCGAGAAATCTTATACAGCTTATAGTTGAGATAGATCTCTCCTATCGTCGAGATGACAAAAATTTATATAACTGACCTCATAGTATTTACCGGATCTGTGAGGTCTTTTTTATTATAAATTGAATTAGCATTACCTTTGTATTGTTATCGTCAAACTATAGCTGGATGTATTTTTTAACCATTTAACCATCCAGCCATTTAGCAATCAATTAAATAGTTTAAGGTTAACTACCTTACCTGCGTTACATGAGAAAAAAAGAACTGGAGCTGGTACTGGCTCCTGAAGTGGCTTTTGATGCTGCTCAGCTAGAACACGAATTACTTAAAAGCGCTAAGCTTAGCCCGGCAGACGTAAAATTCCTGCACCGTATAAAACGCTCTATCGATGCCCGCGGCCGCCAGGTGCTGGTACGCGTAAAAGCCGATCTGTACTTAGACAATCCTCCTACTGAGATCATTTCCCCGGTTTATAGTTACAGCGACGTTTCGAAAGAAAAAGCTGTTGTTATAGTTGGTGCCGGGCCAGCTGGTTTGTTTGCAGCCTTGCGTTGCATTGAGTTAGGCTTGAAGCCTATCGTTCTGGAGCGTGGCAAAGATGTAAGAAGCCGCCGCCGCGATCTGGCAGCCATCAACAAAGAACACATTGTAAACCCTGATTCCAATTACTGCTTTGGCGAAGGCGGAGCCGGAACTTACTCAGATGGCAAACTATATACCCGTTCTAAAAAGCGCGGCGACCTGCTCCGTATCCTCCAGATATTTGTACAGCACGGCGCAACGCCGGATATTTTATTCGATGCGCATCCGCATATCGGTACCAACAAACTACCTAAGATCATAGAAGCTTTGCGCGAAACAGTGCGCGAAGCCGGCGGTGAAGTTCACTTTGATACCCGCGTAGCTAATTTTATAGTGGAGCAAGGCGAGATGAAAGGCGTTGTGACGCAGGACGGACAGGAATATATAGGCGAATCTGTCATACTTGCCACTGGCCACAGCGCCCGCGATATCTTTGAAACGCTGCACACTTCCGGGGTAACTATAGAAGCCAAGCCTTTTGCCATGGGCGTGCGTGTAGAGCATCAGCAAAGCCTGATAGATAGCATACAGTATAAATGCGAAGATCGCGGGCCATTTTTGCCAGCGTCTTCTTATGCGCTGGTGCAGCAAACAGTTTATAATAACAGGCAGCGCGGTATTTTCTCCTTCTGTATGTGCCCGGGCGGATTTATAGTTCCGTCGGCTACAGCACCCGGCGAGGTGGTGGTGAATGGTATGTCGCCGAGCCGCCGCGATTCTAAATTTGCCAATTCCGGTATTGTAGTAGCTATCGAACTGGAGGATATGGAGCTTGAGAAGTACGGTCCGTTAGCCGGTTTGCGTATGCAGCAGGCCCTGGAACAGAAGGCTTGCCAGATGGCAGGAGGCACACAGGTTGCACCGGCCCAGTTACTTCAGGACTTTACAAATGGAAAGGTGAGTAAATCTTTGCTCGAAACGTCGTACCAACCAGGTCTGGCATCTGTAGATATGAACGAACTTTTCTCTGAAGACATGGCTTACCGTTTGTGCGAAGGTTTTAAGGGATTTGGGAATAAAATGCGCGGCTACCTGAGCAACAACGCCCAGATCGTTGGTGTGGAAAGCCGGACCTCCTCTCCTGTCAGAATCCCAAGAGACAAGGAAACACTGGAGCACGTTACGATCAAGAATCTTTACCCATGCGGCGAGGGCGCTGGTTATGCCGGTGGTATTGTTTCGGCTGCCATGGATGGCGAACGTTGTGCGGAAATGATAGCAGCCAAGGTGAAACGCGTACTATAGTTTTGCACCGGCTTTAGAAAGAGTTGATTTAAAACTAAACTATAAAAGTAGCTGTAAACTAACTATATACTTTGTTCTACTTAAAGTAATAACTATGAAAAAGACAGTAGTGTTGGGAGCCTCTGATAATCCATCACGCTATTCGTATAAAGCCATTAACCGCCTGAAACAACACGGCCACGAAGTAGTACCGGTTGGTATTAAAAATGCAACGGTAGAAGGACTCCAGATAATTACAGATAAAACCCAGAAGGTAGATGATGTGGATACGGTGACGCTTTATGTGGGCCCACAGAACCAGCCGGTCTGGTACGACTATATAATAGGTCTGAAACCGAAACGCATTATTTTTAATCCGGGCACCGAAAACCGCGAATTAGAGCAACTGGCTGAAGATAATGGCATAGAAGCTTTACACCATTGTACCCTTGTTATGCTGGCCAGCAGCACCTACTAAAATTTTTTAGGCTGAAACTATAACCTGCCCAAAAGGGCATCCGTATAAATAAGAGTAAGTTAAGCAGATGGCATTAGTTGTCTTATGTTTAACAAAGAAAAAGGGATCTGCTAAAGATCCCTTTTTTGTTTTGCTATAGTTTATAGTTTACTTTCCGGTGTTTTCCTGTCTTCTTCCTGCATTTCTTCCATCTGGTAACGCATCGTAGAAGCCAATGCACTATCCGGTAATAAATTAGAGGCACCTGCCTGCACTTTGTTCATTATCCCCGGAACTATACGCGACTCTCCTTTCATTAAAGCGGCATAACCATCTCTGGCAACTTCCTCCGGCGAAGACATTGGTCCGTTTGCAGCCCTTGTATTTTCAGCTTCAGCACGTTTAAAGAAATATGTATCGCTTGGACCCGGGCACAGTGCTGTTACAGTTATGTTCTTATCTTTAAGCTCGTTCTGTAGCGCCTCAGTAAAGGAAAGTACAAAAGCCTTGGAGGCAGCATAAACCGACATCAATGGAGAAGGCATAAACGACACGATAGAGGCTACATTCAATATTTTACCCTCGTCGCGAGCCACCATATCTTTCAGGAAAAGCTTGGTAAGGTGTACAACCGAACTGATGTTAAGCTGGATGATCTCCATTTCCCGGGTAAGATCTGTTTCGTGAAAGAAGCCATGCAAACCGGCGCCGGCATTATTTACCAGCACATCTACCGTTATTCCATTCTGCTTCAGTTGGTCGTAAATCTCCTGCGGAGACTCAGGTCTTGAGAGATCTGATTGTACGATGCAGACATGTTCTAACTGGTATTCGTCCTGCAAACTATAGCCTAGCTCTTTCAAGCGGTCTTCGCTGCGAGCCACCAGCACCAGGTTGTATTTGTCTTTGGCAAACAGCCTGGCAAACTCCATCCCGAAACCGTTGGATGCTCCCGTAATGAGTACGGTCTTCTGATTGTTACCTTCCATTGTTTTCATAGTTAGATTTATAGTTCCGGTTAAGCGATGCCCCTGCCGGAACTATAGGTTTACAGCTGCAACAAGCTGAAGGTTACTTTCTAACAATAAAGCCGGGTCTAAAAGGCTCAATAAATGGTCGAAATTAAAAAAATCGATCTGGCAACTATACTTCGCGGCGAAGTACCTCCAACGGTGGCCTGCTTAAAATGCCTCGGCTGTTCAGAATGCCTATAATTACTGTAAGCAGCGTAATGCCGATAAATACCGGAATTAATGGCCATAGTACCGGCACAAAACTTACTTCGAAGCTGAACACTGCCAGCGCCCAACTGGCAAGTACTGCCAGTACCACACCTGTACCAGAGGCCAGCGCACCCAGCAGCAAGTATTCGAAGGCTGTTATAGTTAAAATCTGTTTGCGACTGGCGCCTAAGGTACGTAGCAGTACACTTTCCTGTACCCGCTGGAATTTACTGATATTGACAGAGCCTATCAGTACCAATAAGCCCGTACTGATACTGAACAATGCCATGAACCGGATAACAAAAGAGATCTTGCCCAAAATATCATCCAGCGTCTGTAAAATAAGGTCTAAATCTATGGCAGAAACATTCGGAAAATGCTGCACAAGGGCACGTTGAAAATCAGCTGATTGCTGATCAGATTTTGTACGCGTCATCAGGATATAAAACTGGGGAGCATCTTCCAGCACGCCTTTCGGGAAAAGTACCAGGAAGTTACTTTGCACACGGTTCCATTCTATTTCGCGGAGATGCGCCACACGAGTTTTCATTAAAGCACCCTGCACGTTAAACACCATCGTATCGCCAAGTTTTACTTTAAGCCGTTCGGCATATCTGTCTTCTAATGAGATCGGTATAACCTCGGTATCTTCTGAAACCTCTCCTTTCCACTCCCCTTCAGCAGTGGATTCCGAATCAATTAAAGTATCACGGTAGGTCACGCGGTATTCGCGGGTAAATGCCCAGTCCGGTATCTCTAGAGTGGTATCCTTGCGCACATCGTTTCCGGTAAGGCCATTCATTTCCTCGAGGCGCATAGTCACAACAGGTACTAACTGCTGCACTGGCAACCCTTCGGCTCTGGTCATATCTACCACGCCCTGTTTCTGAGCAGTCTGAATATCGAATAATACCAGGTTAGGCTGATGTTCGCTGCCGGCAATGGCAACTTCTGAGATCAACAGGCGCTGCATCAGCACCAACGTAGCAATAAGCGCAGTGCCTAAACCAATAGAAACTGTCAGCAACAAGGTCTGGTTATTTGGGCGGTACAAGTTGGCAAGGCTCTGGCGCCATACGTAGCCCCAGTTTACCGGGAAGAATCGTTTTACCAGCCACATCATGCCGCGCGCCAGCAATGCTAGCACCATAAACCCAACTACAACACCACCTGTAAAAGCCAGCGCCCGCAGCCAGGTACCTAACTGAAAATAAGCGAATACCAGCACAAACATCAGAATCAACCCATAAACAGCTAAGCGTAATGGGTCTTTCTGGTTGGTAAGGTGCTCTACACTGGAGCGCAGGGTGATAATCGGGGAAACATTGCGTATCGTTAGCAACGGCAGCAGCGCAAACAAAACCGACACCAGCACGCCAATGCCAATACCTTCTGCAATAGCAGCCCACGATACTGAAACGGTAACTTCAACAGGAAGGAAAGCCTGGAACAGCTGTGGTAAGTACAATTGTATCAGGCTGCCAAGAATAGCTCCTATAACAGCCCCGATCAATCCCATGGCCATAACCTGGAATAAATATATCAAGAAAGCCTGTTTGCCGCTAACCCCGATGCAGCGCAATACGCCTATAGTTGCCAGTTTTTCGCGGATGTACACATGCACAGCACTTGCTACACCTACACAACCCAGCAACAAAGCCACAAACCCAACCAGAGCCAGGAAACTTGCCAGATCGCTGTAGGCTTTACCGGTGCTCTCCTGTCGGCTTTTTACGGTATCAAAGGCAATCCCATCTTCGTCCAGGCGTGGTTCCAGTTTTTTTACCAGTTTGTCGGCATCGGTTTTGGCAGGTAGCTTAAAGTAATGATAATAGCTGATGCGACTGCCTTTCTGTAATAATCCAGTAGCTTCCAGATACTCTCTTGGAATGTAAACCGCCGGGGCTATAGTTGCCGTAACAGCCGATTGCCCCGGAATTTTGTTTAATGCGCCCGCGATCTCAAACGTAAGATTGCCAACCCTGATCGAATCACCAGGTTTGGTATTGAATTGGAGTAGTAAGGTATTGTCAACCAGTGCCCTTCTTGCCTTTCTAAAGTTCCTGCTTGCTTCTACAGGCTCGGTTTCAATAGCGCCATAGTACGGAAAGCCGCCTTCCAGGGCTCTTACCTGCACCAGGCGTGTACTTTGCGAGGCATTAAAAAATACCATCGAAACAAAGCGCACTTCATCAGACCTGTCCCCGCCCACTGATATGGAATCGATCAGCGCTTTGATCTCTCCTTCCGGTGGTTTGTTACCAGCCATTACCAGATCCGCGCCAATCAGTGACTTTGCCTGTTTGTCTATATCCGTTTTCAGGTTGTCGCTGAACGAATTGATAGCCACCAACGCCGCTATGCCCAGAACTATAGATGATATGAACAGCGCCAGTTTGCCACGGTTCCGGCGACTGTCGCGCCATGCCATCAGCAGCAACCAGCGCAGGTTAAGTTTAGATTTATCAGGAAGGTGTATATAGTTATCAGACACGGGGTTGTGATGATTAGTTAATAATGATTAATGAATAATAAGCTGGTCTAATTTTAATGAGTTATTCGTCTTTACTCATTGACCATTATTCATTAACGCAGTCACCTGGTCAGAAACTATAAGCCCTCCTTTGATACGGATGATACGGTTCGTTTTTTCTGCCAGTTCCAGGTCGTGTGTTACCAGTACCAGTGTGGTTCCGGCTTCTTTATTCAGGTCGAAAAGCAATTGCTCTACGCGTGTGCCTGTTTCCTCGTCCAGGTTTCCGGTTGGCTCATCTGCAAAAAGGATAGTTGGTCTGTTAGAAAATGCCCTGGCTATAGATACACGCTGTTGCTCTCCACCAGAAAGTTGTGTCGGGTAATGATCGGAGCGTTCTGCCAGCCCAACGCGGCCTAATAACTCCAGCGCCTGTTTCTGTACATTTCGCTCGCCCCGTAGCTCCAGCGGCACCATCACATTTTCAAGGGCTGTTAAAGTCGGTATCAGCTGGAAATTCTGGAATACAAATCCTACATACATGTTCCGAACCTGCGCACGCTCATCTTCGCTCATATTGTCAAGTTTCACCCCATTCAGAATAACAGAACCGGAACTTGCCCTGTCGAGGCCAGCACATAAGCCAAGCAGCGTGGTTTTACCACTCCCTGAAGGCCCAACTATAGAACAGGTGTCGCCGGCTTGCAGCGCGAAGTTAATGTCCTGCAGTACCGTAAGGTGGCGGTCGCCGGAGTCGTAGGTTTTGGTCAGGTTCTGGATATCAAGTATAGTAGACAATGTCGTTAGATTATAAGGTGTATACCTGAGAAAAACGCAGGCACAGGATCTGATGTTTGGCTAAAACGTAATAACTGTTTAAGTTCGTTGCTTGTTTAACAGGTATTAAGGTATAAAATTACAACTAAATAGATAAACCGTGAAGTTAAATAATAATTGGATCAGGGCCCTGGTACTAAGCTTAACTATAGTTGGTTGCAGCCAATCGGAAAGCTCTACAGAACAAACAGCAGCCGGGCAGGAAGCTGTGGCCGGAAATATGGAGGGCAATAAAACAGATGCAAAAAAGGAAGAAACAAAAGTGATCCTGTTCTTCGGAAACAGCTTAACAGCAGGTTATGGTCTGGAGCCACAACAGGCTTTTCCGGCGCTAATTCAGCAACGCCTGGACTCACTTGACCTACCTTATAAAGTAGTTAATGCCGGAGTGAGCGGCGAAACATCAGCTGGTGGCAAGAGCCGTATTGATTGGCTACTCAAAAAGCCTGTTGATATTTTTGTACTGGAACTGGGCGCAAACGACGGCCTTCGCGGCATTGATCCGGAAAGTACGTACAAGAACCTTAAAACGATCATTGAAAAGGTTAGGGCCAAGAATCCGGATGTTGAGATTGTTTTAGCCGGTATGATGTTACCACCGAGTATGGGCCAGAAATATACCCGTTCGTTTGGGGAAGTATTTACAAGGCTGCAGAAAGATGAGAATGTTACTTTGATTCCGTTCTTACTCGAAGGCGTAGCCGGTAACCCTGAACTGAATCAGAATGATGGCATTCACCCAACAGAGGAAGGACAGAAAATACTAACAGAGAATGTTTGGGATGCTCTGGAACCGATCGTAATGCAGGAAACGGCGCAGTAAGGAAACTTTCTGAAAAAAATTGCACAAATTTTCAGATGAATGTAACCTTCCTGCAACTACCCCGTTAGTATGTATGGCTAAAAGTTGAAAATTATATTTTCATAAACTTACTAAAAGGTTCTCCTCCCGGAGAGCCTTTTATGTTTTTAAGCCGTTTCAATCTTCACAAACTATAGTTTCCTAAACGTAGCAACCCTAACATAGTATAGCTATAGTTGTAATACTTATCTATAGTTCGCTTATCCATAGCGTACTTTCCTTCAATGTCGTCAACGTATCAAGTTTTGTTTTCCAAACTGTCATTTCGAACATCGTTAGATATCTGATTCGGATTTACTCAAAGGTATTCTGTACAGAACTCTCCTTTTGTTGAGATAGCAACTTTGTTTAAGCTGAGTACATCGGCAATACATTGCTTTGCGCGTAATCTTTCCTTTCTGGATAATCAGCTTATAAATACCAGGAAGTCTATCCCATACATTTTATTTCCTGATATTTAAAATATTTATAGTTGATAATCAATTATTTATAGTTAGTGATAAGGCTATATCTAAAAAAAAGAAGAAATTTATAATCCCTCAGGCAACCTCCAGCCTAAACCTTACATCTTAGGTTCAGAAGCGCAGCAAAACGCTGAGACGATTAACAAGACAACGAGTAGATTATAAGTTAAACTTTTACCCAGCGTGACAGAGTCAGAATTAATAGCAGGATGCCAGCAGGCTGACAGTAAAGCGCAGAAGGTGCTTTACGAGCGCTATGCGTCACAGATGTACGGGGTTTGTCTGCGCTACCTTAAAAACGAAATGGATGCCGAAGAAGCTTTACTGAACGGGTTTATGAAGATTTATCAGAACATAGACCGGTTTGAAGCCAAAGGAAGTTTTGAAGGGTGGGTACGCCGCATTATGGTAAACGAAGCACTAGGCTTTTTAAGAAAGAAAGAACCGCTGCACCTGGCCATAGAAGATGGCTACACGCAGATTGCAGGAACCGGCGGCGCAGACCATGACCTGAACGAAGGCGAACTGTTAGGATTATTACACACGCTACCAGCCGGCTACAGAGCCGTGTTTAACTTATATGCTATTGAAGGCTACTCGCATAAAGAGATCGCCGACATGCTGAACATAACAGAAGGAACATCAAAATCACAACTTAGCAAGGCCCGAGCCATGTTACAAAAAAGACTGACCGGGCAGGAAGCAATTGCCAGCTAAGAAAGGAGGAAAATTATGGAACTTGAAGAAGTAGATAAATTATTTAATGAGCGCCTGGGCCGCATGGCTCCTACGCCATCAGCTGACCTCTGGAACCGACTGCAGGAACGCATGGAAGCAGAAATGCCACAGGCAACTCCGCAGATACAACCAGAGCAACACGAAGAAAAACGCAGATACGGATTTTTGTACTACTCTATTGCAGCTGCCATTGCTTTATTGTTGGCTGTAGGTGTTGTGCTAAAATACAATCAGCCGCAAACTGTTACGGACCAAACGATAGCACAGGTTGACTTAGGAAGCAAGAAAGCTGTAGCGCCGGCACAAACTATAGATCCGGATAAAACAGACGTGAGCACAGAGCAAACTATAGCTGCTGCAACTCCGGAACAAACTATAGTTGAACCAACCATAACTGAAGAACCAGCTGTAGTTACTGAGCCTGCAAAAACTACTATTAAAAAGCCGGTTACCAAACCACGTAAAAAAGCTGAACAGCAATGGGTGAAAGCTGAAGATAAAACTATGCTGGCACAGCAAACCACTAAACCAGCGCATCAGGTGGAGGAGCCTCAGTTACCAACTGCCGTACAAACTCCGGTTGCTTTTGCTTCAGCAAACAGCGCCGAGCCGGTTCAGATCATTATCAAGCGCACTGTTAACGAGGAACCGGTTGCACTGGCAGCGGCAGATGAGCCGGAAGAAAGCAACTCTTTCCAGAAAAAGCAGCGCCTTGCAAAAAGCATCTTTAAACAGGTAAAAAATCTCTCTAACGGAGAACAGGTAAACTTCGCAGACCTGGGCGTTAACGCAAGCAAAATTGCACTCGAAACAAAAATCGGAAAACAAAAAATCTCAAAAGTAATCAATCTCTAATCCCTTAAAACCATGAAACGAATACTACTTGTAATGGCCATCTGCATGGCCGCAGCTACCGGTGTGTCTGCCAAAGGCGGTCTTACCGTTGCAAAAAGAGCCGGAAATCAGGACACCATCGTTGTGAAAATGGCCAATGGCGCTAAAATGATCCTGCAACTGAAGAACATGAAGCAACTCGAAGCTTTCCAGAACTATAGCCTGGACTCGCTGATGCGCGAACTGAACAACTACGTAAAGCAGGTTGATAAAATGGAAGGCGCTACTGAGAAGGACGGCAATCCGAAGCAAATGACTGTGACCTTTAATACCAAAGAAGGTGACACAGATGAAGCGGAAGAAGTAAATGTTACCATTCAGGAAACCGACGCTAAAGGCAAAGTAACCAAAGAACATCACCAGATTAAGGTTGGCAGAAATATAAAGATTGATGTGGAAATTGAAGAAGATGGCGATACTACCAAAGTAAATATTGGTGACCAGGATGGCGACTCTGACGATGACAACCACATAGAAATTTATAAGGCAACCCGCTTCAATTTCGATATTGACCTTGGCCTGAACACGTTTATAGATAAGGAAAACGCCTCATTCGTGCCAGACCTTAAGCCAATGGGCTCTCGTTATGTAAGCTTAAACTCACACATGATCTCGCAGATCGGTGGTCAGAAGAGTCCGTTCTACCTGGTATCTGGCGTAGAGTTCGCGTTCAACAACTATATGTTTGATAAGAACGTGATCATCCAGGATAATGATGACGTGACAGAATTCACGAAAGTGGCGGACATTAATTATGAGAAATCTAAACTGGCTACTTCAAGCATAAACATACCGCTAATGCCGATGCTTAAATTTAAGCGCGCCAATGGCAAAGATGGTTTCCATATTGGTGCGGGTGGTTTTGCAGGTTACCGTTTAGGTAGCCACAGCAAAGTAAAATATGAGCAGGAAGGTAACTCTACAAAAGACAAAGACCATGGCAGCTTTAACCTGAGCGATTTCCAGTATGGAGCTACCGGTGTGATCGGTTACAACAACTTTAGCCTGTTTGTGAAGTATAACATGAACGACCTCTTTAAAGAAGAGCGCGGACCGCAGGTGAATGTTATCAGCTTTGGTTTCCGTTTGCTTAATTAAGAAGTTTAATTTGTGAATTGATTGTGTTAAAGGAGAGCTCTAGTCTAGGGCTCTCTTTTTTATTAACTATAAGTTATAGTTTATGCCCAGCGCCTGAAATTATCCATGATGATGGCAGTAGCCGTAGCCACATTTAAAGACTCGGCATGGCCAAAAGCGGGTATTTTGATAAGCTGATTTACCTGTTTTGCTACTTCAGGTCGGATGCCGTTGGCTTCGTTGCCCATTACAACTATACCCTGCGGCTGCAATTTCATCTGGTGAATGTTCTCGCCTGCTAAAGATGCACCGTAGATACTATGCGTTGTGGTGTGTTGCTGTAACCAGTTTTCGAGATTGAGATAATGCACCTGCATGCGGGTAAAAGAACCCATAGTAGCAGCAATTACCTTTGGGTTATAAAAATCAGCGCAGTTTTCAGAACAGATTATTTTTTCTATGCCGTACCAATCCGCTATCCGGATAATAGTTCCAAGGTTGCCCGGGTCGCGGATATCATCCAGAGCTATTACCAGTTCGGTTGGCGCAACTATAAGGTCGGGCAACCGGCGCATATGGGCTACTGCCAGGGCAGCATTATTTGTAGCATAAGTGCCGGCACGAACCAGGTCTGCTTCCGTTACAACTTCATAAGTTATACCTTTACCCAGTAGCCTGGCATGTTCTTTCGCAAAGCTTTCGGTTACGTATACATGCTGCAGTTCAAAACCGGATTGCAGTAATTCAATAACACTTTTTGCTCCCTCCACCACAAAGGCTTGGTGTTGGTTGCGGTATTTTTTTACTTGCAACGAGTTTATATACTTTATAACTGCTTTCGATAACATAACTGTGGTCCGTTTGAAGTCACGATTTTACATATTCGGTCTGGTAATTACAATTTTGTTTTCTGCAGGCTGCGTACCCACCAAAGATCTGGGCGAGGACGAACAGCTGTTGGTAAGCATAAAACCGCAGGGGCTGCAGCAAATTGAAGTAGCTGAGATTGAGAACTTATACCAGCAACAGCCTAACCGTATGTTCCTGGGCTCTACGCCTTACCTGGTAGTGTATAACATCGGTAAAAAGTTTTATGACCCGCCTAAAATTGATGAGCGCATCCGGGAAACGCAGGAAAAGTGGCGCACAAAATTCCGGGAAGCCGGCACCGATTCGGCAAAGGTACAGCGTATCCGAAATCGTTTCAGTAATCGTATTGCCAGGTTACGGGAGAAAAAAGAAGAAGGTAATTTCCTGATGCAGCTTGGTGAGCCACCTGCCATCTACGACTCCACCCTGATGGTGAAAACTATAGACCAGATCTCTATTTACCTGAACGCGCACGGGTATTTTAAGCACACCATTGATTTTGAGAAGGAAGAAAAGGAAAAACTGGCTTATGTTACACTCAACATCAGTGAGAATGAACCTTACAGGTACAATAAACTAAACTATAGCATTCCGGATACAGCCATTCTGGCACTGGTTAAAGCCTCTTCAAACAAATCGCTGCTGCAACTGAACGATATTTTTAATGAGGATATCATAACAGAAGAACGCACCCGTATTTATGAATTACTGCGTAATAACGGGTACTATGATTTTGCCCGGGCTTATATTGAGTTTGAAATTGATACCCTGGCAACAGAAAATGGTACCGGCGTAACAACTATAGTTCTGAACCCCGAAACAGGCGGAAGACACCAGGTTTATTCTATAAATAATGTCTACTTTAAAACTGATTCTGACCGCTTTGGCATACCGCGTGATACCATTACCTATAACAACATTAATTACGTTGCCTACGACCAGAAATATTCTACCCGCATACTGGACAAGAAGGTAGATATTTACCCTGGCCAGAAATACAGCCAGTTAAATACAGCCACTACCCAACGTAAGCTAGCCGACCTGGATGTGTTCCAGTTTAACAATGTGCAATACAATAAAATTACTGATCCCGCGGATAGTAGCCGTACCAACTTGCTGAATGCCTATATAAATGCCCTGCCATCCAAACGTTTCCAGGAAACAACAGAGCTTGGTGTGAACTATACGGAGCGTACACCCGGCCCATTCTCCAGTATCAGGTTACGGGTGCGTAATGTGTTTGGAGGAGCCGAAAATCTTGACCTGGGAATACGCGGTGGTCTTGAAGGACAGATAAGCCTAACTGACCCTCAAAAAACAGTTATGATCAAGGAATTCGGAGGTGACATGTCGCTTACTTTCCCGTTCATAATTGCACCGGGCGGGAGGAACATGTTATCCAGATACAGCCCACGTACCCGTATTTATACAGGGTTTACGAATGTAGATCGCCAGGAATACAAGCGTTCCAGTTACGAATTATCGCTTGATTACATCTGGCAGAAATCGCGCGCCCCGTTACAGGCACCAACGCTGCAATATATTTTCTCGCCCTTAAACCTGACTATAGTTGAAGCTGATCCAAATACCTTCTCTGACGATTTCAAGAAGGCACTGCAGCGCTACAGATCTTTTGAAGAAAGTTTCACAAGCGGTATTATCAGTTCGATGTCTTTTAACCTGACCTACAATACCAACGATTTTGCACAGACCCGTAATGCCCGGTTTTTCAGAGGGCTGGTAGAAGTTGGCGGCCTGTCTCAGGAACTTGGAGTAGATCTCAGGATAAAAGACCTTGAAACATTCCAGTTCGCTAGGCTAAACCCCGATTATCGTCGGTACATCCCGTTGGGCAATAAGCGATATTTTGTATATCGGATTAATACAGGTATTGCCAGCCCGATCCTAAATGCTACGGTATTGCCTTACGAGAAACATTTCTTTGCAGGTGGCGCTTCCAGTGTGCGTGCCTGGCAATCGCGTCGCTTAGGTCCGGGCACGTTTGCCGACACTACCAAAATTGAGAACACGAAAGAATTTATTCAGTCGGAGCAACCGGGTAACATACTGATAGAAGCCAGCACAGAATATCGTTTCAATATCTTCAGTTTCCTGAATGGGGCCTTATTTGTAGATGCCGGTAACATCTGGACATTAGAAAAAGACCCGACACGCCCCGGTTCTTCTTTCCAGTTCAATAATTTTTACAAAGAGCTGGCAGTGGGTACCGGATTTGGTCTTAGGTTCGATTTATCCGTACTGGTACTCCGCTTCGACTTTTCAACCAAGGTGTATGATCCGAGTGGCATAAACGGTAAAAAATTTGTGTTGGGCGATTTCCGGTTCTCCGATTTCTTTACCAGAACAACCGAAGCCAGAATCAACCAGAGCAACCTCAACATCGGCATCGGGTATCCATTTTAAACCCTGCGTTTAATGTGAATCTAATAGATTTCGTGCTAGTGCCTATTGCATGCTTTTTAGGTAAAACTATAGTTCAAAGCTTTTTGAACAAACTATAGATACCCATATCCCACGCAGCCTACGAAACAAAATGGACACAAAGGAATAGGAAAAATCCCAAAAACAAGTCTGAAATTGTAGTACATATAAAAAGCCCCGCCAATTACGGCAGGGCTTTCATTTTATAGGTAAACTATAGTTTAGTAGTTCAGCAGGTCCTCTATCGTTGCAGCTACTTTATCCGGGTTAGGCAGCATCATTTTCTCAAGCTCCACATTTAGCGGTATTGCCGGCAGGTTAGCAGCCCCTAAGGTATAAACCGGGGCATCTAGTTGCTGGAAACATTCTTTTGAGATACGGCCCGCCAAAGACTCTGCAAATGAGTTCATCAAAGGTTCTTCGGTTAATACCAACGCTTTTCCATGGCGGCGAACCGAGGCCAGCACCGCATCAAAATCCAACGGGTTAAGCGTGCGAAGATCTAGGATTTCGATACTTCCCGGGAACTGTTTGGAAGCTGTTTTGGCCCAGTAAACACCCATACCATAAGTTATTATGGTCATGGAGTTACCCATCTTTATCTGATCACCGGAAGCATACTGAACTACATTGGCCTTGCCAAGCGGTAGGATGTAGTTTTCATCCGGCTCTATAGTTTTGGCGTCTTCGGTTCCTGCTACTTTAGACCAGTACAGGCCTTTATGTTCCAGCATGATAACCGGGTTCGGATCCAGGAAAGCAGCTTTCATCAGGCCTTTCATATCGGCAGCATTGCTTGGATACACTACTTTTATACCGCGTATCGTCAGCAACGTAGACTCTATACTACCCGAATGGTAAGGCCCGCCTCCACCGTATGCCCCGATCGGTACACGGATAACGGATTGCACCGGGAATTTACCCATGGACAGGTAGCAGCTCTTCGATAGTTCTTCTACCAACTGGTTCATACCCGGCCAGATGTAATCCGCAAACTGGATCTCAACTATAGCCTTGGCACCAACGGCCGACATACCTGCTGTAGAGCCAACAATGTACGCTTCCTGAATCGGGGTGTTGAACACACGGGTATCTCCGTACTTTTTAGCCAGCAAAGCAGCTTCACGGAACACACCACCTAATTCACCGCCAACGTCCTGTCCGTAAAATAAGGCTTCCGGGTATGTTCTTAAAATATCATCTACCGCATGCAGTGCAGCATCCACCATAATCGCCTTCTCTGCTCCTGCTGGTGCACGTTCACCTTTTTCTTCGGTAACGGGAGTTGGAGCAAATTCGTGCTGGTCAAAGGTAGACGGATCAGGAACTGGTGCATCTAAAGCTTTCTGATAATCAGCGGCAACTATTCGTTGTGCTTCCTGCTCCAGCGCTTCAATTTCATTTTCCGTTACATCCAGGCTTAAAAGTGTTTGTTTTAATCTAGGAATCGGATCATTAACAGCATGTTCCTGCAGGTTATCGCCACGGTACCACTCCCGGCGCACACCCGAGGTATGGTGACCAAGTAGAGGAACTTTTGCATGCACCAGTATAGGCTTACGCACTTCGCGGGCATATTCAAAGGCAATTCGCATGCCTTCAAACGACTCGGCAAAATCGGATCCGTTTACGCGCAGGCGCTCCATGCCTTTAAAGCCGGCAGCATACTCGTAGGCATCCATAGCTCGCATTTCCTTGCCCGTCGCTGAAATACCCCAGTCATTATCCTGCACCAGGTAAACGATTGGCAAACCTTTCAGCACTGCCATCTGGAATGCTTCGGCAACTTCACCTTCTGTAACTGAACCATCGCCCAGCGAGCAAAGTACCACCGGTTTCTCATCACCGTTTAGTAAACCCTGGTTTTCGAGGTAGGCAATTCCGTGGGCCATGCCTGTTGCCGGAATAGCCTGCATGCCGGTTGCAGAACTCTGGTGCGGTATAACCGGGAAACCTTCACGTTTTAAAGATGGGTGGCCATAATAAGTACGACCTCCAGAAAAAGGGTCATCTGCTTTTGCCATTAACTGCAGCATCAGCTCATACGGCTGCATTCCAATTCCCAACAGCACAGAATCATCGCGGTAATAAAGCGCTGCGTAGTCGTAAGCATTAAGCTGAAAAGCAGCGGCAAGTTGTATAGCTTCGTGGCCACGCGAGGTGCTGTGCACATATTTACTGCAGATCGCTTTATTCTCTTCGTAGGTGTCTGCCATGGTTTTGGCAGTTATCATCAGGCGGTAGGCTTTCTTCAGGACAGCAACATCCACCTTAAAGTCTTCCAGTGTATCTCGTGACATTTTTTATACTTTAGTCTTGCCCGAAGATACTAAAATCAAACCTGTTTCTAAAATCTATAGTTCGTTCTGTAAAACCCGCATATTTAAGTAATTTTGTAACTTCTTGACAAAAGACTTATTGACAAAGGATTAAAGACTTTTGGCTGGAAATCATTGTTTACAGTCGTTTGTCTTTTGTCAAAAAAGTCAAAATATCAATAAAAATATATGTTCAGAGACGAAGTAGAAGCCTTTATGCGCCAGTTTCAGCTGGATTTGGTACGCGACCTTGAAACGTGCGATGGCGGAACCACTTTCCAGACAGATGAATGGCAGCATGCCGAGCATGGCGGCGGCATAACGCGCATTATTGAGCACGGTGCTGTGCTTGAAAAAGGCGGTGTTAACTTCTCAGCGGTTGGTGGTCAGCTTTCTCCTCAGTTTCTGAAAATGCTTGAAATGCCGGACCCTAATTTCTTTGCGACCGGTGTTTCGGTGGTTATGCATCCGCACAACCCGATGGTACCCATCACGCATATGAACGTGCGCTACTTTGAGGCCGGGGATGGCAAAGCCTGGTTTGGTGGTGGCATCGACCTAACGCCTATCTATCTGGACCTGAAACAGGCGCAGGAATTCCATAAGGCTATGAAAGCTGTTTGCGACAAGCACCACCCAAGTTACTATCCTGAGTTTAAAAAGTGGGCTGATGATTACTTTTTTAACGTGCACCGCAATGAGACGCGCGGTGTAGGCGGCATTTTCTTCGACAGGCTGATGGCTAATGATGATTTTACCTTACAGCAGCGCTTTGAATTTGTAAAGGACGTGGCTTATGCTTTTGCTCCGTTTTACACCGCGATCATCAACCAGAACCGTAACCTTCCTTATAACGAAGAACAGAAAAAGTGGCAACTGATTCGCCGTGGCCGTTACGTAGAGTTTAACCTGGTATATGACCGTGGTACCAAATTCGGGTTAATGACCGGTGGGAGGATTGAATCTATTCTGATGAGTTTACCGGAACTGGCCTCCTGGGTTTATAACCATCAACCTGTGCCAGGCAGCCCTGAAGAGCAGACGCTGAATTACCTGAAGAAAGACATCGATTGGATAAACGTACTATAGACTGAGATGCTGGAAAAGCTGATTGAGCTTGACAAAGAGCTTTTTGTTTATCTGAACGACATGCAGTCGCCTTTCTGGGATCCGATCATGCTTTTCGCTTCGGATAAGTATGTGTGGGTTCCTTTTTACCTGGGTCTGATCGGGTATGTGATCTGGAAATATAAACGCCAGAGTATACCCATGCTACTGCTGGCTGTACTAACTATAGCTTTGGCAGATAGTATCACTTCCGGTATTTTTAAGCCCTATTTCGCCCGCCTTCGTCCCTGCCACGATGAAACGCTTTCGGATGTAATAAACCTGGTGGCTGGTTGTGGTGGGAAGTTCGGTTTTATGTCGTCGCATGCGGCTAATGCCTTTGGTTTTGCCGTTTTCTTTAACCTGATCCTTTCCGACCGTTACGCTATCTTTAAGTTTATACTGATTGCCTGGGCGGTTATAGTTTCTTACAGTAGAATTTACCTGGGCGTTCATTTCCCGGGAGATGTTTTGGGCGGGGCTATAGTTGGTAGTTTTGCAGCGTATGTTTGCTCACTGGGCTATGCTATAGTTTTAAAGAAGTATAGTTGGTTCAGGGTAAGATAACTTGGGCCTACGAACGTTTAAAAACCTGAAAGCAATTAATCGCTCCGTAGCTAGACGCTCGTAGGAGCTACGCACGCTACGAGGTCTAGTTCATCTTATAAATCATATAATCCTGTAAATCCTGATTCAGACAAAAAAAGAGACGCTACTTCCAGCGTCTCTTTTTATAAAATCTAATAAGTTCTATTAATCAGCAACTCACGCCTTGCCCAGCAATCGTGCTACATACTTGCCAATAATATCAAATTCCAGGTTTACAGTATCGCCAGGCTTTACGCTGTATAAATTGGTATGCTCGTAAGTATAAGGAATAATTGCCACTGAGAAACGGTCTGCCTGGGAATCTACAACCGTCAGGCTAATGCCATTTATGCAGATAGAACCTTTTTCTACGGTTACATTTCCGATGCCGGCATCATACGAAAATGTAAATTTCCAACTACCATTTTCGTCTGTAACACTTTCGCAAATGCCGGTTTGGTCTACGTGGCCCTGAACCACGTGCCCGTCGAAACGGCCGTTCGCCTGCATGCAGCGTTCCAGGTTTACCACATCACCTAGCTTCAGGCTGTTCAGGTTTGTTTTCTGTAGCGTTTCATCAATAGCAGTTACAGTATAGCTATCACCATCAATAGCTACCACAGTAAGGCACACGCCGTTATGCGCCACGCTCTGGTCTATCTGAAGCTCGTTTGTGAATGCCGACGAAAGTGTAAAATGCTTGTTGGTGGCTTCATCGCGGATGGCTTCTACCTTGCCCAACGTTTCAATTATTCCGGTAAACATAGTTCTATAGTTTGTGGCACAAAGATACGCGATAATGGTAGTTCAGAGAAAGTTATCAGCCAAATACTCCGGTTTATAGGTTAAAATAGGCTATAGTTACTTATTTTCGCAGATAAGAACCCCTGTAGCTTACAGGCAGTACACATAACTATAGCCAAAGTAATATTAACAATGGAAACTGATCTGTATAAACACAAAGGAATGCGCCGCGGGCTGGTGCAGCATCTTCGCCAGAAAGGTATCCGCGACGAACGCGTACTTGCTGCTATAGATGCAGTGCCCCGCCATTTCTTTTTCGATAAAGCCTTTGTAGAGCAGGCGTACCAGGACAAAGCTTTCCCAATAGGTGAAGGCCAGACGATTTCGCAACCCTATACCGTGGCTTTCCAGACAGAACTGCTCCGGCTAAGACCAACCGATAAAGTACTGGAAATCGGTACCGGCTCTGGCTACCAGTGTTGCGTTTTATTACAGATAACACCAAACGTTTATACCATAGAGTACAACAAGCCACTTTACGAAAAAGCACGGAGATTTTTTGCCAGGTATGGTTTAAAGCCCAACACGTTTCATGGCGATGGTTCAGAAGGGCTGCCGATGCATGCCCCCTACGATAAAATTATAGTTACTGCCGGTGCCCCTGTAGTTCCCCGTAGCCTTTTAAAACAATTAAATGTGGGCGGTATACTGGTTATACCTGTAGGCGACGAGAGCACCCAGAAAATGTTACGCATTACCAGAACTACGGAAACCGAGTTTGAGCAGGAATCTTTCGACGACTTCAAGTTTGTGCCCTTACTGGGCCGCGAAGGCTGGGATGCTGGCGCTTAATGTTATTTTATAGCTTATCTTTTATCAATTAGTTAAGAGCGTTTTTTGTTTGGATGCTCTTGCCCTATCTTTGTACAAAGATCCAAGAACCAACTATGCGTAAACAAAAGAAAGTAAGCGAATCCTATGTAATTATGACCGAGCTGGTATTGCCAAACGATACCAACACCCTGCACAACCTGATGGGTGGTAAAATGATGCATTGGATGGACATTGTATCAGCTATTGCCGCTCAGAAACACTCAAATCGTATAGTTGTTACAGCATCCGTAGATAACGTTTCTTTCAGAGAAAGTATAAAGCTGGGGAATGTGGTTACCCTGGAGGCAAAGGTTACACGTGCTTTCAGTTCCTCTATGGAAGTACACATTGTGGTTTATGCCGAAGACATTCCAAGTGGTACCAAGGTATTATCAAACCAGGCTTTTTTCACCTTTGTTGCGGTAGACCAGTCAGGTAAAGCGATAGATGTGCCGGAAGCGGTTCCTGAAACTGAAGAAGAAATCAAATTATATGATGGTGCCTTACGCCGCCGTCAGTTGCGTCTGGTATTGGCTGGCCGTATGAAGCCGAGCGAAGCCAATGAGCTGAAATCTATATTTGATATTAAAGAAAGCGCGCAAAGCTAATTATATGTCAGGATTACAGGCAGACGAACTAAGCAGCGAGTTTTTAAAGAACTTCTTACCTGAAACTATATTTTTAGTGGATGGCGAAATGACTGTGCCTGCTCCTGCTAGACAAGAAACTATAAAACCGGAACAGCCAACTATAGTTGAGCCGGTTGCTGCCGCTAAGCCCGAGGCGCACATAAAGGATATTCCAAAGCTGCCCGAAATACCAAAAGAAGTTACAGCTCCGCCAAAGTATAAAACGATTGGCGAAAACAGGAAAGGTGTTGCTGTATTGGTAACAATGCCAGATGAAGCATTTATGCACTTACCACAACTTGGCTTTCTGCAGAAGATTTTAACAGCGATCGGGTTACAGCCAGCAGATGTAGCGTATGTGAATAATTTAACCGGGGCAAATGCGGTATTCGAAGACTTGCAGCAAACCCTGCAGGTAAACTATATCATCAGTTTTGCCAGTCGTGTGGAGTCTAACCTGCCTCATGATAAATTTACGTTATACAATCCTGTAATGCTCGGGGCAGTGCCCATAGTGTTCTCCCACTCTCTTGCAGATCTGGAGCATGACCAGGATAAGAAAAAGTTACTTTGGGGAGCGCTTCAAAAAACGTTCTTATAATTGCTTAAACTATAAAATTTGTTTTAAATAGGAAGCCATTCATCAGTAACATTAGGGTTTCTATTTTTAGTCAATATATAAGCTTAGAGCCCAGGATATAAAAGAAAAGCCTTTCCAGTTACGGAAAGGCTTTTCTTTTATAATGAAGTGTAATGATTTAATTCAGCACTTCGGCTAGTTTGGCCTCCAGCTCTTTACCGCGCAGGTTTTTGGCGATAATACGGCCTTCTTTGTCAAGTAACAATGTCTGCGGAATAGCTGTGATGTTGTAGATACCGGCAGCAGCACTCTCCCATCCTTTCAGGTCCGATACATGTGGCCAGGTCAGTTTATCATCCGCAATCGCTTTCAGCCATTTATCACGGTTCTGATCCAGCGACACGCCAAAGATCTCGAAACCCTTATCTTTATACGCATTGTACATACGCACTACGTTCGGGTTCTCTTTGCGGCATGGTCCGCACCAGCTAGCCCAGAAATCGATCAGGACATACTTACCACGCAGCGACGACAAAGAAGCTGAGCCACCATCTGGTGTAGGCAACGTAATTTCAGGAGCCATCTGCCCAACTGCTGTGCTGCGCATTCCTTTCAGGCGCTCATTCAGTTCTGAAGTATACTTTGAGTTTGGTAGATTCTTACTGAAAAGAGTTGACATGCTGTCCGCAAAAGCGAAATCAGTAGCAGGGTCGATAAGGGTAAGCGTGCCAAACGTTGAAACTACCGAAGTCGGATGCTGTGCCAGAAACTTCTTAATTTTAACCTGGAGTGCATCATATTCTTTTTTGATAGCTTCTGCTTCTTCAGTTTTGCCTTCGTTGTTAGCCTGCATAAAACGCTGCTCCAACTCCATTTTCTGCATCTGCGTTTCATTCACCATCTTATTCAGCTCCTGAAACAATTTTGAATCGTCAGAGCCTTCGATCTTGGAAGTTCCGTTCAGATCCTTGGCATCCGCTTCCAATTTTACGTTAGTAGCTTTATCCAAAACCAGGATTACACCGTCGCGCTGATCAATTGTTACCCGATAAAAAGATGGTTCAGCAATTTCGCCTTCAAAATTAAAGGTGCCGTTCTCTCCTACCGCTACGGTATCACGTGGCACAAACTGCTGCTTGTCCAGTTCAAAGAGATAAATATTGCTTCCTGCGGTGGCATTATTCAGTTTACCCTGAATAGTGTATCCATCTTCACCGTTTGTAGCAGACTTATTGCCCTGGCAACCAACCAGCAAAGCGGCTGCAGATGCGACAATAATATAGTTTTTATAGTTCTTCATAATAATCTATTAAGCATTCAGGCGCTCAACCAACAATTTGTTCGCAACTTTAGGGTCGGCCTTGCCCTTGGTTTTTTTCATGACTTCGCCCATAAACATGCCCACCAGGCTTTGCTTACCAGCTTTATACTCGGCTACTTTCTGCGGATTGCCAGCCACCACTTCAGCAATAATAGCTTCCAGTGCTCCGGCATCAGAATCCTGCAACAGGTTCTGCTCTTCGGCTACCTGGTGCGCCGGTGTGCCCGGGTTCTCCAGCATGTAAGGGAAGATTTTTTTTGAAGCAACCGAGTGGCTTACCTTGTTCTCATCTACTAAAGCAATAATCTCAGCGATGCTATGCGGCTGCAGCGGGAAATCCTTCATATGCAGCTGCAACTCGTTCAGATACGATTTCACCGGACCCATTACCCAGTTAGATGCGGCCTTATAGTTGGTAGTATACTTACACAGTTCTGCATAGTATAAAGCTACCTCTTTTGAATCAGTTAAAACGGCAGCGTCATATTCTGGCAAACCGTACTCTTCGGAAAAGCGCTTGTATAGTTCCTGCGGAAGACTCGGCATAGTTTCCTTAATGCGCTCCAGCCACTCCTGCTCAATTACCAACGGCGGAAGGTCCGGCTCCGGGAAGTAGCGGTAATCGTTCAGTGTTTCCTTAGAACGCATGGCCGTGGTAGTGCCGGTGTTGGCATCGAAGTTTCGCGTCTCACCGTCTACGGTGCCACCGTTCTCCAGCACCATGATCTGGCGCTCAATTTCGTGCTCGATAGCGCGCTGCACGTTACGGAAGGAGTTCATATTCTTCACTTCCACCTTCGTACCCCATAGCGGAGAATCCTTCAGCATCACCGAAACGTTGGCATCGCAACGAAGCGAGCCTTCTTCCATGTTACCGTCGCAAATATCCAGGTACTTCACCAAACGCTTGATCTCGGTCAGGTAGTTATAGGCTTCAACAGAGTCGCGGATATCCGGCTCTGATACGATCTCGATCAAGGCAACGCCTGCGCGGTTAAAGTCAACCAGCGTCTCGGTCTCGCCCGCTAAGTGCATTGATTTACCGGCATCTTCTTCCATATGAATGCGAGTAATACCAATCTGCTTGTCGTTACCATCTGCATCCTTTACTATTACATGGCCAGCCGTACAAATAGGCGTCTTATCCTGTGTGATCTGGTAGCCTTTCGGAAGATCGGGATAGAAGTAATTTTTACGGGCGTAAATGTTGTAGCGCGTAATGTTACAGTTGGTAGCAAGGCCCATTTTTACAGCCATCTCTACCACTGTTTTATTGATGCGTGGCAAAGTGCCCGGATGACCTAGCGTGATAGCACTCAGGTTGGTGTTTGGCAGCATGCCGTATTCCGTAGAGTCAGAACTATAAGCCTTGCTCTCTGTTAGCAACTGCGCGTGTACCTCCAGGCCGATGATCGCCTGGTATTTATTTCTGATTGATTCTTCCATTTTTATAATGATTAATGACGAATGAGTAATGACTAATTTATAGTTAAGCCATTATTCATCAATCATTATTAATTAACCATTAATCATTGATTTCACTAACTCTACTGCTTTGCCAGGTACCGCCTGCAGACCAGCAGTGTCTTTACCACCGGCAGTGGCATAGAACGGTTGACCACCGCCGCCACCTTTAATTTCTTTGGCAAGTTCGCGTACCATCTGACTGGCGTTCAGATTCTTTTCAGCAACCAGATTATCCGATAACATTACCGCGATCTGTGGTTTGCCGTCAATTTCAGCAGCCAACACAAGTATAAGGTTATCAACTACCTGACGCATGTCGAATGCTAGCTTTTTAAGGTGATCTGCGTTGCTTACTTCTACCTGCTCGGCTACCAGGCTAACACCGTTTAATTGATGTGCTTTTTGGGCCAACGTATCTTTCAGTCCGCTCAGTTGCTTCAGTTCAAATGCTTCCAGTTGCTTCTGCAGGGCTTTGTTGTCGTCCTGTAGTTTCTGAACTGCTCCTGATACATTGCTTTGGGTGTTCAGCACTTCGCGTACGGCATGTAACTCATCTAACTGCGCTTGTACAAAGTCTTCAGCAAGTGTAGCAGTTACGGCTTCAATACGGCGAACACCGGCTGCTACGGAGCTTTCAGATACGATCTTAAAGTAACCGATCTCGCCGGTATTGTACACGTGCGTACCACCGCAAAGCTCAACAGAGTGCTCACGATCGAATGCGATCACGCGAACGTATTCGCCATACTTCTCACCGAACAGGGCTGTTGCTCCCATTTCTTTTGCTTCGGCAATTGGTACGTTGCGCTGCTCTTCCAACGGAATGCTCTGGCGCACGCGTTCGTTCACGATATGTTCAATCTCCCTTAACTCGGCATCTTCTACTTTAGAGAAATGCGAAAAGTCGAAACGCAGTACCTTTTCGTTTACCAGGGAGCCTTTCTGCTGCACGTGGTCACCTAAAACTTTACGTAAAGCGGCATGCAGTAAGTGCGTAGCAGAGTGGTTCTTACGGATATAGTTACGGCGCTCAAAATCGATCCCGCTACGGAATGCAGCTTCTAGATTTTGTGGCAACTTAGCCGTGATATGCAGTATAAGATCGTTCTCCTTTTTCGTGTCCAATACTTCGATTTGCTCTGAATCAGAAACCAAATAACCAGTATCTCCAACCTGGCCACCACTCTCTGCATAGAAAGGCGTTCTGTCAAGCACAATGTGATACTCGCTCTTAGTCTTGGTCTTTACCTGGCGGTAACGCACGATGTGTGAGTCTGAAACATTACAGTCGTAGCCTACAAACTCGGTAGTAACGTCTGGCTGAACGATAACCCAGTCGCTTTGCTCGGAAGCTGATGCGTTACGGGAGCGGTTCTTCTGCTGCTCCATCTCCACGCCAAAACCGGCTTCGTCTACTTTTAAGCCTTTTTCACGGGCGATCAGGGCAGTCAGGTCCAGCGGGAAGCCGAAGGTGTCGTATAGTTCGAAGGCAGTTTTGCCATCGATGGTATTGTTGTTCTCTTTGAATTTTGCTTCCAGTGCATCCAGTCTTTTCAGACCGTTTTCCAGCGTACGTAGGAAGGCGTTCTCTTCTTCTTCGATCACGCGCTGCACAAAGCTCAATTGCTGCTTCAGCTCAGGGAACACAGTTTCCATCTGGTCGGCAAGCACAGCAGCCAGTTTATACAGGAACGGCTTTTTGAAATCCAGGAAAGTGAAACCATAACGCACCGCGCGGCGCAGGATACGACGGATCACATAACCAGCTTTGTTATTAGATGGCAGCTGCCCGTCAGCTATGGTGAAGGCAATGGCACGAATGTGGTCAGAAATTACACGGATGGCAATGTCTGTCTTTTCGTTTTCGCCATACACCACGCCAGCTTCTTTTGCTACAAACTGGATCAGCGGCTGGAAAACATCTGTATCATAGTTGGAACGCTTGCCCTGGATTGCCATGCACAAACGCTCGAAGCCCATACCGGTATCTACGTGCTGCGCAGGTAGTTTTACCAGCGAACCATCCGCCAAGCGGTTGAACTCCATGAATACGTTGTTCCAAATCTCGACAACCTGCGGGTGATCGTTATTCACTAAAGACTTACCGTCAACTTGCGCACGTTCTTCATCCGTACGCAAATCGACGTGAATCTCCGAACAAGGACCACACGGTCCGGTATCGCCCATCTCCCAGAAGTTGTCCTTTTTGTTACCCATCAGGATACGGTCTTCTGCAATCATCGTCTTCCAGATGTTAAAGGCATCCTGGTCCATTTGCAGGTTCTCAGAAGCATCGCCCTGGAAAACGGAAACGTACAGCCTGTCTTTAGGCAGCTTGTATACTTTGGTAAGTAATTCCCATGACCATTCTAAGGCATCCTTTTTAAAGTAATCGCCAAACGACCAGTTGCCCAGCATCTCGAACATGGTATGGTGGTAAGTGTCGTAGCCTACTTCTTCCAGGTCGTTGTGCTTGCCGCTTACGCGAAGGCATTTCTGGGTGTCGGCGATGCGCTTGTAAGGCGCAGGCTTGTTACCCAAAAAGTAGTCTTTGAATGGGGCCATACCTGAGTTGATAAACATCAGGGTTGGGTCGTCTTTAACCACGATCGGTGCCGATGGCACGATCTGGTGTTGCTTGGAAGCGAAGAAATCCAGGAACTTTTGTCTTATCTCAGCTGAGTTCATCTATGATTATTAAGCCTTTAGATACTATCTGCTATACTTGTTGTTTAAGAACAAAAAATATAGAATTTTTGCCTTTCAGAAGCACGGATATTTTTCGCCTTCCGGGAAGCCAATTACTAGCAAAAGTAGCATATTTTAGCTGTAAAGCGTAACATCCCTCCGAAAATTAACTGTGCGCAAACTATAGTTTAGCCATAGCCTTATGCCTTATAAAGAAAAAGAAATAGAGAAACAGTACTATACCATCGGTGAAGTAGCCGCTATGTTTGATGTTGCTCCATCGCTGATCCGCTTCTGGGAGACCGAATTTGAACAGCTGCGCCCCAAGAAAAACAAGAAAGGCAACCGCCAGTACACTAAGCAGGACATTGAAACATTACGTACCGTATATCATCTTGTAAAAGAGCGCGGCTATACCATTCAGGGTGCTAAGGATGTAATGAAAAACAAATCTGTGCAGACCAAGGATAAGATGGAGATCATCGATTCGCTGGAGAAAGTGCGCTCTTTCCTGGTGGGTATTAAGAATCAGCTGAACACCAAAGCCTAAATCCTGCGTATTTCCCTAACCATGGGAGATAACCAGAACCTCTACGAAGTTGCCATTACCCAGATACCCGGTATAGGGCCACAGCTTACGCGCCAGCTGGTAAGTTACTGTGGCTCACCGCTTGGCGTATTTCACGCGCCGCCGGGTAAACTCCAGAAAATTCCGGGAATTGGTCCTGTTGCTTATAAAAACCTAACGCAAGGTACCAAACAAGCTTTATTACAAGCTGAAGAGATACTGAAACAGGCCGAGCAACACGAAGTACAACTGTTATTTTATACTTCTCCGAAATATCCTGACCGGCTGAAACAAATCGCCGATGCTCCTATCCTGTTGTACTTCCGCGGCAACGGCAACCTGAATCAGAAACGCATCATTTCTATAGTTGGCACACGGCAGGTCAGCAACTATGGGCAATCCGTTACCGAAAAAATTGTAGCCGATCTGGCTCCTTATAACGTGCTTATCGTTAGCGGCCTTGCTTACGGAATTGATATCATCTCGCACAGAGCAGCATTACAGGCAGGTTTGCCAACTATAGGCGTCATGGCCAGCGGACCAGAGATCATGTATCCGGCTGTGCACCGTAAATATGCAGAGCGCATGTTGACGCAGGGCGGTTTATTGACCGAGAATACATTTGGCACGAAACCCGACGCTCCCCGTTTCCCGGCACGAAACCGCATTATAGCCGGCATGAGCGACTGTACTATAGTTGTGGAAGCTGCGCTAAAGAGCGGTACACTCATCACAGCAGACCTGGCGCATGGCTACGACAAAGAAGTAATGGCAGTGCCTGGCAATATAACTTCGGCTGTTTCAGAAGGACCAAACCATCTCATCAAAAACCATAAAGCCGCCATTTACACCTCCGTGCAGGATCTTATAGAATTACTGAACTGGGACCTAGAAGATGAAACAAATGCTCGTAAGCAAAAGTCACTGAACTTCTCTCCTAACGATTATACTATAGACGAGCTGAAAGTATTAAACCTTCTCGTACAAACGCAGGATGAGCACATGGACAACATCAGTTGGAAAACTCAGATTCCGGTAAGTTTGCTGGCGTCGGTGCTGCTAACCCTGGAGTTTAAGGGAATGATAAAGGCAATGCCTGGCAAACGGTTTGGGTTGATTCGTTAATCGTTGTTAGGTGTTAGAGGTAGGATACTGCTGTTTCGGATTTCCTAATCCGCCGCCTTTTAAGTACGGGGATTAGGAAATCCCCTGCAGTTAGCTTTCGGACTAGGAAGCCCGAAAGAGCAGTGATAGCTCACACTCGCGGGACGCGAGCGAGGGCAAGGCAGTTATCTTAAGCTTTACAGAAATACTTCCAAAAACTCTTAACTTTCAACTCTTAACTCTTAACTAAACTAAATGCTGCTTTACAACGGCGACTTTATTCCGGAAACTCAACTGCAACTGCCGCTTACGAACCGGGCTTTTCAGTATAATGATGGCTTTTTTGAGACGATTATAGTTTCTGACGGAAAGCTGCGTTTCTGGGATGACCACCTATACCGCATGAAAGCCGCGGCAAAGACTTTAGAGTTAGAATTTCCCCAAACTATAGTTTCAGAAGAGATTGAAGAAAAGCTGTTGCAACTGGCCGAGAAAAATAATGCGGTGAACTATGGCAGGCTGAAACTGAAACTATGGCGCAGCGGATCGGGGCTTTATACCCCTGAAACGAACCTGGCTGACTGGCTTGCAACTATAACTCCTGCAACTTTAGCTACTACATCTCCCCTGAACATTGGCATCTGTGAAACTATAACAACCAACTATAGTGCATTCTCTTTTTTTAAAGGGCCGAATGCATTGCTGTATGTAATGGCGGGTACCGAAAAAAAGGAAAAAGGCTTTGATGACATGCTGTTACTCAACCGACAGAACCAGGTTGCAGAACTGATCTCATCCAACATCTTCTGGCTAAAGGATGATGTGCTCTTTACTCCCGCTATAGATACAGGTTGCGTGCAAGGCATTGTCAGGCAAAACATCCTTAGGTGGGCGCAGCAAGCGGGAACTATAACCAAAGAAGTGTATTATGATTTGGACAGTCTATTAAAGGCCGATTCAATTTTCAGCTGTAATGTAGCCGGTATCCGAAGTGTAGCAACTATAAATGGTATGCCGGTAACTATAGATGAAAGTTTTGTAGAGCAGCTACGAAATGAACTGTTTACTTAACTATAAGGGTAAACAAAAAGCACAGGTGCTTAACCTATGCCCTTCCGTATTCTTTGTTGTTAAATCTCCACTTTAAGACCGACAGAAAAAGTAGCTGGTTGCGGGTATTGGCCGTAATCAATTCCTCCTGCCACTTCGGGGTCCTGGCCGCTATAGTTTGTTAGTACGAATGCATTCTGCGCAGTAGCCGTAAGATTCAGGTTTGCACGCTCTTTCCAGATACTTCCTACCCGATAGCCTACCTGCAAATACTCCAACTTAATGAAGGATGCATCTTCTAAAAAGTAGCTTGATGTTTGCTGTCGGTATTCAAAGCCGCTGTCATAATAGCTGCGGGTAATGTTCTCTAAATAATTGGGGCCCCAAACCATAGCAATAGAGCTTCGTAAGGCATCTGCCATATTATAAACCTGTTGTCCGGTTGCTGCCCGTAACAGGAAAGAGGCTGTAAACTTTTTGTAGCTTAGATCGGAAAGTAGGCCAAGCATCCACTTCGGATCTTTTTGGCCCATTGCAATTCTGCCGGAGGAATCTGCTCCTTTATACTCGCCTTCAACAGGCTTTCCGGACTCATCATATACCTGACCTGAAACATAAAAAGAACCAACCGGGTTACCTACGAACATCGTCAATGTAACAGGCCCATCAGGTCCGTACTTTAAGTTTTTTACGTTTTGATACAGGCTATTAACTTTTGTAAGTGTATGGCTCAGGTTAGTGCCAATGTTCCAATTTAGATCATCATTAGAAACCAAACTATAACTTATAGTTGCTTCCAGTCCTTTAGAGCTTATTTCTCCGCCATTAACATACCTTCTGATGTAGCCATTGGAAGATGTTTGGTATACATAGTTATAGAGATCGGATGTTTTGGTCTGGAAATAGTTTACATCTCCGGATAACCTGTTATTATTGATACCCCAACTCAGGCCGGTGTTCCATTTTGTCGTATTTTCATATCTAGGATCACCCTTTGAGAACTGATTTGCACCTAGATCTGGCTTTACAAAATAACTATAGTTGGCGTGCAGGCGCAGCATACTTATAGTTGGTATACCAGCAATAAAGCTCTCGTTTGCTATATTCCAGGCTGAGCCAATTCCCCAGGTAATGAGACCTTCCGTATCACTCATAACAGTTGGGTACTTTTCCTGGGTAAGCGCCCCATTCAGGAAATAACGGTCTTTAACGCTGATACCTGCCTCAGTAAAGAGCGATGCAAATTCAGTCCTGGAATTGTAGTTGTAATAGTTCCCGTTTACCTTATCGCCATCCGGATCATAAACTACACTTGTGCGTGTTTCATACTCATACTTCCTTGTTTGCGCACCAACTGTAAATGCGAGCTTACTCTGTAATGAATTCAGTGGCTGATTCAGCGACAGAAAAGCTTCTTTCTGCTCCCAGTTTATAGCCGCGCTGTTCGCTTGAAGTCTCCCCTTTGTACTTGATACGGCTACCATCTCTTTAGGCTCATATGCGGAGTAAGCGTTTTCCTGGTCGCGTAATGAGTAACGGACGTTGAGGCTAAGTTGCGGGAAAAAGTGTAGTTTGTATTGCAGGTGCGCCTGCCCCATAAATGAATTGGTTTCGTCTATGCCCCGATGTAGCTCCAACAGGCTTAACGGGTTAGAAGGAGCATACTGATCGGCCGTTCCATCTTCATGCAGGTAGGCAAAATAATTTCCATAATTATTCTGCTGGTGAACGGGTTGTGTAGGGTCAAAAGACAGCGCAGCACCAATTGCTCTTTCGTTGGCAACACGTATGCGTTGGTCTGCCTTCCGTACATGCAGGTTGAGGTTTAAATGCTCTTTTAAAAAGACAGGGTTTAAAGTAACTGCAAATGAAGTGCGCTTCTGTTGAGAAGTTTCTAAAATACCGTTCTGGGTCAGATAGCCGCCAGACACACGATATGGCATAAAATTAAATGCAGTTCCGGATACACCCAGGTTATGGTCGTGGCTGAAAGCTTTTCTGTAGATCACATCCTGCCAATCTGTATTGTCGTTGCCAAGTAACGCTGCTTCTTTCGGATATTCTTTCTTAACCAAGTCCCTGAATTGCTCTATATCCAGTATATCCGCTTTTTTTCTTAAAACTGATATGGCAGTTGTAGTTGTGTAAGTAACAGTAGGGTTAGCATTTTCCGCGCCACTTTTGGTAGAAATAAACAAAACCCCATTTGTAGCCCTAGAACCATAGATGGCATTGGATGCAGCAACTTTCAGCAGCGTTATAGAGGCAATGTCTTCCGGGGCAAGGAAACTTAACAAACCTGTATAATCGAAAACATGCGTGCTTTCCAGCGGAACGCCATCTACAACTATAAGCGGAGCGTTGTTGCCAAAAACAGATGTGCCGTTACGGATGATGAGTTGGTCACCTTTACCTGGCCTGCCGTTTCCCTGCACAACCTGAAGCCCGGTGAAATGACCGGCAATTAGTTGTTCCGGCGTCGAGATTAAACCTTTGTTAAGGGATTTAGCTGGAACATGTTCTGTTAGTTGCTCTACATCTTTAGCTCCATAGGCGGTTTCCAGGGTATGCAGTATTTTTATTCCCTGAACCTTATGTACAAGCTGTGTAGAATCACTTTGCTGAGCTTTAACTACTGAAGAAAATAAGAGAACACAAAAAAGCGTTCCTGCGGTGCGTAAAGTTTGTTTCAAGCGGATTAAGGTTTGGTTGTAAGATTGGATGAAATTATGAAATATATTTGAATCTATATAAAACAAAAAAGCACAGGCCTAAGACCTGTGCTCCTTTGCACTAACTATAGTTTATAGCTTATTTTTTCTGCTGCTGTTGCGGGTACCAGTTTCGCAATCTTACATCAATGTTTTTGTCCTTTTCGTTGACCATTTTCTTGAAAGCTTCCACATCAGCCAGGCCTTCGGTACCACGGTAATGGTACGGATAAATTACTTTTGGTTTGAAGGCCAGCACGCCGCTGGCAGCCTGGTCAATGTCCATCGTGTAGGGCAGGTTCATGCTCACAAAAGCGACATCAATATTCTTCAACGCCCGCATCTCCGGTATGTCTTCTGTATCGCCGGAGATGTAGATACGCTTACCTCCTAAAGTTAAAATGTACCCATTGCCCCTACCTTTCGGGTGTTTTGCATCAGGTGCTTCTGGTAAGTTATACATCGCAATAACTTCAATGGCTATGCCTGCCAGCGTGGTGTCTTCGCCGTTACCGATAACTATAGCCTGCCCCTTATACTTTTCCGGTAGCTGATCGGCTACGGCTTGCGGAACCACAAATTTTGCGACTTTCAGATCCAAAGCATCCAGGGTTTTCGGGTCCAGGTGGTCGCCATGTATGTCGGTGATCAATACCAGGTCCGGTTTAGGAATAGTTTTATAGGCATCTGCACCGCCGTACGGATCTACGTAAATGTTCATGCCATTCCAACTCAGTACAAGCGAACCATGCGTAATCGGCTGAAGCTTAAGCTGACCTTTATTGGTTTTAACCATGTCGAACTTAGGCGGCTGTGCATAGGTATGCAGTAAAGCCAGGCAGCAGATCATCGTAAAAAGAGCTTTTAATTTCATAGTATAAATTGGTTAGTGAGTTTAACTATAAAGTAAAAAACATAGATTTTTGTTTACGTAACTGCCTGCTTTTCATTCCGCCATCAGGCCGGTCTGGTTCTCAAATAATTTCGCAGAACAATACCTGCCCTGATTGTTGTGTAGATTATCAGTATTCCAAAAACCAGATTCTTTTTCTGAAATGGACTTTCCTGAAAATAATCTGTTGAGAAAAACATAATTATGATAGCGCTTACAAACCAGGTAAGCAGGTTTATCACTAGAAACCTTTTTGTTGGCTGTTTAAACAAATTGTTCATCGTTTTAATTTAAACAGCCACAGGTGCCTTAATGCCCGGGTGTGGGTTATAGTTTACCAGTTCAAAATCTTCAAATTTAAAGTCGAATATATCTTTCACATCCGGGTTGATAACCATAGTTGGCAACTGGCGTGGTTCGCGGGTTAGCTGTAATTTTGCCTGCTCCAGGTGGTTGGTATACAGGTGTGTATCGCCGCCTGTCCAGATAAATTCGCCGGGCTCTAGTCCGGTTACCTGTGCCATCATCAATACCAGTAAAGCATACGACGCAATGTTAAATGGTACTCCCAGGAATACATCGGCAGAACGCTGGTATAGTTGGCAACTCAGTTTGCCTTCGGCAACATAAAACTGGTAAAACGCGTGGCAAGGCGGCAGCTTCATGTGCTCGATCTCTGCTACGTTCCAGGCACTAACTATAATTCTTCTCGAGTCGGGATTATTTTTAAGTTGGTTTACTACCTGCGTTATCTGGTCGATGTGGCGGCCATCGGGTGTTGGCCAGCTGCGCCACTGCGACCCGTAAACCGGTCCTAAATTCCCGTTCTCGTCAGCCCATTCATCCCAGATGCTCACGCCGTTCTCTTTCAGGTAAGCAGTATTAGTCTCGCCTTTCAGGAACCACAGCAGTTCGTGTATAATAGACTTGAGATGCACTTTTTTTGTCGTTACCAACGGAAAACCTTCAGCAAGATTAAAGCGCATCTGGTAGCCAAACACGCTCAGTGTACCTGTTCCGGTTCTGTCTTCTTTCTTCACACCATTATCTAAGATGTGCTGCATCAGGTCTAAATATTGCTTCATGGTAAGGTGGGCTTGCTATAGTTAAGAGTTGGAGGTTAAAGATAAGGGCAATCTGCTTAAAACAAAAAACCTTCTGCTTACAGGCAAAAGGTTTTCCGAGTTGGCTAAAAGTTATAGTTAATTACTTTTTAATTTTTGTTTCTTTGGCCGCTTCTGTTTTAGCAGCCTCCTTTTTCATGCAGCAAGAAGCAGTTTTACCTGCATCAGCCGTTTCAGACTTCATGTGGCAGCTTTCCACTGAAGCCGTAGCTTTTTTGTTTTTTTTGCCTTTTTTGTCCTTATCGGTATGCTCCATTTTGCATTTACCTCCTTCGCAAGCGAGTGCAGAAGTCGCGCTGGCACCCATAAAGCCGGCGATTGCTAAAACCAGAACTAATTTTTTCATAATGTCGGGGTTAATTTCTTGTGTTGATGGACTTTTCAGGAGTAAAGATAGGGAAATAACGAAATGCGCAAAATGATGTTTCTCACTTCTGTCAAACTATAGATTCGGCTTGCTCATGTTGGCCCTTTCTCTAAAATAAATCAGACTTTATCCAATATGCTTGCCATATTTGCGTGTAAGTAACATGGCAACTATAATAACGATGAAGAAAAACGTAATACTCCTGTTGGTGCTGCTGTGTGCCGTATTTAGTAACATGCAGGCCCAGGATGCACCATCCAAGGAAAAAGAAAAGGCCCAGGAAGACAAAATTGCCCGTCTGATGAGCGAACGTGAGCAGCTGGTGCTGGAATACCAGTATCTGAACCAGCAAAACAACAGTTTCTGGGGAAACAAATCAAAAAAAGACCTGCTCAGTATAGTTGATACGCTGAAAGAACTCATCCGGAAAGACTCTGAGCTAATTGCTGCGGTAAAAGAAGCCAGTATTAAAAAGATTGCGAAAAGTACCGTAGAGAACCAACGGTCCGGAAAGCAGATTGTGGTAGATCAGCGCCAGATAAATAACCGGATACAAGGTTTACAGAACCAGGTAGATGGGTTGCAGAACCAGCTGAAAAAGCGGGAGCGCATTGTAAAAGACCTGGAACTACAACTACAGGAAGCCCAGGAAAAGCGCTATGGCAAAGACAAGGTTATCACAGTGCTGGCTATCGTTTCGGCTATTCTCCTGCTGTATGCTATTATACTACAGGTACGCCTGAGCAATGCTAAAGCAAAACCTAAAACTACCCGTAAAAAGAATGCTTAAACTATAGTTTAAAACTATAAAAGACGGAATTAATAGATATAACTTTTATGTTATAGTTTGCTTGCCTTTCGGCAGGTACACGTATATAACTGCTACTACAAGGCAAGGGCTGGCGTGACTATACCAGCCTTTATTTTTGATATAGATGAGAGACATTTTTGAAGAACTGAAGCAGGTACAGGAACTGCTTAAAATAGAACAGGAAGAAGACCGCCAGCAATACAAGATCAAAAGCCTGAAAAGCACGATTCAGGAGCGCATAGACATGGGCTTTTGCTGGTACCCGGTCGTAATTTCGAAAGAAGAAATTGGCTTTGGTAACAAAGTAGTTATAGAACTGGAGCGTACCTCGGGCCGCGATCAGCTACACCTTTTCCAGACTGGTAAAGCGGCAGCTTTATTCAGCAACAGCGGCGAGCGCAACAGCCTGAACGGTGTTATAGTTGGGCTAAAGCGTAACAAGATCTTGCTGGCCACCAACAAAGAAGACCTGCCTGACTGGATTGATGACGGAAAGCTCGGGATAGATTTGACCTTTGATGAGATGAGCTACCGCGAGATGGAGTTCGCTTTAAAGAAAACCATCGAAGCAACTAAATCCCGTCATGCTGAACTGCGCGATGTGTTGTTAGGAATAAAAGAGCCTGTTTTTACAGATGCCAAGGTTCCTGAAATAGCTGCACTGAATGATTCTCAAAACGAAGCTGTTCGCAAAGTAGGGCAGGCCAAGGATGTGGCGATTATACATGGCCCCCCAGGCACAGGTAAAACTACTACGTTGGTTCAGGCGATACTTTATACTTTAAAGACCCAGAAACGCTTACTGGTAACAGCCCCATCTAACACAGCCGTAGACTTGCTTACCGAGAAACTGGCCAACGAGGGTGTGAATGTGATCCGTATCGGTAATCCGTCGCGGGTATCGGATGTCTTGCTGGAGCATACCCTGGATGCACAGATAATGGACCATAAGGCCTATAAGGATCTGAAAACAGTGCGCAAAACCGCTGAAGAATATAAGCGCATGGCCTACCAGTTCAAGCGCAAGTTCGGGCACGAAGAACGCATGCAGCGCCAGCTCTATAAAGCTGAAAGCAACCGCCTGTTAGACGAAGCCGATAACATTGAGCACTACATCACCGAAGATTTACTGGAGCATGTACAGGTAATTACGTGTACGCTGGTTGGTGCTGCCAATAAAGCCATCCGCCACCTGCATTACGATACCGTTTTTATTGACGAAGCTGCTCAGGCCTTGGAGCCTGCCTGCTGGGTTCCGATCTCACGCACAAACCGCGTGGTGCTGGCCGGCGACCATTGCCAGTTGCCGCCAACCGTTAAGTCATTCCTGGCCGACCAGAAAGGCTTAAGCAAAACACTGTTTGAGAAATGCATCGAGCGTCAGCCAAATGTATCAGTAATGCTGAAAACACAGTACCGCATGCACCACCACATTATGCAGTTCTCGAACGAACAGTTTTATAATGGTGAATTAACAGCGCATGAAAGTGTACACAGCAGTGACCTGCATGGCTACGATACCTTTTTTAAACCCGGTTTAGCTGTGGAGTTTATAGATACGGCTGGTTGCGGATACAACGAAGTAGTAAACCCCGAAGCGCAAAGCTCGGCAAACCCCGAAGAAGCGGATTTACTACTGAATCATCTGCAACTGTTGCTGAAAGATTATGTGCAGGATGAAGAAGTAGCGCCGTTAAGGATTGGCGTAATAGCACCATATAGGGCCCAGATAAATTACCTGCAGGACAAAGTGGAGCACATGCCGCACTTGCACGAACTTTACCAGAAACGTGAGCTTTCGATCGGTACGGTGGATAGTTTCCAGGGACAGGAACGCGACATCATTTACATCAGCATGGTGCGTAGCAACGAAACCGGCGAAATAGGTTTTTTGAGTGATATCCGGAGAATGAACGTGGGTATGACGCGGGCTAAAAAGAAACTGGTTATAGTTGGCGACAGCGCTACACTTTCAAATCATCCGTATTACGATGCCTTTTTAAAGTATACCGAAAGTATCAATGCTTATAAGAGTGCCTGGGAACTGACCGAGTGCCTGCCTTAACTGATAATTTGAACCGAAGCATAAGAAAGCAAGTATAATTCTTTACCTTGCTGTCATCAAAAAATCAACGATAAAATGAAAATTGAAAAGAACAAAGTAGTAACGCTTACCTACGAACTGCGTGTGCAAAACGAAAACGGAGAGCAAAGCGTGATAGAAATAGCGAACGAAGAGCAACCAATGGCTTTTATTTACGGTATGAGCGGATTGCCGGATCAGTTTGAAGAAAACCTGAGCACCCTGAGCGAAGGCGATAACTTCGACTTTAAACTGGACGCAGAAGAAGGCTACGGCGAATACGATGAAAATGCTGTAGTTGAATTGCCAATGAACGTTTTTGAAGTAGAAGGTGCCGTACCGGATAACATGCTGGAAGTGGGTAACTTTATTCCAATGACAGACAGCGAAGGCAACCAGTTACAGGGCCGTGTAGCAGAAGTTACCGACTCCAATGTAAAGATGGACTTTAACCACCCGCTTGCTGGTAAAGAATTATACTTTAAGGGCAAAGTTGCCCAGGTGCGTGAGGCTACCAAGGAAGAGTTAGATCATGGTCACGTACATGGCGCAGGCGGCCATCATCATTAATAGATGATTTGACTTTATAAAAAAGCAGCATGAGTCTCTACTTATACTGCTTTTTTGTTTCATAGTTTACCTTCTTATTATTCCAGGCAATGGCCGAGGGATCTAATGTATCCTTTAGTTTCCTTTTTTGTCATTTCGACGTCAGGAGAAATCTATCTCAGCTTTTTGCGAACTATAGTTGCAACTAGAACCTAGGCTTTCCTTTCAAATATCCTGTATTCCTGGGAGCTCAATTAACCCATCGTTTCAATTTATCTTTGGTGCCCTCACGGCCTGGAGGCCCCGTCTTCGGGCATCGCGCGGTGTACATTTGCTTTGCTCCTGCGTCGCAATGCCTGGCGGCACCACAAATCTACAAGGCGCTCAACCCAAAGACTGAAATCAGTTCGATAGTTAAGCTATAGTTTAATAGATGTTGATGCATTTAGCTTTATCGTGGTTGTAGTTTCGAGGGAACAGGTAAACCTGTCCTGCTCATGGACTGTAACTATAGCAAATTCAGATTTCTCCTTCCGTCGAAATGACAGTTTGGCAAACTGTAGTCGAAAGTCCCCCTTTGAAGGGGGCAGGGGGATGACAAACGGAAACTATAGAACTATAGCCGAGAACAATAGCGACAGCCGAAATTCCCCTCTCGGGAGGGGCAGGGGTGGGTAAAGGCCGCAACTATAAAACAATAGCCACCAACCTCAAATCTCACGCTTCATCACCTCCACATATTGCTCCAACTCCGGGAAAAAAAGCTCAAAATCCTGGTAGTACAAACTATAGTTTAAAGTAAGCTCCTCTCCTGCTGTTTCCATTCCGGATTCAAAACTTGTGCGGCGGCTAAGCCCTGTTAACGCACGGGCTATTCCTTCTATTTCAGCATAACCTAACAGCCAGTTTTGCTCCACCATATATGGGAAAAAATACTGCACCCGCTCCGGTAAAGCAGCAAAATGGCTGTTGATCAGACTATAAGCACGTTGGCTATAATCCTCTAACGACTCGTTGGCGAACCTCTCAAAATGCTTTGCTAGGAAATGGTCGAAATATAAGTCTGCCACTACCGGCGCGTACTTTTTATACTTCTCCCGCAGGCGTGCTTTTGTTTCTGAAACTACCGGGTGCGTATCGGTATAGGTATCGATCAGGCGATGTAGTTTTATGCCGCGGGCAATCCCCGGACTATAAAGTGCAGCTTTGTTGCCTTTCACAGCATCCGCAATAAAGTTGCCGAGCAGCAGTTCTTCGTCGTCACCAGACAAGTATAAATGGGCGAGGTAATTCAAAACTATAGATTAAGGTAGATCACTTTAAACATCTTATACTTTGTATTGTTCTCAAAAGTATAAACTAACGCTTACAAACCCTTTGCTTTAAGGGCTCGTAATCAGAAACACAAATCCAAGAAAATAAAACTATGAATAACGAACAAAACGATAACCTGCAGAAACTGATAGACAAGATAAAAGACGTTGATACTGCCATGATGACCACCGCAGACGATGACGGCTGCCTGAGAAGCCGCCCGATGCGTAACATGCAGATCAAAGAAGATGGCGTAATATGGTTCTTTACTGGTTATGAATCTGCCAAATCGCATGAGTTAAAAAATGACTCCCATGTTAACCTTAGCTATGCAGATCCATCTAATAACCTGTATGTGTCGGTATCTGGCAGGGCTTCTTTGTCGAGAGATAAAGCTAAAATTGATGAACTATGGAATCCGGCTATGAAAGCCTGGTTTCCGGAAGGCAAAGAGGATCCGAATGTGGGTTTGATAAAAGTTACGATAGATAAAGCAGAATACTGGGACTCGCCGAACAGTGCAGTAGTGCATTTATATGGCATGGTAAAAGCAGCCATTACCGGAGAGCGTGCTGATCCGGGCGAAAACAAAAAGATCAACCTGTAAGTATAAAACTATACCTATAGCTTGAAAGCAACACCTGCCTTACTCCCGTTCGGCAGGTGTTTTGAGTATAGGCGTTTAATTAAATTTTGCTTTTGCAGGATAACACTTTACTTTCAACTCTAAACCCTTAATCCATCTGCCATTGTCTGCAACTATAGTTCCTGTACCGCGCCTCACGACGCTCACCTTATTTGGTATTAAAAAGGGGCACCTGCGGTGGGGGTTAGCACAAATGGGTGCGTCTGGAACGAAGTTAGCGAAAGTACCGGGTTTGCTTTTTTATAAACTACTTGGCAGCGGACGCGGCAGAGGCTTTAGCATTAAACCAAATTTTTACCGGTATGGTATGCTTTGTACCTGGGAAAACGACGAAGCGGCAGCTAACTATTTCCGGAGTTCAGACCTGATGAAGGAATATGAACAGCACACGTTTGAAAGCTGGACCTGCTATATGCACCCCTTGCAGAGTCATGGGCAATGGGATAAACATGAACCCTTCTCTCCTGTTGTTTCAGAATCTTATAGTTCGGGACCGATTGCTGTGCTTACCCGGGCCAGTATAAACCTGCGAGCCTTACCTAACTTCTGGCGTTTTGTGCCGCAATCCAGCAAAGCGCTCGATGAGGCTGATGGGTTGCTGTGCTCAATTGGCCTGGGGGAATTACCACTTATCCGCCAGGCAACGTTCAGCATCTGGGAGTCGGCAGAGGCTATGAAAAAATATGCCTACCGCAACCCGAAGCACCAGGAAGTAATCAGAAGAACCCGCTCCGAAAACTGGTACTCTGAAGAGCTTTTTGCCCGGTTTATCCCTCTCAAAACAGTTGGTACCTGGAACGGATCAGACCCGGTAGGTAGCTACGTGGCTGGTTAATGTTTTTTACTTTTTAAGCCCACCATGATATCTTCCAGCAGGTCTACCTGAATTTGTTGTATCTCTATCAGGCGCTGGTTCTGGTTGATGATCAGATGATCTATCTTTTCGTGCAGTAACCTTATTTCCAGCTCTGCCTTCAGGTTTACCTGGTAATCATACTCGGAGCGTTGCCGGTCTTTTGCCTCTTTCCTGTTCTGGCTCATCATAATAATAGGAGCTTGTATGGCTGCCAGGCAGGAAAGTATCAGGTTTAAGAGAATAAAAGGAAAAGGGTCAAAAGGACGGCTGGCTACAAAATACACATTGATGGCCATCCAAAGAAAAAGAAATGAAAAGAAGATCAGGATAAACGTCCAGCTTCCACCAAATTCAGCAATTTTATCGGATACACGCTCCCCGAAAGTAAGATTTTCAGATAGTTCTGTTTCTATATTAGACGACAGTAACTCGTGTTCGTTTATGCTTTTGATTACTTCTTTTTCCAGCTCAGATAATTCTCCGAGCTCGCTGGTAAGCATGTTTTCGAGGTACTTATTGCGGTACTGGTTTAGCACAGCAATAGAAACAAAACCATTTTCATCGAGATGAGGATGGTCTGCTTTCATCAAATCCAGGATGCCCTTGCGTATGTCTGTGCCGGACACCAGTTGCTGCATTGGCAAATGTTTTCCGGTTACCTGGCAAACACCGCTGTTACTACGATGCGTTTTCATATGTTTCTGGCATTACCTTTAAAGAACCATACGCAGAAAACGGCAGCGGCGGTATTTGTAGCGTTTATGTTGGGTTGTTGATCTGTTTTAATGCATTCTTAAGCAGCATATCCATGGCTTCATACGTTCTAAAACCACGGCTCAGCAAATGTACCTCGTGTCCGTTTAGCAGGTACATACTCGGGAAAGCAATAGCCTGCAGGTGGCGGGCGATCACAAAATCCTGCTGAGCTTTCTCTTTCATGTCATCGGAGCTAAACTTCTCCAGGAAAGCATCTTCTTCAATCCCAAATGTAGAAGCAATCTCGGCTAACACAACCTCATTGGTTACATCATTATTACCAGCATAAAAAGCAGACTGCACTTTCTCTGCCATTTCCAGTTCAGCTTCTGGTTTCAGGTAACGCATGGTAATTACTGCCCTGCAAGCGGGTTCTGTGTTATAGATAAAATCTGCCCTATCAAAGAAACTATAGTTAAAAGGCTGACCGGTAACCTGCTCCACGTCCTGCCAGTGCTGTTTGGTTTTGGCTATATTTTCGGCGTCCATGGGCTCCGTGTTTGCACGGAGTCCGCCCAGCACCAGTTTAAAGTTTAGTTTGCCTTCCTGTTCCTGTTTAATTTGAGTTAGAACCGGCGCAAAACCATAGCACCACGAGCACATCGGGTCCATTACATAGATCAGGTGCGGCACATCCAGCAGATCGTATTTTTCCATTTCTATAGTTGTTCTTTAAAGCTGCAAAGGTAGTATTGATTGTTGAATTGTTAAATTGTTGATTGTTTAAACGAGAGAATCATCCGAATCCAAGCAATTAATTATCCTAACTACTGGCATCACCCAATTAACAATTTAGCCATTTAGCCAGCCAACAATTGACAATTAACAATTATCTTAGCGGTTTAAGTTAGAACAAGCGAATTCGATTTAAACTATGTCAGAGTATAATTTCAGCCAGATTGAGAATAAATGGCAGCGTTACTGGGAAGAAAACCAGACGTTTAAAGCCAACGAAACCAACGGTAAACCAAAGTATTACGCCCTGGATATGTTCCCGTATCCGTCTGGTGCCGGTCTGCACGTTGGTCACCCGCTTGGCTATATTGCCTCTGACATTGTAAGCCGTTACAAGCGCCTGAAAGGCTTTAATGTACTGCACCCGATGGGCTTCGACTCGTTTGGCTTACCCGCCGAACAATATGCGATCCAAACTGGTCAGCACCCAGCCATAACTACAGAGCAGAACATTGCCCGCTATGTAGAGCAGCTGAAAAACATTGGTTTCTCTTTTGACTGGGAACGCGAAGTTCGTACCTCTGACCCGAACTACTATAAGTGGACGCAGTGGATATTTAAGCAGCTATTTAACAGCTACTATAACTATAGTTCTGACAAAGCGGAAAGCATAGATAAGCTGATCGCTGAGTTTGAAGCCAACGGTAATGCAACTATAAATGCCGCCTGCGATGAAGATACGCCTGCCTTCACTGCCGAAGAGTGGAAAAGCATGAACGAGCAGCAACAAGCAGAAATGTTACTGAAATACAGACTGACGTACGTTGCCGAAGCGGTTGTAAACTGGTGCCCAGCTTTAGGTACGGTACTGGCGAATGATGAAGTAGTTGGTGGTGTATCGGAGCGTGGCGGTTACCCGGTGGAGCGTAAGAAAATGCGCCAGTGGATGATGCGTATCACGGCGTATGCAGAGCGTTTGTTGCAGGGCCTGGAAACTATAGATTGGCCGGAACCTGTAAAAGAGATGCAGCGCAACTGGATCAGTAAATCGGTTGGTGCTGAGCTAGACTTTGCAATTGAAGGCGACGGTCATATTAAAGTTTTCACTACCCGCATCGATACTATTTTTGGGGCAACGTTTGTAGTGCTTGCTCCGGAACATGACCTGGTTGCACAAATTACGACGGATGCACAGCGTGCTCAAGTTGAAAAATATGTAAACGTAGCCAAAAACCGTTCGGAGCGTGAGCGTATGACGGATGTAAAAACCGTTAGCGGTGTATTTACGGGCGCGTACGCCATTAACCCGATCTCAGAAGAGCGTGTGCCGATCTGGATTGCGGATTATGTACTGGCTGGTTACGGTACTGGTGCGGTTATGGCCGTGCCGGGTCACGATTCGCGCGACTATGCATTTGCCAAACACTTTAACCTGCCAATAAGAGAAGTTGTAGCAGGTGGTAATTTAGAAGTTGAAGCCTATGCAGCAAAAGATGGTAAAATCATCAACTCCGGTTTCCTGAACGGACTGGACGTGAAAGATGCTATAAAAGCAGGCATAGCCAAAGCTGAAGAACTGGGTGTTGGCAAAGGTCGTGTGCAATATCGTATGCGCGATGCTGTTTTCAGTCGCCAGCGTTATTGGGGTGAGCCGGTGCCTGTTTACTTTAAAGATGGCATTCCGCAGTTATTAACTGATGAGGAATTGCCATTGGAGCTACCAAAGATTGATGCATATCTGCCAACTGAAACCGGTGAACCGCCACTTGGCCGCGCTGTTGACTGGAAGCATGAAAACCAGAATGAGTATGAGCTAAGCACTATGCCTGGGTGGGCAGGTAGCAGCTGGTACTGGTACCGTTACATGGACCCACAAAACAATACAGAGTTTGCAGCTAAAGACAAGATCGAATACTGGCGCAATGTAGACCTGTACATAGGTGGTTCAGAGCACGCAACCGGCCACTTGCTCTACTCCCGTTTCTGGAACAAGTTTATGTTTGACCTGGGCTTAGTAGTGGAAGAAGAGCCGTTCAAAAAGCTCATTAACCAGGGTATGATCCAGGGTCGTTCGAACTTTGTTTACCGCATTAACGGTACCAACAAGTACGTTTCTTTCGGTCTAAAAGACCAGTTTGAGACTACACAACTGCACGTGGATGTGAACATCGTAGAAAACGACATTCTTGATCTGGAAGCCTTTAAAACTTGGAGACCAGAGAATGCTGATGCAGAGTTTGTACTGGAAGATGGCAAATACCATGTAGGCGTTGAGATCGAGAAAATGTCAAAGTCGAAATACAACGTGGTGAATCCGGATGACCTGGTTGAAAAAATGGGTGCCGATACGCTTCGTATGTACGAAATGTTCCTGGGGCCACTCGAGCAGTTCAAGCCATGGAATACCAACGGCATGGACGGCGTTCACAAGTTCCTGAAAAAGTTCTGGAAGCTATTCCACGATAACAGCGGTAACTTTATAGTTTCAGATGATGAGCCAACTGCTGAAGAACTGAAAACGCTGCATAAAACGATCAAGAAAGTAGAAGAAGATATTGAGCGTTTCTCGTTCAACACGTCGGTGGCTACGTTTATGATCTGTGTAAATGAACTGACGCAGCTGAAAACAAACAAGCGCGCTATATTGGAGCCATTAACTATAGTTCTGGCACCTTATGCACCGCATATTACCGAAGAACTATGGCAGCAGCTTGGCCATTCGGAGAGTATCAGTTATGCTACGTTCCCTCAGTGGAAAGAAGAGTTCCTGGTTGAGAATACGTTTGAATACCCGGTATCCGTGAATGGTAAGACGCGTCATAAGCTTTCGTTTGCAACAGATACACCGCGCGAAGAGATCGAAAAGGCTGTTTTGGCAGACGAACAGGTAATTAGATTTTTTGATGGAAAAACACCAAAGAAAGTTATTATAGTACCTAACAAAATAATTAACGTGGTAGTATAAGAGTATTCCATTTTACCAACTAACTCACTGAAAGCCGCCAGATAACCCATTCTGGCGGCTTTTGGCTTTTATAGTTCGGGCGTAACTTTCAAACAAAAAAGGTGACGATGCATTGCATCATCACCTTGATTTAGTTTGTACTGCTATAGTTCCGCTGGTTTACACAGGAGTAACACGAATACGTTTAGAAGCCGTTTTTATAGATTTGCGAACTTTTGATAGTAGTTCACTCAGCTGCGTTGCTTCCTCCTCACTCAAGTCACTGAGCAGGCCATCTAACAGGCTAAGTTCCGGGTCAATACCGGCCATCAGGTCGTGGCCCTTCTCAGATAGGATAATATTTACCAATCGCTTATCATGCGGATTCTGCTTTACGTCAACAAAACCCTTTGCATTTAACCTACTCACTAACCTGGAAGTATCAGACATTTTATCCAGCATCTTATCCCGAAGTCCGGATGTTGAGATTGGTGTTGGATATTGATCCCTTAAAATACGTAATGCGTTATATTGTTGTGTGGTAAGGCCGTGGCGTTTAAAAAAGCTCTCATAACCATTAAAAAGAAATCCAGAAGTATAGAGAAGGTTCAAGCTAGCCTTCTGCCATTCGTTGCGGATTTTAATCCCAACTTCATTCTCAAAATGCATAAATTAGTCTCAGGTGTGCTCCAATTATACTTAAAAATTCTGAATAAATAAGATAGACGGTTAAAAAAATCATCTCAATGCCACTGTTCTATCGACCAACTGCAAATTATGCCTAAGAACGAAGTCATTCGGATTCTGCTTTCCTTCATATCCCTTGTTATAAGCACCGGTAAGTACAGTAAATATTAAAGGAATATCTCTTACCTATAAAGATGTATAAGGTTGCTACATCTTAAAATTTATAGACTGCTTTTGTGCCTTTGTCAATTTAGAAGCTACTAAAGAATAAGAGTAATCTATAAGCTCCTGTAATAATTGCTCAGGTAAACCAGCCTCAGGAAGTACTGTGTTCCAGTGCTGTTTGTTCATGTGGTATCCGGGCTTAACCTGCTGATACTCCTCCCGAAGCGCAACAGCCCGTTCAGGGTCGCATTTTAAAGCAATGCCTTGCTCAAACTCCGATATGCTGCACAGCGCATACATTTTCCCGCACACTTTAAAAACCAGCGTATCCTCATCAAAAGGCAGCTCTTCGGTGGTTCCGGGCTTGGCCAGGCAATAATCTCTGAAAGCTTCTATATGCATAATATCTAGGCTTAAACTATAATGTAAGGTAATAAAAAAGGAGAACCGTATGGCTCTCCTCTCTATAGTTTATAGTTAAATACTGCTTAAATATGCTTGATGATAAAGTATATAATAGCAGCCAGGAACATCAGAATTGATATTTTATTGATCGTATGCATGGCACGCAGGTTAAAAGTACTCTTGCGGTTCGGGTCTTTCTTACGGAAAAAGTAAGTGGCTACTTCCGTGAAATCAAATAATCCCTTCATATAGTTTTCAGTTAATAATGATCAGTACTCAAAAAGCAGTAACTATAGTTTGATGCTGCCTGGATTCATAATACTTAAAGATAATAAAAGATTTATAGTTGCTCGCGACTAATCTTCCAGTATGACCGGTTCGATCCAGCGGGCATCTTCGCGTATCAGTTCTATCAGTTCATCCACGGCGCGGTCAGCAGGCACTGATTTTTTAACCACCGTCTGCCCACGATAAAGCGCAATCTTGTCTTTACCAACACCCACGTAACCATAATCAGCATCGGCCATTTCACCAGGACCATTCACAATGCAACCCATAATCCCGATCTTCACTCCTTTCAGGTGGTCGGTGCGTTTACGGATCATTGCGGTCGTTTCCTGCAGGTCGAACAAGGTACGGCCGCAGCTTGGGCAACTGATGTACTCTGTTTTACTCATACGCGTGCGGGCCGCCTGCAGTATTCCAAAGCTCAGCTTATTCAGGGCATCAATCGTTTGCAGCCACGCTCCTTTTTCCTGGTCCGGTAACAATTCGGTGCCTAGCATTACACCATCTCCCAGCCCGTCAATCAGCAAACCTCCCACATCGGTAGAGGCGTATAGTTGCACTTCATCTGCGGTAAGCTGACCATAGGCTCTTTTAATGATACACGGAACCTGCACGCCTTTATTCGTCAACCTGAAGAAGCATTTGCGCAGCTCCGGCATGGCATGTTCGTTGGTCGTGTGCAGCATCAGCACAGAAGTACCGTCGGTCTTTAATCTTTCTAAAACTTCCGGAGTAAGATCATTTATAGTTGCCAGTACAAAGTTGAGATTAGCATGACGCGGCTGATCTGACAGGTATTGTGCTGTAGATAAAAGCGGGTGGAGGTGATCGCTGTGTTCCGCTTTTTGCCACGAACTATAGTTCACGATCTCTTTCAGTCCGTTTGGCAGCATGAACGTGATCGCGTTATCACCGGTATAGATATAGTCAGCTCCCAGGTCGTTCATGTTAAACTTATCGAGCAGCATGGAGTACAGGTGGCCCACACTTTTCAGGTCAGCATATTGTACATCAGTCAGGCGACTCAGGTCTGCTATAACACGGGGTACATTCTGCGCACCAAGGTTTTCTACTTCAATTGTTTCCCTGCGGTGATACTGGAAAGGATCAATCGGAACATTACAGATTGGTATGATCGGATCAGCTTTTTCGGCACGCTGTGTATAGCGGTCGATTAGTGCTTTGGCTACCGGAGCTTCTGCTTCGGGTGCTTCAGTTAGCGAAACGCGAACAGTATCGCCCAGGCCATCTTCCAGCAACGTACCAATACCGACGGCCGACTTAATACGCCCGTCTTCTGCTTCGCCAGCTTCCGTTACGCCCAAATGTAATGGGTAAGGCTGCAAACCTTCTTCGTCGAGTTTCTGAACAAGCAAACGATACGCCTGCACCATTACCTGTGTATTCGATGCCTTCATCGAGATTACCAGCTCATAGTAGCCTTCGCTTTCGCATATCCGGATAAACTCCAGCGCACTTTCCACCATTCCTATTGGGGTGTCGCCGTAGCGGCTCAGGATTCTGTCTGATAACGAACCGTGATTGGTACCGATTCGCATGGCAGTACCGTGTTCTTTACAAATGCGCACCAGGGGCAAAAAGCGATCACGGATACGGTCAAGCTCCGCCTGGTAAGTTTCGTCGTTGTATTCTATTACTTCAAATTTCTTCTTATCAGCATAGTTACCCGGGTTTACGCGAACTTTCTCAACTAAACGGGCAGCTACTTCAGCGGCATTCGGCGTAAAATGGATGTCGGCAACAAGGGGTACATTGTAACCACGCCTGTTAAGTTCATCTTTTATGTTCTTCAGGTTTTCAGCTTCCTTTATGCTGGGCGCTGTAATCCTGATATACTCACAACCGGCTTCTATCATCCGGATACACTGCTCCACAGAACCCAAGGTGTCCATGGTATCCACTGTCGTCATAGACTGCACCCGTATCGGGTAATCGCCGCCCATCGGAACGCCGCCTATCGTTACAACACGTGTTTTACGACGTTTATATTCAGTCAGGCTCGGGCAATAACTCTTATTCATTTGATCGATCTCGCAATTCATCTATCTCTTAACTAAAGTTGCGTCTGCTTTGTTCAAAGGGGAAATTACGTAAAATTAGCTTTTTTCGGCATAACAATAAGCAGACCGCACAGAAGTGTTCTGATTTACGTATGAAGCATTATAAATCAGGAACTTATGATACACATGCGCGCTTTTATGCCCGATAACACACAACAGCGGTTGAATGATCTGTTGCGCTGGGGCAAACTACGGCATGATCAGATAAGTCAGGCCATACTTATTACCAACGAATCTGTGATAGGATTTCTGAAGCGGCAGTTACAGAAAGGTAAATGGAGGGCCGTGAACGATGTGCTGGAAGGCAAACCCATGACCAAAGCCGGTAAGTTTATGTTGAGCGAACTCCGGGATCACATCACCACCAACCTGATCATGCGCCTAGGTTTGAGGAAAGTTATTGCCGTGAGCATAGCCCTAGTTATACTGCCTCTTGTACTCGCGAAAATAAGTGGTAATGTGATAAGCAGGTTTAAAAGCTAAGGTGGGTTGTTTTAAAGTGGAGGGTTACCCACCCCTGCCCCTCCCAAGAGGGGAATTTCGGCTATAGTTGTAGTTGGTAGCTAAAGTTCTATAGTTACTGTTTGTCATCTCCCTGCCCCCTTCAAAGGGGGACTTTTTGCAGTACCAATATCAATTCTATAGTTACAGACCATGATCAGGACAGGTTTACCTGTCCCTACGAATCTATCACCACGATAAAGCTCGAAGCGAGAAGTTACAAACTATAGAAGAACTATAGCTATGCGAAACTTCACAGTCTTTGGGTTGAGCGCCTTGTAGATTTATGGTACCGAAGGTATTGTGAGGCACGAACAAAAGAAATGTACACCGCGCGATGCCCGAAGACGGGGCCTCCCGGCCGTGAGGGCATCAAAGCTAAATTGAAACGATAGGCACCTAGAGCTCCCAGGATTTGAGGAAACTATAGAAAAGATAGCTTAATTCGGATTGCAAAAAGACTTCAACTATAAGCCGAGATAGATTTCTCCTTTCGTCGAAATGACAAAAGAGAAGTAAATCAACTATAGTTCAGACGCTAGTAGGAGCTGCGCACGCTGCTAGGTCCTACAAAAACGGAAAATCGATCTAACTCCATTAATCCTGATACAGGCTAACTGTTTGAAATGACTATACAAAAAAGGGACATCTCTTCAGACGTCCCTTTTTCTATAAGACCAAATACTATTAATGACGGAACATAAGTTCACGATACTTCACTAACGGCCAGTCTTCATCATCCACCATCAATTCAAGCTTATCTACACTATAACGAATCTTATCGAAATAGCTGAACACCTGCTCGCGGTACATAATGGCACGTTCACGGGCACTTTCTATTTTATTGGCTACTTTACGGGCTTCAATCATTTCATCAACGCTGCGCTGTATAGTTGTAATGTGGCGCGACATTTTCTTGATAGATTCCAGGGTTGTTTGCGTGTATTCATCTTCCAAGCCAAGTTCTTTCAGGCCGCGGATATTCTGAATCAGTTTGTTCTGATAAGCAACTGCTGTCGGGATAACGTGGTTCACGGCCAGGTCACCCATAATGCGGGACTCGATCTGGATCTTTTTGATGTAATCTTCCAGCAAGATCTCGTGGCGGGCAGCTACCTCAACCTCTGTAAAAATACCATTTCTCGAGAAAAGGTCTTTAACTTCAGCTCTATGGAAAACATCCAGCGCCAGTGGTGTAGACTTAACATTAGATAAACCGCGACGTTCTGCTTCTTCCTCCCATTCTTTGGAGTAGCCGTTTCCTTCAAAGCGGATTGCCTTAGATGCCACTACATATTCGCGCAATACCTGGATGATGGCCAGTTCCTTTTTCATGCCTTTAACCTCTATCAGTTCATCCACAGAATTGCGGAACTCGATCAGCTGGTCGGCAACAATCGTGTTTAGTACCGTCATGGATGAGGAGCTGTTGGCAGATGAACCCACAGCACGGAACTCGAATTTATTACCAGTAAAGGCAAATGGAGATGTACGGTTACGGTCGGTGTTGTCGCGAAGTACTTCCGGAATACGGTCGATGCCCAGTTTCAGGTACATGTTATCACCTTTCTCCATTGGCACTTTCGACGTACGCTCCAGTTCATCCAGCACGGCTGATAGTTGTTGGCCCACAAAAACGGACATGATAGCCGGCGGCGCTTCGTTGGCACCTAAGCGGTGGTCGTTGCTGGCTGAGGCAATGCTGGCGCGAAGCAGATCTGCGTGCTTATGAACCGCCATAACCGTATTAATAAAGAAAGTTAGGAACTGTAGATTCTCTTTCGGCTTTTTGCCCGGGCTCAGCAGGTTAATACCAGTATTGGTGCTCAGGGCCCAGTTGTTATGCTTCCCGCTACCGTTTACTCCTTTATAGGGTTTCTCGTGAAGTAATACTTTAAAATGATGACGCTCTGCCACACGAGCCATAATATCCATTAAAAGCTGGTTATGGTCTACGGCAAGGTTGGCATCTTCGTATGTTGGTGCACATTCGAACTGGTTCGGAGCAACCTCGTTGTGACGTGTTCTAACCGGAATACCAAGGCGCAAAGCTGACTTTTCAAAATCAACCATAAATGCGTGCACACGGCTCGGAATAGAACCGAAGTAATGATCTTCGAGCTGCTGTCCTTTGGCAGGCGAATGTCCGAACAAGGTGCGGCCGGTCATTATCATATCCGGGCGGGCTTCATATAAAGCTTTGTCAACCAGAAAATATTCCTGCTCTATACCTAAAGTGGTATTTACTTTGGTAACATCCTTGTCGAAATACTGGCAAACCGGCAGCGCTGCATTGCCAAGCAGGTTCAGAGATTTTAACAAAGGAGTTTTATAGTCAAGGGCCTCACCTGTATAAGACACAAAAATTGTGGGAATACAAAGTGTTTTGGCACCGGCATTTTCGATCAGGAAAGCCGGCGACGAAGGGTCCCAGGCACTATAGCCGCGCGCTTCGAACGTGTTACGGATACCACCGCTCGGAAACGAAGAAGCATCGGGCTCCTGCTGCACGAGGGCACTTCCTCTAAAGCTTTCAATAGCTTCGCCTTCTGAGGTAAGGTCAAAGAATGAATCGTGCTTTTCGGCAGTAGCGCCTGTTAGTGGCTGAAACCAGTGCGTATAGTGCGTGGCACCTTTGCTCATAGCCCACGTTCTCATGGCAGCAGCAACAGCATCGGCCAGATTCCGGTCAACTTTTTCGCCGGCATCAATCGTACGCTTTAATTTTTTAAAGAATTCAGAAGACAAAGTGGCGCGCATTGCCTGCAGGCTGAATACATTTTCGCCAAAGTAATCTGATGCAACTTGTGAAGGCAGATTTACTTCACAAGGTTTGCGCTGGCTTACAAGCTCTAACGCTTTAAAACGGAGGGTTGCCATGAGTTTTGGGTTGAGATGTTTATTTGTTACTGCAAAGTTAGAAGTAAAATAAAAAAGTCAACTATAGGGGTGTTATTTTTTAAGGGTGATTCATAAAATAATTATCAATTCTCCAAAACACCCCCTACAATTGATAGGGGCTTAATAACTTTCGGCCTCTTTTACATACACACCCCTGTAAATTCGATACCCTATAGTTACTAAAGCATTGGAATTAACTTCTGACCTGCAATGTTTATTCAGGTTGGTAAGTGATTATCTTTGCACCCGTGAAAAAAGCCATATACTTTCAGCCACTCTATTTCCTGTTCTGGGTACTCTTTTTTATAGTTTCCAGGGCAGCATTCCTTCTTTATAATCTCGATAATTCTTCGGAGCTAACTACAGCTGATCTGGCAGGTACGTTTTTGTATGGCTCAAGGCTTGATTTCTCTTTTGCTTCTTACCTAAGTGCGCTACCATTTATCATTGCTTTTGTTGGTATAGTCTGGAAACGCTTACCTGCTGCAGGAATTATTCGGTGGTACACGTTTGTATTGCTGGGCATAATGTCGGTTTTGCTTGCTGCTGACCTGGAACTATACAAGCACTGGGGTTTCCGGCTGGATTCTACCCCATTGCAGTATCTGAATACGCCAACCGAAATGATGGCTTCAACCGGCTCTGCTCCTATTCTGTTGCTAAGTTTTGTTGCGCTGGCACTTACCGGAATTTTTGCGCTGATTTATAAATTATACTTTGATCTTCGTAACTATAGATCAGGCCATTCTTCGTGGGTAACAGCGGTGCTCTCCTTTATATTTATAGCCCTGCTTATTTTGCCTATGCGTGGCGGAGTGCAGCAAATACCGATCAATCAAAGCACCGCTTATTTTTCAGACCGGCCATTTACAAACCATGCCAGCCTGAACATGCCCTGGAACATGCTGCACTCTATACTGAAATATGGCGAACAGAGTAAAAATCCTTACCTATACTTACCAGCCGACTCGGCAGCACACAAAGTTCAGCAACTATACGCTGCTGTGTCTGATTCTTCGCAGCAACTCGTAAAGCCTGGCAAGCCTAATGTGTTGCTTATTATCTTAGAGAGCTACACCGCAAAAATGGTGGAGCACCTGGGCGGCGAAAAAGGCATAACCCCCAACCTGGACAGGCTGGCAAAAGAGGGTGTTACATTTACAAACTTTTATGCCAGCGGCGACCGCAGCCAGAAAGGGATGGTTTCTATCTTGAGCGGTTATCCTGTGCAGCCGGCTACCTCTATCGTTAAGGTTCCTAAAAAATCTGAGAAGCTGCCGCAATTGAGCCATACGTTTGAACAGCATGGGTATAAAACCAGTTTTTATTATGGTGGCGAGCTGGAGTTTGCCAACCTGAAATCATATTTTGTAAATGGCGGATACGATAAACTGATCGATAAATATGCTTTCCCGGAAGAGAGCTATAACAGCAAATGGGGCGCGCATGACCATGTGTTGTTCGAGCGTGTGCTGAAAGATCTGAAATCAGAGAAGGAGCCTTTTTTCAGCACGGTATACACCTTAAGCAGCCACGAGCCTTTCGAGATTCCGATCAAACCAAAGTTCCCGGTTACAGATGAGATCAGCAAGTTCAGGAACAGTGTATATTATACCGATTGGGCGCTGGGCAACTTTATTTCGGTAGCCAAAAAAGAGCCCTGGTGGCAACATACGCTGTTAGTTTTAGTGGCAGACCACGGACATCCGTACCCGAATAATGACCCGAACCATGTGCCGAGCAAATTTCATATACCATTTATACTTACTGGCGGAGCACTTACCACTCATGGACAAACTATAGATATGCTTGGCTCACAGACTGATATTGCAGCAACTATACTTTCGCAGCTTCATTTGCCGCACAACGAGTACGTCTGGAGCCGTAATTTATTAGCTGCAACTACAAATCCGTTTGCTTTTTATGTGTTCCAGGATGGTTTTGGTTACCTGACGCCTGCTGGCGCTGTGACATTTGATAACACATCGAAAAAAGTAATTACCAATGATGAAGCCGTAACGGAAGAGCAACTGGAAATGGGGAAAGCCTATCTGCAATATTCGTTCGATGATTTTCTGAAAAAATAATTTTGATTGAGTGATTTTTGAAGGTGTGAATAAAATGATTTGTGTCAGTTATTCACTCACCCAGTCACTCAATCGCGCATTCAAAACTAATTTTTGTACCTTTGCGGTTGATTATGAAAAAGGTAGCTTTTTATACATTAGGTTGTAAACTCAACTATTCCGAGACCAGCACAATTGGCCGTATTTTCCAGGAGCGTGGGTTTGAGAAGGTGGAATTTACCGATACGCCTGATATTTATGTGATAAATACCTGTTCTGTTACCGATAACGCGGATAAAAAGTGCAGGAAAATTGTGAAGGAAGCGCAGAAGCATTCTCCTAACGCTTTCATAACTATACTTGGGTGCTATGCCCAGCTTAAACCAAAAGAGATCGCTGAAATTCCGGGTGTGGATGCTGTGTTGGGCGCTGCCGAGAAGTTTCAGTTAGTGGACATACTGGAAGGCTTTACGAAAAAAGACAAGGCCGAAGTTTACGCCAGCCCGATCTCTGAGGTCAATACGTTCCATAACTCCTACTCTTTTGGCGACCGTACTCGCACGTTCCTGAAAGTACAGGATGGCTGCGATTACTCCTGCTCGTTCTGTACTATACCGCTGGCCCGTGGCAACAGCCGCTCCGATACTATAGAAAACGTTGTTCGCTCTGCTAATGAGATTGCCGAATCAGGGGTAAAAGAAATTGTGTTGACAGGGGTGAATACCGGCGACTTTGGTTTGCAGGATGGCACACGTGTCGAATCGTTCTTCGACCTGGTTAAGGAACTGGATAAAGTAGAGAATATTGAGCGTTTCCGTATCTCTTCTATAGAACCGAACCTGCTGAAAGATGAGATCATAGAATTTGTAGCGCAGAGCAACCGCTTTATGCCGCATTTTCATATTCCATTGCAATCAGGCTCAAACAAGATCCTGAAACTGATGCGCCGCCGTTACCAGCGCGAACTATACGCCGACCGCGTAGCCACTATAAAAGCCTTAATGCCGCATTGCTGCATTGGTGTGGATGTTATAGTTGGTTTCCCGGGCGAAACAGAAGAAGATTTTCTGGAGACCTATAATTTTATAAACGGTTTGGATGTAAGTTACCTGCACGTTTTCCCATACTCAGAAAGGGAGAACACGCTGGCTCCTGAAATGCCGGGTAAGGTAACTATAAAAGAGCGCAACCGCCGCGCTGATATGCTGCGCATCCTGTCAGAGAAAAAGAAACGCTACTTTTACGAGCAGAATATCGGCCGTGAGTTTACGGTGCTTTTTGAAGATGACGTGAAAGATGGCGTAATGGAAGGTTGGACAGAAAACTATGTACGTGTTGCTGTCAAGTATGACCCGATACTGGTTAACGAAATGAAACACGTGCGCCTGACAGGCATAAATGCGACAGGGTTAATGGAAGCTGAAGAAACTTTTACTGAAGTTTTAAAACATTAACTATATTTACCAACTAACAACCTTTTTAACTTAATTAACCAACCTGTGAAATTAACAAAGCTTGCCCTTGGCGTAACCATGGCCTCTCTTTCTTTGGCTGCCTGTAAGCAGGAGCCTGTAAAAACAGAGAACTCTACTGCCACTCCCCCTTCTGAAACTTCTGCTGAAGCAGCTCCCGTAGGAGACGTGGTTTATGTAAATGCTGATACTTTATTAGCAAACTATGACCTGTTTAAGGATGTTAAAACCCGCCTGCAGGGCAAAGCGCAGAAAGCAGAATCGGACCTGAAAGGAAAAGCATCTGCATTTGAGAAAGAAGTTGGACAGTATCAGCAGCGTGCTGCAGGCATGACCCAGGAACAGCGTGCCGTAACAGAGCAGCGCCTTGCCCGCAGACAGCAGGAACTTGCAAACCTGAACCAGTCAGAAAGCAACCGCCTGATGAGCGAGGAATCAGAAGAGCAAAAGAAGATCTACGATAAAGTAGAGGCATTCCTGAAAGACTATAGCAAAGAAAAAGGCTATAAAATGGTTCTGTCTTATTCTCGTGGTAACAGCGCTATCCTTTACAGCGACGAATCGCTTGACATTACAGAAGATGTATTGAAAGGCCTGAACGAGGCGTACGCTAAAGAGAAAACAGCTCCGAAAGAAGAAGCTAAAACTGAAGCAAAAAAGAAATAAGCTTCGGCAAACTATAGAAAAGGAAAGGCGGGTAATTCCCGCCTTTTTTATTTGCTAAAACAACGTGAGTTTAGAAGTTTGGGTGTTGGAGAGTTAAAGAGTTTAGGAATTGGAATAGCGTATTACGTTACGTCTTCGCTATGAAACGATAACTATAGTTTGAATTCATACCGCTGAAGTACAATAAAATATTACATCACCTTTTGCTCAAAACTATAGTTTAATATAAAGCTATAGTTAAGGTGCATCGCAATGTAACATGCCAACTGTAATCTACCTAAATAAAAAACGGCCACTGCAGTAATGCAGTGGCCGTTCCTTGTATTGTTTGAACTATAGTTTATTCATATCGAAGCGCCTCGATAGGATCTAATTTAGAAGCGCGGTAAGCCGGATAGGAACCAGATATAACGCCAACCACTACACAAATTGTAAGGCCAACTATAACCCAGAGCCACGGAACTATAAACCCGCCGTCCCCGATAAGCGCTGCAATGCCATTGCCCATCAGTATACCTAACATTACGCCTACAAAACCACCCAGCAAACAGATAACGATAGCTTCGATCAGGAACTGCTGGCGGATCTGGAAGGCTGTAGCACCTAATGCTTTGCGTACACCGATCTCACGGGTACGCTCATTTACAGACACCATCATAATGTTCATCAAACCCACAGATGCTCCGAGCAGCGTGATAAAGCCGATCACGAAACCACCGATCTTCAGGTAACCAGAGATCTCATTCAGACTTTCCAGCAACGAGTCGCTGCGTTCAATTTCAAACGATTCTTCTTGTCCCAAAGGGTCCTGGCGCACACTACGCATTATACCGGTAGCTTCACCCATTACATAGTCCAGTTCTTCTGGCTTCGAGATGATGGTTTTGATCTCGTAGCTCAGCATTGAATTGCCGGCGCGGGGTATTTGTCTGCCTGTTTCCAGTGGAATGATGATAGAGCGGTCGCCGGCGTTGCCGCCCATGCTGCTACCCTTAGTTTCAAGCATTCCTATTATTTTAAACCTACGGCCCAGAAAAGACACATACTCACCGATCGGGTTTGTTTTCGGGAAAAGGTTCTTTTTGATCTCGCTGCCAATAATGGCTACGTTTGTTCCAAACTCTAATTCATAGTTCGAGAAGCCTCTACCCTGCTCCAGGTTCAGGCTTTTGCTTTGCAGGTAATGTTCATCGCCGGCAATAATGTTAATATTCGGATTCGTTTTATCTTTCGCGCTTTTAACTACGGTTGCCCCGGATATATAAGCCGATAAGCTAACTTTCGCTTTATCGCCTAAAAGTTCTTTATATTGGGTAGCCTGGTCGTAAGTAATCTCAGGATAAACTTTTTGCGCGCGGCCCTGCTGGTTGCCACGGTTGTTATTGCCTTTACGTTCTATGTCAAAAGCGTTGGCGCCGAGGCTGGAGAATGTCTGATCGAGGGAGTGCTTAATTCCGTCTACTGCCGTAAGTATACCAACCAATGACATAATACCTATCGAGATGATGAGACCGGTAAGCACGGTTCTAAGCAGGTTACTCCGGATAGCACGAAGGCCCTCCCGTATGTTCTCGATGAAGTTCATAGTATATTTTGTGCGCTTTTGGAGCTTTTATCGTTTATAATCACAACAGGCTGGCAACTAAGTTAGCTTCTTTTCTTTAATTAAGATTTGAAATTTATACTTTTAGTTAGATTTTAACGGCAAACCCGATGATTTTAAGGACTATCACTCTTATTCTTTGCGTTTTTCTGCTACAGGGAACGGCATTTGCCAGCACCGTACTCATTCCCATGGATGAGTCGCAGAAAGATCACCTGAAGTCGTATGGTGCAGCATATTGGGTGCTCTCCAAGAACATACAGGTAGACTGGCTGCTGAATTATAAGGGTGGAAGCTTTGCCTTTACGCATGCCCCGCAACTGGAAAACGAGCTTATAGTTAGAGGAATATCTTACCAGGTTATTTCAGATGCCCAGTACACTTCCATACTAAATCAGATTGCTGATCCGGAAGCAAACATGGATATTATGAAGCTGGAGAAAGTGCCTAAAATTGCGGTTTACTCTCCAAAAACGAAAATGCCCTGGGACGATGCCGTAACGCTGGTACTTACCTATGCCGAAATACCTTACGATGTAGTTTACGACGATGAAATTTTAGGGGGCGATCTCCCGAAATACGATTGGATACACCTGCATCACGAAGATTTTACCGGGCAATATGGTAAGTTCTATGCCAGTTTCCGTCATTATCCGTGGTACCAGGAACAGCAACGCGAGTCAGAAGAGTCGGCGGCTAAGCATGGTTTCAAGAAAGTCTCTCAGATGAAAATGGCAGTCGTAAACAAGATAAAGGAATTTTGTGCCGGCGGCGGTTTCCTTTTTGCCATGTGTTCAGCTACCGATACCTATGATATTGCGTTGGCAGCCGAGGGCATAGATTTTATAGAAGCCATGTATGATGGAGATGGCGCTGACCCGAATGCGCAACAAAAACTGGACTTTAGTAAGACCTTTGCTTTCCGCGATTTCAAGTTGGTGCGTAACCCTTTGGAGTACGAATACTCTAATATCGATGTGCAGCCGCAGGAACGACCGGTTACAGAAGAAAACGACTTTTTCCAGTTGTTTACCTTCTCTGCCAAATGGGACCCCATCCCTACAATGCTGACGCAGAATCACGCTAAAACTATAAAAGGGTTTATGGGCCAGACTACTGCATTCCGTAAGGGTCTTATTAAACCGGAAGTAGTGGTTATGGGTGAGAATAAAGAATTAGGCGAGATTCGGTACATGCACGGCACTTACGCCAAAGGCACCTGGACCTTTTACGGCGGCCACGATCCCGAAGATTACCAGCATTTAGTTGGCGAAGATCCGACAGACCTGGCCTTGCATCCAAACTCACCGGGTTACAGGCTAATCTTAAACAACATTTTGTTCCCAGCAGCCAAGAAAAAGAAGCAGAAAACGTGAGTTTAATTGAATGATGTTATTTAGTAATGCAGGGTAGCTATTTCTGTTTATTTATTCTTTCAAGTGCTGCCTTAACACCAGATTTAAAACGTTTTACCTGTCCAGATAAACCTTCAGTATTCACAAAAATCGTATTGTGCTCTGGTACCTGCTCTGATATTGGCCTTGTTTGTGTGTAATAATAAGTAGCTAACGATTTACGTGTTATACCATCTGGCACATTCAGCTTTTTGGGATGACCGTGATAAGATACCTCGTTTGTTTCAAAAATAACACAGCGGTTAAATGCCGGTGCAATACTGTCCATCAACTGGCTTTTACCTTCAGTCAGATCCCATAGTTCCAGGTAACCGCCATAGTTTGCCTGCCAATTTTTGTTAAGGTATACCATTACATTAAGTCTGCGGTGATGCTTTATTATCGGATGCACATTATAGTCTACATGTACATTCAGAAAGGCACCGTTCGTTGATTGGTGCAGACCACCGCCAAAGAGTAAATCATCTGCTACTAAGGGCTCTTCAATAGTTGTCAACTGCTGCAACCAAGCCAGAAAAGCTGCTGAATTAAGTTCCCTGAATACCTGATCAAAAATATCACCTTCTTTAAACCTTGTCTTTTGAAATTTATTCTGTTGATCAATATAGGTGGTGTGGTCCCAAACACCTTCAGATGTTTCAGGATAAGCCTTCAGCAAAAACTCTGCTGCATCACTATAAAGAAAATCATCTAGAACTATAAACCGGAAAGGCTCCCGTCCTATAAACTCAACTCTCAGAGAGTTAAGCTGTTCATTCAGAGAATCCAGGTTGATGTATCGCATTGTAGTGACGTTTCTTTAATTTATAAACCAGTTTTAGTGAAGGTCTCTCTATTACGTAATAAAGTAAAAGCGAGAAAGAAACTGCAAGTATGGCTCCACTATAATAATATATTCTGTCATAGAAAACATGTTCCTTTAGTAACCATGCTAACCAGGCATAGAACAACAGCAAGATAGAAAGGTGGTTTAGGTACAGCGAATAACTTATATTTCCAAGCGAAACAAGCAGACGCTTTGGCTTCTGCACAAAGTATAGTGTGTAGTCCATTACTAATAAACTTACAACTATAGCAAATGCATCGGATAAATACTGATGTGATACCTTTACAAGTACATTAAGGATGGCATAAAATGTTAGTAGCAAAAGAAAGAACAACCATTCCTTTTGTATGACAGGTGTAGTGCTACGAACCCTAAAATACCTGTAAAAGAAAATGCCTACCACAAAAAAACATTGGTAATAAAGTATGTATATATTAAAAAAGTAAAAGCCAATAGCAAAAATAATAAGTAAGGCCAATAAGGTTACATTTCTAAGCCTTTTGTAGATCGGAAAAATAAGATAGAACAAAGCTTCATGCAGTAAAGACCAATAGGCAAAATTCCCACCTGCATAAGTCTCATTCGGAATAAAGAAGAAAGCTTTATATACAGTAAGAGCGGAAAGGTCATCAAACGCAACTTTAATGGATGCATTGTATTCCCTTTCTTCCACCAGAAATATGTTGTTGTTATAATAGTAGGCAGCCAATAAACTTGCTACAGAAAGAAGTACCGAGAAAATATAGGGAACATATATTCTGATCGCTCTGAACCCATAGAAGCTTTTCAAAGTGTATTTATGCTTATCGAAACTATAGTTAGTTACTACAGCAGAAAGGATAAAAAAGAAAATAACACATTGCTTGCCGGATGAACTTAGCATATCAAACGCAAATGCTACATACCCGCCCACACTATCAATTCCTATTTCATTCAGATAGCGCTGTCCACCACTCCAAAGCACAAACTTCGCATGATAGATAACAACAATCAGTGCCGCCAAGCCCCTAAGGATATGCAGAGACTTAATGTTTTTATCTAGAATCATCCGATTGAAATAGCTGCGGCAGAAGTAATAGTCAAACTAAACCTAGTGCATCCTATCCGGGCGGGGTTCCAGATTTTTAATAATGTTGGCTTCTATTTCCAGGAGTTCATTCAGCCGTGCGTCAACTTCTTCCGCAGGCATGTATTCTTTGGCCAGCTTTACGAAGCTCACATAATGGCCGGCTTCCGAAACCATCAGTTCATAATAAAATTTTTGAAGCTCTTCATCAGCAATATTCTTCCAGAGCAATTTAAAGCGTTCGCAACTGCGGGCTTCAATCAGTGCGTTAACTAACAGATGATCCATAAGCTGGCGCTCGCGTTTGTTGCCTTTCCGGATGTGCTTTGCCAGTTCTACCACATATTCGTCAGGTCTGTTTCTGCCTAGGCCGAAGCCGCGTTTTTTAAGCTGCTCCAGCACCCGTTCGAAATGACTCCATTCTTCTGCTACCAGATTTGTCATTTCTTCTACCAGGCGCGTTTTATCCGGATACTTAACTATAAGGGAAATGGCTGACGTTGCTGCTTTCTGTTCGCAGTACGCGTGGTCTACCAATATATCCTCAATATTCTTTTCAGCAATATTTACCCAGCGCGGGTCCGTAGGCAGGTGCAGACGAAGTATGGTTTTGGTAGGTTGATGTGTGGTCGACATAAAAATAAAAGGGCAACGATTTAACAAGTAAGCAATTCAACCATACGTTTTAATCAAAGAACATCCACTTAATGCCGAATGTCAGGCTGCGGCGAAGACCCGGATAATCAGGTGTTTCATAGTAGCCTGGTTCCCATAAGTCGTAGTTGGCATGAGCTATTTTCACGAAAACATTCACCGTTTTAATATCAGCTGTCAGGAAAACGTCGAAAACCGGGTATGTTTTGGTAGTGAAATTATCCTGTAGGTAAAACTGCTGCGTTACCGGCATGTAAGCATCAGCTTTGTACCCGGTTGGCAAATTCATTTCTACTCCTATCTGGGTAAATAATGCATTTTTAAAGATGTACCCCTGGAAATATAATTTTGAATTAACCAGCCACTCCGGTATGCGGACTGCCGGTGCCTCGTCGGTATTGGTATAGTTGATAAAGTTTTCGAAGTGGATGCTGCCCAGGCGAAGGTGATTGGCGAACTGAGCTTCCAGTAACCGCTGGTTTCCGGTGAGCTGTATTGGTTCTGCATCTGTGCCATACACTACAAGTCTGCTGATATTGGTATAAGCGCCACTTAGTTTCAGAAACAACCGTGTTCCGAATTGCTGGCGCAGACTGGCACGGCTCTGGTCGGTTATAGTTGTTTTAAAATTACTTCTATCCCAGATAAAATGATTGCTTATAAGGCGCTGCTCCAGCAAAGAAGGTGATTGGCGCACACGACTCTGTATGAACTCCAGTCCTTTAAAACGAGCTCCGGCCTGTAATCTATAGTTGTCTACCAACTGGTATTCTCCCTCTCCGAACAGCAGGTATTTATCCTGATAATTAAAGCGCAGCATACCGCCAACAAAAACCTGGTTCTCAACCCTATCTTCCGATACGATGGCGCCTATTGCACTCGTGTCCGGATTTATAGTTTGGATAGCGCTATAGTCTATTTTACTGTTACGCTGTTTAATATAGGCTTTATAGTAAGAGATACTGGTGTTACCGGACAAGCCAAACTCGTTTTCGAACTCACGGTAGTTGGTCTTATCCAGGGTGCGGGCAGAACTATAAAATTCCTCTGGGTAAAAATTCCGGAGACTATCTACTTTCTCAGGCAACGCATCGTCGCGATAGGTGGTATTCTGCTTGCGCCAGTCGAAACGGTGATAGGCTTTCAGGTTCTCGCCAACAATCTTAAGCATGTGTAACAAGTGATAGTTATGGCGTATTTCATCCGTAACAGCCTGTTCTAAAAATACTAATTCATTCTGGTAAGTAAAAAGGCTGTCAGGAGTATCATCGGTATCGGCTGGTTTCACGCCGCCTGTTTCTATCTGCTCGTGGTTCAGGTGTGTATAGTTAGAGAACAGGTTGTATTTGTCGTTTTTGGAACGGTAATGTGTAAATGCTTTTACCGCCTGATTGTCTATCAGACCATCGTCGCGAAGGCTTGTTGATCCGAATTGTTTATCAGTTGCAATTATCTTGTATGCCACACCAAAGTTGAAACGCTCTGTAATGTTACGGGCATAGATTACTTCGAAAACCTGTTCACCACGCTGCCCCTGCACATAGTATAAATGAGAATAAGGTGAACGGGTATCGTAGTAATTAATCTTATCAGGGTTGTAAGCATAACGGTCGAACGCATTTTTGCCGAACCTTGCCCCTATGCGCGTTGGTAGTTTATAAAGTAAAGGCTGCGATGCAGTACCAATATTACCCAAGTGCTGATAAAAAGCAGTATCCTGAAACCAATAACGTTGGTTTTGCATGTTCTGTATAGTTGTATCGATGCGTTGCTCCCGGTATATCCCCTCCAGAACATCGTTTTCATAAAGGCGTAGCGTGGTTTTAGGGCCATACAGTGCTTTGGTCGTATCATCTAGTATACTTCCCGGCTTTTTAACCCTGGCTGTATCCTGCCCAGAGCTGTTAGGCTGTTGCTGCTGGGTTCTTTGCGGGTTTTGTTGTGCAGGATTTGTTGGAGTAGCACGCTGCCCTGGCTTCTGACGTGGCCTTATCTGGGCAAAGGAATCCGTTACACTGAGCAGCGCCAGCAAAAACAGGAATAATGTAAAGCTTTTAATTCTCACAGTTCAAAATTAGTGTTTTTATCACAACAAACAGCGAAATAGTTACCTGCCGGTGTAGCTCTTCACATGCTGCAGTACCAGTTCGTTAAAGTCATCGTCACCACTCACAAAATAAACTTCTATAGGTATATAAAAAAGCGGTAAATGCAGACTATAGTTTTGTAACGATGCATCCATCAGTTTTACTGCATCTTTACGTGTAGTAAGCACGATCGTATCTTTAGGATGCTTTTTCAGCTCTTTCTTTATATGCGCCATATCTGATGCCGAATACATATAGTGGTCCGGAAAGGATGCGTGGTGCAAAAGCTTAAACTGGTGTTCTTTTAAATAATGCTTCAACGGGTCAGCATTGGCAATACCAGTCAGCAAAACAATGTGTTTACTTAGTTGCCCGGCATTCCCTATTGGTACGGGTTGCCCGTACCGGAACCCGGTAAAAAAAACAGGCGTCTCCGAATTACAATGCTTATGTATCCGGGAAGTTATACTGTTCATTTCGGAAGCCTGTATCGTTACAGGGCATTTGCTGACTAAGACAGCATCGGCCCTACGTGCACCATTTTTCGGTTCGCGTAACAAGCCTGCAGGCAACATGTGGTCTTTGTAAAACAGGCGGTTATAGTCTGTAACCAGCAGGTTTAAAGAAGGCTGAATGGCCCGGTGCTGCATGGCATCATCCAGAACTATAACTTCCGGTTTCGGGCTCAGTTGTAAAAGCTGCTCTACGCCTTCCACTCTTTTCTCACTTACCGCTACCTGCACCTCCTGGAAATCTGCATGATACTGGAAAGGCTCGTCGCCTATAGTTGCGGCAGTAGCATTTTCATCTGCTAACACAAAGCCTTTGGTAGACCGTTTATAGCCACGGCTTAAGGTGGCAACTCTATAGTTGTGCAATAACCGAAGCAGGTACTCTACATGAGGCGTTTTGCCCGTTCCGCCAACCGTTAGGTTGCCAACAGCAATTACCGGCAAATTAAACTTACGCGAAGCAAACCAGCCTTGATTATAGGCCGTATTCCGGAGCGATGTAACGCCACCGTAAAGTGCAGCAAAAGGCCAGAGCAACAGTTTCAGTTTATCCATGTATGTTTGTATCAGAAGCAAATTTAAAATTAATTTTAACGACCTGACCACGGCTGTCTAAATTATAAACGATAAACGATGCCACAAATAAAAGATATAGTTCGCGTACTGGAACACTACGCCCCGCTCGCTTACCAGGAAAGCTATGATAATGCCGGCCTGCAAACCGGTGACCCGAACGACGAAGTTACGGGCGTTTTGCTAAGCCTGGACTGCACGGAAGCGGTTCTGGATGAAGCTATCGAGAAAGGCTGTAACATGGTGGTAGCCCATCATCCGGTTATTTTTAAAGGTATAAAATCGCTTACGGGTAAAAGTTATGTGGAGCGAACTATAGTTAAAGCTATCCGGAATAAGATAGCTATTTACGCTTCGCACACTAACCTGGACAGCGTACACAATGGCGTGAATGCTAAGATTGCCGAAAAACTTGAGCTTAAAAACATTAAGGTTCTTTCTAAGAAGCCGCATACGTTAATGCAACTGGCATTTTTTGTACCGGTTGATGATACCGAAAAAGTTTTGAAAGCAGTGCATGAAGTGGGCGCCGGTCAAATTGGGGAATACAACGATTGTAGTTTCCAGGTACAGGGAACAGGGCGTTTTACCCCTTCTGAGAATGCTGACCCAACTATAGGCGAAAAGGGTAAACCGGAGCAGGTACAGGAAAACCGCGTGGAAATGGTTTTCCCGGCTTTCAAACAACACAAAATAATGGATGCCTTACTGAAGGCACACCCTTACGAAGAAGTTGCCCATTACCTGACGCTGCTGGAGAATCCGAACCAGGAAGTAGGTATTGGTATGATCGGTAATCTTGAAAATGAACTGACGGAAGAAGCTTTTCTGGACTATTTGAAAGCTAAGATGAACCTTCAGGGGCTGCGTTACACCACTATCGGAAATAAACCGGTAAAAAAAGTAGCCGTTTGCGGCGGTGCCGGAAGTTTCCTGATAAAAGATGCAATACGCTCAGGTGCTGATGCTTTGGTAACCGGCGACGTTAAATATCACGAGTTTTTTGATGCGGAAGGCAAGCTGATGATTGCCGATATAGGCCATTATGAAAGCGAAGTCTATACAAAGGAGATTTTTTATGATACTATATCAAAAAACTTTCCTAATTTTGCAGTCTATTTATCAGAAATAAACACAAACCCTATCAGATACACCTATTAATACATGGAAAGTACGGTAGCCAGCAAATTGGAAGCATTACTAAAGCTTCAGAGCATCGATTCGCAGCTTGATGAAATTAGACGCGTAAGGGGTGATTTACCCGAAGAGGTTCAGGACCTTGAAGATGAAATTGAAGGCTACGAGGTTCGTGTTCGCAAGTTTGATGACGAAGTTGCAGCCCTTAACGATACCATCGCACAGCGCAAACAGTCTATCAAAGACGCAGAGTCACTTATCCGTAAGTATGAAGACCAGCAGCAGAACGTTCGCAACAACCGCGAGTACGATGCTATCACGAAAGAGATAGAACTGCAGAAACTGGAAATTCAGGTTGCAGAAAAGAAGATCAGAGAAGCCCACTACCAGATTGAGCAGAAAATTGCTGAGATCGAAGGTACAAAAGGCAGACTGGAAGAGCGTCGCAAAGACCTTGACAACAAAAAGCACGAATTAGACCAGATCGTATCTGAGAGCGAAGAAGAAGAAAAAGGTTTAGAGCAAAACAGAGAAACAGCATCGCACGACATCGAAGAGCGTTTGCTTTCTGCTTACAACCGTATCCGCAAAAACGTACGTAATGGCCTTGCAGTAGTGCAGGTAAAACGTGATGCCTGTGGTGGTTGCTTTAACACTGTTCCTCCGCAGCGCCAGGCTGACATTGCAGCTCAGAAAAAAGTTATCGTTTGCGAACACTGCGGCCGTATTCTGGCTGGTGTAGAGCAGCGCGTATTCTAATTCAGCATTTTTGCGCATTATTCGCATACATAGTATAGAAAAAAGGATGGCTCAACCCCATCCTTTTTTTTTGTTCCTGCTGGCCTTCCTCTGCTTGCACCTGCCCTCCTACGCCAACTCGTACCTTAATAAAGAGCTAACCAGCGCATATTCCGAATCGCTGAAATTAAAGCTTGCTGGCAGCAGAGCTATCGTTCAGAAAGAGCTTCAGAGAAATGACAAAAATGCCGTTTCGCTGCTGCTTGCTAACTATAATGATTTCCTGGAGATCTGTACGGAGCAGGATCAGACTAAACTTAAGAAGTTAATTGATGCACAGGAATTGCGGCTGGATAAACTGGATGCCTTAAAAGAGAAGTCAGTTTGGGTGGAGTATGCAAAGGCAGAGATAAGAGCGCAACTGGCCACAAGCGAACTGTTATTTGGCAATCGTGTAGCCGCCGCCTGGGATTTCAGGAAAGCATACCTGCAACTTCAATCCAACGCTAAGAAATATCCTGAATTTATACCTAACCGGAAAACACTGGGCGTTATGCAGGTGCTCCTAGGGTCAGTGCCTGACGAGTACAAATGGTTTCTGAACATTGTTGGGTTGGGCGGCAATACGGTTGCAGGACTGACCAATTTACAGAAAGCTGCCCAGGAGCCAAATTTATTTCAGAATGAAGCTAAGCTGCTGCACGCCCTTCTGCTGCAACTTCTTGATGAAGAAAATGCCAGCGCTACATTGCCGCAAATATCCTCTTTAGTTCAGACCCAGCCTGATAACCTACTATTCAATTTTGTAGCTGTACTGCTTCATAAAAAGGCAAAAAAGGGCGAGTTAGCGCTACAGTTTTACCAGGCACGTCCACGAAGTGGCAACTATAGTTCATTTCCTTACCTGCATCACATGGCAGCCGATCTCTATTTGTTTCGTGGCGATTATGACACATCCATCAAAGAGAACCGCTATTTTCTGGAGCAGCACAAAGGCAAGCATTATCTTAAAGCGGCAAATTTTAAACTTTACTTCGCTTACTGGCTCAGCAACCATAAACCACAGGCTAAATGGCATTACCAGCAGGTGAGGCAGGTTGGCGCAACTATAACCGAAGAAGATAAATATGCGGAGAATTTTGTAAGCCGGAACGAAGAGCCAAACAGGTTTTTGCTACTGGCACGCTTGCATTCCGACGGTGGCTATTTTGATCAGGCATTAAAAGAAATCTCCCGACTAGTCATCACAGATGAAACTCCACAGCCTGTACGGGCAGAATATTTTTACAGGAAAGCCCGCATTTACCATGGGCAGTTACAATTAGAACAGGCCATAAAATTCTATAAAACAACTATCGCTGCCTCCGCAGACGAACCGCTATACTTTTCGGCTCATGCTGCTCTGCAGTTAGGTTATATTTATCAGAAGTTAGAAAAATACGATTTAGCTAAAAAGTATTTAATGCAGGCACAAAGCTTCAGCAACCACGCTTACAAAAACAGCATACAGGCGAAAGCTAAACTGGCGCTCTCTACCCTTCCATAGTTATATCTTATGCCGCTGCTAGAAATAAACTATAAAGACTTGTCCGTAACTGCGGAAGAATTCAGGCTAAAGGCATTAGCCTGGGCTGATGCTTTTCCGCTGGCAGCCTACTATTATGATCATAATATTCCATACCCACACAATGGCTTCAGACACATGCTGGCTGTTTCGGGGGGAACAACTATAGATTTTGATCCTGCCTCTCCTTTTGAAGATCTGAAAGAAGCAATAAAGCAAAAGCAGTTGCTATGTGGCTATTTAGGCTATGATCTGAAAAACAACATAGAAAAACTGAGCAGCAACAACCACGACGGATTGGGCTTCCCTCCTATAGTTTTCTTTGTACCGGAAATCATTTTATACTTTAATGAAGTAAGCATAACTATAGAATCATCAGATGCTTATATTCAAAACATACTGGAAACTATACTGGCTACTCCGGCAGCACAGCCAGCAGAACAGGAAGGCATAACTATACAGCAACGCGTTCCCAGGACCGACTATATAGCCCAGGTTGAAAAGGTACGTCAGCACATTCTGGAAGGCAATGTATATGAATTGAATTACTGCATGGAGTTCTTTGCCCATGATGTAACTATAGAACCGCTGGCCTTATACCTGGCTTTATCTGAAGTTTCTCCTACGCCGTTTTCGGGCTATCTGAAATTTAATGACAATTACCTGCTTTGCGCATCTCCTGAACGGTTTCTGAAAAAGACAGGCACAACTATAGTTTCGCAGCCCATAAAGGGAACTATTAAGCGCGGTAAAACTCCCGAAGAAGACGAACAACTACGCCACCAACTACGCCACGACGAAAAAGAACTGGCCGAAAACATGATGATCGTGGACCTGATTCGCAACGACCTGAGCCGATCCTGTGCCACTGGCACCGTTAAAGTAGAAGAAATGTTTGGTACTTATGGGTTCAGGCAGGTCTGGCAGATGATCTCAACTATAACCGGAACTATAAAACCGGAAAATAACCTAGTTGATGTGCTGCTGGGCGCTTTTCCGATGGGAAGCATGACCGGCGCACCGAAAATAAGCGCGATGCAGCTTATCGAAGAACTGGAAGCAACCAGGCGCGGGCTTTATTCCGGCGCTTTCGGTTATATAACTCCAGACCAGGATTGTGATTTTAATGTCGTGATCCGCAGTATACAATACAATGCTGCCCGGAAATGCCTCTCATTTATGGTCGGCAGCGCCATCACGTACGACTCCGACCCTGAACGCGAATACGAGGAATGTTTGCTGAAAGCAAAGGCGATGCTGCAGATTCTTAGCTAAGCCTTTTCCTGCGCTTTCAAAGGCTGAATTATGAATTAGAAATTATGAATTGTAGCTATAGTCAAGGTTCATAAAGAACTGAAGGCTACGCCTATACTTTAGTCTGTACCTTACTTTCACTCATAATTCAGCATTCATAATTCATAATTATAAAAATCCCTCTGCCATTCTGTCACGGTTTTAAAACGGAATGTAGTATATTTGTAGCTCAAAGAATTTTTAGCATGAATCCAATCCTCGATCTTGATTTTATAGATAATCGTACGCCGGAACAAGCCACTGCGGCTGCATCTTGCGATACACAGGTTTCGAAAGACACAAATACCGGACGTTCCCGCAAACTATACATCGAAAGCTATGGTTGCGCGATGAATTTCTCGGATAGTGAAATTGTGTCCTCGATCATGTTCGAGCAAGGTTTTGATACCACTGCCGATATTGCACAGGCTGACCTTGTGTTCCTGAACACCTGCTCCATCCGTGAGAAAGCAGAACAAACCGTACGTAACCGCTTAGGCCAGATAAACCACTATAAGAAAAAGAAGCCGGGAATGATGGTTGGCATATTAGGCTGTATGGCCGAACGCCTGAAAAAATCATTACTGGAGGAAGAAAAAATAGTTGACCTGGTAGTTGGCCCGGATGCTTACCGCGACCTTCCTAACCTGATAAACGAAGTAGATGGTGGTCAGAAGGCTGTTAACGTGTTGCTTTCGAGAGAAGAAACATATGCCGACATCAACCCTATCCGCCTAAACAGTAACGGTGTAAGTGCTTTTATTTCGATCATGCGTGGTTGCGATAACATGTGTTCTTTCTGTGTGGTGCCTTTCACCCGTGGCCGTGAACGTTCCCGCGATGCACATTCTATAGTTCGGGAAGCAGAAGCGCTGGTGGCACAAGGTTATAAAGAAGTAACACTGCTTGGGCAGAACGTGGACTCTTACAAATGGGCTTCTGAAGACGGCACTGAAAACGTGAACTTTGCTCAATTGCTGGAAATGGTGGCTTTACTATCTCCTGATCTGCGTGTTCGCTTCTCCACTTCGCACCCGAAAGATATTACCGATGAAGTGTTGTACACGATGAAAAAGTACGACAACATCTGCAAATACATTCACCTGCCGGCGCAAAGCGGTAACTCCCGTGTGCTGGAACTGATGAACCGTACGTATGACCGCGCCTGGTATATAAACCGTGTGGATGCGATCCGTGCCATACTTGGTGAAGAATGCGGTATTTCTTCGGATATGATTGCCGGCTTCTGTACCGAGACAGAAGAAGAACACCAGGATACCCTGAGCCTGATGGATTATGTGCAGTACGACTACTCGTATATGTTTTTCTATTCTGAGCGTCCCGGAACACTGGCAGCCCGCAAACTGGAAGATGATATTCCGCTTGAAGTAAAAAAACGCCGTCTGGATGAGATCATCAACAAGCAGCGCGAAACTTCTCTGGCCCGCAACAAACGTGACATTGGCAAGGTGCACAAAGTATTGGTGGAAGGAACTTCCAAGAAATCGGAAGAGCAGCTGAGTGGCCGCAATGACCAGAACAAAGTAGTGATCTTTGATAAGAAGCACTATAAAAAAGGTGACTATGTGAATGTGCTGGTACACGATTGCAGCGTTGGAACCCTGTTCGGTGAAGCAATAGATTAATTTGAAGATTAGAAAGTCCGGAAGTTGAAGATGACCCTGATTCGGTTTAACCTTCAAACCCATTTTCAAATCTGCTTAACTCCAAATCTTCAAATTTAACAACATGCGCACCATCGATATTCAAAGTATAAAACAGCGGTTCGGGATAATTGGCAACTCGCCACAGCTTAACTATGCCATACAGGTAGCAGCGCAGGTAGCTCCTACCGAAATGACGGTGCTGATTACTGGTGAAAGTGGTAGTGGTAAAGAATCTTTCTCCAAGATCATCCACCATCTTAGTCCGCGTAAACATGGCCAGTTTATAGCTATCAACTGCGGTGCTATTCCCGAAGGAACTATAGATTCTGAGCTTTTTGGCCACGAGAAAGGTTCTTTTACAGGGGCGCACGATACCCGTAAAGGTTATTTTGAAGTAACAGATGGTGGTACCATTTTCCTGGATGAGATAGGTGAAATGCCGCTCGGTACCCAGGCTCGTTTGCTGCGCGTACTCGAAAATGGCGAGTTTATAAAAGTAGGTTCTTCTAAAGTACAGAAAACGGATGTGCGCGTGGTAGCTGCTACCAACGTTAACCTGCTGAATGCAGTTGAAAAAGGCCGTTTCAGAGAAGACTTATACTATAGATTGAATACAGTGCCGATCACGGTGCCGCCTTTGCGCGAACGTGGCGACGATGTATACCTGCTGTTCCGTAAGTTTGCCAGCGACTTCGCTGAAAAATACCGCGTTAAACCCATTACGCTTACATCAGAAGCTGTTAAATTATTACTTGATTTCAGGTTTCCGGGCAACATTCGCCAGCTCAAAAATATAGTAGAACAGATATCGGTGCTGGAGTATGAGCGTGAGATTGATGCAGAGACCATGAAGCGTTATCTGCCACGCGAGCAGGCAAGCCATGTGCCGGCCTTACTAAATGCTGAAAAAACTGCCGACCAGACTTTTTCGGAACGCGACATATTATATAAAGTGTTATTTGATATGCGCCGTGATGTGTCGGAGCTTAAAAAGCTGGTTTTTGATATGCTGACACAGCAGCCAGTTGAAACCGACCTGTTAAAAGAGCACGGGCATTTATTTGAGAATATTGGCCAGTATGAAAGCCGCGTCTATCCTACACAGGAGCAGTCGGATGCTTTTTACCTGCCCATGAAGCAGGCACAGCCACACGAATACGACGATCAAAAAATAGAAGACATCCAGCACGAAAATGCTGAAGAAAGTCTATCTTTAGAAGATAAGGAAAAGGAGCTGATAGTAAAGGCGCTTAAAAAACACAATAACAAGCGCAAATATGCCGCTCAGGACCTTGGCATATCAGAAAGAACGCTGTACAGAAAACTGAAACAGTATGAAATTGAAGAATAATTTAACCAGACTTTATACCTTGCCCCTGCTGTTATTATTAACTATAGTTAGCGGCTGTGGTGTATATTCTTTTACCGGTACAACTATATCGCCGGACATTAAGACCATCTCGATACAGAATTTTGAGAACCCGACCGGTGAAGGTCCTGCAAACTTAACGCAGCTGGTAACCAATAATTTTAAAGACTATTACCGCCGCAATACCAACCTTACCATTCTGCAACAGGAAGGTGACCTGCAACTGGAAGGTCAGATTGTAAGCTTTACTGTTACGCCGGCCGCTATTCAGCGGGATGGCGAGCTTGACCAGGCTGCCCTGAACAGATTAACTTTAGGCATACAGGTCCGCTTTACAAATAACATAAACCCGGACGAGAACTTTGATCAGCTGTTTTCTATCTCTCAGGATTTTGCCCAGGACCGTGACGTGACGCAATTGTCTCCGGCCGAGATCGAATCATTAACGGAGCGCCTGGTAACGGATGTATTTAACAAAACAGTTGCAAACTGGTAATTATTAGCCCTTTAAGTACACATCACCTAATGAATAAATCAGCTTTTCTTGAACTGATACAGAAAGCTTCGAGCATTACAGATCAGCAGACCGCGGAACTGGAAAAGGTATCTAATGCCTTCCCTTACTGCCAGACTGCTCACCTGCTCCTTGCCAAATCTGCTTACGACAAGGGAAGTATGCTTTCTACGCAACGCTTGCGCCGGGCGGCCTCTTACGCCACTGACCGCCAGCTACTGAAGCGCGTCATTTACACGTCGCCTGTTCAAGCCCCTGAGTTTGACGAAACTCTTGCTGCAGAACAGGAAACTACGCTGCAGGAACCTGAAATTACAACTATAGCTCAGCACGAAACTATAGTTGAGGAAACAGTTTCGCCAACTATAACTATAGATCAGTCTCAGATTTCAGAGGATGAAACTATAGCTGTAGAATCATCAGAAACTATCGTTACTATTACCGATGAAGTTGAGGAGCAAACTATAGTTACAGAAAACAAGGCTATAGTTTCGGAAGCTGAGGTTATTACAGATGAGGAGTTGATAGAAGCTCAGGCTGATGCAGTTAGTACTATAGTTAATGAACCTGCTTTAAACCCGGATGCTGAACTGGCAGACCTGTTTACTATAAGAAGCCTGAACACTTCATTCACGGACCTGCTGGCGCAAGCCCCGGATCCTGAAGTTGCAGTAGAGAATACGGAAGTTGAAAATCCGGTGCTCCTGCAAGATACGGAAGCAGCCCTTCAGGAAATAAATCTACAGCCTGATGCTATAATAACTCAGGAAACTATAGTTGAGAGTGTTCCTTTAGCGGTTAATGTATCAGACAACACCGATGTATCGGATATTATAACTACCCATAATCCTGAAGATGCGCAGATAACTTATAACTATGATGAAATTGACCGCATGTATGCGGAAGATGCGCTGGGTTACTGGATGGGGTCGAGCAGAATGGGCGAAGTACTTCAGCTAAAAAACGATTATACACGCCCTAAGCCTTATGCTTTCCATCCGGAGCTGATACTGGAGTATAATAAAACTCACGAACTGGAGAAAGCTATTCAGCCTGCCACCAATATATTAAGCGAGCAACTGGATATTATTGACCAGTTCCTGAAGCTGAACCCAAGGCTGAAAACAATGGCTAATATCAAGCTTAAAGAAGAGCCGCAGGAAGATCTTTCGCTCCGGAATTCAAAGATAAAGAAAGGAATGGCCTCCGAAAACCTTGCTAATATCTTCTTAAAACAAGGTAAAGTTAAAAAGGCAATCAAAATATATGAGCAACTCATTTTGAAAAATCCGGAAAAAAAGAGTTACTTTGCTGAACAGATAGAAAAATTACAAAACTTAAACTAAGATGTACATCGCCCTTATCAGTATTATCATTTTCATTTGCGTGTTGCTAATTCTGGTTGTGCTAGCACAAAACCCTAAAGGAGGCGGGCTTTCCAGCCAGTTTGGAGGCAGCACCAGCCAGCTAATGGGTGTAAAACGTACTGGTGACCTGCTTGAAAAATTAACCTGGGGTTTTGCAATTGCCCTGGTAGTATTAACACTAAGCACACACATGATGGTTGACAGTCATAACGAAGGCCCTGTTGGTAAAAGCGTTAACGAAGAGCGTGCACGTCAGTCACAGCTTCCGGGTGCTCCTGCAGCATTGCCTGGCGCAACTACAGATACTACAGCTGCTATTCCTGATCCTGCTGATATACCAGCAATGACAGATACTGCTAACAACGGAAAATAAGTAACAATTACCAGCATATATTAGTAAGCCAACCTGCATAAGGTTGGCTTTTTTATTTATGGTTTCTGCCACCTCTTCGCTCCCGTTTACCAAAAAGGTTCCTTAGTCTGTCATAAAATGACAAAATTGTCAGGTCTGGCAGAAGCTTAGTCTGTAAAATTGGCTTAAACTATAGCTAAAAGCAGCTTGGCACAAGAAGTGATAAGTACTCATCGGTTTCAAAGTTTAATTTCAACCATAAAACCTAAAAACATTAACAAACTATGTCAATCAGCATTAAACCATTAGCAGACAGAGTGATCGTAGCTCCTGCTGCAGCAGAAGAAAAAACGAAGTCTGGTATCATCATTCCGGACACTGCTAAAGAAAAACCACAGCGTGGTGAGGTAGTAGCCGTTGGCGAAGGCAAAGTATCTGAACAAGGTACATTAATGCAGCCGCAAGTTAAAGTAGGCGACCAGGTGTTGTATGGCAAATATGCCGGTACTGAGATCTCAATTGATGGCGGTGACTACCTGATCATGCGCGAGTCAGATATTCTGGCAGTACTTTAATCTTTCAATAAGTAAAACTTAATCAGATCATATAAACTATGGCTAAGAACATCACATTTGATGCCGACGCACGTGGCAAAATTAAAGCCGGTGTAGACAAACTGGCGAATGCTGTAAAAGTTACGTTGGGTCCTAAAGGTCGTAACGTAATCATTGACAAAAAATTCGGTGCCCCTACTATTACAAAAGATGGCGTTTCAGTTGCGAAAGAAATCGAACTGAAAGATGCTATCGAGAACATGGGTGCACAATTGGTAAAAGAAGTAGCTTCTAAAACTGCTGACCAGGCGGGTGACGGTACTACAACTGCAACTGTATTGGCTCAGGCTATCTACACAGCCGGTATCAAGAACGTAGCAGCTGGTGCTAACCCAATGGACCTGAAGCGTGGTATCGACAAGGCAGTACATGCTGTAGTTGAAAACCTGCGCCAGCAGTCTAAAAAAATCGAAAACTCTTCTGAGATCGCTCAGGTAGGTACAATCTCTGCCAACAACGATGCTGAGATCGGTAAAATGATCGCTGATGCAATGGATAAAGTTGGTAAAGACGGCGTTATCACGGTTGAAGAAGCAAAAGGTACTGAAACTGAAGTAAAAACTGTAGAAGGTATGCAGTTTGACCGCGGTTACCTGTCTCCATACTTTGTGACAAACGCAGAGAAAATGGAAGCTGACTTCGACAACCCGTTCATCCTGATCTACGACAAGAAAGTTTCTACAATGAAGGAGCTTCTGCCAGTATTAGAGCAGGTTGTTCAGACTGGTAAAGGCCTGGTTATAGTTGCTGAAGATGTAGATGGCGAAGCACTTGCTACCCTGGTAGTAAACAAACTACGTGGCTCGCTTAAAATTGCTGCTGTTAAAGCTCCTGGCTTCGGCGACAGAAGAAAAGCAATGCTGGAGGATATCGCTATCCTGACTGGCGGTACTGTAATTTCTGAAGAGCGTGGCTACAAGTTGGAGAACGCAACTCTGGATTACCTTGGTAAAGCTGAGAAAGTGATTATCGACAAAGACAACACGACTATCGTGAATGGTGGTGGTCAGAAAGATGATATCGTTGCCCGTATCAACCAGATCAAATCTCAGATGGAATCAACTACATCTGATTACGATAAAGAAAAACTACAGGAGCGTCTTGCTAAGCTTTCTGGTGGTGTTGCTATCCTTTACATCGGTGCTTCTACTGAAGTTGAGATGAAAGAGAAGAAAGACCGCGTTGACGATGCATTGCATGCAACAAGAGCTGCTGTTGAAGAAGGTATTGTAGCTGGTGGTGGCGTTGCCCTGATCCGTGCTTTAGATGCTCTTAACAACATCGACGTTTACAATGCTGATGAGCAGACTGGTGTAAGCATCATTAAAACTGCACTGGAGGCTCCGCTTAGAACTATAGTTGCCAACGCTGGCGGCGAAGGTTCTGTAGTAGTACAGGCTATCCGCGAAGGCAAAGCTGACTTCGGTTACAATGCCCGTGATGACAGATACGAGAACATGTTCGCAGCTGGTATCATCGACCCTACTAAGGTTACACGCCTTGCTTTAGAGAACGCTTCTTCTATCGCTGGTCTGCTTCTTACTACAGAGTGTGTAGTATCTGAAGAGCCTGCTGAAGAAGGTGCTCCAATGGGCGGCGGTATGCCAGGTGGCATGGGCGGCATGGGCGGCATGATGTAATCAGAAATCCCATAGTATAAATACAAAAAGCCCTTGCAGCGAAAGTTGCAAGGGCTTTTTGTTTTCTGTCTGAATCAGCATTTACGGGATGAAAGGATTAACTGGATTTAAATTACTCTGCATATGTAAAAGACGCAAAATATTGCGTCTCTACATCCTTTTAACTCCTGAACTCTCTAACTCTTTGCCTCTTTGCCTCTCTGATGGCTATCGTTATGTCATGCGGAGCTACTTCATCACCTCCAAAATATGGGTAAAGCTGGTAGCCCTCTCCTTTTCCGGTGCAATGTCTTGGCAGTTCTACAGTCTTATCATTAAGTATAAAAACATACTTGTTGTCATGCATTTGTATTTCATAACTATAAGCCTGATTTAACTCAACTACTCCCACCAGCTCTGACTTTCTCACTTTATTCAGGTAAGTATAGGCATGTATCTCGAGTTGATTATTGTACCAGCGCCAGCCAAAACGTGCGCTGTTACTGTGATGATCGGTATTGCAGTCAGAAATTCCGTATAGTTTGTTTATATCAGCCTGGTTCTCTTTAACAGTCATTTGATAAATGGCTGATGTGTTAAAAGTAGCCTCAAACTTTAAAGCACTCACAGTGCGCAAAGCAAAGGTTGATTTTGTGTCGTGCTCCCCTTTCTTTATAGTATAAACTATAGTATCTGGATCGGGAGTAGAAGCAACAGGGGTAACAGTATCAGTTTTGCAACTGTACAAGGCAAAAAATGAAAGCACAACTATAAGCTGCCACTTCCGGGTAATAGAAAACATGGACTAAAAGTGTAGAATTTGGCTATAAGTTAATTTTTAAAGTATAAGCAATATTATATATAAGCTACTGAAATATAAGCAACTATAGATTAGAATATCACAGATCGCAAAAGTATAAAATTTATAACATAAAAAAGGCCCTGCTAAAATCAGCAGGGCCTTTTTTATAAAAATATTCTGAAACGATGCTTAGCCGCGACCGTGCATCATGTACATCAGTTTACGTGTAAGTGCTATCAGGATTAAACCTGCCAGGATTACGAAACCACCGATAGATGCGAAAATAGTGAACGCTCCCAGTTCTTCAACATAAGAAGCGATGTAACCACCTGCAATCTGAGCAATGAACGGAGCCAGGAACCAAACACCCATCAGCATAGATACCAATGTTACCGGAGCAAGGCGTGTTACCATTGAAAGACCGATCGGAGAAAGGCAAAGCTCACCGATAGTGTGGAAGAAATAAGTAGCGATCAACCAGGCAAGACTTGCTTTAATTGTTTCGTCCGCAACATCATCGCCACCGCGCTCCATAACAGCACCCACCATAAAGAAGAAACCAACACCAAGCAGGATCATACCCATACCCATTTTAGTAGGTATGCTTAAGTCTTTTCCGCGCTTAGCCAGGAATAACCAAAGCTGCGCTGTTAGTGGGGCAAACATTACAATGAATAACGGGTTTACTGACTGAAACCAGGAAGTTGGGATCAGGTAACCAAACACTTCACGGTCAATGTATTTATCTGTGTAAACAGTTAGGGAGCTACCCGCCTGCTCAAAACCTGCCCAGAAGAAAATTACAAATATCGAGATGATAAAGATAACTGATACACGGTCGATCTCTTCTTTTGTAAGCTTATCTGCTTTTTTAGGCTGACCGGTTGCTTCGTCAGTTTCTGCTTTTACAGGCTTAAGACCCAGGTCGCCAAGTAATTTCGGCCCTAAGGTATTGAATACGATCTGGCCGATAACCATACCGATACCAGCTGCCAGGAAGCCGTACTGGAAACCATAATTGGTTACCGTCTCAACACCATTTACAACAGCTTTAGTGGCAAAATAATCTTCAGCAAGGAAACCGCAAACCAGTGGCGCGAAAAATGCACCGATATTGATACCCATGTAGAAGATGGTAAATGCTGAGTCGCGGCGTGGGTCGCCCTGCGCATACAGGTTACCAACTATAGAAGAAATATTAGGCTTAAAGAAACCATTACCTATAATTAACAGTAACAGCCCAAGGTAGGTCATCTCCACTCCTATATATGGTGTAGAGAACAAGCTGAACTGGCCAAGCGCCATCAGCACACCACCTATCAGGATGGCACGGCGGTGACCAATAAATTTATCGGCCAACCAACCACCTATAATAGGCGTAAAATATACGAAACCGGTAAAGTAACCATAAATTAACGCTGCATCTGCTACACTGTAGCCCAAACCGCCTTCCAGGGCAGTTTTTGTAAGATATAGCATTAAAAGGCCACGCATCCCGTAGTAGCTGAAGCGCTCCCATAACTCTGTAAAGAATAACAAGTACAGCCCTTTGGGATGCTTCAGATTTTCTTTATCCGCCGCAGCATTAGGGTGTTGTAGGTTAACAGACATAGATTTAGATTAGTTGATTGTTAGGTTAAATAGTAAACATAAGCGTACGAAGGAAGTAAATATATTAGTTTACGTACAAACTGACAAATATTTCACGTTATATAGTACAAGTGTAATATCAACGTTATTATAAATTACCGAACCATTACTTAGATATATTATTTTTCATATTTTTGTCTCATAATTAGTTATTAAACATCACCTTATTTTAATAAACCCAATAAATTTCAAATGAAAGAATCTGGACATAAATCTAATGCAGTAGGTTTAGACAGCTTAGGTATTAAAGAGGCGAAAGAAGTGCTTTGGAACCTGAGTCCGGCTGAGCTGGTAGAAGAGGCCATTAAAAATGGCGAAGGTGCCCTTACTGATACCGGCGCATTGATGTGCGATACAGGTAAATTTACCGGTCGTTCCCCAAAAGACCGCTTCGTAGTTAAAGATGCCAAAACAGAAAACTCTGTTTGGTGGGGTGATATCAACATCGCATTTTCCCCGGAAAAATTCGACCAGTTGCAAGCCAAAATGGTGGATTTCCTGAAGGATAAGAAGCTTTATGTACGTGATGCTTACGCAGGCGCGCACCCTGATTACCGCTTAAACCTCCGCATAGTTAACACACAGGCGTGGCAGAACCTTTTCTGTAACAATATGTTCCTGCGCTTAACCGAAGAGGAAATCGCCAACCACACTCCTGAGTTTACCATTATCTGCGCCCCTGAGTTCCAGGCTGATCCGGAAGTAGATGGTACACGCCAGGCTAACTTCGCGATCATCAACTTTACGAAGAACATGATCCTGATTGGTGGTACTGGTTACGCCGGCGAAATGAAGAAAGGTATTTTCGGTGTGCTGAACTATATCCTGCCGCACGAAAGAGATACATTATCGATGCACTGCTCTGCCAACGTTGGTAAAGATGGTGATACTGCTATTTTCTTCGGTTTATCAGGTACAGGTAAAACTACCCTTTCTGCTGACCCTAACCGTGGCCTGATTGGTGACGATGAGCATGGCTGGGCTGCTGACAGTGTATTTAACTTTGAAGGCGGTTGCTATGCAAAAGTTATCGACCTGACAAGAGAAAAAGAGCCGCAGATCTGGGATGCGATCAAGTTCGGATCTATAGTTGAGAACACGCGTTTCTACGAAGGAACACGTACTGTAGACTATACAAACAGCTCTGTAACAGAAAACACACGTACCGCTTATCCGATCAACCACATCGATAATGCTGTAGAGCCTTCAAGAGCTGATATCCCTAAAAATATCTTCTTCCTGACAGCTGATGCATTTGGCGTACTGCCTCCGATTTCGAAACTGAATGCTAGCCAGGCGATGTATCACTTCATTTCAGGATACACAGCTAAGGTTGCCGGTACTGAGGTTGGCATTACAGAGCCACAAACTACATTCTCTGCCTGCTTCGGTGCTGCGTTCCTTCCATTACACCCTACCAAGTATGCAGAAATGCTGGGTAAGAAAATGGAAGAGAATAACGTAAATGTATGGCTGATTAACACAGGCTGGACCGGTGGCCCTTACGGCGTAGGTTCACGCATGAAACTGCCTTACACGCGCGCTATGATCACAGCTGCCCTAAATGGTGAGCTGAATGATGTAAGCTTCACGAAACACCCAATTTTTGGGGTTGAGATGCCTGACACTTGCCCTAACGTACCTTCTGAGATCCTGAACCCACGTAATACATGGGCAAACAAGGAGGAGTACGATGCTAAAGCAAGTGACCTGGCTTCTAAGTTTGTAAAGAACTTCGGTAAATACGCCGAGTTTGCAAGCGACGATATTTTAGCTGGTGCTCCTCAGGTTGAAGTAGCTACCAACTAATTAAACTATAGTACCTCAAAAGCCTCGTTGCCCTAAGCAGCGGGGCTTTTATATTTTTATAGGCTTAACAGCGTTAATTTTATAGTTTCGTATATTCAAAAGCGGGCTAACAGGCTTGTAACGCATATAGCTGAACTATAAACTATAGGTTGCTCCATACTAAAACTACAATTTAACTATAGATCTGTGCATTTATTCTATACTCCGGATATCACCCCAAATTTCTATACTTTAAATGAAGAAGAATCGAAGCATTGCACACGGGTTCTACGACTGCAGCAAGGCGACACAGTGTACTTGGTAGATGGTGTGGGCGGCTTATATACAGCTATCATACAGGATGCCAATCAGAAGAAATGCCAGCTGCAGATAGTTGATAAGCAAATAGAATACGGAAAACTGCCTTATACGTCGCATATCGCGGTTGCACCAACAAAGAACATGGACCGCATGGAATGGTTTGTAGAAAAAGCTGTCGAAATTGGTGTAAGTGAGATCACGTTCCTTTTATGCGAACATTCCGAACGTCGCCAGCTGCGCCTGGACAGGTTAGAAAAAATTGCCATCAGTGCCATGAAACAGTCGCAGAAGGGGTATCTGCCCTTGCTGCATGACCTCATTCCTTTCAATAAATTTGTACAGCAGGCACAACACGACCGTACATTTATTGCTCATTTAGAGGAAGATGCTACCAAACCAATCAAGCACTACTTTAGTATAAATCAGCCGCATTGTATCATGATAGGCCCGGAAGGAGACTTCTCTACCGATGAGATAAAAGCAGCTTATGAAGCAGGTATAAGACCAGTTACCCTTGGCGAAAGCCGCCTTCGTACTGAAACAGCTGCGCTTGTGGCCTGCCATACATTACAAGTGCTGCATGAGATATACTCAGCGCTAGATTAACAACTATAAACTATAGAAATGAAACGAACCCTGCTCCTGTTTTTTGTGCTCCTTATAGTTACGCCACTGGCAGCACAGCGCTATAGTTTAAAAATTGCCAAGCTAAAGTATAACGGCGGCGGCGACTGGTATGCCAACAAAACATCTTTGCCAAACCTGATAAAGTTTTGTAACCAGAACTTAAACATGAACATTAAGCCGGACGAAGACGTGGTAGAGGTTGGCAGTCCGGAACTATACAGTTATCCCTTTGTGCACATGACGGGGCATGGGAACGTGGTTTTCTCTGATGCTGATGCCCAAAATCTACGCAATTACCTAACTAGTGGTGGTTTCCTGCACATAGACGACAACTATGGCCTGGATAAATACATTCGGAAAGAAATGAAAAAGGTGTTCCCGGAATATGAGTTTGTAGAGTTACCATTCGATCACCCGATCTACAGGCAGAAATATACTTTTAAGAATGGCCTGCCCAAGATACATGAGCATGACAATAAGTCCCCGCAAGGATTTGGTATCGTACACAAGGGCAGGTTAGTGTGTTTCTATAGCTACGAAACCGACCTGGGCAATGGCTGGGAAGATGCTGAAGTATACAACGACCCAGAAAACAAGCGCCGGGAAGCCTTACAAATGGGCGCTAACATTTTAACGTTTGCCTTAACACAGGGCAGCGGACTACAATAGAACCAAAGAAAAAGGATTAATATTTCCTGTTAAAGATTTCTGAGAGCACAAATGCATCACGTGCTGTAGCTGGATTACGAAGAACAGACGGATCAAACTTACGGAGTGCTACTTTCGGCTTTATCTCATAATTCTCAAATACGGGCTTTCTTTTTATACGGGAGCGATTAGCAGTACTTCTTTCTAACGATACAGCAGCCGGTGCCTGATGCTCATACTTACTAACACTTGGAGTTTCTACGGTCTGGAATTGCTTTACAGGCTTATCATATACTACCTCTCTTGTTTGAGCTTTTGCCTGCTCCATTTTAGGCTGTAATTCACGCAGAATATCTTCAAATGAAGTTACTGGTACTGCAGGTTTGCGTTGCGGCTGTGGGCGTTCAACAGGCGGCTCATTCTCATCCCGGAACTTCTTAGGCTGGGTATTATCTTCCTTAAAATACTTCCTGAAAAAACTAAACAGGAAATAGCCAACTGCCAGCAGTATGTAAAATATGACCTTAAAATCTTCCATCTGTTCGTCGTATTACCAAATATAGCAATTTTATAGTATAAATCCTGCCAAACTATAGTTTAGCATTCTCTAACTATAGAAATCATAAAAACTATAGTTTAATCCGTTACCACACCATCTTAGATACAGGAAATAGTCTTATTTTTGAGATTAGAATTCAGAATTTCTGCTTTTAGCGAATGCAAGTATCAAGATTAGAAATTAAAGGCTTCAAGAGTTTTGGCGACCGAGTGGTCATCAACTTCGACGAAGGGATAACAGGAATTGTAGGGCCGAATGGCTGCGGTAAATCTAACGTGGTGGATGCCATCCGTTGGGTACTGGGCGAGCAGAAAACCCGTAACCTGCGCTCCGATAAGATGGAGAACGTGATATTTAACGGTTCCAAAACCCGCAAGCCGGTGCAGATGGCCGAAGTATCTATCACGTTTGATAATAACCGGGGCGTTTTGCCTACCGAATATTCCCAGGTTACAGTTACCCGCCGCTACCACCGCTCCGGCGACAGCGAATACCTGCTGAATGGTGTGCCTTGCCGCCTGAAAGACATCAACGAACTTTTCCTGGACACCGGAATTGGCTCGGACAGCTATGCGATCATCGAATTGAAGATGGTGGATGAGATCCTGAACGATAAGGAAAACTCACGCCGGTTGTTGTTTGAGGAAGCTGCCGGTATCTCTAAGTTCCGTGTTCGTAAGAAGCAGACGCTTAAAAAGCTGGAAGAAACTGATGCCGACCTGGAGCGCGTGGAGGACGTGTTGTTCGAGATCGGCAAGAATATGAAAACGCTGGAAAGGCAAGCTAAACAAGCTATTAAGTATTTTCAGTTAAAGGAAGACTATAAGAAACATAGTTTAGAGTTTGCCCGCCGCAACATAAGCCAGTACCAGCAAACGATGGAGCGCCTGGAGCAGGACGTGCAGCGCGAAACGGCCCTGAAAGAAGATTACGTTGGTGCTGTAACAAAAGCTGAAGACGCTATTGCTGACCAAAAAGAAGAACTGAACCGCACCCAGGAACAGCTCAGCGAAATGCAGAAAACCATGCAGGTTCAGACAGCAAAGCTGCGCCAACTGGAGAATGATATCAAATTAAAGGCTGAGCGTGGCACGTATCTGAAAGAGCGTATTACACAACTGCGTCAGCAAATAAGCCAGGATTCGTCGAATGTAGAGCACATACAGGAAAGTATAGGGCAACTGCGCGATGAACTGGAAGCGGTACAGGAACAATTTGGCACTGCCGAAGAGCAGGTACAGGCACTGAAAGAGCAATTACAGGACGCAAACGAGCAGAAACAAACTTTACAGGATTCTTTTCAGTATCTGAGCCTGCAGCACCGCGACAAGCAAAACGCCGTTTTCCAGCACCACAAACAATTGGAAATCAGCAATGTGCAGATCCAATCTATAGTTTCGGACCTCGACCGCATGGAACAGCAGCAGCTTACTGCCGACGAAGATGCCCAGTTACTGGCCGAACAACTTCTGGAAGCACAGGAGTTGCTTGAAAATACAACATCAGAACTGGTGAGCCTGCAGGCCAAAGAAGAAACACTACTACAGAATATTGAAAAAACGGAACTGGATATTGAAGCGCTGAAAGAGCAGCTTGTAGACCTGAACCGTACCCGCGATGCCAAGCAAAACCAATACAACCTGACAAAATCTCTAGTCGAGAACATGGAAGGTTTTCCGGAGGCTATCAAGTTCCTGGCTCAATCCGGCGATTGGCAAAAGCCTGCCCCGCTCCTTTCGGATATCATCGTTTGTGAGCCTGAGTATAAAGGCCTTATAGAAAGCTATCTCGAGCCCTACATGAACTTCTTTGTGGTGGATGACTTACAGGATGCCCTGGATGCCGTGGAGCTGCTGAAGAGCCAGAATAAGGGCCGTGCTAACTTTATTATACTTTCGGAGATAGAGGAACTGGAGCCAACCGGCACTTACTCGGAAGGTGACCTGAAAGCTGCTTATGAAGTGGTAAAAGCTGACAAGAAGTACAGTGAGCTCCTGAAGTACATGTTAAACAATGTCTATATCAGTGATGACGTAGATTTGTATGACACAGACTATAAAACGATACTCCTGAAAGATGGCTCAGCTATTAAAAAGCCATTGAGCTTATCAGGTGGATCTGTAGGTGTGCTGGATGGTAACCGTTTGGGCCGCAAGCAGAACCTGGAGACGCTGGCGAAGGAAGTGGAAGAACTGATAAGGCAAACAGATATACTGCAGAGCCGTGTAAATGCGCAGCAACAGATCCTGCTAAACTATAAAGGCGAGTCGCAGAAAGAGCGTATTAAAGAACTGGAGCGCGAAACGGCTAAACAGCAACAGGAATTGCTGACGATACGCATCAAACACGAGCAACACCAGCAGAACCGTCACAACTATACCCAGAAAAAAGAAGAGCTGCTACAACGCAAGGATGAGCTAAGCAGGCTTTTCCTGGAAATGTCGCCGGTAGCGGAAACTGACCAGCAGGAATTGAAGCGCCTGGAAGAAGAACTGGCTGTGTATACATCGCAATTAAATCGTCAGCAGGAACAGATCGCTGTGATAAACGGCATGTATAACCAGGAGAACATCCAGTTCCACCAGCTAAAGAACCGCTTTGCCAGTTTGCAGCAGGAGATTAGCTACAAGCAGAAAACAGTTGAGACAAACCAGGAGCGCATCGAAGGCCTGAAACAGGAAATGGCCAAAGCCGAAGAAGAGATAACTATAGCCAACACTTTTATAGAAGAGAATGAAGCTATAGTGGATCAAATGACCGAGGCACGTCGCGAGTTTGGCTATGAACTGGAAGAAATTGAAAAGAAATACTTCACCCTTCGTGGCGAACTGGATGAAAAAGATAAGACTATCCGCGAGCTCCAGCGCAAGCGCCAGAACGCAGATGAGTTATTAATGCGCATGCAGCAAGCCCTAAACGACACTAAGATTAAACTGGTATCGGTGCAGGAGCGTCTAGCCGTGGAGTTCAACATCGAAACGACAGATCTGCAGCTGCCTGCCGACGAAACGATAGAAATGCCAACCGAAGAGCTGAGCAACTACATTTCTGGCATACGCAGCACGATCGATAAGATGGGCCCTGTGAACGCGATGGCAGCTGAGGCTTACGGAGAGATAGAAGAGCGTAATAACTTCATCACAACGCAGCGCAACGACCTTGTAAACGCTAAGAACACGCTGATCGAAACTATAAATGAGATCGACACGGTAGCCAAAGAGAAATTCCTGGAGTCATTCAATGAGATCAAAGGCAACTTTATACGCGTGTTCCGCAGCCTGTTTACCGACGAAGATAACTGCGACTTGGTAATTACGGACCCAAGCAACCCGCTGGACTCGAAGATCGAGATCATGGCGCAGCCGAAAGGAAAGCGACCGTTAACTATAAACCAGTTATCAGGTGGCGAGAAAACACTGACGGCTATTTCGTTGCTGTTTGCGATCTACCTGTTGAAGCCGGCGCCATTCTGTATCTTCGATGAAGTGGATGCTCCGCTGGATGATGCCAACATCGACAAGTTTAACAACATCATCCGTACCTTTTCCAACGAGTCGCAATTTATAGTTGTAACCCACAACAAGCGCACGATGGCCTCTACAGACGTAATGTATGGCATTACCATGATCGAGGCCGGCATTTCAAGGGTTATTCCGGTTGATTTAAGACAGATCGCCTAAACTATAGATTACCTATAAAACGAAAGGCTCCTGAACTATAGTTCGGGAGCCTTTTCTACTTATTATGCCGCAAGTTTAACGCAGTGCAACTTGTGGCTTACTATGGTGCCAGTTTGTAACTTGCTTAAACCACAAACTATAGTTTCGCCAGTTACAAACTGGCTGCCATGCACAACCACCAGTTTCCGCTACGCTTAAACTGGCAGTATATCATAATATTTAAACTATAGCATCAATCTCTTTCTGTAGTTTTTTAGTAAGTTTTGCCTTTACCAAACTATAGCTCTGCTTAACATAAGTTTCCCACTCAGCCTCTGTTAATCCGCCCCACTCCTTCACATTTACCCATTTATTGCGGGCCATATAAGGAGCAGGTATTATTAGTGGCCTGGCAATCATTTCATCAAACTCTTCATCCGTCACCTTAAAGGAAACAGAATGCGGTGCATCGATGCTTGTCACGCAGAACATCTTCTCACCTACCAAAAAGCAAAGATCTGCGCCCCACTTAATATCCTCTGTTACACCGGGCAAACCCAGGCACAATTCACGTAACGCTTCAATATTCACTTTCTAACTTTTTAACTTCCCAACTTACCTCACTCCCTGCTCAGGGTATTTACCTTGCTTGGTTCTGTAGAAGGCCATTATCTTTTCCAGGTCAGCCTCAATGTCGCCAGTTGGGTATATAGTTGGTCCGATTCCCGCCTCTTTCTTAGCATAGTCCAGATAGCCTAAAACGATAGGTACACCTGCTCCCTCGGCCACATAATAAAAACCACGTCTCCAGCGAGGCTGGTATTTGCGTGTACCTTCCGGGGTAACCATTACACACATATCGCCAGGTGTTTCGTTAAATATCCGGATCATGGCATCTACCATTTTCGTATTCCTGGATCTATCGATTGGAAGTGCTCCCATGGAACGAAGCAAGCCGCCAAACGGGAAACGCATGAATTCTTTTTTAATGGTATAGCGTATAGGGGCATCCATCAGGTAAAACGCTGCACGGGCATACACAAAGTCCCAGTTACTAGTGTGTGGGGCAGCAATCATTACACAACGGCGGTTTTCTGGCGTAAGGTAGCCATTCAGTTTCCAGCCCGAAACCTTAAAGAGGAGTTTAGATAAAAATTTAGCGATCATGTGGGTGTTTATACATCCGGTTAAGCAGCTTTTTAGTTAAGCCTGCTTATGAGATTTGAATCAAAGTGTATAAATACGCACAATTAAGCTTTTTTACAAACCGATTTTGATAACATGCGCGCGTTTGCGCAGCAGGTAAGCCTGGAAACCGACTCCTACCAATGGTCCGAAAGTAGAATAGGCCTGGTCATCTTTCATCTGCCGGAAATACCGGAACGAAAGCATTGGCTCAATAGAAAATTTCTCATTAAAGAAAAAAGCATATCCCACACCCACGGTTGCATCCAGTAGGTTGGATTGGAAACCGTCAGAAAAGTTATGCTTGCCTACGCTTGCCCCTGCTTCGCCGAACACACCATTATCGAGGTAATAGCGCACAAATGGGCCAGCCAGAAAATACGTTTCCTTAAAGGGTTCCTGCTCCGGGTCTGAGGTTACTTTCGTATTTTCATGAAAAAGATTGAGGTTTAACCCTACGGCAAAATCATTAAAAATAAAATAGCCGTTCTTCGACTGTAGATTTGCCTGTATTTTTCTACCATCTTCCTGCGCGCCATTTAAAGAATGCAGGTTATCTGACGTTTTGTAAGCGAAGCCACTAAGGGAACCACCGATCAGAATGGAGCCATGTTTTACTTTAGCTTTAAACATGAAACTCTCATTTTCCTGGGCAAAAACGAACGAAGGAAGTAATAAAAACAGAAGTAGAATTCTTTTCATATGCAGTAAGGGTGTAGGCTAAACATGCATATGTACGAATGATGTTAAAAACGTTTACACTATAGTTATATTTTTTTTAACTAAATAAACAATCAGTTTGTAATCAGATGTTACAACAGGCGCAACTATAGCTTAGTTGGATTCGATGAGCTGTCTCAGATGTTTCTCTAAATGAAGGGTGTAGCGATAGCCTATATCGAAAATCTCATCTGCTTTCCGGAAACTCATCAGGCGGTAAAACTTAAGTTCTGGCGGTTCGATCAGGAAATCGCAGAGGTGCAACCGCATTTTAACATTGTTATTGATGGCCAGATGCGCGGTGCGTTCTACCATACTTCGCAATGTGGTAATTTTCGCCTGGTGGTTGATGGGATTTACATGTACACCAATCTTGATATCACAGTTCTGGTGCAACGGATCAACCGGCATATTATTCAGGAGGCCGCCATCATTAAGTAACTTGCCCTGGTAAGCAATAGGATGATAAAGGATGGGAACTGCTGAGGAAGCAATGAGCGGTTTGATTAACTCACCGCTCGAAAAGTAAACAACCACTCCTTCGTTCATTTCTGTGGCGCTAATTATAACCGGAATGTTCAGATCCTCGAAACAGGCGTTTTTGCCCAGATACTTTTCGTATAATTTCTCCACTTCATCCAGGTGCAGAAAACCAATTTTACCGAAAGCCGGGCGTATGATCTTAAATACACTAAGCTCTCTAATCAGCTTCAGAATCTCTTCCGGTTTATAACCTGCAGCATAAAACACGCTGGCAATAGCCCCTGAACTAACCCCGGACAGGATCGAAACATTAATTCCCAATTCATCAAAAGCTTTTAAAACTCCTAAGTGAGCAATACCACGGGCACCACCACCTGACAAGGCAAGTCCGATCTTCACAGGCTATATTTCTTTTAAGCTAAACGTATCTTTTAAGCGGACACCTTTCTCGGTTTGCTGCACAGTACAGCACTCATTTACAGCATCGTGCTCAAAAAACAGGATATAGTTTTCTTCGGCCGCCTTATCCAGAAAAGCAGCTTTTTCTTCCATAGTTAACAACGGACGTGTATCATAGCCCATTACATATGGCAGCGGAATATGTCCCACAGAAGGCAACAGATCTGCCATGTAAACCAATTTATGGTCCTTATAGTTAATCACAGGCAGCATCATCTTATCTGTATGCCCATTCACATAGATAAGATCAAACTGGGGAATTGGTGAAGGCTGATCAGGATCAATAAATTTAAGATGGCCACTCTCCTGCATTGGTAAAATATTCTCTTTCAGGAAAGATGCTTTTTCGCGCGGGTTTGGCTCTGTTGCCCATTTCCAGTGATCGTCATTCGACCAATACGTAGCATTCGGGAATACAAGTTCCAACTCTTGTTTATCATTTTTATACTTGACACCGCCTCCACAATGGTCAAAATGGAGGTGCGTCAGGAACATATCAGTTACATCTTCCGGGGCAAAACCGGCAGCTTTAAGCGAACTTTGTAAAGATGCATCACCGTGTAAATAATAATGACTGAAAAAACGAGCATCCTGCTTATCTCCTATTCCATTATCAATCAGGATCAATCTATCTCCATCCTCAATCAGCAAACAGCGCATTGCCCAGGTGCACAGGTTATTCTCATCTGCCGGGTTAGTGCGTTGCCATAATGTTTTAGGCACTACACCGAACATGGCACCACCATCCAGTTTAAAAAAACCTGTATCAATAACGTGAAGTTTCATAGTTAGAAAGTTAAAAATTTTGGAAGTTAGAAAGTTGTTCCCTTCCTATACTTCAATCTATAGTTTGCAGCTCAAGTTAAGGTTAACAGGTGAAGTTATAAAAAACAAAAAAGGTAACAAAGCCCTTAAAGCTTCATTACCTTTTTAACTTTTTAACTTAAAAACTTTCTAACTCTCAAGCACCACGCCCATATCCGAGAATTTCTCGATTCGCTGCATAATGCGCTCTTCTGTATCTAAAGCATCAAGTTCGTCCAGCAACTTAACGATTTCACGTTTCATCGTCTTCATCATCTTGTCCGGCTCAGTATGAGCACCGCCAAGAGGCTCTTTTATGATGCCATCTATGAGCCTGTTCTGAAGCATATCTTTTGCTGTAAGCTTCAATGCTTCCGCTGCCTGCTCTTTATAGTTCCAGCTGCGCCATAGTATAGAAGAGCATGACTCTGGTGAGATAACAGAATACCAGGTATTTTCCAGCATCATCACACGGTCGCCAATGGCAATACCCAAAGCACCACCCGAAGCACCTTCACCAATAATGATACAGATAACAGGCACCTTCAGCATAAACATCTCCTTCAGGTTACGGGCAATGGCCTCACCTTGTCCACGCTCTTCAGCTTCTAAACCTGGAAATGCACCCGGGGTATCGATAAGGGTAACGATAGGTCTACCGAACTTTTCTGCCATTTTCATCAGGCGAAGTGCCTTGCGGTAACCTTCGGGGTTAGCCATACCAAAGTTACGCAACTGGCGCTGCTTGGTATTACGCCCCTTCTGTTGACCAATAAACATAATGCTGCGGCCTTCAACTTCACCAAAGCCACCCACCATGGCTTTATCATCACCTACTGTACGGTCGCCATGAAGCTCTACAAACTTATCAGTGATGCCCTTAATATAATCTAAGGTGTATGGCCTATCCGGGTGACGGGAAAGCTGAACACGTTGCCAGCGCGTAAGGTTGGCATACGTTTCCTTTTTCAGGTTTTTTATTTTTTCTTCCAGAGCCTTTACCGCCTCCGAAACATCTACCTGGCTTTCGCTTGCCAGTTTTTTCATTTCCTGCAGTTTGCCTTCTAAGGCAGCAATTGGCTGTTCGAAATCTAAAAGCATATTTTCTTCGCTAGTAATTCGCTACAAATTTAACAGATTATGTTATTACAGGTAAGTAAGTAGAGAAAATATAGTGGAATTGAAAAATAAAAGTGGTGGCACACAACAAATTAGGTTTTTGAAGAGAAAATATAGTGTGAAAAATATGCATTGGTGTTGCACAATACGAAAATACGCTCTACATTTGCATCACTTTAACGAACAGCGTTGAGGGAAACAAAGTTGGTCCGGTAGTTCAGTTGGTTAGAATGCCGCCCTGTCACGGCGGAGGTCGCGGGTTCGAGTCCCGTCCGGACCGC
>NZ_JAHWXQ010000006.1 GCF_019336435.1 Pontibacter populi | reverse complement strand
CAGAGAAGTTAAGCCCGGACGCGCCGATGGTACTGGGGTCACACCTGGGAGAGTAGGTGGCCGCCAACCCTATCTAAGCCCTGTCCTTCGCAAGAGGACAGGGCTTTTGCGTTTTAGGCAGATGGGAAGGGGACGAGCGGGAGAATTGATGAATGGGCATCCGAAGTAGCCAGAGCAATGTTGCCAGTAGAGGTAGCAGAAGCTCATTGCAGTGAGAACTATGAAGGGTTGCAAGCTACTGATAATTAAAAGGTTACTTGACTTCCTGGATAAAAGCGGCTAGCTAGTGAATGGAAATGCCGTTCTCTAAAAAGCCCTTGCTGAGAGTGCAAAGGCTTCTTAGTTGGATTTAGAATGTTAAAATTTCGAAACTACTGTTTATAAAGTTTCACTCTATTTATAGATCAGGAACACTGCAGGTTGTTTATGAATGTCTGGTAGCTTTCCTTTCCACTGCTGTATAGTTTTAGTCTGAATAAACTCATGTTCAGGGGAAGTAATATTAGCTGCAATACATAGTTTCGTATCAGGGTGTAAAGTACTGAGCAGATCTTCTAGGAGCTTGTTGTTTCTGTAAGGAGTTTCCATAAAGATCTGGGTTTGGTTGCGCTGCTGCATTTCTTTTTCCAGTTGTCTCAGAGCTTGTAGGCGAGGGCTTTTATCAATAGGCAAGTATCCATGAAAGGCGAATTGCTGACCGTTAAATCCACTGGCCATTAAACTCAGAAGTATAGCCGACGGTCCTGCAAAAGGTATTACTTTAATATCTTTTTGGTGTGCATATTTCACCACTTCAGCCCCTGGGTCGGCTATGCCCGGGCACCCAGCTTCCGAAATAATACCAGCATCTATACTCTTATCAATGAGTGGTTTTAAAGCCGCCTGCACCTGAGCTGGTGTCGCATCTTTATCTATCTGCACAAAGTTGAGCTCTTCGATTACTAACTCCGGGCATATCATTTTTACATAACGACGAGCAGTGCGCAAGTTCTCAACTATAAAGTATGTAAGGTGACGAACGGTGTCCTTTACTTGTGGAGAAATGACCTGATCAGCTGTGCCTTCTGCAAGTATAGTTGGGATTAAATATAGGTTACCTGTCTTCTTCATGGGGTAAAAGTATAAACTATAACGGAGATAAAAACAGAAAAGCTGCCAGTGCATTGCAAGGGCAGCTTTTGCAAATGGGCAAGATTAATTACTCAGTGCTCAGGAAAGTTGTTACCAAGTCGTATACTTGATCTGGCGCTTCTGCGTGAACCCAATGACCGGCATCAGGAATTGTTTCTACCTGTACTAATGTAAACAGGTGTTCGATAGAGCCATATACATCTTCCGGCTTAATATATCTTGAGCGGCCTCCTTTTATAAATAGTGTATGCTTCTTGAAAGGCACCTCTGATGTTATCTCCGTTGCTACCTTCTCATAGTTCTTCTCAATTACATCCAGGTTCATTCGCCAGCCAAATGTATTGTCATCTTTGCGGTACAGGTTCTTCATCAGGAAAAGGCGCACTTCGTCTTCTTTTATGCCTTTAGCTAATTGTGCATCAACTTCACCACGACTGGTGACAGTGCTTAGATCAACAGACTGCAAGGCGTCTATTATTTCGTCATGATGTGGCGGGTATGCTTTGGGAGCAATGTCTACTACTATAAGTTTGGTGATGCGGGTAGGGTATTTAAGCGCATAATTCATAGCTACCTTCCCTCCCATAGAATGACCCATAATAGCTGGCGTCGGAATCTGCAGATCATCTACTAGCTCCAGCACATCAGCTGCCATAGCATCATAATCGTGCTGGTCGCTGTGTGGAGAGCGGCCATGATTACGAAGGTCTATCAAAAATACGTTGTAATGCTCTGCAAGACGTTTTGCTAATGTCTGCCAATTGTCTAATGTGCCAAATAAACCGTGCAGGATAAGCAGCGGCTGACCATGGCCCATTTCTTTATAGTGTAGTTTCATTACTCTCAGGTATCAGTTAATAGTAAATAGATATCAGTTTATCCGCTTACGGTAGTAGGTAGTAAAAAGCTAAACTACTCTTATCAGTTTCTCTTCAGCGCCTCGTTCTTTTAAAACCCCTAAGGGCTGTAGTTCTAGATTATACTTTCTGAAAATTGCCAGAACTTCATCACGACCCGCAGGATCAACAGCTACCAATAAGCCTCCGCTCGTTTGAGGGTCGCAGAGCAGGTGCTTCTGGTCGGGCGTAAGGTCGGCGAGTTTGTGGCCGTAGCTGTCGAAGTTGCGGTGTGTGCCGCCGGGAATGGCTTTTTGTGCCAGGTATTCCAGTGCTTCCGGTATTACCGGCACTTTATCAAAGTATACTTCTGCCATTAAGTTGCTTCCTTCGCACATTTCTGATAAGTGACCCATCAGCCCGAAACCGGTTACATCGGTCATGGCCTTTACCTGGGACAATTTGCCTAACTCAGCGCCGATCTTGTTCAATTGCATCATTTGCTGCGGCGCTATCTGAGCATGCTCTGGTTTAAGTATAGCTTTTTTCTGAGCGGTGGTAAGAATGCCTACGCCAATTGGTTTGGTTAAGTATAGTTCGCAGCCTGCAGTGGCAGTATCATTGCGTTTCAGGTTCGGTATGTCGAGCATGCCGGTTACAGCCAGCCCGAAAATTGGCTCAGGGCTATCGATGCTGTGCCCGCCTGCTAAGGGAATTCCTGCTTCGTGGCAAATGCTGCGGCTGCCTTCTATTACACGTTTGGCAACTTCTGGGGCCAGTTTATCTATCGGCCAACCCAACACTGCAATGGCCATCATCGGAGAACCGCCCATCGCATACACATCCGAAATAGCATTGGCAGACGCAATACGACCAAAATCATACGCATCATCTACGATTGGCATAAAAAAGTCGGTGGTGCTGATAACAGCGCGGCCATTGCCAATGTCATACACAGCCGCATCGTCGCGCGAACTGTTGCCTACCAGCAGCTTATCGTTTTCAGGGTACGTGATATCAGAGTGAAGGATAGCATCTAAAACCTTTGGGGCAATTTTGCAGCCACAACCGGCGCCATGACTGTATTGGGTAAGTTTTATAGTTTGTTCGGTTATCTCTTCCATGGTTAAATCAGGTTGTTGGTTTTAGCGAAAGTTATTATCTGCTGTGCGCTTTCTTCCGGATCTATAGTTTGCAAGGGCAAGGTAAGCACCTGTTGCTTTGGTTTAAGCTGGTAATGATACGCTTTGTCGTAATACGTGAGCGCGATCTCTACCATCTTTTCCATATCGCCGGTTGCAATGGCGTCCAGTGCTTCCTGCGTGGCTAAGCCGCCCAGGCGTTTTTTAATTTTAAGTATTGATGCCTCCAGTATAGCCTGATCGGTGCGGCAGTATTCGTGGGCCAGCTTCCGGACGCGCAACTGCTTAGGTACATCTATAACTATAGTTGGTCGCTGTTGCATGTTGATAAATAATTCGTGAGGCATCTTTATGCGGCCAATCGTCATGCCCTCATCTTCAAACCAAACCGCCTGCTGCGCATTTAGTTTTAAAAGTTCGGAGCCAAGCAGGTTCTCGAAGTGTTCAGTAGTTGGCTGTGCGGGCATGCCTATACTGCCGAAAGCGGAGCCTTTGTGGTTTGCCAGCCCCTCCAGATCTATAGTTCGCTGGCCGTGTTGCTGCAGATAAGGCAGGATATCCGTTTTGCCGCTGCCTGTAAAGCCGCTGAGAACAACTATAGGCCAGGGTTTAGCGAACTGCTCCTGTATAAAATGCCGGTAAGCCTTGTAGCCGCCCTGCAGCAAATGTATTTTAAAACCGGCAAAGCTCAGGAGCCAGGCCATGGCACCGCTTCGCATACCACCGCGCCAGCAATGCAGCAGTACTTCTTTATCAGGGGCAATTCTGGTAGCTTCTTTTACAAACTCAGACATCTTTGGCCCGAATAAATCCAGCCCTAGCAGCACCGCCGGGTCATGGCCTTGCTGCTTATAAGATGTTCCAACTATAGCACGCTCTTCATCTGTAAAAATAGGAAAGCTTTGCGCCTGCAGGATATGGCCAGCCTGGTACTCTTTGGGTGCACGCGCGTCCAGCACAGGCAGGTTTTCAGCCTTCTGCAGAAATTCTTCGATAGTTACCTGGTTTATCAAAATGGCTTATTTAAGCTGGCGCAGGTATAATTGTATCGTGTTTTCCAGGCCATAGTATAACGCGTCGCAGATCAGGGCGTGACCTATACTTACTTCCAGCAAGCCGGGCACATTATCCTTCAGGTATTTCAGGTTGTCCAGGTCCAGGTCGTGGCCAGCGTTTAGGCCAATGCCGTATTCCTGTGCTTTAGCGGCTGCTTTTACATAAGGCGCAAGAGCAGCTTCGCGGTTGGTATGATACTGACGGGCGTAATCTTCGGTGTATAGTTCTACGCGGTCAGTTCCAACTATAGCAGCACCTTCAATCATGCTTTCCGCCGGGTCCACGAAAATTGAAGTACGTATTCCCAGGCTTTTCATTTCTGAGATAATATTGGTCAGAAAATCTTTGTGCTTAATAGTATCCCAACCAGCGTTGGAGGTAATGGCATCCGGTGCATCGGGCACCAAAGTAACCTGCTCTGGTTTCACCTCTTTAACCAGCTTCAGGAAATCAGGAGTCGGGTTGCCCTCTATGTTAAATTCGGTAGTAACAATTGACTTCAGGTCATATACATCCTGGTAGCGGATATGGCGCTCATCAGGGCGCGGGTGCACAGTTATGCCTTGCGCTCCGAAGCGCTCGCAATCCTTTGCTGCCTGCACTACATTGGGCCTGTCGCCGCCACGGGCATTCCGAAGCGTGGCTATTTTGTTTATATTTACACTCAGTTTGGTCATGTTGTTTATTTGCCGCTTATAGTTGCGGCTATAGTTATTATAAACGAGATGACTAAATTAATGGAAATTTAAATAAGATGTTATGCATGGTTCTTTGCCGTAACTGCAAAAGCTCCGTAGAAGTAGCATAACTCCTTGTGCTGATACATACTATAAACGATTAAAAACTATGACCTTAAAAGAAAGAGTAGAAAGCGACATAAAGCAGGCCATGCTGGCAAGAGATAAACCACGCTTACAGGCTTTAAGAAGTATAAAATCGCTGATACTGCTGGCCGAAACCGAAAAAGGTGGCGGCGAAGGCTTAACCCAGGATACTGAACTAAAACTGCTGACGAAAGCAGCAAAACAGCGCCGCGAATCGGCGGAAGTATATACGCAGCAAAATCGCGAAGACCTGGCACAGATTGAGATTGGCGAACTGGCCGTGATAGAAGAATATCTGCCGAAACAGCTGGGAGAAGGTGATCTGCGAGCCAGATTACTGGAAATCATTCAACGTGTAGGTGCAACCGGTCCTTCTGATCTGGGTCGTGTAATGGGCGTAGCCTCTAAAGAACTGGCTGGCCAGGCCGATGGACGCGCTATCTCTTCGGCGGTAGGCGCTTTGCTTAACAATACCGATTTTTAATTAGCATACCGGGTAGTTTTGCACTGATTTATAGTTGGTGCACTATACTGATTATAGTTATCTTAGCGCTGCTGCATGGGCTCTATACCTGTGCAGCAGCGCTTTTTAATTTTTAGCTATAGTTTACAGGCATGAGTACCTTCGATTATTTCCTGCTGATCCCGATCCTGTTTGGCGCGTTTATGGGCTACCGCAAAGGCCTGCTGTTAGAGCTGGTATCCTTGCTGGCGCTGGTAGTGGCTATACTTGGCGGACTCAAATTTCTGAATGTGGCCCTGCCTATAGTTCGGGATTTTGTTGGTGATGTAGGCGGCGTGCTACCTTATCTTACATTCCTGCTCGTTTTTATCGGGATCATACTTATAGTTTACCTGCTTGGCTTCATCCTGAAAAAGATCATCGACTTTACGCCCTTCGGCTTTTTTGATAATTTCCTGGGAGCTGTGTTGGGTGCTATCAAGTGGTGCTTCGCTATTAGTTTGTTGCTCTACGTTTCTGATATGGCCGGCATCAGCATCACTGCCGAAACGGCTTCTGAATCTATAGTTTACCCGGTTGTGCTCAAAACCACTCCTTATGCGCTGGATATCCTGGGTTACGTGTTGCCGTTTGTGAAAACGCTGATTGAGTCGTTGAAAGGATTCTTTTAACTATAGGTTATGCTAAAGAAGTATAAGTTATAAATAACTAACCAGACATTTCATTCAACCCATGCTTCTCCTGCTCGATAACTTTGATTCGTTTACCTATAACCTGGTAGACTATTTCGGCCAGTTGGGAGTAGAAGCGCATGTGGTTCGGAACGATGTGCCGTTGTCTGAAATAAAGCAATTGCCTATAGAAGCTATAGTTTTGTCGCCGGGGCCGGGCACGCCGAAGAGAGCAGGCGTACTGATGGAGGTGATACAAGAATACCATGAGCGCGTTCCGATGCTGGGTATTTGCCTGGGACACCAGGCGCTGGGCGAGTTCTTTGGGGCAAAGCTGGAAAAGGGCGAAAGGCCGATGCACGGTAAGATATCCGAAATCATTTGCGAGCCTGATCCGATCTTTAAAAACCTGCCGGAAAAGATGGAAGTGGTACGGTATCATTCGCTGGTGCTGCGACATACGCCCCCAACTATAGTTCCGCTGGCACATACGGCAAATCATGAACTTATGGCATTTAAGCATAACTCGTTGCCATTGTATGCGTTACAATTCCATCCGGAGGCGGCACTTACTACTTATGGTCTCGAAATGCTACAAAATTGGCTTACTATTGCTAATATTGCAGTATAAATTATATTTTTCTGTTTAGTTTACCCTTATTTATGGATCTACAAATCAGACAAGAAGGCGAGTTTCAGTATATAGATGAAGGCCAGGGAGAAGTGCTGTTATTACTGCACGGACTGTTTGGAGCTCTCAGCAACTGGAAAGGCGTCGTAGATCATTTCTCAAAGAATTACCGCGTGGTTATTCCGCTTATGCCCATTTACGAAATGGCCCTGCATAAAGCTGGTGTACCTGGCTTAATGAACTTTGTGGAAGACTTTGTGAAGTTTAAAAAGCTGGATAACCTTACTTTGTTAGGCAATTCGCTGGGTGGCCACGTAGCACTGGTGTATACCTTAAATAATCCGGCTAAAGTAAAACGTCTGGTGCTTACCGGTAGCTCTGGTTTGTTCGAAGACTCTATGGGCGGCTCGTTTCCAAAGCGTGGTAACTATGAGTATGTAAAAGAGCGTGTTGGATATACCTTCTATAGTCCTGAGACGGCAACGAAAGAACTGGTAGACGAAGTTTTTAACATCACGAACAGCAATGCCAAGTGTTTGCGTATTATAGCCATAGCTAAATCGGCGCAGCGCCACAACATGGCTAAAGATATTACAAACATTAAAGTGCCTACCCTGTTAATCTGGGGACTAAATGATACTATTACTCCGCCACTCGTAGCGCATGAGTTTAACCGGCTGATGACAAACTCCGAATTATATTTTATAGATAAGTGTGGCCACGCGCCAATGATGGAACATCCGGAGAAGTTTAATAGTATTTTAGAGAAGTTTTTAAGTAAAACTACCGTAGAACAAACTACATGATCGCAGAAGAACTCATCAACCAAATGATACCACCGCTTAAGCTCTATGATACCGTAGAGAAAGCTTTGCGCTGGATGGATGAGTTCCGTGTAAATGATCTGCCCGTGGTAAGTAACCGCAAATACATGGGCATGGCTACCGAGCTTAGTTTAGTAGACCTCACAGACAGAAACCAAACCCTGAAGGATGTTGAGCTGGAACACCAGGATGTGCATGTAATGCACTTTCAGCATTTTTATGATGTGATGGAGGCAGCCATTAAAAACAAAACGCAGGTAGTGCCGGTGCTCGATGAAATGCAGGAGTACATGGGTATTATTACGATAAACGATACACTGGCTGCTTTCGGGCAAATGTCGGCATTGCAGGGGCACGGCAGTATACTGGTGCTGAGCATGCCGGAGCGCGACTACTCGCTGAGCCAGATCAGCCGCCTGATAGAAGAAGAGAACACCAAGATCCTGAGCGCCTATGTTTCGCCTGACGAGCTTGATCCGTACAGTATTAAGCTTACCCTTAAACTAAACGCTACTGACCTTTCCCGCATCATAACAACACTCGAGCGCTTCGAATACCGTATTACCGCCCAGTTTCATGATAGCAGCACATTTGATGTTGGCAAAGACCGGCTGGATATGTTATTTAAGTACCTGGACATATAACCGGTGCTGCGTTGGGGTCTGCTTCTTGGTCTGCTGTTTAGCTGTATAGTTGCAGGTGCATCGCCGTGTGCGGTTCCGGTTATAGTTATACAGGATGTACAGCTGCAGGGCAACGAAACCACGAAAGACTTTGTACTGCTCCGTGAGCTAACTTTTGCCATCGGTGATTCTGTTGAGACCACACAACTCGAGAACCTGCTCGAAGAAAACCGAAAACGCATCTATAATCTCCGCTTATTTAATTCAGTAAACTATAGTTATACCTGCGATGCAGGCCAGCTTATAGTTACATACCAGGTACAGGAGCGTTTCTATTTCTATCCCATTCCCATTTTAGATTTTGCTGACCGTAACTTTAATGCCTGGCTCGAGAAAAAAGACCTGCGCCGTATAGATTATGGTTTTGTGCTGACACGTCGAAACTTCAGAGGTCGAAACGAAGATGTCCGGTTACGATTACAGCATGGCTTTAACCGCCGTATAGAACTGTCTTACCGGGTTCCGTACCTGGCTGGTAGCCGGAATCTGGGTTATGAAGTTAGCGCAGCCGATTACCGGAGCCACACGATAAATTACGATATCCGTAATAACCGCCAGTATTTTTATGAGCAGGAAGATGGCATGCCGATAAAGCGCACAGGTGTAGGTGCCGCCATTATTCACAGGCAAAGTGTGCAGCGGCAATCAGCGCTCCGGCTTTCGTATTACCACGAAGAGGTTTCTGATACCATACCGGAGCTCAATCCCGATTATTTTAATACCCCTTATACCAACCGAAACTATATCCGGGTAGACCTTACCCGTGTAATAAACCAGCGAAACACGTTTGCCTACCCTTTAAGCGGTAGTTACTTTGATATTGGCGTAGGGCATGCGTTTTTCCTGAACAATACCGGCACGGGCTTTACCACTGCCCGCGCCAAGTATGTAAACTATAGCGCACTGCCCCGAAATTTTTATTACAGTGTAGGCGTAGAGGCGCAGGCAAGGCTGGGCAGCAACTTTGCCGTTACCGATAATACCGCGCTGGGGTACAGGTCGCTGGTGCGGGGCTACGAATTATATGTGGTGGGCGGGCAGCATTACGGGCTTTTCAAACAGGGGCTTTCAAAAGAGTTGCTAAACCTGAAGAGTATCCGCCTGAATTTTATCCGTAACCCGAAGTTGAATACGATCCCATTAGCCCTGTACCTGAACGCTTTTACAGATGCCGGTTATACAATAGATAACACTTACGAAGCCCGGAATCCTTTAACAAACCGGCTGCTGCTTGGTGGTGGTATTGGGTTACATGTGGTAACATTTTACGATATTGTGCTGCGCGGCGAGTACACGGCCAACCGCGAAGGCAACCGTGGCCTATACCTGAACATGGGGTATCCTTTTTAAAGACCTGCTTATGAAGATTGCTATACTCGGAAAACCATTCAGCGAACGAATCGCACCATTCATTCAAAAACTATTTGATGAGCTGTTGCGCCGCAATACCGATATTATGCTGGTAGAGCACTTCCAACTATACCTCCAGAATACCCTGCAAATACCTAACGACATACCTACCTTTAAACGTGGCGATGATCTGACAGGAGTGGATGTAGTACTAAGCATAGGTGGCGATGGTACCCTGCTGGATACAGTCACTTATGTGGGGGCACAGCAGATTCCGATACTGGGTATTAATACCGGTCGCTTAGGTTTTTTAGCAACCATTTCGCACGACAGTATTAACGTGGCCATAGATGCACTTTACAAAGGCCATTACACGCTGGACGACCGCGCCCTGATACGTGTAGATTCCGATCAGGAGGTTTTTGATGGCATTAACTTCGGATTAAATGAGTTTAGCGTACTAAAACGTGATAGTTCATCTATGATTGCGGTACATACGTATATTGATGGTGAATATCTGAACTCTTACTGGGCCGATGGATTAGTGGTAGCTACACCTACCGGGTCTACGGGTTACTCGCTAAGCGCCGGAGGTCCCTTAGTACTGCCACAAACCAACAATTTTATCATTTCACCCGTATGTCCGCACAACCTGAATGTGCGGCCAATGATAGTATCAGACAGGAGCGTGATCTCTTTTGAAGTGGAAGGCCGCAGCAGCAGCTACCTTGCCTCTCTCGATTCCAGGTCGGTGCCTGTTGATATGAATGTTCAGTTAGCAGTACGCAGGGAGAACTTCGTGGCAAGATTAGTTAAGTTACATCATGTTAACTTTTTATCTACGCTTCGCAGCAAACTCAATTGGGGTATGGATAACAGAAATCTCTTCCAAAAGTGATGCAGATTAAATATATGTAATATTATTTCTTTAATAATACATAATCTTTATTTTTGTCTTTATAACTTGAGGAGAGGTATCTGTAAGTAACAGGCACTCACATAGCATTTATTCATATGAGAAAACTTTGTACCCTTGTTCTGCTGCTTACTATTACCATGACCTTAGTGTCTACAGATGCAGAAGCTCAACGCTTTACGCTGAGGAAGCGGTACGCATCTGTTGGAGTGCACCTTGGGGCAATGAACTACTTCGGAGATATTGTACCGGAGCCGGATTTTACCAGCCTTCGCTTTAAATCAACAAGACCAAACATTGGCATTAGTTATACGTATCGGTACTTTCCGCGCATATCGGTGCGTGGTAGCTTTCACTGGGGGCGTATAATCGGAGATGATATAAAAAGTGCTGCTCTTAACGAATCTGAAAACGCAGGCCGTTACAGACGTAACCTGTCTTTCCGTAACGATATAAAAGAGCTGAGCGCAGTTGCTATAGTTGACCTTTTCGAGAACCGCCAGACGTACCGTCGTCGTCCTGATTTTGTGCCTTACGGATTTGTGGGTGTAGCTGTATTGCACCACAACCCAAAAGCATATTATGAAACAGGCTCACACCCTGGCTTAGCAGCAGGTGATGACATACCAACAGGCTGGTACGAGTTACAGCCACTGGGTACTGAGGGACAACATGTAGACGGAGGAGATAACCCTGAGCCCTATAAACGCGTTCAGGTTTCTATTCCGTTTGGTTTAGGCGTACGCTACAAAGTAGACCGATACTGGGATGTGAGCTTTGAGGTAGGCTGGAGAAAAACATTTACAGATTACCTGGATGACGCAAGTTCTTCTTATGTTGATAAATCTACGTTGTTAAGCTCAGCTAATAACAGCCCTAACAGACCAGCGTCAGCTATTTTCTCTGACCGTAGTGCGGAAGGAGAATTTATACCGGTTCCTGACCCGAGCGGAACACCATATCAACACTTAAGTGGATACGGAACATCTGCAAACGCACGCCGGGGCGACAAAACAGATAAAGACTGGTACATCGTTTCGGGCGTAAACATTAACTATATTTTAACACCAAGAATCAGAAGCCCTAAGTTTAGATAATAGAACACAGTACTGTGCGTTGTTACCTAAACTCTGTTTAGCGAATACATGACTTTACATAGAATCCAACTAGCACTCCTTGTTTGTGTAATGCTGCAAATAGGGAGTGCTTTTTTTAGCACACAAGCGCACGCCCAGTATAAAGTATCTACCAGCGAGATAGGAGTAGGTATTGGCGGTGCCAACTATAAGGGTGAACTTGCCCCGGAATACCGTTTCCTGAATAATCAGCCGGCGCTCACTGTTTTTTACCGCAGAGACCTTACCAACACGTTTACTGCAAGAGGCGGCATTATGCTCAGCCATCGTATTGCGGATGATAATACGATAGGCGATGATGTGCAGGATCTGCCGCTGCCAGACTACAGGCAGGCAGAACTACGGCTGAGCTTAGCCGAAGTGTCGCTGGTGATGGAGTATAACTTCCTCGACTATTATGACCTTTCGCAAAAAGTACGGATATCACCTTACTTCTTTGCCGGTTTTGCCGGGCTCATCTACAATAAGAAACTTACAACAGATAACCCAAGCCTGCCGAGCCTAGACAAACCTTTCGATACAGATCTTACAGTAAGCGTGCCTTTTGGCGTGGGTATAAAATATGCCCTGAGCAAGCACTGGAACCTTGGTCTGGAGTTTGGTACACGCATTCTCTTTAATGATAACATGGATTTTCTGTCAGAAGCGGACGGAAAGCATGTGGCCAACCCCTACGATAAAGACTGGTACTACTATAACGGTATCAGTCTTTCTTACACTTTTTACAGAGCAAATTGCCCACCACCATACAGACGCCAGCCCGGTATATTAGATTAGCCATTTAATTTTTAATTAAATTATCTTGCTTTTTGTAACTTGCAAGGAAATTGTGGTTAAATGGAGCTTAAGGAGAAAGTAGATATAAACAATTTACCCAGGCACATTGCCGTTATAATGGACGGTAACGGGCGCTGGGCTAAGCAAAGAGGGGGCTTACGCATTTTCGGGCACAAGAATGCTATCACAGCTGTGCGCGAAACAGTAGAGGCCGCCGCCGAACTTGGAGTACAGTATCTTACCTTATACGCTTTTTCAACAGAGAACTGGTCCAGGCCAGCCAGTGAGGTATCTGCGCTAATGCAGCTACTGGTGACTACAATCCGGAAGGAAACTGCCACACTGAACAAGAATAACATACGCTTACAAACTATAGGTGATACGCAAAGTCTGCCGGCAAGCTGCCAGCAGGAGCTTGCGGAAGCTGTAGAAATGACAAGCGGTAATTCGCGTATGACGTTGGTTCTGGCACTTAGCTATAGTGGCCGCTGGGAACTAACGCAGGCTATGCGCAAGCTGGCAACAAAAGTAGAGCAAGGCGAGCTGAAGGCCGCAGATATCTCGGAAAGCATGATAGCTGATAGCCTGGGAACGGCTGGTATGCCAGACCCGGAGCTGCTTATACGTACCAGTGGCGAAATGCGCATCAGTAATTTTTTATTGTGGCAGTTAGCTTATACTGAACTATACATAACAGAGTTGCTTTGGCCGGATTTCCGGAAGGAGCACTTATACGAAGCAATAATATCTTACCAACGTCGCGAAAGACGCTTCGGAAAGACCAGTGAACAACTAATCAAGTAAAATATTAATGACAAGATGCATCTGGGTGCTGTTTTTCCTGCTTCTGGCAGGCACAGCCTCTTCCCAAGTTCTTAACAAAGCTACGCAGACAAACCCTGTTGATTACATGCAGCCGCGCGAGTACAGGATAGGCGGCATTACTGTAAGTGGAGCCAACTTCTTAGATTCGAATGCCCTCATTGGTGTTACAGGCCTGCAGGTTGGCGATAAGATCACAGTACCAGGCGAAGATATCAGCCAGGCCATCCAGAAACTGTGGGCGCAAGGTATTATTGGCGACGTAGATGTTAGCATCTCTAAAATAGAGGGCGACCAGATATTCCTGGATTTCCACCTGAAGGAGCGTCCGCGTCTTTCCCGCTTCACTTTCTCCGGAATAAATAAGTCGCAGCAGGAAGCCCTGACCGAAAAAATAAGCCTGCAACGCGGAAGAACTGTAAACGATGCAACCCTGAACAGCACCCGTACTGTAATCAAAAATTACTTTGCTGAGAAGAGCTACCTGAATGCGAAGATCAGCATGACCCAGCGTCCGGATTCGCTTCTGCCTAACAGCGTAGTGCTTAACATCAAGATCGACAAAGGAGATAAAGTAAAGATCGGCGAAATTGATATAGTTGGCAACGAAGCTTTTAAAGACAGAAAACTGGAAAAGCAGATGAAGAAGACGAAGGAGAAAAGCATTCGTAATATCCTTTCATCTTCTAAATTCCAACGCTCTGAATACGAGAACGACAAGCAACTACTGCTTGATTTTTATAACTCAGAAGGCTACCGCGATGCGATTATAGTTTCTGACTCTGTTTACAGAATAAGCGATGACAGGCTGGGCATCAGAATAACAGTAGATGAAGGCAACCGCTATTACTATCGTAACATTACCTGGAAAGGCAACTACCTGTATAATGACGAGTACCTGAGCAAAGTGCTGGGTATTCAAAAAGGAGATGTATACAACCGCCAGGAACTGGATAAGCGCCTTACCTTTAACCCGACCGGAATAGACGTGTCAGCACTTTACCAGAACGACGGTTACCTTTTCCAGAGCATCGACCCGGTTGAGGTACGTGTGGAAGGTGACTCGATAGACCTGGAAATGCGTGTGTACGAAGGCCCGCAGGCAACTATAAAAAATGTGGTTGTTACCGGAAATACGAAAACCAGCGAGCACGTAATACGCAGAGAATTACGTACGTTGCCTGGCGAAAAGTATAGCCGCGAAGACCTGATCAGAACAAGAAACGAACTGGCAGCTTTAGGTTACTTCGACCCTGAGAACATAGGGTTGCAGCCAATCCCGAATCAGGCAGACGGTACCGTTGATATTCATTACTCAGTTGTGGAGAGACCAAACGACCAGATCAGTTTATCAGGTGGTTGGGGTGGACCTATTGGTGCCGTTGGTACCGTTGGTTTAACACTTAACAACTTCTCTACCCGTAAATTCTGGGATCTGGATGAGTGGACACCGGTACCTAGCGGTGACGGACAGAGACTGTCTCTGAACCTGCAGGCGAATGGTAAGTACTACCAGTCTTACTCACTGTCATTTACTGAACCATGGTTAGGTGGCCGCAGACCAAACTCTTTATCGGTAAGCTTATTTAAAACAGTTTACCGCCGTCCGGCTATCATGGAAGAAGAGTCGAAGCTGGATGTGAACGGAGCGTCTGTTACGCTTGGCAGAAGACTGCAGTGGCCTGATAACTATTTCAACATCAGCCACTCTTTATCTTATAGCCGCTATACACTTAACAACTATCAGCAGCTGTTCCGTGATTTTACAGACGGTAACTCAAACAGTATATCCTTTATAAACACACTATCACGCTATAGTATAGATAACCCAACGTTCCCGACACGTGGTTCGCAGCTATCGTTAAGCGTAAATTTAACACCACCTTATTCGCTGTTTAAAGAGGATGCAGGTAAGTATGAGTACATCGAATTCAACAAATGGATGTTCGATGCATCGTATTTCATAAACTTGGCAGGGAAATTGGTATTGAACACAAGAGCACACTTTGGTTTCCTGGGCAAGTATAGTTCAGATGCAACTATAGGTCCGTTTGAGCGCTTTAAGCTGGGTGGTGCAGGCCTTGGTGGCGGTAACGTGTTTGTTGGTACAGAGTACATTGGTTTACGCGGTTATGACGACGAAAGTGTTGTAAATGAGAACGACCCTAACCTGTTACAGGCAGGTGGTATTGCGTATAACAAGTTTGTAATAGAGATGCGTCAGCTGATATCACCTAGTCCGGCTGCAACTATTTATGGTTTAGCGTTTTTAGAGGCAGGTAACAACTTTGGCTCTTACGAGAACTATAACCCGTTCAAGTTGTACCGTTCGGTGGGTGTAGGTGCTAGAATATTTATGCCGGCGTTTGGCCTGTTAGGCTTTGACTATGGCTGGAGACTGGATGATATACCGGGCCAGCCGGATGCAAAACCAGGTATGTTCCACTTTATTATTGGCCAGCAGCTGCGCTAATTAAAAGGAATCAGTATGAAGAAACTTTTGTTCATCTTTTTAGCAGGCTTTTTTCTGACGCATATTTCCAATGCTCAGAAGATTGGGTATATTGATTCGAACTTTATACTTAGCAAAATGCCTGCTTACAACAAAGTGCAGCAGGAGATGGACAACTATGCTGAAACCTGGCAAAAAGAGATTGAGGTACTGCAGCAACAGGCTGATAGACTAAAGCAGGACTACCGCGCCGAAGAAGTGCTTCTTACCGAAGAAATGAAGAAGAAGCGCCAGGCCGAGATCAGCAAGAAAGAAACCGAAGTGCGGGATTACCAGCGCAAGGTTTTTGGCTACGAAGGCATGATGTTTAAACGCCGCCAGGACCTGATGCGCCCGATACAGGATGAGGTTTTTACAGCTGTTGAGAAAGTATCCAAGGCAAAGCAGATTGCAATCATGTTTGATAAGTCCGGAGACCTAGTCATGATCTATACAAACCCGGTACACGACTATACCGAGTATGTGTTGGAAGAACTGGGCCTGGCATCAGATAAAGCAAATACAAAAGGCAAGCAGCCTGCGGATGCTCTGAAAGAGAAAACGGATGATTTGCCGGCAGTAGGAGAAGAACAACAGGAAGAACCGCAGCCGGCAGCGCAACCCAAAAAGCCGGCAACCAAAAAGAAGCCTAACAACTAACCTTTATACTTATTATTAATTAACCAACCAATGATGAACAAAATCAAAACCTTAGTAGTAGCGTTTTTACTGATCAGCTTTGCGTCTTTCGCACAGAGCAGCGACCAGCCCCTGAAGATTGGTTATACTAACGTTGAATACATTTTACTGCAGCTTCCTGAAAGCAAGCAGATAGAGTCGTCGCTTAAAGACCACAGCACTCAACTTGAGAACCAGCTGAAAGGAAAGTACGCAGACTACGAAAGCAAACTGCAGGCTTACGAAAAAGGTGCTGCTACTATGGATAAAACTATCCGCGAAGACAAAGAAAAAGAGCTGATGAACCTGAACACTTCTATCCAGGAGTTCCAGCGTAACGCGCAGCAGTCTTTACAGCAAAAAGAGAAGTCTTTAGTTGACCCGGTTATTGCTAAGATCGACAAGGCTATTAAAGATGTAGCAAAAGAGAACGGTTATACTTACGTGATCAGCAACCAGGCATTACTGGCAGGTCCTGAGGATGGAGATATCTCTCCGCTTGTACTTAAGAAATTAGGTGTTGACCCAACTAAAGTAAAAGCTACGCCTGAGCCAGCTGCTGCTAAACCAGCAACTACGCCAGCTAAGGCTCCTGCTAAAACACCAGCAAAATCTAACAACAAGAAGAAAAACTAATAACGTATTTTCTTATAGTTTTGAAAGCCGATGTGATAAACTTCGGCTTTCTTTTTATTTATAGTCTATAGTAACACATACCCGTGGCAGATTACGAAGAACAGGATATAACCGCAGAAGATTCGGACGAACTATACGAGCACCATCGCATTGTAGTGGATAAAGGGCAGGCGCTGCTGCGAATCGATAAATTTCTGATGGACCGGCTGGCCAATGTTACCCGCAACAAACTGCAGGAGGCTATCCGGGCAGAATCGGTGCAGGTAAACGACAAGCCGGTTAAGGTCAGTTATAAGGTAAAGCCGCTGGATGTAATAACTATAACGCTGGCTGAACCTCCGCGTGATACGGATATTGTACCGGAGGATATTCCGCTAACTATAGTTTACGAAGATGAAGAGCTGCTACTGTTAAACAAAGCTGCCGGTATGGTGGTGCATCCTGCTTATAACAACTGGACAGGCACGCTGGTTAATGCCCTTACCTATTACCTGCAAAACCTGCCGACAGCCCGTAACGGCGAAGGCCGCCCGGGGCTGGTGCACCGCATCGATAAAGATACTTCGGGCTTGCTGGTAATTGCTAAAACCGAGTATGCCATGGCTTTCCTGGCGAAGCAGTTTTATAACCATACCATAGAGCGAACTTACTATGCCCTGGTGTGGGGAATACCGAAGTCAGATTCTGGCACTATAACCGGGCACGTTGGACGTAGCGCCAAAGACCGTAAAGTGATGACCGTTTACCCGGATGGTTCTTACGGCAAGCATGCTGTTACGCATTATAAGGTGCTCAGACGCTTTAAGTATGTATCGCTGGTGCAATGTAACCTCGAGACTGGCAGAACGCACCAGATACGCGCACACATGAAATACATCGGACACCCGCTTTTCTCGGATGCTACCTATGGCGGCGATAAAATTGTGTATGGCTCTCCGGTAGGATCTTACAAGGCTTTTGTAGATAATGCCATGAAACTGATGCCACGCCAAGCATTGCACGCCAAATCACTTGGTTTTATTCATCCGGTAACTAAACAGGAGCTGCATTTTAACTCCGACCTTCCCGAGGATTTTGTAGCTGTACTGGAGAAATGGGAGTTGTATGAGAATGAGGCCTAAACTATAGTTGTAGCTATAGGCCAGATAACAATCAACTATAGCCAATCAACAATTAACGTTTAATGCCGCTTCTTCAGCTTGTCGTTTTCGTCAATGGTTTTCTGGCCGGGAATGATGAGGCGTAGGACCAGGTAAATGATAGGAGCTAAGGCAAGAATCAGGATCACCATCAAAATAACTTTCAGCGCTTTTACAAAAACGGAGATAACAATTGCGGAGAGGATGATGGAGATGGTGAAAAGTACCCAGAAGTTGATGCTTTGCCGGCTCATGTGTAAGGGGGTTGGTTTATAGTTTATACTTGAGTTTCTGGGTTTGGTTTGTTCAGCACGAGTTGCCATCTGAAAGCCCACATCCAGCGCAAACTATAGTTGGTAATACCTGCCTGAGCCATTAGCTGCTGTAATTCACTTCTTTTAAAAGCCCGCCATACCGAGAGGGGCGCATCGTTCTGCACTAACCTCGATCCTGAAAACAGCTTTGTAATATACTTGATGGAGTAATAAGCAAACCAGTGGCGATGCAGGTCATTCACTATAACGGCTGTGCGTGCCTGGCTGTATAGTTGCCGGAAAAGCTGTACCAGCTGCTCGTCGGTAAAATGATGGCAAAAGAGGCTGCAAACTATAATATCGTACTGTTGTCGGGCAAACGCTGATGAGAAAACGTCGTGCTGGGCTATAGTTATGTTACTATAGTTCTGGCAATGCTGGCGTGCATAGGTTACCATAAAATCGTTGGCATCTATTCCAGTTAGCTGCACAGCTATGTTTTTACGGTTTGCCCACTTGGCTATAGTTGTCAGTGTGTCGCCGCCGCCGCACCCGATATCAGCTATCGTTATGGTTTGGTTTTTATAGTTGGCGGTCAGCTTATCCAGGGCATCCAGCACTACTTTATGGCCACCCAGCCAGTTGTTTATTATCTCCAGCTCACGCAGATTTTTGCTCAACTCCTCCCCGGCAAGGGTAAGATCATCCATTAACTCGGGTTGGTTACTCCGCAGCGCCAGCATAGTGTACCTTTAGCAACATCGATTCCAGGGTCAAGCCGGGGCCGAAAGCAAAGCTCAGCACAGGCTCATCTTTCTCCTCCCGTGTCAGGTTATCCATCAGTGCCTTTAACACAAATAATACCGTAGCCGACGACATATTTCCGAAATCGCGGAGCACCTGGTAGGCATAGCGGTTATCGTTGCGGGTCATGCCCAGTTCCTGTTCTATCACCTCCAGAATGCGGCGGCCACCAGGGTGAATGGCAAATAGTTTAACTTCTGATAAAGTGGTTTTCAGGCCGTGCAGTAAACTGTCGGTCAGTTGTTTTATGCCTGATTTAATGAGGTCAGGTACGTAGGAGGAAAGCGTCATCTCGAAGCCTGTATTGCCAATGTGCCACGCCATATCACGTTTGCCTGCCGGAGCCAGGTCGCAGTGGAAAGACTGTAGTTCTAGGCTCATTTCTTTACATGGTTTACCCTGCATCAGCACAGCGGCAGCGCCATCTCCGAACAACGCATTCGATATAAGATGATCCTCCTCTGGGTTGTTCTGGAAATGGATAGTGCAGATCTCAGTACAAACCAGCAATACATTGGCATCCGGATCAGCTTTGCAGATGGCATCGGCAAGTTTTATGGCATTGAAGGCAGCATAGCAACCCATGAAGTTGACAGCAGTGCGCTGCACAGTGGCAGGTAATTCAAGTCGCTCCACCAGTTCAATATCCAGGCCGGGTGCATACATACCGGTACAGCTAACAGTTACCAGGTGAGTAATGTCGGAGAGAACTATAGTTGGGGTTTGTTCTAAACAGTTACGTACCGCCTTTTCAGACAAATCCACAGCGTGGTGTTTGTATACATCCATGCGCTGCTGCACTGTCGGGAAAGGAGCTAAGGTTGGGGTATTTGGGTAAAACGTGAAATCTCCGTTCTGGCGGGTATAATCCTGCAATACGCTATAGCGCTGCCCAATGCCCGATACGCGGTAAAGCGCCTTTAGCTTGCGGGTATCCTGTTCATCGAACTGCAAGGCACTGGCCATAAAATCAGCTACCTGCATCTGCGGTATTACATGTGGAGGGTTAGCCGTTCCGATGGCGCAAATGTAGCTTTTCATACAGGTATGTGGTGAAGGATATATGTATGCTTCTATAGTTGCCTGTTGTACGAATGCCTGCACAGATTAGATGTAACCCAGTTAAACTATAGTTAGAATGGTTGTCCGTGGGTCTGGCGCATTAACAATTGCAGGGCAGAAGGTAGGTGCTTCAGCGTTTTTATAGTTACTTCAGATAGCACCGGATGACCAAATAGATGCTGTATGGTTCGGCCCAGCTGCAGGCGGTTGGCAAAATGTTTGTTCCAGGCGTGGCTATAGTTGGCTACGAGCTGCTGCCGGTTGTGCCCGTTTTTAAAATACAGCGTTGTATGTTCAGCTGCCAGCTTACCTGCGTGTATCGCCATGGCCATGCCGTTTCCGCAAAGTGGCGTAATCATGCCGGCTGCGTCGCCGCACATCAGCATATGGTTCTCTATACAGGTTTTAGTAGCAAACGATATTTCATTGATCACTTCGGGCTGGGCATATAAAAACTCCGCTTCGGTAAAGATCCGGTGCAGGTGCGGATTCTCATAAAGTACGGCCTGTTCCATAGCAGCTATAGTTCCGTGCTCTTTCAGGTTGTGGCGGGTAGTAAGGTAGCAAAAGCAATAGGTGTCATTCTCTACTGCTGAAATACCTGCGTAGCCATCCTTAAAGTTATGAAGGGCAATGATATCTTTAGGCTGATCATATTTTACATGATACTTTACGCCGATATAGGGAGATCGCTTTGCAAAGAAATGCCGGTCCAGTTGCCGGTCTAAGGTAGCTCGTTTACCATAAGCGCCAATTACTATCGTTGCTGTCAGTTCCTGCCCGTTACCTAATTTCAGCAAAAAGCTATCATCCCTGAAAACAACATCCTGCACTGCAGTGTTAAGTTTAAAAGTAACACCCTTTGCCTCAGCAAGTTGGTGCAGGTAATTGTCCAGCGTATATCTGCTGATGCCGAAGCCGCCAAGATCCAGAGAGGTTTCTAAACTATAGCCTGAAGGTGCGGTAAGCTGAAAGCGGTTAATGCGGGCAGGTTGCAGTTGGTTTATATCTGCTCCCAGGCTTTTAAGGTAAGGCAAAACCTCGTTAGATACATACTCGCCGCATACGCGATGGAAGGGGTAAGCTTTCTTTTCGATGAGGAGCACCTGTATACCCTGCTGTGCCAGAAAAAGTGCGCTGGTGAGCCCCGCAAGGCCACCTCCCACAACGATAACAGGCCAGTCAGGAGTATTCGATTTATGCAAAACAGGGATCGCTAAAATTTGGTGAACACCCCACTTTTGGAGGGTATAATGCAATAACTATTTAAAAGCTTGCTCGTTTTAATAAATGGAACGACTTTTGTAATTCCCTTACGTAGAAATACTTCTTAAAGACTCTCTATGAAACAATTTATACTTACGATTTTAGTGACTTTTTCGATGCTGGCAGTGCAGGCGCAGGAACAACCCACCGGGCAGAAGGCAGAGAAAGAGAAAACACTTACAGTAGGCCAGGATGAAAAGGATTTTACTATATATCCTAACCCAAGCAATGGGGTATTCACCGTGTCGCTTGCTAACATGACTTCAAAAAAAGCAGATCTGCGGATAATGAACGTGATTGGCAATGAGATCTATCACGAAACGCTGACCCGCGATAATTCTACGCTTTCTACAACAGTAGATCTGAGCCGCTATTCTAAGGCGAAAGGTTTATACTATGTAAAACTGGAAACGGATAATTTTAGTGTGGTGCGTCGCGTAATAGTGCGATAAAATAACTGCAGAAAAAACAGAAGCGGCAGTCTCTTAAAACGAGGCTGCCGCTTTTTTTGTGCTTATTGTCTATTAAAGCACACATTTGCCTAAATTTACCGCACACAAACATTTCAGATCAGATGCAACATTCTACTTTCCTGTTCCGCCTTCTCCCACTTTTACTGGTACTTACTTCAGCCTGTAAAAAGCCTCTCGAAGCAACCAACGTTAAGCCCGTCGAAACTATAGTCTTCGGGTCGTGTAACCGCCAGGATCTGCCGCAGGTTATCTGGCCGGCTGTAAACCAGAACAACCCGGATGTGTGGGTATGGCTGGGCGATAACATTTATGGCGACTCGGAGAACATGGATGTGCTGAAGCAGAAATATGATATGGTGCTGCAGGAGCCAGGTTACAAGCAATTGCAGGCAAATGCCAACATTGTCGGCACCTGGGACGACCACGACTATGGCCTTAACGATGGCGGTAAAGAATTTAAAATGCGGGAGCAAAGCCAGCAACTCTTCTGGGATTTTATAGGCGAGCCCGCCAATAGCCCGCGCCGTAAGCAGCAGGGCGTTTATAGTTCGCATACCTATGGCCCCGAGGGCAAACAGGTTAAAGTAATTTTGCTGGACAGCCGTTACAACCGCGATTCGCTGGCCCGCATCAACAAAGTATACCAGACCAACTATACCGGCGATATGTTGGGCGAAGAACAATGGAAGTGGCTCGAAAATGAGCTACGTAACAGCAAAGCGCAGATAAACCTTATAGGCAATGGCATACAGGTATTGCCCGAAGAACAGGTGTTTGAGAAATGGGCCAACTTCCCGGCATCGCGTAAAAGATTGCTGGATATGATTGCAGCTACCAATGCACCCGGTGTTATACTGCTGAGCGGCGATCGTCATATTGCAGAGATATCTAAAACCGAGTTACCTGGCATGAGCTACCCGCTTTACGAAGTAACCAGCAGTGGCATGACGCACGTGTACAGTGGTGGTAATGTGGAGCCAAACAAGTACCGCGTGGGCGACCTGGTTAACAAACTTAACTTTGGGGTACTGCAGTTTAACTGGGCAGATAACGTACAGGTAGAGATGCTGATAAAAGGAAAAGATAACGAAACTTACGTGCATGAAAAGGCAGTGTATTAGTTACTTATAAAAAATCTATAGTTGCAGGCGGCCGGCTTTAAAAAGCTGGCCGCCTTTTTGTTATACCCCTATCAGCAAGTTAAACCTTACGAAAAAACAGCTGTCAAATAATCAAAATTTAAAACGAACAGACATGAAGACTAATAGCATCCTTAAAAAAGTTTTTGTACTTGGCTTAGGTGTTTTCCTTTCGGTAGGAGCCATGGCACAGGAGCAACAGCAGGGCACTCCTAAAAAGCAGATGACACCGGCTGAGCGCCAGGAAAAAATGCTGGAGAACTATAAAAAGAACCTGAACCTGACCGATGCGCAGACTAAAAAGTTAAAAGCCATTCAGGAGGACAGAGTAAAAGACATGCAGGCCATCCGTAACGACCAGAACCTGACCCGCGATGCAAAACGCGAGAAAATGAAAGCGTTACATGCCAGCCAGCAGCAGGAAATTACAACAATCTTAAATGCAGAGCAGAAGCAGAAGTTTGCAGAGATGCAGGCAAAAAAAGAAGCCCGTAAAAGTGAAATGAATGGCAAGCGCGGCGAGCACCATAAAGGCAACAAAATGAAGCAGCATAAAATGCAGCGCAGCAGCTAAGCTTTTAACTGAGCAGTAGCTTATAGATTAAGTTTGTGAAAAATCTCCCGGATGCATCATCCGGGAGATTTTGTTTTATAGCTATAGTTGCTCCGGCAAAATGGCTTTGGAAATATAGCCTGTATATGTCTCAGCGTTTTTACTTAGCCGTACTTTTATAAAAAGTGCATCTGTAGTATCCAGAAGTTGCACTTGCTGCGCAGTATCGAAGTGAGTTATAGTTGGGCTGTTAAAGTCCGGTTCGCTATAAAGTATACCCCCTATCAACGGCTTCGTTACCGACAATACATCATCCGGCAGCGGAACTGGCTCACCGGCTATAGTTGCTTCTGATTTACTTTGCTGCTCTCCATCGGATTGGCAGGCCTGGCAAACTATAGTTGCAGCTATGATTAATGCGTTTACCAGTTTCTGCATAGCGGGTGATTAACTGAAAAGTGAGCTTGTAACCCCTTTAAATCGAAGCCTTTGAGAATTACGGTTCCATTCCGGTCAGGGTTAGTCTTTTAGCTTTATCCTATCGTTCCTTTCTTCAGCTCAGCCAGAATTTCGTAAGAGCGCAGGCGTGCCGCATGGTCGTAGATATGCGAGGTAACCATTACCTCATCCACACCTGTGCTTTCTATAAACTTATCTAACTCCGATTTTACAGAGGCAGGACTACCAATAAAACTATAAAGCAGCATCTGTTGTACCGCATACATCTCCGACATATCCCATTTATCATCCATGCTATCTACAGGCGGCTGCATCTGGCGGGCGGTACCACGTATCACACTAAGGAAAGACATATATAGTGAGGTGGCCAGTTTGCGTGCTTCGTCGTCGGTCTCGGCGGCTACTACATTTATACCTGCCATCGCATAAGGCTCTTTTAGCGTTTCGGACGGTTGGAAGCTGTCTCTGTAAATTTTAAGGGCCGTATGCAGCAGCGTAGGCGCAAAGTGACTGGCAAAGGCAAAAGGTAAACCCAGAATACCGGCCAGTTGTGCACTAAATGTACTGGAACCCAGCAACCAGATCGGTATGTTCAGCCCTTCGCCGGGTACAGCTCTAACGCGTTGCCCCGCACTGGCCGGAGCCAGGTAGCTTCTGAGTTCTTCCAGGTTAGCCTGAAAGTCTTCGCCTGCGCCCTGTAGGTCGCGGCGTAGTGCCATGGCCGTTACGTGGTCGGTGCCCGGCGCGCGGCCAAGGCCCAGATCTATTCTGCCCGGGAACAGTGTTTCCAGGGTTCCGAATTGCTCAGCTACTACTAAAGGGGCGTGGTTTGGCAACATGATACCACCGGATCCTACGCGTATTGTTTTTGTGCCGCCTGCTATGTGCCCTATCAGGATAGAGGTAGCAGAACTGGCAATGCCGGGCATATTGTGATGTTCGGCCATCCAGTAACGGGTATAACCCCATTTTTCGGCATGCTGTGCCAGGTTCAGGCTGGTTTTAAAAGAGTCGGCCGGGGTTTTGCCGGCAAGTACAGGAACCAGGTCGAGTACAGAGATAGCAGTATCAGAAAGTGTTCGCTTTTTATCGCTCATGGTTATGTTTTCGTGTTATTTTACCCAAACTATAGCGCAATAGGTGCAACTATAAAACAGGCTGTCTTGATTAACAAACTATAGTTGGTTTGGTTTTACATTTTGCAGAACAGACCCGCTCCCGTCTTCTGTTTTCTGTATAACACTCAGGTTGCCCTGCGTTTCGAGTACCACGGCATCTACATTGTGTACGTTTCCTATTCCCTGACTTCGGATAGCTGCCAGAATTTCTTCTTTAGTAATTCGTTCGCGTTGCATATCCTCTTCCATAAACTTCCCCTTATAAAGCAGTAATGCCGGCTGTGCCTTTACCATGTTCTGTATTTTCTCTGATCGTACCGAAAGCCAGGTGATAATATACTGCAGGGAAATAAGCAATGCGAAAGCCGCTGCCCCATCTGCCAGTGTTACATCTTTCGATAAAAGCATAGTTGCCAGCGTAGATCCCAACGCTATAGTTACTACAAAATCGAAGGCGTTCATTTTAGAGAGCGTCCGTTTGCCCGACAGCCTGAGCTGCAGCACAAGCATAACATACGATAACAGGCCTATACCCAATGTGCGGAATAAACTTGTCCAGCTATCAAATAAAAACTGTTCCATAGTGTTTGGTTTTTAGTTTTAGTACCCGACAAGCGGCACATGGGTTATGATCAACTTAAACTATAGCTTAACCTCCGTTTAGTTTAAGATTGTACTGTTTTTTGATAATAAGCCTGTATAAGAGCTTTGCCTTCTTCAGTTTTCACCAGTGGTATCATCTGGAGCAGCATTTGCTGCATCGCAGTTTGTAGTAACCTGTCTTCTTTGCCGTAATCCCATATCGGTGCAATTGATTTCTCGAACAACTCTTCCACAACTTCTTCCTGTAATATAATTCGTTCTGTTCCGTGTTCATCTGCTATAGTTCGGGTTGGGTGGTGGTTAAAGCGGTAGGTCAACAGATCGATAAGGGCGTGCAGGCTAAGTATGGCTGTGCCCGGGTCGTTAATACCGGGGCTAAGCGCTTTAACGGCAACTTCGGTAAGCTGCTTAAAACCATAATAGGGATTTTTTTCGATTGGTTCTCCCCTGTAAAAGTTAAGTGCAAGGTCCAGTTGGATTTCCATTTCTTCTGATACTGGCTTGCTGGTGTAAATAGAAAGTATGGGTGTACCATAAACTATAAAGCTCCCCACCTGATAATGGAACCTGATGATCCAGTTATGCCGTGTGCAAAGGTTAAGTAGCGTTTCCTGCTCTATCCCCTGAAAATATCCTGATTCTCTGGCTGTAAAGTCTGTGTACCTGTCAGGTAAATCCAGTTGTAATGGCGCTGCAGTTTTAAGGTGGCAATGGCTTTTTAGTTCATTTAAGGTTTTGGTGTAAATGCGCTCAATAATGGTTTCATACTTTACCGACTGCGTAATGTAGTGCAGGAAATAAATGAACAGGAAGATATCTATGATAGTAAGCAGGATGAGTAGGTAAACGCTGAGCGCGGGTACATATACACCGGAGTCTATATCGCGGATGGTGCTTAACAGAAAAAGTGCGTAAACTATAGTTCCGATGTAAAAGCCAAGCACAATCTGCTGAAAACGGTTGCCAATTAAGCTGCCAAGTACACGGTTGGTCATATTAGACGCCGCCTGGTTTAACAGCAGCATCACCATCGAGAAGCTAAAAACGGTAAGCGACAAAATACCTCCGGCTATAGTTGACGCTATAGTTCGGGCAGTGCTGGCATCTTTCAGGCTGATAAAATCGAGGAGCTTGGCTTTCAGGTTCTTGCCCGGTTCAGAGAAATCGAACAGCAGCAACAGGTACGACAACACCAGGAAACTTAGTGCGATCAGGGCCGGGTAAAAGGCAATGCTATTTACTACATTAGTGTAATAGCGCCGTACCCATTTCAGGACGCGTTTCTTCATAAGTCAGGTTTGGTGTGTTCTGTTTTGGCTATACTTGCGCCGCGCAGTTGTGGTTGCTGCCTGAGCTTTTGCTGGAAGATGCGAATCAAGAGCTGAGCCTGCCTATAAATGTTCCGGGTACACTGAAGAAACAAGCCTTGAAACAATAGCAAATCCTAAAAGAGAGGCTTCAGCTACTCTTGATAGTATTGTTGTAACTATAGTACCGGAGTTTCTAATTACAGGAAAAACTAATCTGTAAGCCAATCTCTAAGAGGCAAGTCTGGTATCAAGTGTTGTTACAGTAGGCTGGACGGAAGTTGCAGTAGATTGAGGTTGAATAGTAAACCGCGGTTCGGGCTTTTCCATCTTGCTGATCCTTCTCTTATGCTGGATCTTAATGCGTTTGTAACGCTGTGCCCATCTTTCAGGCTCTGTAAATAGTAGCTCTGCGGCTACATTAAGGCAAAATACTAAATGGTACTTCATACTAGGGTGCACCTGTACTGGCCTGGGTGCCGGCATTAAGTTGGTTTTCAATAGGAGTCCAAAAAGGACTTAGAGTTGTCTCAGTTACAGGGGCTAATGTAGGAAGATAAAAGTAAACAACAATAACTTTGCAGCTAAATATTGTAATACTTGCTTATTTACAAGATTGGGAATATAGCTACTGTCTAATATGTTCTTGAGGTAAATAATAAAGCCGCACTATATAACGTAGTGCGGCTTTATTATAGCCCCGCAGGAATTAGGCGCTTATAAACGCTTACGCCGCATCAGTCCTATGCATGCCCATATTGCAGCTCAACAGGTGTATATATAATAAACACAGGGTTATTTTATATATGTGTAATTATGCACAGATATATAAAATAATTATACACATATGTGTAACATCTGACCTTAATTAAGAGTATCTTGTTTTAAAGATCTACCATAATTTAGTGTAATTTCATGTGGTAACTCGCTGATACTCAGTGAAACTTATAGATCAACAAAATTAGAGAAAACTTGTGCTAAAGAAGCCACCTCCAGAGAGATGGCTTAGGGTTACATAATCTTTGATAGTAAAGCTAAAAAGATACACAGCGCTAGTATAAGCGCAATAAGTTTTTTCATAGAAAAACGGTTTAAGTTTGAAAATAAATGTGTCCTGTAAAGACTTTATTTTCTTACGGTTAGCCGTTTTTTTTTGTTTGTGCTAAATAGAGAATTAGCCTAAATATATACAAGTGTATCACACAACCAGGTAATCCCTATAGACACCTCCGGTCAAAAAAATAAGCATACCCGATAGCTGTTGTTTATACTGGCTGTAGTAAACTATAATGCAAGTGGCTCAGGACAAAAACCTTTTTAGTGCCCGATATATTTCCGAGGCCGCAAAAAAGCCGCACTACATAATGCAGTGCGGCTTTCTTGTGGCCTCGCCAGGAATCGAACCTGGATCTAAAGTTTAGGAAACTTCTATTCTATCCATTGAACTACGGGGCCGGGTAGTGTTGCGGCAAAATTAAAAAATAATACCTACAAACCAACTTGCTCGGCAACCGCTACGCCCTCCCGGAAATAAGCGATAGAAATGCCAAAAGCGATAACCGTTAGCACCAGGCCAATCATAAAGATGGTATAAGAAATGCGCAGGATTTTGTACTTGCGTTTCAGCACCTCACCCAGGTAGTAAATATCAGTTATCATGTTATTGTAAAGCGACTTCTTATCACGCATGATATTGTGCATCCCATGCTGGAAATCTTCAAGAGGGATGTTGGTGAAGTTACCGAAGAAGAGCAGGTTTACCTTCCGGCTGTTCATTTTCTCCTTTTTAAATGAGAAGCTCGTGATCTCAGGCTGTGCCGAAATAATAGCAGTAACAACAGAGCCAAGTGCCGTTAGCAGCAGCGTGCCAATAGGTATAAGCAGCGAGCGATGCTGGGCAAATTCCGGCCCCGATACTGAAGTTTTGGTACTCAGGTAAGTAATCACCACCGACAGGATAATAGCATTCAGGCTGATCATCATGTTGGCTTTATTGTCGGCAATCGCGCTCAGGTCAAGATGCGTGCGATATGTGTTCCGGAACATGGTCTCGATACCGCGCTTAGGTTGAGCCAGTGTTTCCTGGTGCTTCTTATCATCCTTCTTCTTCTTTTTAACCTCTTTGCTCAGGCGGCTGCGTTGCTCCTGTATGTTTATGCCAAGCTGCCCGGCATATTTGCGTTGCGCCTGGTACGTATGAAACGTGGTTGATAACAGGAAGTCCATCTGGAACTGTGCCCATTCTCTATCCGAAAAAGACTTGTCCTTGAAAATCTCCCACTCCACGCGCAGCAGCTCGGCAGTGCTGAAAAAGGTATCCTTACCAATATTAGACATATCGGCATCTACAAGAAGCTCCTGTAAAAGGGTAGTAGGTTCCAGGCTGTGTTTGGTAGCTTGTATACATTCTGCAATGCGTTCTATGCGCGGGGCAGGGTGCTGTTGCTGTTCCAGCCATTCACGGGCAAAGCGTATGCTTTCCTCTTCGTGGCCATCATACACATTCACGTATCCGGTGTCATGAAACCAGGCAGCAAGCAGCAGGTCCTGTAGTTCATCTTCAGGTAAATGCTGCATTTCGCCCAGGTCGCGGGCTTCGTTTACAGTTTCAAAAGTGTGTCTGTAGTTGTGATATACAAGCTTTCTGGAAAGCTGATTTTTAAACAGTTTAAAAACGTACTCTCCGGCTTGCTTTACGATTGTGTTATTCTCCATAATAAGGCTTTTCTGCAGGTGCCATGTGTGTAGAGGCAGGCGACATACTATTTAATAAGACAAAGCATTTGCCCTGCATTACCTGCGTTACGGTTTAATCCTGTTTTTGTTAGCTGCAGGCGCTACAGCTGTGTTTTAAGGAGTAATTAACAGTTATAACTAAAAAAACATTATGCTCGTTATTTACATCAGTCCGGCCGTATATAACTTCTATAATATATTTGGCAGCTTATAGCTCGGCTTACCTGTTTATAACCGGGCTACGCCTGCGTGCTGCACCAGCTCAAAAGGCTTTGCTTACCATAACTATGAGAAAAAAATACACTTCATGGCACTCCGCCTGCTTTAAGTTTGGTGTGGTGATGTTTTTATTTATACTGAGTGCCTGCACCGGCCACGATGTATATTTCGGGCCGCAAACTGCAAACTGGGAAACAGCCAAACCAGTTAAAAACAACAAAGTAATTTATACGGTCTTTTTGATAGGTGACGTAGGTGCTCCCGACCTGGTAAATGGCGAACCCTCTATGAAGCTGATGCGTCAGCAGATGATGGAGGCCGGCGCGCAAAGCACAACTATATTTCTAGGGGATAATGTGTACCACAACGGCCTGCCCGAACCTGGCGCTTATGACCGCGAAGTATCTGAAAAGCGCTTAAATGCACAGCTCGATATTCTGAAGGGCTACCCCGGCGAAAAGTACATGATACCCGGCAACCACGACTGGAACCACAGTGGCCGTGGTGGTCTGGAAGCTGTTATGCGCGAGCAACGCTATGTTAACGAATACCTGACGGATGAAAATATAGTTGTTGGCGGAGACTTTTATGTTCCGGGCAACGGCTGTCCCGGACCTTACGAAGTAAAGATCAGCGACGACCTGGTGCTGATAGCGTTAGATACCGAGTGGTGGCTGCATCCCTTCGACAGGCCCTATGGCGAGAACAGTGACTGCGGCGCTGCCACAGAAGTAGACCTGCTCATACAACTTGAAGATATTATTGAGAAGAATGCCGGGAGCGATATCATGATCGTGGGGCACCACCCGCTTAAAAGCCGTGGTGTGCATGGCGGTTTCTTTACATTTAAAGATCACATATTCCCGTTTACCCTACTCCGCGAATGGATCTATCTTCCGGTGCCGCTTATCGGTTCTATTTATCCGTTTGCGCGTAAGTACGGCGGCATTTTGCAGGATATACCCCACCCGCGCTACCAGGCCCTGATACAAGGATTCTACAATATCTTCGATAAGTACGACAACATTATTTATGCAGCCGGCCACGAGCATGCCCTGGAGTATTTTAAGCATAACAACACAGGACTTATAGTTAGCGGATCAGGCTGTAAGATACAGGACATCCGCGGTGGTGGCGATGCATACTATGCCGAAAAAGTAAAAGGCTATGCCAAAGTTCTATACTATGAAAACGGCGAAGTATGGACAGAATTCTGGGTGCCGGAAGGAGATGGAGCTACAGGCAAAGTCACGTTCAGAACCCCGGTATACGCCAAAAAGCCTCGCAAAGAGCAACCACTGGTACAAGACGAAACCAACTATGCCGACAGCACCCTTACGCTCGCCGCCAACACCAAATATAAAGTTGGCGACGTAAAGCGCTTTTTGCTGGGCGAGCATTACCGCCAGGAGTGGGCTACACCTGTTACCATACCAACCCTGGATATGAAGAATGAACAGGGAGGCCTGCGGCCATACCAGAAAGGCGGCGGCCGGCAAACTACATCCCTGAAGGTACGTAACCCCGATGCCCGCGAGTTTACCCTGCGCAGCGTGAACAAAGACCCGACAATGGCCCTGCCGGAATACCTGCGCGAAACCGTTGCCCGTGATTTGCTACAGGACCAGATATCGGCGCAGCACCCGTATGGTGCTTTGGTTGTGCCTAAACTGGCCGATGCTGCCGGCGTGTACCATACCAACCCGAAGCTGGTGTATATTCCGCAGACTCCGTACCTGCGTCAGTACATGGACGAGTTCAGCAACACCATAGCTTTTCTGGAAGAGGATGCCGATGAAAGCCACGTAGATGTAGCAAGCCTGGGCAATGCCGAAAACCTGGTTGGTACGGATAAAGTGCTGGAAGAACTGCAGCAGGACAACGATAACCAGGTAGATGAACAGGAATTTGCGCGTGCCCGCCTGCTGGATATGCTCATTGGCGACTGGGATCGTCATGAAGGGCAGTGGCGCTGGGCCGAAAAGAAAAGAGAGGGCAAGAACGGAGATATATACATACCAGTACCCGAAGACCGTGACCAGGCTTTCTTTAAAGTAGACGGCTTATTGCCCTGGCTCGCTACCCGCAAATGGAGCATCCGGAACGTACAGAACTTTGGCTACGACTATGGCGACCTGGTTGGCCTGAACCTGAGTGCTCAGACCGTAGACCGTACCTTCCTGTCCAGTGTTTCGCGGCAGGACTGGCTGCGCATTGCTGAAGACATAAAGGCCAGCATGACCGATGCTGTAATTGAAGAAGCCGTACGCGAACTACCCGAAAACATAGTACCGCTCTCCGGCCCTGAGATTGTTGCCAAACTAAAATCAAGAAGAGATAAACTGCCGGAGGCCGCAGCGAAATACTATAGTTACCTGGCCAAACTGGTAGATATTGCCGGCAGTGATAAACACGAACGTTTTATAGTTAACCGGGTAAACGACGAAGAAACCAACGTTACAGTTTACAAAATTACCAAAGAAGGTGAGCTGCGCGATACACTATACAAACGCACTTTTTATACCAACGAGACCAAAGAGATCAGACTATACGGACTGGGTGGCGAGGACGAATTTATAGTTAACGGCGATGTGAACGATGGTATAGTTGTGCGCATAATTGGCGGCGGCGGCGAAGACGATATAACAGACAATTCCAACGTAAGCGGCTTTAAGAGACATACTATAGTTTACGATCTCAAAACAGGCAATAACCTTGCCTTCGGTCCTGAAACCAGGGATGAAACATCCCCTTACGTGGATGTAAACTTCTACGACCGTAACAACTATAAGCAGCCGTATATCGGCCCGAGGTTATCGTTTGAATATAACGTTGACGATGGTCTCTTTATAGGTGCAGGCGTACTGGCTCGCACGCATAAGTTCCGGAAAGATCCGTATGCGGCCGAGCATCTGCTCGAAGCCAACTATGCTTTCCTTACCAATTCCTATAATATCCATTACAGCGGCGATTTCAGGGAGGTGATGGGCAGCTGGCACGTGTTGCTTGATGGCAAAGTGCAGGGGCCACAATTCCAGCGTAATTTTTATGGTTTGGGCAACGAAACAGAACAGGTTTCCGATGTAGATGAAGCCTACTACCGTGTACGGTTTGAGCGTCAGCGGGCCAGCGCGATGCTGTATAAAGATGCGACTTCGTTCTTTAAAGTAGGTATTGGGCCGACGTATGATCGTTTTAAAGTAAATACTCCGGACCAGGAAAACTTTTTGGTTGACGAAGCCAGGGCCGGAAACCTGAAACCGGGAACCTATGACGAAGCAACCGGCACTTTCAAACCACAGGAATATGTAGGCCTTGAAGCTTTTGCCAACATGAACGTAGTAGGTGGCGGTACACAAACCAACCCAAGAATAGGGCTGCGCTGGTATAACAACATCAGCTATAACTATCAGTTAGGCTCGCCGTCGTTAGACTATATGCGACTTAGCTCCGAGTTCAGATTTTACCTTACACCTAACTTCCCGTTTCAGCTAACCTGGGCCGGTCGCATAGGGGCCATGCATAATATAGGCGAGTACAGATTTTACCAGGCCAGCACCCTGGGCGGCACCGAAAACCTGCGCGGACACAGGCGTACACGGTATGCAGGGCGTAGTGCCATTTATGCAAACGCTGAAGGACGTATCCAGTTATTTGACTTTAACCTTTACCTTGCGCCAGGCAGGTTTGGTGTATTAGGCTTATACGATACAGGCCGCATATACCACGACGATGACCCGGCGCAGAGCTTTATAAAAAGTCTGCACCATGGTTACGGAGCAGGTGTTTGGGTCGACTTTCTGAACCGAACCGTACTTTCCTTAACCCGTTCTTACAGCAAAGAAGATAAACTGTGGATGCTCAACTTCGGCTTCCAGTTCTAAATTAATACACTTTAATAAAAGAGAGCCGTATGTAAAACCTGCGGCTCTTTCTGCTTTACAGACAGGCCATACTATACACTATAAAACTATGAAGATCACAAAGCTACTTTTAGGAGCAGTAACTATAGTTTGTACTATAGGGCAGGTGCAGGCGCAGGGCCCGGATGTAGAATTGCTGGAAGAATACGCCAGTCCGGGTGTGCGTAATATGGGTAAAAGCCGGGGCATCGTGCTGAGTTATGAGCGACTCCCGCAATTCGACATAGATTCTGAATCCAAAGACCCGCGCATTGAAAGCGGCAGCGGACACGTACGGCGTAATAATAAATTTGAGGCCCGTGTTTATGCCCCGCTGGTTAACAGACCCCAGACCAAAGTTATTTTCGGACTAGACTATGGCATGGAAGAGTTTAATTTCGAAAATGTATCGCCGGCATCTTATCCTTTGTATAATTACCTGGAAGATAAAAACCTGCAAAGCCTGGGTACACAACTGGCTTACCTCCGTTCTATAGATAGTCGCCGGTTTTACCTGCTCCGGGTGAAAGGCGAGATAAACGGAGACTGGGGAAAAGATAACGCCAGTCATGACCTGATAGATTATCTTAAATCGACATTTGAGGCAGGCTACGGCTGGAAAAAGTCTCCAAACTATGTGATTGGTGTTGGCTTCCAAGTTGGGTACACCTTTGGCAGAAAAAGCATTTACCCGGCCGTTATCTATAACCGCACCTTTAATGATAACTGGGGCGTTGAGGCCATTTTTCCGGCCAATACAAGAGTGCGTTACAATGTAAACGAGAAGACCTTGCTTTACACTGGTTACAAAATAGATGGTGCGAGCTATAACCTGTTTGTAGATGAAGGTCCTTTATCAGAATTTAAAGAAATAGAGCTGCGCCGTACCGACTTTAAAGGCTTTTTGAGGCTGGAGCGCGAGATCTACGATTTTCTGTGGTTCTCTCTTGAGGGCGGCTTCAGGCAATATTACCGCAACCGAGTATTCGATGAGATCGGCTCCCAGGATGAGATCCTGAAAAATGATCTGGCCGGCGCAGGCTATGTCCGTGTCGAGTTATATGCTGTGCCACCAAGGCGTTTTATGGAGAAGAAAAAGTAATGTTGGAACAGAAAGATTTGTAGGACCTGGCAGTGTGCGCAGCTCCTGCTAGTGTCTGGGCTATAATTGATTTCTTCTCTTTTGTCATTTCGAACGCAGTGAGAAATCTATTTCAGCTTATAGTTGGCGATAGTCGCTGATTCGAACCAAGTCTATATTTTATAGCTTTCTCAAATCCTAGGAGCTTTACAAATCTATAGTTGTCATAGTTACCTTTGGTGCCCTCACGGCCGGGAGGCTCCGTCTTCGGGCATCGCGCGGTGTACATTTCTTTTGTTCGTTCCTCACAATACCTTCGGTACCAGAAATCTACAAGGCGCTCAACCCAAAGACTGAGATCAATTAGATAGTTGAATTATAGTTGATTTGACTAGCTATAGTTTCATCGCTTAATCTTGGTGATAATTTCGAGGGGACAGGTAAACCTGTCCTGCTCACAGGCTGTAACTATATCTAATTCAGATTTTTCTCTGCGTTCGAATTGACAGTTGGAAAGGCAGTAGCAGAAAGTCCCCCTTTGAAGGGGGCAGGGGGATGACCATCGGGAACTATAGAACTATAGCTTTAACTACAACTATAGCCGAAATTCCCCCTCTCGGGAGGGGTAGGGGTGGGTTAAAACCACAACTATAGAACTATAACTCCCCATAAAAAAGAGCAGGCTGAGAATTAACGCAACCTGCTCCTTTAAAATAAAATAGCCTAAAACCTTACTCCCGTTCAGCTTTCATACCTTTCGGTATAAGGGTGCGGAGGTAATCGTAAGTAGCGTATTGCGACCTTGTTTCTTCGGTAGCGGATTTTTCTACATAGCTGTTATCAACCAGGCGCGCTTTGGTATTGTCGGAGCGTTGCAGGTCTATAATGGTGCGAACCTGGTCTATCAAATCCTGCTGATATAGCGGGAAAGCAACCTCCACACGGCGGTTCAGGTTACGGGTCATCCAGTCGGCTGAGGCTACATAATATTTTTCTTCTCCATTGTTATGGAAAATATAAACGCGGGCATGTTCCAGGTAGCGGTCTACGATGCCTTGCACGGTAATATTCTCGCTGAGGCCTTCTATGCCCGGTTGCAGACAGCAAATACCACGCACCAGCAACTCTATTTTTACGCCTGCCTGGCTGGCCTCATATAGTTTCCTGATCATGCGATCATCCTGCAGAGCATTCATTTTAAGGATCATGGAAGCAGGTAAGCCTTTCTTCGCATTCTTGATCTCCTTTTCAATTAACTCTACAAACCGCTCGCGCATGTTAATCGGTGCCATCAGCAAGTGCTTGAATTTTTTATCCGGCTGGCGATCAATAAAGAAGTTGAAGACCTGTTCTACATCTTTTGTCAGGCGGCTGTCGCAGGTAAACAGGGCGTGGTCAGCGTAAATTTTAGAGGTGTCTTCGTTATAGTTACCAGTGCTCAGGTAAGCATAGTTTACCATTTTGCCATTCTCGTTTCGGGTAATTAACCCTAACTTGGAATGCACTTTAAGATCAGGAACGCCGAGTATAACATTAGCTCCGGCTTTCTGAAGTTTACCCGCCCAGAAGATGTTAGACTCTTCATCGAAACGGGCTTTTAGCTCTACAACAACCGTCACCAGTTTGCCATTTTTAGCAGCTTTGGTCAAGGCCTTGGCAATTTCAGATCCATCAGCAACGCGGTATAATGTTGCGCTGATGGCTGTAACAGCAGGGTCAGTAGCGGCTTCGTTAAACAGCTTCACCACATAATCGAAAGACTGGTACGGGTAGTGTACAATATAGTCCTGCTTCTGCATAGCTGCCAGTATGCTCGGTTCCTTTTTCAGCAAGGGATGCACCAGCGTAGGCTGTGGTTCATACTTTAGTTCAGGCAGATCAAAATTAGGAAAGCCGAAGAAGTCACGGAAGTTATGGTATTTGCTGCCTTCTACCAGTTCTTCGTCTGTTATACCGGTATGAGCCATTATTTCATCCAGCAAAGCCTGAGGTGTTTCAGGGTCGTATAGTAACCGGGCGGGGGTGCCTATTTCACGTTTTTTCAGCCCTTTCTTTATCTTGGTCATCAGGTTAGCCGAGATATCTTCTTCAATATCCAACTCCGCATCCCTCGATACTTTTACAGCATGCGCCTCGAACTGGCTATATTCCGGGAACAGCAAGGGCAGGCAGGTACGGATGGCATCATCTATAAACATTACATACCGGTTATTCTTCTGGGTAGGTAATTTTATAAAACGGCTGCCATGTTTTTTAGTTGGCACTTCCAGCATCGCGTATTGCTCTGGTCTGGTAGTGTCTTTTTTTGCACCATTCATCTGCACACCCAGGTAAACGGTCTGGTCTTTCAGGAAAAAGTGCGTTTCGGTATCGTCCATAACCATGGGCAATAGCAGCGGCTGCAGATTTTCTTTAAAGTATGTGGTAACGAATTTCTTTTGTGTGGCTGTAAGTTCGCTCTCTGTTACCAGGTGTATGTTTTCTTTTTTGAGGTCGGCCAGAATGCCTTCACGGAATACTTCGCCAAATTCATCCTGCTGGCGCTTTACCTCTTCCAGTACCTGGTTCAGGGTTTCTGCCGGGTCTTCATCGAGCTTCTCAATTGTTTTGCGCTTTAATTTTACCAGTCGCTTCAGCGTAGCTACGCGCACTTTAAAATACTCATCCAGGTTTGATGAGAAAATAGCCATAAACTTGATGCGCTCCAGTAAAGGCACCTTTTTATCGCGTGCTTCCTGTAATACTCTATAGTTAAAAGCAAGCCAGCTAAGCTCCCGGTTAATAAACTTCGGCTCTGTCTGGTGCTTCTTTTTTTTCTCTTTTTCCATTGTAGTAAGGTTTGTGCTGGCAACTATAGTTTGCAGGTTGGTGCAAGTGCAGCAATATGGGTGTAGTGTAAAGCGGGTGCTCTACTCGTAATTCTTCGGGAAGTCGAAAAACAGGTAATCTGCGTTGTCGTGGCTAATCTCGTACCAGCTTTCACATTCAAAGGTTAGGGCAACTATACCGGCAGTAGGGATGCTGCCCACTGCTTCCGGCGATAACATGTTTGCAAACTCGGTGAGCGCGTCGTTATGGCCTACCAGCATCAGGCTTTCTATTTCTAAAGGTGTTTCCTGTACTACCTCCAGCAACATGTTCTTATCTGCACCATAAATTCGTTCGTCAATCATGATGTCATCCGGATCATAGCCCAGCTCCTTACCTACCAGGGTAGCTGTAGAAATAGCACGCACCGCAGGGCTCGACACGATCAGGTTGGGTAAAACGCCACGCGATGACAGTTCCCGGCCGATCAGGGGCGCATCGTTGCGTCCGCGTTTGTTCAGGGGTCTGTCGTGGTCGCTTAGTTCCTCAAATTCCCAGCTCGACTTAGCGTGTCTCAGGATATATAATGTCTTCATGGGATCAATAATCATTCAAACCAATAGCATATTCAAAAGTTACTATGGTTCTGTGTCTTTACTGAAAGTGATGGGAAATAGTTGTGGTAGGGGAGGTTGGTTGATGGATTGTGATCGTGAAGGAAGTTGAAGTGTTTTGATTGTAAGTATGGTTTTACTTTTGTCATTTCGAACAAAGCCTTGAGTTCTTACGTGTTCTATAGTTCTTCTTTTGTCATTTCGACGCAGAGAGAAATCTATCTCGGCTTATAGCTAATTATAGTTGCAACTAGAACCAGGCCTTATCTTTCATAGCTGCTTTCCATCCTGGGATCTTTACTAACCTATCGTTCCAATTTAGCTTTGGTGCCCTCACGGCCGGGAGGCCCCGTCTTCGGGCATCGCGCTGTGCGAATCTCTTTTGCTCGTGCCTCGCAATGGCTGCGCCACCAGAGATTCACAAGGCGCTCCACCCAAAGACTGAGATCAGTTCGATAGCTATAGTTTATGCTGTTTGAAACTATAAGCTTCGAGCTTTATCGTGGTGGTAGTTTCGTCGGAACAGGTAAACCTGTCCTGTCCATGGTCTGTAACTATAGTTCGATAGTTTAGAAATTGGTAGCGGCCGCAATTGTCCCCTTGAGGGGACTTTAGGGGTGTTAACGCCGCAACTATAGAACTATAGGTCAAACTACAACTATAGCCAAAACTCCCCTCTCGGGAGGGGTAGGGGTGGGTTAAAACCGCAACGATGAAACGATAGCCACCAACTATAGCAGTAACCAAAGCTCCCCGCCTTAGACAAGGAGGGGTTGGGGGTGGTTGGACCACGCCAACTATAGAACTATAGTGTCAGCCTTCGTAATTACTGTCCCTACCGGGCCAGTTGATATGGACCAAATCCTGAAAATCCATTAATCCTATAAATCCTGATTCAGTCAAAAATCCGCTCATCTCAAAATTAGACCTAACAAAAAAGAGCTACCATTTAAGTAGCCCTTTTAAGGTTCTATAAAGTGTAAGCTTTACACATTATTTGGATAGCGTTCATAATGAATCTCCGCTACACGACGGTGCAGTTCTTCACGCAGGCCTTCGATGTTGATTTTATTTGTAGCCGAAATGAAAAGTGCCGGCGCATGGATTTTAGCCATATAGGTTGCTTTCAGGTCTTCGATGGAAGGAAGCGTTTCATGGCCTTCTTCCTGCATTTCCTGCTCGCGCTTCTTTAGGTAAAGGTCTACTTTGTTAAATACCAGCAGTACCGGTTTCTCAGCGGCATTAATATCCTTCAAGGTGTCATTCACGACTTCAATATGCTCTTCAAAAGATGGATGCGAAACATCCACTACATGCACCAGCAGGTCTGCCTCACGGATCTCATCCAACGTAGACTTAAACGACTCGATGAGTTTAGTAGGGAGTTTACGGATGAACCCAACCGTATCAGAAAGCAGGAATGGAATGTTATCGAACACGACTTTACGAACCGTAGCATCTACGGTAGCAAACAGCTTGTTTTCGGCAAACACTTCTGACTTAGAGAGCAGGTTCATGATGGTGGATTTACCAACGTTGGTATAACCAACCAGGGCTACCCTAACCATAGCTGCGCGCGACTTACGTTGCTCAAAGTTCTGCTTCTCAAACTTCTTGAGACGCTCTTTCAGCAAGGTTATTTTTTCGCGAACTATACGGCGGTCAGTTTCAATTTCCGTTTCACCGGGACCTTTCATACCGATACCACCTTTTTGTTTGGATAAGTGAGTCCAGAGGTTGGTAAGGCGTGGCAGTAGGTATTGGTACTGGGCCATCTCTACCTGGGCATGGGCTTGGGCGGTTTTAGCCCTGAGCGCAAAAATGTCGAGTATCAGTAAGCTGCGGTCTACAATTTTAATCTGTAGTTCGCGCTCAATGTTACGCACCTGCGAGGGGCTAAGGTCATCATCAAAGATCACCATGTCCACGTTATGCTCCTGCACGTAGGCTTTTATCTCGTCCAGTTTACCACTGCCCACAAAAGTGGCGCGGTCTGGTCTTTCGAGCTTCTGAATAAAGCGTTTTATAGTTTGTGCGCCAGCAGTCTCCGTTAAAAAAGCTAACTCATCGAGGTACTCGTCGGTTTGCTCATCTGTCTGTCGGTAGGCTGGTACGGCTACCAGCACGGCAGTTTCCTGGGGCTTGGCGGTTTCGTAAAATTTCTGTTTGGCCATTAATTATTTTTTAAACGTCATGGTATAGGCCGCTACTTCTTCAAGCTCCTGTTCGCTCAGTTGCTCTCCGAAAGCTGGCATTAAGCCACGGCCTTTTGCAATTACCTGCTTCCGGTCGGTAAGGTTAAGCTGGCTTTGTATAAGGTTGGCAGCTCCGCTTAATTCTTTAGCTCCATCTTCGCCGTGGCATGTGGCGCACTGTTGTACGAAAATTGTCTGACCATTGGTTAGCGCAGTTTGATTAAGTGAAGCAACTATATCTGCCGGTGCAGTTGCTGGAGTACTGGCCGCAGCTTCTGTTGTATCGGCTATAGCTGTTTCAGGCGGAGTAACAATGATGGTATTTTCAGGTGTTTCTTTCTGCATAGCCAGGCTGTCGGTTTCGGCAATGCTATACACATACACAAAGAACAACAGCGCCATAACAGCCAGTACTTTATTCTCACGCTTTAAACCAACTATACCCACCGGAATAGCGATCAGCACTAAGAATACTTTTGTGATAAGCCAGCCTGGGATGCCGCTATAGTTAAACAACAGCCAGCCGCCCGTTACCAAAATCAAAGTGCCCAGGATCATTTCGGCTACTTTGGTCTTATTGCGCAGCCTGGTTAATGCACCACGTTTGTTCAGCAGTAGCAGCCCCGTTTTTATAATAAACAACAGCAGAAACAAGATCACTACCAGAATATGGGTGTGTAAGAAGGCTGTGACCGGCATCGTTGGTTTTATTTTAAAGGCAAAAGTTTGAGAAGAGAGGATGCAATTTAGGGTATTTTTTTCAGATGATAGGCTTAATTTAGGTAACTTGGACCGTTAAAAGAGTACAAAAGCGGCAACCAAACCAACCTCCTGCTCCGGTAAAGCATTTATGCGCATAGCTATCGTTATCAACACTTCCTGGAACATCTTTAACTTCCGGCTTAGCCTGATAAAGGCCTTGCTGGCTGAAGGCCATGAGGTGATAGCGATTGCCCCACGCGATACGTACTCGCAGCGACTGATAGATGCCGGTTGCAAATTTGTGCCGGTAACAATGGAGAAAGGCACTAATCCTTTTAAAGATATCTGGCTTACCTGGCGCCTGTACCGGGCATATTCCCGCGTAAAGCCCGACGTGGTGTTACACTATACTATAAAGCCTAACATTTACGGGGCTATAGCGGCGCACTTTGCAAACATTCCGGCTATCAATAATGTATCGGGCCTGGGTACGGTATTTATAAAGAAAGACTATATCTCCAGTATCGCACTCAAACTATACAAACAGGCTTTTCAGTATCCGGCTAAAGTGTTTTTCCAGAATCAGGACGACCGCAGGCTTTTCCTGAAACATAACCTGGTAAGGGCAGGGATAACAGAGGTGTTGCCGGGTTCAGGCATAGATCTGAAGGCATTTACACCCATACCCAAACCAGATAGCAATGCTCCGTTTACTTTCCTGATGATAGCACGGGTATTGTATGAAAAAGGGGTAGCCGAATATATGGAAGCCAGCAGGTTGCTGAAAGCAAAATACCCAACTATAAAGTGCCAGTTGCTGGGACAGGTAGATGAACTCAGCCGCTTTGGGGTAAAGCAAACGGTGCTGGATGCCTGGTTGGCCGAAGGGGCAGTAGAGTATTTAGGTACGACTGACGATGTGGCAACTATAATTGCGCAGGCCGATTGTGTAGTCTTGCCCTCGTACCGCGAAGGCACACCACGCACGTTATTAGAAGCTGCTGCTATGGCTAAGCCATTAATTGCTACTAATGTGCCTGGCTGTCGCGAAGTGGTGCAGCAGAATATAAACGGCCTGTTATGCCGCATACGCAATGCCCCCGACCTGGCCGAAAAAATGGAGCAGATGCTGCAGATGCCGCCGGAACAGCTACAAAAAATGGGTGAAGCCAGCCGCCATATAGCCGAAACAAAATTTGATGTGAACTTTGTGATACAGCGCTACCTGCACGCTATTGCCGAAGTTACCAACTCCAAAAAAGTATAAATTATAGTTACAGTAAAGTATAGATGGATTTTAAGACGTTTGAGATTGAAGGGTTAGTAGAGTTTCAGCCACGCGTGTTCCGCGATGACCGGGGTTATTTCTTGGAGACCTTTAGCATGAAGTGGTTTGAGCCGCTGGGTATTAAGCCCAACTTTGTACAAGACAACCAGTCGGTTTCTAAAAAAGGCGTGCTGCGCGGATTGCATTTCCAGAAACCACCTTATGCGCAGGGTAAACTGGTGCGCGTTTCGTCGGGAAGGGCATTAGATGTTGCTGTTGATCTGCGTAAAAATTCACTTACCTATGGCAAGCATGTAACCTGCATTTTAGATGCCACACAGCAGAATGTGTTCTATGTACCCGAAGGTTTTGCCCACGGCTTTGTAGCTCTCGAAGACGATACAACATTCCTGTACAAATGCACCGATTATTACCAGCCATCAGCTGAAGGCGGCCTGCTTTGGAACGATCCGGAGTTGGGAATTGATTGGGGAGTTGAGAACCCGCTGGTATCTACAAAGGATGAAGTGCTGCCTCTGTTAAGAAATTTTGAGTCTCCGTTTTAGACTAAGATTTTTAAGATTTAAGGAATGATAGGATTAAGTCTAAACCTGATTAAGGGGAATTGTAAGAAAACGTTCCTGCCGCAAGTCTAGCTTCAGCGTAACTTGTGGCTGTTTATGGCAGCAAGTTTTCAACTTGCTTTGCTTTGAAAAAGCAAGAAAAGCGAAGCTTGCAACTATAAATCTGCCAAACTATAGATATGTTACCTATAATTTCTGCTCACGCAGAAAGCCAGTTACAAACTGGCTGCATAGTTAACCACAAGTTACGCTATCGCTAAACTTGCGGCATAAATCTTGTTTCAGACAAAAAAAGACGAAACGTATTGTGTCTCTACATTAGCTGTCAATCCCAGAAATTTCTATTAATCTCGTTCAGATTAAATTCACACATTCACTCAAACAGCCATTCAAAATTTTAAATTACAGCAACTCCACCAGCGTCTCCAACCCCATGCCGCGCGAGCCTTTGATCAGAATATAGCTGTCTGAGATCGGGTTTTGCTGCAGCCATTTCTGTAGTTGCTGCTTGTTTTCGAAGTGCTTAAAGTTGCTGTCTGCTTCGGCAGCGAACTTCATGTCTTTTCCGCAAAGCAGAACGGTATCAAAAGGCTGTTCGGCGGCTATAGTTCCCAAGACGGTGTGCTCTGCTATACTCTCAGTACCCATCTCAAACATGTCACCTAGTATAACCACCTTGCGCGGGGCGTTCATGTTGCCAAAGTTACGGATAGCAGCGGCCATTGAAGTTGGGTTGGCGTTATAGGCATCCAGGACGATCGTGTTACTACCTTTCTGCAGTACCTGCGAGCGGTTATTTACCGGGCTATAGCTGGCGATGGCTTCGTTGGCTTTCTGTAAAGACACACCAAAATATTTGCCAATACAAGCAGCAGCGGCCATGTTCTCGTAGTTGTAGCTGCCTACCAGTTGCGTATGCACTACATTGCCTTCTTCGTCTTTGTATACCACATAAGGCGATGCTTCCAGTAACTCGCTGTGGTAATAATCGCCAACAGCTGGGTAGGTTACTTTGCTGGCGATGCGGCGGCTCATGCGCACCAAGTGGTCGTTGCCGGTGTTTACAAATACAGTGCCTGCGGTATTGTCCAGGTGCACGTATAGTTCGCTTTTGCCACGGGCCACGCCTTCCAGGCTACCAAAACCTTCCAGGTGCGCTTTACCAATATTCGTGATCATGCCGTGGGTAGGCAGAGCTATCGTGCAAAGCAGTTCTATCTCACCGATGTGGTTCGCACCCATTTCAATAATTGCCATCTCATGCTCCGGTTTTATGCGCAGCAAAGTAAGCGGCACGCCGATGTGGTTATTTAGGTTACCCTGCGTGTACAGCGTATTAAACTTCTGGCTCAGTACCGTATAGATCAGCTCTTTGGTAGTGGTTTTGCCGTTGCTGCCCGTTATGCCTATTACAGGAATACTTAATTGCTTGCGGTGATGGCGGGCCAGATCTTGCAGCGTTTGCAACGTATCTTCTACAACAAATACATTATCGGCAGCCATCGTTGGGTCATCCACTACAGCATACTTTGCACCTTTTTCCAGGGCCATCATGGCAAACTTAGCACCTTTAAAGTTCGGGCCGTTCAGAGCAAAAAACAGGCTTTGGTTCTGGTCGGCGCGCGAGTCGGTGCTAACGTGGCTACACTCCAGGTATTTTTGATATAGAAATTCGATGCTGGTCTGCATGAAATAGTTAATTTTAAAGTATAAACGCTGTAGCGGCCACGTACCTAAACTATAGCTGCCATACACGGTGCAATATACACCCAAAACAGCAACGGCGCCACAGCACATCACCGCTCCTTACATCTCTATGAAAAAGTTACTGACTCTGTTTTTACTCTTAGTCGCAACAACAACTATGGCCCAGCAGCCATTGCAGTTCGTGCTGCGCCACGATGTGCCTGTAACTATAGCAGAGGGTAAATTAACCCAACCCTGGAGCGGCGGACTGAGCGCACCCCAATTCTCAACGTTAGATCTGAACAACGATAACCAGCCCGACCTGTTTGCTTATGACCGCATGCAGCAAAAAGTATTTACATGGCTGGCAGTGCAGCAAAATGGGACCTGGAACTATAGATACAGCCCTGAATATGAAGTTCTTTTTCCGGATGACCTGACGGCCTGGGTATTGCTGCGCGATTATAACTGCGATGGGCTAAAGGATATTTTTACAAGCACGCCGCTAGGTATAAAAGTGTACCGGCAGGAGAAAGGCGCTAATCAACTACCCCGTTTCGTGCTTGCTGAAGAGGCCATTCTGTATAATCAGGGTGTAAACCTGCAACTGCAAAGTGCCGATATTCCGGCTATAGAAGACATGGATGGCGACGGTGATCTGGATGTATTGGTGTCGGAGTTCTCGCATGGGCAGAAGCTGGAATACTACCAGAACATGCGCGTCGAAAATAAATTGAACTGCAACACTCTGAGCTTTGTGCGTAACTCCAACTGGTGGGGCGGTATTACGGAGTGCGATGGCTGTAACAACTATGTTTTCGGGGCCGCGTGCCGCGTGGCAGCGCCCTTGCATACCGGCCATACCGGCAGTTCGTTGCTGTTATTGGATATGGATGGAGATGGTGATAAAGACCTACTGACCGGAGCAGTAGAATGCAATGACCTGGTACTAATGGAAAACAAAGGAACCGCGCAGCAGGCTTTTATGGATGAGTTATCGGTGAATTTTCCGGCAAATACGCGCCGCGCCAGTTTTAGTAAATTTCCGGCTGCCTATTACGAAGATGTAACGTTTGATGGCATACCCGACCTGCTTGTAGCGCCGAATCTGGCCAATACCAACGAAGCAAAGGCTGAACTGCAGCGTTCGGTATGGCTCTACAAAAACAAAGGAACTGTAAGCCAGCCTGTTTTTGAGTTCGTACAGGATGATTTTCTGCAGGACCAGATGATGGACCTAGGAGAAGGCGCTTACCCGGCTTTCGCGGACCTGGATATCGATGGCGACCTTGATATGCTGGTGGGTAATTTAGGTGCTTACCGTAACGGCAATTATGTGGCAACCATAAGCTACTATCAAAATACCGGCACGGCTACAAATCCGGCTTTTACGCTTATAACAGACAATTACCTGGACCTGGAGAATCAGCAGCTGCTCAACATAAAACCAACCTTTGCTGACATAACCGGAGACGGAAAACCAGACTTAGTGCTTACATATAAGAACACACAGACCAATGCTACATCTATAGTTTACCTGCCTCATACAGGCCAAGCTACAGCATATAACTGGGCAGATAAAACGCAACTCCACACAGCTATAGACGGAGATGCACCGGCCTTCTTTGACGCTGATAAGGATGGTGACCTGGATATGGTTATAGGGAAAGCGTCCGGCGAACTGCAACTATACACCAACACCGGTACAAACTATAGTTTAACCAAAGCCAACCTGGGTGGTATTAGTTTCAGTTTTGATAAGCGCCATCTGCACCCCACAACCATAGACATTGACGGTGACGGAACTATAGACCTGATCACCACTGACGACAGTGGAACTATAAAAGTATACCGTAACCTGGCAGCTATACTAGAGCAAACCTTTACACCCGAAACAGGGCTGCTGGAGAACCAGTTTGCTGAAAACCTGCTCCCGACCAGACTGGGAAAGGGCACAAGTATTATCGCAGCTGCACTAGGCGGGGCAGGCAAACTATACCTGGTAGCAGGCACACAGGGCGGCGGCCTTTACCTGCTACAGCAAACCTCCGGCTACCAACATAACCCTGAGGCACCAACCGAAGAATTTATAGTTGAAATATATCCCAACCTGGCAGAAAGGAACGGAACTATCGTTCGGGTGCAGGCCTCAGAGCCGGTAACGTTTGTGGTATATGATGCCATCGGGAAAAAGGTTTATAACAGCGGGAACAGCTATAAGCAATACAACAGCCTGCAGGTGCATACCCTGAAAGCGGGCATGTATTTCGTGAGGGCAGTAAACAGACAAGGCAGCTATAAAACTGCAAAATTTGTAGTGAAATAATGAAAGCGCTACTCTACCTCCGTCTATTAACAGAAAATCAAACTATAGCCTACGGCAACCCGCTCCTGGAACAGATAAAAAGCCAATTTCCGAATTTGGCTGTGCTGGATGTAGATTCTCAATCTGAAGAGTTGGTGCTGCATTATGCGAAACAGTTGCTGCAAAACTCGGAGCAGCTTATAGTTTGTATAGAAAGCACCGCGGCAGATGCTGGTTTGGGGAGTGTATTTCCGCTGTTGGAGCTGGTGCTGGAAGGGCGAAAAGAGCAGCTTATAGTTTTCAGGAATGAGCACCCCCGTTTGCTACGCATGATACAGGCAAGACCAGAATTGCAGATGAAAGTAGTACAGGATGATGTGGAGTTGTTAAGTGAGGTGAAGCGGTTTTACAACTGAGTTATTATGAAAATTTAAAGCTGTTTCGGACTTCCAAGTCCGAAACTCCACACTGAAGCGGATTTCCTAATCCGCGTTACCGGCAATACGGGGATTAGGAAATTCCCGGCAGCTTAGCTTTCGGACTAAGAAGTCCGAAACAGCGGGAAAAGCAGGAGCAAACCATGGCGCGAGCGTCCTCGCTCGTGTCGAACTATAGTTGGGCCTCTGGCCCAGTTGAGTTACAAACTCAACATCATAGTTAGGCACGAGTTACAAACTCGCGCCAGCGAGGCCAGCTCAAGGGACAGCACAAAGAGTGTACTAGGTAAAATTAACCCTTCAACTCAAACGTGTCCGCATCCAGATGCGCCGGGAAAGCTTCTCTGAAATCCAGTAGCTCCTGTTTACTTAAGGAGATGGTATGGATGCCTTCCTGCTCTGTTGTTTCTAAAAGTTTATGACCTTTCGGGTGGATAATGGCGGAGTCGCCGGAATAGGGATGATCGTTGCCATCGGTACCGATGCGGTTCACCCCTACCGTATAAGCAATATTTTCGATGGCGCGGGCCTGTAGCAAGGTGCGCCAGGCCAGGCTGCGGGCTTTCGGCCAGTTGGCAACATAGAGCAAAAGATCGTAGCGGTCGCCGGTGTTGCGGCTCCAAACCGGGAAGCGCAGGTCATAACACACCAACGGGCAAATCTTCCAGCCTTTCAAATCTATAGTTAGCCGCTCGCTTCCAGGCGTATAGGTATGATGCTCCTTTGCCATCCGGAACAGGTGCTTCTTGTTATAATGCTCATAACTGCCATCCGGCCTCACCCACATCAAACGATTAAAATACTGCTCATTCTCCTGCACAATAATACTTCCGGTGATAACAGCGTTATAGTTTGCCGCCTGCTCTTTCATCCACTGCAGGGTTTCACCTTCCGGTTGTTCGGCCTGCGAGGCAGCATCCATGCTGAAGCCAGTTGTAAACATTTCGGGTAGGACGATCAGGTCTGTCTGTGGATTGGCAGCGGCTAACTTTTCAGCAAACATCTTCCTGTTCGCTTCCGCATCCTGCCAGTGCAGTTCTGTCTGTACTATAGTTACCCGAAGATCCATGCTTTTTAAAGTTAAAGAGTTTGAGAGTTTAGGAGTTAGAGAGTTAGAGAGTTAGAAAGGTATAAGTTAGAAAGGTATGATTTGTAGAGACGCAATATTTTGCGTCTTAAACTACAGCTGATCCAACAATCAACCATCAACAATTTAACCATTTAACCTATAATTTAACGAGCTTTTCGGCGGCGGCGCAGAGGGTTTCGTCGCTTTTGGCGAAGCAGAAACGCAGGTAGTGGTGGTCGGTTTTGTTGTGGTAGAAAGCAGAAACCGGAACAGCGGCTACGCCAACTTCCTGCACCAGGCGTTTGGCAAAGTCCTGGTCGTGTTCTCCGGAAATTGCATCGTACTTTAGCAACTGGAAATAGGTGCCTGCCGATGGTAGAAACTCGAACCGTGATGGTGCCAAGTATTCACAGAAAGCATCGCGTTTCTCCTGGTAAAAGTCCGGAAGGCCCAGGTAATGTGCTTCGTTATCCATAAAATCGGCGATGGCAAACTGCAATGGCGTAACCGTACTGAACGTAATAAACTGGTGCATTTTACGGAGTTCTGTCGTTAAAGCCGGTGGCGCTATAGCATAGCCGATCTTCCAGCCGGTGGTGTGGTAGGTTTTACCGAACGACGAGATCACAAAACTGCGCTCACGCAGTATTGCATTCTCCAGAGCGCTGTGGTGTTTAAAACCATCAAAAACCATGTGCTCGTACACTTCATCACTGATAACCAGAATGTCACTTCCATCCACAATATGCGCCAGTTCGTCCATGTCGGCTTTGGTCATGACAGCGCCGGTTGGGTTGTGCGGCGTGTTTATAATGATCAATCGGGTTTTAGAAGAAATGTTGCGTTTCACTAAGTCCCAATCCACGCTAAAACCAGGCAATGCCAGTGGTACATACACCGGAATACCACCGTTTAAACGGATGGCAGGCGCATAACAATCGTAGCATGGTTCCAGCACCACCACTTCATCGCCGGGTTTAACTACAGCCGTAATGGCAGCATACAACGCTTCAGTAGCGCCTGATGTAACTGTTATTTCAGTGTCCGGGTTAGGGCGGTAACCATATAGTTTTTCTGTTTTAATACTGATCTTTTCGCGCAGCGATACAACACCAGGCATAGGCGCATACTGGTTAAAACCGGCATGCATATACTTGGTAACCAGCTCCATCAATTCATCGGGGCAGTTAAAGTCCGGGAAGCCCTGCGACAAGTTAATGGCCTTGTGTTCGTTGGCCAGTGCCGACATCACCGAGAAAATACTGGTGCCTACATCAGGTAGTTTGCTGGTTGGGTAATTTGCCATAGTTTTGGTGGTTATATCAGTGGGAGTTTCTTGCAACGAATATAGTATAGTTAGGTTTAGGAGAGCAACTGTTTTACCTGTTGCTGCAAATACGGCACGGCATCCAGCTCAAACCAGGGGTTATGTTTTACCCAGAACTGGTTGCGCGGCGACGGGTGCGGCATGGGCATAAAAGCCGGCAAATATTCGTGCCAGTTAGCAACTGTCTGCGTAAGAGTTGGCCTGGCTTTCTCCTTTAGAAAATAGTCCTGCGCATACTTACCAACCAACAAGGTTAACTCAATGTTTGGCAACAGACTGAGTAATTGCTGGTGCCAGTGCCGGGCGCATTCGGGGCGTGGTGGCAGGTCGCCGCTTTTACCTTTGCCCGGGTAGCAAAACCCAATCGGAACTATAGCCACCTTGCTTTCATCGTAAAATACTTCGGGCTCCAGCCCAAGCCACAGGCGTAAACGTTTCCCGCTCTGGTCGTCCCAGGGCTTGCCGCTGGCATGTACTTTGGTGCCGGGTGCCTGCCCAACTATAAGCAGCTTTGCCGTAGTGCTTGCACGCAACACCGGCCGCGGGCCAAGTACCAGGTGCTCCTCGCAAATGCGGCAGGCGCGTATCTGTTGCAGTAAGTTTTCGAGTTGGGTCATATGCTGGTGCAAAGGTACTAAGTTGTTAATTGTTGATTGCTTTATTTAAAACTATAGTTTGTGATGAACTATAGTTTGGGCGTGCCGGCACAGCCGTCGGGCTCTCGCGGCTCGCTCTATAGTTTGTGCCCAACTATAGGAGCTCAGACAACCGCTCCATCCCTCACGCTTTTCTACCTGCGTGCCGGTAAATCATTTTATCGTTTAAGTTTCGTATAGCAAAACGGATGTGTCGTTTTATGTTCATAGTGCTCCTTGTTATAGTTGCTGGTCCGTGCCTGGCGCAGGACGCGGAATATAAAAATGCGTTTACGGTAAAGTTATTTGGTGTGTCAGTACACCTGAAAGAAAGTCCGCACCCCGAAATATTCCCGAACCGGCTCGATGAAAAAGGCTACATCACATTTAACTACGGTGCTATAGTTGGCTACGACAGGTTTATAGTTGGCAACAAACATGCTGTCAGGGTAGAGCAGGGGTTGTATGCTGATTGCGCCGCATCCCTGGCTGGCTTTACACACCTTGGCTGGCGCGCGCTTATCCTTCAGAAAAACAGGCACTCGCTGAATGGTGGCATCGGCCCAACCCTGGTATACCGCCGCGACTGGAACCGTATAGTTGGCTACAAGGACGATGGCTATTTTAACAGGCGCGGCGAGTGGCAATATAAGTTTTACTGGTACGCCGGCGAACTCGAATACAACTATAGCCTATCCGGACAAACAGACTTTTCGGTAAACCTGGTGCCCGGCCTGCCCGAACTAATCTCTTTTGGAGTAGGCTTAAGGCAGCGGTTTTAAACTATAAACTATAAAACCAAAGGCCCCTGGCATTGGAGTGCCAGGGGCCTTTATACTTACCAGTTTCTTCTGCGTTGCTCTCTGTAAAATCTTTCCGAGGAGTGGCGCGGATGATGGTGTTGCTCATGGTGCATGTAATTTTCCTGCGTCCAGCGGTCGTTAGGCTGCTGGTTCTGGTTGCCATAGCGTTGATTTTGTTCCCACTCAGGGCGTTCATTTCTATAGTTGCCATACTCGCGGTCTTCGTTTTGGAAGTGGCGGTTTTCCGGTTGGTTAAATGGGCGCCAGTCGTCCCTGAATCCGTGACCCTGCCTGTAACGGTCCTCGTGGCGCATGGACCAGTCTTCTTCGTGCGCACTCATCTGTGGATTGGGTTCTCCCCAGCGGTTAGCTGTGTTTTGCTGGTCCTGCGGATGGCGGCGGTTTCCGTCCTGGTTATAGTTTTCGCGGTCCCGGTATTCTCTATCGTTATAATCCTGTTCGTGTTTCATAGCTTTTATTGTTTAATGCACTATTGGGTTTACGACGCCAGGAAGAGGATGTTCGTGACCGGTGCTACAGTTTTGTGAGCGCATAAAAAAAGCGAAGCAGGTGGTGCTGCTTCGCTTTTACTAACTAAAACTAATCTATAACCAATCTATCTAACCTGCTCCCTATACGTTAGTATCTTCTAAAACGTTGGGTTCTGTCTGCATCATCGTAATAATTGTCTTTCCCGGAGTCTGTTTCGTCAGCCCAGCGTGGTCCGCCTTCGTAGCCACGTTCAAACTGCTGCCTGTTATAAAGGTCGTTGCCGTAGCGTTTTCGTTCATTTCTGCGGTCTTCGTCGGTCGGGTAGCCATGGCTCGGGCGGTAATCCGGATCATCAGAATGCATGATGTCGTTCCAGGTATCTTTTATGCGGCCAAAGAAGCTTCTGTTATCGCGTTGCGGCTCCGGTGTGCTGTCCGGGGTAAAGCGGCCTTCCTGGTACCAGTTATGCGTGCCACTGCCATACCTGAAATCAGATTCTTTATAACGGCTTCTGTCGCCGGGCAAATCCTGGTATTGTTCATCACGGCTGGTTGGCCGCTGGTTATAGTTGCTCTGCTGCGACCAGCCTGCAGATTGCTGCGGATTATAGTGCGACGAGCCGAAGGAGTCGCCGTGGTCCAGGTAAGAGCGTTCGTTGCGGTATGCACTGTTAGGACGGCTTCCGTAGTGTTCGTTCAGGTGTGCGTTCTGGTCTTTGTTTTGGAAACGCTGTTGTGATGGTCCTGAGGTTCTCTCCCGGTTTTCACGGTCTTGTGCGCCGCTGCGGCTTGGCCCTGTATGGAAGTAATTCCCCTCATCCCATTTCTGATCTTTCGTGCTTCTGTAACCATAGCGTTGCTGGGGCAGGTTCTGTTCCATACCGCTGCGGTGTTGTTCACGGTTTACACGTTTGTTTTCTTCGTTTTCATTATAGTTTGCCATTGTCTTTCAGTCTTTTAATCATCAAATGCTACCATATGGCAGATACTTAACAATACGAGGCTGGCATGGCTATAGTTAATGCGGAGGGTATAAAAGCAACAGGATGCCTCTTGTAAAAAAGGCATCCTGCTATAGTTGTGCTGTAAATAAGCTGCTAAAAATGTTCTTCTATAATTTCTCTTACATCGGCTTCTGCCAACGGCTTGGAGTAGTGCTTAAGCACCTCCGGGAATTGCTTTAGTTTTTCGAGATCATAAAAACTGGCCGAAGATGTCAGCATCATCATAATGGTCTGGTTCTTATCTGCCTCGTCAAACTTCTGATACTCTTCCAGGAACTCAAATCCATCCATTACCGACATTTTGATATCTACAAAAATCAAGTCGGGGCGGGGGTAACTTTCTACACCTGCAAAGGCTTTTTCCAGGTAATCCAGCGCCTCTTCGCCATTTGTAACTACCCGTATCTCTTCTGCGGTATTCATACGCGAAAGCAGTCGGTGGTTTAGGTAGTTGGTTGTCTCGTCGTCGTCGATAAGCAGGATAGTTCTTAATTGCCTCATGTTGCTGATTATTTTTCAGATTAGCTTACGCGTTCCTTTGTTTAAAGTAGAGGAAAAACGTAGTTCCTTCGTTTATAGTACTCTCGATAGTAATGTAACCGCCGCTATTGGTAAGCAGCCTGTTTACAATGTATAAGCCCAAGCCCGAACCACTTACGTGGTTATGGAAGCGCTTAAACATTTGAAACAGTTTATTCTGGTGTTTGTTCATATCAATGCCCACTCCGTTGTCCTGCACTTTCAGTTCTACATAGTCGCCTTTGCGGGTAGTAGTTAAAACAATTTCCGGTTTCTGGTCTGGCTTGCGGTACTTAATGGCATTACTGAGCAGGTTGTAAACTATACTTTTGAGGTTAGCCTTTGAGAAAGCAAGTGCCGGCACTTCCGAAAAATCAGTTGATATGCTGGCCCCTGTATTGGTCAGAATATCCTGTATGCTCAGTTGCACATTTGCTGTCAGTTCTTCCAGGTCAACTAACTCATTCTCCCTGGTCTTCCGTTTCTGCATCCTTACCACATCCGACAGGTCGAAGATCGTATTATGTATCTGCTCAAGCGATTTGTTGAACATGCCTATCAGCTTCGGCGCATCAGGGTCTGTGAATACAGCATTTTGCGTTAGCTCTTTAAAAATACCGGCCATGTTAACTATAGGCAGTTTCAGGTCGTGAGAGGCAGCGTACACAAAACCATCAAGGTCCTGGTTAATGCGTTCCAGTTCCAGGTTCTTATCTACCAGTTCTTCTTCTGCTTTTTTATGATCCTCAATGTCGGTGCAAGTGCCAAACCAGCGCGTTATGTTACCCTCTGCATCGCGCATGGGTATGCCCTGGCCCAGGAACCAGCGGTAAGGGCCGTTCTTGCCATTCCGGATGCGGTACTCGAGCTCGTAATATTCGCCGGTGCGTACAGAGTACTGCCAGCGCTCAAAGGCCATTTTAAGATCATCTGGGTGTAATGCCAGCAGCCAGGCATCGGGGCCCAGGCTTTCTTCAAACGACAGCCCGGTATAGTTTATCCAGCGTTTATTAAAATAATCGGTACTGCCGTCCGGTGTTGCCGTCCAGACCATTTGCGGAATAGACTCCGAAAGAAAACGGAATTGCTGCTCAGATTCCTGAAGCTGCTCCTGCAGTACTTTCAGCTCGTTTATGTTAAGCCCGACACCATACCACTTTATGATCTCGTCTTTTTCGTTGCGTAATGGCTGTGCTTTTATCAGGAACCACTGGTATACATTGGTCTTTACATTGCATACCCGCACTTCTACATAAAACAGGTTTCCGGTAGTAATAGACTCTGACCATAGTTCCATCAGCACAGGCAGGTCGTCGGGGTGGACGGCAGGCGCCCAACCATAGCCCAGCGAATCCTCTAGGGTCATTTGGGTATAATCCAGCCATTGCTTGCTGGTATAGTCTATGTTGCCATCCGGGTTAGCGCTCCATACAATTTGCGGGCTCGACTCGGTCAGGAATCTGAATTTGTTCGTGCTTTCTTCAAGCGCGAGCATCGACTGTTTCTGGTCTTCAATTTCAGTGTGTGAGCCTACCCACATCGTTATTTCGCCTTCGGAATTGCGGATCGGAACCGCGCGCGCCAGAAACCAGCGGTACTTACCATCAGCTGCAGCTCGCCACCTGTTTTCGGTCTCAAATGGTTTCCCGGTAGTTATTGCCTCTGCCCATAGTTGGGTAGTATGTTCCAAGTCATCCGGGTGAATAATATCTGCCCAGCTTGTAAGTTCCGAGTAGGTATTGTCAGTATAGTCGTACCACCGCTGGTTATAATAATTTACTTTGCCTTCCGGTGTGGCGGTCCAGGTCATCAGGGGCAACGATTCCAGTATTTTGAGGGTACGGGCATTGCTTTCCTGCAGTTGCTGTTCAATTTTGCGCTTGTCAGTTACATCCAGCATAGAACCAAACATCCTGATTCCCTTGCCTTCGGTATTGCGCAGCACATGGCCTTTATCATGTATCAGCTTAAAAGAGCCGTCGGCACACTTAAAGAGGTATTCATCTTCCCAAGTATTCTGCTCTGATTCTATAACACCATGGATAGATGCTTTCACTCTGGCAAAATCATCTGGGTGGATGTTCGCTGTCCAGGAGTCGATCTTAAGATTGTGTGGGATAACCTGGTATCCGAAAAGGGTCGTGTATCCTTCGTTCCACCAGATGGTATCGTCTTCCAGGTTCCAGTCCCAAAGTACGTCGTTGGTGGCCATTGCAATGCGCTTAAAACGCTCGCTGTTGTATTGCAGCGCCAGTTCCTGCTTCTTCTGCCGGGTAATATCTATCAGCGAGCCCAGCATGTGCTCTGGTTCGCCCTTGCTGTTGTAAACTATATAGCCATGGTCCAGCACAGAAGTATAGCTGCCATCAGCTTTCATGTACCGGTACTCGCCCGTCCATGTTCGCTGGCCTTTTGCTATAGTTGCGTTTATGCTTTCCCGTATGGTTGTGTAATCTTCAGGGTGTATGTTTTTGTCCCAGGTGCCGGAGTCGTTTTCCAGGTCGCTGTCGGAGTAGCCAAACACTTCTTTGTAAGACTCACTCCAGGCTATTGTTTTACGGGGTACGTCGCACTCCCAGGTAACACAACCTGTCGCTTTGGAAAGCAGCCGCATGCTGTGCTCGTTGTAGGCCACGCGCTGTTTGGTCTTTACCAGTTCGGTCACATCTATTGCAGAAACCAGTATGCCTTCTACGCGGTCTTCCCTGATAATGGGCCTGTATTCCAGGTTAAGGTATATTTCCGAAATCTGGCCGTTGCGAAAGCGATCTGTTACCAGTTTATATTCCTGGGTCTTTATTTTGCTTCCGGTCCTGTAAACTTCATCAAGGATGCCGAAAAACTCGGTATGTTTTAGCTCAGGCCATATTTCGCGCACAGTTTTGTTCAGGTACTGGCGGTTTCCGAAAAACATGCTTATCCCGGGGGTAATATAGGTACAAACATGCTCCGGGCCTTGCAACTGGCAGAAATGTACCGGTGAGTGGTTTAGTATGTTCTCAAGCTGGAGGTCTTTTTCGCGGATGTGCTCCATTGCCTGCTTCTGATCATCAATATCGGAGAGCGTACCGATCCAGAACTGTACATTTCCATCGGCGCCGCGCATGGGTACACCGCGCTCCAGGAACCAGCGGTAGCTTTTATCGTGGTAGTTAAGCAGGCGATACTCCATTTCATAAGGAGAGCCGGCAGCCAGGGTATTATGCCATTCCATTAATACTATGGCCGTATCTTCCGGGTGAATCACACTTGTCCAGCCTTCAGTCTGGGTAGTGGCCATGCCGGTGTAACTATACCAGTTCTTATTAAAGTAGATCACCTTGCCATTCGCATCTGCCATCCAGGCCATATGCGGCAGTACTTCCAGCAGGTGCCGGAAACGGGCATCGCTTTCCTTTAGTTCTGGCTGCGATTTCTTGTTCCCTGATAGGTCTATAATAGAGCCAAGCGTACGCAGAGGCCTGCCATCTGAATGGTAAATAATATAACCCTGGTCCAGTACCGGTATGTAAGTTCCATCAGCTTTTCTGAAGCGGTACTCGCCGGTCCATATTTTGCTGCCTGTAGCGTTCGCTTTTTCAATGCTAGCCTGTACTTCTTCAAAATCGTCGGGGTGCACACGTTCGTCCCATGATTCGCCTCCAGGCCCCATTTCGTCTGGTGTGTAACCGAGTATTTTTTTTAGTCCCGGTCCCCATTCCATCTTGTTCTGAATTGGGTCGTACTCCCACGATACTGCATCCATAGTATCTCTAAGCAATGGTATATGCTCGCCAACCTGTGTGGTGCTGTTCTCTGCGGATAATTCGCGGGCCTCGTGCAGAATATATAGCAGGTTATCCTGTTCATCGAGCACTGGCGTATTGGTTGCACTCCAGTAACACTCTTTATAGTTGCCACCCATTGCCTCCGGCAGTTTTAAACTATAGCAAAAGGTGGGGATATGGTGTGGCTGTTTGGAAAATAATACCTGCTGCAGCGACTGTTCCAGTGCCTGGGTAGGTGAAGTGTTAAGCAAAATGTTGCTGCCCTCATAGGTTTCGACTAAAGGCCTGCCCAGCAGCGCGCCTCGGGAGGTATGTCGGGCCCGCAGGTAAGCATCTGTTACCTCAATAATGGTGAGCTCCGGCGAAAGAGCAACATATAAGCCAGGTAATAATCGAAAAACAGGGCCAAGGTTGGGTATTGCAGTTATTTGCTGAGCTGACATGGGAAAAAATAAAGTTCCTCCCTCCGGTAAAAGGGTTGGTGAGTAAATTTAATTAAAGAAATCTCCTATTCAAATCTTTATTTGGCAGGCTCTAAAATTAAATTACTGTGGGTTCAGCTACTGCGCCACTAGTATAGTTTATGCATGCCTGGTAACTATAAAGGCTCCAGGTCCTGTTTCTCATTGTTTATATCAGTGTAGGTGCCAAACCACATAATTACTTTTCCGTTTTCATCCCGGATGGGCATGCCCTGCTCTAAAAACCATTTGTATGAGCCGTCTGCCCCGTTTCGGATACGGCATTCTATATGGTAATCACCTTTCTGTAGTGCACTCTTCCAGGCTTCAATAACCTGGCTGGATTCCTCCGGGTGTACCGTAGTAATCCAGCCATCTGTGGTACCAGGAGCTTTGCCGGTATACATATGCCAGGCTTTGTTGAAGTATATAACCTTTCCGTTAGGTTGTGCTGCCCATGCCATTTGTGGTAATGCATCCATAAAATCAAGCAGGTTCTCGTTACTTACATCTAGTGCTTTTTTAGCCTGCTTGTAAATCGATTCATCCATAATGGCGGTATATCTAGGTCAGGGTTTTACGTTATCAAATCATGCAGGGTTGATTTCCTTTATCCCCAGGTCCTCAAACACTTCCCGGGCATCTGCTATCGTCTGGATATCCTCTACGATAACTATGAGCTTGTTCTTGGCTTCCTTTAACCGCGAGCGGCGCGAATGCTGCTGCACATACTTCAATATGTTGCCAAAGGTATCGGACTGGAAGTATTTGTCGTTGTTCTCGCTTGGCAGGTAGCCCTTCATCACTTCTTTTTTGATCGTCAGTTTCTCGAAGCCGAGCTGCTGTGCCTGCCAGCGTAGTTTTACGATCTCGATCAGTTTCTGTACTTCTTCCGGCAGCGGACCAAATCTGTCAACTATACTGGCGCGCAGTTTTTCCAGTTCCTGCAGGTCTTTGGTGCTGTCGAGTTTGCTGTACAGGCTCAGGCGTTCCGAAATGTTGCTTACATACCAGTCCGGGATCAGTACTTCCATGTCGGTTTCAATATTACAGTCGCGCACAGGCTCTAAAAACTGTTCCAGGTTATCTCCCAAAAACAGCTCCCGGAATTCTGTTTCTTTCAGCTCTTTCACGGCATCATCTAGTATCTGGTGGTACATCTCGAAACCAAGGTCCGTGATAAAACCACTTTGCTCACCGCCCAGTAAGTTGCCAGCCCCACGAATGTCCAGGTCGCGCATCGCAATTTTAAATCCTTCGCCCAAATCAGAAAATTCTTCCAGGGTGCTCAGGCGTTTGCGGGCATCACTTGGTAAACCAGCCACCGGCGGTGTAAGCAAATAACAATAAGCTTTTTTGTTGGATCGGCCTACGCGGCCACGCATCTGGTGCAGGTCTGATAACCCGAACATGTGCGCCCGGTTGATGATGATGGTGTTAGCATTTGGGATATCCAGGCCGGACTCGATGATGTTAGTTGAAACCAGCACATCGTACTCGCCCTCCACAAATTTCATCATGCGTTTTTCCAGCAACTCGCCATCCATCTGGCCGTGAGCAAACGTAATGCGTGCATCCGGTACCAGCTTCAGGATCATGTTGGCGATCTCGTCAATGTCCTTCACGCGGTTGTGTACGAAAAATACCTGGCCACCACGTTTCAGTTCGGCCGCTACGGCATCACGTATCAATATCTCATCAAACACGTGCAGTTCTGTTTGCACCGGCTGACGGTTTGGCGGAGGCGTAGCAATTACCGAAAGGTCGCGGGCACCCATCAACGAGAAGTGCAGCGTACGCGGAATAGGTGTGGCTGTGAGCGTAAGCGTATCCACGTTTATGCGCATTTCCTTCAGCTTATCCTTGGTTTTTACCCCGAACTTCTGCTCTTCATCTATCACCAGCAGGCCCAGGTCTTTAAACTTGATGTCCTTGCTAACGATGCGGTGCGTACCGATCAGAATATCCACTTTGCCTTCGGCTACGCGCTTCAGGGTTTCTTTGGTGTCTTTGGCGGTTTTAAAGCGGTTTACATAATCCACGGTTACCGGAAATTGCGCCAATCTGTCCCGGAACGTTTTGAAGTGCTGCATGGCCAGCACGGTTGTTGGTACCAGCACGGCTACCTGTTTGCCATCGCAAGCCGCTTTAAAGGCAGCACGCATGGCTACTTCGGTTTTGCCAAAACCCACATCGCCGCACACCAGGCGGTCCATTGGGTGTGGTTGCTCCATGTCGGCTTTTACATCTTCGGTAGCTTTGCCCTGGTCCGGGGTATCTTCGTAAATAAACGACGACTCCAGCTCGGCCTGCAAGAACCCATCTTTGGTGAAAGCATAACCGGGAGCAGCTTTACGTTTGGCGTATAGTTTAATGAGCTCAGCAGCAATATCTTTAACCTTGCTCTTTACTTTCTTCTTCTTGTTTTCCCACTCCGGTGAGCCCAGTTTGCTCATGCTCGGCGGGCCGCCTTCTTTACCGCTATACTTGCTTATTTTGTGCAGCGAGTGAATGCTAGTATATAGCAGATCATCGTCGCGGTAAACCAATCTTATCGCTTCCTGTAAACGGCCGCCAACTTCCACTTTCTCAAGTCCGGCAAAACGACCGATACCATAGTCGACGTGTGTAATGTAGTCGCCGGGCTGCAGCGAGCGCAGCTCTTTCAGCGTCATGGCCTTGTTCTTGGAATGTCCTTCCTTCGCCTTGTGCTGGTAAAACCTATCGAAAAGCTGATGATCAGTATAGCAGGTTACCTTTAGAATTTGATCTATAAAACCTTCGCGCAACGAAATGGCCAGGTGCTGGAAACGCACATCGTGGTCCAGCTCATCAAAGATCATGGTCAGGCGGTTGATCTGGCGCGGTGAATCGGTAGCGATAACGTTCACAAAACCAGCGCCCTGATGCTCGTGCAGGTCTTTTACCAGCCTTGTAAAATCTTTATTAAACGATGGCTGTGGCTTGGCCTGTAGTTGTATGGCTTCGGCAGTTTTAAAATGGAATCGCTTGCCAATTTCGATGATATTAAAGTTGTCAAGTAGCTTCTTAAACTGCTTCTGCGTCTGGAAAAGTTGCTCCGGGTCTGATACGATCTGCATGCCGCCACTGCCGGCCATCAGCTTCTCAAATGCCTGCGAAGCCTTGTCAAAATACTCATCGATCACATCCAGCGTCTGGCGCACATCTTTAAACCAGATGTTTGTATCGGCTGGCAAAAAGTCAAGGAAGGCTTCGCGGGTTTCCTGCAGTAATTTGGTCTGTACGTTCGGGATGATAGAGATCGCTTTTTTTGTCTCCACCGAAAGCTGCGTGTCCGGGTCAAAGGTTCTGATACTTTCAATCTCGTCACCAAAAAGCTCGATGCGATAAGGTAAATCGTTAGCATAGGAGAACACGTCCACAATACCACCACGCACAGCATACTGGCCGGCTTCGTACACAAACTCGGTGCGCTCAAAGCCATACTCAGCCAGCATCTCGCTCAGGAAATTCACGTCGAGCTTTTCGCCCACTTTAGCCCCCAGCGTATTCTCAACCAGCGATTTTTTGTTGATCACTTTCTCGGTCAGCGCTTCAGGGTAAGTAACTATAAGCTCGCCTTTGCCGGTTTTCTGGTTCAGGCGGTTCAGCACCTCGGCCCGCATGAGTATATTGGCGTTTTCGGTGTCGTCGAAACTATAAGGGCGCTTATACGATGTCGGGAAAAGCAGTACTTCCTTCTCGTCGCCGAGCAGGTTCTTCAGGTCAGTATAAAAATAAGCAGCCTCTTCTTTATCGTGCAGGATGAAGAGTTGGTGCTGGTAATTTATAGTATACACCGCCGATGCTAGTACAGCATCTAAGCTGCCGGCTATGCCTTTGAGTTGAAGGCGGTATGCGTTATTCGTTTTCAGGCGCTCGGCTATAGTTTGCACCATGCCATCTAAGCGGTACAGTTCTAAAAAGTCAGATACTTTCATTCAGCTCTATTACAAAACAAGAAAGGCAGAACACAGGGCTTATCGTATAGCCGTGTTCTGCTGGTAAGTCTTCTTTACAAAGATACTACAAGATAATGTTTTATCAGAACTGGGAGTTGGGAGAGAAGGTTGCGGGATAACTCCTTCATTTTTATTTTAAACCAGGGATAAACTATAGCTATAGAATGATAACTTGATGTTATGAAAACACCTTTACTACGTTACAGACTGTCAGAGCCTATGGGGTTAAGCACCAAAATATGTGCTGGAGTTATAGTTGTAGGCGGAACTGCGCTAAGCTTTAGCCAACCCTATTCAGGCTTAATGCTTGTTGCTTTTGGCATTCTTCCCTTTCTATTCTATAAATGCCTTGAAATAAATTTTTATGAAGGTGCTTATTGCTTAGGTGTAAATGTATTGGGAAAGACGTTCGGGAAAAAAGAGCCCTATCCTGGTGTGAAGTGTATTTTCTTAAAGAAGAACAGAACTATACATCGAGCTTCAAGGCACTCGTGGAGACAAACCGCTTCTACATCTTTTGATGGCTTTTTGTGGCTGGAAGATGAGACGAAGATCTTGCTTTCGCAGGACAGCACAAAAGAAATTGCTTTATTGAAACTAGAGCCATTCGCTCAGGAACTTCAGGTGGAAATAAAGGATTTAACAGCTCCTTTATCACAAGCCTAGACATAGAACTCGTTTGTGGCCGCTATTCTAGCTAATAAAAATATTATTTGCCTTCCATTCATTCTAACTACCTGTTTTGCTTCTTTAAAAGCGATAGTTTATTTAATATTTGTAGAATATTATTAAATAATGGATTAATCCTGTTGCAGAGCCGTATAACCTTATGTTCAGCTTTGTTAAACTGCTGATGAGTTGATGTGGTGGATGTAATCAAGAGGAATAATGTAAAATTATTTGGGCATGGCGAAGAAACGATCATGTTTGGGCATGGTTTCGGTTGCGATCAGACCATGTGGCGCTTTGTAACACCAGCATTTCAGCAGCATTACAAGGTTCTGCTTTTCGACCATGTAGGAGCGGGTAACTCAGATACAACTGCCTACAATAAAACCAAATATGGCACGCTAAACGGGTATGCATCTGATATTGTAGAAATTTGTCAAACACTTGAACTGGATGATATCATATTTGTAGGACATTCGGTCAGTGCCATGATGGGCGTACTAAGCGCCATTGAGGAGCCTCAACTCTTTGAAAAAATGATATTGATTGGTCCATCTCCCTGTTATATAAATGATGGTGATTATGTAGGAGGATTTGATCGTGCGGATGTACTGACAATGTTGGCATTCATGGAACATGATTACTTTACCTGGGCCGACACGTTTGCACCCTTAATCATGGGCAACCCTGAAACTCCCTCTCTGGGTGAAGAACTTGTAAGAAGCTTTTGCAACACAGACTCTGACATCGCTAAGCAATTTGCAAAAGTGACTTTTCTCTCAGATAACAGGACCGACTTACCTAAATTAAGAGCAGAGGCGTTGATTATGCAATGTGCCGAAGATGTAATAGCACCGGATGAAGTAGGAGCCTATGTACATAAGTATATTAAAGACTCAACTCTTGTCAGGCTGAAAGCAACCGGGCATTGCCCCAACCTAAGTGCTCCGTTAGAGATTATTGAAGTGATGGAAGATTACCTGAACGTACAATTATAGTTCTCCGGAACCTTTGGACTGTGATAGGCAGATCTCAACTTAGATAGAATACAGATAAATTCTCCAGGGCGAGTCTTCACGCTCGAATACCTTTTCCAGGTGCATCCCGATTTCAGCTGCATTTTAGCCCCTCTTCCGGATTACAATTCCGAAAGAGTAGTGATATTACCGTAAACCGGTACTCAATCTTACTTCAGAATCACCTTGATCATTTGCGGATCATCCTGCAGGGTTCGGACGTTTTGTTTTAACTGCTCCAGTTCGAGGGTCAGGTCTTCTTTGGCGGATTTAAATTTCTGGTCCATCTGTTTTGGAGAACCGCAGAATCGGGTGTAAAAACCAGCGTCCGGGCCGTTTGCTAAGTCTTGAAATTCTGCTTTCAGCTCATCCAGTTGATCGGTCAGGATCTTGACATAGTATTGCAGTTGCTCATCTTGTAGGGTATCCAAAGCCTGACCTTGTTCCTGCATAAATTCCATTTGCAGCCGCAGCAATTCAAAAAAGTCATCGTGGTGATAGGCCTGGGTTACGCGTTTCATGGCTTCCTCTTTCCAGGCGCGCTTGGTTTCGTCTTGTTCTTTATCGGGGTGCAGTTGTTTGGCGAGTTCGGTATACACACGGCGGCTGGCCTTGCTGATATTGCTGAGCTCGGCTTTTGCCTGGGCTTCCTTTTCTCGTTGCGCTTTGGTTTTGCGATTCTTCTGGCGGTTCTGTTTTTCCTGTTCACGTTGCTCACGTTCCCGGTCCAGTTGAGCCTGTATGCGCTCAAAATCATCCAGGTCATCAAAGTCATCTTCTATAGTTAGTTCGTCGTCAGCTATAGTTTCATCGGGGTCTTCGGCAGTGAAAGCAGTGCGTTCGGCATACGTGTACTCGGCGTAGCGGTCGTGCAGTTCAATCATATCCCTGCGCTCATAGTTCGAGATCAGATCGAAAGTGATGTTCTCAATAAGGGCCGATATTTTTAACTTCTCCCGGATACTGAAGATGGGAAGGGAAAAAGCCTGGTCTAATAAATTTGCTAACTCCACGCGCTTTTCCAGTTGTTGCAGTATGATGGGGCGTAGCTCCTTTTCAATGCGCTTCTGGGCCAGGTTCATGCTTTCGCGACGGGTGGCTATCTCCTTTTTCAGTAGTTCTATCTGCTCCGTCTTCTGGTTAAACTCCTGCTGCAGCTTACTAAGCTTGCGCTCAGCAGAGGTGGAAATCTGGGGCGTTAGGTTAGGAACAGGTTTGTTGGAAGCGGGCATACAGGAATTGTGACTGATAGATGCAACAAAGATACTTCTTTAATGCCTGTCAGTTTTATAAATCGGTTTTTAGAAGCATGTTTGCCAGCTATAGTTTATTCCTGCGCATCGAAAGGGATAAAGCGGCCATTCTGCAATACATACATCGTAGTGCGGTTATCTTTTATCACCGAGATGCCATCTGTTTTCAGGTTCGTCAGTTTCTGTTGGCGTGGGTTACGCACTAGCGAGTCCTGTGGGGCGAGCTTTAGCTGGTAGGTGCTATAGTATTGGTTGTTCAGTTGTTGGGCAGGGTAGGCAGCTACTTTCACTTCGCGGGCATTTTGGGTATAATCCAGGAACGCGATGATGTGAATGGAGTCGTTTTGCAGTACCTGCACTGCATAATCGGGAGTTTTGTTGTCGTTTAGGTTACCACGCAGGAAAAGTGGGTTATCTATTTGCAAGCGCTTGTTTGCCATAGTCTGGTCGGTAAGGGTTGCTACTTTGGTTGGCTTTGATCGCTTTTGCAGCAGCTTAGTTAAGGTGTCCGGAAGCGGATAAAGGATGTTGCCTTCGGTAGTGGCTTGTGCTACACTGTCTATGGAGTTTTTGGTGTCGCTGTCTACCTGCTCTTCTATCAGATCATCATCTGCAGTGCGGTTATAGTTGCCGTCTGCCGAATCGGAGCCGCATGAGGCCAGTGCCAACAGGCATATAATTCCTGCCAGGTATAATTTCGTGAGTATCAGTTTCATAGGTATAGTTTATTAACTATAGTTGCATACAGACATGCTTCTGCTAAAGTTGCAGCAACCGCTGCTGAGGCTATCTTATCAATTCTACCTTACGTTCCCCTATCTGCTGGCGCCACATCGCATAATACAGGCCTTTTTGCTCCAGTAATTCTGCATGGTTGCCCTGCTCTACTATCTTTCCGCGCTCCAGCACAAAAATGGTGTCGGCGTGCATAATCGTGCTCAGGCGGTGCGCTATCAGTATCGTTATCTGTTCTCTTGATGCGGAAATCTCTCTTACTGTGGTGGTAATTTCTTCTTCAGTAAGCGAGTCCAGGGCAGAGGTGGCTTCATCAAAAATAAGCAGGCGCGGGTTACGGATAAGGGCACGGGCAATGGAAAGACGCTGTTTTTCACCACCCGACATTTTCAGGCCGCCTTCCCCAATCTGTGTATGGATGCCTTTTTCAGAACGGGCCAGCAGGTTAGTGGCAGATGCTTTTTGCATCGCGGTCAGCACTTCTTTGTCGGTAGCATCGGGTTTTACATATTGTAGGTTCTCTTTTATAGTTCCTGAGAAAAGGTTGGTTTCCTGGGTAACAAAGCCCAGTTGCCGGCGCGCTTCGTTCAGCCAGATCTCGTGGGTAGGGTAGTTGTTATAGTATACTTCGCCGCTAACCGGTTTATACAAGCCCACCAGCAATTTTACCAGCGTAGATTTACCCGAACCTGACGGGCCCACAAACGCAATCGTAGCGCCGGAGTTGGCTTCGAACGAGATGCCATCCAAGGCATTTTGCTTTGCGCCTCTGTGGTGAAATACCACATCTTCGAAACGCAGCTGTTGTAACGGGCCGATGTCTATGGCAGATTCCGGTCGGGTTTCTACCGGTTTGTTCATCAACTCGTCAAAATTCTGTAACGATGCTTCAGCTTCGCGGTAGGTAAGTATAATGGTGCCCAAATCCTGCAGCGGTCCAAAGATGCTTACCGAAATAAACTGCATCGAGATCAGCTCACCGGTCGTAAGCACATCCCGGAAAATGAGCCAGAGCAACGTGAAAAGAATGGATTGTTTTAACAAATTAAGTGCCGTGCCCTGCAAAAAAGAGAGCGTCCGAACCTGTTTTACCTTGGCCATTTCGAGCTGAAAGATACGCTCAGTATGTTCCCTGAGGCGGCGTATTTCGGGATAGGTAAGGCCGAGGCTTTTTACCAGCTCAATGTTGCGCAACGACTCGGTTATCACACCCGACATTTTATTGGAAGCACGGTTGATGGAGCGCTGCATGGTCTTGATTTTGGCACTCAGCAAACTGGTTAATCCGCCTAATACCAGAATACCGATCACGAAAATTGGAACCAGCGCCCAGTGTTTGGTTACCGCATACCATACCAGAAACCCCACCCCAACTATAGACGAGAACAGGATGTTGATAAAAGCATTGATGAAACGCTCGGTGTCGCGTCGCACACGTTGGAGTATGGAAAGCGTTTCGCCGCTGTTCTGATCAGCATACTCCTGGTAGGATAGTTTCAGGGTTTGCTTCAGGCCATCGTTAAAGATCTGCACGCCAAATTTCTGCACCACCAGGTTCGTGAAATACTCCTGGAAAGCTTTGGCCAGCCGTGAGAGCAACGCAACTATAACTGCCAAAAGCATTAGCCACAAGGCGCCCCTCACACGTTCTTCGCTGGTCATGGTAAAGGGTGGCGTGGCATACTTGTCTATGATCTCCCCAAAAATGATAGGATCGACGAGGGCCAGTATCTGGCTGATGCCGGCAAGAACAAGTGATACTATAACCAGTCCGCGGTGGGGCTGCAGGTAATTCCAGAGTACGCGCATGTAGAGTAAAATAGTAAGGCTTATACGTACGTAGCCATCCGGATATATATACAGCTCAGCATCATCTTCCAGATTTAATTCCTGTCAGGCAACCTACTTCTTATATATCGCATCTAACAGATATTGACCGGCTGGCTTAGTCCAATCTCAGTACTGGTTATACTTCACCTACAAACTAAAACTATGAACATCAAAAGGATTCTACCCCTGCTTTTCTTCTTCGGAAGCCTGACGCTGGCAACAGCACAACAAACTAAACTGGTAAATGTCGGAGGCCACTCGCTGGAAATGATACAGGCTGGCTCAGGAGACTATACCGTTATTTTCGAGTCCGGCTTCGGAACAGACTATAAAGTATGGGGCAATGTGGCTTCTGAAGTGATGAATACCAGCCAGGTAATGCTCTACTCCAGGGCCGGAACAGGTAAGTCGGAACCTAACCCAAATCCGCAGACGCTGGAGCAGGCGGTACACAGTTTAACTACACTCATCGAAAAGGCAAACCTGAAAGCACCGTTTATCCTGGTTGGGCATTCGTATGGCGCATTCGTTATTCGGGGGTATGCTGCTCTAAACCCTGAAAAAGTAAAAGGGTTGGTGTTTGTAGACCCGGCACATGAGAAAATGATGCAGGAATTAAAAAAGGCTGATCCTGCCAAAGCCATGAAAGATGTTGAACTGCAGAACAGCTTTATGCCGGCTAAGTTTAAGCAGGAAAATGAGTTGATTAACGGGATATTTGAAAGAGCCGTGTTGCCGGATTTTGGGGTATTGCCGCAGGTGCCAGCCGTTGTGCTCACCTCCGTACAGGAAAGAGCAAATCCGGAATTGTTTTTACATGAGCCACAAGGTGTAGCGATCTGGAGAAAGCTGCATAGTGAGTTTTTTAGTCAGTTTACCAGCGGTGCGCACATAGTTACAGCCAACAGCGGACATAATATTCATCGCGAAGAACCGCAGTTAGTGGTGAGCGCGATTAACCAGGTGATACAGGCAGCTACAAAGCAAAAAGTCAGAGAGGACCACGAGGCTAAAATGGCCCAGCTAGGCAATAAGTTAACAGAAGCCACTACCTACCTTTCAAAACGGAAAGATAAACAGGCAGAAGCACTGGTGTTTGAAGCCTTAAAATCATCAGGTTTCGGGGAGCGAACTATAAACACAATTGCTTACCAGCAACTTAGTAAGCCTGAAAGTATGGCAGTAGCAGTTCTCATTTTTAAGTACAACACGGTACAGTTTGCGGAGTCGGCCAACGCGTTCGATAGCTATGGTGAAGCCCTAATGCAACAAGGTAAACTGAAGCTGGCTGAACAGCAGTTTAACAAAGCCATTGAATTGGCAACTATAAGCCAGGATACATCTACGCTTAAGAATAGCAAAAATAACCTGGAGAAGATCAGCCAGTTAAAAAAGACAAAATAGTTTAAAGTGTGCTTTATATCCTAATCATACTAGATAAGTGCTATTACTAAAGGATGTTTAACTTATGCATGCGTTTTTTAGTGTTCCAAACTATAGCCTCGGGAACAACTATAAAACGCAATAAAAAGCGCCTGCAACTATAGTTACAGGCGCTTTTTATGATCAAAATTGTGGGTTAGTCCCAGAAAGTGATGTTGCTTGCTTCTTTGCCATCGGCTGTAAATACAAGCTTTTTGTCGCCGGCTTTGTCATCCAGCTCTACCTGGTAATAGGTGGTGCCATCTTTTTCCAGCAGCTCCATGTCGTCGAGGCGAAGGCCTTTGTGGTTCTGGCTAATGGCATTGCTAACAGCCTGTGGCAGGTCTTTTTTCTGAATGTCGCGCTTGGTCATCAGTATTTTACCGGAAGGGTCGATGAGTACGTTGTGATCCACGCGGTTCACGTCAAAGTCGGCTTCATAGTTTGTTCCATCCATTTCCCAGTCAAGATCAGTAGCATTGGCAAACTTCTGGTTAAGGGCAGATGCTACTGCCGAAGGTACATCTTTGGTAGCTACATCCTGTGCGTTAACGGCTAATGCGGTACTTCCTGCAAATATGAATGCAAATAATAGGGTCTTCATAATCTATTGGTTTTAAGTTAAATAATGAATCAATGCTGTAAACTTACTACCCAATTCTGAAGGAAATCTGAGCAGGAAAAAACGAACGGCTTTCGAGCGCAACTATAGTTTGGCCGCTTTATACTTTGCAATATCTCTTCCGCGTTAGTTTCGTATGATAAAGGTTGCTTGTAAAAAACCATTATTAACTTTCACTTTAAAAGAAATTATTATGAAGAACACGCGTATTTTTAATTTCCTGATGTTGTTGCTGGCCATGGTAATTACGACAACCGCCATAGCACAGGACGCAAAACCAAAGGCTAGCCCGCCTGCAACCGCCACCGGTAAAGTAGGCGATGCAACGGTAACTGTAAACTATAGCAGTCCGTCGGTTAAAGGCCGTACCATTTGGGGCGAGTTAGTGCCTTATGGGCAGGTTTGGCGCTCTGGTGCAAACGAGGCTACTACGGTTACTTTTGATAAAGCCGTGATGGTAGAAGGAAAGCCGCTAGCAGCAGGAACCTATAGTTTCTACACTATACCTGCTGAAGATAAATGGACCGTGATCTTCAACAAAACTGCCAAGCAGTGGGGTACGCAATACGATGAAAAGCAGGATGCCCTGCGCGTAACAGTAACCCCGCGCAAAGCGCCTACCATGAACGAGCGCCTGAAATATGATGTAACTTCTGAGGGGCTGCTGTTGAGCTGGGAAGATATGGCTGTACCGGTTAAAATTACCACAGCTAAGAAGTAATTTAAGGAATAACTACAGGAACGGCAGTCGCTTTATAGCAGCTGCCGTTTTTTTGTTGCCTTAACGCAAGTTTGTATAGGGATTTTACTATATTGAAAGCAGTAATCCATCTATAGTTAGTAACAAACCCCTGAAAACATGCTTAAAACATTTACGCTAAACCTGAAACAAACTGCCACCGACCTGCTCGGCTTTCTGCGCAATCCTTCTGACACGCCTGTTCCTGATATGCAGGTTCCGGGTAAACTGAAGGTGCTTTTCGGAGTGCTTGTACTCGATGTGTTGCTTACGTTTGTTTTTATGGGACTGATAAACCTTGTAGAATTGCTGGGCTGGCATAAATACGACGGGCATGCTGTGGCTGAATTGGTCCGTAGTTTTCCGTTATGGGGAGCCTTGCTTTTGGGAATTATCATTGTGCCATTTGCAGAGGAATTGATATTCAGAACAGGGCTCAGGTTCCGGAGAGGGTACTTCACTTTTTTATTATTTGTATTGCTGTTTGCGGCAGGGATCTTTGCTTTTAAAATGATGCCTTTGCTCTGGGCACTGGGTGCGGCATTTGTATTAGGTGTGCTGATGGTGATTTACCTGATGAACAGTTATGCAATCGGCGAATTTCTGGAACGCGTATGGCCACGGGTATATGCGACAGTGTTTTACAGTGTAGCTGTGCTTTTCGGGTTAGTGCACATTACCAACTATACTAATTTTAATTATGCATCGCTGGCACTGATTTTAATTCCTATACTGATCGCGCCGCAGATCTGGGCAGGCTTGTCGATAGGGTATATGCGCGTAAAGTATGGCTTCTTCTGGGGCTTCTTTTTGCATGCGGCGCATAATGCTGTTTTTCTGGGATCTGGGCTTTTGTTTATGAGTCAGCTGGAAGAAAAACTGAACATCAGCAACGAAAACTATAGTCTGAAAGTGGAAGAGCATTTTCGGTATGATAAAACGGCAGATTCCAAAAGCATGCTAGCACATGATACTGCAGCTTTTGAAAACGTAAAGCTAAACGATGCGATCACGCAACTGCTTCAAATAGAAGAAGTATCTGTACAAAACAACACTGGCAGTAAATTAACAAGAGCGGTGAACCTGTACTATAAAAGCCAGTCGCCGGACCTGAACAAAACCAAAGCAGACATCCTTTCCGAACTGCAGAAACTGTATAAGTTTGATGTAACCAAAGCTCAGGTAGAAAAGGAAATGTGGGATGTGGAAGTTGAGAACATAACAGCTCTGGCAGCCAATATATCTGGCAGAGGCGACAAAACATCGGAAGTCAGGGTGGATAGAAAAGGAATTGAAATGCAGAACGTGACCGTTGCCGAACTGCTGACTGCCCTGCAGAGAGAATACAACGTCGTGCTGGCCGATAAAACAACAGCAGCAGGCAGGTATAACTTTACCTTCAGTAAAAAGAGCTTCCAGGAACTGAAGACAGAGCTGCAAGAGAAATATGGCCTTGCCCTGCAATCTAAAATGATCATGACACAGCAGGCCCTGGTAGAATTCAGAAAGTAAGATGCCTGTAATTGATAAACTGGCCACCAGCCTGAACCGCCGCGACGAAGAGCCGAACAAACAACTGGCCCGAACTATAGCCGAAGCCAACAATGCCGCAGCTGTAACGGAACTGGTCTCCCTGCTGCAGCACAAAGATAAAAACATACAGAGCGATGCCATAAAAGTGCTGGAAGAGACAGGCAAACTGAGCCCGGAGCTGGTGGTGCCTTATACTTCGGAACTGGTAGGGTTGCTGCAGCACAATAACAACCGCATGGTGTGGGGCGCGATGGCTGCTTTAAGCGCCCTTGCCCCGGTGGCGCCAACTATACTTTACAACAATTTAAGCGCAATACTGGATGCAGCTGCCAAAGGCTCGGTTATCACCAAGGACCACACTGTTAAAATACTGACCATACTTGCAGCCATACCCGCTTACACCGACGATTGTATTGCACTGCTATTGGACCAATTGAAAGATGCGCCTGTAAACCAACTGCCAACCTATGCCGAAAATACCGCAACTATAGTTGCACCCAACTATAGACTGGAAATGGTCCGCATCCTTTCTGAAAGATTACCTGAAGTAACACAGGATGCCAAGCACAGGCGGCTTACCAAAGTGCTGCAAAAACTTCAGAAGTAAGCATATTGATCCGTTATAGTTGATTTCGTAAATTACTATAGTATAGCTATTTAAATAGATGCAGAAAATTACCCGTGATCTTATTTATACCATTGCCCGGCACAGTAACTGGCGTGGAGAAAGCATAGCCCACTGGCTCCGGAAAGAAAAAGTATATACCGGTACCGAAGACTGGATAAAGTTCCTGCAGCTGTTTTTGCTGGGGCTTGGCGGGAGTTTTATAGTTGCCGGTGTCGTATTCTTTTTCGCCTATAACTGGGCCGATATGCACAAATTCTTCAAGCTGGGTTTACTGGAGTTTCTGCTGCTTATAGTTACGTTGGCAGCCGTGTTCAGCAACCGGAGCAAAGAGGTGAAAAATGTGCTACTCACGGCCAGTGTTATGTTAACCGGGGTACTATTTGCCGTGTTCGGACAGATTTACCAGACCGGAGCCAACGCCTACGACTTCTTCCTGGGCTGGACGATGAGTGTGGTGCTTTGGGTAGTGGTTTCACGATTCCAGCCCTTGTGGCTTATATTGTTAGTGCTTATCAACACCACGTTTATACTCTACATTAACCAGGTAGCTACCAACATGCCGTTCAACTATGTCGTGAATATACTTTTCGGGATAAATGCGGCAGCGGCTATAGTTTGGGAAGTGCTGCATGCGCGCAATATAATCCGGAGTTCGCACAAACGGTTTCCGAGGGTGATGGCGCTGGCGGCTGTTGTGCCCCTGACGATGAGCATGGTTGTGGCGATATACGATAATTTCAGGGTGGATTATGGACTGTGTTTTATACTGGCGGCAATTACTTATTCGGCTGGCATCTGGCACGGGCTCCGCACCAGAGACCTGTTTTACCTCAGCGTTATTCCTTTCAGTTTGATTATAGTTGTGGCTGCAGGCATTGTACGCCTGGCTGGGTCTGATCCGGTTGGCGTGTTCTTGTTCGCCTGCCTGTTTGTGATCGGAAGCATCACGCTGCTTATTCGTAACATCATTCAAATTAACCGCAAGTAGCATGGCACAGTTCAGTAACGATAAACTGCAGCGCGTGCTGCAAACTATAGCACAGCAGGAGGGCGATAGCTTCGCGTTTGATGCTGCTAAAATTGAATCCGAGGCGCATTTCAGCTCATCGCTTTACACTAACCTGCCCATAAAGCTGCTTACCATTTTCGGGGGATTCCTGGCTACGCTTTTTTTTATGGGCTTCCTGTTTACTACCGGGCTTTATAACTCTAATGTAGCGATGCTGGTGTTTGGCGTAGCTTTTATAGTTGGCTCCGAAATATTAAACCGCCTGCGCGACGACCTCTTGCTGAGTTCTGTAAGTGTATCACTGAACATTACCGGTTACCTGCTTTTCGGGATGGGAGTTAGTGAACTGAGCAATGATACAACACTGGCTTTAACCCTGGCAGCTATAGCGGCTGTTTTTATACTTGTGTCGGAAGGTACGGTGCTGGTTTTTTTATCGGTGCTGGTACTGAATGGCAGTTTAATGAGCCTGCCATACATTTTTAATCTTCCGGATCTGCTGCATGTGTTTGTAGGTTTATCCGCGGCAACACTTACTTATTTGAGCTTATTAGAGGCAAAACTCATCTCACAAAGCCCGAAACTGAACAAACTTTATGGTCCCGTGCGCATGGGGTTAGTTTTCTCGCTGGTTGGCGTACTTATCCTTTTATCACACCAGGAATTTGATGCAGACAGAATTAATCACGTTTGGATTTCAACTATACTGTTAGCAGTTGCTTTATTGTTTGTGTTACGCCGCATAATGCAGGAAAACGCTGTTACTGATTATAAAACCCAAACTATAGTTTATGCCTGCTGCCTGATTATGTTAGCGCCAACTATAGGTACACCCAGCATTGCCGGGGCTTTGCTTATCGTGTTGTCTAGCTTTTACATCGGGCACCGGATTAGTTTTATAGTTGGTTTGCTGGCGCTGGGCTACTTTATCATTTTGTATTACTATAATTTACACCTCACGCTGCTGGCAAAATCAGGTATTCTGGTGCTTACCGGCTGCCTGTTTTTAGGTGGCCTATACTTACTGAACCGTTACATCAGCAGCCATGCAAAATAACCTGAAAACTATAGTTGTGCTGGTAAACCTGGTGTTGGTACTGGCACTTTTTAGCTGGTCGGTGGTACAGAAAGAAGATACCCTGGAAAACGGTAAGCTGGTATTGCTTAAACTGGCACCCGTAGACCCGCGCTCGCTTATGCAGGGCGATTACATGCGCCTGAGCTACGCCATCAGCCAGACTCCAAACCTGGACAAACTCAAGAGCAGGGGTTATGCCATCGTGAAACTCGATGCGCAGCAGGTAGCGCAGCTGGTACGCTATCAACCCGAAAAAGAACCGCTGCACGATGGCGAACTGCTGCTGAAATACAACAAAGGTAACTGGGCACTTAACCTTGGCGCAGAATCCTACTTTTTTGAAGAAGGTCAGGCTAAAACTTTTGAAGCTGCAGAATATGGCGGCCTGCGTGTAGAAGGAGAAGGCAACAGCATTTTGGTAGGCCTTTATGATAAGAACCGGCAGTTACTAAAGCCAAAGCGAGCGGGAGAGTAATTTAAACTATAGTTATAGTTGTTGCTTAATCATCCTTCGGAGCTATGCTAGCTACCTTCAAACTTGCGTATTCAATAGTATAAGGCGGGGAGCTTTTTAGGCTTTTGCTATAGTTTGAGGTGTCGTTCTATAGTTGACGCTTTAACACCCCTATAGTCCCCTCAAGGGGACAATTCTGTCATTGCAATGGTTTGTGGTATTCATTCTATAGTTACTGTTTGTCATCCTCCCTGCCCCCTTCAAAGGGGGACTTTCTGCTACTTCCTTTCCAAGCTGTCATTTCGACGAAAGGAGAAATCTGAATCTACATAGTTATAGTCCACGAACAGGACAGGTTCACCTGTCCCTTCGGAATTATAGCCTCGATCAATCTCGGAGCGAGCAGGTTCAAACTATAGACAAACTATAGCTATGAGAAACTTCTCAGCCTTTGGGTTGAGCGCCTTGTAGATTTCTGGTGCCGTCAGGCATTGCGACGTTAGGAGCAAAGCAAATGTACACCGCGCGATACCCAAAGACGAGGCCTCCCGGCCGTGAGGGCACTAAAGCCAGATTGAAACTGTAGATGAGTAAAGCTCCCAGGATTGAAAGTAGCTATGAAGGAAAGGGCTTGGTTTAGATTGTAGAGTAGTGAACAATAGGCTGAGATAGATTTCTCGCTATACTCGAAATGACAAAAGAGGAACTATAAGACATATAAGATCCCTCGGCTTTATTTGGGATGACAAAACATATTCTATAGTATCCAAACTCTTCCTTACGTCTAAAAGATAGGGAGAAACTATAGTTGCTTCTCCATTTTATAATGCTGGATGCTGCCAAAAAGCAGGTGGGTTTTTTCAGTTACATGGTAGTCGTTGCGTTCATAAAAACTAACTGCTTTTTCGCGGGACTGTAACACTATAGTCTGGGCTCCCATGCTTCGGGCTTTGTCTTCGAGGTAATCCAGCAGCAGCTTTCCTAATCCTTTTCCCTGGTAACCGGGGTGTATGCCCATAAAACGTAATTGTGCCTCGTGTGGGGTTTGCAGGTGCATGCGGCATACGCCTACAGTTTCGCCGGCATCGTTAACCAGCATGGCATGTATGGCAGTATCATCGTCGGGAGCGCGTTCGCTGCCTTCGGGTTGGCCCCATGGCTGGCGCAGGGTCTGGTAACGCAGGCGGTAGTAATGCTGGAATTGCTCTGGAGTAGATGGCTCTGTTATATGCATGGTTTAGTAATTACTGTTTTTATAAAACGATGGCTTTTTGCGTGAGGGATAGAGCCGGCACCCCGCAGCGGTAGCGAGGAGTACAGGCGAAAGCCCGACGGCCTGCCGACACGCCCAAAGTAAACTTTACTTCTCTGATGAAACTATAGTTGACCATTCTTATACTGGTTCTTTCCTTCAACTACAGGGCAGCCTTTCTGCAAATACGTAAATATCGTGATGCGGCAATATAACAATTCAGTATTTAGGAATAACTTTGTTAGTTCATTTCAGGTAAATCAACTTTTAAAGTATAAAGCACAAGAAGAACTATGGCATCTTTTGATATTGTAAGCAAAGTAGATCCGCAGGTTATGGATAACGCCGTAAATGTGGCCCGCAAAGAGATCATGAACCGATACGATTTCAGGGACACGAAAGGCAGCCTGGAATACGATAAAAAGGCTAGCGAGGTGAAGATTGTGATGGAGAACGACATGCGCGTGCAGCATGCCGAAGATGTGCTGATGAGCAAGATGGTGAAGCAGGGACTGGATGCAACTGCCCTTGATTTCTCGAAGGAAGCTTACCAGAGCGGCGCCATGGTCAAAAAAGATATCAAAGTAAAAGCCGGTATCGATAAGGAGTCGTCTAAAAAAATAATGAAGTTGATAAAAGACAGCAAAGTGAAAGTGTCGGCGGCGATAATGGACGAAACGATACGCGTAACCGGCAAGAAAATAGACGACCTGCAGCAGATAATAGCTGTGCTGCGCGGGAATTCCGAAGAGATCGGGATGCCCTTGCAGTTTGTGAACATGAAAAGCTAAAACGTAATTGCTGCATGTTGAATTGCTGATTGTTGGGGAAGTTGCCAACGAGGAAACACGCAACAGCTAACAATTCAACTATCCGGCCTTCAACTATTCAACAATTTAATCATCAGCCATTTGCTATATGGAGATTTTTGCTAACCCGGATACCTGGATAAGTTTGCTTACGCTAACCTTTATGGAGGTGGTGCTGGGTATAGATAACATTGTGTTTATCTCGATTATAGTTGCCAGGCTGCCAAAAGAGCAACAGGCTAAAGGCCGGACGATAGGTTTGATGCTGGCGCTTGTATTCAGGGTGATACTGTTGCTTTTTATCAGCTACATTGTGCAGGCAAAAGAGCCTCTGTTTACGTTAGATCTGCCATTTACAGCTGATGTGCTGAACGTATCGATCCGGGATCTGATTCTGTTTGCTGGTGGTCTGTTCCTGCTTGCTAAAAGTACTACCGAGATACATAACAAACTGGAAGGCGAAGAGGAGACACATGGCACTGCAAAACAGTCGGTCACACTCGGCAAAATCCTCATTCAGATCATCCTCATCGACATCGTGTTCTCTTTCGACTCTATTTTAACAGCAGTTGGCCTGGTAGATAACGTGACGATTATGATCATAGCGGTAATTATTTCGATGGTTATCATGCTGCTGTTTGCCAAGTATGTAAGCGATTTCGTGAACAAGCACCCAACTATAAAAATGCTGGCGCTTTCGTTCCTGCTCCTGATCGGGGTGATGCTGGTAGCCGAAGCTTTCCACGTGGAGATACCGAAAGGCTACATCTATTTTGCGATGTTCTTCTCGCTGCTGGTAGAGATGCTGAACATGAAACTGCGAAAGAAAACAGAACCGGTGCATCTTCGTCAGAGCGATCTGAAAGACGACGACGCCTATACCATTATAGAATAACACGCATCAAGTGTATTAAAAGGCTTCCGGTACGCTATGCCGGAAGCCTTTTTTATTTACACTAACAGCCTCATTTTCTGAATTATCGTTATATTCGGACAGCTATATACTTTGCTGATAAGAGCATGTTTAATTTCGTTTTTGCATGCGAAAATCAGACAGAAAGGGTTCTGGCGAAATATTTTTTGAGCCGCATAGCAGCGCTACGTGGCGATAAAAAGATGAAGTCAGGTTCCTTTATGAATGGTTTGCAGCGCAAAGGATGAATTTTAAACATGCTCTACATTATACTATGCGCCATCGTAACTATGCCATTGCTACATTTCTGCTGTTAGCGCTTACCGGTTTTGCGTTGCTCAGTATTTATTTGGTTCGGGCGCCGGAGGCATTGCCGGCCAGTGCGCCTGCCACTGATTTTTCGGCACTGCGGGCCATGGGGCATGTACAGCAAATAGCAAAACAGCCACACGCCATGGGCACCGCAGCCCATGCTGAAGTGCGCAACTACCTATTCAGCCAGATGCAGCAGCTGGGCTTACAGCCCGAAGTTCAGGAAGCTATAGTTGTAAATGATGGGGTAAGTGCAACGCAGGCGGGATATGTGTATAATATAGTTGGCCGGCTAAAAGGGCAGGGCAAGGGCAAAGCGGTGTTGCTGATGGCCCATTACGACTCGCAACCAAATACGCTGGGCGCTGCCGACGATGGGGCAGGCATAGCCGCCATGCTGGAAACTGCCAGAGCTCTTAAAATAGGAAAGCCGCTGCAGAATGATGTGATCTTTTTGATGACGGACGGGGAGGAGTATGGTTTGTATGGCGCCAAAGCTTTTTTAAAGCACCCATGGGCAAAAGAGGTTGGTATTATAGTTAATGTGGAGGCACGGGGCAACAGCGGCCCGAGCATGACCTTCGAGATAAGCCCTGAAAATGGCTGGGTGATAGAACAGTTTTCCGCCGCCGTTCCTTATCCCATCGCTAACTCGCTGGCTTACGAAGTGTACCGCAAAATGCCCAACGATACCGATTTTACCGTGTTCCGGAAGGCAGACTACGCAGGTGTTAACTCGGCTTTTGTAGATGGCTTTGTGCACTACCATAAACTAACCGACTCGCCCGAAAACCTGGACAGGAACAGCCTGCAGCACCACGGTAGCAACATGCTTGCACTGGCCCGCCACTTCGGCAATATCCCGTTAGAGAACACCAAATCAGCAGACAAAGTATTTTTTAACCCTATCGGAACCTGGTTGGTGCATTACCCGGCTTGGCAAACTATAGTTTGGGTAGTTCTTGCCTCGGTGCTGCTGCTTATAGTTCTTATAGTTGGGCTGAAGCGGAAAGCATTCACGATGCTACAAGTGGCAGGTAGCTTTATGTTGTATCTTTTGATGATGGCTATAGTTGCCGGGTTGTTTATACCGCTGAATGCTTTTGTAACCGGCTTACTGCCCTATACACATAGTCAGAACGGCGTGTATGGCAGCAATAGTTTTTTTATGGCTTACCTGCTGTTAGCGCTGGGCTTGTTTATGCTGCTGACCTGGCTGGCCCTAAGGTGGGTATGTTTGTTTTCGTTGCTGCTGGGTGTTTACCTCGTTTGGTTTGCGGTGTTGCTGGTAGTATTATTTATAGTTCCCTCGGTTTCTTACCTGTTCCTGTTTCCATTGCTGTTCTGCCTGGCTGGTACCTTGGTGGTATTGCTGAAAGATCTGCACCAACGGGAGGAGATTTGCTGGCAGTATGTTATCGTGATGCTGCTGGCCCTGTTGCCGGCCATATGCATAGTTTTCCCGATCGTTAAGCTCCTGTTTGTCATTTTTGCCCTGCAATTGCCTGTGGCTATGGTGGCTGTGCTGCTCTTGCTGCTTGGGCTTGCTGTACCGTTGCTGGTAGTTTTGGAGCGTAGTTTTAGCTGGAGATTTCTGCCTTTGCTGCCCCTTTTGCTTTTGCTGGCAGGCGCGGTACATATTACGCAGGCGGTGGCCGGCGAAGAACCAACCGCTGAAAGACCACTGCACAGCCACGTGAGTTATTACCTTAATGCTGATACAAATAAAGCCATCTGGGCATCAGCGTTTACAAAAACCGACGACTGGAATCAGCAGTTTTTCCCGAACCCAACAACAGCGCCGCTTTTCGAAATTTATCCGATAGCTGCCCGCGAATACCTGAAAAACGAAGCTGAAACTATAAAGCTGCAGGCTCCGGTGGCTGAACTGGCGCAGGAGGTACCTATTGGCGCAGACCGTTTCCTGCAGCTAAAACTAAGCTCCCCGGCAGGAGCCGCACACATGGAAATAATCCTGCAGCCCCAAAACCCGGATGAAACTATAGAAGCCAACCTGAACGGTGAAGCACTGCCCTTACAACCCATTAAAACTGATACAGCAACATTCTACTTCTTGCGTGTGCATGGCTTGCCAATTTCCAAAGAAGTGATGCTGGATATTAAGATGCGTAAGGACAGTAAGCTTAATGTGTTGCTTTACGACCAAACTATAGGCTTGCCAAATCAGCTTGTTCGTAAACCACGGCCAGCCCATGTAGTGCCGGAGCAGGGCCGCGACAGTAACCTGACTATAGTCAGGAAGAGCTATAGTTTCTGATAAACGAGCGTGTTTTAAGCTTGTAAAGGTATAGCTGTACTTTTCTGTGGAATTAGAACTATAGATAAACTTACGCTGCCGGCTGCGTACTATAAGAGTTAAACCCGCGACACCACCATGTTTACAAATAAGCTGATACCCTTTGCTTTAGGTCTTATATTACTTTTTCTACCGGCCTGCGACAACCGGAGAACCACTCAAAGCGACACCACCGAAGTAACCTACACCCTGGACAGGCACGAACCAAGCCCCATGTTCTGGGATTATGCTGCCAGTACCAGTATGCTGCAAACCGAGTTAAGTAAACTGGCCTCCGAAAAGTCTCAGGATTCGATGGTGCTTACTTTTGCCGATAGTGCCCTTGTCATTCACTCAAAAGCACTGACAAGACTGCGCAGGATAGCGGAAAAGTATAAGCACATACAATTGCCGGATAGCCTCACCGGCTCCGATAAAGAAATGGTTGAGGAATTTAAACTGCTGGAAGGAAAGGAGTTTGAGAAGCGTTACCTGGAATACCTTATGCTTAACCATAAAGCCCAGTTAAACCGTTACCAGGAAACATTAAGCGAAACCGAAGACCCGGCGTTGCGCCAGTGGCTGAATACTATGCGGACGCGCCTGCGTAGCCAGCTACAGTTTTATGCTGAGGCAGATACCGTTACAGAAGTGGAAAAACTATAGTTTGAGGAATTTTAGCTCCAGAGCTCTGAGGCTTTGCGGGCCATTCTGAAGAACAGTTCGCGCTCCAGGCCTGCTACCTGTCGGGCTTCAGCCTCTTCGTAGCCGTTTTCGATCGCGTTCAGGTAATCGTAGTATAGTTGGGCTAGTTCCAGCGAGTCATCTTCAAAGCACTCGGTCAGTTTATCTTTAGCCAGTTTTTCGGGCTCAAATACTTTAGACGGATATAGTTTGTCGAGCTGGTAAATCAGGTATTTCTGCGATGTTTTGTTTTGGCGGGCACCAAATATTTCTTCAATCGGCGTGTCATCGTCGTCATCAAAATCAATTTCCATGTCATCTTCCACAGCCATTGGCTCATACACTATAATATCAAAGCCGAGCAGTTCGAGATATTCATCAAACTGTTCTTTTATTGGTATTAAGGTTGGTATGTCGTAGGGTTTATTGAGGATGTTGGCCAGGTGCAGCGATATCTCTTTGCCTTTTTCGCCGGCTGCCAATAGTATCTGGTTAAACTGCGTAAAGTCGCAGCCCAGGTAAATGAATTTGTACTCATCATCCAACATGGTAAAGCACCACAGGGTTATAAACTCCGTATCGTCGATTACTACTGTATCGATGTAGAGTTCATTTATCTGAACGTAGTAAGGCGAATATTCCGGAGTATCCATGTTGGTTCGGCTTAATGTACGAAACTCAATTGTATAGCATGACTATGTTTGAAAAGGCTGTTGAGCGTATACGGGATTTCCTGAGATATGGCAACCCTTCTATATAGAAAGTTTGGTAAACTGCAGTATATATTTTTAACGATGAATTGTAAGCGTTTGATATATAATTTGTTGCGTTTTTTATTATAGTTGTTATTTTTCGTGAAAGTATAGTTTAGGCCCTGTTAGGGTGTAGCCCAGATTCGCTCAAAGAACTGTTGTGCATTTTTGTAAGCCAGCTTTTGTAATTGCTCTTTGGTAAGCTGTTGCTGCAGTTCTTTCAGGATGTAACTATAGCTTACGCCGGCGTGCAGCAGGTCAGGGAAGTAAAAAGGCTGCTGATCAGCGTACTTTTCGTCGGTGGTATAAAAGTAATCAGCCCCAAAGCAAATAGCATCCTCCGCACCGTTTGCAAAGCCATGCCTGATGTGCTCAAATATTGCTTCAGGATTATCCGTGTTCAGGAAAGACCTCAGGAAGTTCATGCCGATCAGTCCGTTGCGGCGCAAAATTTCCTGCACAAGTTCAGTAGGTAAATTGCGCGCATGTTCCCACACCTGCCTGAAGTTAGAGTGACTTGCCATAACCGGAATGTCCAGGTTTTCTTTATCAATATGCTCCAGGATATCATAGGCCAGTGTATCGCTTGTATGCGACATATCAATAGCAATGCGGCGGCCGTGCATGTAGTCGAGCAGCATTTTTCCGTCGCGGGTAATGCCCTGCGTGGTATAGTTGCCGCCACCAAAACGGTTGGCCAAACTATGGGTCATACTGATGTAGAGTACGCGATCCACATCCTCAATCATCTTTTCCAGTTTCTTAAACCCATCTTCCAGCGGTTCGTTTTCTTCGCAAAACCCGGAAGCATTTTCGATGGCTGCTACCATGCCGGTTGTATCTGACTGTAAGGCCTGCTGTAGTTCCTGTGGGTTGGTAACCGTTGTTAGGCAATTATCAGATTCGGCTAACAGTTTAAATGCTTCGCTCTGCTTTTTGGCATAGTCGGTGCTGCCTGGCTCGGTAGCGCAGTAAATGGCCATTACCTGCAGCTTTAGGTTTCCCTGGGTTAGCGAGGGCAGCGAGCAGCCAATTTCTTCCATATTGTCCTGTGTCGAGCCCGGCACATCGGTAAGGTAAACTAACAGGTCGCAGTGCAGGTCGATGATAGGAAGCTGAGCAGGAGTTGGAGAGTTCATAGGTTACGGTTTGTTTGGGTTGTAATACGGCAAGCAAGCGTTTTTATGTTCGGGTGGCTTCAGGTTATAGTTTGTAATGCCATTTATAGTTGCACTCTTAAACCATAGCTGGTAGTTTAGTCCGGGCATGCTATACCAACTATAGTTGTTCTGATCCAGGCCGAAGCAATACCGGTTTTTATAGTTTATGGCTTAGTTGTTTGGTACTTATAGTTGCTGTAAGTATAAACATTTTCCGTACTTAATTTTTAATAAGCAGTACATGCTGTTTAAGAACAGTGATATTTCTCATAAAACTGATAGATTTATAGTTTGTATCTTTGAAGCTGATAAGCATCTATACTTTACATGAGCAAAAAAAATATAGGTAAAATAGGCGTTTTACTGGTAAACCTCGGCACTCCGGACACAGCAGAAACCCCTGATGTAAGAAAATACCTGCGCGAATTCCTGATGGACAGACGCGTGATTGATATAAACCCGGTTGGGCGCTTTTTCCTGATAAATGGTGTGATTGCTCCTTTCCGGGCTCCAAAGTCGGCAAAGGTTTACAAAGAGCTTTGGACTGAACGTGGTTCACCGTTGCTTTATCATGGCATAGACCTGAAAGAGAAATTGCAGGTTGCCCTCGGCGATAATTACCATGTAGCTTTTGGTATGCGTTACCAGAGCCCTAGTATACAAAGTGCTTTAGAAGAGCTGCGCGATAAAAGTGTAGACAGGATTATCGTGTTACCACTGTTCCCGCAATATGCGGCAGCTTCCACGGGGTCGGTGCAGGATAAGGTAATGGAGATCGTAAAAGAGTGGTGGGTTATCCCGAGCATAAACTTTATTTCTTCTTTCTGCGATGATCCGGGCTTTATAAATGCCTTTGCTGAACTAGGCAAGCAGCATATGGCACAGGATACTTATGATCATGTGATCTTCAGCTACCACGGTTTGCCGGAAAGACAGGTTTTAAAGGGCAGCGATAAAGGTTATTGTAAACTGGGCACGTGCTGCAATAGCTATAACAAGCGCAATAAATACTGTTACCGTGCTGCCTGCTTTGCAACATCACGGTTATTAGCCGAGCAGCTTGGCATAAGCGAAGACCAGTACACAGTTACCTTCCAGAGCCGCCTGTTAAAAGACCCGTGGCTGCAACCATATACCGACGAAGTCCTGAAAACGCTTCCTGCAAAAGGTATCAAAAAAGTGCTGGCATTTAGCCCTGCCTTTGTAGCCGACTGCCTGGAGACAACTATAGAAGTAGGCGAAGAATTTAAGGAAATGTTTGAGCACGCCGGCGGCGAGAAATGGCAGCTTGTAGAAAGCCTGAACTCAAACGATACCTGGGTAGAAGCAGTAAAATCGCTGGTGCTGGAAAACTAAAATCAGCATCTGAACTATAAAAAAGGCCGGTAACTTTCGCAGTTACCGGCCTTTTTTATAGTTGCTGGTTAGTCCCAGTCCCAATCCCAATCGTCACCATCACTGTTCTCTTCAGGATCAGTAACTATTGGGGCTTTAATGTAAAGGCCAAAGGCTTTCTTAGTTCCCTCTTTGTTATAACGCACTCTATAGTTCAGGCCCAGGTAATAGTTCACCCAATAATCGGTTTGCAGGCCAACTATAGTTGGTTCTTCCTTTCTGAACTCTATGTATGGCCCTGCAGAAATGCCGGCAAGGGCAACGCCGGTTTGTGCCTGGGTATATAGTATTGTGCTTCCTTTTCGGTGATCAAAACCCAAATTGGCACTTACCGGGACATTATTATTCTCGTACCACCACAACGATGCCTCTACGCCCCAGCTTATCTTAGGCTTTTTATCGCCAAAATTAAAATGAAAGGCTGGACCTACCGAAAATACATCCTGTGCTTTTAACGCAGACAAGGGCAATAAGAACACGACAAGCAAAAGCAGTTTATACTTTACAACCGCTTTCTGGTAAACAGGGAGGCTCAATTTTTCTTAGGGTGGTTAGATTCGTTTAAAGTCGACCCAGTAATCTGAAGAAGCGTCAGAAAACGCACGTATTTTTTGCAGCAATATAACAGGATCAGCTTCTATTATAAGCTTGTCCAGCTGATCTTTTTTTACAAATCCTTCCGCAACCGTATGGCTGATCATCTCAAAGAATCTATCATAGTAGCCATTGATGTTATAGAAGGCCACCGGCTTTTTAATAATGCCCAGTTGGTTCCAGGTAATGATCTCACAGATCTCATCAAATGTGCCGAAGCCGCCTGGCATGGCGATAAAGGCATCGGAGCGGGCGGCCATAATAGCTTTACGCTCGTGCATGGTTTCTACCACGTGTAGTTCGTGCAGGCCCGTATGGGCAACTTCACGGTCTACCAGGCTTTGCGGAATCACACCAATTGCTTTGCCTCCGTGTTCCAGCACAGCATCTGCTATTATACCCATTAACCCAACATTGCCACCACCATACACGATAGCTATAGTTTGCTCGGCCATTAATTTGCCCAATGCGGCTGATGCTTCGCTATATACCGGGTCCTGGCCTGTGTTTGCCCCACAAAAAACGCCTATACTTCTCATTACTTTTGAATTTAAAAACCGGGAAAAGGAAAGCTCCGCCATTTCTGACGGAGCTCTGTTTATAGTTTACAGTTACAGTTTTTAGGCCGTTACCTTATTATACATTTTTGCTAAGGTCTCTGCGGCGTAATCAATCTCAGCGTCGGTGTTGTATTTACTGAAAGAGAAACGAACAGAACCACGCGCAGGATCAACGTTAAGGGCACGCAGTACATGCGAACCGGCATTGGCACCACTGCTGCAGGCGCTACCACCCGAGGCTGATATTTTAGCAATATCCAGGCTGAACAACAGCATCTCGTTCATGTCGGATGCAGGCAGGCTAACATTCAATACGGTATACAAACTCTTGTCTCCAAACTCCGACAGCCCGTTAAAGCTTACATCTTCCATCTGCTCGCGCAGTTTAAAGATCATCCTGTCTTTCAGGCTCTGAATATGGCGTGTATGGTCGTCCATGTCGCGGTACGCAATCTCCAGCGCTTTAGCCAGGCCAATAATGCCGTACACGTTTTCGGTGCCGCCACGCATGTTGCGCTCCTGAGCGCCGCCCTGAATCAGTGGCTGTATTTTATAGTTAGCATCGCAGTACAGGAAACCAACGCCTTTAGGACCATGGAATTTATGCGCCGAACCAACTATAAAATTAGCGCCCAGCGTCTGCAGGTCGTGTTTATAGTGGCCCATGGTCTGCACCGTATCCGAATGGAAAATGGCGTTATACTTTTTGCAGATCTCCCCAATCGCTTCGATGTTATTCAGGTTGCCAATTTCGTTATTGGCATGCATGATCGAAACTATAGTTTGCGGCTGGCTGGCCAATAGTTCTTCCAGTTGCTCCAGGTCAAGGTTGCCGCGCTCATCGTGGCGAAGGTAGCTTACCTGTACGCCATCCTGCTTCTCCAGCATCTCCATACTATGCAACACCGCGTGGTGCTCCAGTTTGGTGCTGATAGCGTGTTTTATACCAAAGGTGCGGCAAGTGCAAACCAAAGCAGAGTTGTCAGCCTCAGTGCCACCTGATGTAAAGAAGATCTCGGCAGGGGAGGTATTTAGTAACGAGGCCACCGTTTTACGTGCTTTCTCAATAGCTGCCCTTACTTCCCGGCCATGCGAGTGGATAGAAGACGGGTTGCCATAGTGTTCCAGCATAAAAGGGGCCATGGCATCAAAAACTTCCTTATCTAAAGGAGTGGTGGCAGCATTATCTAAATATACACGCATGTCGGTAAAGGTTTGCATTACTATATAACGAACTACTAAAGTATTAAAAAAAGTTGCGCCAAGGAGAAAGAAATTGATTTTCTCTCCTTGGCGCGTATAGGTTGCCTGTTATGATGTGTACTTACAACAACACATTATGCTTTCGCTGAAATTATTTCCTTGATGTCTGCAATGATCTTGTTAGCCAGGTGCTCAGCGGTCGCATTGCTATCCGATTCGGCATAAATACGGATGATCGGCTCGGTGTTGGACTTGCGCAGGTGTACCCACTCTTTGTCAAACTCGATCTTTACACCATCTATGGTATTGATAGGCTGCTTGGCGTAGCGCTCCTGCATTTGTGTTAGCACAGCGTCCACGTCTACATCTGGCGTAAGCTCTATCTTATTTTTAGAAATATAATAATTAGGGTAGCTGGCACGAAGGCGCGTCATGCTCAAACCAGATTTAGCAAGGTGCGTCAGGAACAGTGCTATACCAACCAGTGCATCGCGGCCATAGTGCAGCTCAGGGTAAATGATACCGCCGTTGCCCTCACCACCAATTACTGCGTTCTGCTCTTTCATCATGTTTACCACGTTCACTTCGCCAACGGCAGCAGCATAGTAATTGCCTCCCGCTTTCTCGGTTACGTCGCGCAGCGCTCTTGTGGATGACAGGTTAGAAACTGAGTTACCTACTTTGTTCTTGAGGATATAATCAGCAACAGCTACCAGTGTGTATTCTTCACCAAACATGCTGCCGTCTTCGTTTATCAACGCCAGGCGGTCTACATCCGGGTCTACCACGATGCCCAGGTCAAACTTACCTTTCTCAATCACTTTCGAGATTTCGCGCAGGTTTTCTGGCAGCGGCTCCGGGTTGTGCGGAAAATGTCCATCCGGCTCGCAGTATAGTTTCTCTATCGTTTTAACGCCAAGCGCTTTCAGTAGCATTGGCACGGCAATACCGCCCGTAGAGTTAACGCAATCTATAGCAATCTTAAATTTCTTTTCTTTAATAGCTTCCACATCTACCAATGGCAGGGCCAGTATCGTTTCGATGTGTCTTGCAATGGCATCTTCGCGCTGTGTATAAGTACCCAGTTCTGTTACCTGTGCAAATTCAAAAGCTTCTTTATCGGCCAGTTCCAGTACCAGTTTGCCTTCTGCATCCGAAATAAACTCGCCTTTATAGTTGAGGAGCTTTAAGGCATTCCACTGCTTGGGATTATGGCTGGCTGTCAGTATAATACCGCCACCTGCTTTTAGCTCAGGCACTACCATTTCTACCGTTGGAGTCGTAGACAGCCCGACATCAATTACGTTTATGCCTAAGCCCTGTAGGGTAGCGCAAACCAGTTTGTTTACCATATCGCCGGAGATACGCGCATCGCGGCCGACAACTATAGTATTGTTATTATTGGTAGTCTGCAGTACCCAGGTACCGTAAGCGGCAGCAAATTTAACTACATCTACAGGGGTGAGTGCTTCACCTGCCTGCCCGCCTATCGTTCCTCTAATTCCTGAAATTGATTTTATTAAAGCCACTTGTGTTTAATGTTTATAGGTTGCAAAAGTAGCAATATTTAGGTTTATACTTTATACTTTCACGCAATTTATACCTGCCTGAGTACCATGCAAACAGCTGAAGCCGTATTTTAGTATATTTGCCTTATTATGGATAAAACTTTTTTTGATGATACCCCGCGTGGCAGACAACTGCAGGCATTTGACCGCCTGCTGGATGTAATGGATGACCTGCGCGAGAAATGCCCCTGGGACCGCAAACAAACCCTGGAAAGCCTGCGCCACTTAACGATAGAAGAAACCTATGAGCTATCAGATGCCATTTTAAAGCAGGATATGCCGGAAATAAAGAAGGAGATAGGCGACCTGATGCTGCACATGGTGTTCTATGCCAAAATTGCTTCTGAGCAAAAAGCCTTCGATATTGCTGATGTGTTGAATTCGCTTTGCGAGAAGCTTATCTTCAGACACCCACATATTTACGGCGACGTAACAGCAGATACAGAAGAGGAAGTAAAAAGAAACTGGGAACAACTGAAACTGAAAGAAGGTAACAAGTCGGTGCTGGGTGGTGTGCCGTCGTCGTTGCCTGCGCTGGTAAAAGCCATGCGCATACAGGAAAAAGCCCGCGGTGCCGGTTTCGATTGGGACGATAAAAGCCAGGTGTGGGAAAAAGTGCAGGAAGAGTTGGGCGAGTTTGAAGAAGAATTTAACGTACAAGACACCACAACTATAAATAAGCAGCGGGCTACAGCCGAATTCGGGGACCTGCTGTTTTCTCTTATAAACTTTGCACGTTTTGTAGATATTAACCCGGAGGAAGCACTGGAGCGAACCAATCTGAAGTTTATAAGTCGTTTTCAGTACCTTGAGACAGAAGCTGCAAAGGAAGGTAAAAGATTACAGGATATGAGCTTGGAAGAAATGGACTTTTACTGGAATAAAGCAAAAAACAAGTAGGTATGCATACAACCTAAAAATTCATTTCCTATATTTAAACCGCACATTCAGGTTTTTAGAGAACGGAATTGCTAACTTTTTTATTTAGTGTCATTTGAATTTAGTCGGAGTATCGCATAAGAAGTTATAGTTCCTGACAGGTTAGGGAGTTGTAACTTTTTTCTGTTGCCCTCTCAAATTTTATTTCAATGCAACAATTGTATGCCAGCTATGTATAATGGTAGTGCTCAATTTTTATATAGAAATTTTTTGAGATAATGAATCCGGAATAGTGTTTATACTTTGGATAATATTTGAAATTATATAGATTTGTAGATGCGCACCTGTTTATGGTGCTTAAAAGGTTAAATCATCTCCGGGTCTGATACCTGAATGCAGCTGCAATTAATCTCTGGATCTGCTTTTAATTCTAAAAAATTGAGTAGTTAAAGAACTAAAACTGAAACAATTACATTTTTATAATTACACAATCAATTAATTTACAACACAAACAGCTAAACTTTAAACTTTAATCAAAATGGAAAAAAAGACTGCAGTAGTGAGCAAAGATGCTAATGTAGAAACAAAGACTACCTCGGGAGGTTCTTTATTTGCCACTATCGTTATTCCAGTTGCCGTTATAATATGCGTGCTTATTTACATGTTCGTATTAGGTAACCCTGCAAACTTCGAAGGTGGTAGCAACGAAAATCATCCGCTTCCAGGTAACTATTTAGCTATCGTTTATAAAGGTGGTTGGGTAGTTCCTATCCTGATGTCTCTTGTACTGATGGTATTTATCTTCGCTATCGAGCGTGTACTTACAATCAGCAAAGCAAAAGGTACTAAAAACGTAGCCGGCTTCGTACGTACAATTTCTTCTAAACTGAACCAGCGTGATATCAACGGTGCAATTGCTGCCTGCGATGTTCAGAAAGGTTCTGTTGGTAACGTAGTAAAAGCAGGTCTGCTTAAGTACAAAGAAATGCAGAACGAGCCTGAGCTTTTAAAAGCTGAGAAAGTTGCTGCTATCCAGAAAGAGATCGAAGAATCTACTTCACTTGAGTTACCAATGCTTGAGAAGAACCTGGTTGTTATTTCAACTATCGCTTCTATTTCAACACTGGTTGGTCTGATTGGTACTGTACTTGGTATGATCAAAGCGTTCTCGGCTCTTGCGGCTTCAGGTTCTCCGGACGCAACTGCTCTTTCAAACGGTATTTCTGAGGCCTTGATTAACACAGCACTAGGTATTACAGGATCTACTCTTGCGATTATCGCTTACAACTACTTCACTAGCAAAATTGATGAGTTAACTTATAGCATTGACGAAGCTGGTTTCAGCATCATCTCTACTTTCGCTGCTCAGCACGATTCAGCTGGTGAAACTGTAAGAAAACAAACTGTTTAATTGATCTTAACGCAAAGAAATGCCTAGAGTAAAAGTAAAAAGAAATAACCCTTCATTGGACATGACGCCAATGGTGGACTTATTCTTCTTGCTGGTTACTTTCTTTATGCTAACGGCGACCGCGAGGGAAGAGGAAGTCGTTATAGTAGACACCCCTTCATCCGTATCAGAGATTAAATTACCTGATGCAAACGTGATCACATTAACGGTTGACAAAAACGACCGTGTGTTTTTCGGGGTAGACGGCCAGCAGACAAAGAAGGCTTTACTAGACAAGATGGCGAGTAAGTACGGGGTGAGTTTCGATGAGAAGGAAAGCAAGACTTTCTCTCTTTTAAGCAACTTCGGTGTTCCGGTAAATCAGCTAAAATCTTATTTAGCGATGGATGGCACGGAGCGCAAGAACGTGAACCAGCCTGGCATTCCGCTTGACTCTACTAACAACCAGTTAAGAGACTGGATTCTGGAGACGCGCAAGCTAAACCAAAAGGTTGTGATTGCGATCAAAGGAGATGTTGACGTAAGTTATTCGACGGTACAGAAGGTAATCGAAACCCTTCAGGACCAGAAGGTAAACCGGTTCAACCTGGTTACTGATATGGAAGCCAGACCAAAATCTTTATAATAGAAAGGAGATACTGAAATGGCAGAAATACAAGAAAAAGCCTCCTCTGGTAAAGGTGGTAAGAAACGCGCCAAAAAGCACTCTACCAAAATTGACATGACGCCAATGGTAGACCTTGCAGCTCTTCTGATCACGTTCTTCATGCTTACAACAACATTCAGTAAGCCACAGACCATGGAAATTAACATGCCTGTGAAAGATGATAAACCTGAAAACCAGATCCCTGTAAAGGCGAGTAACGCAATGACGATCATACTTGGCGAGGATGATAAGGTATTCTATTACTTTGGTTTAGGTGCTCCTGAGGAGAACCCGGAAGTGATAGAGACCGATTATTCAGCAGCAGGCATCCGTAAAGCTTTGGTTTCGCCACGTGTGAAGTCAAACCCGAAGATGACTGTGATGATCAAGCCACTGGAGACATCGCGCTACAAGAACATGGTTGACATCCTGGATGAGTTGAGAATTACGGATACCAAGAAATTTGCCCTTGTTGATATTACCGACACGGATAAGCAATTGGTAAAAACTAAATTAGGACAATAGATATGGACGAAAGTAAGTTAGCAAAAGCCTCGCTTGATGATATCGTCTTTGCCGGACGTAACAAAGCTTATGGTGCCTATCTACTTCGCAAACTGTATAATAGCCATATCACAAAAGCTGCTATAATTGCTACTATCTTATTTGCTTTTTTTATCAGTATTCCGCTGATAAGCAAAATGATAGCTGGCGATGAAGAAGAAGTGATAGATGAGCGAATTATTACAGAGGTAGATCTTGCCCCACCACCGCCACTGGAAGAACAGGCGCCACCGCCACCGCCACCGCCGGATCTTCCGCCACCGCCACCGCCAGTGGCAGCTACAGTGAAGTATACGCCTCCTGTAGTTAAGCGTGACGAAGAAGTGCGTGAAGAGGAAGAAATTCCGGATGTAGAAGTACTGAAGGAAATTGACGCCGGTACAAAAACGGTGGAAGGTGTTAAAGGAGTTCCACCAGATTTAGGTGATATCGACGGTACCAGCGACGTAGTTGCAGAGGTAGTTGAAGAGAAGCCTTACGAATATGTGGAGCAGATGCCAACCTTCCCTGGAGGTGAACTTGAAATGCAGAAATATATTGCGAAGAACATTCGCTATCCTGCAGCAGCTCAACGAGCCGGTATCGAGGGACTTGTAGTTGTATCGTTCGTAGTAAGTAAAACAGGTGAGATCTCTGAAGTTAAAGTACTGAAGGGATTAGGAGCCGGAACTGACGAAGAAGCGATGCGCGTTGTTAAGTCGATGCCGAAGTGGAACCCAGGTAAGCAAAATGGTCGAGCTGTACCAGTTAGATTTACCGTTCCTGTTCGTTACACGATCAAATAATATAGCCTGGCTATAGTTTAAAAACCCGACTAAGAAATTAGTCGGGTTTTTTGTTTTAAAAAATTATACTCAGCATGCATACTAATTAATTTAAAAAGCGTATATTCAGTTTATACTATAAATAAATTATCATCCTAAACCATAAGCATACCTTAAAATGATCACCTGATATATTGTTAAACTATAAAACCCAAAGCCCATGAAAGAGAGCTATTTATTCGACATGACCTTTAATAACATAGTTTTTAAAGGCAGGAACAAAGCGTATGGCGCCTACAAACTGCGTCGCGTTTATCACAGGCACATAATTATAGCAGCTATAGTTGCGATAGTTATCTTTTCAGGGGGGCTTATAAGTCCGATAGTGAACAATATGTTTTTTGTAGCGCCTGAGAAATATGTAAAGCCTGTTTATGACATTATAGAGCCGGTTACTATAGTTCTGCCTCCGCCACCAGTAGAAAAGCAGCAGGAAATATTACCACCTGTTATGCCGGCGAAAGTAGAAGTAGCGACAGAAGTATATGCTAAGACCAAAGTAGTGCCTGACAACACGCCGGTTAAAGAAGTAGAACTTGCAAACCAGGAAGATCTGAAAAATGCTGACTTTGGAACAAAAAAGAAAGAAGGCATTGATCCTGCAGACCTGCCACCTATAGTTCCATCTGATGACCTGATAGGGATAGATGACGGTATTGGTACTGCAACAGCGCCAGAGACTAGTATACTTGATTTTGCAGAAGAAATGCCGGAATATTATGGTGGCCTGAGTGCTATGAGCAAATACCTGGGCAGGAAACTTAATTACCCGGCAGCAGCCAGATCCGAAAATATAGAAGGGACAGTAGTTGTTACTTTTGTAGTAGGCCGAAGCGGAGACATCGAAGATGTTAAAGTTTTAAAGGGTCTAGGTTTTGGAACAGACGAAGAAGCGCTGCGTGTAATAAAGAGCATGCCACGCTGGAGACCAGGAAAACAGAATGGAATGCCGGTAGCAGTTCGTTACACATTACCAATTAAATTCTCGCTCAGGAACTAAAAATTAAATTATAAGTATAAAGCAGGGGCCATAAAAGTAGAACCTTTTATGGCCCCTGCTTTCATATTTGGTGTGATACCATTAACTTTAGTGGTTAATAAACACGTATGTTACTACAAAGTGTAGCATGATAAGACCAGAAAGACCTAAACCAAATACCAGTTTCCTTGCAAAATTTGTAAAAATTTTCGGGCTGCTGATGACTACCTTGTATGTTGTATTAGGCGTGTACCTGATCTTTACAGACGAACAAAACTCGAACCTGAACATACCTACGAAGTTCAGATACATACTTGGTGGCGTATTGATACTATACGGCATTTTCAGGTTTATCAGAGTATTACAGGCTAGTTCCCGAAAAGATAGAAGAAGGTATGAAGAATAAATTCTGGGCAGTCCTGCTCGTTGCAGGTACACTTGTATACACAGGCTGTGGTGGCAATTCCGGCGATGCCCCAACAGATACCCCTACATCAGGTAAGGTAAAAATCAGCGTTGACGAATCTTTTAAGCCAATTATTGAAACGCAGGTAAGCACCTTTGAAGGAATTTATAAGCGCGCTGAAGTAACTGCAGAGTATAAGCCCGAAGGAGATGTTATAAAGGACATACTGAATGACAGTATCAGGGTAATTGTGCTGTCGCGGGAGCTTACTCCGGAAGAAAATAAAGTTATTGAACAGAAAAAAAGGATACCAAGGGTTACAAAAATAGCGATTGATGCTGTTGCAATAATCGTGAACAGAAGCAACCCGGACTCGCTGCTTACACTTGAGGAGTTGAAAACCATCTTCAGTGGCAAAACAAAATCGTGGAAGCAACTAAACAAGGAAAGCAAATTAAAAGACATAACTATAGTTTTCGATAACAATAATTCGGGGACAGCGCGTTATGTGAAAGATTCCCTGATAGCGGATCATAAACTGCCATCAAATACATTTGCAGCCGAATCGCATAAGGCGCTGATAGATTATGTGGAGAAAAATGAGAACGCACTTGGCGTTATAGGAGTGAACTGGATCAGCGATTTTGATGACAGTACAGTAGTTGGTTTCCAGAACAGAATTAAAGTTGTAGGTATAAGTGCAGAGCCTTTACCACGCACTACAGAAAGTTATTACCAGCCTTATCAGGCCTACATTGCACAAGGCACATACCCACTGCGCAGGTATCTTTATATCATCAGTACAGAAGGCCGTGCCGGCCTTGGCACAGGTTTTGCATCATACGTAGCAGGAGACAAGGGACAACGTATAATACTTAAATCTGGTCTGGTACCTGCCACAATGCCAGTGCGCGTAATAGGCTTACAATAAACAAACGAAGAACCTTAACTCAATTTTAGTACATTTAATATAACCTTAACAAGCAGATTACAATGACAAACAACTGGAAGTATATCCTTCTGATGGCCACTGCCTTTCCAACTGCTGCTGCTTTTGCACAGTCAGGTGATGCGGGAAAGAAAGCATTAGACTTGGAGCGCTATGAAGAGGCAAAATCTATCTATAAAAAGAAGCTTAACGATAAGAAGGCAGATAATGCTTACTATACGTTAGGTGACATATATCTGAAAACTGAAAAGCTAGATTCAGCTACGTATTACTTTAACCAGGGCATAGCCAAAAACAAAAAGTCGGCAATCAACTTTGCTGGTTTAGGTAAGGTTGCTATGGATCAGGGAAACAGAGCCGAAGCCGAAAAGCAATTTAACCAGGCACTTAAGCTTAGTAAGTCTAAAGATGCAGATGTGCTTACAGCTGTAGCGGAGGGTTATTTAAGTGCTCCGGAGCGTACAGATGCTGACCTGCAGAAAGCTGTAGAATACCTGCAGAAAGCTGTTCAGCGTGATAAGAACAATACAACGGCTTACCTGATGCTGGGTGATGCACAACTCGACCTTAAAAAAGGTGGAGAAGCTATGACCAGCTATGATAACGCAATCCGTATTGACGCTGGCAATCCGAAAGCTTACCTGAGAAGAGGCCAGCTATACACTAGATCAAGAAACTATACGGAAGCTGAGCAGGCATTCCAGAAGGCAATCGAGATCGATCCTAACTATGCGCCGGCTTACAGAGACCTGGGTGAACTATACTATTTTGCTGGTCAGTACGACAAAGCACTATCTACATTTAAAAAGTATGTGGATATGGCTGAGGATTCTCCTGAAACCAAAGCGAAATATGCATCATTCCTGTTCCTGACCAAGAACTACGACCAGACCTTGAAAGAGGTGCAGGAAGTTCTGAAGACAGATCCGGACAATACTGTAATGAACCGTCTACAGGCTTATTCTTATTTAGAATTAGGCCAGCCAGACAAAGCATTACAGGCTATGGAAAGCTATATACAAAAAGTTGGTAAGGATAAGCTTATTGCTGAAGACTACGAGTACTATGGTCGTATCCTGAGCAAGAACAACCAGCACGCTAAAGCTACTGAGAACCTGCAGAAGGCACTTGATATGAACCCTGATAAGGTAGAGCTTTACCAGGAACTTGCTACGGCTTATGCCAAAGCAGGCCAGTATGATAAGGCTGTAGCAGTTTATACCAAGAAGCGTGATAAAACTGAGCCTTCAAATGCTGACTTCTACTACATGGGTAATATCTACATGCAGGCAGGTGCGGAAGCAAGAGAAGCTAAAAACGAGCAGAAAGCTGCAGAATTCTTCAAGAAGGCTGACGAGACATATGCAAACGTTACGACTAGTAACCCTACGTATGCCTATGGCCATTACTGGAGAGGACTTGCCAACGCTAACATGGATACTGAAAGCACAGGCGGTTTAGCAAAACCACACTTTGAGGAGTTTATTAAACTAGCTAGTGCTGAGCCAGATAAATACAAAGCTGCTTTGGTTGATGCCAATAACTACCTGGGTTACTACTACTATGTAGTTAAGCCAAACAGAGAAATGGCTATTAAGCATTACCAGGAAGTACTTAAGTTAGATAACAGCAACGAACAAGCGAAAGCTGCCCTTGCTGAGATCAATAAGTCTGCAAAGAAAAAGTAAGCTACAAGCTACCTATAAAACAGGAAAGCCTGCTCCAGTGGAGCAGGCTTTCCTGTTTTATGTATGTATATATAGGGTGAGAATATGTGTCATGTCCTTACTTTAGGAAGCAAGATTTCTGACTTTGCTATAGTTGATTTTATAGTTTTGTAGTTAGCTTTTTCTGCCGCAAGTTTTCAACTTGTGGTTTTGTATGGTGTTGAGTTTTCAACTCAACTGGCCCGGCAGGGACAAGTATTGTATGAATCAGGATTTACAGGATTAAAGGATTTTCAGGATTGGTGTTTATGCTATAGTTGGAGGTACAGTTTTATAGTTGCTGTAATCCAACCACCCCTTTATCCCCTCCTTGTCTAAGGTGGGGAGCTTTTACGACCACTGCTTTAGTTCAAGATAAAGTTTTATAGATTCAGTTCGTCATCCCCCTGCCCCCTTCAAAGGGGGACTTTTATGCTACTACTTAATGTTCTGTCATTTCGACGATAGGAGAAATCTGAATTAGCTATAGTTCCAATCCACGAACAGGACAGGTTTACCTGTCCCCTCGGAGCTATGACCACGATAAAACTCGAAGCTTACCGGTTCAAACTATAGACAAACTATAGCTATCGAAACGTATCAGTCTTTGGGTTGAGCGCATTGTAGATTTCTGGTGCCGCAGGCATTTCGAAGTACGAGAAAAAGAAATGTACACCGCGCGATGCCCGAAGACGGGGCCGCTCGGCCCGAGAGAGCCAAGCTAACTATAGAATGATAGGCAAATAAAGCTCGCAGGATTAAAGAGAGCTATAGAAGGAAAGGCTTGGTTCCAGTTGTAGAGTAGCAAACTATAAGCTGAGATAGATTTCTCACCTCGTTTGAAATGACAAAGAAGGAAATTATAAGACATATAAGCCACTTCAGCTAACGCTCAGGATGAATAGAAACGATAAGCTTCACCCCAAACCTATCAACCAGTCAATCAATTATTACGCTAATGGCAGGCGGTCTCGTAAAAAAGAAGTAATTTTGCATCCTTAAATTTCAGAGTATGGCAGAGACTCCGCACAAGGCCGGTTTTGTAAGTATAGTTGGTAAGCCAAACGTAGGTAAATCTACGTTGATGAATGCGCTGGTAGGCGAGAAGCTATCTATCATTACATCTAAAGCACAGACTACGCGCCACCGCATCATGGGTATTTTGAATGGCGACGACTTCCAGATCGTGTATTCCGATACGCCTGGCATTATTAAACCACAGTATGCCTTGCATGAGTCGATGATGAGCTTTGTGCGTACCTCGCTGGAGGATGCCGATGTGATTCTGTTCGTGACAGATATCTATGAGCAGCACGACGAGGATGATGTGATCAAGAGACTGCAATATGCTGAAGTGCCGATCTTGTTGCTGATAAACAAGATTGACCAGGCAACAGAAGAGGAAGTGCAGCAAAAAGTAGCGTACTGGCAGGAGAAGATGAACCCAACCGAGATCCACCCGATATCGGCACTTCATATCTTCGGATTAGACCAGTTATTTGCACGCCTGCTGCATTATTTACCAGAACATCCGGCCTTTTATCCAAAAGATGAACTGACTGACAAGCCGGAACGTTTCTTTGTGTCGGAGATTATCCGGGAGAAGATTTTCCTGAACTATAAAAAAGAGATTCCTTACAGCTGCGAAGTAGTAGTAGAGGAGTTTAAAGAGGAAGAAGAGATCATCCGTATCAGGGCAGAGATAAGTGTGGAGCGCAAAAGCCAGAAGGGCATTGTGATCGGCAACAAAGGCGAAGCGCTTAAAAAAGTGGGCACGCATGCCCGTATTGATATGGAACAGTTCTTCCAGAAAAAGATATTTCTTGATTTGTATGTGCGCGTGAACGAAAACTGGCGAACAGACCAAAAGCTGTTAAGGCGATTTGGTTATAGCGAGTAAGTAGGCGCATGTAGTAAAGCTTCGGGGCAAGGTGTTCCGGGGGCACTTTAATTATTTTATACACTTAATAATGTCAACAAACATTATTGCTATTGTAGGTCGCCCAAATGTGGGTAAATCTACTTTGTTTAACCGCCTTGTCGGTCGTCGACAGGCTATTATGGATAACGAAAGCGGCGTAACCCGCGACAGAAGCTACGGCCATGGCGAATGGTGTGGTAAGTTCTTTACAGTTATTGATACTGGTGGCTATGTACACGGCTCCGATGATATTTTTGAAGGTGAAATTAACAAGCAGGTAGAGCTGGCTATTAAAGAAGCCGATGTGATCCTGTTTATGGTTGACGTAGATGCTGGCATGACAGGGCTGGATGAAGAATTTGCCAGTGTATTGCGTCGCTCAGATAAGCCGATTTATGTAGTTGCCAACAAAGCGGATACAAATGCACGGGCGCACCAGGTAGGCGAGTTCTACTCATTAGGTATCGACGGAGAGATCTTCGCTATTTCCTCGCAAAGTGGTTCCGGAACCGGTGACCTGCTGGATGAAGTGGTTAAGCACTTTAAAGACGAAGGCATCGAAGATCCTACTGCCGGTATTCCTAAGATTGCCGTACTAGGCCGACCAAATGTAGGTAAATCATCTTTCGTGAACCTGCTGCTGGGCACAGAGCGAAACATAGTTACCGATATTGCCGGTACTACCCGCGATGCCATTCATTCGCACTACAATGCGTTTGGTAAAGAGTTTATTATAGTTGATACCGCTGGTCTGCGACGCAAAAGCAAAGTAAGCGAAGACATTGAATTCTATTCAGTAATGCGCTCGGTGCGTGCTTTGGAAGACGCTGATGTGTGTATCGTGATGCTGGATGCCACCCGTGGTATTGAAGCGCAGGATGTAAACATTATCACCCTGGCCGAAAAGAACCGCAAAGGCATTGTTATACTGGTAAACAAGTGGGACTTAGTTGAGAAAGATACTAACTCAACTAAAGAGTTTGAAGAGGAGATACTGGACAAAATAGCGCCAATAAAGTACGTGCCGGTTATCTTTACATCGGTGCTTACCAAGCAGCGTATTCACAAAGCTATTGAGGTAGCGATGGAAGTGTACGATAACAAGACACAGAAAATACCTACTTCTAAACTGAACGATGCCCTGTTGCCGGATATTGAGCGTTATCCGCCGCCAGCTATTAAAGGTAAGTTTATCCGGATAAAGTATGTAACGCAGTTACCAACGCACAACCCGACGTTTGCCTTTTTCTGTAACCTGCCTCAGTACATTAAAGAAGCCTACACGCGCTATCTTGAGAACCGCATACGCGAACATTTTGGCTTTAAAGGTGTGCCGATAAAGGTGCTGTTTAAAAAGAAATAAAAAATAAATTGAAGAAAATTAGAGTATTAAAATATAGTGCTATATTTGTAACTCGTTTTCAAAAAAACAACAAAACATCATGAAAAAAGTATTCGGTTTATTATTCGTTGCTGGTCTTTTCGCTTTCGCATCTTGCAACAATGCAGAAGAAACAGCTACTGAAGTTGAAACTACTGAAACTACAGTAGACGAAACTGTAGTTGAAGACACAACTTCTATGGAAGTTGACACTACAACTGTTCCAGTTGATTCAGCTTCTGCTGCTCTTTAATTAGCAACAGTAACCGCCTGGCGCATGGCCAGGGAAAGAAAAGGCACCTGAGTTATCAGGTGCCTTTTTGCTTTTAAATAAATATATTTTAAAACTATATAGTTGCATCCCCGTATTCGTTGTCATATTAGCTAAAGCTTGCTTTACTTAAAAGCAGGCAGTTAAAATATTGATTTAAACCAAAACAAATACATCATGAAAAAGCCAATTTTTATGCTAATGGCCGCTGGCCTGTTTTCTTTTGCATCTTGCGACTCACCTGCTGAAAACCAGACAGAAGAAAATGCAGAACAAATGGAGGATAATGCTGAGGATGCTGCAGACGATATGGAAGACTCCGCAGACAATATGGATGATACTACTGCTGTTATTGAGTAAGTATTTACAAGTAGCAACTATAAAGGCGGCTCCGGTATTCCGGAGCCGCCTTTATAGTTTAAGCACCCAGCCTTCGTTGCATCATGGCATTTAGTAAAGCATAAAGCCGTTTCGGGGCCAGCGTACGCCAGTTCACCATCTCCAGGTTACCGCCATAGTTTAAGTAATAATCCAGGTTGTAGCTCTTCATCTCGCTCAGTACAAAATCCTGAAAACCGATTGCCACAATCCAGCCATCTTCCACTTCTTCAAACCATTCTTCGTAGTAATCGTCTTCGGAGCCGTGGAAGTTAAATACGTTCTCACCGATGAGGACAAAATGTTTGATGCCCTCGTGTAGCATCGGGTCTATGATGTTGCGCTTTAGTTTCATGATGTCGTTATGAAGCGTGTCGTTCCATTCGCCTATAAACTCTATCACAGCAAAGCCCAGCTCATAATCCGTAAATAATATTTTAATGAATAGCGTTTCGGAATCTATCTCGTCCCATTGCGGATGGATGTAATACCCATAAATGGTATTGGTATATTGCGAAAGATTATTTTCGGCACCATACAGTGGCGAACGCGGGTCTTCGGAGGCGCTGTATAGTTCCAGCCAGTTATAAAAAGGCTCTATTGTATGCATAAACGTAAAAGTCTGACGTTAAAAGTTAACACAGGCCATGCTTGTTAGAGTTTACAAAAACCTGTTTCTTTTTTGGATATACTATCGCTTTAAACTATAGTTGTTGCATTACAGTATAGTAGTGATAGTTTTATTTTAAGACCCGAAAGATAATAGCAGCGGCAATTTAATCTGCCATTTTACCCTTACAAATAGTATGTTCCTAGTTACGCCACTAAAATCTCTGCGCTTTACTTTATTGGTTTTTGCTGTTTTGCTGTTGCAGCAGGCAAGATCTGAAAATAAAGAAACAGATTACATTAAAGCGTATTACCCGGTTATTCATGAGGCCGAAATGCTGGTGCTCAGCAAAGACTATAGTGCTGCCCTGGATAAGTATGCCGAGGCTTTTAAAGCTGTGCCAGCGCCCTTTGCCCGCGATTATTACAACGCCGCCGTTTGCGCTACCCTGACAGAGAACTATGCACAGACCTATAGTTACCTGCAAGCACTTGCCCTGAAAGGAGTGAAGCTGTCGTTTATAGAGAAGCAGGAGGTTTTTAAACCGTTGCAGGAGTCGAAAGAGTGGAAAAAGCTACAGAAGAAATATCCGAAGTACCGCAAAAAATACAAACGCCACGCTAACCTGGATGTAAGAGCCGATCTGGATGAACTATATGCCCGTGACAAGTACTTCAGGTTTGCAAAAGGTGGATTACGTGTTTATGCTGATACGCTCCGCAAAATAGAAAATGAGAACGTTGACAATTTGCTGAGGACAATACAGAAGCATGGCTACCCTGGTGAAAAGCTGATTGGTGTTGGCGATACGATAGAACAGCTCCCGAGATTTAGCATTGTTATAGAACGGCAGACAACTGCAAAAAAAGGATTCGACTTTTCTGACATTTTAAAGGAGGCCGTACAAAAAGGAGACATTTCGCCGCAGGCAGCAGCTTACCTGATGGAGACACAAAAAGGAACACGCTACTATAAAACCAGGGCACTGGTGCGTGTTGCCTGTACAAACAAAAAAGACTGCGAAGGCGACAAAAAGCTTAAAGCGCTGAACAAATACCTGGTAGAGGATCTGAGCAAAAAAGAAGAAAAGAAGGTAAATGACCTGCGTGCTGAAATAGGCCTTGAACCTGTAGATGATTACCGCCGGAAAGTGCTGTATAGTTTAAGCGATAACCGTTTTATGCTGGGCTATAGATGGTCGGTTGCTAATTATATTGTGCCTGGCAGAGACGCTGCAGAAGAACTTACCCGTGGGTTGGTTTCAGCAGAAACTGCACTTACTGCCAAGGAAAAATAAACTATAGTTATGCCTGTGTATCATTGTTTCGGTACGCAACTATAGCTGCGCGCACGCTTCCGTATTTTTGCAGTAAAGCGGCCGCTTCGGCCCTGCCCAGCTGCAGTTCTTCCATCAGCATGCGTGTGCCGCGGTCTACCAGCTTTAAGTTTGAGAGTTGCATGTCCACCATCTTGTTCCCTTTTACACGGCCCAGCCTTATCATGGTAGAGGTGGTGAGCATGTTAAGAGCCAGTTTCTGGGCGGTTCCGGCTTTCATGCGGGTGCTCCCGGTTACAAACTCAGGACCGGTTACAACCTCAACAGGATAATCAGAAACGTCGGCAACGGCGCTACCGGCATTGCAAACGATGCAGCCGGTAGCAATACCATTTTCACGGCAGGTCTTCAGCCCTCCAATCACGTAAGGAGTACGACCGGAAGCTGCAATGCCTACTACTATATCTTTTTCTGTGATGTTGTGCTGTTGCAGGTCTTTCCAGGCTTGCTGTTCATCATCTTCTGCAAATTCCACTGCTTTGCGGATAGCTGCGTCGCCACCTGCAATAAGGCCAATCACCATGCCATGGGGCACACCATACGTAGGTGGGCACTCCGATGCATCTACCACACCTAAGCGCCCACTGGTGCCGGCACCAATATAAAACAACCTGCCACCCTTCTGCAATCTTTCTACAGTAGCATTAACCAGTTGCTCCAGTTGCGGAATAGCTTTTTCTACAGCCAGCGGAACGGTCTTGTCTTCGTTGTTTATGCATTCCAGTAACTGGCGGACAGGCATTTGCTCCAGGCGGTCGTAGTTAGATGCGGATTCGGTAGTAGACACTTCTTTTAATTAAGAATTATGAATGATGAATTACGAATTACGAATGGCAACTATAAACTATACGTTTTTGGCCGCACCTGCTTTCTCAAGCAACTCCTGATGATATTTGATCAGGCCTTCGCTTGGGCTCTGGATGATCGTCTCGATGCGCAGACCGAACTTCTGTGCAGCCACTTTCAGGTTATCAGCAAAAAAGTAAGCAATAGAACCTACAAAGTTTACCGGCAACTCCATATGGCCTTTGTACTTCAGTACATGGCGCTCAAAAAAGTTTTCGAAGTTGGTATAGATCAGTTCTTTTATAAACGGATGTTTGCGTTTATCGTGTGCAAACTTGGCAAACGTAGCCATGTAACGGCTTGGCACTTCGGCACCATAGACTGTATCCAGGAACTCGTCTTTGGTAATGTTGTAGGTGTTTTTCAGGGATTGTGCCAGTTCTTCGGGTAGCTCACGGTAAAAGTAGGCACGCATCAGTAATTTACCTAGGTAAGCGCCGCTTCCTTCATCGCCAAGCAGGAATCCCAGTGACGGCACATTGTCCGTTATCTGGGCGCCATCATAGAGGCAGGTGTTGGAGCCTGTGCCAAGTATACAGGCAATGCCTGGGTTATGGCCGCACAGCGCGCGTGCTGCACTTAGCAGATCGTGGTCTACATGTATGTCACTTTCCGGGAATAAGCGCTGCAAGGCATCCGAAACCTTCTTGTTACGCTCCGGGGAGCTGCAGCCGGCACCATAAAAATAAATAGCCGATGGATTCTTGTCATTCAGGTTCGGGAGCAGCGACTTACTAAGCTCTTCAAAAATGTCTTCTGTTTCCTGGTACATCGGGTTAAAGCCCACTGTCTGCACATTCTGCAACACTTCTGTCTGATTTAAAGCGTTCCAGTCTGTTTTTGTAGAGCCACTATCTGCAATAAGAACCATATGCTGTAGAGTAAAATATAGAGTTGTCGTTTATTTATAGTTACGGATATCGCTTATCCGGATTATTCTGTACGGTACACGGAGTTTTTTACCAGCCCCACTGCCTCAAATTTATCAAAAACAAATTCAGTATGGGGCGCATTTTTTAATTCTTCGGTCAGGTCCTGGCCGGCCCAGTGCTCGTAATGGTTGCCTGTGCGCCATAACCTTGATTTTCTGACATCATAAATTACACCTTTATACGCTACCCAAACATCGTCTCTGTCCTGGCCGTTGCGTGAGGCAAGCTGTTGTAAAGTGTATTCGGGTAAGGGCATATTTCTTTATTCTGTGCTCTGGAGATGTGAATGTTTCAGAATTACTTTTTGTGCAAAAAGCTATAGTTTATAAAGGTATTCTTCCTTCAAACTATAAACCGGCTAAGCCCATCTCCAGATTCTAAATCTTGGCATCTGTAAAATTATCCGATACGTGCCTGCGTAAGTATCCAGCGGTTCGGAACTTCCCCTTTGGTTGCCTGCAGATAGTCTTCATAACTGCAAGGTACCACGCGTGTAGTCTTTCCTTCCGTCAGTGATTCTACTTCCAGCCACCACTTCTCGCTTTGCTTGCTTTTGTAGAATACCATTTTGTCCGGGTTGTCATTAAAGGCAACAGCGTATTTGGTAAACTGTTTACTGTTAAAGCTGATCTCGTTTTTGCGGTGGTAAAACCCTTCAATAAAATACCAGATCATCGTTGCTACGGTCATGGCTGTCAGTTCGCGCTCATCCAGTTCCGGGTTGTATTCATAAATTCCGAGGGAAGTCAGGTTATCGTTTAGGCCGGCATACCAGCATAATTGACAGGCTTCTTCGCCGGTTAAGCCAAAGGGGTTAGCTGGTTCGTAGCCCGGCGCGTCCTGGTGCCGGATGGCGGCCACATCTATAGTTAACAGGTCGGCGAGGCGAACCACGGGCTCCATTTCCTGCACGTTACGGTGCACTTCCCCCACGCGGTAAGCTTCAAAATGCATTTTTTCGAGCGTAGCCATTACTTCCGACTCCACTAAATACGACTGGTACCCTATCTGCCCCAAACTAAACAGGTAGTTTGGCTCATGCATGAGTATGTTGCGCAGCTGCTTTTTGTTAGGGTTGGCATCCGTGTCTTCGGTCATATCTACGCTGGAGTCTACAGTAACCATGTTTACCACGCGCTCCAGGTGCTCGTAACCCATAAACTGGCCATATTCCAGGTCATGAGATCCACCAATTAATACAGGTATGGTGCCGTGAGAGATAAGTACTTCTACAATTTCCTTTATGCGCAGGTATGTATCATCCAGCGATATGCCGGGTCTGAGGTTACCCAGGTCTACTATTTTACAACTGCCTGCTCCTTTATTTAGTGCATATAGCTTTTTGCGTACGGCACGGGCAGGAGCCAGAGCCGGGTCGGTGTTTTCTTCGTTTCCGCTGCCGCGTGTTTCGTTTATGCCCAATATGGCAATGTCGGCAGCGCGCCAGTCGGGGAACTTGCTTACAAAACGGCTGATATAAGAGCCCAGGGTCCGGGGCTTGTTTAGCGCTGCAAAAACATCTTCGTACAGCGGTTCAAAAAAGATCGACAGGTTCATACGGTGGCTGCTTTACTTTAATTCTAAAGTACCAAAACTATAGGGGTATCTGTACTGGTTGCCTATATGCTGGTAAATAAAGGTAAATTAGGGAGTGTAATATAACTCATATTAAATATTTATGAGAGCGAAAGTGGGAGAAAAGAAAAAAAATAATTAAAATGCACTAATGATGAGCCGGTAATTATATTTCCGGGCTCCGTTATAGTTTAGGTTACACGCTATATAAAGATATAAACAGCATGAGCATCACCCGCACCATCGATTTTTTGTCGCACCAGTTAAACAACTTTCCCAAGCAAGATTGCCTTGCCGCCAAAGTAAACGGACAATGGGTGAAATACAGCACCCAGGATGTGCAGAAGATGTCGGACTTTGTAAGCCTGGGGCTTTTAAAGCTGGGTATTGGCAAAAACGATAAAGTAGCCATTATCTCTTTTAACCGCCCGGAGTGGGTGTTTGCAGATTACGGTATACAACAGATTGGCGCCATAAGCGTGCCGATGTACCCGACTATAACTGTTGAGGATTACCGTTATATCTTTAATGATGCTGAAGTAAAAGCCATTTTTGTAGCCGATAGCGAACTTTACAACAAAGTAGTTGCTGCTACAGATGGCTTGGACAGTGTAAAAGAGATCTATACGTTTGATGAGGTGCATGGTGCCAAGCATTGGTCGGAAGTGGTGGAGATGGGCAAGCAACTGGAGAATCCGGAGCAATTAAATGAGCTTCGCGATGCCGTTACTGCTGATGACATCCTGACCATCATTTATACTTCCGGTACAACTGGCAACCCGAAAGGTGTAATGCTGACGCATAATAACATCGTGAGCAACGTGCAGGGCATTGTAAACTATGTGCCTGTAAATAACACACACCGTGCACTCAGCTTCCTGCCGTTGTGCCATATTTTCGAGCGTATGCTCATGTATATGTACCTGCGTATCGGGGTCTCTATTTACTATGCCGAAAGTATAGAAAAAGTAGCCGACAACCTGAAAGAAGTGCAGCCGCACATATTTACAACCGTACCGCGCCTGCTCGAGAAGGTATATGATAAGATTGTAGCTAAAGGCATGGAACTGACAGGCGTGAAGCGCAAACTGTTTTTCTGGGCACTGGAGCTTGGTTTGAAGTACGATACTCAGAAAGACAATGGCTGGTGGTACAACCAGCAGCTGGCACTGGCCAATAAGCTTATCTTCAGTAAATGGCGCGAAGCGCTTGGGGGTAATGTGATAGCTATCGTTTCGGGTGGTGCTGCGTTGCAACCACGTTTGGCACGTGTGTTCTGGGCTGCCAACATTCGTGTTATGGAAGGTTACGGTTTAACAGAAACATCACCGGTAATTACATTCAACCGCTTTGAGCCAGAAAATAACATGATCGGTACGGTAGGTCTGAACATTGATAACGTGGAGGTGAAGATAGCTGAAGCAGACGGCGAGATACTTACCCGCGGGCCGCATGTAATGAAAGGTTACTATAACAAACCTGAGTTAACTGCCGAAGTTATTGACAGCGACGGCTGGTTCCATACAGGCGACATCGGCGAAATGGTGCATGGCAAATACCTGAAGATCACGGACCGCAAGAAAGAAATGTTTAAAACTTCCGGTGGAAAGTATGTAGCGCCGCAGCCGATCGAGAATAAGCTGAAAGAATCTGTAGTGATTGAGCAGGTAATGGTAGTAGGTGATGGTCAGAAATATGCTGCAGCGCTTATAGTTCCGTCGTTCATGGGCCTGCAGGACTATTGCATGCATAAAGGCATACCTTACACTACAGATGCTGACATGATCACAAAGCCGGAGATAGTGGAGAAATTCAAGCGTGAGATCGAGAAAGCCAACCATGGTCTTGCTCAATACGAGACTGTGAAGAAGTTTAAGCTCATCCCGAACATGTGGACTGTAGAGAGCGGCGAGCTTACCCCAACCCTTAAAGTGAAGCGTAAGATAATCTCTGCCAACTATAAGAAAGAGATCGATAGCATGTTCTAGGCTATAGATAATCTATAACTAAAAAGCCCTCCCCAAAACGGAGGGCTTTTTTTATTGCCTGATTGCCAAAACTATAGCTGTAGTATCTGTAAAGCCCTTCTTTCGTACTGTATTTTATGCATGCCGAATAAATTTTCGAAAATAGTATGCTTGCATAACATTATTTTATATATTTGGTATACATCATTATTTGTACATGAAGCCAGAAGAGACAGTAGATTATAATGTGAAAGTATGTTGGCATGCTATCTCGCGCATGTATAACACCGAGGCTGCCAAAAACGACATTACAACATCTATAGGGTTTGTGTTGTTGAACATAGACCAGGAGGCAGGTACGCCTGCTACCAAAATTGCGCCATTACTGGGTCTGGAGGCCCGAAGCCTTACCCGCATCCTGAAAAGCATGGAGGAAAAGAAGCTGATCTTTAAAGTTTCGGATCCGAGCGATAAACGCCTGGTGCGCATTTTCCTGACAAAGAAAGGACTGGAGAAAAAAGAAATTTCGAGAAAGACGGTGCTGCGCTTTAACCATAAAGTATACGAAACTATACCGCAGGAAGAACTAGATGCTTTTTTTAAAGTGTGCGGGCACATACAAACTATGATCGAGAACAAAGAGATATTTTAACCCATAGACAACTATAGCTATTCTATGAAGAGGATAATTAAGAAAGTAGCCGTACTTGGTTCCGGTGTGATGGGCTCGCGTATTGCCTGCCATTTTGCCAACATCGGGGTGCAGGTGCTGCTGCTCGACATCGTACCGAAGGAGCTGACGCCCGACGAAGAGAAAAAAGGCCTGACGCTGGAAAGCAAAGCTGTGCGTAACCGCATTGTGAACAGTTCACTGCAGGCAGCACTGGCTTCTAACCCGTCGCCGATCTACCGCAAATCAGATGCGCGCCTGATCCAGACAGGCAACTTCGAAGACAACATGAAGGACATCGCTACTGCTGACTGGACCATTGAGGTGGTGGTAGAGAACCTGAAGATCAAGAAGATTGTGTACGACCAGGTAGAGCAGCATCGCAAGCCGGGTACACTTATTACTTCCAACACATCGGGCATTCCGATTCACATGATGCTGGATGGTCGTTCTGAAGACTTCAGGAAACACTTCTGCGGTACGCACTTCTTTAACCCGCCACGCTACTTAAAACTTCTGGAGATCATTCCGACGCCTGAAACAGATCCGGCTATAGTTGATTTCCTGATGCATTACGGCGACCTGTACTTAGGCAAGACTACTGTACTGGCCAAAGATACACCTGCTTTCATCGCAAACCGTGTGGGTATTTACGCTATTATGCAAGGCCTGCAGGTAATGAACAAACTGGGTCTTAACGTTGATGAAGTAGATAGAATCTCCGGTCCGATCATCGGTCGTCCGAAGTCCGCTACTTTCAGAACGCTGGATGTGGTTGGTTTAGATACCTTGGCTAATGTAGCCAACGGGCTTTACCAGACTGGCGAGAGAGATGAGTCGCGTGAGCTGTTCCAGTTGCCAGGCTACCTGCAGAAGATGGTAGAGAACAAGTGGCTGGGTGATAAAACCGGTCAGGGTTTCTATAAAAAGACAAAAGACGCGAAAGGGAAAACTGAGATCCTGACGCTGGACCTCAACACGCTGGAGTACGGACCGAAGCAACGCGCCAAGTTCCAGAGCCTGGAAGTACTGAAGCCAATCGAAGACCTGAAGAAGCGTGTGAAAGTTTTCTCTGGTCAGTCGGATAAAGCAGCACAGTTCTTCAATGAGTCGCTTTATGGTTTGTTCCAGTATGTGAGCAACCGAATACCTGAGATCTCTGACGAACTATACAGAATAGACGATGCTATGCGTGCTGGCTTTGGCTGGGAGCTTGGTCCGTTTGAGTACTGGGATGCCATTGTTGCCCGCGAAGGTGTGCAACGCATGATCGAGAACGGTTATCAGCCTGCTGCCTGGGTAGAAGAAATGCTGAACAGTGGCAAAGAGTCTTTCTACATTGTGGAGAACGGCACACGCCGCTACTACGACATCAACAGTAAAGAATACAAAGCTATACCGGGTGCCGAGAATTTTATTATTCTTGAAAACCTGCGTGGCAACAAAGTGGTCTGGAAAAACACCGGCGCAACTATAACTGATTTAGGCGACGGTATCCTGAACGTAGAGTTCCATACCAAAATGAACACCATGGGCGGCGACGTGATCATGGCGCTGAACAAAGGGATTGATCTTGCCGAGAAAGATTTCCGTGGGATGGTAGTGGGTAACCAGGGCGCTAATTTCTCTGCCGGTGCTAATGTTGGCCTTATCTACATGTATGCGCTGGACCAGGATTTCGATGAACTGAACATGATCATCCGCCAGTTCCAGAACACGATGATGCGTATGCGCTACTCGGCTATACCAGTAGTGGGTGCACCACATGGCTTAACATTAGGTGGTGGATGCGAGCTTAACCTGCACGTCGATCACATTCAGGCTGCTGCTGAGACTTACATGGGCTTGGTAGAGTTTGGCGTTGGCCTGATACCAGGCGGTGGCGGTACAAAAGAAATGACGCTTCGCGCTGCTGACATGTATGCCGATGGCGACATCGAGTACAACGACCTGAAAAACGTGTTCCTGAACATCGGTATGGCAAAGGTTTCTACCTCGGCTAAAGAAGCGGTAGACCTGGGCTTTATGCGCAAATCGGATGGCATAACTATAAACAGCAACCGCCTGATAGCCGACGCCAAAGCGCAGGCAATACTTCTGGCAGACGCTGGTTATGTTAAACCGGTACAACGCACCAACATTAAGGTGCAGGGCAAAGGCGCGTTGGGTATGTTCCTGACAGGTGCCAATGCCATGATGACCGGCCGCTATATGTCTGAGCACGACCTGAAAATCTCTCAGAAACTGGCTTATGTGATGTGCGGTGGCGACTTGTCCGCCCCAACCGAAGTGAGCGAGCAGTACCTGCTAGACCTGGAGCGTGAAGCCTTCCTGTCCCTGACAGGTGAGCGCAAAACACTGGAGCGTATCCAGAGCATCCTGACCACAGGCAAGCCGCTGAGAAATTAATGACTAATGAATAATGGGTAATGAATAATGATTAAGCTCTTAAAGAGAAATCAACAATCAACCATTTAACAATTTAGCAATTAGAAAATATGAACAATGCATATATCGTAGCCGGATTTCGTAGCGCCGTGGGTAAAGCGGGCCGTGGCGGATTTCGGTTCACCAGACCTGATGACCTGGCCGCTGATGTCATCAAACATTTAATGGCCTCAGTGCCAGCCTTGGACCCGGAGCGTGTAGACGACCTTATAGTTGGTAACGCGGTGCCGGAAGCTGAGCAGGGCTTACAGATAGGTCGAATGATCTCGTTGCTGGCATTGCCAATGTCGGTTTCTGGTATGACCGTGAACCGCTACTGCGGCTCTGGTCTGGAAACTATAGCTATAGCCGCAAACCGCATCTCGGCTGGTATGGCTGACTGTATAGTTGCCGGCGGTACAGAATCGATGTCGCTGGTGCCAACAGTTGGTTGGAAAACAGTGCCGAACTATACTATCGCGAAAAACAACCCGGACTGGTACCTGAGCATGGGCTTAACAGCTGAGGCTGTGGCTGCAGACTATAAGGTTACCCGCGAAGACCAGGATGAGTTTGCGTACCATTCGCATCAGAAAGCTATCAACGCGATCAAGAACGGCTACTTTAAGGAGCAGATCGTGCCGATAACCGTTGAAGAAACTTACCTGGACGAGAACGGCAAGAAAAAGACCCGCACTTATGTGGTAGATACTGATGAAGGCCCAAGAGCGGATACTTCTATGGAAGCCTTAGCTCGCTTAAAGCCAGTATTTGCAGCAGGTGGTTCGGTAACGGCTGGTAACTCTTCTCAGACTTCTGATGGTGCTGCCTTCGTTATAGTTATGAGCGAGCGCATGGTAAAAGAACTGAACCTGGAGCCAATTGCCAGGCTGGTAAGTTATGCTTCCGGTGGTGTTGATCCGCGTATCATGGGTATGGGGCCAATTGCAGCTGTGCCAAAAGCTTTGAAAATGGCTGGCATGACGCTGAACGACATCGACTTGATCGAGATGAACGAAGCCTTTGCTGCCCAGTCTATCGCTGTTATGCGCCACCTGGATTTTGATCCTGCTAAGCTCAACATAAGTGGTGGAGCTATTGCTTTAGGTCACCCGCTTGGTTGCTCCGGCGCTAAGCTTTCTATCCAGCAATTCCATGAACTTCGCCGCATAGGCAAAAAGTACGGCATGGTAACCGCCTGTGTGGGTGGCGGCCAGGGTGTAGCCGGTATCTATGAATTGCTGAAATAGACGCTAGATGTTAGATTTTAGATGTTAGACTTATTTTATGCACAGCTTTAAGGACTTAAAGATCTGGCAGCGATCAATGGAGCTGGCGAAGGCCGTTTATGAAACAACAGCTACATTTCCAGGGAATGAAAGATATGGTCTAACATCTCAAATCAACAGAGCAGCCGTTTCTATACCATCTAATATTGCAGAAGGAGCAGGCAGAAATTCACCTAAAGAATTTGCTCATTTTTTAAGTATAGCACTTGGGTCAGCCTTTGAGTTAGAGACTCAGCTTCTCTTAGCAAATTCTTTTGGAATAATTACTGAATCTTCTCTTTCTGTTTTGCAAGACCAACTAGAGCAGATACAAAAGATGATCTATAGCTTTAAAAACTCCATAATCAAGAAATCTAATATCTAAAATCTAGCATCTAAAATCTTATCAATATGGAAAATTCAACTAAAACCGCAATACTAAGAGGTGGTGAGTTCCTGATAAAGGAAACGAATCCGCAGGACGTGTTTACGCCCGAAGATTTTACCGAAGAGCAACGTATGATGGCCCAGACCTGTCTGGACTTTGTGCAGGAAGAAGTACTCCCGTTGCTTGACAGACTGGACAACCACGAAGAAGGCCTGATGGAAAGCCTGATGAAAAAGGCAGGGGAACTTGGCTTGTTCGCGGTATCTATACCAGAGCAGTACGGCGGCTTGAACATGGACTTTAACACGTCGCTGCTGGTTACAGAATCAGTAGGAGGTGGCCATTCATTCCCGGTTGCCTTTGCGGCGCACACAGGTATTGGTACGCTGCCAATTTTATACTTTGGCACCGAAGAGCAGAAGCAAAAGTACGTTCCGAAGCTGGTTAGCGGCGAGTGGATGTCGTCTTACTGCTTAACAGAGCCGGGCTCTGGTTCGGATGCGCTGGCGGCTAAAACCAAAGCAGTACTGAACGAAGCCGGAACACACTACATCCTGAACGGGCAGAAAATGTGGATCACTAACGCAGGTTTCGCTGATGTGTTCATCGTTTTTGCACAGGTTGATGGCGACAAGTTCACAGGTTTTATAGTTGAAAAAGATTATCCGGGCCTAAGCCTGGGTAACGAAGAGCATAAGATGGGTATAAAAGGCTCTTCAACCCGCCAGGTATTCTTAACGGACTGCGAAGTTCCGAAAGAGAACGTGCTGGGCGAGATCGGCAAAGGCCATTTGATCGCTTTCAACATCCTGAACATCGGCCGTATCAAGCTTTGTGCTGCTACGCTGGGTGCTTCTAAAAAAGTGGCTGAGCTGTCGGTAAAATATGCCAACGAGCGTCATCAGTTTAAATTGCCAATCTCTAAATTCGGCGCTATTCGTCATAAACTGGCAGAGCAGGCCATCCGGATTTTTGCTGTAGAATCGGCGCAGTACCGTTCAGGTATGGATATTTACCGCATGGAGCAGGAACTGATGGCAGCCGGCAAAGATGAGAACGAAGCATTACTTGGTGCTGCAAAAGAATTTGCCGTGGAGTGTGCCATGCTGAAAGTGGAAGGTTCTGAAGTGCTGGACTATGTGGTAGATGAAGGTGTGCAGATCTACGGTGGCTATGGCTTCTCAGCTGACTACCCAATGGACCGTGCGTACCGCGACTCCCGTATCAACCGCATTTTTGAAGGTACCAACGAGATCAACCGCATGCTTACCGTGGACATGATCCTGAAGAAAGCTATGAACGGTGAGCTTGACCTGATGGGCCCAGCGCAGAACGTACAGAACGAACTGATGGCTATTCCGGATTTCGGGGCCGAAGAAGAAGGCGGCTTGTTTGCTGCAGAACACAAAGCTATCCGTAACCTGAAAAAGGCAATTCTGTTAGTAGCCGGTACTGCGGTGCAGAAATACATGGCTTCACTTGCCAAAGAGCAAGAGGTGCTAATGAATATCGCCGATATGGCCATCAAAACCTATGTGGCAGAATCTACTTTGCTGCGCGTGGAGAAAATGATCGGTACAAAAGGCGAAGAAGCCGTAGCAAACCAGATCGATATTGCCCGTGTGGTGGTGAATGATGCAGTAGACGCTTCGTTTATAGCTGGTAAGGAAGCCATTGCATCTATGGCTGAAGGTGATGAGCAACGCTTGTTATTTATGGGCTTAAAACGCTTCACTAAGAAAGACCTGTTCAATACAAAAGAGGCCCGCCGTCGCATAGCAGCTGCGCTGATCGAGTCAAATGAATATGTTTATTAATTTCTGACCATTTATAGTTTAGAAAAGGCTTTCCTCTTAAGGAAAGCCTTTTTTTATTTTATCTATCTAATTTAATATAATAAAAATAATATTTATAGCCCAAAAATGTAAATGCAAGGGCAGGTTTTACGTATGAAGGGCAGCGCCTTAACTATAAACCTATAGTAGATAATGAATGTAAGCTGCCTTATACCATGTTATAACGAACGTGAGCGAATTGCCAAGGTGCTTGATATAGTTGTCAGCACGAAATATGTACAGCAGGTAATTTGTGTAGATGATGGATCTACTGACGGAACAGCAGATTATATTGAAGCTAACTGGCCTACTGTAGAGGTTATCAGGTTGCTGCGTAACCATGGTAAAACCAAAGCCATAAAGCAGGGATTGCAATATGTAGACTATGCCACATTACTGATGATGGATGCGGATCTGCAGGGATTAAGAAAAGAAGAGCTGGAAGCTGCTTTAGATGCTTATAAGGAATGCCATGAAGTAGATATGATTATCATGCGTCGTATTAATTCCCCCTGGTTTGTGAAGTGGTATCGTAGTGATGTGTTGCTATCAGGAGAACGCATACTACAAACAGCTGATCTGAAGCTGGTACTAAGGCAACGGCTAAAGTGTTATCAGTTAGAGGTAGCCATTAACCGCTACATGTTGCGTCATAAGAAAGTAGTACGCTGGATGCCCTGGTCTGCTATAAATACCTACAAAGTGGATAAACTGGGAGTGTTGGACGGCTCACGCAAAGAGTTTAACATGTACATTGATATTGTGAACTATGTCGGTTTCTCGCACATGTGCCTGCAGCTGGCATCCTTTACTAAAAAGCTACATTACAAATCGGTTTCCAATCCAACTAAGGAACCACAACTATACCTGAAGCATTATTTTAACTGAATATGGTATAGTTTAAGACCTGCTTCACGCTTTTTAGGGCGAACTACAACAGCTACATCTTTGTCAGAGAACCAGGCCGTGAAATCTTTTACATAGGCCAGTTCTTTGTCGTTTGCCACATTCAGGCGCACTCCCTTTGCCTCACTTATCTCACCTGTTTTAGTGTTGATCTGGCGCAAATACAGGTCGTTTTTACCGTCAAGCTCTTCCAGTGTAAGCAGGTTTAGAGTATTGCCGCTCATGTAAGCAGTGTAGGAAATCCCGGAGAAAGCATCTTCTGCAGGGGATTGCTGATGCTTCATTAATACTGAGTTCCAGGCAGAGTTCATGTATTCGTCGTAGGCAAACAGCAGCATTTCTTTGGCGAAGTAGGGAGAGCTCTTGCCACCCATCGTGTATTTCTTTTCTGCCAGCACAACCAGCTTATTATCGGCAGTCTGCAGCAGGTCTGTTATATAAATGTCTTCGAAGCGCTTCGGTTTAGTTGTGTCTGCTTTATTCAGGCTGTTTATTTTAGCCAGGTATATCGGTGAGAATTTAAACTCTTCGGCAAAAACCATGTCTTCGGCTTCAAAGTCAAACCGAACTGCTTTCAGGCTATAGTATAAGCCAGAGGCTTCTTCTGCTGTAATTACGGCTCCGTATAGTTGGTCATCCGGCATCAGCTTAAACCGCGAATCCATGATATAAACTTTTTTGCCGCCAAATACACCGCCCACCAGTACGCTCATTACCTTTGCTTTCGGGTCTTTTAAACTATACCGGCGAACCGTAAGGCGGTTCATGTTATCCGATATCAGGCTCAGGTACTGGTCTCCTTTGTTGCTCACCTGCACATCCACCGACAGTACATCGCGCACATCATTCAGGTTATAGGTAACGTCTTTCAGCTTTGCCAGCTTTTCGTCGAACAACGAGCCGCTCATGCTTCTGATCTTATAGTTGCTATCTGCCTGGTAATGGAATACAAGGAGTTTAGAGCCATCCTGCGAGAAAGCTATGCCCGGTTCACGGTTAGAAACAGGGCTTTCCTGTAGTAGCTGTTTGTCTTTTAGGGCACCACTTACCAGGTCAATATAGTAGCCATGTAGCTGTTGGGTAGCACCTGTTTTAGAGTATGCTACAACTATAGCTGCATCTTTGGTGGTGTAAAAACCATACACTGTCTGCTCTATAGTAAGTGGTATAGTTGCATCCCATCGTTTTGCCAGGCCAGCCTCATATTTCTGCACCCCATAGTTGCCATTTGCTTTGCGGCTAAGAATTACAAACTGCTCAGGGCCGGTAGCTATGGTTTTATTGGTAATGCGTTGGTTGTACCTGTCTTCAGATAAGTTCGGGTGATACTCAAATGGCACTTCACCCTTTTTTCTGGATTGACCAAAAGCGGCTACGGATAGCACAATAAAAACGAAAACGAAGAGCAGGTTTTTCACAGGAATCAGCTTTAAAAGATCAAACTTAAGGTTAAGTGCGAGATTAGTCAAATTTTAATTCAGGCATTGAGTAACAGAATTATAGCTATGTTGTTTCGCGTGGAACAAATAGGATTTATTTTGTTAGTACACAGATTCAGGGCTATGCTTGTATGTGTTGATATGAACATGTTTACATTTCAACCACATCAAAAAAAGAGCCTGTCAACCAAGATTTTCGCTGCTCTGCCCGATAGTAGGTAGTTGCTGTAACAAGCCTGTTGTATATGATGTAAACCTGATTAAATAAGATAAAATGAGGTTCATACTTAAGATACTAGCATTTACAGCACTTTTACTGATTAGCAAAATAACTAAAGAAGATAAACTGATTACTACCCCTGCTAAAAATCCTCAGGTTATAGTTAGCACAGCACAAGATGCTGCAGAAAAACCGTTACCAGTACTTTCAAGCGGCAATATGCAGCAACATCAAAACGGTCTGTATACCGAACCTGTGCAAACTTTTGTAGCAACACAAGCAACTATAAAATGAAAGTTTTTTAGCTGATACGGCTCCAGTTTACAGTATTAGCGCTTAACGATTGGATGTGCCTGCGGATGTTCTGATGTTCGGCATGTTCGAGTTGCGGGTCTTCCTGTAAGATATTTTGTGCAGCAGCGCGTGCTTCCTGAAGTATAGGTGCATCCTTGGCAAGGTCTGAAATCAGCAGGTCGAGTACACCGCTTTGCTGTGTTCCCATCAAATCGCCGGGGCCGCGTAGTTTCAGATCTATGTCAGCTATTTCGAAGCCATTGTTGGTGCGTACCATGGTCTCCAGGCGGGTCTTGCTGTCTTTGCTGAGTTTATAACCCGTCATGAGAATGCAGTAGCTTTGTTCGGCTCCTCGACCCACTCGCCCACGCAACTGATGGAGCTGCGATAAGCCAAAGCGCTCCGCACTTTCTATGATCATCACCGAAGCATTCGGCACGTTCACGCCCACTTCAATTACGGTGGTGGCTACCATAATCTGGGTTTCGTGCCTCACGAAGCGCTGCATTTCGTAATCTTTGTCCTGTGCTTTCAGTTTGCCGTGCACCATGCTAACCTGATACTCCGGGAAGGCTCTTCTCACACTTTCATAGCCATCCATCAGGTCTTTATAGTTCTCCATCTGCTCCGATTCCTCAATCAGCGGGTAAACTATATAGATTTGGCGGCCTAACTTTATCTGGTCCCGAACAAACTGGAATACACGCAAACGGTGAGAATCAAAACGATGAACAGTAACGATCTCTTTACGGCCGGCCGGCATTTCATCTATCACTGAAACATCCAGGTCGCCATACAAGGTCATTGCCAGCGTGCGCGGAATAGGAGTAGCTGTCATGACCAATACATGCGGAATAATGCGCGGATTCTTGCGCCATAGTTTGGAACGCTGCTCCACGCCGAAGCGGTGCTGCTCATCTACTATACACAAGCCCAGGTTATGAAACTGTACCACGTCTTCGAGCAAGGCATGTGTGCCCACGATCATCTTCATCTCGCCGGACCGGAGTTGCTCGTGCAGTTCGCGACGTTCTTTTGTTTTGCTGGAACCTGTAAGTTTGCCGATCTTAATACCTAAGCGGTCAGCAAATTCTTTCAGACCGGTATAGTGCTGGTCTGCTAATATTTCAGTTGGCGCCATTAGTACCGACTGTGCCCCGTTATCTGCTGCAATCAGCATAGTTATAAACGCAACTATAGTTTTGCCCGAGCCCACATCGCCCTGCAGCAGGCGGTTCATTTGCTTTCCTGATGTCAGGTCTTTGTGGATCTCTTTTATAACCCGCTTCTGTGCCCCGGTCAGGTCGAAGGTCAAGTGGTTTTTGTAGAACTCTGTTACCGTTGGCACCTGTTTAAAAATCTGCCCGGCCAGGTCGGCGCGGCGCACTACTTTCTGGCGTAACAGGCGCAGCTGTATGTAAAAAAGCTCTTCGAATTTAAGCCTGAACTTAGCCGCATTGTACTTCTCCACCGATTCCGGGAAGTGGATATTCTGTAACGCACTTCGTTTGTCGGTCAGGCGGTAATGGTCTATCAGGTCCAGTGATAAGGTTTCCTGTATGTGGAGTGCAGCTATCTTCAGTAATGACTCGATGTATTTCGAGATCACTTTACTATCGATGCGGTGGTTTTTCAGCTTTTCGGTTGTATTGTAAACCGGCTGCAGGAAGGATGTTGTCTGTTTTTCTTCAGCCAGTTCTTCCAGCTCCGGGTGCGCCATATTAAACTTGCCGTTGAACTCTGTAGGCTTCCCGAAAACAATATAGTCGGTGTGGTTCTTCAGGCTTTTCTCCATCCACTTCACACCTTTAAACCAAACCAGCTCCATTTCATCTCCGGCTTCATCTACCAGGGTAGCAGCCAGGCGTTGTTTACGGCCTTCACCCAGCAATTGCTTGCCACGTACACGCCCGCGCACCTGCACATACGGCATAGTTTCATCGAGCTCAGCAATCTTGTAAAATTGGGTACGGTCTAAGTAACGGAAGGGGTAATGCTGTATCAGGTCGCCATAGGTATACATGTTGAGCTCTTTCTGCAACAGCTCGGCACGCATGGGGCCTATTCCTTTCAGAAACTCGATCTTAGTATGGAAGAAGTTGCTCAAAACCTATGGGTGTGAATTATAAATTAAGAATTAGGAATTATGAATGAGATAAAGATACAGAATTTGCCTGAATCAGGATTTGCGAGATTTGATAGGATAGTCAGGGTTAATTCTCAATTAACTGCTCTATCTTATATTCCTTCACTTCAAAAATATTGGCAGAAGAGTCTACAATTACAGAAAGGTCAACCTCTGCTTTTGTGCCATGTAATGTAATATTAATAACTGCCGGATATTGTCTGATCGAATCAATATGGCGAGAGTTAAAAGTATAGCCTGTTTGTTTACCTATAGTTCTTTTGATTTCCGGATTTGCTTTTAATTGCTCTATAGTTTGAGTTACTACATCGGGTTGGACGTTCAAAAAGGTAATAACTAGATTCATCGCAACCGCAGCTGAAAATAGAATCAGGAGGTATTTTAATAATTTCTTATTAAAGTCTTTCCCTGATCGGCCAGAAATACGATTTGCAATAAAATAGAAAATAAGTAGACCAATAATTACTTGCAGGATGTTTGTGATAAACTCCATAGAAGTATGTTTAAATATCAACTATAGTTTACTGTTTTCTGAGAAAAAAGCGGAAATCTGTAACAACCAACTTTACTTCCCTTCCTGCCACTTCAATGTATTCAGCATGTGAATTACATCTCTTTTAATAAACTCGATAACAGGAGCCAGCGAGTCGTTTTGAGTAGCTGTTCTGAAGTATAAAGCACCACGCAGGAAATGCTTCGTAGAATCGGTTACATAGAACTGGAACTGGCTTGGTACTTCGCCTTCCAGCTCAAAAACTGAGGCCATGTCGCCGGTTGGCGTTTTTACTTCGGTCTCTTCAATGGAGTATGCTTTTATCTGGTGCTTGCCGGTTAACTTGCGGGCATCTTCTACCAGGTCGTTCAGTATTTTATCGCTGCCTTGTATGTTCTTGTAGGTCAGCTGCACGTCGGCGCCAAGGGTTGGGTAAATAATGTGCAGCCAATGCGGTTGTGCTATCCTAGACGAGTCAGGGCGAACCTTGGCATGGCTTGAATACTCAAAACTATAAGGGTGTTGTGCAATCAGGGGCTGGTACGTTTGTGCCGGAAGATCGATACGGTTATAGCCTTTCGGTTTTGGGGTATATTCTGTTCCACAGGAAACAACAGCAAGTGCCAAGGCAAACCATAGCCCTATTTGTAACTTAGCTGACCTTGTGGTAACGCTTCTTTTTGCTTCCGACATTTATTTTTACTCGTTTTACGCGTTTGCTGTCCGCAGACTCTATCGTGAAATGAAAATGGCCATAGTTTATAGTTTCGCCAACCCTCGGGATACGTGAGAAGAGCGACAGCATCAGTCCGGCCACGGACTCAGATTCTCCCTTTACTTCATTAAAAGCATCAAAAGGCACCTCAGTTATTTTACAGAAGTCGTGCAATGACGTCTTTGCATCAAAGATAAAGGTATTTTTATCTAACTGGGAGTAGATGATCTCATCGTCGTCAAACTCATCGTTTATTTCACCCACGATTTCTTCCACAATATCTTCCAGGGTAAGCAAACCGGTTGTGGCGCCAAATTCATTCAGCACTATAGCCATATGCACATGCTTGTCCTTAAAATCCTGGAAAAGGTCGGCTATGCGCTTGTTGTCCGGTACAAAAAATGGTTCGCGCAGCAGTTTCTGCCAGTTAAACTCAGGGCCTTTATCTATGTGCGGTAACAGGTCTTTAACGTAAAGTATGCCCTCTATCTTATCTGTGGTCTCGCTATAAACCGGCACCCGCGAATAACCCCATTTTGTAATTTCAGGAAGCAACTCGGGTAAGGTCAGCGTGGTCTTAAACGCAACTATATCTACCCGCGGACGCATGATCTGTCTGACAGTGATGGAGCCAAAGTTTACTACGCCACGCAGGATCCGACGCTCCTCAGGAGAAGTGTCTTCGTTGGTAAGGGCTACATCCAGGCTGTGTTTAAGTTCCTGCATAGTGTGGTTATAGCTGCGTGTACCATAACGGGTTTCTATAGTGTTACCTATTGCCATTAATAGCTTTGCAAGGGGCTGTATCAGGGGCTTTAACGCAGAGAGGCCCGTTGCGGCACGCCTGGCTATAGTTAGTGGCTTCTTGTTGGCATAAACTTTTGGCAATACTTCGCCGAAGAATACGATCAGGAAAGTAGCAAATAGCATACAGCCTGTAAACTCAACTATACCCAGCTTGCCAAATAGCAACCAGGCAATGTAAGCAAACAGGGTAATGATACTTACATTGATAGCATTATTGATGATAAGAATGTGCGTGAGCAGCTGTCTTGGATCATCCAATAAAAAGACAATGCGCTTATCTGTGGGGTTGGTACTTGTTTTAAGCTTTTCCAGGTCTTGCTCCCGCAAAGAAAAAAATGCTGCTTCCGCCCCTGAAGCAAGGGCAGAAAGCAGCAAAAGGATAATACAGCCAAGTATAGCTGTTATGTATTCAATCCTGAGTAAAGCAGACGTGTTTTGAAATAACTGCAGTAAACTATAACTCAGGGGGTCTCCAGGATCTATACTTCCCAAAATTCGAATGTTTAGTTAAACAAGGATTAGAACGGCAGGTCGTCTGGCTCGTCGTTCTGTGCCACACCGGCTGGGGCCGTTGTAGCTCCGGCGTTATAGTTGCTACCAGCTGAAGAAGTGGATGCACTTCCCTGGAAGTTGTTGCCACCTTCCGAAGAACCACCTTCGCCACGCGTAAGCATGGTCATGTTATCGGCTACAATTTCTGTAGAGTAACGCTGGTTTCCTTCTTTGTCCTGGTATTGGCTGGTTCGGATCTTGCCTTCAATAAAAACAGACTGCCCTTTGCGCAGATACTTTTCTGCTACCTCAGCCAGGCCGCGCCATAACACAATGTTATGCCATTCGGTTTTTTCCTGCTTTTGGCCGCTTTTGTCCTTAAAGGTTTCGGAGGTTGCTAAAGGGAAGCGGGCAACAGCCACACCACCTTCTAGATGACGTACTTCAGGGTCTTTGCCCAGGTTTCCGATCAGGATTACTTTGTTTACACTTGCCATGCTTTTTTGTGTTTATATAGTTAATTGATTTGGGCTACTCCGGCAACCAAGCCGGAGGCAATATGGCTTACTGAACTACAAATTTAGTGTATAAATAGTTCAGTTTATAAATGTACTAAAATGTTAGCATCTTTCAAATAGTTACTGATCAAAACCGGCTTCGGAAGTTCATCTATTTTTTCGGAGCCGTAGAGGCCAAGTCTTGTTTCCTGTTCTACTGTGTCTTGTAGCCTGTTGTTCAGCTTTATAAGATAAAATTTAGCTGTTATTTTCTGATGGCTCAGGATGTGTTTATACTCTTTCCAGGGTGTTGTTAAATGCTCCGCCTGTACAGGGATGCCTGCTGCATTCAACTCGTCAAGCAAAGGCTCAGCCAGGAGCTCTTTGGCAGTGCTCTCGTGCAGGTAAAAGTCGTAGAGGCCCTGCCAGATATCGCCTTCCAGTCGCTTGCGCATATAATACTGGCCCTGCCACTCAAAAACCAGGTAGTGGAAGTAGCGTGGCCGCGCCGCTTTGGCTTTCGATTTTACAGGCAGTTCCTGCACCAAGCCGTGCGTAAAAGCAAAACAGGTCTGCTGGAAAGGGCAGAACAGGCAATCAGGCATAACAGGCGTGCACTGTATGGCGCCAAATTCCATAATCGCCTGGTTGTAGGTATCCGGCTCGTTGGCTGGTACCAATTTATCGGCCTGCTCCTGAAAAACTTTGCGGGAAGACGGGGCTGCTATATCTTCAGAAATACCAAACACACGAGAAAGCACTCTGAATACGTTACCATCCAGCACGGCTACCTGTTCTTTAAAGGCAAAAGCAGCAATGGCCGCGGCCGTATAGCTGCCAACTCCCTTTAATTTCAGTAGTTCGCTATAGTTGCCGGGGAAGTTGCCGTTATACTCCTGTACAATTTGTTTGGCCGTATGGTGCATGTTGCGCGCCCTAGAGTAATAGCCAAGTCCCTGCCAGAGTCTTAACACTTCGTCTTCGGGAGCTGCGGCAAGATCCTGTACGGTGGGGTATGTTTCGGTAAATTTCAGGTAATAGGGTAAGCCCTGGTTTACGCGCGTTTGCTGTAGTATAACTTCTGATAACCAGATATGATAAGGGTTGGTGGTGGCGCGCCACGGTAAATTTCTTTTGTTCCGGTTATACCAGCTTATCAGCGTTTGGGAGAAGTAGGTGGGGTTATTAGACATATACAATCAGGGAGCAGGTGGTAAAGTAGAACTGATAAAGTTATAGTTTTGTTCTGATGACTTGGGCAAATCGTGCGTGTTAAAATAACTATAGTTGTGCAACGTGGGCCCGGGAAATTTATATTGTACCTTTGTAACGAACTGAGTAGATGGGCTTAAGAATTAGGAATTTATAGTTAATAATTTAAGCATAAAACTTTTACATCTCGAAAAGTAAAATTACCTTTGTGCCCCGAAAATAACGGACTTGGTGCAATTGCCGCCACTCAATATTGGAAATTTATCATATTTTATAATTCATAAAACTCAAGAAAGTGACTAAAGCAGAAGTAATATCAGAAATTGCTGATAAAACAGGGATTGATAAGGCTGATGTTCAATCTACCATCGAGGCTTTTTTCAAAGTAGTGAAAGACTCAATGGCAGATGGTAACAACATCTACGTGAGAGGTTTTGGAAGCTTTGTAAATAAGAAGCGCGCCAAAAAAGTAGCTCGTAACATCTCTAAAAATACGTCTATTATTATTGATGAGCACTTTATTCCTAGCTTTAAGCCGTCTAAAACCTTCATCGCGAAGATTAAGAACAGCAAAAAGATCAAAGAACTGGCTCATTCTTAATTCTTTCGTATCTTTGCCGTCTGATTTTGCTATTCTTTACTTAACAGCTACTCATTTTTAAACATGACACGCAACCAGATTATATTAGTTATTGTGGCGATTGCCTTAGTGGCAGGTATATTCTTTCTGCCTAAAGTGGTTGTTAATGATGACGATAAAGAAGATCTGGCGAAGAACGATACAGAAACTGCTATGCCGGAAGGCCACTCAGCTGATGATGGCCACGGGCATGGCGAAGAAGCTGCTGCCAGTGCTGACCCGCATGCAACTACTGCAACACCGGAGCAAATGATGGAGCTGGCTACAGTTAGAGCCCGCTACAACAAAGCAACCGACAAGCAGCAGCGCACATTGCTGGCAACAGAACTGGCAGAAGCCTATACAGCAGTAGCTAAATTCGACAGTGCCGGTTATTATTTTGAGACAGTAGCGGAAGCCAGACCAGGCGAACGCATTTTCAAGAAAGCCGGTGATAGTTACTTTAGTGCTTTTACCTACGCCGCTACGCAGGAACGCGCAGCAGAAATGGGAACGAAAGCCCGTACCATGTACGAGAAAGTACTGAAGAACAACCCTGCTGACTTGGATGCAAAAACCAACGTGGCGATGACCTACATTGCAAGCGCAAGCCCAATGCAGGGTATTACCATGCTGCGCGAAGTAATTGCAACTGACCCGGATAATGAGAAGGCGCTTTTTAACTTAGGTATACTTTCTGTGCAGACCAAGCAGTACGATAAAGCGCTTGGCCACTTTGAGAAGCTGGTTGAAGTAAACCCTGATCACGTGGAAGGTAACTTCTACCTGGCTGTATCGCTGGCCGAAACCGGCCAGAACGAACGAGCAAAGACCTTGTTTAACAAGGTAAAAACAATGAAAGATGACCCGGCGCTGGCAGCCTCAGTTGATGAGTACCTGGCCCGACTTAAATAGTATTAAAGAAATTATTCACAAATACAAAACTTCAAGACTATGCCTTGCGGAAAGAAAAGAAAAAGACATAAGATCGCTACACACAAAAGAAAGAAGCGCCTAAGAAAGAACAGACACAAGAAGAAGTAATTTCTTCTGCGTTTTAGGGAGCCCACTTTGCTACCGCACTGTGGGCTTTGGTCTATACATCCACCAAATCTTTGAGAGAAATTGAGTAATGAACTAATTATCAATTCTACTCAGGATGGAGAACGCATTGCGCTATTACAGGACAAACGCCTTGTAGAATACCACTACGAGAAGAAAGATACCAACTATATTGTTGGTGATATCTTTCTGGGTACTGTAAAAAAGGTAATGCCAGGCCTAAATGCTGCCTTTATTGACATTGGTTACCAGAAAGATGCTTTCCTGCATTACCATGACCTGGGTGCCAACATCAAAACACTTAACAAATTTGTTAAGGTAGCACAGACTCAGAAGAACGCGTCGCCTAAACTAAACCAGTTAAAATTTGAGCCTGAAATAGACAAGCTGGGCAAAATAGCTGATGTACTTAAAAAAGGACAGCAGCTGTTAGTGCAGATTGTAAAAGAACCTATTTCTACTAAAGGTCCACGCTTATCCTGTGAGATTTCTCTTGCAGGGCGATATTTGGTACTCGTGCCGTTCTCAAACACGGTAAGTGTATCTAAAAAGATCGTAAGCAAAGATGAGCGCACCCGTTTAAAACGCCTGATCACTTCGATCAAGCCGGAGAACTTTGGGGTGATCATCCGTACAGTGGCCGAAGGGCGTGATGTGGCAGAACTCGACAGAGATATGCGCAACATGCTTACAAACTGGGAAGAGGGGTTTAATACGCTGAAAACAGCGAAACCTTGTGATAAAGTTATAGGTGAGCTTGGCCGTTCTTCTTCCATTTTGAGGGATTTGCTAAACGAAAGTTTTGACAACATAGTAGTGGACGATGTCCAGCTCTATGATGAGATCAGAACATACATCGGAAGTATTGCACCGGATAAGTTAAAGATCCTGAAGCAGTATACCGGCAAAACCAAAACCTTTGAACACTTCCACATCGAAAAACAGCTGAAGGCTGCTTTTGGCAAAACGGTAACGATACCAGGCGGCGGATACCTGGTAATTGAACACACCGAGGCGCTGCATGTAATTGATGTGAACAGTGGGAATAAATCTAATACCGAAACCGATCAGGAGGCCACGGCTCTGAACGTGAACATGATGGCAGCCCGCGAAGTGGCACGCCAGTTACGTCTCCGGGATATAGGTGGTATCATTGTAATTGACTTCATTGATATGAAGTCGCCGGAAAACCGCCAGAAAGTATTTGAGGTTGTAAAAGAAGAACTAAGAACAGACCGTTCCAAGTCTACAGTTCTGCCAATCTCTAAATTCGGCCTGATGCAGATAACGCGTCAGCGTGTGAGGCCGGAGCAAAATATTATAACCGGTGAAGTTTGCCCAACCTGCGGCGGCACCGGAAAAATAACAGCCAGTATACTGGTTACCGATGAAATTGAAGCAGCTGTAGACGACCTGCTAGTAAGCCACAACCAGAAGGGCCTGACCATTTATGTGCATCCTTTTGTGTATGATTATTACACAAAAGGCATCGTATCAAAGCAAATGAAATGGTTCTTTAAATACTTCAGGTGGGTGAGCTTGGTAAAAGATACTTCGTTAGGCATTACAGACTTTAAAGTAATGGATGACCGTGGCGAAGATATTGAATTGCGCACTGCCTTCGCAGAGGAACTGGAAGTGCCGGAAAAAGAAGATTAATTTATAAGTAAAAGAGCCGCCCCGAACAATTCGGGGCGGCTCTTTTGCTTTATAGTTCGGCAACTATAACTATAGGTTAGAACTTCACCCCTACATCTATAGATACCCCGTTGTTCTTAAGCGAAATGTTTTTATCGCCCAGCTTATCGCTATAGTACTTGTTATCTATGTCAGACAAGCCACGGTGGTAGGTTAAGCCGGCAAATAGCTTGGTGCTTTCGCCAAACTGAAATTCGGTACCGCCACCCAACATTACATCAGCCTCAAAAATATTAAAGCGTTTCGCTGTTTTCTCGCTGTCGATTACTTTCTTGTCGTTTACTTTGGCAGCCACTTTGGTGTTAAGCGAGCCTCCCACCTGGAAATATAAAATAGTAGCAGGCGCAATTTCGTTCGTGAAGAGCTTAAGAGTTAGCGGCAATTCTATGTACTGCACAGCAATGTCGTCTTTGCCGGCTATAGTTGTAGTTGTGCCGTCGCTTTCGGATCGGGTATAGTTGTAGCTTATTTCGCTGCCTTTGCTGCGATAAACCAGACCGGTGCTGAAGGCATAATTCTGAGCGAAAAAGTAATCAGCGATAACACCCACGCCTAGGCGCAGGTTGTTGTTCTCTTTTTCAAAGTTATACTTGTCTTCAGCAATAAACCGGTTGCTCGATATGGTAGGTGAAACCATCAGTCCGATCTCGATCTGTGCAGAAGCACCGTAGCCAAAACCTAGAAGGAGCAATAAAAGTGTTAGTTTCTTCATTTGAATAAGTGTTTGTAATATTCGTGTTACCTTAGTACGTAGGAACCTGCTATTTTTGTACAAAAATAAACAGTTATGTCATATAGATTAGTATATATAGCTATAGTTCTTTTTTTAGCCAGCTGTAGTAAGAAAGGTTGCGACTTACCTAAAGAGATTGAACGCATACCGGTTGATGTAAAAATTGACCGGCTGGAGAAAGAATTTTTCGCGCTTGATAACAAAGAACAGGTAAGAAGTTTCCTGAAAGAGCAGCCGCTTTTTGCTGATAAGTTCCTGCAGCAGAACCAGTACCCACACGATTCCATTCTTGTAAACTCATTATATGGCATGGCCACCAACCCGTCGCTGGACTCTCTGGCGCAGCAGGCTATAGAAAAGTTTGGGGATATGGGGGAAGAAAAGAAGCAGCTGGAAACTGCCTTTAAAGTAATTAAATTTTATTACCCCGATTTTGTAGTACCTGAAGTAAAGACCTTTGTTTCGGGTCTGGGTCAGGATCTGTTGGTATCGGATAGCTTGATGGTTTTCGGGATAGATTATTTTATTGGCAAAGATGCTTTGTACCGCCCGGATACGTACGAATACATTTTAAAACGTTACGAGCGCCCCAACATGGTGCCGGCTGCTTTGCTTTTGCTCTCTAATAAATTCAATAAGGCCGATTTCTTAGACAGATCGATGCTTTCTGAAATGATAAATGCAGGCAAGGCGTATTACTTTGTACAAACTGTAATGCCCTGCACCCCGGATTCGACTATAATTGGCTATAGCGGGCAGCAATTGGCAGATGTGCACCATAACGAAGGGCGCATCTGGGCACACTTTATAGAGAAGAGCATGCTGTATGAAAAGAACCCTTTCAAGGTGCAAAAGTATATTGGTGAGCGCCCTAACACCCCCGAAATTGACAGCACTGCTCCTGGCCGTTTAGGTACTTGGGTTGGTTGGCAGATCGTGCGCCAGTATATGGAGCGTAACCCCAAGGTAACACTGCCGGAGCTTATGGCTGATACAGACTTTAAAAAGATATTCGCCGAATCGAAATATAAACCTGAGAAGCGCTAACTGCTTTACCTGCTCCATTGATGCACGTCACCATTTTACACCAGCACCACGCCAGCCCGGATTGCCCGGCTACTTGCAGGCAATATTCTTTTATGGAGAAGCTGGCCCGGCGGCACAAAATAACGCTGGTAGCCACCAATGCCTGGCGTAAGCTGCTCGTAACGCAAAACTATAGTTGGGTACCGGAAGGAGTGGAGCTGAAAGAATGTACCGTAGCGTATGCCAATAAAATGGGCGTGGTGCTGCGAATGCTATCGTTTGTTGGATTTGCTGCCTGTGCATTTTATAAACTGATGCGCCTGAAAAAGCCGGATATCCTATGGGCGGTTTCGGTGCCTTTGTCGGTGCCATTTGTAGTAGCGCAGGTTGCCAGGCTACGCAACGTGCCCTGGGTCTTTGAAGTGCAGGATCTTTGGCCGAGTTTCCCGGTTGAGATGGGAGCCGTGAAGTATAAATGGATGCAGCGCCTGCTTTTTAAAATGGAATATAGCCTATACAAAAGTGCGGCATACATCATTACCCTCTCCCCGGACATGACAGCTTATGTAGTGGCGAAAGGAATAGATCCGGCAAAAGTTACCACTATACTGAACGGAACCGACATTGAGAAAGCGGAGGCTGTAACCGAAGCTGATGTTGAGGAGCACCGGGCAAACTATAAGCTACAAGGCAAACAGGTCGTTTTGTATGCAGGTACTTATGGCCGCGCTAATGATATGCCAACTATAATGCAGGCTGTAGAGTTGCTGGCAAATGACCCGGCTATAGTCTTTATATTAACCGGAACAGGCTATTATGAGTCTCAACTTCATGAACTGGCGCAGCGCGTACCTAATTTGCTGTTGCTGCCACCCCAATCCCGCGACCAGGTATTTGGCTTGTTTAAGTTAGCTGACCTGTCGTTGGTTACGTTTAATGATCTGCCTGTGCTGCAGTCTAATTCCCCGGCCAAGTTTTATGACAGCCTTGCCTGCGGTACACCCGTTATAGTTACCAACCCCGGCTGGACAAAAGCTTTTGTGGAGAACTATAGTTGTGGTTGGTACTCGCCGGCAGAAGAACCCACCAAGCTCGCTCAAACTATAAAACAGGTGTTAGATAACCCGGAAGCCCTACAAAAGGCCGGGTGTAATGGGGTAACTATAGCAAGAGAACTTTTTGACAGAAGGGAATTGGTAAAAGAGGTAGAAGCCATACTTGAAAATGTAGCAAAACGATAGTTTTACTTCGCCAGCATCTCCCTGAATGATTCTTTCCCGACCGGCAATCGCTTTAAATTGTTGATGAGTTGTAAGGCTCTGTCGATGCGGAGTTGGCTGTTTTTAACGCCAGCTACATAATACAGGATATAGCGTTGTTTGCCGGGTGGCAGCAGATCAAATCGGCGTTTGCCTTCCTCATCCTGGTTAAAGATTTCGGTTAACTCCTCCGGTAACTCCATTCCGAATTCACTTTCGTCGGGTTCCAGCTTTACCCGTGCTTCATCGCCACGCTGCAGGCCCAACTGTTTTAGCCGGATGTTATTGATGCTGATATAGCCGCTGCCTCCGCCCAAAGCTACTAACCCTCCCTGAAAAGTAAGTTTATCATTTATAGTACACAGCACGCGAACTTTAAATTTGCCTCCCAACTGCTCTAACACTTCGGCAGGTACCTCAATGTAATGGCCGGGCAGGTGTGGCAGCTTGTTGATGCAGGTTTTATAGTTTATAGTTGGGTGCATAAGGTTATGCGGCAGGAGCTATAGTTTGATGATCTGATGCACTATAGTTTATAGTTTCACGGTTACGGTCGGCCCAGTATGCCCAGATAATAAGCAGCCACTGCATTTGCCCTCCCCATGCTACGGCCTCCATACTTGGCGGCACCGGTCCGAACAGGTTCATGAAATAGATAACAACCAGGAATACCACCAGTGCCCAGAAACTATAGTTGCCGGTCTTGTTCTTTGCTCTTGTTGCTCTCAGGTACAGCCACAGCCCAACTATAAACAGCAGGCCTTCCACAGCTATAGTTGCTATAGTTGATGTCCAGAGTCCCAGCCCAAGCATAGGCGAATCGCCGGGGTAGAGCGGAAGATCCGGCACGTGAACTATAAGATCTAAAAGCCAATGGCTGACAACCAGCAAACCCAGCACAACTGCCGAGCGTGAGTCTTTTTTAATAAGCCAATACACCAGCCCAAACAGCAAGCCCCAGCCTAGCACCAGCAGAAAACTATGCGAGATTGGGTAGTGGGTAAACTTAAGCGGTACCAGCACACCCGGCTCTGGCGCAATCTGTGCCTGCTCCAGGTTTAGCAGCAACAGCGTAGGCCAGAGCAGATCGAGGAGCTGCGCAGCCAGGAATAAAGTGCCAAGTGATGGTTTTGGCGCTGCGGCCTTACCTGCCAGACCAACAGCAAAATGACCTAGGAACATGGGAATAGGGTTGTAGTTTTAGGTAGATAATTTAAGAAGCCGGATTGAAAGTGTATCCTAAGATTTCTTATTTAATTTTTTGAAGTCTGTGATATATCATGTTCAGTTTTGATAGAAATTCTTGAGTATCTAAGAAATAACTAGGATAAGCTTTCCTTAATGAATCAATAGAACCTGTGGATACCAAAACAGCCTGAATAGGAGCCCCTTTGTTAATCTCCTTCTCAATATTTGTATAATCGATATTCGCTCGTCTCAACTGACGTGCTGAGTAACTTTTAACATTTACAACCCTTTTCTCTAAGTTAAGTGTAATCAAGTTATACTTACTATTTGCTTGAGATTGAAATATATGATCAGCAGCAACTGTGAATGCTCTAAGTTTTTCACTAACATTTAATTTTTTTGACTCATCAACAATCTTTTGAAAGATATCTTTAGGAGCAAGATCTTTATAGTTTTCAGATGTCGGGCATTTTTCAAGAATTGCAAAGCCTGCACTAACAAGAGAAAAGTAATCAAGCCAGTTTACAGGCCCTTGACTTGATTTAAGAGAATATTTAAGAAATGTTCCCATAGTCTCAACCGCTGTAGCCCAAGTATGCTGTAATTTTGTTCTTATTTGGAGCTCAACTCTTAAACCATTTGATTCATGGTTCTTTTCATTTACATACTGGTAAATTAAATGAATGCCTCTATATCCAGATGGTGCTGGGTCGAGTATGTAATCTTTATCATCTTTAAGTAAATGCTTAAAGTTACTCTCTCTATAGTTCTTCTCTAGAGTTCTTACTTGATCGACATTCTTTACAATAGCTCTCAATCCTGCAATGTCTTGCATAGTTGAGAGTTTCATGTTAGGGAATCTATCTAGTTTTGCGACTATAGAAACTGCTCTTTTAAGTCTCTGGGCAATTAATGCATCATAGTAGTCTAGCCTATTAATTTTATCTCTTAGAGTAGCTTGAAATGTATTTATAGGAGATGCATGAATTGTTCGCCAATATGTTAAAACAGTTTGAGCAAAGTCTAGCTCATCCAGCGAGTATTTTTGAGGTTCAGTAAGTATCTTGCCAGCAAGTTTCACTTCATTATTAGTGTATAGTCTGCTCATTTTAAGATACTTTCCTTAAATTGTTTGTAGGTTAATTAAAATATAAATACAAGATACAATATAGCAAAAACTATATACTAACAAAAAAAAGCCCGCCGCAACTATAGTTACAGCAGGCTTTTATATTTTATAAAATCAGCTTCTTAGATCCCACCGAGCTTATTCTCCGGGTCATCTGGTATATTGGGGAAGTTCTTCTGGAAGAAGGCGCAGAAATGAGTGAGAGGGCACTCTTCGCATTTAGGGCGGCGGGCGATGCAGATATAGCGACCATGCAGAATAAGCCAGTGGTGTGCTTTGGCAATCAGTTCTTCCGGCAGGTTACTCACCAGCTCGCGTTCAACTTCAAGTGGCGTTTTCGCTTTTTTATCTACTAACCCCAGGCGTTTGCTTACCCGGAACACGTGAGTATCTACGGCCATGGCCGGCTGGTTCCAGATAACCGAAACAATGACGTTGGCTGTTTTGCGACCTACGCCCGGTAGTTTTACCAATTCTTCCACAGTGCTGGGCACTTCGGAGTTAAACTGTTCCACCAGCATGCGGCCCAAACCTGCCAGGTGCTTTGCCTTGTTGTTCGGGTACGATATACTCCTGATGTACTCAAATATCTCTTCCGGTGCGGCGGCAGCTAAGGCTTCCGGCGTAGGATAAGCTTCGAAAAGGGCAGGCGTCACCATATTTACGCGCTTGTCGGTGCATTGCGCGCTCAGCACAACAGCCAGTATAAGCTCGTAGGGGTTGGTATAAGCCAGTTCGGTCTCAGGCTCCGGAAAGTTATTCGTGAAATAATCGATCAGGAGCTTGTAGCGTTCTTTTTTGCGCATAAAAAAAGTTTGCAGTCTTTACGACTGCAAACTTAAGCTTTTTGAGTAATTCAGGATGTTATTTATGGAGCGGTCACTCGGAGTTTTCGTAGCGCCGTCTAATAGTCTTTGGATCAGCAAGAGGTCGGAGCAGTCGTCAGCCAGCTCGTTATCGTGCATTAATGCTATCTCCAGCTGTTCCCGGGCATCGTCTGCCAACTCATTGTATACATACTGGATAAGCTCATTCTGAGTAGATGTTTTTATCATAAGCAATATTACCGTTTAGCATCTTCTTCCTGAGATTAATAAGCGCATAGCGCATACGTCCCAGGGCTGTGTTGATGCTCACACCGGTAGCGTCTGCTATCTCCTGAAAGCTCATGTCGGCGTAATGGCGCATCATAAGCACTTCGCGCTGCGTTTGCGGCAGCGTTTGGATCAGCTCGCGCAGGCGGGCAACGGTGTCTTCCTGTATCTGCAACGACTCAGCAGAGTCGGCGGCAAATGCAAGCGTGTTAAACACATTGCTTCCGTCTTCCAGCGTGATCATCGGGCTTCGCTTCTCTTTCCTGAAAAAGTCGATTGCCAGGTTATGGGCAATACGGCAGATCCAGGACGAAAACTTGCCTTCTTCGTTATACCGTCCGCTCTTCATGGTGTGGATCGCTTTAATAAAAGCATCCTGCATCAGGTCTTCGGCCGTGTACGTGTCTTTAACGATCAAAACGATCGTTGTAAATACTTTGTTCTTGTGTCGGTTTACTAACTGTTCGAACGCATTCTCATTACCTGAGATGTAGAGCGAGACTAAAGCAGAGTCGCTCATCTGGGTAGTTGTATTCATCGTAAAGCTACATTAGTTTAACGTAGAGCTTTATATCATATTGTGCGTTTTAAGGTTTTTGAACAGTTTTATTTAAGAATGGTAAATCAAATATATGTAATGCTTTTTGTTTGTGCAACAGGTGTAGAAGCATAAGCAATAAAAAACTTATCCTGCGTTACCTGAGGTGCTCCTTTGTAAACAAAGGCATCAGATTTTTTGTAAAGATGTATACGTTGGTATAGTATAAAAGAGTATACTTTTAATTTAATTTATTTTTCCACATATAGTAACTTGCTGTATATTAATATATTAAATTTCAGATAATCTATAAAAGAGGACTATAGCGAGCTGTATTTCTTAATTGGTAGACGTATAAAAAAAGCCTGTAAAGCTGCAATTATAGTTACAGCTTTACAGGCTTTTCAGGTCCTGAAATTCTTCCTACAAATCTAAATTGCCTGGTAGTCCATCAACCCTAAGCGCATCTGGAAAACCTGGGCAATGCTTAATGCTTTCTGTTTGGTCTCTTCTGCTTTTGCCCCTTCATATAGTTCGTCAACGGTTTTTACAAACAGCTCTATCCAGCGGGTGAAATGCTCTTTTGCTATAGGCAGGCGCATGTGTTTCGGGAAGGGCTGCCCTTTGTAGGTCATGCTCCCAAAAAGGACCGTGCTCCAGAAGTTATACATTACCGGCAGGTGATGATCCCAGTCAATTTTTGCAAAGTCGTTAAATACAGGGCCAAGCAGGTCGTCTTCGTTTACGTGGTCATAAAACGTATCAACCAACACCTTTATATCATCTTCGTTTTCTATGTCCCGCTTCATTGCAGCTCGTTTCTCAGTCAATACTTTTCTACGATGCAAGTATAGGGTATAAGCTGTGGCTATAAAATGACATTAGTCAGTATCAGTATATTAGTAGGGTATAGTTTACTTTTTGTCATTCCGACGTTAGGGGAAATTTGAGTTCTATAGTTGATTATAATTGCAACCCGAGCCAAGCCTTCCTTTCAAATTTACTTTAATCCTGGGAGCTTTACTTGCCAACCGTTTTATGGTTGACTTTGGTGCCCTCACGGCCGGGAGGCCCCGTCTTCGGGCATCGCGCGGTGTACATTTCTTTTGTTCGTGCCTCACAATACCTTCGGTACCAGAAATCTACAAGGCGCTCAACCCAAAGACTGAGAAGTTTCGCATAGCTAAGCTTATCTATAATCTGAATTGGTAAGCTTCGAGCTTTATCGTGGCCAGAATTCCAAGGGGACAGGTGAACCTGTCCTGCTCGTGGGCTGGAACAATAAAACTATAGTTTAGAAATTGGTGATAGCAGAAAGTCCCCCTTTGAAGGGGGTAGGGGGATGACAAACAGTAACTATAGAACTTTAGCTACCAATTATAGCCTTTACAGAAATTCCCCTCTTGGGAGGGGCAGGGGTGGGTTAATACCGCAACTTTGAATTATAACTCCAACTATAGCGGTAGCCTAAAGCTCCCCGCCTTAGACAAGGAGGGGATAAAGGGGTGGTTGGACCACGCTGACTATAGAACTATAACTTCAACTATAGCAAAAGACCAATCCATTAATCCCTTAAATCCAGATACTGACAAAACTTCCTCTCCTGTTTTTAGGATAGGGATGGGATGGGTAATTCTCCTCTCAGGAAGGATAAGTTAAAACGTCAACTATAAAACAACAAAAAACCTTCGCCGGATTTATCTCTGGCGAAGGTTTTCTAAAGTATTCGGTATGTAAAGTTTTATCCTCTGTCGTATCTTTTTAAACGGTTCAGTATAAGTAAAATGCGGCGGTTAATCTCACGTTCTTCCACTGGTTTGCACTGCGCCGAAATATCGCATGGCTTCTGCAGTTTTTGTTCCAGGGCTTTCAGGTGGTCCAGGTAGCACTCTAAGGTAGTGCACGAAACGTTTTTTAATGAGTCTTCCTGGGTGTCAGCTATGCCGTTCTTTAAATTTATAGCTTTGGCAATTTCTGCATTTATCAGCTTAGTTACGTCTGTACTTGTCGTAATTTCCTGCTGGTACACCTTCTTCTCAATGTTTCCCAATAAATTTTTGATGTCCAGTAATTCCATAGTGTCAATATCTAATAGTAAAAAATATTTAAAGCGTATGCGCTCTCGTTCCATAAGGTACAAGACCGGAGCATACTAATTAAACCGTAAAGGCAATGTTTATAATAAGATAACTTGCGTGCGCTAATCGTTACACAACTATAACAGAAATGCAGTGCAGGCGCACATATCGAAGGACAGCCGGGATTTGCTGAGGAAAAAATACCCCGTCCTCTAAAAAGTTATACTTCTAAGATAACTACTGTGTTGCAGTAATGTTGATAAAAAATTGATACTTCGAGTGTATTTATTGTAAAATACTGAAAATCAAACAAGTATATTTAAGGTATGTTTTTTAAGCTATTTTAGGTATTATTGAGCATTTCAACTTAAGTTTAAATTTGATTGTTGGAGGTAAAAAACTATAACCTGCAGTTAAAACAATTATCCTGCTGCTTACCTTTGTGGCTTGCCGGGCATATGCAACCATAGGGCTGGGTATAGTGCAATGGTTTTACAAACTATAGAATGAACGATAAGAAGGGAGCAGGAACTATAAAACACGACCCATATGCCGTGCTCAGGTTACCTGAGTTCAGGTTGTATATTTCGGCGCGTTTATGCATTACGCTGGCCATGCAGATACAGGCTGTTATAGTTGGCTGGCAGATTTACGACATCACCAAAGACCCGCTTTCGCTTGGGCTTATTGGGTTAGCTGAGGCTATACCATCCATAGTTGTATCGTTATATGCGGGTTATCTGGCCGATATGGTGCCACGTAAGAAGATCATTATGGTCGTGATATCGATGCTGATGTTGTGCTCCGTGGCGCTGCTTTACTTTACATTGGATATAAGCCATGTGATCATGTTGTATGGCGTACTTCCGATTTACGTTATCATTTTTGTGAGCGGTATTGCGCGCGGCTTTATGAACCCTGCTGTGTTTTCGTTTATGCCGCAGCTGGTAACAGGCAAGCAACTATACGCGAATGCTATTACCTGGAGCAGTACAACCTGGCAGGCAGCCTCGTTGGTTGGTCCGGCCATTGGCGGTCTGGTGTATGGTTTTTATGGCATTACAGCCGCTTATGCTACCGATGCTATTCTGGTATTTCTGTCGCTGGTGTCGTTTGCGCTGATCAGGGCTAAGCCGTTGCCGGAAAATATTAATCCGCAGAACTTGAAGGAAAGCTTGCGCACAGGTATAAAGTTCGTGTTTGGAAACCAGGTTATACTCAATGCTATTTCGCTGGATATGTTTGCTGTGCTGTTTGGCGGGGCTGTAGCATTGCTTCCGGTTTTTGCTTCAGATATTCTAAAGATCGGGCCCGAAGGATTGGGCTTCCTGCGTGCAGCGCCGGCGGTAGGCTCCGTAATCATGGCCGTTTGGATGGCTTATTACCCGATAACTGTGCAGGCTGGTAAAAAGATGCTATGGTGTGTAGCAGGTTTTGGCGTGAGTCTGATCTTGTTCGGGTTCTCTACCAGCTTCTGGTTTTCGCTTGTCATGCTTATGCTAAGCGGTGCTTTCGATAGCATTAGTGTTATCATCCGTTCTACGCTCATCCATACGCTCACTCCCGAGTACATGAAAGGCCGTGTATCGTCGGTTAACAGTATTTTTGTGGGTTCGTCGAACGAGATCGGGGCATTCAGGGCGGGTGCTATGGCCAGCTGGCTGGGCGCAGTGCCGTCGGTAGTGCTGGGTGGTATGATTACCTTAGGTGTGGTAGGCGTTACCGCATGGAAAGCAGACAAACTCAGAACCCTGGACCTGGAACCACAAACGGCCTGAGTGTAACTATAAAATATCAACTATAAACAAAAACGGCACTGCTTAATGGCAGTACCGTTTTTGTGCTACTTGCTTTCTGATTTCTGAGTTTCAGTGGTTGCAGCAGCTTTTTTGCTTTTGTGCGGGCGTCTGTTGCCATACGTGCCCTTTGTGATTTTGCCTTTTCTGGATTTTTTATCTCCTTTTCCCATAAGTAGTTTTAGTTAGTTAGCTGATGCCTCCTAATACGGGGAATAGATGGCAGTAGGTTATAAGTTTAAACTATAGTTACGTGAGCTCAGTCTATAGTTACTCCAGCAGTATGCGCTGATGTACTACCTGTTTGCCTGTTGCCGCCGTCAGAAAAAACAAGCCTTTGTATTGTTTCAGATCAGCCATAGGCAGTTCCAGTAAATGGCGGTCGCTTTTTACAGTTTTAGAATACACTACCCTGCCGGTCATGTCTTTTAGCTGCACCAGGGTTTCGAGATTAGCTGCGTTACTAATAGCGATATTGCAATCTCCGTTAAGGCAAGGATTTGGCACCAAGGCAATTTCTATAGTTTCAGAAGCATCCCATGTTACAGCTATAGTGTTAGAATAACTTGTGGTATTATCGAAGTCGACTTGCTTTAAGCGGTAATAGTTCAGGCCTTTCTGAGGAAGCTTATCTGTAAAACTATAGTTTGATGCAACAGATGTTGTCCCGCGCCCCTTCACTATAGCTATCGTTTCATAGGTTTTGCCATTTCTGCTGCGTTCCACATCAAAATGGCTGTTGTTGATTTCGCTGGCTGTTTCCCATTCCAGGTTAATGCCGCTTTCGGTAACCTTGCCTTTAAAGCTGGTGAGTTCTACTGGGAGAGGTGTAATAATGCCGCAATTCAACGACTCGTCAAAATGAATGGGAACTACGATCTTTTTGTTTTCGCCAGATTCTATCGTAACTCTGAGTATTCCGTCCTTAAACGAGTTGACATTTACCTGGAAAACTACAGTATTAAGTGTACTGGTAATCTGATCATCAGGAATTGTAATAAGAGGGCCCTGCACCTGACTTATAGTTATTTCTGTAATCGTTTCGCATATATCCTGGAAAAAGAGCTCTACATCGAGTTGGTCATTCTGTGGGCCTCCCGGTTGTTTCGGACGTTGTGTTACGCTCACATAACCTATAGCATAACATTCATCTTCAGAAATATAAAAGCAATCCTGGGGATCTACCTGGTCGGTTTGCGCGAACACAGAATCGGGCGTTAATGCACAAAATAGCAGGCAGGAGAGTATAATGGGTAGCGTAAATTTCTTTTTCATAGCGTGGGTATTTAGGTACAGTCTCACGTGGCATCAGCTGCATACCCGGCGTTAATGGGTCACAAAGTGGTTTGCCCGAAGGCAGGGTGTGGCACTATGGCCAGCGTAGAGGGGAGTGTGCTGCGCTTACAACCAGGAAGGTAAATCGCCTGACTTGTGGCTGTCTGGCGTAAGCGTACCGGAAGAAGATCTTGAGGCACAGCCTGCAACAGCCAAACATATGCAGCGGCTATATACAGGTGTACGATTGCTGTACTTTCACGTTAGAATTACATTGACCTTTTTCGTGAAAATGAGTGCAAAATAAGTGAATTGCTTATAGCACTACCCTGAGAAACAACTTAGTAAAAAGCTAAACCTTTTCGTCCTTGCAGCTGTTACAAAAAGATGCTTTATGCTGTTGAGATGCGCAATTTCCGTAATTATAGCCCGCGTCAACTATAGGATAGGGTATGCCGGATAAACTGCTTCTAAAAGTAGGAGGGTATTCGTAACTTTACACAATTATTAAAAGAAAGAAAATGGCTGCAGCAACGGCATTTACTGTTGCTAACAAAGCTGGCGCTACTATGGCAATAACTCCCGACTACAACATCGACGAACTCGACGCACGTCAGAATATTATTATAAAAGGCGCACGGGTGCATAACCTGAAAAACCTGAGCGTGGCTCTGCCGCGCAATCAATTTATAGTTGTTACCGGCCTTTCCGGCTCGGGCAAATCATCGCTCGCTTTCGATACGCTGTATGCCGAAGGGCAGCGCATGTATGTGGAAAGCCTTAGCTCGTATGCCCGCCAGTTCTTGGGCCGTATGGACAAGCCCGATGTAGATTATATCAAAGGCATTAGCCCGGCCATTGCCATCGAGCAGAAGGTAAGTATAAAAAATAACCGCTCTACGGTAGGTACCAGCACTGAAATTTACGATTACCTGAAGCTGCTCTATGCCCGCATTGGCAAAACGATTTCTCCTGTTTCAGGTGAGGTGGTTAAAAAAGATACGGTAACAGATGTGGTTAACTTTGTTTTCTCTTTAGAAGATGAAGCCCGTGTGATGATTCTGGCGCCGCTGTTACAACACAAGGATCGTTCGCTGGCAAAAGAGCTCGACCTGTTATTACAGAAAGGGTATTCCCGGATTTATGCCAATAACGAAGTCTACTTTATAGAGGAGTTGCTGGAGCAGAAGAATCCGAAGCTTGGCAAAGAAGTTTACATCCTGATCGACCGCGCAGTAATCTATAAATTGGACGAAGACCTGCAGTTCCGGATTGCTGACTCGGTGCAGACTGCTTTTTACGAAGGGCAAGGCGAGTGCCGCGTAAAGTATGGCGATGGCGAAGAGCGCGTGTTCTCCGATAAATTTGAACTGGATGGGATAGTGTTTGAAGAGCCATCGGTTAACTTTTTCAGCTTTAACAACCCCTACGGCGCCTGCCAAACCTGTGAAGGTTTCGGCTCTGTGCTTGGTATAGATCCGGACTTGGTAATTCCGGACAAAAGCCTGACTGTGTACGAAGGAGCCGTTGCGCCCTGGCGATCAGATAAAATGAACGAGTGGCTGCAACCTTTGGTAAAAAACGGCATCCGCTTCGATTTTCCGATTCACCGCCCTTATAACGAGCTTACAGAAGCCGAGCAGGAATTGCTTTGGACCGGTAATAAGTATTTTGAAGGTCTGAACGATTTCTTCAGGCATATCCAAGGGCAGACGCATAAAATTCAGTACCGTGTTATGTTGTCGCGTTACCGTGGGCGCACTACCTGCCCCGAGTGTAGAGGTTCGCGTTTGCGTAAAGATGCCAGCTATGTAAAAGTAAGTGGCAAGAGCATAACCGATCTGGTTTTAATGCCGATTACACAGGTATTGCCATTTTTCAGGGACATTGAGCTTACCGAGCACGAGCGTAATGTGGCTGACAGGCTGGTAATAGAAGTGGCAAACCGCCTGGGCTACCTGGAAAGGGTTGGGTTGGGCTATTTAACGCTAAACCGACTTTCCAACACACTTTCCGGTGGCGAGAGTCAGCGTATTAACCTGGCAACATCGTTGGGTAGCGCGCTGGTTGGTTCTATGTATATCCTGGATGAGCCAAGCATTGGGCTGCATCCAAAAGATTCTGAGCAATTAATTGGTGTGTTGCGCACATTACAGCAATTGGGCAATACGGTTATAGTTGTAGAGCACGAAGAAGAAATGATGCGTGCGGCCGATCAACTGATCGATATTGGTCCGGAAGCTGGTTCGGGTGGTGGTAACCTGATGTTCCAGGGGACTTTTGATGAACTGGCTGAAAGAGGAGACACATATACCGCCAAATACCTGAGTGGTCGCATGGAAGTGCCGGTGCCAGCGCAACGGCGTAAGTGGCGCAACGCTATTGAGCTGATAGGTGCCCGCGAAAACAACCTGAAAAACCTGAGTGTAAAGGTGCCTTTAGGAGTGATGACCGTGATAACCGGAGTAAGTGGCTCTGGTAAATCAACTCTGATCAAGAAGATTTTAGCGCCTGCTATGCAAAAGCTGCACGGTTCTTCGTCAGAATCTACAGGTAAATTCGATAAACTGGCCGGCGACTATAACAAGATAAAGCATGTTGAGTTTGTGGACCAAAACCCGATCGGTAAATCGTCGCGCTCAAACCCGGTTACTTATGTCAAGGCTTATGATGCGATCCGTACGTTGTATGCCGATCAGCCATTAGCTAAAGCACGAGGTTTTAAGCCGTCGCATTTCTCGTTTAACATTGAAGGCGGCCGCTGCGAAGTTTGCCAGGGCGAAGGACAGGTGAAAATAGAGATGCAGTTTATGGCCGATATTTACCTGACCTGCGAGAGCTGTCACGGACATCGCTTTAAGCAAGATATACTCGACATAAAGTATAAAGAGAAGAGCATCTCCGAAGTACTGGACATGACCATTGCCGACAGCATCGACTTCTTTGCTGATCAGCCAAAGATCATCGAAAAGATGAGGCCTTTGAATGAAGTTGGTTTAGGTTATATCCGGTTAGGGCAGTCTAGTAATACCTTGTCAGGTGGTGAGGCGCAGCGCGTAAAACTGGCATCATTCTTAACCAAAGGCGCACAGCCACACCAGGAAGATATCCTGTTTATTTTTGATGAGCCAAGTACCGGTCTGCACTTCCATGACATCAGTAAACTGCTTACATCCATTAACGCGCTAATCGAGAATGGCAATACCGTCGTTATCATCGAGCACAACATGGACATCATCAAATCGGCAGACTGGATCATAGACCTTGGTCCGGAGGGTGGTACAAACGGTGGTTATTTGCTGTTTGAAGGCACCCCGGAAGATATGGCTAAGCTGGACGATAACCACACAGCCAGATTTTTGAAGGATAAACTATAGTTGGAACTATAGCTAATAGACGAAAGCCGCAGTAACTGTAAAGTTGCTGCGGATTTTTTGTGTCTGAAACAGGATTTACAGGATTAAAGGATTGGGCTTTTGGCTATATTAAAGTTATAGTTTTATAGTAATTGTTTCTCCGCTGGCGCGGGTTTGCAACCCGTGTCTAACTATGGTGTTGAGTTTGTAACTCAACTGGCCCGGCAGGGACAGGCAAAAGTAGTGGCAGTGGCTATTGTTCTATAGTTACCGTGGTCCAACCACCCCCTCCTTGTCTAAGACGGGGAGCTTTTCAGCCTTTGCCATAGTTTATCCATCGTTTTATAGTTAACAATTAACCCACCCCTGCCCCTCCCGAGAGGGGAATTTTTGCTTTTGGTATAGTTACGCCTATGTTTTATAGGTACCGTTTTAACACCCCTGTAGTCCCCTCAAGGGGACAATTGCTGCTATTGCCAATTTCCAAACTATAGTTCTATAGTTATAGTCCATGAGCAGGACAGGTTTACCTGTCCCTTTGAAACTATCACCACGGTAAATCTCGAAGCGAGCAGGTTCAAACTATAGATGCTGGTTACTATGCGAAAGATCGCAGTCTTTGGGTGGAGCGCCTTTGATTTGTTGCGGTGGCGCAGCCAACCCGAGGGACGAGGGAAGCAAGAAAGCAGCAGCGCGATGCCCGAAGACGGGGCCTCCCGGCCGTGAGGGCAACAAAGCTACCTATAAGAACTATAGGTAAGTAGAGCTCCCAGGATTGGAGGGGTTTTGAAAAGAAGGCTTGGTTCAAATTGTAGCAAACTATAAGCTGAGATAGATTTCTCCTAACACCGAAATGACAGAAACATATAAACCATAAATTGCTAACTTGCCGTAAAGCAGCGGAAGCTGTTAATCAACTATAAATTCATCATCAAACTATAAAACATGAGAAAACGAATTGTTGCCGGAAACTGGAAAATGAACAAGACCTACGATGAAGCGCTATCGCTGGTGTCGGAGATCGATAACATGGTGAAAGACGAAGTGACCGGTGATGTAACCGTAGTCGTGGCACCACCTTTCCCGTTCCTGCAAAGCGTAGGAAAATTAACCCAGGGCAACGATAAAATGTTTCTGGCTGCCCAGAATGTGAGCGAGCACGAAAGCGGCGCTTTCACCGGCGAAGTATCGGCAAGCATGCTGAAATCGGTTGGTGCGGAGTATGTGATCATCGGCCACAGCGAGCGCCGCATGTACCACCACGAAGATGCCCAGACACTGTATAAAAAACTGAAAGCAACTATAGCGCAGGGATTAAAACCAATTTTCTGCTGCGGCGAGCCATTGGAAGAACGTGATGCGGAAAATCATTTTGAGTATGTCGGTAAGCAACTGCACGACAGCCTCTCGTATTTGAGCAACGAAGAATTTGACCAGGTAGTAGTAGCGTATGAACCGATCTGGGCGATTGGAACAGGCCGCACAGCCAGCAGTCAGCAGGCACAGGAAATGCATGCTTATATCCGTGAGCAGCTATCCAGAATGTTTGATGCGGAAGCTGCTTTTAACTGCTCTATACTATATGGCGGTAGCTGCAACCCGGGCAATGCCAAAGAGCTTTTCTCACAACCAGATGTAGACGGCGGCCTGATCGGGGGAGCGTCGCTGAAATCAAGAGATTTTGCTGATATTATTAAATCGTTTTAATATTAAAATATAAGGAACCAGAAAGGCTGCTAATACATTATGTTGGCAGCCTTTTTTGTTGCCGCAAATCGTTATCTTTGAGTAAAATGTGAGTTATGCCTATTGTTTTTACTTTCTGGCTGGCACTTCTGCCTTTTCTTAGTCCTGATGCTCCTGCTCCGGAACCTGCTATAGTTGGCAACGATTATTGCAGAATTTATGGTTCTGTTTACCTGGAGCGCGACCCAAAGTACCGGAACGAAGCCTCTCATACTGTTTTCCTGGGTGAGGAAGAAGCCTTTGCCGATATGGTAGTGTACCGCGAGAACAATAAACTCTTTGCGGATGCTACGGCTGTTTGGTATATTACACCTAGCAAGGCGTTTGCAGATCACATTTTATATGTAACCGATAACCGAAACCTGGCAGATATAACGGTGCACTTTACAACGGTGCGCTCATTTGCCGCTTGCCGCGAATAACACATACCATGGATTTTATAGAAGTAACTTTAAAAGTAAACGCTGATTTCGCGGATATATTTACCGCCGAACTGGGAGAGCTGGGCTTTAACGCCTTTGAAGAGAATGAAGAAGGTTTTAGTGCCTACATTGATGAGGCTGAATTTAGCCAGGAGGCGGTCGAGGAAGTAGTAAACCGCTATGCAGCAATGGTGCAGGTAGAATATACTATCCAGAAAATAGCGCGCCAGAACTGGAATGAAGAATGGGAGAAAAACTTTGAGCCGCTTTTTATCGGTGATAAAGTATCTGTTCGTGCATCGTTCCACGAGAAACCAGCCAAGGCGGAATACGATATCGTGATCAACCCGAAAATGTCGTTTGGCACGGGTCACCACGAAACCACCACGCTTATGATCGAAAACCAGCTGACGCTGGACCACCAGGGCAAACGTGTGCTGGATATGGGCTGTGGTACTGGTATACTGGCCATTATGGCCGGCGAATTGGGCGCCTCAGAAATAGTAGCCGTTGAGATAGAAGACTGGACCGTAGAAAATGCCCGCGAAAATGCTGAGCTGAATGGGTACGCAACGATAGATGTACGCCTGGGCGGTGCTGAAACTATAAAAGGAGACCAGCCTTACGATATCATTCTTGCTAATATTAACCGCAATGTTTTGCTGGAAGATATGCCTGCTTATGTAGCGGTTCTTAAAAAAGAAGGCTACTTACTTTTAAGCGGATTTTATACCGAAGACCTATCGATGCTGCAGGAACGGGCAACCGAACTGGGGCTAACATACCTCTCGCACCGCGTAAAGAACAACTGGGTTTCCGCGATTTTTAAGAACAGCTAACACCTTAACAGTACTGCTATGAGGTACAAACTTTTACTCTTTTTATTTTTAGCCACAACTATTATAGCCCAGGCACAGAGCAAGTTCTCCAAAAAGCCGGACGAGTTTATTGCTGAGGCCAAAGCGCTGATGGTAGCCGGAAAGCTACCTAATGCCGAGCAGCTGAACAGCGAGCTGGACGCTATCTGGAACGGTGGTAAACTAACCGATAAGCAGAAGGACCAGGTAATAGATATCGCGCAGCAGATGTATCGTAAGAAGATGCGTTCTAACCCGCACTTTTCTGATTTCTTTACCATGCTGGCAGCAGGCGTAAACAAGCATAACCTGAGCGGAAGCAGCCTGAACAACATGCTGGATGTAACGGCCAAAGCTGTTGACAGTGAAGACATAGCAGGTTTAGGCAATTTTCTGAACACAAGCAGGTTGTACCTGACCACCGGCCGTGTCTTCCAGAAGCCGAACTATAGATTATATGCTACAGGCGGTAATTTCAGTTTTGTGTATGAAGGTGCCAGCAAAAAAACAGACGATAAAGAGACGCAGGGCACAAGCGAGTGGGATAATATCTCGTGGGATGATGAAGTAAGCTCCGAGGAAGAATCGATAGACGATGGCTGGGGTGCTCCTGTTGTAAAACCAAAATCTGAAGAGCAAAAGAAGGAAGAAGCTAAAAAAGCAGCACAGCGCCGCAAAGCAAACCAGAAGCAAATGTACATCCCGGCTCAGCCTGCTATTTCCGGCCCTACGCTGAAGCTGGAAAATGTTGACATTGTTTTTGCAACCAACTTCGACTCCACAGCCATTCAGAAAACCAGCGGTCAGTTAATGCTGGCCAAGGGCATTTTTGTAGGCGAAGGAGGTTCCTACGACTGGGAAGCAGGCGGCAGTAAGGCTTCGGCTATTTTCAGGAAGTATAATTTTGACATCACCTTTGCCGGTTTTAAAGCCCCGGATGCAACACTTACCTACAATGCAGTGCTGGCCGAGCCTGTAGAAGGTGCTTTCGAGTTCAGGAGTACAAAACGTGGTGTGAAGGGCGAAAAGATGTTTCCAAGGTTTGCCTCTTTTACCAACGATGCAAAAATTAAAAACCTGGGCGAACGAATCAGGTATGTAGGTGGTTTCTCGCTGGCAGGCGACCTGATCGGCAGCCGGGCACTGGATGAAAGCTTATCGGAGATTTCGGTAGTGGATGGCGGAAAACGCAAGTTCAGTTCGCAGGCGCTCAACTATACCCTGAACGACTCAGTTATAGTTGCTTCGCGTGCAGCCGTATCTATTTACCAGGAGAAAGACTCTATCTCGCACCTCGCTGTGCAATTGCGTTATTCCAAACCACAGAACCGCCTTGTACTAACCAAAGACAAAGGCCCTTTTAGCCGCACCCCGTTCTATGATACCTATCATGAGATGGAAATTGTAGCCGAACGTGTTGCCTGGGACCTGAACACACCATTCATCAACTTCTCGGTTCTGAATACCAAAACTATCATTCCTGTTCAGCTGGAGTCTACGGAATATTACTCCAATAACAAGTTTCAGCAGATGGTGGGTATTGCCACGTTTCATCCGCTGGTAGCGCTGGTGTCTTATGGTGCTAAAACCAAAAAGAACGAGTTCTACGCCTCTGATGTAGCTAAATTCAACAAGGTAAACGAGCAGGCCATTAAACAGGCAGCACACAATTTATCCCGCGAAGGTTATCTGGAATATGACAACGCAACCGGCTATATCGCACTTAAGAAAAAAGCATGGTTGTATGTGGGTGCTTCTAAAAAAGTACGGGACTACGACCACATCGTGATCCGCTCTGTGGTACCGTCTGGCCGAAATGCTACCCTTAACATGGATAACAACAAGCTGGAAGTACGTGGGGTAAGTAAAATTGCTTTCAATAATGATACGGCCAGTGTTTACATCGTGCCGGACAGCAGTATAGTTCGTATCTTGGATAACCGTAATATTGAGTTTGGCGGCCAGATATTTGCCAGCAGTCTGGCCTTTAAAGGTTCTCAGTTCAAGTTTGATTATGATGAGTTCATGATCGATATGCAGCAACTGGATACCATTGCCCTGATCACCAGTAACCGCAAAGCATCGAGAGGTGAGGTTACAAACCAGGTGCTGACAAGCCGCTCCGGCAAACTGACCGGTAAACTATACATCAACAAACCCGACAACAAATCAGGAAAAGAATATTACCCGGACTACCCGAAGTTTGATGCCCCGGTTGGTGCGCAGGTTACGTTTAACAGGCCCGATGTATTAGGTGGCGCTTATGACAGTACCGTTTACTTCGATATGCCGCCCTTTAAGCTCGATAGTTTGAGCTCGGGTAAGAATACGATCGGTTTTGAGGGTACTTTCCACTCCGGAGGGATCTTCCCGGTAATAAAAACGAAGCTGATCATGATGCCTGACCAGACACTGGGCTTTTATCATCAGCCGCCCGCAAAAGGTCTGCCTGCTTACGGCGGCAAAGGTATAGCCTACGACACGGTGATGATGAGCTCGCAGGGTATACAAAGCAAAGGCACACTTACGTACCTTACCGCTACCCTGGAAGCACCGGAGTACACTTACTACCACGATGCGGTGAAAACGCAGAAAGGCGCTACGGCAACTATAAAAGAAGAAAAACTGAACGGCACGGAGTTTCCGGTGGCTACGCTCAACAACTTCCAGATGAACTGGCTGCCGAAAGTCGACTCGATGTACCTGACCACTACCAAAGAACCAATGCTGATCTATAAAGAGAAGTACAAGTTTAAGGGAGTAGCCAAGTTGTCGCCGGGCGGTATGTATGGTAATGGCGAGCTCGATAACCCGGTTGCCAACGTTACTTCGCCAGGTTTCTTATTTAAGCAGCGTAGCTTCTCAGGTAATAATTCACAGATGATCGCGAAGTCGGACGTGCAGGTAAGGCCGGCAATAAAAGCGCAGGGCGTGGAGTTTAACTATGACATGACCAAAGGTGCGGTGGATTTCGGTATTGAGAAAGTAGGGGCGGCAAGTATAGAATTCCCGAGAGCGCAGTACAAAACATCGATGCGCAGTGCCCGCTGGGATTTTGCTACCGAACGCATTACCCTGAAAGCAGACGAAAAAGGCGGCAAGAACTACTTTTACTCTATGCACCCGGAGCAGGACTCGCTTAACTTTATGGCGGGTAGCGGTGTGTATGACCTGAAGAAGAATACGATCCTGGCGGGTGGTGTGCCTTACATTGCCGTAGCCGATATGTATGTAATTCCAGACAGTGGTAGAGTAACCGTATCCGCAGATGCAACTATACGCACGCTGCGCAACTCGCGTATTTTGGCCGACTCGGCGCAGCAGTACCACAAACTATACCAGGGTAACCTGGATGTAAAAGCACGGAAATTACTGAACGGTACAGCTTACCTGGATTACCTGAACGCTGCCGAAGATTCGTTTAAACTACATTTTACAAACTTTACGTTCGATAATCCGCAGGGCAAACGCAAACCGATCTATTCTTTTGCAACAGCCACTGTAGAAGAAAAGGATAAGTTCTACATCTTTCCGAGGATCATGTTCCGGGGTAAGGTGCTGATGCATGCTACCAAGCCTTACCTGGATTTTGATGGCGAACTGAAACTGAACTTTACCGGAAATGAGGCTGCTTCTGACTGGTTTGCTTTCCAGAAAGATACCCTGAACCCAACCAATGTCCGTATCCCGATCCAAAAAGCAAAAGCTGCCGACGGAACGCCACTGCGAACAGGTATTCACGTTTCTGCAGCCACGGCCACACTATACAACACCTTTGTTTCGCAGAAGCAGAACGAAGATGACCTGGACCTATTCCTGGCCGACGGCGCTATTTCTTACAACAAGGCCAATACCGAATTTAAGATAGGGCGCGAAGACCGTGCGTATGCCAACTCTTACCAGGGCAATGTGCTCCGTTATAGCGAGGCTACCAACAGGCTGCACTTCGAAGGTAAAATGAACCTGCTTAAATCTACCCGTAACTTTAAGGTAGAAGCTTCAGGTAATGGCTCGGCCAACGTAGACAGCAGCCGTTACAACATAGATGCCTTCCTGGCTTTTGATATGGAAATGCCGGAGCAGGCACTTATGGCAATGGCAGAGCACATGGAAGAAAACACGCAGAGTGCGCCAGAAGCCCTGGATGGCAGTGATGCGACATACTATAAACTAGGTGAATTTATCGGGGACCGTGGCGTGCGAAAATATATCAGCGAATCGGGTGGAAGCTACATTCCATTGCCTAAAGTAGATAAATCGCTTATCCGCAGCCTGATACTAAATAAAGTGGATCTGAAGTGGTCTAATGAGCAGAAGGCATGGTATAGTACCGGCAAAATTGGTGTTGCCAGCATCCTGAAAGATGATATAAATGCCATGGTTGATGGTTACATGGAAATAAAGCAGGACCTGAACGGCGAGCCAGTTATGAATTTATATTTACAGGCGGATCAGTATACCTGGTATTATTTTAGCTATTTTGAGAACGGATTAACCCTGATAGCCTCGAACGACAAGTTTAATAAAGCTGTTAGAGCAAAGTCGAAGAGGGGCCGTGGCACCACTACCAACTATGGTTTTTACCCGGGCGAGACCATGGATAAAAATACTTTCCTGGAGCACATGAGCAAAAACTACCTGAATGGAAAGTCTGGGTTTAAGGTAGCAACACAGCAACCTGAGATCGATTCTACAGACAACATGGATGTTTTGGATGAAGCGCCTAAGAAGGAAAAAAAGAGAAAAAAGAAGAAGGGCGGAGAGACTGAAGGTGGAAGCGAGCCCGGACCAGATAACCAGTAACTATAAATATAGCGTATACCATTTATGAGATGCGGGCTTTAGATTTAAATTAAGATTTATCTATATTTGAGATTCTAAAGCCGTCCACGCCATTTAAACAGGGCAAAGTGGAAACATCGGGCTAACGTAAAACAAGAAATACAATTTAATGAATATACTTCTTATAGCTATACTTTTTGTAGCTGCTTACCTTATTGGTTCTATCTGTACGGCGGTTTGGCTGGGTAAATGGTATTATGGTATCGATATCCGCAAGCACGGTAGTGGTAACTCCGGTGCAACCAATACCTTCCGGGTATTGGGCAAAAAGCCGGGAACTATAGTTATGCTCATCGATATTTTTAAAGGATGGGCGGCTACATCACTTGCCAATTTATTGGTGTTGTTCGATGCCATTCCGGCAGAAAACCTGATCGTTTTTCAGCTTTTAATGGGTATGCTGGCCGTTGTAGGACATATTTTCCCGGTATATGAGCGGTTTAAAGGCGGAAAGGGCGTGGCTACTTTGTTAGGTATGATGCTGGCAATACAGCCCGAAGCGGCTCTTGTTTGTATCGTGGTTTTTGTCATCGTGCTGTTTGTCTCCAAGTACGTTTCGCTTGGTTCAATGATCGCGGCGCTGGCTTTCCCGATGCTGTTGCTGCTGCACCCGCATTTCCACCCGGATAACCCAATCCTGATCATTTTCGGATTTATACTTTTTGCCATCGTGGTTATTACGCACCGCAAGAACATAAACCGCCTGATTGCCGGTGAGGAAAGTAAAGCCAACATTACCATTGGTCGCAAAAGATAACTATAGCTGATGATCTTAAAATGCCACTCTTTACTGTAAGGGTGGCATTTTTTATTAACTTTAACTCAAACAAAAGTAAAGCTGATGAATAACTATATCTCCGAGAACAAAGACCGTTTCCTGAACGAGCTGCTCGATATGCTCCGCATTCCGTCGGTTAGTGCCGACCCGAAGTTTAAGCAGGATGTATTGCGCACTGCCGAATTTGTAAAAGAACGCTTAAGCGAAGCCGGTACCGACAAGGTGGAGCTATGCGAAACTGCCGGGTATCCGATCGTTTATGGCGAAAAGATCATTGACCCGAGCCTGCCAACTGTTCTGGTTTACGGGCACTACGACGTGCAACCCGCCGACCCATATGAACTATGGAACTCGCCACCTTTTGAGCCGGTAATTAAAGACGGTAAGATTTATGCCCGTGGCGCTTGCGACGACAAAGGTCAGATGTACATGCACGTAAAGGCATTTGAGGTAATGATGCGCAACAACACGCTGCCATGCAACGTGAAGTTTATGATTGAAGGCGAGGAAGAAGTTGGCTCCTCTAACCTGGCTACTTTTGTTAAAAGCAATAAAGAAAAGCTGGCTGCTGATGTGATTCTAATATCGGATACGGGCATGCTGGCAAATGATACACCATCTATAACCACAGGCCTGCGCGGCATGAGTTACCTGGAAGTAGAGGTTACCGGACCGAACCGTGACCTGCATTCCGGTTTATACGGCGGCGCTGTGGCTAACCCGATCAACATCCTTTGCCAGATGATTGCATCGATGCATGATGAGAACAACCACATAACCATACCGGGCTTTTACGATAACGTAGTGGAGCTGAGCGAAGAAGAACGTGCTGAAATGGCCCGCGCTCCTTTCAGCCTGGAGAAGTATAAAAAAGCGCTTGACTTAAGCGACATACACGGCGAAGAAGGCTACACAACTATGGAGCGCAACTCTATACGCCCTACGCTGGATGTGAACGGTATCTGGGGTGGTTATATTGGCGAAGGCGCTAAAACAGTGATTCCTTCCAAGGCATTTGCCAAAATCTCGATGCGCCTGGTACCTGACCAGACATCTGAAGAAATTACAGAGAAGTTTACCAGGCATTTCGAAAGCATTGCTCCGGCTAGCGTTAAAGTCCTTGTTAAGCCGCACCACGGTGGTGAGCCTGTAGTAACGCCAACCGATTCAGTGGCATATAAGGCAGCTTCGAGAGCTTACGAAGAAACCTTTGGCGTAAAACCAATACCTGTGCGTAGCGGTGGGTCTATTCCTATAGTTGCCATGTTTAAGTCTGAACTGGGCTTGGACTCGGTGCTGATGGGCTTTGGCCTCGACAGCGATGCGATACACTCGCCGAACGAGAGCTTTGGCGTTTTTAACTATATGAAAGGCATTGAAACGATACCGTTGTTCTATAAATACTATGCTGAGATGAGCAGGTAACTATAATCTGCCAACTATAAAAAATCCCCGGTACAACTATAGCACCGGGGATTTTTGTTTAAACTGACTGCTATAGTTTAGCAGCTATTCAATTTTAGATTATCTTGCTGATGGTATAGTTAAACCCAGCGTGAACATAATGGTAGAGTGACGCGCATTGGTAACATCACCATTAAAGTTGACATCTTCATCTACAAAATCGCTGAAGCTGCCATTGTAACGCACACCTAAGTTAAGGCTGTTACCCAGTGCAAAACCCACACCTGCTCCGTAACCAAATTCAAACTCTTTCAAGCCTTCTTTGTCTTTTTCGTCACGTGAAGTAGACTGGAGGTTTCCATCCAGGTAAGTTTTGGTTTCGTTGTTAACACCTATCAGGTAAGATGCCTGCGGACCAGCTTCAAAGTAAAGCGGACCAGCTTTGATTTTAGCCAGAACTGGCAGATCCAGGTAGTTATAGTTTACCTTACCAGTACGCTTATAATTTACGCCACCAACTACAAACTCCGTATCCGCATTTTTGAAACCTTTCTGAGAGTAAAGCAACTCGGGCTGTATAGAGAAGAAGTTATCAACTATGCCAATGTTGTAAGTGATACCGCCATGGAAGCCCCACTTATTTTCGAAGTTATCTTCGTTACGAAGATCGCCGGAAAGGTTGGCCATATTTGCACCACCTCTAATACCTATACCTGACTGTGCCTGAGCAGCAGTAACGCCTGCAAATAACATTGCACCTATAATAAATAGCTTTTTCATGTTCTTTAGTTTTAGTTTTTGTAATCTCTAACGAGCCTTATACGGCAGTTATGATGTTTTTAATTCAGAAATCTTAATATTTAACAAACTAAGCGCGCAAGTGGCTGAGGTTTAACTATAAAAATTTTGCCTTTCGCCAATTGCACTGATTGCAATCTTATAACCCCTTTACAACAACAATGCCAGAATATAGTTTAGCCCTATATAGAATGAGTTTATATATTTCTTGAGATCAACTTCTGGAGACAGCTATAAAAAGTAAAAGCCTGACCGAGGCCAGGCTTTTTTCCATAGTTTTAAGTTGTACTAAGGCAAATTATCTGCTCGTGAAGGTATAACCCAGTGATAACATGAATACGTCGTTATACATTTTGGCATCTCCTTCATCGAATAGTTTAGAGACATCTCCGTTGTAACGCAGGCCTAAGCTTACACCCAATGGAGTTGCAATTCCTAAGCCGGCTGCATAGCCAAGGCCAGTTCTTCTATAGTCCGGGTCAACACCATCAAGGTCTACGTTATCGCCTACATTGATTGAAAGCTGTGGGCCGAACTCAAAAAATAGAGGAGCTGCATTAAAACGAGCCAGCACCGGTACATCGATATAGTAAAGTCTCAGGTCGGCATCTGTATCATCGTTCTTGGCACCTTTCATTGAGAAAAGTAATTCAGGCTGCACCGAGAAGAAATTATCTGATGAAATCGGGAAGTTAGCTGTTAAGCCTGCATGTCCTCCGAATAATCTTTTATTGGAATCAGGGGCGTCGTCGCCGGTTATGTTTGAGTAGTTAGCACCAACTTTTAAGCCTATTCCCACCTGCGCCTGCGCCGAAACGGTAGCTATCAGGGCGAAAACAAATAATACCAGATACTTTTTCATTTTTATAATTCAGTTAAGTGTTACATACAAGCCACTGCCGTAGCCTGATGTAAGCCTATTACGGATGGTTCTGATAAAAGTATAGGAAAACTATTTTGATTTGAGGCAGGAGGGTAGCAATTTGAGCAGACGCCAAACTATAGCGCACGAACAAAACAACGCGACACCTTTTATAGATGTCGCGTTGCGCAAAATGTTTATAGTTAGTTATTTATAGTTGGTGCCAAATGGCTTAAGCCGCCCAGCCTTCGCGGTCTAAACTACGGTACTGAATAGCCTCTGCCAAATGCTCAATTTTTATTTCAGAACTGTCAGCCAGGTCGGCTATAGTTCGGCTTACTTTCAGGATGCGGTCGTAGGCACGGGCCGAAAGACCCAGGCGCTCCATAGCCGTTTTCAGTAAGGTTCTGCCGGCTTCGTTTATCTGGCAAATATCTTTTACCATCTGCGACGGCATCATGGCATTAGAGTGTATCTGCGGAAAATCTTTAAAGCGCTCCTGCTGCACTGCCCTTGCCTGCACTACCCTTTCACGAACTGTAGTGCTGTCTTCTGATTTGCGGGTAGCTGTCATTTCGTCAAACGTTACCGGCGTAACCTCCACGTGCAGGTCAATGCGGTCTAAAAGCGGGCCGCTCACTTTATTTAAGTACCTTTGCACTACACCAGGGCCGCAAACACATTCCTTCTCCGGATGATTATAGTATCCACATGGGCAAGGATTCATGCTGGCCACCAGCATAAAGTTAGCCGGGAAATCTATCGTGGTTTTTGCTCTGGATATAGTTACCCGTCTTTCCTCCAAAGGCTGTCGCATAACTTCCAGCACGGTGCGCTTAAATTCCGGCAACTCATCCAGAAACAAAACGCCGTTATGCGATAAGGATATCTCACCGGGTTGTGGTACGCCACCTCCACCTACAAGTGCTACATCAGATATCGTATGGTGCGGAGAGCGGTAAGGGCGTGTTGTTAATAAAGAAGATGCTTCGCCTAGTTTGCCTGCTACCGAATGTATCTTGGTCGTTTCCAGCGCTTCGTGCATCGAGAGTGGCGGCAAGATAGAGGGCAGTCGTTTTGCCAGCATGGTTTTACCAGCGCCCGGAGGTCCGATCATAATTAAATTGTGACCGCCGGCTGCAGCAATTTCCAGGGCGCGTTTAATGTTTTCCTGCCCCTGCACATCGGCAAAGTCGGCGGCATACTGGTCTACCTGGTTCTGGAACATTTCGCGGGTATTTACCTGCATCGGCTCAATCTCCAGCCTGTTATCCAGAAAGTCAATCGCTTCCTGTATCGTTCTTACAGGGATAACATCCAGGTTATTAACTATAGCTGCTTCGTTAGCATTCTGGGCGGGTAAAATAATTCCTTTAAAACCTTCTTTGCGGGCTTGTATCGCAATTGGTAATACTCCTTTAATTGGCCGCAGCTCCCCATCCAGCGACAACTCCCCCATGATCATGTACTGCGAAACCTTATCAGGAGCTATCTGGCCGGAGGCAGCCAAAATACCCATCGCTATAGTCAGGTCGTAGGAGGAACCTTCTTTACGGATGTCGGCAGGAGCCATGTTGATGACCACTTTCTGGCGCGGCATTTTATAGTTGTAATGCTTTAGTGCGGCCTCAATGCGCTGTTCGCCTTCTTTAACTGCATTGTCGGGTAAACCAACCAGGAAATATTTTGTGCCTGCGCTTACGCTGACCTCTACCGTTATAGTGTAGGCATTTACGCCCTGCACGGCACTGCCAAATGTTTTAATGAGCATACTTTCTGATAAGGAAGTACAAGTTGAAATTGATTTGAGCCGGAACACCTGCCAAAGAAAATAAATTCCGGTTTTTGCTGTTGCCGGTAAAGATAATCAGTTACAGCCTTTTATGGACGAATTGCAGTACTGAAAAAGTGGCTGGCTGGTATAGTTCCGGTAAAGCTGCTATTTGTTAAATCTTATCAGATCAGGATATACAGGGAGGTAGGAGTTGGTAACATTTTCTCCTTTCTGATGAATGGTGATAGCGGTACAGGTACTATCCGGAGTGGTGATTTCGAAAGCTATGCCGGCTGCGGTATCATCAAAAATATAGGTGCGCTGTTGCTGCAGATTAAGATAATAGGCGATTGGCTGTAAGGTGTGGTGCTGTCTTATTGTTGAGATGTTATTTCCAATACCTATACTTTCTATAGTTTTAAAGCTGGGCGAGTTCACCCGGATCTGGCGTGCAAACATGTTTTCCTGCCCGTTATGGCTCCCTCTGATAAAAAATACGGCTACAAAATGCTGCTTCCTTTTCTGTTTACCATACCAGAATGATAGGGCCTTGCCCATAGCAGCATCTCCGCTATCAGGTTGGCCCAATGTACCGGTTATCTTCTCCGCTGTTTCTCCCAGGCTTATCTGCCCGACGCGTTGCCCGGGTACGATCCGGAAAGCAGTATCAGGAGCAGGTTCAGCAACTATAGGTTTGCTGTTGAGCTGTGTTGTGTCTGCGGGCGGCATGTTACTGGTTGCTTCCTGAGGTTGTTCAGTTTCAGCGGTTCTTGTGCCGCCATCTGAGCAAGATAGAAACGACAGTAAAACGATAGCTATGAAAAGGTGCCGCATAAAAAATATAGGGATGAAAGCTGCTCAAACTATAGCAGGCTTTTATCCCTATACGTGCCAGTGTTTCCGGCGTATAAACTATAAATGTCTAGGTCAGTTGTTTTTCGAGGAGCAGGATAAGGATATGAATTACCTTGATGTGAATTTCCTGCACACGGTCGGCGTAGCCCATGTGTGGCACCCGGATTTCCACATCGCAGAGCGTGGCCAGCTTCCCACCATCCTTACCGGTTAAGCCAACCACTTTCATACCTTTGGCTTTAGCTGCTTCGGCGGCTTTAATAACATTGGCAGAATTGCCGCTGGTGCTGATGCCGAGCAATACATCATTTGCATTGCCTAATGCCTCCACGTAACGCGAGAATACAAAGTCGTACCCATAGTCGTTTCCTACGCAACTCATGTGGCTTACATCCGAAATAGAGATGGCCGGTAAAGCTTTCCGGTTGTCGCGGTAGCGGCCTGTCAGTTCTTCGGCAAAATGCATGGCATCGCACATAGAGCCGCCGTTGCCACACGAAATTATTTTGCCACCTGCGTTTATAGCTTCGGCCATTACTTTAGCCGCCTGTTCTATGGCAGCAATGTTATTTTTGTCGGAAATAAAGTTTGCAAGCGTTTGTTGGGCCTGCTCCAGTTCTTCCAGTATAGTTGTTGTCATTTTATGTAATTAAACCGCTGCTACCTCCAGGCGCTCTTCGGATATTGGTGTTCTGAAGTTGTTGCTTCTGAATTCCTGGCGTCTCTCATACAGTTCCACTTTCAGGTCGTTAACCTTAAGCTGGGCAATATGGTTCTCGTAACGCAGGTTAGCAGCATATAAACTACTAAACACTACTTTAACCAGAAGCAAGCCTGCACCTACTCCGGCAAAAGCCTTGTAAAGTACCAGAACCTGTGCCTCGGTTCTTACGCTGGTAAATATTGCACTCTCTGTAACTATAGCTGTCAGCACAAGAGCTATAGTGAGGGCATAAGCAATGGCAACTATGTTAAATAGGGTATTAAGTATTCTCATGCTGCAGGGTGGTTTTAGGTGTTATATCAAGTCTCTTTAAATCTATAAAAAGATATTGTTATTTTAAAATACCCTGTTGCTAATTCATCTAAAAACGCAATATCATATGCCTAATTATACTATTATTCCACTATTGCACAAGCTGCATCTGTGTTAATTTAGCATATAACCCGCTGTCTGTCAGCAGCTGGTCGTGGGTACCGCGCTCCACCACTTTGCCTTTTTGCAATACCAGGATCTCATCAGCATGCTGAATAGTACTTAAACGGTGTGCGATAACGATAGAAGTTCTGTTTCGCATGAGGTTGGTTAATGCCTCCTGTACAAGTTTTTCTGATTCAGTATCCAGCGCAGATGTTGCTTCATCCAGGATAAGGATAGGCGGATTCTGAAGGATTGCGCGTGCGATGCTCAGACGCTGGCGCTGTCCCCCGGAAAGTTTACCACCACGGTCACCGATCATGGTTTGATATCCTTCTTCAGTATGAACTATAAATTCGTGCGCATTGGCAATTTTGGCGGCAGCAATCACTTCTTCTTCGGTAGCATCAGTCTTGTTAAAGGCAATGTTGTTGAAGATCGTATCATTAAACAGGATAGATTCCTGGGTCACAACCCCGATCTGATCCCGAACTGACTCCATCGTATAATCCCGGATATCAAGTCCATCAATAAGTACAGCGCCCTCTGTTGGGTCGTAAAAGCGCGGTACCAGGTCGGCTAGCGTAGATTTACCGCCACCAGACTGACCAACCAGCGCTATAGTTTGGCCTTTCTGAATCTTGAAGTTGATATCCTGTAACACTGGTTTTTTGCCATAAGCAAACGATACGTCCCGGAACTCAATTTCATGTTGGAATGCCGGTAGTACTTTTGCGTCGGGCTTGTTCACGATCTGTGGTTCTGTGTCGATCACCTGTAATACCCGATCGCCGGAAACCAAGCCGCGCTGTATATTACTGAACGCAGACGACATAGCTTTGGCAGGAACCAGCACCTGCGAGAAAAGAATGATATAGGTTATAAACTCACTGGCAGATAACTCTGACTGCTGATTCAACACCAGGGTGCCACCATATAACAATAGGCCTGCTACTACCGTCACGCCAAGGAACTCAGATAACGGCGATGCCAGGTCGCGCTTATGTGCAATAGAGCGCTGTATGTTGGCGTAGCGGTTGTTCTGATCGTGAAACTTGCCAAGTATAAATGGCTCTGCATTAAATGCTTTAATAACACGCATGCCGCTCAGCGTCTCGTCGATAATAGTAAGTATGAAACTGAGAGAGCTTTGCCCTTGTTGTGCCTTACGTTTCAGTCGTTTGGAGATGCCCGCAATAATACCGCCGGACAGCGGCAATAGGATAAGAGAGAACAAGGTTAACTCCACCGACATATTAAAGAGCAGCACAAAGAACGCAATGATTGAGATCGGTTCACGGATCACAACAGTCAGCGTACTTACCACCGAGCTTTCTACCTCCTGGATATCCACCGTCATGCGGGTCATCAGGTCTCCTTTGCGTTCGTTGCTAAAGTAGCCCATGTGCAATTCCGTCACACGCTTGTAAACTGACTGACGCATATTTCGGACCACGTGTGCCCGCAACTCACCTATAATCCTAAAGGCCAGGTAGCGAAACAAATTAGCCAGGAAAACCGATGCTACAATGATAATACAAACAAACAGCAACGCTCCCTGGCGGCCTGCGTCCAGAATGATCTGCCCAAAATGATAGTAAAAGAAATCCTGGAAGAACTTAAAGTTTAAAGCAAACTCGGGTTTGTTCGCCACCATTGCCATTACCTGTTCCTGGCCCACTTTACCGAACAGCACATCGAGCAGCGGAATAAGGAGCGTAAAATTGAACAGGCCGAAAATGATACCAAGTATAGTATAGATAGTGTACAGCGGCACGAACCGGCTATAAGGCTTTGCAAACTGTAAAATGCGAAGGTAGGTCTTCATGGTGATTTGTGCTGCTGCCTGCTCTAAAGCCTTTGTACTTTACAGAATGGCAACATGCGTCTCTTTAATGCTGAGACAGTGAATTAAAAATTGTTAACGAAATAAACTGGCTTGCCAATTTTTGTGCAAAGATAACGCATAACAATCAGTTTTAACTCATGGTGCCATCTGGAAACAAAAAACGGCTATACCTGCGCAAACAAGTATAGCCGTTTTCTTTACCATTATTCCCTTCTGTTTTTAGGAGGGGTAAGGGAGGCCCTAAAACTCGTGCAAGCGTTGCGGAATATTCCAGCGGAGAGCTACCGATGTGAAAGAGGTATTCAAATCCATTGCATTCACTTCTGCATCCGTTCTGCGGAGTATCTGTTTCAGATCAACAAATACGTTGTGGCGCAGTTGGAAACTGGCCGTAAAATCTAAATGCAGTTGGTTGGTCGTGTTGCCTTGTGCTATTTTATTGCCATAGCCTAAAGCCCGTTTAGAGTACGGGTAGTTGATGTTGTTTCCCCAGTTTATAGTGTCTGTTGCGGTTACTTCATCCTGACCAAATTTTGTAAAGATAGCCTTAGCTGTAACATTCAAGCGCGGTATAGGCTGGTAACGTGCAATGCCAATAAATTCATACAGGTTTGCCCCGGTAGGGTGCGCCAGTGGCTGATTATAATGCTGATAGTTTCTATAGTTATCCAGGTGCTGATAAGTGTATGGGCGGATAATATTTACTTCTCCCTGCAGGTCCATGTTTGGCAGTCCGAACGCATTAATATACTTAGCACCTATCTGTCCGGCTTGCCTGTTACCCCACCAGCCATTCCCCGATCTTACTTCTTTTATCCTAAGCTCATCCAAGTATAACTGGCCATAAAGTTGTGCTCTGTTCAGGATGTTCCACTTAAAATCAATACCAACTGTTGCGTTGTCCTCACTACCAATCATTTGCTCTACGGTACGGTAAAGAATGATCGGATTCAGGTATTGCAGTTCGAACTTGCCGTGGTCTCTGGCAAAAATGACAGACTCAAAAATGCCGAGGTTAAAGCTAGGTGTCAGGTTGATGCCCAACCGGTGCAAAGCCATGTATTTTTTGTCGAAAAGCTCATCTACCTGTGTTCTTTTAAACTGAGGCGTAAGCTCCTGGAACAGGTTCATGTAATGGAGTTTCCAGACGCGGGTGTTCAGTTTCAGGAAGAATGCCGGTGGCGCGTAGTCAGAGTAAAACAGGGAGCGGTAGCCATCACCTATAAAATGCCTGTCGTGACCAAGTTGAATTTCCACATGTTTGGTCAGGCTATAGTTCAGGTAACCGCGCGCAGTCAGAAAGTCGTAACCATTTGTTTTGAAAGGTTTCCACCAACCTTCGTGCGGAACTACATTGTCGCGCTCAATGCGGTCAACAACATACTCCGGGAAGCGGGCCTGGTTTTCGCCAATAAAAGTATAGAACCCCAGCCTTTTGTCAATAGAACCTTCAATCTGAATCCCCCTGGTGTTAATGTAGCGGATGCCATCTGACTGGTTATCATTGCCTACCTCCAGGTGTAATACAGGATTTACCCGTACTGTAAAGTCTTCGTTCTCGAAATGGTAAAGGTCTGTCTTGTTCCTGTAAAAATATTTCAGAACAGGACGGTTGCTCTCATTATCTTCTTGGTCGGTATAGTTCCAGTTGTCGTTCAGCAGGTACTGGGTGTTAAACTGGTCTGTTCTGGTCTGGGCATTTCGGGCACTTATTTCTGCTAGCGTAGCCACATCCTGTCGGCCAATCGGGCGAACCGCTGTATGAAACTCAGGTACTTCGTTGCCATACAGGATCTGGTAACGGTCTATCAAACGGTAAATGTCCGGGTCGTAAGGCACGTAAGTGTCCTGGGCCTGTAAGGTTGTGCCGCCGGCAAGGCCTAGCAGCAACAGCAAACATGCTATGTGTTTCATGTTTTATGTGTAGAGGTAAGTATAAGAAAGCAATATCCTGAAAGCCGAATTTACTGCTTTTATATGATTTTGTTCTGTTGTTATAGAAAATATACAGGATGGCTATAGTTCATATTTTATAGTTAGCTGCATGTAGGTCCGGAGATGAAAGCGCAAACTATAAATTTATTGATGGAGAGATTGTGTGGCGCTGGTACTTCTGTATCTTTATCCGGTAAAACACCGGTAACTATGCAAAACGGAAAACTGCACATCCTTACTGATACACCTTCGCTGGCAAACCATTTTGTAGCCGAACTGCGCGATGTAACCATACAGCACGACAGCCTGCGTTTCAGACGTAACCTGGAGAGATTAGGGGAGCTGCTGGCCTACGAGATATCTAAAACATTGCCGTATACCACTGCCGGAATAACCACGCCACTGGCACAAACGCAAACCCAGCTACTTACCGCCCAGCCGGTGCTTGCAACTATACTCCGGGCTGGTTTGCCGCTGTATAATGGCATGCTTAACTATTTTGATAAAGCCTATAGTACGTTTGTAGGTGCTTACCGCGTTGAAGAAGAGAATACCGAGCTGCAGATTAACATGGAGTACCTGGCTTCTACTGACCTGCACGATAAGATATTGATCCTTGCCGACCCGATGCTGGCAACCGGTAAATCGTTGGTGAAGGCTTACAAAGGAATGCTGCGCCATGGCAAACCGGTGCAGGTGCATGTGGCAGCTGTAATTGCCTCGCCGGAAGGAGTGAAGTACCTGCAACAGGAAATACCGGAAGCAACTATATGGCTTGGTGCGCTGGATGATCATCTGAATGAAAAATCTTATATAGTGCCGGGCCTGGGCGATGCCGGTGACCTGGCATTTGGTCCGAAGATATAACAACAGGTAAAAACCTGAACTATAGTTTATAGTAGCCTGTTAGTCAATAGCTTGGCTTTATGTATAGACTGATTTTTGAAATTGCATTGTTTGAAAAATGCTATATTTTATTCTGTGTTTTTCGTATACAGGGTGTAAAGTGAATAGCAATAAGTAGGAATACAATTTAAGAAGAAAGCAACGTGTTGGTAGAAATCCTGAAATATTTGTCGGTGTACTTAATAAGTATGGTGAAATTCTTTGCCGGACCGGTTACGGGTATATCGCTGGGGCTGTCGTATACGGAAACGGTTTTGTTTACAGTGGCCGGTATGATGACGAGCGTACTTGTTTTCTCAATCATCGGTAATGCTTTCTCAAAATGGATATCGAAGCGCAGAAGACAACAGCAAAAACCTGTTTTTTCTAACAAGAACCGCCGTATCGTAAAAGTATGGCAGAAATTTGGCGTAACCGGCATCGCTTTTTTAACCCCTATTTTACTCACACCTATAGTTGGAACTATAGTTGCCGCCTTATTTGGTGCTTCGCGCAAACGCATTTTTGTGCACATGCTCTGGAGCTCTGTTTTCTGGGGGCTGTGCCTGACCTTGTTCGTTCTCGAATTTAAGCATTTGGCCGCCGCTTTCTTTTAAAGCATAGCTTATAGTTTAAACTATAAAGCAGAAGGGCCCACAATTTATAGTTGCGGGCCCTTCTGCTTTCTTATCTTTTGTTGCTTCTCTTTTTGGTTTTCTGCCATCCGGAGTCTCGTGGGTCGCCTTTTCTTTTTCCTTTCTCGAAGTTTGACTTGTGTTTGCCCTTCTTCTCATGGAAGGCACCTTTAAAGTCCGGGTTCTCACTGCGTTTCTGATGGTCAATATCCCGGGCGATAGCCTGCTGTTCGTCAAAAGTAATTTCGTGGATCTTTACTTCCGCTGGCATCGGCTTTTCAGGTATCTGCATCCGGATCAGGTTTTCGATCTTGCGGATATGATACATCTCAGCCGGGTTAGCGAACGTAATAGCCGCTCCAATATTTTCAGCGCGACCGGTTCTACCAATGCGGTGCACGTAATCTTCGTACACAAACGGTACATCAAAATTGATCACGTGGCTCACCATGGTTACATCTATCCCGCGCGAGGCTACATCGGTTGCCACTAAAAAGCGCACATCGCCACCTTTAAAGGCTTCCATTGAGTTGATGCGCGTGTTCTGGCCTTTGTTGCCATGTATGGCCCGCACTTCGCCGTACTCACGACGCTCCAGGAACTTGGCTACATCCTCTGCATTTTTCTTGCTTCGGGTAAAGATGATGACGCGGTTAAACGTTTCTCTGTCCTGGATAATGTGCTCAAGCATTGCAATCTTGGTGCGCAGGTTCGGCACCTGGTACAATAACTGGCTAACCGTCTCTACAGGCGTAGCTTGCGGCGTTACTTCAATGCGGGTCGGGAACTCGAGGAACTCTTCAGACAATTCTACAACTTTCGGGTGCATGGTTGCTGAGAACAGCAAATTCTGACGTTTGCGTGGTAGCACTTCCAGCATCTGGCGGATCTGTGGCATAAAGCCCATGTCCATCATTTTGTCGGCTTCATCCAGCACCAGCGTTTTGACTTCTTTTAGTATCAGCTCGCCTTTCAGGTATAGTTCCATCAGGCGTTTTGGGGTGGCAACCAGTATATCTAAGCCTCTATTTATAGTTTCGATCTGCGTTTTAGGGCCAAGTCCGCCATAAATAACCGTGTGCCGGATGTCAGTGTATTTACCCAGTAAGGTAACGTTCTCTTCAATCTGCATAGCCAACTCGCGGGTAGGAGCCAGAATAATAGCGCGCGGGTTCATGCCCTGCGCATATTTGACCTTCATGAGTATTGGCAGCAAAAAGGCAGCTGTTTTGCCGGTTCCGGTCTGGGCAATACCCATCACATCGTGGCCACCCATAATTACCGGTATCGCCTTTAATTGGATAGGAGTTGGTTTTTCGTAGCCAGCTTCTTCAATGGCATTCAGCAACTGCCTGTTCAGTTTAAAATCTTCGAACGTGGTTACTTCTTTCTCTGCTTCTTCTGCCATGGGAATAATGTATACTATAGTTTATAGTACAAAAGTACGGTAATTTTATGGTTAGCGGGTAATGCTGGTATAACAGAGACAGTAAAACCTGATTTCATCCGTATATTAGCCGATAATAAAGCCGCTCACGAATAAAACTATAGATGAAATCCATACTTATTAAAAACGCCCAACTCGTAAACGAAGGAACTATATCCACTGCCGATGTACTGGTAAAAGACGGACGCATTGCGCAGATTGGGCAAACTATAACTATAGAAGCTGACCAAACGATAGATGCGACCGGTTTGCACTTGTTGCCCGGTGTGATAGATGACCAGGTACATTTCCGGGAGCCCGGCCTGACGCATAAAGCAACTATAGGTTCGGAAGCAAGAGCAGCTGTGGCGGGTGGAACCACTTCTTTTATGGAGATGCCAAATACCGTTCCGAATGCCGTAACCCAGGAATTTCTGGAAGAGAAATATAAAGTAGCGGCTGAAACGTCGCTGGCGAACTACTCTTTTTACATGGGTGCCACCAACGACAACCTGTCCGAAGTGTTGCTTACCAATCCGAACACAGTGTGCGGCATCAAGATATTTATGGGATCTTCCACGGGGAACATGCTCGTAGATAATGCCGAAACGCTGGAGCAGATATTTGCCAAGGCCAAACTGCCGATTGCAGTGCATTGCGAAGATGAGCAGACCATCCGCGATAATATGGCCCTGTATGAGGAAAAGTATGGAGAAGATATTCCGGTTAAATGTCATCCCGAGATCCGTAACGAAGCAGCCTGCTTTAAATCATCTTACCTGGCGGTAAAGCTCGCTGAGAAACACAATACCCGCCTGCACATACTGCACATCTCTACCGAAGAAGAACTGAAGCTTTTCCGCAACGATATTCCGCTGGAGCAGAAACGCATTACTGCCGAAGTTTGCGTGCATCACCTGTGGTTCGATAAAGAAGATTACGATACGTTTGGTACCCAGATAAAATGTAACCCGGCCATAAAAGAGCATCGCCACAAAGAAGGTTTATTAAAGGGATTGCTGGAAGATAAACTGGACGTCATTGCTACCGACCACGCCCCGCACTTATGGGAAGAGAAGCAAGGCAAGTACAAACAAGCACCATCCGGTGTGCCGCTTATTCAACACTCGCTGCAGATGATGCTGGAGTTTGTAAAGCAGGGCAAACTGACACTGGAGAAAGTAGTGGAGAAAATGTGCCATGCACCGGCCATCCTGTTTAACGTGCGCGAGCGCGGTTACTTACGCGAAGGCTACTGGGCCGACCTGGTGCTGGTAGACCTGAACAAACTCTACACCGTTACTAAAGAGAACACCTACTATAAATGTGGTTGGTCGCCGTTCGAAGGCCATACGTTCAGTTCAACTATAGTTTCAACTATAGTTTCGGGACATTTGGCTTATAGTAACGGGGCGTTTGATGAAAGCAAAAAAGGGGAGCGCCTGTTATTTGACCGTTAGTAAATATAGTTCACGATGGAGTTAGAAAGATTTAAAGCACTGCACGCCCGATTTTTCGGGAAAGAGCTGCCGGAGGAAGTGCTGCAATCGGAGGAGTATGAGGCCTATGCCGATGCCATACATGAAGACGAGGATTGCTACAACTGGGCCACTACCGAAAAGCTAACGTCCGCGGGTTTTAACTACGAAAGTTATTGCTGCATGATGATGGCCGATAAAGTATTCGAAAGTCTGGACGAGCAAGGAGAGATAAAGTACGACGACCCGGATGTAGTGATCAATAAATGGGATGAAGGCTTTTATGGTATACCAGTGCACAACGGCGGCGCTACCATGGTAGTGATCAATTATTGCCCGTGGTGCGGTACAAAGCTGAGTAAGTAAACTATAGTTGTATGGCGCGAGCCTCCTCGCACGTGACTTGCTATAGTTGGGCCCCTCTGGCCCAGTTTAGTTACAAATTCAACAACTTATTGTTTCGGGCATCCTTGCTGTTTCGGAAATCCATGTCCGGAACCAATTCTGCTGCGGACTTCCTAGTCCGCGTTACTTGCAACACGGGGATTAGGAAATCCCCGGCAGAGGGCTTTCGGACACAGATGTCCGAAAGAGCGTTGTCCTTCGTAAAGGCTTAGCGAGGTAATGCAAATAAGGCGCATCATGGCAACTTATTTATAACTAGCAGCTTATAGTTACAGGAGCTTGTTTTAGAAAAATTTTAGCCAAAAATGCATCCCCGGTATTGCATTATGTGATTTGCTCCGTATATTTGCACTCTCAAACGAGACACGGTGATCGTAGTTCAGTTGGTTAGAGCACCAGATTGTGATTCTGGAAGTCGTGGGTTCGAATCCCATCGGTCACCCAAAGCCCTTGAAGCGAACCTTCAGGGGCTTTTTTTATTTTAATTGCTAAATTGCTTTATGGTTAAACTGCTGATTCAGAATGTGAAGTGGCAAAAACCATTCAACAATTAAACAATTTAACAATCAACAATTAAAGATATGAGCTTAGTAGTAGTAGGTTCGATGGCGTTTGATGCGCTGGAGACACCTTTCGGTAAAACTGATAAGATTGTAGGTGGCGCAGCTACTTATATTTCTCTTTCGTCTTCATATTTCGTGAAGCCGGTAAATGTAGTCTCTGTAGTTGGTGGCGATTTCGATCAGGACCACATCAAACTGATGCACGAGCGCAACATCAGCACCGAAGGTGTGCAGGTAAAGGAGAATGAGAAATCTTTCTTCTGGTCTGGCCGCTATTTTAACGACATGAACAGCCGCGAAACGCTGGTTACAGAACTGAATGTGCTGGGCGATTTCGACCCGATCATTCCGGCTAGCTACCAAGGCTGCGAATACCTGATGCTGGGTAACCTTGCACCGCAGGTACAGAAAACCGTGATCGAGCGCCTGACGCAAAAGCCAAAGCTGATCGTGATGGACACCATGAATTTCTGGATGGACATTGCCCTGCCAGAACTGATGGAAACCCTGAAACTGGTAGACGTACTGTCTATTAACGATGAAGAAGCACGCCAGCTGAGCGGTGAGTATTCGTTGGTAAAAGCTGCCAAAAAGATCATGGCGATGGGCCCTAAGTTCCTGATCATCAAGAAAGGGGAGCACGGTGCGCTGTTGTTTAACGAGGACAAGGTATTCTTTGCGCCTGCATTGCCACTAGAGGAAGTATTTGACCCAACCGGAGCCGGCGATACGTTTGCAGGTGGCTTTATAGGTTACATCGCCAGCACTGATGATATCAGCTTCGAGAACATGAAGCGCGCTATTATCTATGGTTCGGCGATGGCATCGTTCTGTGTTGAGAAATTTGGTACGGAGCGTTTGAAAAACCTGAGCAAAGAAGAGATCGAAAACCGCGTGCAGGAGTTTGTGAAACTGGTTGCTTTTGACACCGTGCTGCAGTAAGAACTGCAACTATAAAGTATAGAAAAAGGGAGGCGAAAGCTTCCCTTTTTTGTTGCCCTATTTCAAACTATATCAACTGTTTTGTAACTAAACCGTGCTTGCAGGGGTAAAACTAAAGTACGAACTACATAAGAATCCAAGCTATGAGCATTCAAAATAAGAATAAAAATACTCAGGACGAACTGAAGAAAAATAATCCGCAACAGCAGGATCCGAAGAAGCTGATGGGTAATGTCGATGACAACCCACCACGCAATGCGCTTAATAAATCTGACACCAAAGTACAGAATCCGAACAGGAACCTGGCGAAAGGTGGCAATAACACGCCTTACGATAAAAAGTAAGGCTTCCGAACAGAATAAGACTATGAATAGTATGCGCGGGCAGAAGGTTTTACACCTTTTGCCCGCGTTTTTTTTATGCTTCAAATTCCTGGTGTAGCCATAGCTTAAAGTTTTGCTTTTCTATAGTTGTCGCGTCAGGGCGTTTCTCTATACTATACTTCGGATAAAAAGTGTGCGAAGCAGGAATGAGCATGACCTGCTGTAGCTGCTTTTCCCTGAATAGGGTAAGCGTTATAGTTTCGGTAGGAGCTAGTTGCTGTAACAAATGCTGCAGGTTCTGTTCCAGTTTTCTTCCGTTTAAAGCTACCAATTCGTCATCTATACTTAGACTATTATAAGCTGGAGATGCTGGCGCTATGGCTGTTACTTTTATAGTTTGGTCTGCTGATACTTTAAACCCGAACCGGCTCTCATATAGTAGTGTGTTTTCGTTACTCTTCAGCGTACAGCCAACATAGTTTAAAGCTTCGTCAAGCACAGGTTCTATAGGCGCAGTGCCATTTATATAGTTGTCGAAGTAAGACCTGAAGGACTGCCCGGCAATTTCATCCACCAGGTCGGCATAGTCCTGCTCTGTGTAGCCTATAGTTTGTTGACCAAACCGTATCCATAATTCCCGCATCACAGCATCCAGGTTTGCCCGGTTATTAGTTTCCTTCCGCAATTTTAAATCAAGCAACAAGGCAGTTAGCGCACCTTTTATATAGATAGATACTTTTCGGTCCGGGATGCCGGGTTTGTAGCCATCCAGCCACAGGTCAAAAGACGAATCAGCGACTGACATGTGATGACGGCTGTAGTCTGCAAAGTAGCGCTGCAGGGTAGTGCTTAGTTCGTCAAAATATTGCTTGGCTGTAAAAACGCCCGAGCGGGCCAGCATGTAGTCGCCATAGTAAGTGGTAATGCCCTCCGCAACATAGCCTGTTTTAAAGTAATTCTCCTGGGCCAGGTTATAAGGCAGCATTTCCTTGGGCCGTATCTTTTTTATGTTCCAGGTATGGAAAAGCTCATGCGAGCTCACACCAATAAACTCCTTATACAAAGCCGGCGACATCAGCAGCTCACCTGGCCCGAGCGTGATAACTGTGGAATGGCTGTGCTCCACGCCGTGGTAAGTGCGGTAAGGTAAAATAAGGTTCAGGTAATGGTATTCCGGTACCGGGAAATCGCAAAACACTTCAAGCTGTGCTTTGGTAAAAGCTTCAAAGTCATGTATAATTTTTGACCAGTCAGGTTTGCAGTCGCCTTGTATCCAGATATGGAAGGTGGTGCCGGCTAAACTGTAACTTGCGTGCTGCAGCGAACCACTGGCGATAAACGGGCCGTCTACCAGTTCGTCGTAATTCGCAGCTTGCAACGTGTGCTTTCTTACTTCCGGTAACCCGCAGGCGATCTGCCAGTTTTCAGGGATGGTTACAGTTACTTCGCAGGGTTCGTGTTGGCGGCCTTCCACGGCCATCAGGCAGTTTATTGGGTTCAGGTACAGCATCTGCTCATCCAGCCACGAGCCGCCCGCATCCATCTGCCGCGCATAAAAGCTATAGTTTATAGTTATCGTTTCGGCGCCATCTGTTTCAACCTGCCAGCGATCTTTGGTAATTTTCCGGGTGGCTATAGTTGCGCCATGTGCTGTTGCGGTTACCTGGTTCAGTTTCTGGGCAAAATGCTGCAATTCGTAGCGGCCGGGGCGCCAGGCTGGTAGTTGCAGGTACAGTTCCTTTTGCGTGTTGCCACTTATAGTAAGGCTGATATCAACAAAATGAGAAAGTGCCGATTTATAGGAGAGTTGGTAAAAGATCATAGTTTAAACTATAGTTGATGCGATAAATTTACAGGTTTATGCTGTGCCATTTTATACTCGTACTGCGCTATAATTGATATTTTTACTGTAGCTCTGATAAAAACCTGCTATATTTGTACAAAATATCCAGCGCCTGCTTTGGTTATTTACAAAGGTTTACTAATTTTGCAGGCCATAATAAAACCATTGGCATACGATGAAAAGAACATTCCAGCCTTCTCAGAGAAAAAGAAGAAATAAGCACGGCTTCAGATCTAGAATGGAGACCGCTAACGGTAGAAGAGTATTGGCTAGCAGAAGAGCCAAAGGCAGAAAGAGACTAACTGTTTCTGACGAAAGAAAACATAAGGCTTAATTAAGTCAGGTTAGTGCTTTGTAGAGCACGGAGCCGCTCTAACGAATGGATTCCGATAAAGATCACGAAGCGCCCCAGCCTTTAACACATACATTTTCGAAAGAAGAACGCTTGTGCAGTAAGCGCTTAATCACGCTACTGTTTTCCAAGGGTTCTTCTTTTAATTTGTATCCGCTTCGCTTCGTTTATTATACTGAGCCTGGCATAACACCTGCACTTACGCAGGTTGTTATTTCTGTATCCAAGCGCCATTTTAAACGCGCTGTAGATCGCAACCGCCTTAAACGGCAAATGCGTGAGGCATACCGTCTTAACAAACATCTTCTGCTTGCCGATCCGGCTAAAGCACCCGCTTTGCTAGGTATCCTTTATATCGGCAAAGAAAAAAAATCCTTTCAATCTATTCAGAAAAAACTAATTTCCGGTTTAGAACGTTGTCTCAATACGTAGGCTTTTCTTGTTCTCTAACCCGAAAATTATGTATAAAAAATATATCGCCGGCATTTTAGTGGCTGGTGTAGGCCTGGGCCTGGTATCTTTTAAATCTGACTCTGACCGTTACTTCGAGATTGCTAAAAACCTCGACGTATTTGCCACCCTTTTTAAAGAAGTAAATACCTATTACGTGGATGAAGTGCCACCTGCACAAATGATGCGTACCGGTATTGATGCCATGCTTAAATCGCTGGATCCTTACACCAACTATATTCCCGAAGACGATATCGAAGATTTCCGTACCATGACCACTGGCCAGTATGGTGGTATTGGGGCAGGAATTGGTGTGCATGATGGTAAAGTAGTGATCCAGATGCCTTACGAAGGTTCGCCGGCGCAGAAAGCCGGGCTAACTATAGGCGACCAGATCCTGAAAATTGATGGCGTTAATGTGACAGGCAAACCATCTGCTGAAGTAAGCAAACTGCTCAAAGGACAAGCAAATACCCCTATAAAACTGGAGATCAAAAGCTACGGACAAACAAAGCCTCGTACCGTTGAGCTGCTTCGGGCTAATATAACAGTAGAGAACGTGCCTTATATTGGTATGCTTGATAACGAGATCGGCTACTTCCAGCTTTCAGGTTTTACCATGGATGCTTCCAGAGAAGTAAAACAGGCGGTTCAGAAACTAAAGGAGATGGGCGCCAAGAAGATAATCTTTGACCTGCGCGATAACCCGGGTGGTCTGCTGCATGAAGCTGTAAACATCTCGAACATATTTGTTGACAAAGGCAAAGACATCGTTAGCACCAAGGGTAAAGTAAAAGAGTGGAATAAAACCTACAAAGCCTTAGATGAGCCGCTTGATAAATCAGTGCCATTGGTTGTGCTTACCAGTTCCCGCAGCGCATCGGCAGCCGAAATTGTAGCCGGCGTTATGCAGGATTATGACAGGGCGGTTCTGGTAGGCGAGCGTACCTTTGGTAAAGGACTGGTGCAGGCCACCCGACCACTATCTTATAACTCGCAACTAAAAGTAACAACAGCTAAATACTATACGCCAAGTGGCCGTTGCATTCAGGCAATAGATTATTCACACCGCAACGAAGATGGCAGCGTGGCCTCTATTCCGGATTCTTTAAGGGTAGCTTTTAAAACTGCCGGTGGTCGTGTGGTGTATGATGGTGGTGGTATCAGCCCGGATGTGGAAGTGCCACAAACCGAATACTCTGAGATTGCCCGAACTATAGTTGGCAAAGGCTACTTGTTTGAGTTTGCCAACAAATATAAAGCAGAGCACCCAACTATAGCTTCTGCCAAAGACTTCCAGTTATCGGATGCCGATTACCAGAAGTTTGTTGCTTTCCTGGCTGATAAGGATGTGTCTTATACTACAACAGTAGAGCAGGAACTTGTGGAGCTGACTGACAAATCAAAAGAAGGAAAACATTACGATGATATAAAGAGCGAACTCGATGCTATCCGTAAAAAAGTGTCGCATAACAAATCCAACGATCTGCAGCGTTTCCGCCCTGAGATACAGGAAATGCTGGAGGCCGAGATCGCCTCACGCTATTATCTGCAGAAAGGCTACATCGAAGCATCTTTCGACGATGACCAGGATATTATAATGGCGAAGAATGTGCTGAATGATCCTCAGAAATATGCATCTTACCTGAAAGTGAAATCAAAATAAGGTTATAAGTAAACTATAAAACAAAGGAGATGCTGCAAAGTGTCTCCTTTTTGCTTTAAGACCGACACTATTATAGTATAGTTGTATGCATCGTTCGTGTGCAGTACTTTTGCAGTACACAACTATAAACAGAATGCCTTTATTACTTTCCCTCGAAACGTCATCTACTGTTTGCTCCGTTGCCCTGCACCGCGATGCACAATTGCTGGGGGCATCAGAACTACAGATCGAGAAATCACACTCGTCGCATATAACCGTGATGATAGACCAACTGGTGGAAAATTGCGGAGCTACGTTAAAACAACTCGATGCGATTGCTGTTTCAGGAGGGCCGGGCTCGTACACAGGTTTGCGGATTGGCAGCGCAACGGCTAAAGGTATTTGTTATGCACTGGATAAGCCACTTATTTCGGTATCGACTTTACATAGCCTGGCGTTGCAGGTAATTAAAACTACACCAAACCCGGAGCAATACCTGTTCTGCCCGATGCTCGATGCCCGTCGCATGGAAGTTTATACCTGCCTGCTCGATCATCAGCTTAATGAAGTGCTGCCTATAGAGCCTATCGTTTTAGATGCAGATACTTTTGCTGAACAGCTTCAGCTTAAACCGATCATCTTTTTCGGAAGTGGGGCGAGTAAGCTAAAGCAGTTTCATGAAGAAAATAAGCAGGCACTCTTTATAGATGATGTAGTATTGTCTGCTAAACCAATGGGAGAACTGGCGTTGCAGAAATATAATGAACAGGCTTTCGAAGATGTGGCTTATTATGAACCCTTCTATCTGAAAGATGTTTATATTACTAGTAGTAAACCAAAGGCATAAAAAATAACAATATGTCAGAGCTGATAAACAAAGTAGCACAAAGTGCGCTCGTAACTATAAACCTGGAAGAACTGCTGCACCCCGGCGAGCGTGTAGTATATGATATCAAAGAAAATCTCTTTCATGGGCTAATGCTGAGAGAGAAAGATTTCAGAGCTTTTATAAAGGAGAATGACTGGACGGCTTATGATGGTAAAAACGTTGCCATTATTTGTTCAGCCGATGCTATAGTTCCAACCTGGGCTTACATGCTGCTGGCTACCAAACTCCAGAATCATGCAAACCATTACGTATTCGGAGATCTGGAAGCATTAGAGCAGTCGCTGCTTAAGGAAGCAATTGCTAAAATAGATCCGGAAGAGTATCGCGAAGGTAAAGTAGTGATCAAAGGATGCGGAAGTATACCAGTGCCTACATTCGCTTATGTTGAGATCATGCAGAAATTATTACCGGTAGTAAGCAGCGTAATGTATGGTGAGCCATGCAGTACCGTGCCTTTATATAAAAAGCCAAAAGTATAGTTGCTACTATAATAGAGAAGAGATCTAATGATCAGGAAAGCCCCGCTAACTATAGCGGGGCTTTTGTTTTATAAAGGAGTAAAGTTGATAAGTAAGAAATCTGATACTATAAGGGAACTTTCCCGGATCCTTTACTTGTTATCACTTCACGTCCGGGGCCGCCGGGCAAAGGAATACGAAGAAAGAAAGTAAGCGGAAAGCCGGGCAAGGCATCTATAGCCGGTGTCGGGAACACAGGCTGAAAAAGAATCTTTTCGTAATCAGCCACTTAGCGGTGCACACAGAAAAACTTCTGCATCGGGCCTTGCATCTTAACAAAGAGTGCGTACTTTTGCAACCCGTTCAGCAGGAAGGGAAGTGAGAAGTTGGAAAGAGGCGCAGTAACTGGAACGGAAGAAAAACCTCCATTACAGCAGCGAGAGCTACTATA
>NZ_JAHWXQ010000005.1 GCF_019336435.1 Pontibacter populi | reverse complement strand
TTGGTCCGGTAGTTCAGTTGGTTAGAATGCCGCCCTGTCACGGCGGAGGTCGCGGGTTCGAGTCCCGTCCGGACCGCTTCTATTTAAGAAGCCCTTGGAATATATTTTTCAAGGGCTTCTTTCGTTTTTGGCTAGTTTAAACTATAGTATAGCAAGACACTTACAGCTCTTAAGAATATAGTGAGTTCTGATATTTGCACTTCATTGTCTGAATCAGAATTTGCAGGATGAATGGGGCAACAGAATTAAATACTTAGCTAAAAACTATAACTTGCAAATATCTAGTGCTCTTTATAGACGTAGCTTTCTTAGCCCGCTGCTTAGTTGAAAAAATAAGCTCCAACACTTAAATTACCGGTAAATAAACTGAACTAATTTTCGAAGGGGCTTCAGAAAGCGGGTGTAGAATGGAGGCTGTAGATTGTTTATACGCCAGGCACGGTAATCTTCCTGGTTTGCTCTTATGCGATTCTTAAGCGTTACATTGCTTTTCCCTCCTATACGCATTTTCACCAGCTTTTCAGGAATGTAAGTCGTAGAGATTTTGTACTTGTATAAATAGCGCAGCATCAGTTCATAGTCGGCTGCACTTTTGAATTGAGTGTTATATAGCCCAAACTTTTGATAAACTTCCCGCTTTACATAAAAAGTTGGGTGCGGTGGCATCCAACCAAATAAAAAACTCTCCCGCTTATAACTCCCCGATACCCAGTTTCTGACTACTTTATTTATATCCGACTTTTGCACATATAACAAATCAGCATACACACTATCAGTATTAAACTCCTTAAACGCTGCTGCTACCATAGCTATACTTTCCTGAGAATAGAAGATATCATCCGAGTGCAGGAAACCGATCACGTCGCCTGTAGCCAAACCTATGCCTTTGTTAACAGCATCATACAAGCCATTATCCTTCTCCGATACAAATCTACTGATACGGTTTCCAAAGCTACTTATTATTGATACAGTTCCGTCCGTAGAAAGGCCATCTACCACAATATATTCTATATTCGAATACGTTTGTCCCAGCACCGACTCTATAGCATCAGCTACGGTTTCGCGGTTGTTATAGACAATGGTGATGATGGAGATCTTCAAGTGGGAAATGCTAATGGCTAATAGTAGCTTATGGTGTTATGATGCGTTCACGCTTCGATGTTGCAGGGTTTCCCTGGGATATGGTATAAGCTGCTAAATTCTGCGTTGCTACAGAGCCAGCAGTTAGAATGGAGTGGGTGTGACAGATTATTCCTGGACATACAATAGCTTTTGCCCCTATCCACACTCCTTCTTCAAGGGTTATGCTTCCAATAATAAGATCAAAGGTAGTTTTTTTATAGTTGTGACTTCCGGTAAGCAGCATCGCACCTTGTGACAGCGTAACATTATCCTCTATAGTTACCTGTGCCAGGTTATCGATCCAAACCTTTTCTCCTATCCAGACATGATTTCCAATATTCAGCAGCCAGGGATACTTGATATTAACCATTGGCTTTATCACTACACCTTTACCTATAGTAGCCCCGAACAAACGTAGTAACAATACTTTCAGGCTGCTAAGGGGATTCAGTGGATTTATGAAAAATAGCCCGTTAACAAAATACCAAACTGTACGTTTTACAACACCAGCACCCGGTTTGTACCAATTATTGTTGTATGCGGATAAGTTTACGGCTGTTGAATTTTCTGCTTGTAAAGCCATTATGGAATTAACAATACTGCAAGATGCAAAATTACCATGAAGAAAATATAATAAAACAATAAGGTCTGCACAGAAATACTATCAGAAACGGAATAGTGCTCTATATTGCTCTAATATTGTAGGATCAGTTATGAATTCCTGAGCATTTGCAAAGGCTGCCTGCGCCATTTTTTGATATTGCTCGTCTGGCATCTCAGCTAATTCATATATAGCATTAATAAAGCTCTCAGGCGCAGAAAGTGGCAGATCATACCCTATACCTTTATCTCTAAGATAGCGCCAAGGCGTTTGGTCACTTATAATGACTGGTAAACCAGCAGCAAAGCTCTCCAAGATAACATGTCCAAAATTTTCACCTTTTGTAGGCAACAGCAGAGCATGGTACTTCTGCAGAGTTGTATGGACCATATTATTTTCAATACTCCCGTGGTAAGTGACGCTGATTTGTTCTGGCAATTGCTTAATAAGAAACTGACACTCTTGCCAATAAGCTTCATCATACACTGGCCCAAAAATATCCAGCTTTAGATTAATAGCTGGCTTCAAGTGTTTTAGAAGCTGTAAAGCGAATAGGGTATTTTTTTCCGGTGATATACGGCCAATGCTCACCAGGTTTAATTCTCCTCTCCTTTTTAACTTTTCAGATAATCCATTTCCTATAGAAGTCTTTGCTAAATTAGGAGCTATCATCACTTCCTGTTCTTGGTCCAGCACCTGAAGAATATGTTCTTTCTCTGCACTATTTGTTGCATGAAAGCGCACTTCACTGTAAAGGCCTATAAGCTTTATAATACGTAAAAACCATCTCTTCTTGCCCCCCTTTACCTGAATGGCGCTCGGCGCCAACATGCCTCTTGAAGAAACAATTACCTGATTACATCCTATCAGCTTTGCAATCCGCAAGGGAAGTACAGAGAAATACAAAGAATAAATACCATTGATGAAAATGATATCGGGGCGAGCCTCTGCAGCAGCTTTCTTAAGCACACTAAATTTAAGTTCTGGTGCAGCGATATAGTAAACCTGTAAATGGGTCGAAAGCCTATTCCAACTACCAGCACTAACTGTAGTATAAGGCTCTGTTTCGCAGTAGTCCGTGTCACGTGTAATTACCCAAAAATCATACTCATCCCGAAGATGCTCTATCATATTAGCGCATGACTGAATTGGCCCACCTGCCTTATACCCAGGCAAAAACCAGTCTATGAATATGAGGATGCGGGGTTTAGGCATTTTCTGAGATCACTTTCTGATATAACACTTCATACTGGGCAGCAACAGCTTCAGGCGTAAAACGTTTTACATTACTGTATCCAGCTCTTACAAGCTGCTCCCTCAAAGCTTCATCAGAAATTAATTGCACTATTGCCGATTGTATCTGATTTATATCTGCTGGATCTACCAAAAGCGCCGCATCACTAGCAACTTCAGGCATAGCTGTGATATTAGAGGTAATAACCGGCCGGCCCAGGGCATTTGCTTCCAGAATTGGAAGACCAAACCCTTCAAATGTAGAGATAAATGTAACTATGTCTGCTTTATAGTATAGCCGCTTTAGCTCCTTATCTGGTACATTTGTAAAGTTCTCAAAGTCAATCTTATGGTTGTGAAGCAAATTGTTTTGAGCTTCAGATAGCATACCTACGATACACAGTTTGCAGTCTAATCCATCGATTGCTTTAACAAGATTCTCCAGGTTCTTATTTATCTTGGTTCCTACCTGCAACAAAACTGGTTTATTTGTTATAGGTCCTCTCCTGGGTCTAAAATCTTCTTCCCTGAAGTTGACGCAGTTTGGAATGACAAAAATCTTCTTCTCTGAAATACCTGTAGCATATAAAAGCTGTCGCTTACTATGTTCCGAAATAACAGTTACATATTTAACCTTATTAACAGGTAGTTTTAGCCAGAGCAGTTGTAAAATAACATTCTTTAACTTAGAAGAACTATGAAGGGACTCCAGGTCATGAATGGTCAAAACCGTTCTCCTTCCATCAAGCGCCAGCGCTGCGTAATAAATATCTCCTGTTATATGGTTTACATCTCCCTGGTTCTTCCGGGCATACCGCATGTTTTGTAGTAAGGTAATCGGATTTAGTGCTGATTTAAAAGGCATATGTACCGACCTTATTTCGGAAATCTTAAATGCTCCCGAAATTGTTCGGAAAAGATTCTCGATACTATAGAACGACGGCGTGGGCTTACGGAAAATAAGGGAGACAATCATGAACAAATCAGATTTCTACTTTTAGTATATTCCTGAACGACCAGAAAACTATAAACATGGCAATAGAAGCCTTAACTAAATAATTCAGTGTGGTGATTAAATCCGTTTCAGCTTTAATTACTTGCAAAAACAAAAATGGTATCCAAAGTATCAATGTAGGGTTATCCCTGCTCTTGATTAGAATAAAGCGAAGAATAAAGCTAAATAGCATACCTATAAAAAACATGAATGCAATACCGCCAGTTCGTCCATAGTTGGCATAAGCTTCTCCTATGATACTTATGTTCATACTAGTACCATATTGAAGCTCTATACCAGTAAAACGTAGCATATTTTCCCTACCACCTGCTGTAGCTTTAGAATCAGCTATAAAGCGGGGCAGCAAAGAAGCAGCAAACGCATTTCCTATAGTTTCCCCACCAGCAAACGGCTGATTGTACGGCACATAGTTCATAACCCGTGCAATAATCCAACCTTGGTTTAAACGGGTAATTGTATTCTCATTTCTTTTTTGCTCAAACATACTTTCAGGAGAAAGTAGTGTAGAAAATACCATAGTAGTAAACAATTCAGAACGGGCCAGGGAACCTAAAGAAGCATTTGTCCAGGCAACATTGCGATACTGGTATTTTACTGTTTGAAGCACCAACAGCATAAAGAACCCTAAAGCTAAGTAAGTTAACTTTTTAGGCATACTTACATAATTCTTTATTGTATAAATAAAGATGAAGAACAATCCCCAAAGTACTAAGTCATGAAAAATAGCAGATGCCAGCACTTCCAACAAAAGAAATGCAAACACTACATACAACACGGTCTTATTGCCTGATTTACTTAAGTACAGGTAAAAAGCACCAATATACTTTAATTGCGAAAGCAGGTATAAAAAGAAGTAAAGAACTGGAGGAACAAAACTTGATAATAAACTAGCGGCAAAGCCAACGGCTAATAAATAATAGGCTCCCTTAGTTTTTGAAGTAGTTGAATCCTCAAGTTTTTCTACCTGTGACAGAGATATTTGCTGGGCACTAAATATAGGTAATGATAGCCCAATGTAATATAGAAAAGTGCCAGGAATTATGTAACTAAAGTAAACTTCTTCAGGAATATTCATCCCATAGAAAGGGTGATTTATACCAGTATAATAACTCAATACCGGTCCAATAATCCATTGAAGAGAAGCGATGAAGCCAATAACAAGGTTAACCGGAATACCTTCACCAAAGCCAAACAAGAGATTGATCAGAATATAACTAAAGAAGAGCACACCAGTTACTGCCCAAAGTGATAACCCTGTAAATCCAAGCAGTACAATTGCAAGGCAAATCAAAATACCTACCCTGTATGCAAGTTTATTATTTTGCATGCTGCTTATCATTAAACCTACTAGCTATTTATATAATTCGAAATCGCATCACTCGTATGCTGATAGCTCCAACTTTTGATCTTCACTGCCGAATAGTTCCCCATCTCCTTAATTTCCTGTTTTGGCTTATTCGCGATAGTTCTCAAAATATCAGCAAGCTGTACAACATTCTCTGACTCAAACAAGTAACCATTCTTACCAATCTCGATAAGATCCGTTGCCCCTCCCACCTTGTTGCTTGCAATAACGGCAAGGCCGCACGCCATTGCTTCGTTCATACTCAATCCCCAGGTTTCTGTAACAGAAGGTAATATTAACACGTCACCAAGCCTGTAAATAACAGGCATAATGGACTGATTTTGAAATGGCAAAAACTTTATATTTTGGCACGAATCTGCCAACTGCTTCAATTCAATTTCAAGAGCCCCGTCTCCGATCACAAGTAAAATAGAACTAGGAGATTTGATTGAATTAAAAGCGTTGATCAAAAGTTTTGGATTCTTCTTCCACTCAAGTTTACCAGTAAACAGAAAGACATTTTTTTCAGGCTCAATCCCAAGACTCTGTTTCAGTTCACTGGCTTTATGTTCATGTTCTAATGAACTAAACCTATCGTTATCTATTGCGTGAGGAGCATATATAAGTTTATTCTCTGGCACACCATGTTTCAGAAAATATTTCTTATTGTTTGTCCCAACATATAAGGCTGCATTAATGTGTTTATATACCCATAATAACAGAATTCGACGAAGCACGGTTTTTAGACCCAGCTTTTCATCAAGTAGGGTAGAGTCACCTCTGAATAGAATTTTAGCTTTATTACGGAAATGTCGCAGCACTTTAAGATGACTGTCAAAACTCCAGCCATAAACCAATATATGCGTTGCTCCAAAAGATTCTATCTCCTGAACCAGCGTTGGATTAATAATTCCCTTGAATAATGAGGTAGAGGGATTAGGAGAAGTATTCTTGATAAAAGTGTACTCATACCCATCCAGTAAAGGGATATCCCATTTGATGGTTTTTTTAAAGCCTGGATCAGTAAACCCTGACGACTCCTTACCTAATGTATAATATACTTTAACTTTAAAGCGTCCATCCTGGGCAAGTAGCTTGAAAAGTGGGGCATTATACTGAATAGGGTGTGAAGAAAGTATTGCCAGCTTATTCATGAACTAAACTTTTTGCGATCGCTTTATCCAAATGTTCAGCCAAAACTTTAGTAACATTATACGCTGAGTACTGTTCAAAAGCAGACCTATCAACGCTGGAAGGATCGAAAGTTAAATGAAAATTACGATAACATGACAGTTTATTGTCAAGCTGACTAGTTATAGTTGAAAGGCCTGCTTCTCCATCAAAATTCAGCACAACTCCAGCCCTTGACTCCTCGATTACCTTTCCCGCTGTACTAGCACTATGCAATACTGCTAGTAAAGGTTTTTGGGATAATATACCCTGGTAAACTTTTGAAGGCGTGTAATGTGGCTCCGTACTACCCAACACAAAAATACCATCAGCTGCCTCAAGGTGAGCCAACACGTCCAGGTATGGAATGCGCTTCGGATACTCAAATACAGCAGTTTGCCAGAGATCATACTTTTCAGCTAATGTCTTAATGTTAAAACTGGTGGCATCATTAGCTCGGCTTCCGGTACCGATAAAGTGTATCTCCAGATCAGAGATTTCCTTGTGTGCTTGCAGCCATTGAAATATGATTTCCAACGGCTTATAAGCTTTAGGTAGCATCGCACCTGCATAAACTAACTGCAGTTTATCAGGCTTATAAGTAAAAAGATAAGGTTTAAGATTAAGTTTTTTAAGTGCAAAATGATCTTCCGCCTCACCTCCATAAGGCATAGCCACATGAACCGCCTCCATATATAAATATGGATTACGGTCTAGTACAGGCTTATAATAGCTCTCGGCAACACCTGTAATCAAGGTTGCTTTCTTAATGGCAATTGGTTCTAATAATCCGGAAAGCTTAGTACTAACCCAATGGCGCGAAAACAAACGCTCGCTTCCAGCAAAAAAATGCACCCAAGGATCAATGTAATCAATACCGTAAGGAATACCTGTTTTAGCATGTACAACCCTCCCTAGCAAAGAAGTATAGAATGATGGGATAGGAATGTATATAAAGTCCGGCCTTTCTGCATTGATAAGTTGAAGAAGCTTTTTATATAAATGATATCCCCCACGAAGCCCAATATCACCAATAATGCGGATAGGACCTGTTGGGAAAGCATCAGAAGTCTCAATTTGAAGCTCCGAATCAATCAATTCCTTCAAATTCCAGTCTGGTTTCTCCTCATAATGGCTATGGTGCACAGTAAGTACAATTGGTTTCCAACCAAAGGCAGGCAAGTGCTTAGCAAATAAGCGGGTACGGTGAACAGCTGCCAGATTAGAGGGAGGAAAGTGAGGAGATACTATAATTACTTTCTTCATGCTTACTTTAAAACATCTTGCCACAAAGCTACTAACTTTTGAGCTTCTGTTTCAAAACCTATCTTTATTGCAGCATTAAACCTATTGTTTTTTCCTGCTCTTATTGCTGAAATATTTTGTATGATATAATCTACTCCTGCTTTAAGCGACTCAATCGTCTGCTCACAAACATATCCGTCTTCTTTATATTGATTCATAAATTCAGATTGAGCTTGTGTGTCTGTTGCTAGGATAAACAAGCCTGCCTGCTTATAAGCAAAAATCTTATTAGTAAGTGCAATATCACGATTAAAATCTACACTCTTTAATTCTAAAGCCAACCCTGCATCATACTTAGATAGTTCTTCATGTAATTCATTTTGAGGTAATGGAGCAATAACACCTACATATCCCCTCCCTTTTAGCCAGCTATCACCAAAATCTTGATTCAGATTTCCAATTAAAGTTAAGCCAACAATATCGTTAAACATATCTAAAGCAGGCAATAACAATTCCAAGCCGCGGCCATGATTGATATGCTGTGAAAACCAAACTAGTTTAATCTTATCTTCGACAGCATCGTCCAATAAAGAAAGTTTAAACTCAGAACTGTAGAAAGAATTGTTAATCGTAGTTACAGTACATTGGCATAATTTCCCAACCTGATTTGCAATGAGAGGCGATGCAGCCGTTATAAATTCAGCTTGCGGCAACATCTGTTGCATCAGGAATTCACGACGCATCTTTTCCCCTTCAGCATCTGCTGGAATAACTTCACCCGGGTGGTAATCCTCTACATCAAAAGCAAAAGGGATATTATGCTTGTTAGCATACTGGAAGGCAGGATATAACGCTCCTAGATTATGGCTTATAATAAGATCAAATTTTTTATGTGATAACTTTTTTAACTTTTTAGTAAGTAAAAAACTTCTTTTATCAGAAGCAAAAGCAGATAATTTAAGAGATAGAGGATAAGAGCTATTTAACTTTTTTGCAAAGAAATGAACAAGCGTCGTCTGGAGCCAATTAAAGGAATTTCGGGTTATAGACAAGTATATAAATTTAACTTCCTTAAACTCTTTCTGATATGTTTGCTCCAGGCTTTTAGTCCATTGCTTTAAATCAAACAAGACTACTGTTACATCATAGCCTATTGATAAAGCAAGTCGCATCTCTTTAACTAAGCGTGGGTTGGAAGTTAGGTTTGTAGAAGTTATTAAAAGTAAGCGCATTAGGTTCTAAGAAGTTCTTGATATAATTCGAGATAAGCCATCCCTACTACATTAAAATTCTGCGGTGGCTGAATATTTTTACCTAAGGTCACTAACAGTTCTGGATTCTCTATTATACACTGTAATTCATACTTTAGGGCATCAGAATTATTAAACTTAAAAAGTAAGCCATTCTTATTATGAGTTATTTGTTCGGAGTTTCCGTGAACATCAGAGGCTATAACAGGTACAGCCGCCGCAAAAGCCTCCTGTATCACTAAAGGAGACATTTCGGAGCAAACAGATGGAATACAAACGGCTTGGTACTTCTGCATAGTCTTTACTACACTATTAGGGTCAATTTTTCCCATCCACTTGACATTAGGGAGTCCCACACTTTGCTCCCTGCAGGATGCGGAATAGGCATCGCCCATCTCTTGCCCATATATATGAAGTATGATCTTATCACAAGGCAATCCTTTAACTGCTTCTAATAGCAGATGCACACCTTTTATGGGGCTTATTCGCCCTATATACATCAGACGTATGGGAAGCCGTGCTTCCACTGAAGTGGTTGAAGTGATAATCTCTTCAAGAAACGGCAAAGCTTGAGGTATATGAACTATTTTATCTCTTGGCACACGATTACTTTGAAGTACAGTTTTGTACCAGGAAGTGAGTGTAACTACTTTATCGCTACTATTATAAAGTCTTTGCAGATCCGTCTTTATTTTGTCTATCAGGAAAGGGAATCCTATCGCCGTACTCAAGCTACTGTCTGACTTTGTTAAATTGATATTTAGCTTGTAAGCTATCCATGACAAAGGTAACAAAGCGTTAATTCTGAAATTGCTTAAGCCTTTTACCACAAAATTACACCTGGTACATTTCTCGATGTCAATCACGCCATCGCAAAGGCTTTTATTTTCATATAGGAGATTCCCGGTTTTACAGGTATACCGGGCAAGATGTAGTGTGGTAACTACTTTAAAACCTAGTGCTTTCGCCCGCTCCACATGATGCACAGTTACACCGTTGCTGCCTGCAAGCTCGTGAAAATGTACTATATTGGGTTGTTCCTGTACCAGAAGCTCTTCAAAATATTTAAGACCATCTGGCTTTCTTAGGCCCATAATCAGGGATCTGTCTACCTCAGACGGTTCAGCGTAGGCAATTACTGGAATATATTCATGTACATATAACGCATTTCCTGAAGCACCATAATTAGGTATAACAACTTTTACGATTATACCCTGCTGATGCAAGTACTTGGATAGTAATGAGGTATATACTTCCGTTCCGGCAACCTGGTAAGGCAAGTAATGGTTTAATACTTGGAGTATTTTCAAAACGAAACAAAACTTTAGATAGAAGTTAATTAGAATGCAACGCCGTTACTTAATCAGCGAAATTTGCAAGAGAGCCTTAAATACTTCATAAATTTTTATATTTAAAGGGCTTCCACTATATTGCCACCTCCTAGAAAAATTACCCAGAACTTAAAGAATCTTAGATTTACTTATCAATTCGAAAGCTTCAAAAGGTTTTCTACTTTTAATCCCAATTCTAACAATATTCTTTAAAAAAATCCGTTTAAGATTCTTTGTTATTATATCCTTATCACGTTTATTAAGCGGGCATAAATGGCTATCGATCAAGCTCTTGTTAAAACGGTAATTATTTAAGGCATTTACAGAGAGATTTGCATTATTAAAAGCCTGTCCCTCGTGCTTTCGCCACCAGAACAAATCCCTTTGAAGTGGGACAACGGGTGAGGTGGCAGCAATCTTCAACGATAGATGATTATCAGAAGGCATACCATAATCTTCATACCCTCCCGTATTCCAGAAAATGTCTCTGCGCATTATCAACCCGCTAGGACCACAAAATAGAATTCCACCCTTCTTATAATGCATTGAATAAGCTTCTGCTGAAGTTAAAAGCTTTGGTAGAGGCCACGGGCTATCACCTGATGTGTAACAGAAGCCTAAACCAGCTTCAGGGAATGATTCCATTGCATTTACCATTACAGCTAAACCATACGGGTAAATTATATCATCTGAATCTAAATATTTTATGTACTTCCCAACAGCTAACTCAGCAGCTTTATTTCTATTGGCAAATTGCCCTAAGTTCTTATCATTTCTATAAACTCTAACGCGATCATCTTTGGTCTCATAACCTCTTGCAATATCAAGCGTCCTATCAGCAGACAAATCATCTACGATTATCAACTCAAAGTTTTTAAAGGTAGAACATAACACACTTTCAATTGCCTCTGCTATGTATTTCTCCCTATTATAAGCTGTCATTAAAACACTTACAAGTATCATAAAGTTTGGGATGATAATTTATTATATAAAGTTATTTCAGGAGTTAAATCTACCTGTTCTAAAGCGCTACTCCTAGCTAATAAGCCCATTCCATGCCAGCATTCCCTTTTCTCCCATGCCCTTTCAAGAGCATATCTGATATATGAAGTATATGGCGACTCTGCAACAAAGCCATTTACACCATCTTTTATCATTTCGCAATTCCCACCAATATCAGTTACAATAGCAGGTCTACCACAAATCATGGCTTCTACTAAAGAAATAGGAAGACCTTCTATTGAAGAGGGAACCACTAAAATATGATTATGCTCCCACACCCCTAAGATATTATCAAAATGCCCGTGAAAAATAACTTTTTTGTCTATACCATAAAAAACAGCTAATTTCTTCAGATATTCTACCCCCTCCCCTGCGCCATATAAATTTAATATCCAGGATCTTCTTTTAATCCAAGTTTCAGTTGATAATGCTTCAAAAAGCATATCATGTCCTTTTCCTCCAACTATACTAGCAACAACAGCGAAGTTTAAAGAATCTGAATTTTCTGGCCATTTCACAAGTTTATTGGACTTTAAATTCAAAGGGTTCCAAGTAAGATATCCATTTTTTAATTTGGTACAAAGTTGCCTCTCAACAAAGCTCCACATTCTCTTAGACACAAAAAAAACTTTACTTGCATTTTCGAAAGCAGATCTCGCACCTGAATAAACAGCAGCATTTGGTATATCACTAAATTGCGTATGATTGTGACAAATTATGAAGTATGGTACTTTACTTAATATAAGACTGTCTTTTAGAGAGGTATGGTGAATAACCAAGTCATAAGTATTACCCTGACTAATTACAACCATATCTGGTTTGAATTTTAAAATGTGATTGTAGAATCTTGATGTACCAAGAATTTTATTTTTAAGTGAATAAATTAGCTTCCTGATATGCACCTTGTTTCGAGAGTATAGTGGTCGACTATGAACTCGACATCCTATGTCCATAAGTTCTTTAATGTAACGATTAGTCGATCCCCAATCATACACAGACACCAATACATCGTTTCCTTGCTCCCTAGAATATTTAGCCGTTTTATGCCATAAAGCCTCGCTCCCTCCCCAAGGTTGGCCCTCCATCAAAGAAACAAAAGCTATTTTCATAATACTAAAAACTTTAGACCTACTTATTTACTACTTAGTATGTATATATTTCCAGCCTATAAAATATTTGTAATAATCAATATAAATATCTGTAAGGTTATTTTGATCTTCTGAGAAAACACTCTGTCTACTACTTATCTGACTTGTTTGGAGTCTAGTGCTTGAGGTGAAAACAGTAAGTGCTTGAAGTATTTGCTTGTCGGATTTAGGATTTACCAAGCATCCTTGTTTACTTGATGTTATCATATCAGCCATGCCTCCTACATTACTACCTATTACAGGTAATCCAGCAGCAAGAGCTTCCTTACAGGTATAGGAAAAACTTTCAAACAAACTAGGTAGTAAAGCTATATCTACTGTTGCAAGTTCATATGGAAGTTGCTCGTAAGTAACACCATCTATAAATTCTACTTGGTTAGTTACTTCCTTTAAATGTTTTTTCATCCATTGTCGCATGCTTAAATTGAATATATGAGAAGGACCATCATTTCCAATTACTTTCCAAGTCCAATCCGGATTCTTGGAAAGGAAAACTCGCATAGCTTTAGTAGCTCCTACCAGTCCTTTCAAAACATTAAGCCTGCCAAAGTATACAATTCTCTTATGATAAGTAGGCCTTTCAATATTAAGGAATGCTTTGTCAGGATAAAATACATTTGGAATTACTTCTATAGACACTTTGTTAATATTCCAATTAGAAACAGCCCATTCTTTCATAGCATTAGATGGCGCTATTATGGCATCAGCCCTTATTACGAAATTATAGTCAGGATCAGATTTGTAATCATATTTGCGCCAATAACCTAAGTCCCACCTACCTCTCCTTAATGCTCCCATAAAAAAACGGATTTTGGCAACAAAAGGTGTATATGTTTTCTTGAGCTTTTCAACAAGATAGTTGGGAGCATGTAACCTTACAACTAAAGGTAAAGAAGGTAAATGCTTCTTTACTTCAGCCGCATTACCATGTATCTCCGGTGATTCCATTAAATCAAATGGAGTTTTGTTATGTTCAGCCAAAAAGGGAGCTACTACATTAAACTTAAATGTTTCTGGGTTAGTACATTTTATACTATGAACTTTAACCCCATTATCGTAATAAAACTTCTGCTGGGTAAAACTCCCGCAAAATACAGATATATCCAAGCCTTTCTTTATCAATGCTGTTGCTACCTGTTTTGTGTACGTACCAATTCCACCTAATCCAATTTCACTTGGATACTCATAAGTAATAAAAGCAATCCTCATAAAGTAAAATCTTTTATCTTCTTAAGTAAAAGCGCTAGTGGGTATATTCCTAAAGACCTTAACCCCTTGGGTTCAAGATGTTTTAAAGAAACAATTGAATTGCTCAAGCATAAAATAAATATTTTATAAGTATCTAAGAAGCTTATTTCATCTGAAATCTTACAAAACCATAAAGCTTCATTTGAAGCGTAGGTCAAAAATTTATTATGCAAGGCTAAATCATCATTAAGTAAATCCTTATAAGTTCGGAGAAAATTAACCAACTGATGCCTACTGAGGTTACTAAAACGTTTATCTTCAGGGCCATGGTCACGATAATAAACTAAAGGAGCTTTAATCAAACATCCATATGAACATTTTTTTATAATACTCAGTAAAAAGGGCCTATCACAAATAGGTCCATAACGTGCAACATCAAATGTTGGATTATTTAGCAAAGAGGTTCTATAGATAATACTTCCAAAGCAAATTTCCTCTTTTAGAAAAATAGAAGCTAAAAAATCTGATGGTATATAAAAAATCTTCTTTTCTATTGTATTATAATTTTTTTGGGAAAAGTGACTATTATATACATCCTCTTCAAAATACTCCATAAATGTCCCGGAAAAAGCTATTTCTGAATTATTCTCCATTAATTTTATTTGATTCTGAAGAAACTGAGGATGCATCATATCATCTTCATGAAAAAGGATAAAGTATTTAGTATTCCACTCCGTTTCAAGTAAAAACTTCATATTAGACATAGCGCCTTTATTTACACTATTTCTAAAATACTGAATAGGAAAACTTGAGTATGTAGCAATAACTGAAGAGTAATCTATGGTACTATTATCATCAATGATGACTATTTGAAAATCTCGAAATGTCTGCTGAGTAATACTATGAAGACAACGTTGCAATAAATCAGGTTGATTATATACGGGTATTACAATGGAGACTATAGGAAGCATATTAATTAGAAGTAATTTTTTGAATCACTGAATTTATCAATGGCATTATGGCTTCCTGGGAATAGCTTTTCACTTTTTTGGCAGCTATTTCACCTTTAATAATTCTCTTGTGCTTATTGTTAACAAATGCCTTTATAGCTTCAGCCATTAAATCCAAATTTAAATAAGGAACTACTTTACCAGCATCATCTTCAATAAGATCAGGAATACCACCAGAAGCCTCAAAACAAATCAAAGGAACATTATTACTTGCCGCCTCCAAACAAGCAATAGGAAAGGGATCTTCTCTTGAAAGGAGCACAAATACATCGAGCAAAGCCATATATTCATGAGGGTTTGTTATATATCCTGGAAAACTTACCTTCGAAACGATATTCAATATCTTCAAATCATATAGTATTCTTTCCTTTGTTTCTTCGTTTATTTCACCTATCCAGATAAACTCGATATTATGCAAGTCAAATTTATTATTACAAACAGCTAATAAAGGAGTGAATAGGTCGATTCCTTTTCTCCAGCCGGCATATCCAGAAAAACCAATCTTAATATTTTCTTTATCAATTATTATAGTACTATTTAGCTTGACTATGTCTGAATAAAAAGGAGGTATAACAGTTATTTTAGATTCATCAACTCCTAATTCTTCTGTTAGTAACTTCAAAGATTGTTGGGATACACTAATAAAATGGTCAAAGTTTTCTATATATTCTTGTAAAAGAAAGGACTTATAAAAATGATTGGCTGAAAAACTCATTTCATGCACATGTGACAAAAACGGGCATGAAATAGTTTTACCTAATTCATAAGCTACTTTATTAGCTACTATTGAATTGCTATAGACCAGTTTAAAGCCTTGAACTTCTAAATACTTCTTTAACTTTAATATATGTCTCTTTTTCTTTTGGTTCAAACTTATAAATCCTACAGCACGATCTAACCAATTTGTTGTCTTGTGAAATCCATTCCAAATAAAAGTAGGTCCAAGACAGCTGAAATCATTTTCTAGACTACCCCCATCTATTAAAAGAATATAGGGATCTATTAATTGCCTGATTTTTAACCATTTAATACAGTTATAAAGCATTAAAGGAGCTCCACTTCTGGAAGCATTATGAGATATAAAAAGTACTTTCTTACTCAAGAAGATAAACGTTTATTTTTAAATTAATAGCGAGTTACAATGGACTTCTTAATATTTAATAACTTTTTCAATATTCTATAATATTTCTGATTATTAATAAGTTTATAGTATAAATATCGTATAAAAGGTGCTGGTACTGCTTCAGCGTTATTTAAAATAAATAAATATGCATCTTTAATCTCTTCTTTATTCTGTAAATAATGTATGCCCCAACCATTGCTTTTATTTTCATCAGACAATCTCTTACTTAGAACTTCAAACCGCTCTATCACATAAGATAACTTAAAGTACTTATAATGCTTTAACGGAACCCTCTTTTTGTTATAAATAACCTCACCTACAGGTGCACATGAATGACAACCTGGAGAATAATTTATTTCAGAAATCTTATTCGGATTAAAAACAGAACATTTGTCAAGCCAGTAGTTTCTCGTACCTTTTGTTATAGTGTCAATATTTAAAGTATCTCCAGCCATTTCGTAACCTTCACATCGAATAACCGACGCAGTTGCATTTGAAAGAAAACTTTCATCACAATCAATAAACTCATCTACATCACAAACAATCACCCAATCGTTTTTAGATAATTTCCAACAATTATTTCTCACCCCCATTAGTAAATCTTCCCTTGCCCTATTATTAGACTCTAAGTTCTTAACAACTCCTCCATTTTCTCTAATGATATCCCTTGATCTATCAGTAGAACCATTATCATAAATCACAAAATCAGCATTGGGGAACCTCGATTTATAATGTTGAAAGAAGTGAGGAAGTAAAACCTCTTCATTCCAACATACGGAGTAGATTGTGATCTTCATCTTATTATTCAAATAAAAACCAAGCAAGAGCCAAAAAAAATATTATATAAAATTTATTAATTTATTTAGTAGTCTAAAAAGCCGATTATTTTTAAGCTTTAAAGATTGTCTTTCTAGCTCATAGTAATGTTTATAATCCTCTAAAAATAAATTAAATTCAGAAAGAAGCACTTGTTGTCTTTCCAGGTTTATCATTTCATTATTTTGTGGATCACAGCTAATACCCTCCCTTTCAACAGAGGCAAAAGTTATGTTAATGTGCTTATATGTAGCATTATGTTTTGCAATGGTAATTAAAAAGAAAGACCAATCTGAAACTATGCTATAATTTTCATTGTAGTAACCATACTTTTTGAACAAATCCATTTTAATAAGAGCACCTTGATGTGGTAAAGAATAAGTAGAAAGATATCTGAAAGAAAGAGTACTTGGGTAGACTTGTATATGTGATCCGTTCCGTTCTAAAAATTCCAAATTAAAATAAATAATATCTTCTTTTAGATCAGCAAATTTTAATGAAGATAAAATATCTGAAACTAAAAAATCGCCTGAATTAAGAAAAAGAATATATTCTCCGCTTGCTCTTACGATTCCTTTATTCATTGCATGATAAATTCCTCGGTCATGCTCTGAAACCCAGTAGGAAATAAGGTTAGAGTATTCCTTAATTATATCTATACTACCATCAGTGGATCCACCATCAATAATGATGTATTCACAATCATTAAATTCTTGCTTTATGACGCTCTTTACAGTTTTTAGCAATCCTTTTTTATTATTATAATTAATTGTTATGATGGATAACTTAGGCATATGTAATCATAGATTTGTTATCAATATATTTCGTTTGGACAGCGAACTACATTACAGTAAGGTCCTTTTTTTGGGTATGATAAACTCGCTCCAAAACATAGGATCATATCTTAGCCAAGCATGACATCCAAATGGTAACTTAAAATTATTTATTTTATAAAGTTTTTTAGGTTCAGTTTCAAAGCTAAACTGAATAGCTTCTCTATAAGGAGCTATTACAAAGTCTTTAAACGACTTCGAAACCCAAATCCCCCAGTAAATATCCTCATGAATATATTTTCTAGTTAAAAACGGTTCTAAAAAGTGATATCCTTTTATTTTAAATAAAAGGTGCAACTTTGAATACATTAAAAACCTTTTAAAACTAATGACCCTATCAAGGTTACAGCAACAAAAAACTTTATAAATCGAACATAGAATGTCAACACGTTTTATTATCCTTAAACAGTGTTTGACATTTCTCAAAGAGAATCCAGAATTACCTACGCCAACTATTTCTGAGGAATTAGAAGTATTAGCGTAACCTTCATACCAAGGCGCACCAATATAATCATACCCTTTCTTACACCAATAAATAAGTTCATCACGAAAAACAAATGCATCTAATTCGTATGTAAGTAGGAATCGATATTTAGAAAATAGATTGTAAAAAAAAGGACTACATTTCAATTTATTGTAGTTCTTAATATCTGATAACCAATGTGGATCAATAGCTACACCCTTAATATTTGGATTTACCCTAGAATAAGCTTCTAAATCTAATCCTTCCGGGTGAAGTATAAAGATATCATGATCTGCTAAAACTTTGTAGCATTGTGCAAAAGCAATAAGTTCTTCCTGAGATGGATTAGAAGTATGTACTGGAATTACAATAACTGCATTATTCATTATACAATTTTTGGTGTATATTTTGGGTGATTTTTAAGAGTCTTTTTGTATTAAAGAATAGGTAAGTATTAAATAAAAGTTCAGCTTCATAAGGCAAACAATAGGAAAGGTTACCTTTACGTTTACATCTTAAATAAAATAATAGGCCTTTTGACTTTGAAAATAACCTTTTAAAGCTTTCTACTTTCCAAAAGAAGTAGGTATAACTTTTAAAATCCTTCTTAAACAAGAATATCTTATAAGCTTCAAAAACTAACCAAGAATAAGAATAATTATGCCACATTTTGGTTAAATAACTTTCAGTCATTCGTGATGTTGGCATATAATGTTCTAATGTTAATTCTGAAGAAAAAGCGATTTGATATCCCGCAATTTTTAATATATAGCATAACTCTACATCACCACCACCTACTATTTTATTTCCAATTCTGTCAGTTAAAAAAAAATTAAACCCGCGTTGCTTAATATCTATGTAAGCAAGTTTATTGAGAGCCATGCCAGCTCCGACAATATACTTATTCCCCTGAAGTACCTCAAAATCCATACTTCCCTGATTTCCTAGAGCATAAGACGCTTCAAAAATAGTTATCCATTTTGGAGGAGGAGTTTCGAAAACACCTAAATTGATACCACCAACTGCTGCAATTTTTGTATTTGATTTTAAGATTTCATATGCCTTTATCACATAATCAGGAGATAGCCAATTGTCATCATCACAGAAAATAAGTATATCAAATGTAGCTGCTTCAATTCCTTTTTCTCTAGCAGCACTTAAACCTGGTATTGGTTGATTAACTATCTGAAATAAAAAAGAACTAGAAAAACTCGCCCATGTCTTTACTGCGATTTCCGCAGTTTTATCTGTTGAATTGTTATTTACAATAATAATCTCCAAATTGGTATCTGCATCGAGTTGTTGATTAGCAAGATATTCTAATGTAGTTGGAATTCTAGATTCACTATTATAGCAACAAACTATTACACTTACTCCAATGCTCATAATTAATTAAGCTTACCTTTAGCTAAATAGAATAACTTTGATATCAATTGCACTGATTTACTTGGTTTATAATTCCTTTTCTGAATTAATTTAATTGTATTTTGATCTACTAAAGCTAAACACTCAAGAACTTCTTTATCAGTATGCTCATCAGCAAAAAATTTTTTTTGTTCGAAATAATAATCTACGAGCCTCTCTAAGTTTATAAAATATTTATCAGTTTCTATTGATACGTTTTTCTTGATAAATAGCATTATTTTATATCCTTCTTTAAAAAAAAGCCCTTGAGAAACAGCTTTAGAAGTAACATCTTTACCATGTTTAAAAAAGTAATTTAAGTACTTACCACTTTCGAATACACTTCCAGTTAAAGCTAACTGTACCCAAAAAAACCAATCTCCGCAGAATCTCATACTTGTAAAATTCCAATCGAAATTCTCAATTTGAGATTTTCTGAAAACAGCCATACTCGCATTCATGATGCTGTTACCATAAAACATTCTTTCTGACACAAACTTATTTCCATGAATAGTATGCAACAAAAAATTACTTTCTGTTCTATATAAAATATTGTTATCAGAATTAACACAAAGTGTTTGACAGAAAGAAATACTAATATCAGGATTATCTAAAAGAGGAGACACCAATTCTTCTAAAAGAGTTGGTTCAGCCCAATCATCACTTTCTGCTATCCAAATCAAATCAGCTGATGCTAATTCAATACCCTTTTGCCATTGTTTAAAAGTACTTCCAGAATTAAATTCATTTAGAACGATATGAGAAACTTTAGGATGATTCTTATATTTGGCGAGGATACTTTGGCTATTATCATTAGAGTAATCATCTAATAAGATGATTTCAAAGTATTGATATGTTTGATTTAGAATAGAATTAATTCTTCTCTCTAAATAGGCGGCGTGGTTATAATTAGGAACGATTACAGAGACCATTATCATATTAAGAGCGAAATGATATTAAAGCTTAGATTTTATAATTTTATATAAGTTAATTGCTTTAAAAATATGTAGCTTGTAATACTTTGAAAATATATGAGCTTTGATATCTGAAGGTAAAGAATATGTTTTACTATTTTCAATATAGAATAAAACTGCCTGGCTTAATAAATTTTTAAAGCCTATCTTTTTTCTTAATTTCCTAAGATTAGGATTGAAAAGATATTCATGGTACATAACTAAGGGTTCTACAAATTTACTTCTTAAAATTTTTATACTGGATAAATCTTGGTTTTTACTACTCTCAGAAGCTGAGTGTACACGAAAACTTACAAGTTTATCAGGCAAGAAATAAGAAGGAAAATTTAAACAAGCTCTTAGAGAAAACTCATAGTCCACAAGCTGCACAAGATCAGGATTGTAGTTGCCAACTTCCTTGATTATACTCTTATTAAAAAGTAAAACTATAGGTTCACCTATAAAATTGTGAAAAAGTTTATCTTTTGCCAAATTAGCAATCTCGTCAAGCTCAAATTTTTTGGGGAAAGGATAAGAACGTTCTAAGCGATACACCTTATCTATAAAAAAATCTTGCAGTAAAGGGCTTGCAGAATCTTCGATTATAAATTCCCTACCACTAATACAGATCTTTACATTTTTTGTAGCACAAGCATTCATCATTTTCTTTAAACATTCGGAATGCATAATGTCATCCTGAAAAAGAAACTTGATCCAATTCCCTTTTGCTAGCTCTATACATTTTTGCCAATTTTTTACCAGCCCTAAATTTTGTTTATTTTGTATAAGACGTATTCTATTGTCTATTTCTTTAAATTCAGTGATAATGTGAAGGGAGTTATCTGTTGATCCATCATCTACAATAAGAATTTCTATATTCTTATAGCTTTGGGAAATAACTGATTTCAAGCTTTCTTTCAGATACTTTTCACCATTGTATACAGGTATGCATACAGAAACAAGATCACTCATTAATCTAATTTGTTATAAGTTCTAGTAAACGACTTAACTAATATTATCCACTCTAGTTAGTTGATAACATCTTTTAAATATTTTAAAGGCTTAATAATGTAATTCCCGATTTTATATTCAAGTGAATTTTTTAAGTTTCTGTTGGCTAATTGTTGCTCTTCGAATGCTCTTAACTGCACATTCAACTCATCATAAGAATGTGTCGATTTGTTAAGAATTTCTTCAATTAAAACTTTCAATTCAGAATTCTTTAAATTATTCTTTATGCTAGTGCTCATCAAGTCTTGTTTAAAATAAACAGAACTTTCCCATACAATACCAGCAAGTTGTTTAAGTAATTCTTCTTGAACTTTAGCATTAGAATTAAACTCCAATATAAGTAAGAGAAGAACTTTAGCCCACTTTTCCAACACCTTTGTTCGTGTTAGTGAACTCCATACACCTCCAGAATGTATTCTGTATACGGCCATTGGTTCCGGGAAATATTTTATCTTCCCATGGCGAGCGTTTAACATATGAAGCACATAGTCACCAACGGGAGACTCGTTGAACCATTTAGGAAATCCTACAGATGAGAAAATATTTCGAAATACAATAGATGGAGTATGAATAAAATTTCGGATTGCAAGATCTTCTATTGTATATACTTCTTCTTTATCAGAAGAATTCAAATTAGAAAGCTCTTCACTTCCACTCTCTTTTAACTCTTTAACTCGATGAAAGCTTATATTAAAATCCTGATTTGTTTCAAGAAAATCAACCTGCTTTTGGAGTTTATGTGGATCTATCCAATAATCGTCACCTTCACAAAGTGCAATATATCTCCCCCTACAATATGGTAGTATTAATGGAATAATTTTCTTGCCTAAAGAATATTGATTTATATCCTGATAAATTAGCCTATATAAATTAGGGAATTTCTCTACATAAGGCTGTATTACTTCTCTTGTTTTATCAGTAGAACAATCATCATGAATGATTATCTCAAAATAAAATGACGTTTTTTGAAATAAAAAGCCTTCAATAGCTTGGGCAATAAATCTTTCATGATTATATGTTAGACAAATTATACTAACTAGGGGCTTTTCTTGCTGGCTTGCCATCGTTATTTTACAAAGCTATGCTTTTCTGGCAACTAGGAAAATAGAATCTGAATACCGTATATTTTCAGGCTCCTCTGATAGAGCCTGCATTGCTGATATATGCTGTTTAGTAAGAAAACCGTCTATTAATAGCTTATTTAACTGAAAATCAGCAAGAATCTTAAAAACAACACCTTTAGTTTCTTGAATTACAAAACCAGCTTGTTTAATATCTTCTTCAAGACTTTTAAAAGTATAAACTCTTCTATGCCCGTGTCTTAAATCATTCTCAGTTAGTGTTTCCAGCTCATTTAAAAGCCCCATTTTTGAAGCTATTCTTCTTGATAAAGCATGTGCATTTGGCACAACTACAATTAGAACACCATTAGGCTTTAATATTTTACTTATTTGCTTAAGAACAGACTTTGTTTCATAAACATGTTCCAAAACATAATTACAAAATACATAATCGTATTTTAGAGAGACTTCCTCTTGTTCGAACTCTTCAAAAAGAGAAAATATAAAATTAACATTCTGGAGTTTACTATCTCTACTCAACTTTTGAATAAAAGCCTCAGCGCCATCAACAACATCTAGAGACTTAAACAAAGTTGATAATTGTTCTGTCTCATACCCATTAGAGCATCCCATTTGAAGAGCTCTTTTGGTTTCATCAATTTCAATGACTCCACATATTAAGTTAAAAATAATATCTTTTTTAATTCGACTATATGGAGAATCATCTCTATAATCTGTAACTAATGAATTAAGAAATATTTTTTCATTTTCAGAATTAAATTTATTTTCCATTATTTTTAGATTTAAGGATAAATAAAGGCCTATTTAGAAACTCTCCTAATGTTTCTTTACGAGAAATGTTTTCTGGATTTAAATTCTGATAAATAATTTTTCCATTAGATTCCTCTGCTACAGCTATCCCTTCTATATCCCAATTGCTTGATGTGCCTGATATTATAAAGTCTATCATTTCTTTTTTGGTACCATGTTGAAACAAAGGTTTCAGTTTATTTCCTTTCCAACAAAACCCTAACTGGAAAATTAGAAATTTCGTCTTATCTGATAAATAATTGATACTCCTAATAATTTCTTTTTTTGCATTATCTATTGAAATATTTTGATCACCATAGTCATCACCAATATGATGTAAAACATTTAATAGTAATGTTATATCAAAAAATCTATTGTTTGATTCATCTATAAAAGCATAGTAATTATTGCATACATTCAACTTAGTATTGTAATTTAGAATGGATGCTGCTTCTTTAACAAATTCAGCATGTACATTATTACCTTCATATAACTGAATATAAGATGCACCTGCACTTAACAGTTCAAAAGTAAAATAACCAGTATTACCTCCAATATCAAGAATGGACTTGCCTTTTGGATGTAGATTTGACAAAATGTATACTAACCTTTCTTTTTCGAATCTAGATTTTATAGATATGTCATTGCTATCTATAAATTTATTAAGCTCTTCAGCTAGTATTTGGTAATTTGAATGTTTACTCGAATTAGAATAAAGTTCTTTTAATCTATCAATGCTATTTTTCATAATCATCTTTTTCTTGGGAGTAGACTTCAAAAGTATCAGGGTACGCATATATATCTTTAGCGCAAAATTTTGTATAATCATTAAAGAACAATTCCTTCGAATAACTGTGAAAAGCTAGTGATTCTTGCTTTCGTTGATCTTCAATTATACCACCTGACCAAAAATATTTTACATTAACTTTATAATTTAATTTTTCATATCCATCCAATAATCCGTAATCATTAAGGAAACTTTCAAATAAATTCATTTGAGCATCTAATATTAGTTGAGATGGTCCCCATAATCTTGGATTAGCTTCTATCATATAGAATTGATTTTTATAAAATTTCAATTCTACCATCACTAGGCCTGTAAATTCGTTATCTAGAAATAGGGCACTGAATTGTTTTGAAATTGGATTTTTATGAATGTCAGAAGACTGTGCAGCAACTATAGATCTGCCATTTGATTGTTGGATTAAATTTTCTTGAGAAAATACAGTGTAACTACCGTCTAGTCTAAAATAATAAAGTAAATAATAACTACTTCCACCAATAAACTCCTGCAAATAAAAATCCTTCAGGTCATTTTTCTGTATGAAATTTTCAAAATCATTAGTTGAAAATATAATTGAAGGTTTTAAAATTGAGCCAGTACTTGATGAGTAAGTTAATGGCTTAATAACAAAAGGGTAAATCAGTTCTTTATCTAAATTATACTCTGAAGGGACAGTTATATTATAGTTTTTACATAAATTACCAAAAGAATATTTATCAGAAATTATATGATAAAGATTTGGTTCACATAATGGTATAAGATAGCCAATTTCAGATAATGAAGCTTTATTTTTTAATAGAAACCTATTTAAATATTCAGAAGAAGGTATAATTAAGAGTTGAGTATTGGGTATTAATTTTTTATACTTAAGAAAATCGTCAATTAATAATTCTTTCGTCTCTCTAATAAACTTAACCTGAGTTTTATAATTTGTTTTAAGGATAGTATCACTTTCCTCTAATGCGATAATGTTAAAACCAACATTATTTTTTTCACAAAAACGACAAAAAGATATAACCCCTCGCTGATTGTACCCTGAAAATAGAAGAACCTCAAGTTGAGAAACCATATAATAGATTTTATACCTTCAAAACTAACTAATACTTTATAAAAGTTAATTGTTTTGTACTCTTAACAAAATTCTAGCTATCATATCAATCTCTTCAAAAGAAAGATCATGGTAAAGCGGCAGGCAAAGAATTCTTTTAGCAATATCATCAGCTATAGGCACCGCTTGCCTTTTAACATATGGTAGTGTATTTAGGCTTGGATAGAAATATCTTCGAGGATAGATCCAATGGGCATTTAATTTTTCAATAAACTGATTCAGAACTTCTTCACTATTTAGTAAAATAGGATAGTATGCATAATTGTATAAGCAATCAGAATTTAAAGTCGGTCGAGCTTTATGTATACCTTTGAGTCTTGAATCATAGTGATTGCAAAGGTCCATCCTACGCTTTATAATATCATTTATATATGGTAAATTAACTAAACCCATAGCAGCATGAAATTCAGAATTCTTCCCATTTATACCTAATCCTTCGAAATTTTCAGGTCCAGCATGTCCAAAATTACGTTGCATTGCCAATATTCGAAGCAGATCAGCATCTTTCGTGAATATAGCCCCACCTTCTATAGTATGAAATAGTTTTGTTGCATGAAAACTAGTGGTACATATGTCTCCAAATTCGAAAATACTCCTATTCTTATATAATACTCCAAAGCAATGGGCTGCATCGTATATAACCTTTAATCCATATTTATTAGCCATATTCTGGATTGCATCTATTTCACAGGGATTTCCGAAAACATGTGTTGCTAATATAGCTGATGTTCTAGGAGTTATAGCATCTTCAATTTTATCCGGATCAATGTTAAGAGTATCTTTATTTATATCTACAAATACCGGCTCACATCCTTCCCAAACAATACTGCTAGTAGTGGCTACATAAGAAAAAGGAGTTGTAATTATTTCTCCTTTTATATTTAAAGCTTTGATTGCAAGTTGAATTGCAATCGTTCCATTTGTTACATATAGTAGATGCTTAAGGTCTAAATATTCTTTAAGCTTTAATTCTAGCTCATTAACGAGTGGTCCATTATTTGTCAGCCATTGCCTTTTCCAGATACCATTTACATAATAATCGTACTCTTCCTTGGGAGGTAAGAAAGGTTTAGTTACAGGAATCATATATTAAACGAGTTTGAAATCTAACTTAGGTCTGACAAATCCTGGCCTTTTACCATGCCAACCAGAAGGTGCTCTATTTTCATGTACTTCAAACATTACAACATCTTCAAAATTATACAAAGCGTAAGAACGTTCGGCAACTATCATCATTGATATACTATAGCTACCGTCATTCAACAGATGTTCAGGAATTCTACAAACACCTTTATGTACCCCTTTAGTTAAATACATTGATTCACTACCTACATTAAAAACGCATTCATTATTCATAGTATATAGATGCAAACTCAAATTTATTGGTTTATCATCTACGTAATTCCAAAACTCAAACTCTACATCTATTGGTGTTTCAACAGTTATAGGAGCATGTGGCAAATCTAATATTGGGACTATTTCTATTCTCTTTAACTTAACAGCGTCATTCCCAGGAGCCTCTTCAGGTGAAGCAAATTCCTGCTTTATATCGTTAGTAGCACCATCGGATAAATATGTATTAATCACATTTTCAGTTTCTCCTACCATTACAACTTTACCATTTTTCATATAAGCTACAGTATTGCATAAATTTTTGATGGCTGTCATGTTATGGCTAACAAATAAAACTGTTCTACCTTGGTTAGTACTTACATCTTTCATTTTACCTAAGCACTTCTTTTGAAACTCAGCATCCCCCACAGCCAGCACCTCATCCACAATCAGAATTTCGGGTTCCAGATGAGCAGCTACGGCAAATGCAAGACGAACATACATACCAGAACTATAACGCTTTACAGGTGTATCAACATAGCGTTCTACTCCTGCAAATTCCACTATTTCATCAAACTTGCGCGTAATTTCCTGCCGCGTCATACCTAAAATTGCACCGTTCAGGTAAATATTATCGCGACCACTTAACTCAGGATGGAATCCTGTACCCACTTCTAGTAAACTAGCAACTCTACCTTTAATTTTTATTGAACCAGTAGTTGGTGCTGTAGTACGGCTAAGCAATTTTAATAAAGTGGATTTACCTGCACCATTTCTGCCAATTATGCCCATTACTTCCCCATCTTTTACATTAAGATTTACATCTCGAAGGGCCCAAACATATTCACTATTACCAATTAATGTACGATCATTTTCTTCTCCAATCTTAAGATAAGGGTCTTCTTTTCCTCGTACTAAATGCCACCATCTGTTAAGGTCATGAGACAAGGTGCCGGTGCCTACTAGTCCTAATCTATACTGTTTAGATACAGCGGTAACTTCTATAACATTCTTAATCATTTGTAAATCCTATTATTTACCCATAAACAAGAGTAAATGTCATCTTAAATTAAACGCGCAGTTCTTTTCCTATTAGACAGTATCCATAAAGGAACGTTCTACTCTATTGAAAGTAATTAAACCAATAACGAAAATAATAGCTATAAATATTAAACTATACAACAAAGAACCTAAAGAGAATGTACCTTGCTCGAACAGTGCGTATCTGAAAGCTTCAACTATTGGAGTTAGCGGGTTCCAGGATATTAACCACCCATAGCTTTTATTAATTAAAAATGAAAGAGGATAAACTATAGGTGTAGCATACATCAGAAGCTGTACAGTAAAACCGAGAAGTACTGTAAAATCCCTGTATTTAGTAGTTAAGGAAGAAATTATTATTCCTAAACCTAGTCCTAATAAAGCCATCATTAAAACCAAAAACGGTATTACAAACCAGCTTATACCAAAATGTATAGTATTACCTTGCAACATGTAATAAATCATAACAACCAACAATAGTAGGAACTGTATCCCAAACTTGATAACATTTGAAGTTACTATAGAAATAGGTAGGATCAAGCGAGGAAAGTATACCTTACCGAAAATACCAGCATTGGCGAGAAAAGTGTTAGAAGTAGCTGTAAGACAGCTTGCAAAATAATTCCAAATTGCTATACCACTCATATAAAACAGTGTAGGAGGAACGCCATCAGTTGGTATTTCAGCAATTTTATTGAAGACCACAAGGAAAACAATGGTGGTAAAAAGGGGTTGAATGAAATGCCACAAAGGGCCTAGAATAGTTTGCTTATAAGCTGCTTTAAAATCTCTCTTCACAAACAAGAACAGAAGATCTTTATATTGCCAAACTTCACGAAGTCGTAAATCAAATAAATTACTTTTAGGCTCTATTATTAGAGTCCACTCTTCGTCTTTTGTCTTCATTTAAGTAAGCAAATTTTAAAAAAAAATACCTCAAAAGGTGCTATAAATTTAGCGAAACCTTTTGAGGTATAAAAAATGTAAGTTAAATATTATTTTATGCCAAAATATTATTCATGATAGTTCAAAACACGGTGGCCACCTTCCATCAGGTAGGTATCACGCTTGAACAGTTCCAAATCAGACTGCATCATATCTTTAACTAGTGCTGCCAGATCATATTTAGGTTCCCAACCTAATTTTGTCTTTGATTTAGTAGGATCGCCAATCAGTAGTTCCACTTCAGTAGGACGGAAATAGTTAGGATCAACACAAACTACTTCTTTACCTATTTCTATTTGGTAATCCGGATTGTTGCAGGCCGCTACATAGCCCTTTTCATCAACACCTTCGCCTTTGAAAGCAATCTCTATTCCTACTTCAGCAAAAGACATTTTCACAAAGTCGCGTACAGTTGTTGTTACACCTGTTGCAATCACAAAATCTTCAGGCGTATCCTGCTGTAGAATGCGCCACATGGCTTCTACATAATCTTTAGCATGGCCCCAGTCACGCTTGGCATCCATATTACCAAGGTACAAACTATCCTGTAAGCCAAGTGCTATTCTTGCTGCAGCTCGTGTTATTTTGCGTGTCACAAAGGTCTCACCACGTAATGGAGACTCGTGGTTGAACAAAATACCATTGCAGGCAAACATGTTATAAGCTTCTCTGTAATTAACCGTGATCCAGTACGCATAAAGCTTTGCTACTGCATAAGGAGAGCGCGGGTAAAACGGCGTAGTTTCTGATTGCGGTACTGCTTGTACTAATCCGTAAAGCTCCGAAGTAGAAGCCTGGTAAATGCGGGTTTTCTCGGTCAGGCCAAGTATGCGAATAGCTTCCAGAATACGTAGGGTACCAATTCCGTCAGCATTTGCAGTATATTCCGGCGTATCGAAACTAACCTTCACATGGCTCATAGCCGCCAGGTTATAGATCTCGTCGGGCTGCGTTTCCTGAATAATACGGATGATGTTTGTAGAGTCCGTCAGGTCGCCGTAATGCAACTTAAAGTTAATGTTCTTTTCATGCGGATCCTGGTACAGGTGATCGATACGGTCGGTATTAAAAAGGGAGCTACGACGCTTTAAACCATGTACTTTATATCCTTTGCTTAAAAGTAGTTCTGCTAAATACGCACCGTCTTGTCCGGTAACGCCGGTTATAAGGGCTGTCTTCATTATATTCGATTATGTAAAAGGGATAAGTATATTCCAGTTGCTCTATACTTATACTCCACGGAAAAGTTACTAATTATTTATACTTTCTGAGCTTCAGAAACATTTTCACTGACATGCTTTTTCTTAAAGTCTTCGTAAGCAAGGGCTATTCCTTCGCGCAACTCTACTTTATGTTTAAACCCTGTGTTATGTAACTTACTTACATCCATTAATTTACGAGGTGTTCCATCAGGTTTTGTGCTATCAAATACAAGACCTCCTTCAAATCCGATTACTTCTTTTACAAGTAATGCCAAGTCTTTTATAGAGATGTCTTCACCAGTTCCTATATTTACTAGTTCTCGCTCATTATAGTTCTCCATCAGGTATAGGCAGGCTTCAGCTAAGTCGTCAGCGAACAAGAATTCACGCATCGGACTGCCTGTACCCCAAACTATAACCTCAGAGAAACTATTTACTTTTGCTTCATGAAACTTACGAATCAGTGCTGGCAGAACATGTGAATTATTCAGATCATAGTTATCGTTGTAGCCATACAGGTTGGTAGGCATTACACTAATAAAATTACATCCGTATTGGTCACGATAAGCTTCACAAAGCTTAATTCCGGCAATTTTAGCTATAGCATACGGCTCATTTGTATGCTCTAATGGTCCTGTTAAAAGATACTCTTCTTTCAAAGGCTGTGTGGCCATTTTTGGATAGATGCAGGAGGAGCCTAAAAACATCAGTTTTGTGACTTTATTCAAGTAAGCTGCATGTATGATGTTTGATTCAATCATCAGGTTTTCATACAAAAAATCAGCCCGGTACGTATTGTTGGCCTGTATACCGCCCACTTTAGCAGCCGCCAGGAAAATATAATCCGGCTTTTCTTCAGCCATGAAATCAAAAACAGCTTGTTGGTTTCTTAGATCAAGCTCTGACGAAGTACGGGTAATAAGATTATGATAACCATTTTCTTTAAGCTTGCGACAAATAGCAGAGCCGACCATACCCCGGTGACCTGCTACATATATTTTGGCATTCTTTTCCATAGTAAGGGTGAAATGGACCTTTGAAAAGGCCTTATTTAAATCTAACAAAATTAAAACTCAGTTTGACCTCCCTTACGGGAAGCGGGGATTTTAGGTACAACTAATTTGAAACACTAAAACTTAAATTTCTTCCACCAAGGCTGATTTTCCAAATCATCAGAATAGTAACCGTAGCCATAACCATAACCATAGCCATAACCATAGTTTAACTTACGGTAATCCACATCGTTAAAGAGAATGGCGGTGTTTCTAATTTTACCACTTTCATACTGCTGTTGGATGTTATTCAGGAAAGATTTTAGCGTATAATCCTGGCGAACCATAAAGATATTCGCATCAGCAATTTGCATTAGTTCTAGCCCATCTGATAATATACCAACGGGTGGTGTGTCCAGAATAATATAATCGTAAGAGTTTCTTAGCAATTTAACCAACTCATCCATCCGCTTGTTCAATAACAATTCAGAAGGGTTTGGCGGGATATCTCCGGATGGTAGAATAAACAGACTCTCTTGTAAGGTCTGATGAATGACATCTTCCAAAGAAGCATAGCCTGCCAGGTAATTACTAAGTCCTAAGCTACTTACCACGCCAAAATCTGTATTGTTATTAGGCTTGCGCATATCTGCATTAATCAAGAGAGTACGTTCACCAGATATTGAAAATATGTATGCCAGATTCTTAGCAGAAAATGTTTTCCCCTCTCCACTTACAGAGGAGGTGACAACTATAAGCTTCCCTTCCTGCGTATCCTGATTCACCATGAATCGCAGATTGGACCTAACTGTTCTGAATGCTTCAGCCAGCGCAGATTTAGGATTTTGGTCTATTAGGCTGGCACTTTCCTTTTTATTATGACCAACCAAACCTAGAATAGGTAAAGTAGTATACTTTAATATGTCTTCCTGACTGGATACCCTGTTATTAAAGTAATCTTTTAAGAAGATTAGGCCAACAGGCAGGGCTAACCCAAGTAACAAGGCAGTGATATAATTTTTAGACGTATTAGGAGCAGTTTGAGCGGAAACATGAGCTTCGCTAAGGATTGTAACATCAGAAGTGTTGGCTGCTTTAGCTATACCTGCTTCTGTTCGTTTCTCCATCAGGAAAACGTAAAGATTTTCACTTAGACTATATAAGCGCTGGATATTGATCAGTTTCCGTTCAGCAGCCGGCAAGCGTTGAAGTTGAGCAGATGCTACGTTGATCCTTTTATTAAGCTCATTGATCGCAATGGAGTTTGCCGCTTCAATATTACGTAGGTTTTCAAGTATATTACTGCTCAATTCAGCGACCTGCTGTCGTTTGATTTTAAGCTCATTTGTAACAATCGGATTTGCGTTGATATCCTGCCGACTGATCGTTTCAACCTCACCTTGCAAAGTTACCAAGTTTCCGATTAAGCCATTCAGAACAGGATCCTGAATACCAAGGTTGGAAGGTATTACCAGTTGATCCAGTGCTTTCCCTTTTCTCAGGTAATCCTTTAAGTAATCATAATACTTTTGGTTTAGAAGCAGGGACGCCTTTTGTTCTTCCAGTGATTGTACCTGCTGGGCGAACTTATTTCCTTCACTACTGATATCAAGTCTTGAGTTTCCTCGTTTGAATTCCTCTAATCTGCTCTCTATAAAGTACAAAGAATCACTTATCTGCTGAAGCTGATCATCTATAAAACCTAAGGTATTTATCGCATTAGAGTTTTTAATGTCCAGGTTATTCTGCTTATATGTTTCCATATGAGCATTAAGGAATTCTTTTTCCTTTTCTGGTGTGTTCCCTCCTATTTTTAGGACCAATGCGGACGCCCCCCCAGCCATAGAAGATACCTCTAACCTACCAGCATAAGACCCGGCAAGATCTTCAGGGCGGGAAATCCTGAACAGTAATTCATTTGGTGTATCAACACCATCTTTAAATTTAAAAGTAATTATGAATCTGAAGTCACTTATGTTATAGGGCTTCTCCGACTCAAATTCTTTGTTCGCAAATAATCTGTTCCAGTGAAGGTTTTCAGAGCTAAGCGTGTAAGTTTTGTTGCTTGTCGGAGTTACTTTGATCAATACACCGTAAGGTGTGTTTGTAGCTGAAGAATCAAAAGTAACAATGAAAGGTGAAAGTGACTTATAAACTTCTGTAAGTTTAACATTCCCTTGCTGATAGTAACTGACCTGGAAATCGAGTTTTCGTAATGTTTGAGCTACGAGCGATTTTGTTTTAATCAAAACAGACTCGTTTGTCAATCCTCGAGAGCCTTGGAATGGCTCTTCACCATATAATAATGCGGATGCTGAAGCACCCTGTTCTACCGGTTTAATGATCATAACCGAAGAACTTACCTCGAAGGCAGGAATGGTATAGCGATTTACAAAAAATGCGGCTGCTAGTGCAATCAGTAAAGAAGCTAAAACCCAATACCAATTTCTCAGAACCTTGAGTAACAGGTTCTGGATATCAAATGTATTAGTCTGTCTGAGGGATTTGTTTTCCAAAATAAGTTTCTTACCTAAGAATGGGTATTATAAAAACCTGGATATTAAGACGCTAATTGTGGCTATTAAAGAGAGTGTTAAGCTAACATTCGCAATTAAATTCTCTCTTATATTTTTAGCTGGCAATGGATCAACTACAATCATATCATTAGGTTGCAGGTAAAAGTTTGCTTGAGCAATTGTGTTATCATCTAACAAACTGAACGTGTATAATTTTGCCTGACCAGCTTCGTAGCGAATAAGTTTGATGTTGCCCCGATTAGCATAAGGTGAAAAACCACCGGCATTTGCAATCGCTTCCATCAGGTTTATGTCATCCTGGTAAGTGGTAAATTGCCCCTGTGATCCTACTTCTCCTATTACAGAGAAACGGAAAGTAAGAAAGCGCATATTCACAGTAGGATCAGTTAAATATGGTTTTAAGGCCTCTGTAACTTTAAGCCGGGCTTCAGCTAATGTTAACCCCTGCAGATTTACTTTGCCAACAGTCGGGATAAGAATATTACCTTCTGCATCTATAGTATAGCCTTCTAATACAGGATCAGAGCTGGTTGTAGCAGTTGTGGCCTGACCTAAGAAGTTATACTCCGCTGGTGTGGTAGTCTGTACTTTAAGTGACAGCACATCGCCTGGCTTTAGTGTATAGATCGGGCGTTGTAAATCAAATGCCTTTAAAAGGGCATCTGCATTTGCCTGATCTGCTTTATCAGGTTTATCCTGCAGCAGCACCAGCTTTTTTTGCGGTACACAGGAAGCCGCCAGCATAAGGCAGAGCAAGGCATAAACTATAGTTAGGGTGTTTCGCATTATAAGTGCTTATACACTAATGGTTTTGGAACAGAAATGCATTTAACGCAAGATAACAGGTTAAATTACAGTTTGTGAAATTACTAAAAAATCTCTTTTAATTATGCTATCCATATTTAAATATAATAGCAGCATTAAAAATTAACTTGGATTCCATTTGTAATTGCATAAACGAAGCGTGTAACCGGAACTATAGGTTTGTCTTCAAAGGTACAGTTAAAGCCAGTTCTAAAAGAAAGCGTATTATTTAGCTTAAATAAAAGGTTGGCGTCCCCGCTCAAACGGTTTCTAAAAGCATTAATTTTATCATCGTATCCGGTTTGGTAATAAACTATGGCTTCTGTTGAAACATGACTGTTGAATACCGATTTGTTGCTGATATAGTTTGTTAACTTAGGCAAGTTGGATGTTAATATACCTTCACCCTCTTCCGGTGATTCCCACTTTTCATATTCTTGCATCAAACCTGAACCAATATATAAGTTAGCTTTTTCTTCCCGGAGAATTGCATATCGTAGTCCAGCTCCTGCCAGGCCTCTCACTTCAAGTCCGCGCGCTCTGTCTGCCTGGGCCTGGGCAAATAACTCATAAGACAAGCGCTTTCGCCGCTGTAGATTTACACGAAAATGGGCATAACCGTTACTTGCAACAGTGTTACGCTGTTCCCTGCTATCATAGTTTACTAACAGGTAATTATAATAATTAAGGAGCAAATAGCTGTGTTTGGCCGAAATATAGGCCACATCGCTGTTAAATGTTAATTGCAGAAAATTGTTCGGGTTATTTTTACCGGCATTTCGGTTGAACATGGAGAAATTGAACCCAGCCTTACCAGTAATATAGTTGATGGAATCGCGATCAATTCGGGCTCGTTCAATATTGAGTATCTGCGCATTTACTTCTGTTGCACTCAGCATGGATAAGAAGAAAATAACAACTAAAATAAGAGCGGCAGTTTTGCCGGTTTTCTGAACAATAAGACTTGCTAAATATAATTTGTTTGAATGCGGACTACTTGTAAACATGTTCCAAGTCTACTGCATATTTCAGAAATCACCAAAACCAATCTTCGTGAAACGAATACACAACTATAGTTTTGCACTTGTAGGTTAAACTATAAATCGGCAGTTTTGGAAAATTCTAAATCGATGCATTTACAACAGGAAATAATAGACAAAACAGCAGCACATGTTCAGGAATTGCTTTCCGGCGAAGGATCGGGCCATGACTGGTGGCATATTTTACGGGTTTGGAACAATGCTAAAACGATAGCTGCCTCCGAAAATGCCGACCTTTTTATAGTTGAACTCGCAGCACTTTTACATGACATCGGAGATCATAAATTCCATAACGGAGATGAAACGGTAGGACCGCGCATGGCCGCCGAATGGCTTAAACAACTACAAGTACAAGATGAAGTCATACATCATATCACAACTATAATTAAGGAGTTATCATTTAAAGGAGCAGGAACTACATCAGAGATGCAAACTATAGAAGGACGTATAGTGCAGGATGCTGACCGACTGGATGCCATAGGCGCTATTGGCATTGCACGTACCTTTGCTTATGGTGGCCACAAGAACCGGGAAATGTATAATCCAACTATCACTCCTGAAATGCACGACAGTTTTGAAGCTTACAAAAACAGCACCGCCCCAACTATAAATCACTTTTACGAAAAGCTATTATTACTTAAAGACCGTATGCATACCCAAACTGCTAAAAGGATGGCCCAACAACGGCATGCATACATGGAAACTTACCTGGAGCAATTTTTTTCAGAATGGAAAGGTCTTAAATAAAACCCATACACAAGCACCACTATTGTACTTATAATCACCCAGTTACACTATAAACAACCACATAACTTTGTTTAAACTATGGAGATGCCTTTACTTGATGATGTAGTGATCATACTCGGATTGGCCGTGGTTGTAATCCTGCTGTTTCAGCGATTTAAACTACCCACCATTCTTGGCTTTTTAATTACCGGTGTAATTGCCGGTCCGCATGGCCTGAGCCTTGTTCAGAATATTCATAACATTGAGATGCTGGCTGAGATCGGTGTCATTATGCTGCTGTTTATCATTGGTATGGAGTTCTCGCTGAAAAAGCTGGCGTTAATAAAACGAACCATACTCTTAGGCGGAGCGATGCAGGTCTTTGGATCAATATTCCTGGCAGCGGCAGTAATGCAGCTGTTCAACTATAGTTTAGGACAGTCTATTTTTATCGGCTTTCTTATTGCTCTGAGCAGTACAGCTATAGTTCTGAAGCTATTACAGGATAAAGGTGAAATAAACAGCCCACACGGAAAAGTAGTACTTGGTATTCTTATTTTTCAGGATATTATAGTGGTTCCTATGATGCTGCTTACCCCGCTACTGACGGGCGAAGTAGAAAATATTGGCCTTAAGTTGCTGCTGATGTTGCTGAAAGGTGCGCTGGTTATAGTGGTGGTACTTCTTAGCGCCCGCTATCTGGTGCCAAGGTTACTTTATTCTGTTGTCCGTACAAGGAGCAAAGAACTTTTCATCCTGTCTATAGTTGCTATCTGCTTTATGGTAGCGTGGTTTACCTCTATGTTAGGGCTTTCGCTGGCGCTTGGTGCGTTTATGGCAGGTCTTATTATCTCCGAATCAGAATACAGTCACCAGGCAACCAGCAACGTTTTACCTTTCCGTGAGATTTTCACCAGTTTCTTTTTTGTCTCCATCGGCATGTTGCTTGACATCGAATTTTTGCTGGAGCATTTGCCTGTTGTAATCCTGCTAACAATTGGCACCTTTCTGGTAAATACGATTGTAGCAACGTTGGCTGCCAGACTCCTGCAATACCCTATACGCACTGCTATTATGGCCGGGATTGCTTTATTTCAGGTAGGTGAGTTTGCGTTCATACTTTCTAAATCTGGTATTTCCTACGGCCTGCTTACTCCTGTTACTTACCAATATTTTCTGTCTGTGTCGTTGCTTAGCATGGCCCTCACCCCTTTTGCGGTACAGTACTCACATCAGATAGCTAATTTTATCAGTAAAAAGCTGACAGGCAATTCTGAACCGAAGCCGGTTATTTCTGCAAATCAGGCAGGCCTTGAGGAAGTACCTGAAATGGAGGATCACATTGTGATTATCGGGTACGGCATAAACGGCCGAAACGTCGCCAAAGCTGCTCGTTACGCACACATACCCTATACTATAGTAGAGATGAACGCTGTAACCGTAAGAAGAGAAAGAGAAAACGGAGAGCATATACTTTTCGGGGATGCCGTTCATGGGAACATTTTAGCCCATGTTAACATACATAAAGCGCGGGTAGCTGTCGTTGCCATTTCAGACCCGGACTCAACCAAACGAATTATTGCCGCAATCAGAGAAATCAGCAAAAAAGTGCATGTCATCGTTCGTACCCGTTTTGTAGAGGAAATGCAGGATAACTATAGTCTTGGTGCAAACGAGGTGATACCTGAAGAATTCGAAACATCCATCGAAATATTTACCAGAGTACTTAATAAATACCTGCTCCCGCAAGACGATATAGAAATATTTACGCGCCAGATACGCTCTGATAATTATGACATGCTGCGTAGCATGCAGTCTACGGGGAGCAACATACACAACCTGAGTTCGGAATTACCTGATATAGAAGTTGCCAGCTTACGTATTTATACAGCAGATGAAACTATAGTTGACCAACCATTAGAAAAAGCGAACCTGCGTGTCAGATTTAACATAACTATAGTTGCCATTAAGCGCCAAGCGCAGACGATACTGGATATCAATGGTCATACAACATTACAGCAAGGCGATGTAGTGTATGTGGTAGGTTTACCTGACGATGTTTACAATTTCGAAAACGCGCTGAAACTAGTCTGATCCCATAAGGTATTCAATACTAAATTAACGCTTCTGCAGTGGCTCCAATACTTTTTCTACTTCGCTGCGAACCGAACTATAGCCAGCTTTAAAATTTGAGATAGCACCTTCTTTCCAGCCACGCCACATTAGCTCATTTGTTTTCGGATTTACCAGATCTATGATCAGGGTCCCGCTTTTGTAAAGGTCAACGGCGCGATAACCTGGTAACTCCTCATTCCCATAATTATACCTATAACCGGACATATAAGCATAACTATAGCCAAACCCTTTTATATAGTTGGTATCGATGTCTTTCTCTACCGGCACCGATACGCTTACATCATAAGCCACTAAAATATCCGGATTGGCACCCGTTGCTTTTGTAAAACCTTTTTTTTGTAACTCCTCTTCTACCGCTTGTCTGATATGTTTATTCAGGCTACCGGTATACCTTTCTCCGTAAGCAATAGGCGCAGCAGGTTGATCCTGAAACCAGGCGTACGTTTTAAAGTTCAGCGTTTTCACACCAGTAGCAGCGACACTATTCGGTCTGCTCGATACCGAACTAGCTACACAGCCACTCAGTAACAACAGGCACAAAAACAGCAGGGGGAAATGATTTTTCATAGGTTTATAGTTTTAGACTAGTACGCGGATAACTGTATTATAAGTTTTGCACGCGTATTTGGTTGGCAATTTAGCAATCAAAACGGATTGGTGACGATTATCATTTTAAAAACAGGAAGGCGGGGGTAGCTTGCAGTCATATTTAAAACCACAAACGCAGCTATAAAGTATAGTTAGTTTAAATCAAAAAGAGACATGGCCCCTACTACACCAACTTATACCTCCGCAGAAGAAGCATTATCAGTAATTAAATCCGGCGACAGAGTTTTTTTACATGGCAGCGCAGCAACCCCGCAATACATGATCCGAAAATTGGTTGAGCGTGCCGACGAACTCCGTAATGTGGAACTGGTAAGTATAAGCACTTTTGGCGAGATGCCCTGCGCCGAAGAGAAATATGCAGACTCCTTTTACATCAACTCCCTGTTTGTGTCGGCTAACGTACGCGATGCCGTAAACAGCGGACGTGGTGATTATGTACCAATTTTCCTGAGCGAGATTCCGCAATTATTCAGGCTAGGTATTATGCCCCTTGATGTAGCTATCGTTCACGTATCTCCACCAGACAGGCATGGCTACTGTTCATTAGGCGTATCGGTAGATATTGCCCGAGAGGCCGTAATCAATGCTAAGTATGTAATTGCGCAGGTAAACCCGCAGATGCCTCGAACACACGGCGATGCGCTTATCCATATCCGTAGGTTTCATGCCCTGGTAGAAGTAAACGAAGCGCTTCCGGAAGTTGACTATAGTTCCCGCATCACGGAGGTTGAAAGAAAAATAGGTCAGAACGTGGCCGAACTTGTAGAAGATAGAGCAACGTTACAAATGGGTATTGGTGCTATACCTGATGCTGTATTGCAAAGCCTTACGAACCACAAAGGCCTTGGCATACATACCGAAATGTTTTCCAATGGGGTGTTGCCTCTTATTGAAAGCGGGGTAATCACGAACGAGCATAAAAAAGTGCTCCGCGGACGAATTGCTACTGCCTTTATAGCAGGTAACCGCGCCCTCTACGACTATGTGGATGACAATCCGCTGATTACCATGCACAGCACAGATTTCGTGAATGATGTAACCGTTATTAAATCAAACAATAATGTTACAGCTATTAACAGCGCCATCGAAATAGACCTCACCGGCCAGGTAGTATCTGACTCCATCGGTACTTACCAGTTCTCTGGCGTTGGCGGTCAAATGGACTTTATTCGCGGTGCTGCTTTGTCTAAAGGTGGAAAGCCAATTATCGCGTTGCCATCAGTTACACACAGAGGAGTATCGCGCATTACACCTTTCCTTAATCCTGGCGGTGGTGTGGTTACCACAAGAGCCCACGTGCATTATGTAGTTACCGAATATGGCGTGGCTTATCTGTATGGTAAAAACCTGCGTCAGCGAGCAAAAGCACTAATAGATATTGCACATCCGGATCACAGAGAAAGGTTAATGCAGGAAGCCCTGATTCGTTTTAAAAACATGTAACGGCTAAACATAAAAGCGAGGCTTACGTGTATGCTATAAACAAACAACTATATATATGATTGATATAGCACAACACGTTCCTACTCCCCCGCCGGCCTGGGTTAAAAACATGGCCAGGTTCGGGCTTACAGCAAAAGGAGTGGTTTATTGCCTGGTAGGTATTCTTGCTTTTATGGCGGCGTTTGAGATCGGAGGAAAATCAGAGCAGGGTTCCGACAAATCCGGAGTTTTCCAGTTTATATTGGAACAGTCTTATGGCTGGATTTTACTGGCTATTATAGCCCTTGGCCTTCTATGCTATACCATTTGGCGCATTATTCAGGCATTTAAAGACACCGAAAATAAAGGCGATAATGCCAAAGGTATTGGTGTTAGGATACGTTACGCTTTCAGTGGAGTGGTGTATGGGGCGTTAGCTTTCTATGCAGCACAGCTTGTACTCGGCAATGGTGGCGGCAGTAACGGAGACTCCCGACAGTCACTAGCCCGTGAGCTTTTGCAACAACCGTTTGGCCAGTGGCTGGTGGGTATAGTTGCTGTGGGTACAGCCATTGCAGGCTTTCACCAGATCTACCTGGCCATTTCAGACAAATACAAAAAGAAAGTTCAGGGTTCCGGATTAAAACATGAGGCAGAAGCGATGATGATCAGAGCTGGAAAGATCGGGTATATTGCCCGTGGCATCGTGTGGCTCATAATTGCTTACTTGTTCCTGAAAGCTGCTATGAATGCAAATCCGAATGAAGCCGGAGGCAGCGGCAGTGCGTTTCAGTTTCTGGAGAACTCCTCGTACGGTTCTTACCTGCTGGGCGCTGTTGCCATTGGCCTGATCTTTTATGGAGTTTTCATGTTCATGCGTGCAAGGTATCAGGTTATTAATGTAAGCTGATAGTATAAGTTTTAAACCATAACACCGTTATACTGTTACCCATTTATAGTCTGGCTGATGTGCAGAATTGGCATCAGTCAGACTATAATCCTTTTACTTAACGCCACTTAAAATCACTAATAAAGTATACACGCAACGCCATACAGGTAACAAATTATTTTTTTGCAGAACGATCTGTATAGTATATTTGACGATGATGTATACCTGTATCTGAGCAATACATGAAGAACACCCCTTTTAAAATCTTCATTCTGGATGATGATGTGTGGTACAGCGAGTTGCTGGAATATCATCTTTCTCTGAACCCCGACTATGAAATCAAGAAATTTCACTCTGCAAAAGACTTTTTTGCCAGTTTACACGAGAACCCTGATGTAGTTACTGTAGATTATTCACTACCCGACAAAAATGGCGGCGAGGTGCTGGCCAAGGTGAAAGAGCTAAACCCGGATATACAGGTAATCATAATCTCAGGTCAGGAAGATGTGGCCACTGCGGTAGCCTTGCTTAAACAAGGGGCATACGACTACATTGTAAAAGACGAAGAGACTGCCGATAAGCTTTGGAATACGATCAATAAGGTTCGCGAAAACCTTTCGCTCCGTAAAGAAATAAGTAACCTGCGCGAAGAGATCGGCCAGAAATATGATTTCAGTAAAGTAATCATCGGCAACAGCGAAGCCATCAAAAGAGTGTTTTCGCTGATGGACAAGGCTACTAAAACCAATATAACAGTATCTATAAACGGGGAAACAGGTACCGGTAAGGAATTGGTAGCTAAAGCTATTCACTATAATGGTATCCGGAAAAAATACCCGTATGTTGCCGTAAACGTTGCTGCAATCCCGAAAGAGCTCATCGAAAGTGAATTGTTCGGGCATGAAAAAGGGGCATTTACAGGAGCATCAGCACGGCGCATTGGTAGGTTTGAGGAGGCAAATAAAGGCACCATTTTTCTAGATGAGATCGGTGAGCTTGACATTAGCCTGCAGGCTAAATTACTGCGCGTACTTCAGGAGAAAGAAATAACCCGGGTTGGTGGCAATGCTGTTGTTCCGGTAGATGTCAGGATTATAGTTGCAACTCACAAAAACCTGGCAGAGGAAGTAAGTAATGGGACCTTCCGTGAAGACCTGTATTACCGCCTGCTTGGTTTGCCAGTGCTCTTACCGCCTCTGCGTGATCGAGGTACAGACATTTTGATATTGGCCCGCCATTTTATGGATGATTTTGCCAAAGAGAACAACATACCGCGGAAAAGCCTGTCTGCAAAAGCACAGGAAAAAATACTTTCCTATACCTACCCGGGTAACGTGCGCGAGTTAAAAGCTATAGTTGAACTAGCCATGGTGCTCTCTGATGATGAAGAGATACAGGATCAGGACATCAACCTGGCAGTCAGTAATTCAAACAAGGATTTCCTGGCAAAAGAACAGTCGCTTAAAGTTTATACGACCCGCATCATTCAATACTTTCTGGACAAGAATGACTACAACGTACTGTTGGTAGCGGATAAACTTGACATCGGGAAATCCACCATATACCGCATGATACAGAGCAACGAACTGAAAGTAAAATAAACTATAAACAGGAATCATTTCACAAGCCAACAATAGAATTATATTAATATTACCTATAGTTAAAAATGCATATTACCATCTAATAGCACTAACTTTAAATAATTAATTTACCGGTCCAAAACTATAACAGTAGGCTTTAAATCAACAATTAAATTTTGAACCAACAGCAGGATAAGCTACTAAATTTAATTAAAGCCAATCTTAATAAACATAATAATAAGCTGTTGGAAATCCGTAACTTGCAGGCAAATATTTTTAGATGGAAGGTGTAAACGACGTAGCTACGCTGCTCGGGTTGTTAGAGAAAGAACGTAAGGCACGGCAGGCGGCTGAAGAGATAGCTGAGAAAAATTTAGCAGCGCTTAATAATTTAAAACTAAAACTTGCATCAGCCGAAGATAACAAAGCATTTACCGCAGCACAGCAAAAATACGAACTGGAGGAAGAATATCCCGACCCGATTCTTCGTGTAAATGACCAGGGTAAAATCTATTACGCTAATGCTGCCGGTTTCCACTTTCTGCAAACTATAGATGAAAGGCGCATACCAGCCCTGAATCGTTTATTTGTCAGTAAAGTTAATATTGCCCTTAAAGCAGGTAAACCTGTAACCCTGCAATCGCATCTGCTGGGCAAGCACTTTCTTCTGTTTATAGTTCCTCTTAAAAGCAAGGAGTATGCAAACATATATCTGAACGACATTACAGAGCGGCGCGAAGCAGAACTGGCACTCGAAGAAAGTCAGTACTTTGTCCGCAACATCACCCATACAATCCCCAATATAATATATGTCTACGATCTTGAGCAGGATCGCTTTGTTTACCTGAACGATCACATTGAATCTGTACTGGGCTATAATCAGCAGGACATAGCCTCTATGCACGGGCATGTGTTTATGTCGTTGTTGGTGCCTGAAGAGTTGTCAAAAATGTATGCACATACCTATGGCATGCTACAGGCGCAGGATGGCGAAGTGCGGGAAGTGGAGTACGTGGTATTGTCTAAAAATGGTGAAAAGAAAAACCTGTATTGCCGGGAAAGTGTCTTTAAGCGCAAAGATGACGGCCAGGTAACGAAAGTTATAGGCTCAGCCCAGGACGTAACGCAGCTACGGGAGCAAACTAAAGCACTGCTGGAGCAAAAAGAATTCTATGAAGGTATCCTGAACCATATACCGTCGGATATAGCGGTTTATAATAATCAACTCCAATACCTTTTTGTAAACCCTGTAGCAGTCTCTGACCCGACATTGCGTAAATGGATAGTAGGTAAAACCAATGAAGAATACTGTACCTACAGAAATGTCCCGCCGGAGCGTATAAAAACAAGAAGTTTTAATTTAGAACTTGCCCGGTCCAGTAAAGAGTATGTTTCTTTTGAAGAGCAGATGACCACACCCAAGGGTGACACTTCTTACCATATCCGCAAGCTGAACCCGGTAGTAGACCAGAGCGGAGATTTGAAAATGATCATTGGGCACGGTCTGAATATTACCGATCTTAAAACTGCACAGGAAAAAATAATAAAGAGCGAAGAGAAGAACAGGGCTATTCTGGCGGTAATACCTGACCTTATGTTTATTATAGATAAGGACGGTATTTACCAGGACATGAAAAATGTGGAGCAGGAACATTTACTTGTGCCGAAAGAAAGCGTAATTGGCTCGCACATCCACACCCTCCTACCCGAATCGGTTCATAAACAGATTCTTTTCCTCATTAAAAAGGTCATCAAAACCGGCCACCCGGAACGTACCGAATATGAACTGGATCTGAAAGATGGCCTGCACTATTATGAGGGCAGGATAATTAAGTATAACTCTGAACAGGTACTGGCAATTATTCGTGATACCACCGAAGAGCGTAAGGCAGCCCTGGCCGCCAAAGAGCAGAATGATTTTATCAGGCTTGTAATGGACTCCAGTCCAAGCCTGATTTATGTTAAGGATGGTGAAAGCAGATTTAAGTTAGCTAACAAAGGTGTTGCTGATCTCTTTGAATTACCTTTAAAGGATTTACTGGAAAAAGATAGCGCGCAACTTTTCCCTAAACCAGCTGATAGAGACCACTTTGAAAAGGATGACCGCATAGTAATAGCTGAAAATCGCGAAATTATAGTAGAAGAGCGCTTTACCAGGCGGGATGGAAGCGATGTATGGTTTAAAACTATAAAACGACCGCTTGTTACCAGCGATGGCCAGTTGCATGTACTCGGTATTTCTACGGATATAACCGCGCAGCGCAAGGCTACAAAACAGCTCGAGGAAAGCGAAGAACTATACCGCCTGCTATCTGAAAACTCAAAAGATGTGATTAGCCTGCATGAGTTAGATGGACGCTACATCTTTATCTCAAAAGCTGTGGAAGAGATGCTGGGCTATACTGCTTCAGAGGTTATCGGGCACATGCCTAAGCTACTAATTCACCCTGATGATTATCAGCAGCTGCATATCAGCTTCAGGAATGTGCAGGCCAAAAAAGTAAATACAAACGTTGAGCACAGGCTGGTTCGTAAAGACGGGAGTATTCTATGGGTTGAGACAAACCTTAAACCATTACTTGATGCCGAAGGCAATATTTTAAAGATCCAATCTTCGGCACGTGATATTAGCCTGCGCCGCGTAAATGCTGAAGCCCTCAAACGCAGTGAGCGGAAGTACCGTGACCTTATAACCTATAGCCAGGCGTTTATTTGCGCACACGATATGGACGGCACTATTCTGTCTGCAAACCCATATCTTTTAAACATGCTGGGCTACAAAGAGGAAGAGATGGTTGGCCAACAGCTCACCTCCTTCTTTCCGGCAAAACACCGGAAGAATTTTTCAAGCTATATAGATAAATTCCAGGACTCAAACTTTGTAGAAGGAGTCCTTTGTATCTTAAACAAAGATAACCAGGAGCGCTTCCTGTATTACCAGAACTATAAAGCCGAAGAGCCGGATGTGCCAGCTTATATAATTGGCCTGGCACAGGATATTACAGACCGCCTGCAAACCGAACAGGAGCTTAAGCGAGCCAAAGAAGCTGCTGAAGAATCTGCAAAAGTTAAAGAAAATTTTCTGGCCAACATGAGCCACGAAATCCGGACGCCGATGAACGGTATTCTGGGTATGGCCGGGCTTATGCAGAAAACAAACCTCGACGATGCCCAAAACAACTATCTGAAGATCATAAAACAATCTGCGGAGAATCTGCTGGTTGTTATAAACGATATTCTGGATGTTGCTAAAATTGAAGCTGGTAAACTGGAACTGGAGCAAATCCCGTTTAACCTGGGTGATTCTATCCGGAGTGCATTCCAGACGCTGATCTATAAAGCAGAAGAAAAAGAGATCGCCTATAGTTTAGACTGCCAGCAGGAGCAATATCCACTTGTTGTCGGGGACCCTTACCGGTTAAACCAGGTTTTGCTGAACCTACTAAACAACGCCATTAAATTTACTGACGAAGGCAGCGTCACCCTTAAGTGCGAACTCATCAGCGAGAATTCAGAAGAGCTGACATTGGAAGTTGAAGTTGCGGACACAGGGATTGGTATACCAGCTGAAAAACATGAGATCATTTTTGATGGTTTTACACAAGCCTACTCCAGCATAACCCGTAAATATGGTGGCTCAGGGCTTGGGCTAAGTATCTGCAAAAACCTGGTAGAAATGCAGGGAGGCAGCATCTGGTTATCTAGTGAAGAAGGCAAAGGAAGTATCTTTAAATTTAAGCTTACCTACGCTAAGGCAACTGAAACGCAGCAGACCGAAAACACCAACTTCGAAGTTGACTTTGATAGCCTGGAGCCACTGCACGTTTTAATTGCAGAAGATAACGAGATCAACGTCTTTCTGGCACAGTCTATTCTGGAGGGTTGGAACTTTAAAATAGATGTGGCTCAAAATGGTAGAAGGGCGGTTGAAATGGCCTTGAAAAACAGGTATGATGTTATTTTAATGGACATCCAAATGCCTGAAATGAGCGGTATTGATGCAACATTGAAAATACGGACTAACGCAGACATAACTATAGCCAATGTGCCCATAATAGCACTTACAGCCAATGCTTTTAAAGGTGATGCGGAGAAATACCTGGCTGTTGGCATGAATGATTATATTTCCAAACCGTTTCAGGACGAGGCATTGTATCTAAAGATTTTTGCGCTGGTTCCTCATAAAGTTAAGAAAAGACCATTAAGAGCTATTACTAAAAAAATAGTCCCAGCTATAGTTGAACAGCCACTTTATGATCTGCAAACACTGCACAAAATGGCCCGTGGGAATCAGGCATTCATTAACAGAACCATACAGCTTTTTATAGAAACGGTGCCTGAAACAGTAACAGAACTAAAGGACTGTGAACAGCAACAGAACTGGGAGGGTGTTAGTGCAGCCGCTCATAAATTAAAATCAACAGTTGATACATTGCGCATCGAGCAGTTACGGCCTGTCGTAAGACAAATTGAACAGGATGCTAGAAAGCAAATCAACTTAAAGCAGGTGTCTGCGCATATCGCCTTTGTGGAAGATCATATAACGCTCATTATTAAGGAAATAACCAAAGAGATTATCTAAGCCCCGTAACTATAGTTCCGTATACCGGACTGGCAATTGCAGGCTATAGTTTGAAAAAATGAGCATTGCACCAAACACAAAGCCGCTGAAATCTCAGCGGCTTTGTGCTTTGTATAGCTTATTGGCAATCATTCATAAGAGGCTGAGGTGAGCATTACATGTCTGCTCATTTGCTGGATCAGGTAGAGGCGTAGCGCAGCATCTTGCTGTAACATGTGTTGCAATTCATCTTTAGAGATACATAGAACTTCGGCCGCTTCCGTGGCAACCGCTGTTTGGCTATAGTTATCCTGCATCAGATCTGGCAAACCCAACAGGGTTCCGGCCTGCACTTTTCTGGGAGCGCCCCCTACAGGAGTAACCTGCGCACTTCCTTTTATCAGATAATAAAGCTCCTTGTTGGGGTTCCCTGATTTAAACAAGCAAGTATCAGAAGATACCTTTTTAAGGTTACCTTTAACCTGCCCCTCCTCTATCATCTTCCTGAACAACATATATACAGCTTAGTTAAGTATGTGCGAAAACAATTGGCTTTGCCTGTACAAAAATAAAAATGGAGCAGCAACAACTATAGTTTTTGAATCAACTTTATTCTATGTCTGCTTCGAATTTACTGACCAAGTGGGCTATTTAGCTTGCTGTAGAGTAGTTTAAAACTGTATACCGCCTGGCAGCTAATCTTTATTCCTGTAATTAACCAATTATTATATGATAAAGGTACAAGGGATGCATAAGCCATGCACTGAGTAACGTCACCGGCAGTAATGACTTATGTCAGTTTAGAAACTATAGTTTGGAGGACGCGACTGAGGAGTAATCTGTTTACTTTTTAGTTGGTAGTGGCTGCTACAGGCTTGGTACAGCAGCTCATCTCGGTTTTATGTGTAGCTGTTTCAACTACTTTCGGGCTCAGATACGGGATGCCTAAGCCTAAACCGCGAACTATAAAAAGGATGGCCAGCGTCATACCGATATAGGGTACGGCACGGTTAAACATACCTCGCACTTTCAGGCTTATCAGTTTGCCAGATAAAGATACCAGAAACATTAATGGAAAAGTGCCGAGGCCAAACAAGGCCATGTAAAGCATAGCTCCGGTAACGCCAGGTGCGCTGATCGCCCCGGCTAAGGCAATATACACAAAACCGCAAGGCAGCAATCCATTTAACAGGCCAACCATAAACAAGGCACTCAGCGAATTCTGCTGGAAATAATAGCCCAGTTTCCGCCTTACCCAGCTCATAAGTTTATCAGTACCTAGTATACTGGCAGATTTGCCTTTTATGGCGGCAGGAAGTACGAGCAGCAATAAAATAAGGATACCGGAAACGATAGATACGGTTTGCTGTAAACCTGCCATCTGCAACGACTCGCCAAATGCGCCAGCCAGAGCTCCTAGCAGAGCATACGTAACTATACGACCACTATTGTACAGGAGCCGGCCGGCATAATATCGCCAGCCGGAACTCCCGACAAAGGGTAGCGCCATCGCTATCGGGCCGCACATCCCTACACAATGGAAACTACCTACAATTCCGAAAATAAAACCTGCCCAGATCATGGCTATTTTATTTGTATGGTTTTTTCTGAATAATATGTCTCTTCACCGTCGCTGAAGTTCACCCGAACTTTCCAGATACCGCTGTCAAGGTCTTTGGCATCCAGTAACTGACTCTGATCACGGCCAAGTTGCAGTGGTAACTGCTCGTCAAGCTTATCATTCGACGGACGGAAAAGTGTAATGGTACCCGTCAGATTTTTCTCTTTATAAGTAGCGGGCATCTGCAATAAAATTGTTTTATCGTCAGCGCTATAGTTCAGCATAACATCGCCGAGCGCCTGCGTGCGTCTTACCTTTTCTATCTGGTCCTGGAATTTGATCTCCTGCTCGTAATAATCTTTGCTAACAAGGTCTACATCCTGGTTCATGGCTTTGTAAACAAACATAGCGATGTAGCTCATAAACAAGATCATACAAACTACAATGGCATATGGCCAGAGGGTAAAGCTTTTATTTTTATCTGTATTTTTCATTTTGATGTCTCCTTTTACAATTAATTAGCCGGTCCCAGGAACTTGGTTTCGGTTGTGGTGATTAGCTCATCGCCATGATACACACCGATCTCAATTTCTGAATTCATGCCAGTCAGGTCTTCTTTTGCTATTTCTGCGAAGAAAACTCCTTCGGCAATGCCTTGCGCAGGCAGAACCAGTTTGCTGCCAACAATGTCTATTGCACCATTTTTATCCAGCAGCTTTAAAGTAAGCGGCATGTCATGGTTGGTTTTGTTGATGACAGAGATGTTGTACAGGTTCTTAATATGCCCCTGCTCCGTTTTCTGATATAATTGGCCCGGCGTGCGCAGTATAGTTGCCTCTGCTTCGTCGCGGGTTAAGAGTAAAGTAGTAAGTGCAGTCATCAGAATAACCAGGATGGTAGTATACCCCATGACACGATTCGTAAAGAATGTCCACTTTTTACCTGTCTCTATTGCCTCCTCCGATTCATAGCGGATCAAGCCTTCTGGCTTATCGATCATGCGCATAATATCGTTACAGGCATCTATACAGGCAGTGCAGTTAATGCATTCCAGCTGCTGTGCCCCGTTACGGATATCGATACCCGTCGGGCAAACCTGCACGCACTGGTTACAGTCAATACAGTCGCCTTCGGTACGCTCCTGCCCTTTTCTTAATTTACCGCGTGGTTCGCCACGGCCATAATCATAAGCCACTACCAGGGTTTTCTTATCCTGCATCACGCCCTGTAAGCGGCCATAAGGGCAAACTATAGTACAAACCTGCTCACGGAAAGAAGCAAACACCCAGTAAAAGACTCCTGTAAAAGCGAGCAAAGTGCCAAAGCCAACCATGTGGTTTATAGGTCCCTCGGTAATTACTTTCTGCAACTCATCTACTCCTATAACATAAGCCAGGAACAGGTTGGATATTACAAATGAGATCAGCAAGAAAATGGCAGTTTTAGCGCCTTTCTTTAGGATTTTCTCTGTGTTCCAAGGCATTTTATTAAGTGCCTTCTGCTTTGTAAAGTCTCCTTCTATGGCATATTCTATCCTACGGAAAACCATTTCCAGGAAGATTGTTTGCGGGCAGACCCAGCCACAGAAAATGCGGCCATATACAACCGTAAACAGAATAATAAAAACCACTAGCGCCAGGAAAGCCAGTACCAGTATAAAGAAATCCTGCGGCCAGAAAAGAACGCCGAATATTACAAACTTACGCTCCACCACGTTAAGCATGAGAAGCGGCAAGCCGTTTATTTTTATGAAAGGACCAGCAAATAAAAGTGCCAGCAACAGGTAGCTAACATACTTGCGGTAATTATATAGTTTGCCTTTCGGCTTTCTGGGATACACCCAGATACGTTTTCCCTGTTCATCTACAGTCGAGATGTGGTCCCGAAACTCGTCGGTCGGTTTTGCTTTAGTTGCCATGGCAGTGGTAATTTGTGCGGAGATTAGTCCTGCCTGTTAGTATAAATAAAAAGAGTCTGTTGTTAGAGATCTGTAAAATCTGCTTTCACAAAATTCTGAAAACAAGGGCTTCTAAATGATGACTTAAATCATAAACCCTGGTGATTGAAATCAACTATAGCTGTTTGTTTTTGCTAAAGATTGAAAGCAGGTACAAAAACAAAAAGCCGCCTACACTATAATTAATGTGCCTGCGACTTTCTGCTTCTCGTTTTCAAATCAATATTTACATCTTTTCACCCTGCGGTTCTTTCGCACCGGCTGGGTTTGTTCCCTGCAAGCTCAGGATATAGCTGGAAACTTCCAGCATCTGATCTTTTGTAAGCTTGCCCTGCCAAGGAACCATCCCTTTAGCCGGCACACCATATTTTACAGTTTTAAAGATGGCATTTACATCACCACCGTGCAGCCAGTATTCATCTGTCAGGTTAGGTCCTACTGTTCCTTGTCCTTCCTGGCCGTGGCAGGCCGCGCAGTTTGTGTTAAATAATGCCTTTCCGGATTCCAAAGCTGCGGCTTCTGTCAGTACCTCATAGTTGGTCACTGCATTCGGGTCGTCTACATTCTTAGACGCGATCAGGGCAGCTTCTTCCATCTCCATTTCATACTCTTCGGTCTGGAGTGCGCCTGTTTTAAACACGTGGAAGTGCAGCATATATCCTATTGCGAAAACTATAGACACATAGAACATAGCTTTCCACCAGGGCGGTAGATCGTTGTCGTATTCCTGGATACCGTCAAAGTCATGGTTTGAATGTATCTCGTTCTTAGCCTTACCAGTAACCAATGTAGCATCGCCGCGCACTAAAAACAGCACTCTTCCTGCAAACGAAGACCTGAAATCTTCATCATAAATCGAGTCGCCTAGCATCGGCACGAACAGTCGGAACATCATTACCAGCACCAGTATAGTTAACAGGATAATGACTGCCGCCAGTGCGAATGTGAAAAGTAACACCGGTGGAAGATCCATAAAAGCAACCTCCGCTTCAGCAGCAGTGGCTGTAGCGCCGGCATCTGTTGCCGGTGTGGCTGGTGCTTCGGCTACTACTTCAGCTGGCTTCTCGCTCTCGGCTTTAATAAAAGCAATTACGTTTGCTACATCGTCGTCAGAAAGTGAGGTGCCAAAAGCTGGCATCGGCACTTTATTAAACTTCTCGTAAACTGCTACGGCGTCTTTATCTCCTGCCTGCACCAGTTCCTGCGAATTCTTGATAAACTTAGTCAGCCATTCATCTCCCCGGCGCTTATGCACATCTTTTAGAGCCGGACCAACTACGTCCGCATCCAAGCTGTGGCAGGCTGTACAGTTACCTTCAAAAATGGCCTTGCCTGCAACTGCATCCTGCGCCTGTGCTGTGCTGCCCATCAACAGTAACCCGGCTACCAGCGCCAGACTGCTGTTCTTGATCAATTTCTTTAAAGCGATCATTGTCTTACTCCTTCAAAAGTAGTGTCTTCGTTTTCATCGTCGCACGCTATGTTGCTCATGGTCTGTGCATAGTTCTTGTCCATCAGGGCAACATAAACTATAAGGCCCAGAAAGAACACAAAAAAGATGCTGAACGAGATAAGCGGGTATATTTCGATGCCGTCTATGGCTTGCAATACGTTCTTATACATTTCTTTAGAATTTTTGACTCCTTAACTTTGTGACAAAGGACATCCAGATATCTCTTTTGTCCTTTGTCATGTAGTCTTTTGTCAGGTTAATTATTCTACTTCTTCCGTTTTCACCTTAATATCAGTACCCAGGCGCTGCAGGTAAGCGATCAAAGCAACAATCTCTTTCTCTGGCTTCACTTCAATACCTTCTTTTGCCAGGTCAGCTGAGATGCCTTTTGCCTGCTTCATTAACTCTTCGTTGGAGTTAGCGATATAGTCATCTTCGTAAGGAACCCCAAGTGTTTTAAGTACTCTGAGTTTATCCTCGGTTGTGCTCTGGTCTATCTCCTGCTCAAACAACCATGGGTATGCTGGCATAATAGAGCCCGGCGACATAGAGGTTGGATCCATCATATGGTGATAGTGCCAGCTGTGCGGATACTTGCCCCCCACTCTGTGAAGATCCGGACCGGTACGCTTAGAGCCCCACAGGAAGTTGTGATCATACACGAATTCACCTGCTTTAGAATACTCCCCGTAACGCTCTGTTTCAGAACGGAATGGACGAACCATCTGGGTGTGGCAGTTAACGCAACCTTCTTTGATATATAAGTCACGGCCCTGTAACTCCAGCGAAGTGTAAGGTTTCACGCTGGCTATAGTTGGCACGTTTGACTTGATAACAAATGCCGGGATAAACTCTACCAGTCCACCGATAAGGATCGCAACTGTAGCCCAGATAGCCATTTGAGTCGGACGCTTCTCGATCCATGAGTGCCAGTGACCAGCGTTACTGGATGCAGACTGCACAACTATAGGAGCTTCTGATCTTTCGTTCGCTTCCAGCTTGCCTGACTTGGCAGTTTTGTACAGGTTGTACATCATCAGGAATACACCGCTCAGATAGAAGATACCACCTATACCACGCAGGTAATACATCGGCACGATCTGAAGAACTGTTTCCAGGAAGTTAGAATACTGTAGCGTACCTTCTGCAGTGAATTGTTTCCACATTAAACCTTGTGTGAAACCTGCCCAGTACATTGGAATGGCATAGAAAAGAATACCAAGCGTACCTAACCAGAAGTGGGCATTTGCCATCTTCTTAGAGAAAAGTTCTGTTTTGTAAAGGCGTGGGAACAACCAGTACAGCATGGCAAATGTCAGGAAGCCATTCCAGCCAAGTGCTCCCACGTGTACGTGTGCTACTATCCAGTCAGTAAAGTGAGCAATAGCGTTCACGTTCTTTAAAGAAAGCATAGGGCCTTCGAACGTAGCCATACCGTATGCTGTAATAGCCACCACCATAAACTTCAGGATAGGCTCTTCGCGAACTTTATCCCAGGCGCCACGCAGTGTAAGCAAACCGTTGATCATACCACCCCAGCTCGGAGCAAGCAGCATTACCGAGAACACAACACCCAGCGACTGAGCCCAGTCAGGTAATGAAGTGTAAAGCAAGTGGTGCGGACCAGCCCAGATATAGATAAATATCAGCGACCAGAAGTGGATAATAGATAATCTGTAAGAGTAAACCGGACGATTCGCAGCTTTAGGCAGGAAGTAGTACATCAGGCCCAGGAACGGCGTTGTCAGGAAGAATGCAACCGCGTTGTGGCCATACCACCACTGTACCAGCGCATCCTGCACACCTGCATAACCAGAATAACTCTTGAAAAGGTTAACCGGCATTGCGTATGAGTTCACGATGTGAAGTACAGCAACTGTCAGGAACGTAGCGATGTAGAACCAGATAGCCACGTACATGTGTTTCTCGCGGCGTCTGGCAAGGGTACCAAACATGTTCCAGCCAAAAACAACCCATATTAGTGTAATTGCAATATCAATCGGCCACTCCAGCTCAGCATACTCTTTAGAGGATGTCATACCCAGCGGAAGTGTGATAACTGCAGCAACTATAATTAACTGCCAGCCCCAGAAGTTGATCTTGCTGAGAAGATCAGAATACATCCTGGTTTTGCAAAGGCGCTGCAGCGAGTAATAAACCCCCATAAAGATGGCATTACCCACGAAAGCGAATATAACAGCGTTGGTGTGCAAGGGTCTTACACGGCCAAAAGTGGTATACTGTGTACCCATGTTCATGTCCGGGTTTGCCAGCTGGAAGGCGATGATCACCCCTATCAGCATACCGGCAATACCCCAGAATACAGTGGCTATACCAAAATCCCGTACGATCTTATTATCATAAAAGAACGTTTCGGTTTCTCCCGTACCTCTGCCTTTCGGCTTCAGCTTATCGGGCGCATTTTCTAAGACTTCAGCTACATTAGTTGACATGTGCGGTGTCCTCCATTTTGTTTAAGTGTTGTATGTGTTTGATTTGATGTTTTCGGCATTGAACTATGGGTACAAATTTCCGCAGCCATACGTCAGGAAAAGATGATTAATGTCATTTCAGTTGGTGATAGATATCAGCCACTATAGTTAATGGGGTTTGAGTTCAGGAGTTTAAGAATGAGCTGATTTATAGTTTAAGCTCAACTATACTACATGTAACTAACTCTTAACTATAGCTTTATGACTGAAGGCTCTTTTCTATGCTTTGCTCTTCCTTAGTTTTTTTGTTGCTTTTAGTAGTTACCTCGTTATCGAAGAGCATGCGCACAGCTGGGGTATAGTCGTCGTCGTACTGGCCGGAGCGAACTGCCCATAAAAACGCCAGCAGAAACGCTGTAGCCACTGTTACACTCACTGCGATCATTAAAAAGATGATATACATAGTAGTTAAGAGTTAAAGAGTTTGGGAGTAAGAGAGTGACACAATGATTAATTAGTAATGAATAAAGAGTAATATCTTTCGCTCACTCTTATTCACTTATTAAACATTAGTCATTCCTCACTATTCATTATTCATTATAAACCTGCTCTTCTGGCAGCGAACTTTACTGAGAGTGTTGCAAAAGTCATCACACTGAGTGTACTGATCGGCATCAGGATTGCAGAAACGATCGGGGTAAACAGTCCCATTACCGCCATGGTAAGGCCAATCACGTTATAGACCAGCGACACCGCGAAGGTCAGCAGGATCAGTGTCATGGTTGTTTTAGAGAATTTCAGGAACTTGCTTAGCTTCTCGAAAGCAGTTGCATCCAGAATGGCGTCGCAGGATGGCGAGAAGTTGGTAATGCTGTTTGTCAGCGCTATACCCGCGTCACTTTGACGCAGCGCTCCGGCATCGTTCAATCCATCACCCACCATCATTACCTGGTGCTGCTGTTTTTTCAGTTGCTGTATGTATTCCAGTTTCTGAACCGGGCTTTGGTTAAAGTTGAGTTCTGCCTCTTTGCCCAGCAGTTCTTTAAGACGCGCTTCCTCGTGGTCATTGTCTCCGGATAGTACCGCCAGCTTTTTATCTTTCAGATCATTCAGGATATCCTTCAGTCCCTGGCGATAAACGTTGAAGAAGGTATAGTATCCCAGAATAACTCCATCAAAGGAAACGTAAACAGTCGTTTTAAGTGTATCTTTAACTGCATCTGCTTTAACACCTATGTATGAAGCAGATCCGATTCGAACTATACTTCCGTTAATCTCTCCAACTAGTCCTTTACCAGCAAACTCCTGGAAGTTTTCGACAGCTATAGTTTCGCCGTTCAAACTCTGGAAAATGCGCTGGCTTAGCGGGTGTGTGGAGTGGCTTAATACTGATTTTATAGTTTGCTCCTGCTCCGCTGTAAGCGCTTTGCCGGTATAGTTCAGTTCTGCTGCGCTAGGCTCCGTAAGCGTACCTGTCTTATCAAAAACAACCGCATCTATTTTAGCCAGCGTTTCAACTACAGCTGTATTCTTGAGGTAAAACTTGTTTCTGCCGAAAACACGTAGCGTGTGGCCGTGCACAAATGGTGTAGCCAGCGAAAGCGCACAAGGGCAGGCAATGATCAGGACCGAAGTAAAGGCACGCATGGCCATTTCCATGTCGCGGGGAACCCAGTAGATGAGTGAGCCGGCAGCAACCAGCATCGTAACTATAATAAACCATTTACCGGCAATGTTGGCATAGGTATTTACACTTGTATTCTCTTCTTTCGAGAAAAAACTGTCGTTCCAGAGCTGAGTCAGGTACCCTTGGGATACTTCCTTCACTACTTCCAGTTCTATGCTTTCGCCAACCTGTCGGCCGCCGGCATAGATCACCTCTCCCATTACTTTCTCAACCGGCTCCGATTCACCGCTCACAAAACTATAGTCGATCAGGGCTGTGCCACGCAGCAAAATAGCATCGGCAGGAATAAGCTCCTGGTTACGGATGCGGATGCGGTCACCCACTGTCAGGTTGCGTACAGCAACTGCTTCCTCGTCGCCATTCTCTTTAAGTACTGTTACAGAAACCGGGAAATAAGAAGTGTAATCCCTGTCGAAAGAAAGCGTATCGTATGTCTTCTGCTGGAAATATTTACCGATCAGCATAAAGAACACAAGGCCGGTAAACGAGTCGAAATAGCCTGGACCTGTGCCTGTAACTACCTGGTAAATGCTGGTAAAGAACAAGGCCAGTAGGCCTGTGGCTATAGGCAGGTCGATGTTTACCATACGCTGCCTGATACCTTCCCAGGCAGATGTGAAGAAACCACGCGCACTGTAAAAGAACACCGGTATAGCCAGTAAAAAACTCAGGTAGCCAAAGAAAGAACCAAAAGTGCGTTGCAGTCCTTCCGTAAAGGCAAGGTAATCCGGGAAAGCAAGCAGCATAACGTTACCAAAGCTAAAACCTGCAATACCCAGCTTATAGATGATCGTGCGGCTTGGTTTGATCGTTTTCTTTCCATCGGTATCAGCCAGCGTAATTTCCGGCTCATAGCCAATGCGGGAAAGAAGGGTTACCACTTCGCGCAGGGATACTTTCTGATGGAAGTAAGTAAGGGAAACTTCTTTGCGCAGGAAATTAACAGTAGATTCCGAGACGCCAGAATTTAACTTGAAAAGGTTTTCGAGCAGCCAGATACACGAACTACAGTGCATCTGCGGTGTGTAAAACGTGATCTTACAGATGTTATCATCTTTGAAGCTGATCAGCTGGGCTTCTACACCGGCATCGTCCAGGTAAGCAAACCGGCTTTCTATGACAGGCTTTTTGCCCGTAATACCCGGATTTTCCTCCAGGTTATAGTAGCTACAGAGATTGTTCTCTTCTAAAAGTTCGTAAACGTTCTTGCAGCCCGTGCAGCAAAATGCTTTTTCGTCTGCTAGTATCAGCTCATCCACGCAGGAATCTCCGCAATGGTAGCATGTCTGAACATTGGTTTGGAGTGCGGCTTCCATCTCAATTTTCTTTTTATGGTCTTTTGCAAAGGTAGAGGGAAGCCCTCCCTCAAATGATGATAAGGGTCATTTTTATGGGTGATTGATGTCACTGGATATAAGCTGAAATGACAGGACATTTGTAATGTAAATGCTGAGGGAAATTGCTTAGGCAGTAAAGTATGAGAAGCTACAGTTGCAAAGAGGGAAAGGCAGTTTACATCGCAACCATACTATAGTTGCATATTTTAGGAAATGTTAGGTGTTTTGTTTTAAAGTTTAGTATAGGTGAAAAGTAGTATCTGTAGTGGGATACTAAAACAGAAAAGGCAGGCTTTTATGAGCCTGCCTTTTGTTTTTATATTCAAACTATAGTTTGCTTAATCGTAAAGGTGACAGATCTTGTAGAGCTTTTCAGGATCCAGAATGGTAATGCTGCTGCCTTTGGTGGTAATAATGCTTTCGTCTTTAAATTCTGATAACAGGCGGATTGTGGTCTCTTTAGCGGTACCAACTATAGATGCCAGGTCTTCTCTGGAAATAGAGATCGTAAATTTGTCCTCTACTTCGGGCTGCTGCTGATAGGTTTTCTGTAAAAGCAACAAGGCTTCTGCCAAGCGTTCCCTTACAGGCTTATAGGCCATCTGCACCATCCGTTCTTCTGCTTCACCAAGTGCTTTCGAGAATAGCTTCATCAACCCACCGGAAAACTCCACATTTGATGAAATAAGATCCAGGAACTGCGATTTAGGAATAAAACAAACCACTGCATCATCCAGCGCCACTGCCGACGCCGAATAGTTAGAATCAGCCATTAACGCCCGGTAGCCTACCACATCGCCTGGCTTAGCCAAACGTATGATCTGCTCTTTGCCATCGCTACCCATTTTGGTAACTTTTACCTTACCCGAGTTAATGCAATGCAAGCCCGAAGGCCTGGTACCCTCATGGAAAATAACCTGTCCTTTTTTAAAGGTAAAGCAAGATTTAGTAGCACTTACATCTTCTAACTCATTGCCTTTACAGCAACCCAGCAGCGAGTGCTTGCGGGAGGCGCAGTTCATACAATCTGGCGCTGAGAATTTCATCATACAATTTCGAATGGTGCTGTAAAAGTAAGCATTAGCACCATATATCCTAAGCCAAGCAACAGCCTTTTTTTAGTAAACGTTCCGGGAGAGCTTCTGCTTAGGTTTAAAAACATTAACAGAACTATAGTTTCTGGCAGCACTGGCACCTGCTACTTCTTAGCTTTCGGGCCCATAAACCGAAAATGTATTATCTGTATAAAAGAACACGATCTGCTTTACTGTCTTTTCAGGGTTTGAGTCAGCCAAGGCTATTGTTTCATGAGTGATGCTATTTTGCACTTTATCGCGTAAGGCCTCAGCAGCCTGGTCAGGTGCTTCATGGATTGGCTCAACTATAGTGACAGGTGATTCCGGTGCAACCGGAGCTGCTACTTTATTTAGCATTTCACCTTCTCCGAGCAGTAACCAGTCCGGGTTTATAGTTCTATAGTTGCTTATCACTTTGAGGATTACATCCAGGCTGGGTTTGTTCCTGCCACTCAGTATATGGCTCAGGATGGCACGCGGCACTTCAATCCGGTCAGCGAACTGAGACGCTGAAAGCCCTGTATATTCTATTAATTGCCTGATCCTCTCAACCATAAATTGCTATAGTTACCATGTTTAACAAATGTAACACGACAACAACAGATTACCAAGGCGACCTGTGATTAAAAGCTAATTCACATTTAAACAATTAGTTCGCAGATAACACATATGCACCTTATTAACAACAGGTTAGAATCTAATTAAGCAATTCAACAATCTATAATTTACATTTGTATATACATTTGTAAACTTCAGATAATAGGTAGATTTTCTGCTAACCACGATGATCCTAATAGATGGGGGCTTTTGTTAAGTGATTGACAGGCAACAACTATAGCTTTTAGGGTGTCTGCCACTATGTCACCTACCATAAAGCACTATTGTGGATAAAGCGAGTTATCCACAATACGCTAAAACACTCAACTATAAAGCATTATCACTATGTTTCAAACTATAGCTTTAGCCTTTGCCACCTGACATATTAGCTGCTATAATTCATGCAAATATAAAACCAGACTATAAACTATAAACAGCAACTTATATCAGGATTCACTTTTTGCATTTTTGGTATACACCCTAAACTATAGTGCATAAAAAAACTGCAGTAACTCCGGGCTATTCTCCGAAAGCACTGCAGTTTTTAAAAATATACTTATCCCTTATTTCACAATAAATTTGCCATGCATCTTTTGCCAGTGATTAGGGTAGGTGCAGACAAAATCGTAGGTGCCGGGGAGCGGAGCTTTAAATTCATGTACTATAGTTTGGCCGGGCAAAGCCAGCGGAGTTGCAGCCAATACATGTTTGCTATCCGGGATGTAATTTCCCGGCGGACCGATCTCCGCTCCTATTTTTGCAACCGATTCCGACATTCCTTCTGTAACTACTACAAAATTATGGATAGCATTCAGGTCTGTCCCCTCATTTATCAAAGTCAACTTTACAAGCGCATCGGCTTCCACTTCCAGCGTGTCCTGATCAAAAACCATATCCTTAACTTCTTCCCCGGTTGCCCGCAGCACAATTTCTACAGTTGGTTGTAAGGTCGTATCGGCTACTACCCTCTTAACGGGTGCAGCTGCGCTGTCTTTCATTTTCTCTTTCAGTACACCCACTTCACTGGTATCACTGCCGCACGACGCTAAAGCAAAAACAAATGTTACAGTTACTATTTGAGCTATTCTTTTCATGATCTGCTCCTTTCTTACTCCGGCTTAGCCAAAGTACTCTTTTGCCAGCTTCTTGTCGTGTCCATAAATATCATCCCGGAAGTGTACCTTGCCGTCTTCATCAACCCAGCTGGTGAAATAAACCAGGTATACCTGCAGCTTTTTAGGCAACGTGATCCAGGTCTCTTCCCCATCTTCTATAGTCTGGCGTATGCGTTGTGCATTCCACTCCGGCATATCCTTCAGCAGGTACTCGCCCAGTTCAATCGGCTTTTCCAAACGCACACAACCATGGCTGAACCCGCGCTCTGTCTGGTTAAACAGCGCATCGGCTGGCGTGTCGTGCAGGTACACATTATAAGAGTTCGGGAACAGGAATTTGATATTACCCAGTGAGTTTGTTGGCCCCGGACGCTGACGCACCATATATGGGAAGTTCTTCTCGGTAACACTTGCCCAGTCTATACTCGAGGCTGAAATAGGCTTTGGATCTTTTTCTTTCGTAACGATCTCCATGTCAGCGCCCTCCAGGTAATTCGGATTACGCAGCATGGCCGGCTTTATTTCTTTCTCAACAATACTGTTTGGTACGTTCCAGTAAGGCGCAAGCACTATAAATTCCATCTTGTCACTGAAGATCGGGGTCGAGTTAAGTTCTTTCCCCACGATCACTTTCATCTCAAAGGTCTTTTTATATTCTCTTTCGGCTTCCGGATCGTTATCCGGGTCCTCGTACATGTATAGCTTGAACTCCGGAATATTTACCCAGATGTATTTCTGGTCAAGGCTTTTCGGCACCAGTCGCTTAGGTATCCAGCGCCAGCGCTCCATGTTCATCATTATCTGTTGGATTCGGTCCTCTATCGGCACATTCATCATGCGCAGGGTATTTCCACCTACTTTTCCGTCCTCGGCAAGGCCATGCAGCCGTTGAAACTCTTTTACCTGGGCAAGCAGGGCATCATCAAATAAACGCATCTTCGGGTCGTTCACGTTTATAACTCCACCCGGGTTCAGGCGCTTCCGAAGCTGGATAACTGCTGCAGCTGTGTCTCCTTTCTCCAGCACTTTTGCTTTACCAAGCTCCACTTTAGCCCAGCCACCTTTTTCCTGAAGGTCTCTGTACTTCTGCAATGTTTCGCGGAGATCTATGTAGCCTTTGTGCAGCGCTTCAAACTCATAATATGGGTAAGTACTTTCACGCTCTTTTAAGATGGTCTGCAGTGCTTTATGCAGCTTTATCTTGTTCTTCTTTACGTTCCAATCAATTGAGCCTACTTCACCCGGATTTACACGGCCGCGGTAAAAGTCTGATGCATAGTTAAAATAAGATGCCGTAAGCCCAACATCGATCTGCTGCTGCAGTTCCAAGCGTGCAGAGTCCTGTCCGCTCATGTCTTCGTACTTTTTAAACAGCGTTTTAAAATCTACCAGCTTATATTTTTTTGGGTCCAAACCTTCTTTGGAGGCATCATCCAGAGTAGTTAAGAATTTCTGCGCTTCCGGAATCAGTTCATTATCCCGGAACCAGGCCAATGAGTAATCTCTTTCGCCATAAAAGAGGTACATCAGGTCGTCATACGCTTTAAAGGCAGGTTTTTTACTGATATACTCTTTAATATAAAGGCTGTCGGTGGTGGCTTGGGGCAGTTCTTTGATGCCCAGCATCTCTCCTATTTTGTTACCATCTTTCTTATCACCTGACTTATTGCAGGCAGAGAAAACGAAAATCAGTAGCAAAACTATAAAAGGATAGAAAATTTTTGATTTAATATGATAAGGGTTCATGCGATTCAGATTTGGTGCTATACGGTTGCAATTATTGTATATAGTTCAAGGGCAATCTGTTTTTAATACAATTTAATATCCAGTTTGAGTTGAATATCACGTAGTTTAGCTTTATGTACTTCAATTTTAGTTAAAAAGTTATAAGCGAAGGTTCATTCCGGCTTGCCAACTATAGTTATGGCAGGCGTGCTCCCTGAACATGTATACGCAGCAATTGGTAAGGTTTTTATGGTAAACATGAAATCCTTAACTTACCCGTTTAAGCAACCAGATACGTATGAAGCCTTATCAGAAATATTTACTTGGATTAGGAATGGCCGGAAGCCTCAGCCTAACCGCCTGCACCACGCAAAACACGACAAACACCGAAACTATGACCACAGCACAACAGGCACAGCAACAGGTATCAGAAGATGTGCACAGCTACGCAGAGCCAACCAAGGCAGTAGCCCGCCACCTTGACCTGGACATTGCCGTTAACTTCGATTCTAAAACGATAAGCGGAACTGCCAGCTACAACATAGACAACCTGGCGAAAGGCAACGAGATCATTTTTGATACGCGCGGCCTTCAGATTGAAAAAGTTTACCTGGGCGATAACAGGGAAGAAACCACCTTCAGGTTAGGCGAAACGGATAAAGTTTTAGGACAGCCGCTTTATGTAACCATAAAGCCCGATACCAAACGCGTAACGATACAGTATAAAACATCTCCGGATGCAGCAGCCCTGCAATGGCTAAACCCGCAACAGACTGCCGGTAAAAAGTATCCTTTCCTGTTCACGCAGTCGCAGGCGATACTAGCCCGCACCTGGATACCGATCCAGGACAGTCCTGGCATACGCATTACCTACAATGCAAAGGTGCAGGTGCCTAAAGAATTAATGGCTGTGATGAGCGCCGAGAATCCGATGCAGAAAAATGCTACCGGTGTTTACAATTTCGAGATGAAACAGCAGATACCATCTTACCTGATGGCCTTATCTGTGGGAGACATGGTTTTCAGGGAGGTTGGCCCGCAGACCGGTATTTACGCGGAGCCTGCAACTATAGAAGCCGCTGCTTATGAATTTGCCGAAATGGACAAGATGCTGGTTGCTGCTGAAAAGATCTATGGTAAATACCGTTGGGACCGTTACGACCTGCTGGTACTTCCGCCATCGTTCCCGTTTGGTGGCATGGAAAACCCAAGGCTAACGTTTGTAACTCCTACCGTTTTAGCGAAAGACAGGTCGCTGACCAGCCTTATTGCGCACGAACTGGCGCACAGCTGGAGCGGCAACCTGGTTACCAACGCGACCTGGAACGACTTCTGGCTGAACGAAGGGTTTACCGTTTATTTCGAGCGCCGCATTATGGAGGAACTATACGGCAAGCCTTACGCCGATATGCTGGCGGTACTAGGCTACCAGGACCTGACCAATACAATAGAAGAACTTGGCGCTGATAGCGAAGACACCAGACTTAAACTGGACCTGGAAGGCCGCGACCCGGACGAAGGTCTAACGGACATTGCCTACGAAAAAGGAAACCTGTTTTTGCGCCACATCGAGATGGCCGTTGGCCGTGAGCGTTTTGATGAGTTCGTGAACAAGTATTTTAACACTTTCGCATTCCAGAGCACCGACACCGATAAATTCCTCGATTTCCTGCGTAAGGAACTGATCAAAGGGGACGAAGAACTGGCTGAAAAAATAAATATTGAGGGCTGGGTATTTTCGCCGGGCTTACCTGAAAATCACGTAAAGCCAACTTCGGAACGCTTTGCGCAGGTGGAGGAAACTTACAAAGCCTGGAAAAATGGCAAGCCTGCTGCACAGCTAAACACCAAAGACTGGTCGAGCCACGAATGGCTGCACTTTATACGCATGCTGCCTGAGCAAATGAGCCAGCAGCAGATGCAGGACCTGGACAAAGCCTTTAACTTCACCAACTCCGGCAACTCAGAGGTTTTAGCGGCCTGGTTTATTCATGCCATTAACAACAACTATAGAACCGCCGATAAAGCCCTGGAAACTTTCCTGACTAATGTGGGTCGTCGTAAGTTCCTGGTGCCAATTTATAAAGCACTGGCTGCAACTCCGGAAGGTAAAAAGAAAGCCCTGGCTATTTATGCCAAAGCCCGACCTAATTACCATGCTGTATCTACTGTTACGCTGGATGAAATGCTGAAATAATAACTATAAACTATAGTCTAAAAGAAGAAGCCCGACCAGTTGTATGGTCGGGCTTCTTTTATGTGTACTCTGTGGCTTTCTGACCTGCTTGGGGAGCCCGGCGAAACAACAGAGCTTTGTGTTTTAAGTAACTTATCTCTCCGCCTTAATATTAACCGAGCTCTCGGCTATAGTTGTCAGCAGTTCGTCTGTTTTCTTTTCTTCATCTAACGTTTTTAAGAGCAGTTTCAGGACATCGTTCATGCCCAGCTGCTTTGCATACGTACAAACAGTGCCGTAAGCAGCTATTTCGTAATGCTCTACACGCTGTGCAGAAGCAATAAGTGCTGCATCCATTACACTGGCATCCGCTCTCTCCTCCATCATCGATTCAGCTTCACGGATAATGCCTTCCATGGCTTTACATTTCTCACCTTTTGCTTTTTCGCCCATCAGTTCAAACACTTTTTCTAAGCGCTCAATCTGCTGTTCGGTTACCATCAGGTGATCTTCAAAAGCCTTCTTCAGCTGGTTAGAAGATGTTGCCTTCATCATTTTTGGCAACGCCTTCGTAATTTGCTGTTCAGCGTTGTAAATATCCTTTAGTTCATGGATCAGGAGATCATTTAAGTTGTTTAGTTTCATAGCTTGGAAAGGTTTAGCGTCTTACAAATTCTTTTACGAGCTTGTGGAGATACTATACGCGGTGCCGGGCCGAGGGTTAAGTAATTTATAATTAAATTTAGTAAATAATCATATTCTACACCCCTGCGAAATAATATATATAACTTTACATATATCCACGAAATTTAAGACTACTTTAAAACGTTAGGCAACTACAGAAATACTTTTTCAGACCCTATTTGCAACGAAAAAACGGCAGAACGGTAAAGTCTGATAGCTAAAAGGTTGTTGTGGCACGTAAACTGTAACGTTACCGTATTAGAAATATCATTAGAATAAAAGCATAAAAGAGTAACTGTGGAGAAACCTAAAGGAAAGCTGATTGCAGTTGGCGGAAATGAAGACAAAGGAACCTACCCTAATCCTAAGTCGAAGAAGAAATATTACCTCGATTTTTTTGAATTGGGCATTCTGAAGCGCTTGATTCAGGAAATTCCGACAAAGAACCCGCATATAGAAGTAATTACAACTGCTTCGCTGATACCGGAAGAAGTTGGTGACAGGTATATGAGCGCCTTTGGTATTTTAGGTGCCGAGAACGCTAGGTTGATGCACATCCGAACCGAAGAAGACGCCCTTTTACCTGAATATCTGGAGCGCATCAGTAAAGCCGATGGAGTAATGATGAGCGGCGGGAACCAGCAACGTTTAACCCAGATATTTGGCGGTACTGAGTTTCTTGAAATCATGCGAAAAAGGTACCATGAAGAGCCGTTTGTAGTTGCCGGAACAAGCGCCGGTGCAATGGCCATGTCCAAGATCATGATTAAAGGGGGCAGTGCCCCGGAATCTTTACTGAGAGGCTCCGTTAAAATGTCGCATGGACTGGGTTTTATAGATGGCGTGATCATCGACTCCCACTTTGTAGTGCGTGGCCGCTTCGGAAGGTTAATTGAAGCTGTCGTGACACACCCGAAAACGATCGGTATCGGCCTCGGGGAAGACACCGGCGTGCTGATCACGGAAGGTGACCTGATAGAAACAATAGGCTCAAACCTGGTGGTTGTAGTGGATGGCCATAGTGTGGGCTATACCAACGTGCACGATGTTGCCCCGGGCCGACCGATCTCCATAGAAAAACTGACGATGCATGTGCTGGCGAAAGGCAATGTGTATAATATTGAAAACAGGGAGTTCTTTAAAGACGAAGAAACCCTTCAACAGAGCATGGTACAGGCCGCACAACGCTAAACTATAGTTCGCTCACAGCTTTTATTTCATCTTTATAGATGGCAACTATAGGTGGTTTATTACTCATCTGGCAGGCGCGGTACATTCCTTCGGAGTTGAACGGCATGGCAATATTACCCAGCGCATCAACAGCTATTAAGCCACCTTCACCACCAAAACGCACCAGTTTATCCATTACTACCTTTTCGCAGGCCTGCTGCAAACTATAGCCTTTGTATTCCATTAAGCACGAAATATCGTAGGCCACTACGGCCCTCAAAAAGTATTCGCCATGGCCGGTACAAGAAATGGCGCAGGTATCGTTGTTGGCGTAAGTTCCTGCCCCGATTACAGGTGTATCGCCTATGCGGTTATAGTTTTTGTTGGTCATGCCGCCGGTTGAGGTAGCTGCCGCAAGGTTTCCGTCCATATCCAGCGCTACAGCACCCACGGTACCAAACTTCTCATCGCCCACTGTATGGTCCAGCATAAATATGTCAGAGTCCCTTACTTCGCACCATTGCTTATACCGGAACATATCAAAAAAATAGTCTTCGGGAGCAAATTCTATATGCTGTTTACGGGCGAAATCTTCTGCGCCATAGCCGCTCATAAACACATGGTCCGAATGTTCCAGGATTTCTCTTGCCAACGAAACCGGGTTTTTAATGCTATACACTCCTGCTGCTGCACCGGCCTGCAGGGTTTTACCACACATAATAGCGGCATCCATCTCATGCATGCCATGTTTTGTAAATACAGAACCTTTACCTGCATTAAACAGCGGGGTATTTTCCAGCACTTCTACGGTTTTCTGCACGGCATCAAGGGCTTTCCCTCCTGAGGCCAGTATTTTGCTTCCCCGTTCTATAGCTTGATGTAAGGCTTCTTTGTATTTTACTTCCAGGGCGGGTGTCATGGAAGACGGCGTTATAGTGCCTGCCCCACCATGAATGGCGATAGAGAATTTACCCATTTATAGTTTATTTTGGTACAATTTATCTTAGTTTACGATGCAAGCCGGTCACAGTTAAGGGTGTAGTGCAGTTTACAAAAAAAGTACACCTAAACCGCGAAAAAACACTTAACTCATATCGGAATTTAGTATCTTTGTTTTTAGTTACTAAATAAAAATACAGAAATTATGTCGTTTGATATCCAAGGAAAACTGCACGAAATTTTCGCGGAAAACCAGGTTAGTGATAAATTCAGAAAGCGCGAGTTTGTACTCGAGATTCCGGATGGTTCTTATACCCAGTACGCTAAGTTCCAGCTAACTCAGGATAAGTGCAGCCTACTAGACCAGTTCCAGAAAGGACAGGAAGTAAAGGTTTCTTTCAACTTATCAGGTAAGCCTTTTGTAAAAAATGGTGAGACCTTATACTTTACTAACCTACAGGCCTGGAGACTTGAGGCTGCTAATGCCGGTGGTGGTAACTTCGGCGGTGCACCTGCTTCGGCTCCTGCACAAAATCAGGCTCCTACGTTCTACTCATCTGATGCAGATAACGACCTGCCTTTCTAAGTAAAGACAACTATAGCATAGAGGAAAGCGGGCCGAAAGCCCGCTTTTTTTATAAGTCCCCCGCCAAACCTTTCACGTAAAGTATAGTACAACACACGCGCACCCGAACTATAGTTTTTGCATCATGCCAAAGCCAAAATTCATTGTTATGGATGAACTCCAGCGCCTTATCTGGCAGGGCGAAAACGACCAGGTAGATTTTAAACAGCGTGTCACCCAACCCGAGAAGATTGCCCGTACTATGGTTTCGTTTGCCAATACCCGCGGCGGCATGATCCTGATCGGTATTAAGGATAACGGCGTTGTTTGTGGCGTAGACCCGGAAGAAGAAAAACATACCCTGCAGCGGGCAGCCAGCTTTTACTGCGACCCTCCTGTTGAATTAAGCTACGAGGAGATAGAAGTAGAACACCACATCGTATTAAAGGTAACAATACACGAAAGCAAGCAAAAGCCACATTTTGCCAAAGTAAAGGAAGACGACTGGCGCGGCTATGTGCGGGTAAAAGATACGAGCGTGCAGACCAGTAAAATGGTAAATAAAGTGCTGGAACACGAAGAGCCGAAGTTTGAACAACTGCCACTTGACCGGCACGAGAACACAGCCCTAGAGCTACTGCAAAAACAGCCCCGGCTTACCCTGAAGCAATACATGAAAGCTGCCAACCTTTCTGAAAGACGTGCTTACCGCATCCTTGTAAAACTGGTTATTCACGGCTATCTGCGTCTCCACGACAAAGAAAAAGAAGACTACTATACTTTGAGCTAGACTTTATTTATCATACCGCAACAAGTTGCCTTTCAGGTAGGTTTCGGTGTGTGAAAAGTTTCCTTGTTCATCATACACCTTCCAGTCGCCTTCCCAGTAATAATGGGCCATAGTTGCGTCCCGGTATAGTTTGGCTGTTCCTGCTTTTGCCAGATTTCCATTTTCATGAAAGCGCCATACCTGAATTACCGGAGAGTTGCGAGTGTACTTCTCTTTCATGTATAGTTTACCGCCTGGGTTATAGTAGCGCCAGATACCCACCTCCCTGCCGTGCTTAAATCGCCCGTTCCGGATCAGGTCTTTGTTATCGTTGATGTAAACTTTCCAGCGGCCATGGTATTCCTGGTTCTTATCAAACGCATTTACCTGAAAAGGCAGATACCAGCGTTTTACTCTAGAAGATTTCGGTCTCTGGGCAAGTCCTGCCAGTGGCAATGCTGTTATCATCAGTAAAACTATAGCCCTTTTCATAGTCTGATGTTCTGTTACTTATTAAAGCTAGGATATTCTGTTTTACTAATCAACTAAGATTTTAGTTTTCAAATAACTCCCTAAGTTAAAACAACATACAAACGCCTTCTTTTTAGGTTAAAATTTATTTATCAAACTATAGCAGAAATACTATAAAAGGCATTACCAGCAGGCAAGGTTTGACGTACACTACATAAAAAATGCTCAGATTTTAAAAATGCGCCTGAGCGAAGCACACTGCCAACAATGCGCAGCTTATTTGGTTTTAACCCTTAACCAAGACCTTATGCCGAAAGCAACCACAGCAACCGCAAAAGAAAAAACTACCAAGACTACTCATACTACCAAAACAGCCAGCCGCGTACGCCCGACAAGTGATAACGGCAAAGCAATTAAGCCAACTGATCGCAAAGTTTTTGTACTGGATACCTCGGTTATACTTTATGACCACAGCGCTATCCAGAACTTTCAGGAACATGATGTAGCCATACCCATTACCGTTCTCGAAGAACTGGATAACTTTAAGAAGGGCAACGATATCAAAAATTTTGAAGCCCGCGAATTTATCCGTTTTATTGATAAACTATCCTCTGAACACAAACTGCAGGAATGGATACCTTTGAACGGGAAGACCAAAGGCAGCTTCAGAGTGGTAATGAACGGAAGTGTGAACCTGGATGCCGTAAAAGTGTTCGGCGACAAGAACGATCATCATATCCTGAACTCTGCGCTGCAGATACAACAGGAACAGCCGGACCGCAAAGTTGTACTGGTAACGAAAGATATAAACCTGCGCCTGAAGGCCCGCGCGCTTAACCTGATATCGGAAGACTATGAAACCGGTAAGATACAGGATGTGGCGGGATTATATACTGGTAACGATACCCTGGAGGATGTACCGCCTAACCTGGTGAATGACCTATATGAGAAAGGCGTTTGTGAAGTTGATAAGATAATGCCGGCGCCCCCGGCAGATAACCACTTCTTTATCCTGAAAAGCTTTAAGAATTCGATCCTCTCGTTTTACAATGCCTCAGAAAAGCTGCTGGAACGGGTAGACAAACAGGCAGCTTTTGGAGTGAAGCCCCGCAATGCCGAGCAAACCTTTGCCCTGCACGCCCTTTTAAACCCGAACATCAAGCTGGTTTCGATACAAGGGGTGGCCGGTACTGGTAAAACGTTACTTGCACTGGCAAGTGCCCTGGAGCAACGCCGCGACTATAAGCAGATCTACCTGGCCCGGCCTATTGTGCCACTCAGCAACAAAGACATTGGTTACCTGCCCGGAGATATTAAATCCAAGCTTAACCCCTACATGGAGCCGCTCTGGGATAACCTGAAATACATACAAAACCAGTTTGCCGAGAATAGTAAGGAATACCAGAAGATACGTGACATGGTAGAACTGGAAAAGCTGATGATCACGCCGCTGGCGTATATCCGTGGCCGCAGTTTGTCCAACATCTTTTTTATAGTTGATGAAGCCCAGAACCTGACACCACACGAGGTGAAAACGGTTATCTCCAGGGCTGGCGAAAACACCAAGATCATCTTCACCGGAGACATTTACCAGATCGACACGCCTTACCTGGACTCTCAAAGTAATGGTTTATCTTACCTGATAGATCGAGCTAAGAATCACCCGCTTTATGCCCACGTAACCTTAACGAAAGGCGAACGCTCTGAACTTGCAAACCTGGCCAATGAACTTTTATAGTTAGAAAGTTAAAAAGTCTGGAAGTTAGAAAAGCAGAAGCCGCAGCTAATTATAGTTGCGGCTTCTGCTTTTTATAGTTTATCAGATTCTATAGTTATAGTTTCTACAAATTATGCGGTGAGCTTCAGGTAACGCTCTTTCAGGATATTAATGTGGTGGCGTTCGTGTCCGGCTATGACATAAATTAGTCCTCGCAGGGTTATCTGCTTGTTATTGGCAGTACCAATATTGTCCAGTGTGCTGAAATCAAAGCCACGGAACATGCACAGGTTAGATCTCCGAACCAGCTCATACTCCTCCAGGATATCCTTCATTTGCCGCTCATTTGCCATGGAATTCTCTGCATACATATTCTCATCAAAACCAGGCAATGAAGTTTGTTCACCCCGGGCAATACAAAGGGCACGGTAGGCAAATATCCTTTCAGAATCGATCATGTGCTGCAACAGCTCTTTTATAGTCCACTTGCCTTCTGCATAAGCCTCTTCTGACCTGGCATCATCAATAGTAGCTAACAGTTCCGGTAATTCCCTCGACTGTACTTCCAGTGTCTGCATGATCTCCGCATTTTCCGGTACCTGATTTACATAAGGCAGATAATAAGCCGGATATTCATTCTGGAGCGGTCTTTTGATTGTCAATGTCATAGTTTTATTTTTTAGCGGTGTTCAGTTGGGTATTGGTGACAAGTGATTGCAGGTTGGTCAGGCTTTCCAGTATTTCCTTTTCGGTTTTATAGTTCTGCCAGGCACCTCTGTACAAAGCTACAGCGTTATCTTCAAGCGGCGTTCTTTGGATCCATGTAACCAAAGTGCCGTCCTCAGTTTTCTGTAATACAAAACTGCCGGTCGACTTTATAGTTTGTCCTTCCTGTTTCAGTTCATAGTTAAGGCTATCCGGTGCAGTGCTTTGGGTAAATAACATGTGCCAGTTACCAACTTTGTCGCCATTCCAGTTCTGACGAGCACCGGCCCCGCTAACCGGACCACCATACAGGTAAATCAGGCTAGGGTCGTTGGTTATGTTCCAGGCGCTCCAGCGTTTCCAGTTGCTGGTATTATTCAGGTAAGGGAAAACCTGGTCCGGAGTGGCCTTTACAACTATAGTTTGCTTTACTTCAATCTGGTCAGGCAGCAGCGTAGCCCCTCCGAAAAAAACAGCAGCCAGCACCACCAGTACAACAGCAAAACGTAACAATAGCTTCATAAGAATAATAGAATTAATAAATTATATGGTTGTACTATTGTTTGATTTTATACACCAAGTTAAAACAAGTATCTGATGCAAATCAATAGCCAAGGCATATATATTTTATAATTTCTGTTGAGTAGCCTCAAAACCCGTTAAAGCAGCTTTTGCGACCATAAATCCGTAGAGTAAAGCATTTAACAGAAACAACAAAGAATTATGATACAGGATTTAATACAAAAAGGACTACGCCTCTCGCAACATGCCATATTCCGGCGATTTGTTACCAAAGCAGGCGGGTTTCTGGGCAAGCCTGCAAAACTGGCTATGCTCCTCACATCGGCTTATGATAAACTGATAGATACCGGTAGTTCACAAAGTGGATTTGCTCAGGTAAAAGACGTTATGCAAACGTTTATCAGACTGGTAAAAGCTTACATCAATGGAAGCTACCGCGCAGTATCGAATAAGTCGTTGCTAGTGGGAATTGGTGTGCTTCTTTACCTGGTTACCCCATTGGATGTCATCCCTGACTTTATCCCGGTACTAGGCTTGCTGGATGATATCAGTCTGATGGCCTGGTTCGTAGACGCCTTCCACAAAGAAATCAGCAACTTCAGAGCCTGGGAAGCAAATGGCACTTTAGAGCCAACCTTGGGGAGTTTATGAGTTAAAGAGTTTAAAGAGTTGGGAAGTTAGAAAGTTAGAAAGTTTAAGAGTTGGGGAATTAGGGACAATCCGGATAATCAGTTCTTCAACTTTTAACTATAACTGCTTCTCGATTTAACTACACAGGATATAAGAGCCGTTGCATAATTTGCAACGGCTCTTATGGTATAACTACAGCCACAACAACTTTCTAACTTTCTAACCTTCTAACTTCATTAACTCCCAAACTCTCTAACTCTTTAACTTCTTTGCTTCCTTTGGCATTTTAGAGTAATTTCAGGCAATCAAACTTTTAACAACTATACATTCACTCATGATCAGCAAACGCATTTTTGCTTTTATAGCAGCTGTCTGGTTGAGTATTGGTATCAGCTCTGCACGCCCCGACGAAGGCATGTGGCTACCAATGCTCCTGAAGCAGCTCAACGAGTCTGATATGCAGAAGAAGGGCCTGAAGCTCTCTGCCGACGACATTTATAGTGTAAACCAGTCCAGCCTGAAAGATGCCATCGTATCGTTCGGCGGATTTTGTACCGGCGAAATGATCTCATCGGAAGGTCTTTTGCTTACCAACCACCATTGCGGTTACGGCCAGATACAGCAGCACAGCTCTGTAGAAAATGACTACCTGACCAAAGGCTTCTGGGCGATGACGAAAGAGCAGGAACTGCCTAACCCGGGCCTGACTGCCACTTTTATAGTTCGCATGGAAGACGTGACCAAGCAGATATTAGCAGGTGCAAATGCCGCTAAGTCAGAAGCTGAGCGCGAAGCCATCATCCAGAAAAACATTGCTAAAGTTGCTAAAGAATCTACGGCAGGTACGCATTACGATGCTGTTATCAAGCCTTACTTCTATGGCAACGAGTACTATATGTATATCACCGAAACGTACAAGGATATCCGTATGGTTGGTGCACCGCCTTCATCAATAGGTAAATTTGGTGGCGATACTGATAACTGGATGTGGCCACGCCATACCGGCGACTTCTCGCTTTTCCGTATTTATGCCGGCCCAAATAACGAGCCTGCTGAGTACTCGCCAAACAACAAACCTTACAAGCCGAAGCACCATCTTCCGATCTCGCTTAGCGGCGTAAAAGAGAATGACTTTACGCTGGTGTTTGGTTTCCCAGGCCGTACAAACGAGTACCTGACTTCGCATGCTATTGAAGATATCTACGAGGTATCTAACCCTGCCAAGATCAATATCCGCGATACGAAGCTGCAGATACTTGACAAAGACATGAAAGCTTCTGATGCCGTGCGTATTCAGTATGCAGCCAAGTATGCGAGCATTGCCAACTACTGGAAAAAATGGACCGGTGAGAACCGCGGTCTAAAAAAAGCAAACGCCATCGAGAAAAAGCAGGAACTGGAGCGCCAGTTTATGAGCTGGGTAAATGCTGATCCGACACGCAAGCAGGAATATGGCAACCTGATGACTGAGTTTGAGAAGAACTATAAAGCTCTGGATGGTATCACCATTTCCCGCGATTACATTATGGAAGCTGCAAACGGTGTAGAGTTGATCCGTTATGCCAGCGGCTTCGGAAAACTGCAGGAAATGATTGCGGCAAAAGCACCACAGGCAGAAATTAATGCGCAGGTGGAAAGACTCGAAAACGGCGCTGCCGGTTTCTTTAAGAACTATAATGCCCCTACCGACAAGAAAGTTTTTGTCGCTCTGATGGGCATGTATTACAACGACCTTGACAAGAAATTACTGCCGGAAGCGGTGAGAACTGCAGGCGCTAAAACCAAAGGCGACTTCACTAAACTGGCCGATGAGATTTACAGCAAATCCAGGTTAACTTCTGAGGCCGGTGTTAAAAAACTGTTAGCTGATGTAAAAGCTGGCAAAACCGATGTGCTTCAGAAAGATCCGGCCTTTGCCCTTTCCAACGCCATCGACATGCATTACCGCACACAGGTATTGCCAACCTATACAGCAGTTAACGATAACCTGAACCTGCTTTACAGAAAGTATATTACAGGTCTGCGAGCTATGCAGCAGGATAAGAAATTCTACCCGGATGCTAACTCTACGCTACGCGTTGCTTACGGTAAGGTAGAGCCTTACGAGCCGCTAGATGGCGTAACGTATAACTACTATACTACCCTGGAAGGCATTATGGAAAAAGCTGCCATGACCGGCGTAGAAGATTACGTGATACCTGAAAAACTGCGCGAACTATACGAGAAGAAGGATTACGGCCCGTATGGCATGAATGGCGAAATGCCGGTAGGCTTTATAGCCTCTAACCATACAACAGGCGGTAACTCTGGTTCACCGGTTATTAACGCCAATGGCCAGCTGATAGGCACTAACTTCGACCGTAACTGGGAAGGCACTATGAGCGACATCGCTTACAACCCGGACCAGGTGCGTAACATTGCTGTTGATGCCCGCTACATGCTGTTTATAGTGGATAAGTTTGCCGGTGCCGGCCATCTTGTAAAAGAGATGACACTGGTTACTGACAACACATCGGGTTTACCGCAGGTAGATGCACGCAAAACAGCCGAACCAACTAAAGAGCTTTCTAAAAAAGAGAAACGCAAACTAGAGAAGGCCGCCAAAAAGAAGAAAAAAGAAGCTGCTGAAGTAAACTAAGCACTTCTATAGTTTATAGTTACCAAAAGCCCCGTCTATAGTTTAGGCGGGGCTTTTTTATGGTTGAACATTTAGTTATTCTCACTTTATGCTGTTAGTAGCTAAATATTATATAACTATTCGAAAGCTCTAAACTTTAAAATACTGTTATAAAGTACTCCGTATATAGATTAGATAAGCGTATGCTTTAGTTTATACAGTAGTTGGCAAATATTTGTAATCATGCATAAAAATGAGAATGATATAGCTATAACTTCAGCAGGAAAGCTTTATAATATCGTCTACTACTTGTCACAGACTGGCAAGCACAAAATGTTTGCAGATATATCACCGTCTTTATACATTTAAAAACGAATAGCAGCCTATCTACCCCGAACAAATTCAGTAAGTAAAATAAGCAATAACTAAATACCTATTCACACCAGCATGATATTTCAGATTCTAAATGGGGATGCTTTAACTGACAGGTTTCTAGCCCTGGGGTTGAAAGGTGAAGTAATTGTGATGCGTGAATGTTTAATTGAAGGTGGACTTTCAGGAAATTCGCTTGATGAGTTCATTAAAACCAGGGCTACCTATCTATCAGAAACCTATCCCAGTACTTCAGATACTTATCATCAAAAAGTAGTAACAGAATTTGAAAAGCTGCTACAGGCACCCGATCATTCAGAATTTAATTTGTGGTTCGGATATGATTTGTTTTGCATGGCCAACATGTGGTTTATAATTTCCTTGCTTCACCAGCTCTCCATCGAAAAAAAGGTATTTATTGTTTACCCATCCTACCTGAAAAAGACAGATATCTGGCAAGACTTCGGCTCAGCAGGCTCTGAAGAATTGTACTACAGCTTTAACAACAGGCTATCGCTAACCGAGAAGGACCTACAGCTATCACAAAGTATCTGGAATGCTTACAAAGAACATGATCTTATTAAGCTCAGAAAGTTGTCTGAACAACAATTTTTAAGCTTCCCTTACCTAAGAGAAGTTTGTCAGGCCCATATAGCACGCTTCCCGGCACCGGGTAAACTAGGGCGTCCCGAAAAAGTAATTGCAGAATTGATTTCAGATAAGAATGTGAATTTTACTTCCATTTTCGAGGAGTTCACGAAGCGGGAAGGAGTTTATGGTTTCGGCGACCTGCAGGTGAAAAAAATCTATGATAAAGTCTTACAAAGCCGCTCTTAATTAAGCTTCTATAGGCTCATCTACAAAATTCATAGCTTTCGCTCTTACTAAAATCAAACTATAACATTTGACAATAAAAGTATATCGTTCTACTTAATAAAACTACTTCAGACTAACGGCTTTATAGGTTATCGTTCAACAAGTTACACTCCCTTTAAATCCAGGTCATCTGTCTGAACTATAGGTACCTGCTTGCCCATTTTTTTCTGGATGATCTTGAAATGGTGTGCATCTTCAGGGGTAATCAGAGAAATAGCTTTGCCAGAAGCTTCAGCACGACCAGTACGACCAATACGGTGCACATAATCTTTGGGTGAGCGCGGCAATTCATAGTTAATAACAAAGGGCAAAAACTTGATATCGATACCGCGCGAAGCCAGGTCAGTGGCTACCAGCACGCGTATTTTACCGGCTTTAAATTGCTTCAGTGCTTCAGTGCGGGCTCCCTGGCTTTTATCGCCGTGCAAGGCTGCTGCTTCTACCCCATTCTTCTTAAGTTTACCAACTATGTTATCTGCCGTCCGGATGGAGGATGCGAAGACCAGCACCTGCTCCATGTTTTCCTGTTTGATGAGATAACGCAGCAATGGGCCTTTCTTTTCAGGAGATATCTGGTAAGCCACCTGGTCTATCAGTTCGGGTACAGAGGCTTCGGCTTCAACAGCTATAGTTACCGGGTTACGCAACTGTGACTCAACTATAGTCTGGATATCCCCGCCCAGCGTAGCCGAAAATAACAGGTTCTGACGCTGTGCCGGTAACAAGCCGAATATCCGGTCCATTTCTTCCTTAAAGCCCAGATTAAGCATCTTATCGGCTTCGTCCAGCACCAGTATCTCTACTTCCGAAAGCTTGACAGCATTATGGTCTATTAAGTCCAGCAAACGACCAGGAGTAGCAACCAGCACATCTGTTCCGCTCAGCTTCATCATCTGCGGATTAATAGAAACACCACCATAAACAGCCAGCGTCTTTATTTTCTGGGGCAAATGCAGGCTCAAACTATAGAACGTTTCTTCCACCTGGATGGCAAGTTCGCGGGTTGGCACCAGTACCAGGCATTTTACAAAACGATTGTGGGAGGTTGTCTTTTTTTGCAATAACTCTAGTATAGGCAACGCAAAAGCTGCCGTTTTTCCGGAACCAGTCTGTGCAATGCCGAGCACATCTTTCCCTTTAAGAATGGCAGGTATTGCCTGCTCCTGTATCGGGTACAAGGCAGTGTATCCTTGTTCTTTAATAGCTTTTTGCAACGCCTGAGACAGACCTAAAGCAGCAATTGACATACTGTATAGTTTGGTTTATACCTGCAAAGATACTACGGTTAAAAATGAGAGAGGTAATTATTTAAGGCAACCGCCCAATTCAGGTTGATATGCTACACTTTTTAAAACATGCCGAAGGAATAGTTCAGGTACCTTTTTATGATAATCCTATCCTGCGCAAACATATTTTACAGCATTTTTACTCTACACCACAATATATAACAGTGTTGACCTTTCTATAATGCAACTTTTAAATAAATATTAAGTATTGTTAATTTATAGTGGATAGTCCGGTAAATGCACTCCCCATAAGTAATATCATCAGCTACAGTAACTGCATAGTTTAGCCATGGAACAAATCGATAAACAGTTAAGCTTTAAAATAAGGTTGTTATCGTTGGTTTCGATGATACTGGTAGTTTATGTGCACGCGTATACCCTGGATCTGAATGGTTTTGCGGGAGCGTTAACAGAACATAAGAACTATAATACTTTTATTCAGGATTTTATCTCACATGGCATTGCCCGCGTGGCTACTCCATTGTTCTTTACCGTTTCAGGATTTCTTTTCTTTATCGGGTTTAAACCAAAAGCGGCAGTTATCCTACAGAAATTACATAAACGGATTCCATCTTTGCTAATCCCTTTCCTGCTTTGGTCGGCATTTGGTATTGGTCTGTATTATGTATTGCAGCTTTTTCCTTCCATTACACCGTACTTCCCGAACAGAATCATCCGGGATATGAGTTCGGAGCAACTGCTTACCACGCTTATTTTGCACCCTATCCCCTATCAGTTATGGTTCCTGCGCGACCTGATGATGCTTGCCCTGGTGGCTACGGCAGTCTGGCTCCTTGTAAAATACCTGCAGGAGAACTTCCTGGCACTTTTGGCTATTGCATGGTTCGCTGACCTGGATTTTGGAATATTCGTATCCGAATCGCTGCTGTTCTTTTCAGTGGGTTGTTATCTTAAAACCAACCCCGTGCTACTAGCAAAAATAAAGGCCAACTATAACTTTTTACCGGTGCTGTTTGCTTGGGTGGGATTGCTTGTTTTTAAAACGGAGTTAAGCTTCCTAGGCTACGAAAACCAAGTGGTATTAATGCTGCTGCACAAACTGGCTATAGTTATAGGGTTCGTAGCTACATGGCGCTGTATAAATACAGTAGCGGATAAGACCCGGATCATTAACCGTAAGTGGCTATTCAGTGCTGTTTCCCCCTTCTTTATTTACGCCTTTCATGAGCCGCTGCTAACCATTATAAAGAAAGGGCTTTTAATAATGCTCTACTCCGGCACTGAGATCACTTCGCTTTTGGTGTACCTGTTCGCTCCTATAGTTGTGATACTGGCAAGCATAGTAGCAGGCGAAGTACTGCGGAGAACAACACCTTGTTTGTTCCAGGTAATAACAGGCAACCGTGATAAACCTACTACTAAACAAGAACACATAAGCCCAAAGCAAGAACCAATTTTGGTTAAAACACAGGTATAATTCTGCAACTATAAAGATCGGCAACTCACGAAGTGCATCCTGTGTTAACTATAAATATAGACATATAAATATTTGACTATATCCTTTTAGTCTGGTAGTTTTGGTAATAGATTTCAATATTGAAAACAAACTATTATCAACTTATGATGAAACATTTACTTTCTTTTATCCTGCTGGCTTTTGTAGCTACCACAAGCTTTGCACAGGATGTTATTACCAAGAAAAACGGTGAGGGCGTGCAGGCAAAAGTGTTGGAGATCACTCCTACCGAAATCAAATACAAACGCTTCGAGAATCCTGATGGGCCGACTTACACCCTGGCTAAGGCTGATGTGCTGCTTGTAAAGTACGCAAACAACACTGAAGAAATATTTACAGGTACAGATAGCTTTATACAGGGTAATGCTAAACCTACTAACGATTCGCAAAAACCAGGTGCACTTACTGCCAGCACCACAGAACCTGTCGCTTCTGTAGAAACAACGCCGGTTGTTACTTATAATACAACTACTTTAAGTCCGGCTGAACTATATAATAAAGGCCAACAGGATGCTAAGGTTCATTACAAGGGTTATAAAGGTGCAGGAACAGGCACACTGGTTACTACTTTACTTTTGTCTCCTTTAGTTGGACTTGTGCCAGCTATTGTTACATCGTCTGTAAAACCACAAGACCAAAACCTGGACTATCCTAATCATGAACTAATGAAAAATGAGGATTATAGTACAGGCTACAAATACGAGGCAAGAAAGACCAAAAACAGAAAAGTCTGGACTAACTGGGGAATAGGTTTCGGAGTAATTTTAACATATGTTTTGGTAGCCGGACAATAAGGTTTACAAACTATAAAACGAAAAAGCAGCGCCGGCTAGGGCGCTGCTTTTTCGTTTGCTCAACTATAGAACTATCGTTATTGGCCTTTGCCGCGCATCTGCTTTTCCATAGCATCCCACATTTCCTGCGGTATCATATCAAACGAATTAAACTCGCCGGCTCCATACAACCATTCGCCGCCATCTATAGTTACCACTTCACCATTCACAAACGAGGCATAATCAGACACCAGGTAAGCTGCTAAATTTGCCAGTTCCTGGTGCTCTCCAAAACGGCCAACCGGTATACGTTTTATGGGATCCAGTTTATCGGCCAGTTGTTTCGGGAACAAGCGGGTCCAGGCTCCTTCTGTCGGGAACGGTCCCGGGGCAATAGCGTTGGAACGGATGCCATATTTCGCCCACTCCGATGCCAGCGAGCGCGTCATGGCCAGTACGCCTGCCTTGGCGCAGGCTGATGGTACTACGTAACCGGAACCTGTCCAGGCATATGTGGTTACAATGTTCAGTATAGTGGCGGGTTGTTTCTTTTCTATCCAATGTTTGCCTAGGGCCAGCGTGCAGTTGTAGCTTCCTTTCAGTACGATGTCGGTTATCACATCAAAAGCTTTATGGCTCAGGCGCTCTGTCGGGCTTACAAAGTTTCCGGCTGCATTGTTTACCAACACATCTACTCCACCAAAGGTATCTATAGTTGCCTGCAGCATGGCTTCTATTTCATTGTATTTGCGCACATCACAGGCAATTGGCAAAACCTTTCCACCGGTTTCCTGCATCAGCTCTTCAGCAGCCTTTTCCAGTACATCCAGCTTACGGCTGCATATCACGGCGTTGGCGCCCAGCTCAAGAAAATATTTAACCATAGAGCGACCCAGACCGGTGCCGCCACCTGTAACTATAATTGTTTTGCCTTGCAGGGCACCTTCTTTCAGCATTGGTTCTGCCTTCATAACAAATTTTCAGTTTAAAGTTAAATCAGCTCCGTATAATAGCTGCACCATTGGTGTTTGCTAAATATAAGCAAGCATATTGGTAATTGCTTAAAAAGTACGTTCCTTTTGAAAACTATGACCTCCTTATGAGCAAAGATCAACTAGAAAAAGAACTGAAGCCACTTTACGACGGGCTCCTGATGCGTAGCGAAACCGATAACCCCTTTGAGTTCTATTACTTTGAAAACACCCAGCACCTGCCTTTAAATGCGAACACCGTGGCATCGCTGGCAGGTAAATCTAACGGTGCCGAAATCAAGACCGAGGAACTCGACCACTTTTTCAGGAACATGGTGCACCTGTACCCCGAAGATGGCGAGGAGCGGAAACAGGAAGTGGAACGCTACAAACAACTGCAACAGAAACTACACGACCTGCTGCAGGATGTGCAGGTTTTTAAGGCCGATGAAATAAGTATTACCGCCTACATATTAGGCAAAACCCCCGAAGGTGACTTTGCCGGATTAAGAACAATAGTTGTAGAGACCTGATAACAAAACAGCCCGGCAAATAACCGGGCTGTTTTCGTGTAACTGGAATCGTGGGTTTGGGTTTATTGAGTCGGGCCGGCATCTACGCGGGCTTCTATAACGCTCTGCACAGTGCTCGAAACATTCGATAAAATATTGTAGCCGGTTTTAGTTTCAATGGCATCTACAGTGGTGCGGTAGCCACCCCAGCTGCTGCTGATGGAAGTTGAGTTAGGCGTATCGATAGCAATAACGCGTGTGCTGGATGTAACACGGGAAACGTCGCCGGTGCCTACAGGCAATACAACTATAACTTTCCAGATGCGGTTTGGCACAGTTACTTTTCCGCCGGCCAGTGTAGTTTTATAACCAGCACTTCCTGTTCCGCCAGTACCGTAGCTACCCATAATAATGTATAGTTCGTTGCCCTGGTTTACCAGCGTACGGCAGTAGTTCTCCAGGTTTGCCCATGTCTGCTGGTTATTGGTAGGTGCCTGCGGAATCATGTTGCTCATCAGGAAAGTCGCTGAATTGTCAGTAACTGTAAGCGTACGGTCAGCAGATGGCGTATTATGACCACGGTCGAAACCACTGCCGGTGTAATCAGCAGGCGTAACACGGTAAAAAGCAGTCGGCAGCGAATTATCTGCTCTGAAATCATCCTGGCGCGGTGTACTGCCCAGCCAGGCGCTGCTCAAATGCCAGCTTACCCAGTTTGGCGTACCACGGTAGCTGTTATACGACATAGAATACTGGCTTTTGTTGATCAGGTAATTAGAGTAACTGGTGCCGGCCCCGCTAGGGTTACCCATAGCCATGTTTCCGTCTTTTGTGGCGGTTGCATTCGCTACCTTCGAAACGCCGTCGAGGTCTTTTACAACTCCGTCAGGTTGCACATTGTCCCTTGAACAGGATACTAGCATCAGGCCAGCCAGGGCCAGATACAATACACGATGTAAAGATTTTTTCATTTAGATATAGGGTTGATTTATCTAATAAAGATGGCAGGTTGCCACGGAATCATACTTATCTGAATATTAATTTTTTGTTATATGATCATAAGTTCTTTCTTTCATCATATGCCATTTCGTTAATATTCTAAAATACCAACTATAGTCTTGATAATCAACGACAAACAATGTTACAACATTAAAGATAAGTATTGATTCTGCGAGTAAATTTTCCGAAACTTCAGAACAGCAGTTTGCAGGAATTATAGTTCTTCAGAACTTCAGGGAACTTGACTCTGAATTAGGATAGTAGAAATGTTAGGCCCGATAATGATCCTGCATGAGTTTACGGAAGGCGATGATACCGCTCAGGCATACACCAACTATACCCTGCCCCGGATAGACTGTATCGCCACACACATAAGCTCCTTTATGATCCAGGCGGGCATCTTTCATTTGCCAAGGTTTAATGTGTTTGTACTGCGGGTAGCCACCAACTGCTCCGTACGCTCTGCCTGTCCAGAACAGCCAGGCACCCGGTGTGGCAGACTGATAAGAAATGATATCTTCTGGCAATACAAGTCCGGCTTCTTCCAGCCTGGCGAGTATGGCTTTTTCGATGATCTGCTTATCGTAGATGATCATATTTTGCGGGTGGGCAATATGCGTGCTGATACTGGCTAACTGCTCTCCTTCCGGTGCTCGAAGCGCATCTGAAGGGTGACTGAAACTGATAAAAATGCTTTTGCTACCAATAAGTGGCAACCCTCTCGGAACATGAAGCTGATGATGAAGCACAGGTAGTTCCATCTTTCTTTTCAGCACGAGGCTCATGGTAAAAGCTCCGTTCAGTTTCTCAGATGTTAAAATGTATTGTTGTAGCTTCTTTTTTATAGTTGGGTTTTCGAACAAGTTTTGTGTGTTGTTCAGTGGCACGCCACTTAGCACAAAGCGGCTGGTAAATTCTCCTTTTGCGGTTATAGTTGTATAGTTGCCATTACCAGGAATAATACGTGTTACTTCATGCCCGTATTTTATAGTTGCCCCATTCGCCAGGCAGTAATCAAGCACAGGTTTTACCAGGTTTATCAAGCCGCCATCCAGGTAATAGTTACCATACAAGGTGTAGCAAAGGGCCGTTGCCCCGAAAAGCTCATTCACTTCTGCCAAATAATTCTGGGCTGTGATCAGGAGCTGCTCATTTACAAAATCTACAAACAACCGGTTATCCAACAGATCAAAGCGCCTCAAAACATTTTCCATTGTCCGGAACGCGCCGGGAATGAGTTGCAACTGGGCTGGGCGGAAGGAAGCTGCTGCCTGTAAAAGATCTTTATAGTTGGAAAACGGAAAACTTTGTTGCTGCAACGAAACACGCCATACCTGTTGACTGATTTTATAACAATGCTCCCAGAATGCACGCTGACCAGGCTTGCCAAAAACCCGTTCTGCCTCAGCTATCCATTGCTCCAGGTCAGGGTACCGGGTAATAATTTCGCCGTTGCTTAACCAGACCTGCATGGGCACTTCCAGTTTGCGCAAGTTTGGTAGTTGAATACCGGTTTCATCAAGCAGGTAGCGCAGCGGCATGTTTTCGTCTAAGCCAACCAAAGTGGTAGCACCCGTCTCAAACCAGTATCCTTTTCGCTTATAAGTTGTCGCGCAGCCACCCGGGTATTTGGCCTGTTCCAAGATACAGACACTTAGCCCGCGTCTGCACAACAAAGCTGCCGCCGACAGTGCGCCAAAACCAGAACCGATTACCACTACATCGTACTGCATTTAAGTGAATTTTGCTTTGGATGGCTTTATAGTGCAACTTTACTTCCCGGAAGCTGTAACAGGATGCCTGTGCTTTTGTTATAAACTATAAACTAACTACATGAGCGAAAAAGCTGATATCAGCATATTAGGTTGTGGATGGCTGGGCCTGCCGTTAGCGGAGACACTGGTAAATTCAGGAAAACGCGTAAAAGGCGCTACCACCTCGCCTGCCAAACTGGATATGCTGGCGCAGAAAGGCATACAACCTTACCTGGTAAACCTGCAACCCGAAGCACTGGACGAAGCATCCCTGGCCGATTTCCTGGAGGCAGATGTGCTGGTGCTGAACATACCGCCTAAACTGCGCTCCGATGCCGGAAGCAGTTACCTGGAACAGTTGAACCTGCTTTTAAGGGCTATGCTGGATTCGCCAGTTAAGAAAGTATTGTTCGCCTCCTCTACTTCCGTGTATAACGACTTGAACCGTATCGTTACCGAAGAAGATACTGCCCTTACAAAAGAAAGTGATCCCGGCTATGCCCTGCTCCGTGCTGAAAAACTATTTATGGATCGCGAAGAGTGGCTGACAACTATAGTTCGGTTTGCCGGACTGGTTGGCGAAGACCGTAGACCAGGTAGATTTATGGCAGGCAAGAAAGATGTACCGGGAGGCGATGCGCCTGTTAACCTGATCCACCGCGATGATTGTGTGTTGATACTAAAGCGCATTATAGAACAGGAAAAGTGGGGCGAAATTTACAATGCCTGCTCCGATGTGCACCCGATGCGCAAAGACTTTTACCCTGCTGCTACCATGGCCCTTGACCTGGAGCCTCCAACTTTCCTGGAGATGGCAGAAACCAACTTTAAGCTCATCAGCAACCAAAAACTGAAAGATGATCTGCCATACGTGTTTCAGTACCCCGACCCCATGCACTTCTTTTAGTATCTTTGCTTTTTGATTGCTGGTTGTTGATTGCTGATTGTTTAAATATCTGCGATAGCTGCTTAAGCAATCATCAATTAACAATCAACAATGAGTTATAAAGTAGTAGTGATTGGTGGTGGGGCTGCCGGTTTTTTTGGGGCGATAACGTGTGCACAGGTTAACCCTGATGTAGATGTAGTGTTGCTCGAGAAAACAAATAAGTTGTTGGCTAAGGTACTGGTTTCAGGTGGTGGGCGATGCAACGTAACACATAACTGCTTCTCTCCTGGCCCATTGTCGCAACATTACCCGCGCGGAGCAAAACCACTGAAAGATGCTTTTAAAACATTTGGCGCACAGGAAACGGTTGCCTGGTTTGAGCAGCGCGGTGTAAAACTTAAAACCGAAGCAGATGGACGTATGTTTCCCGTTACCGACAGCTCCCAAACTATAGCGGATTGCTTGTTGCAGGAAGCACGCAAAGCTGGCGTAAATATAAAAACGGGTGTTGGAGTTTCCCTCATCACTCCCCCTGACGCAACTATAAACCAGCTCAACTATATAGTTCAATTAAGCAACGGTACCGAAATAAAAGCTGATAAAGTGCTGATATGCACCGGAGGGAATCCTAAAGCCACCGGTTACGATTGGTTGCGTGAGCTTGGCCACCCGATACAGGAGCCTGTACCGTCGTTGTTTACGTTTAATGTACCGGGCAACCCGCTGAAGGAGCTGATGGGTGTTTCGGTTCCTCATGCCAGAGTACGCATTGCCGGGCAGAAACTGGAGTACGAAGGTCCGTTGCTTATAACCCATTGGGGTTATAGTGGCCCGGCTGTACTGAAGTTATCTGCCTGGGGAGCTCGAATATTCCATGACCAGAACTATACCTTTACAGCACTGATAAACTGGATACCGACTTACACGGAAGAAAGCCTACGAACTGAATTACAGAACTATAGACAAAGTCATCCAAAAAAAGTAGTAATTACAAACGCACTATTTGGCCTGCCGCAACGCCTTTGGAAAGCTTTAACCACACTGGCCGAAATCCAACCTGAAACGAAATGGGCCGAGCTACCAGCTAAAAACACCAATAAACTGGTTGAAGCGCTGCTCCGGATGGCTGTGGAAGTGAAGGGCAAAAGCACATTTAAAGAAGAGTTTGTGACCTGTGGCGGAATAGACCTGAGCCAGGTGAACATGAAGAATATGGAAAGCCGCCTGCATACCGGTTTATATTTTGCAGGCGAAGTGCTGGATATTGACGGTATAACCGGTGGCTTTAATTTCCAAGCTGCCTGGACAACGGGTTTCCTGGCGGGTAGTGCCATGGCAGCCAAACTATAACCGCCCTGAGTAACTTTACGTTACGTATATGAGTAATATCGCATATAGTAACTAAACCTTCAAAACTATGGAAATCAATAAAGAAGTATTCTCGACAGTGCACCATCTGATAGAAAGATGTAAGGATGGCGCCAAAGGATACAAAACTGCCGCTGAAGATGTGGAAGACAGAGACCTGAAAGAACTTTTTATGAAATACGCTGTGCAGCGCGATAGCATGATAACAGAACTACAGGCAGAACTTCATAAAATGGGTAAAACCGACGATGAGTCCAGCTCACTTGAAGGTACTGTTCACCGAATCTGGATCGATATTAAATCTGCTATCAGTTCAAAGGACAGAACAAGAATTCTGGAAGAGTGCGAGCGTGGCGAGGACTATGCCGTTAAAGCGTTTGAGGAAGCCCGCAAGGCAGATTTACCAGGTAACCTGAAGCAGATAGTTGAGCAGCAGTACATGGATGTAAAACATGCACATGACCACATCCGTGCCCTGCGCGATAAGGCAAGAAGCGAAGCATAAACTATAACTATAGTTTAAGAAATATGAAAAGGAGCTTAAAGCTCCTTTTTTTGTGGGCTATGGATTTATTCATAATATGAGTTCGGCTTAGTCGAAGTCGAAATTATGTGCCCTTGTTTGCTAAGTATGCTATTGGATTAGAGTTATAATCACCGTTTAGCAGCCACAATACCCGATATACTTTTTCTCAAGTTTGTCTTTGCCTTTAGTAATAGTAAGTACTCCTTCAACATCCACTGTTTCCTCCATCTCTGTACTTTCAATCGCTTTTGCATGAACTCTCTCCACTTTTATTGAATCATTAGAATAAGTAGTAACACCATTGAGTTCGCCTTTATATTCCATCCTATGAATTTTTCCGTTCAGTACTATCATGGCAATATCACCGGCGTCTCGATAGATATGGATATCTGCTTTCTCATCCTGTTCTGTTAAAAACAAGCTACACCCACAGCCATAATATTCTTCTGGAATATAAGTGAATGTCTCCATTCTTAGTTTTTTACCTTGTAATGTTTTGGATTCATCCTTTTCCTTAATACCAGCAACTGACCTTTCTTTAGCAATTTCCATGGCACTAGAAGGTATAACTGATGTTGCTTCTTGAGTGGTATTTATTTCTATCTCTGAGCAGGAGAAAATAGTAAAGATTAAGACAAAGGGTATCGCACGCTTTATATACTTGATCTATCAATTTTCTATATAGTTTTACCTATTGGATATACGAAACGCTATTCAGCTTATCTGCACCGTATATGTAGAATAGATAGTAAAATCAGCACGAAACTTTCTGCCTACATCACTCACTTACTACATCGTATAACACCAATATAGTTTATTCTCCGGAATTCATAGCGGGAACTATAGGCATAAAAATAAAAAGGGTTACATCCGTCTGATGTAACCCTTTTTATAACTAACTGCGTGAGCAATTAGGTAATCTTCCAACCTTTTTATGATAATCCTTTTACGCCTCGTTTTACAGGAAGGTTATAGTTTGAAGAAAATTATCGGCAAATATTACCAGAACCCTATAAAACAAATAAGCCGACGTTTCAAGTCGGCTTATTCTAACAGTTAAATGAAGTTTTTAAGCTTCTAAAGCTGTATAGTTATGTATACGCCTGTAGCAGGCAAAGGTTATTAAGAATTAAAATCTTTTTCTACGGAAACCACCTCTGTCACCTCCACGGTCACGATCTCCGCCTCTTTCTCCACCAAAACGGCTTCCACCGCGGTCACCGCCTCTGTCACGGTCTCCACCACCAAAGCGGCTACCACCTCTGTCGCCTCCGCGGTCACGGTCTCCGCCACCACGTGGGCCACCAAAACGGCTGCCACCACGGTCGCCACGATCACGGTCTCTGTCACCACCGCCGAAACGGCTGCCACCTCTTCCGCCGCGATCTTCACGCTCACCGCCTTCTTTGCCGCCGCCTTTTTTATCAGACTTCTCAACAACCACCATGCGTCCGTCCACTTCAATACGGCCTACTTTCTCAAGTATATTGGCAGTATATTCTGAAGGCACTTCAACAAAGCTGAATTTGTCGTACAGGTCAATATCACCCACTTTAGCAGCAGGAATATCAGAGTTTGCAGCTAACAGGTCGATAAGGTCCTTTGGATGAACGCGGTCTTTTTTACCGATCGTAATGAACAGACGGTCGAAACCTTCCTTAGAGAAACCTAGTCCTTTTTCAGCTTCTTTACCAGCTTCCTTAACTTTAGCTTCTTTCAAAGTCATTTTAAGTAAGGCAGCTGCAATTTCAAGCGAAGTATAGTCTTCGGTTACAAGTTTCTCGATGTTTGCGATATGCTTGGTCAGGTTACCTTTCTCCAGTACTTCACGCACTTTATCCAGGAACATGCTGGTGCGCAGTTCGTTCACATCTTCAAAAGTAGGTACCTGCTGTAGCTGGATATTGGCTTTAGTATAGCGCATGATATCCTTCAGCTTATACATATCAGAACGGCCAGACACGAAAGAGAAAGCTTTACCTGATTTACCGGCACGACCTGTACGGCCAATACGGTGCACGTAAGCTTCTTCGTCCTGCGGAAGGTCGTAGTTAAATACGGCTTCCACGTTCTCTACATCCAGTCCACGGGCTGCTACGTCAGTAGCTACCAGTATCTCCAGCTGTGCGTTACGGAATTTACCCATCACGTTAGAACGCTGGTTCTGGTTAAGGTCACCGTGCAGGGCATCGGCTAAATAACCACGGCTCTGCAGACTTGTTACCAGTTCATCCACCATGCGCTTCGTATTACAGAAGATCACAACAGACTTCATGTTGAACATATCCAGCACGCGCGAAAGTACTTCCTGCTTCATGCTGTTACGCACCTCAAAGTAGATCTGGTCGATGTTAGTTACGGTAAGCTCTTTATGAACCACCTTAACGATCACCGGGTCCTGCTGGTAACGCTTGGTAAGGTCCATGATCGGCTTAGACATCGTAGCCGAGAAGAAGATCGTCTGGCGCTCTTCCGGCATTTTGCTCAATACAAACTCGATATCATCACGGAAGCCCATGTCCAGCATCTCATCTGCTTCATCCAAAATGATCTTACGGATCTTGTCAAGCTTTAAAGTACCGCGTTCTACGTGGTCCATTACACGACCCGGCGTACCAATCACAATCTGAACACCTTGCTTTAAAGCGCGCAGCTGACGGTCGTATGCCTGGCCACCGTAAATAGGAACGATGCTGATATTTGGCTTATACTTAATTAATTTCTGGATCTCGCCAGCTACCTGGATAGCCAGTTCGCGGGTTGGGCAAAGGATAAGCGCCTGCACACTGCGGTCGTTCTCATCAATGCTTTCTATAGTTGGAATACCAAAAGCGGCAGTTTTACCTGTACCCGTCTGTGCCTGACCGATAATGTCACGGCCTTCCATAATAACTGGTATTGCTTCTGTCTGGATTGGAGAGGCTTCTTCGAAGCCCATGTCTGCGATAGCACGCTGAACTTCCGGCGAAAGCGGAAGCTCGTCAAATCTGATTTTGTTCATCTAATTTTTTATTACTGAAAATAACTCTCTGGAGTAGCCTGTTTTTACCTATCCCTATGATACGTATCGAAAAACAAAAAATAAAGGTTATCCAATTGTGGCGTTGCCAGTTATACCAGTAAATCAGACTTATTCCAAATCGGCTGCAAAGGTACGAGGTTTTTACGTCAATTACTAATGTTCCCAAATACTGCCATAATATGTAATCTGGGATCAATATTAAAATATTAGTATAATTCTATACTTAAGGCTGTAACATTAGCTGGTTAAAGGGAGTATAACATGTAAATATTTAATTAAATTTTATTACTTTTTAAATTACTTGTGTACAACCTTTTTTATGACCACACGTTATTGTAGTCAATTCACCCATTTAAGGCATACGTTTACCAGTAATTTAAATATTTAAACATTTATTTTTAACCAAGTGCCGTAGTTTACAAAATCCGAAACCAAAAACTACTGACCCTTATGCCCGATTAAACTGTACCTAACCCCGGTACTCCCCTGCCCCATATTACCTACAAGCCTTATTGAACAGAAGCTAATGAGCATGTGTAGCAATACACCGCTTACTGAAAATCAATTAAACAAAACCTTAAACCCCCTAGTCCCTCACTTATGTTACATTTTACAAAAATTTCAACTCAAGGCAAAGACTTTAATCTAATTGCTTCTGGTGCGCTGGCTTTTAAAATTCACAACAAAATTCTGAAGGATGAAGCGTTTGTGCATGGCTCTTCCGTTAGCCGTAACATGTTGGTAGGCAGTGTGCCGGCCCGTAAGGCGACAACTGACAAGAAAAGCGTTTTCTTTGTTATTATCTCTGACCTGGATAAAGTAAATACCGAATCGTTGTGCCAGATGATCGCACAGGAACGCGCTAAAGGCAGTTATGCCGTTTGCCAGGTTATCCCGATGTATTATAACGAACCATCTTTTAAAGCACTTAAAATGCTGCGCCAGAACTTTGATGAAGTGCTGGAATTAAGCAAGTTTAACCTTGGTGGCAGCAAAGTATTAAATGGCCTGGAGCAGCAACACTGTATCATTTCTGATTACGTGATCTCGATGGCCCGCATTATGTTCCATGTATGTGCCAACAGCGCCATACCTGCAAAAACAGCAGAAGAACGTATTGAAGAACCTGCATTTGCATAAACTCTACATACTATAAACTGAAACAGGCTGCCTATCCCCTACAGGCAGCCTGTTTTTATTTTACACCTTTACTATCAGCAGCATAGCAATTTACTTCACTTACAAGCTTGCAAACACTGGCATGCGGGCGGGCAAAAGTGTATCTTTATACCTGGCTTTATCTCAACTGCAATGGCATCAGTTTTTAAAATATACTCTTCTTCTGCCGGGTCAGGCAAAACATACGCGCTTACCAAGGAATACCTGAAACTGGCCTTGCACCAGCCAAACCCCGACTACTATAGATCTATACTGGCCATTACCTTTACCAACGATGCGGCCGCCGAAATGAAGGAGCGTATTCTGGGAGCTTTACGTGGCTTTAACGACGATACTTTACCTGAGAAAGCAAAAGCCAAAAGCGAGAACCTGCTGGAAACTATAACCAGCGAACTACAGCAAGCCCACCCGGAACAACACCTTGATAAAGAAGAGATAAGAAGAAGAGCCGGTCTGGTTTTTACACAAGTACTTTACAACTATGCCGATTTCAGTGTAAGCACTATAGACAGCTTTGTAAACAAGATCGTTCAGGCTTTTGCGCGTGAGCTGAAAATACCGCACAATTTTGAAGTAGACCTGGATTCGAATACCCTGCTGAACACAGCTGTATCGCTGTTGCTGGACAAGGTAAAAAATGAAAAAGGCGACCTGCTGACCGAAACCCTGGAGCAGTTTATATTGGAAAAAGCAAGTGAAGGCCGCAGCTGGAGCATGCTGACCCAGGAACTGGCGGACTTTGCTAAAAACCTGCTGAATGAACAGGTGTACGAAGCCATTACCGACCTGCAGACGCTTACGCTGGAAGATTTCAGGGAAGTGCACCAGCAACTGCGCCAAACCAAACAACAGATAGAAGCCGCTATAGTTGAACCCGCCACACAGGCTGTAGCACTCATAGAGCAAGCAAACCTGGATGCTGCCGACCTGTCGTATGGCAAGAATGGCATTTACGGCTACTTCTACCGCTGGCTTAAAATCATAGACCTGAACTATAGTAACAGCAATGCCCGCAAAACCGTCGAGAACGATAGCTGGTACAGCGCATCTGCTAAAAAGAACAGCTTTATAGTTAGCCAGATCGATAGTGTAAAAGACCAGTTGTCCGAGTTATACCTGGAACTGGAGAACCGGAAAGAAGCGTATGCCGGCATGTATACCCTGCTTAATGCTATCGTGCCGCATCTGTATAAACTATCGGTACTGAACGAGCTGGAAAAATGCCTGCAGGAAATTAAGCTGGATAAAAATACGGTGCACATTTCGGAGTTCAACAAACGCATTATTGATATCGTGCTGAAGGAACCGGTGCCTTTTATCTATGAGCGCCTCGGCGAAAAGTATAACCACATCCTGATAGATGAGTTTCAGGATACCTCGGTGCTGCAATGGAACAACCTGTTGCCGCTGGTAGAAAATGCGCTTGCCTCGGGACACTTTAGCATGGTGGTGGGCGATGCCAAGCAGGCGATTTACCGCTGGCGTGGTGGCGAAATGGAACAGATTCTGCACCTCTATAAAAAGAATACCGCCCAACTCTACCAGAACCGCCGCAACGCCGATCTGATCAGGGAACGCTATCACACGCTGAATAACGATGTACTGCAACCCGACAACCTGAACCAGAACTATAGAAGCCGCGCCGAGATCATCCATTTCAACAACGACATTTTTACGTTTGCCAGCCAGGCACACCCTGAGTTTGGCATGTTCACGTCTATTTATGATGCTGATTTTATACAGGAAGTTCCGGACGCGAATAACACCGGCGGCCACGTGCAGGTGCTTTTCACTTACGAAGGCGACAGCAATACCAAATATGATTTTGACACCTGCACCCGCACCGAAGAACTATACCCTAAATACACTCACCCGGCAGAGATAAGCTACAACGAAAGCATGCTGAACATGGTGGTGCATCTGGTGGAAAATGCCGTGGCAGAAGGCTACGAACTGCGCGATATTGCCATACTCAGCCGCACCAACCAGAACAGCAAACGCATTGCCAATTTCCTGAAAGAGCGCCGCTACGACATTATTTCACAGGATTCGCTGTCGCTGCAGTTTGCCGAAGTGATAAACTTTATCATTGCTTTGTTTCGGGTGTTTAACCGGCCAAACGATGCACTTGCGAAATCAGAAGCGCTGTACCTTATAAGTATAGTTACGAAGAACCTGGTGCCTGATGTAAAGGTAACGCAGCGCATTGCAACTATAGCCAACACACCAGATCCGGCCGCTTTCTATGACTATATCAGAGAACTCGGTTTTGACCTGGACGAGCGCAATACCGGCAATCTGTCTATTTACGAGCTGACCGAAAGACTTATCCGTATTTTTAATTTGCTGGGCCATAACAACGAGTGCGAATACATTTTCCGCTTCCTGGACCTAGTGCTGGAGTATAGTTTAAAGAACAGCAACAACCTGAACAACTTCTTGGGTTATTGGGATGTGCAGAAGGAAAAACTGAGCATCAATACGCCTAAAAACCGGAACGCGGTAACTATAACCAGCATTCACAAATCCAAAGGCCTGGCCTACCCTATCGTTATCATCCCGTTTGCGGATTGGAGCACCGAACCGAAGCGTGGTTCGCTAATGTGGAGCCAGTTACCGGAGACTGTAAACTATACCGGAAAGCTACGCAGCGTGGCGGTAAACATCGGCTCTAAGCTGGAAAGCACGGAACTGGGCGATCAGTATAAAACAGAGATAGAGAAGACCTTTATCGAAAACCTGAACATGCTGTATGTGGCCCTCACCCGCCCCATAGAAAGGTTGTACCTGATAGGCAATGCAAAAGACCTGTTGGTGGAAGATAAAATGCCGAAAGCAGATGGCCAGGTAAAGAATATAAGCCATTTATTGTACCAGTATCTGAAGGAAAAAGAAGTCTGGGAGCCCGGCAAATTCTGCTACCAGCTGGCTAAAGGTAATGGGGCTAAAAATCAAAACTATAGTTCGCAAGAAGGTACCTTTGAACTAACCCACCTGGTAACAACCGACTGGGAACAGCGTCTGAAAATAAAACAGCACGCCAATAACGTCTTCGATTTTGAAACGCAACAGCGCCAGCGCCAGGTAAACCGTAAACTGCATTATGCCTTGTCGCGGATCACGTTTGCGCCGGAAGTAAACCAGGTGCTGCGGCAAATGGGCTACGAAGGCATCATCAGTGAGCGCGACAAACCTGAACTGCACCGCCTGTTAACTGAAATTGTGCAACACCCGAAAATGGCTTATTATTTTTCAAACAAAGTAGCCATAGAACAGGAAAAAGAAGTGCTGGATGCCCGCGCTTACCTGTATAAACCGGACAGGATCGTGTTTGATGGCGAAACCGTAGTGCTGATAGAATTTAAATCGCCGCCACCTGAGCCCGAACACCGCAACCGCCTGGACCATTATGCCGTGCGTTTCCGGCAGTTAGGTTACAAAAAAGTAAGATGTGTGCTCTATTATTTCGATACGCAGCAAGTACAGGAATGGCAATATGGTGATAAACCTGCTGCGCAGTTGGGGTTGGCATTTTAAACCCCATCCCAGCCTTCCCCTAAAAACAGGGGAAGGAGAATTAAATAGTTTATGGCGCGAGCCTCCACGCTCGTGTCGAACTATAGTTGGAACTTTGGCCCGGTGGGATTAAGAATTTGATTTTGCTGTTTCGGACATCCTTGTCCGAAACCAATTCTGCTGCGGACTTCCTAGTCCGCGTTACTTGCTACACGGGGATTAGGAAATCCCCGACAGAGTGCATTCGGACAAGGATGTCCGAATGAGCGTTTTAAAATAAAAGGGGGCCAGAGGCTCCGCAATAAAAGTCACGAGCGAAGACGCTCGCGCCATTAATAGTAGAACTTTAAAAGTAATAACTAAACTATAAACCAGTTCCCCTCCTGTTTTTAGGAGGGGGTTAGGGGGAGGTAACATGGAACAACGCATTACACTTATAACCTTAGGAGTTAAGAACCTGCAACGGTCACGTGATTTCTATATCAACACCTTTGGCTGGAAGCCCTTGGAAACCAGTAACGAGAGTATCCTTTTCTTTCAGCTGAACGGCATTCAACTGGCCCTTTTCCCACAGGAGTCTTTAGCTGATGATGCAGGCGTACCTGCCGACGGTAAAGGCTTCCGTGGCTTTTCGCTGGCGCACAATGTCCGCTCCGAAAAAGAAGTAGATGAGTTAGTTGCATCCCTGGAAGCAAAAGGTGTACGCGTTCTTAAGCAACCTGAAAAAGTATTCTGGGGTGGCTATAGTAGCTACATCGCCGACCCGGATGATAATTTATGGGAGATCGCCTACAACCCGTTTCTGCCGCTGGATGCCAGTGGCAACACTGAAAGCATCCATTAAGAGCTTCCCCATTCACTCATTCAATTATTCAGTTATTCAAAATTAAGCCAGTGCAGACTTTCCTGGAGCTAACCGCGAAATACATTTACGAGAAGTATAAAGAGAACATCAGCGAGCTATGCATCGTGCTGCCATCGCGCAGAGCGAGCTTTTTCTTTAAAAATGCGCTGGCACAGGCTGCTGTAGAGCCAATCTGGTCACCGGATGTGCTTTCGATGGAGGACTTTATCTGCAAAATGGCGAAGGTGGATGTAGTAGAGCCGATTAACCTGCAGCTCGAACTATACGACCTGATGCGCGAGCAGGACCCGACACTGGATTTCGACCAGTTTGTAACCTGGGCCGGTACCTTGCTCGACGACTTCAGCCGGATGGACCAGAATATGGTAGATACCGGGAAGCTGTTTGATTACCTGAGCGAAGCAAAGGCGCTGGAACGCTGGGAACCGCGTAACCTGGGCTGGACCATGTCGCAGGACATGCGCAAGTATTTTAGTTTGTGGGCGAACATCGAGAAAACATACCATAACCTGCAGCAGCATCTGCACAACAACAGGCAGGCCTATACCGGTATGGCCTACCGCAGGGTGGCAAACGAGATCGAAACTATAGTTCAGGAAAACACCTGCCACCAGTTCATCTTTATCGGCCTGAATGCGCTTACCAAATCGGAGGAGAAAATTATTAAAGCACTCCTTAAGCATAACAAGGCCGAAGTACTGTTCGACAGCGATGATTTTTACATGGAAGAAGGCACAGCCAACAGAGCGGGCAGCTTTCTGCGCAAATACAAAAATACCTGGAAACTACCTGAATGGCGTTGGCAACAGAACATGCTGCTGACCGATGCGAAAACTATAAATGTGATTGGGGTTGCCAACGCCAGTATGCAGGGCAAACTGGCCGGGCAGTTGTTACAGGAAATTCGCCAACAGGACAAACACGCACAGGTTGCTATCGTGCTGCCAGACGAAACGCTGCTGTTGCCGGTGCTGCATTCTATCCCGGATGATGTGCCCAACTATAACGTCACCATGGGTCTGAGCTTTAAGGGCACTCCCCTCTTTAACCTCGTGGATCTGCTGTTTGATGTGCATTTAACCGGCGTAAACCAGTTACAGGAAAGTGGCTATAAGGTTTACCAGTACCACCATTTGTCGGTCAGCAAACTGCTCACACACCCGTTCATACGTCGGTACGAACTATACCTGAACGAGCAAGCAGACCAGGCTCAGTTTCATGGGCTGATACAGCAGGTGTTGGATACTATAGTTGCAGAGAACAAGGTGCTGATCACGGCACAGGAATTGTTGGAACTGGGCCAGCATCACCCGCTGTTCGAAACGTTGTTCCGTACGTGGCGCGATTGCGACGATATTATAGTTGCCATGTACGACCTGATCGAGCTGCTGCGCCAGGTTTACACGCACGGCCACAACACCATCGAGACAGAGTACCTTTACACCTTCTACATCATCATCAAGCGCCTCGATACCATCTTCGATTGTCGTGAGCAGAAGATTTCGGTGCGTAGTTTCCGGAAGTTTTTATACGAACTGATAGGCCAGACACGATTACCGTTCAGCGGTGAACCTATTTCAGATGTGCAGATCATGGGTATGCTCGAGACCCGTGCGCTGGACTTTGAAAACCTGATCATCCTATCGGTAAACGAAAACGCCTTGCCGGCACCTAAGAAGCATAACTCGCTGATGCCGTACGATGTGCTGAAAGAGTTCGGCCTGCCTACGTATGCGGAGAATGAAGGCGCCATGGCTTACAATTTTTACCGATTGCTGCAGCGCGCCAAGCGGGTGAATCTACTCTATGTGTTACCTTCTGATACCTATGGTTCGGGTGAGAAAAGCCGCTTTATCCTGCAGCTCCAAAACGATTTGGCCCTGCGCAACCGCAATATTACGTTCCGTGACCTGACAGCTATAGTAGAGCAGACCGATACCAAGGAATACGACGAGGACATTGTTATACAGAAAGATGCTGCTACGCTGGAACAGATAAAGCGCGATCTGCAGCGCGGCCTCTACCCTTCCAGCCTGAACACTTATATTAATTGTTCCCTTAAATACTACTTCAGCAGGATTGCGAAAATGCAGGAAGCAGATGAAGTAGAAGAACAGGTGGATGCAGCGCAGTTTGGTACCGTAGTGCATCAGGTGCTGGAAGATTTCTTCAAGCCATTTGCCCTGAGCGGCCAGCCTATAGTTGCCGAAAGCATAGACCAGATGTTGCTCGAATTACCGGGTCAAACCAAACTTGCGTTTAACCAGGCTACCCGTAGCGCCAGTACCGAGCGCGGCCTGAATTACCTGTTGCTGAAAGTGGCCATAGAAGTACTGGAAAAGTATCTGAACAAGCTCAAACACTCCAGCGAACTACCACTTTATATCCTCCGTTTAGAAGATTCACTTACAGCGAAACTACAGGTGCAGCTGGACGATGAACTGCTGGAGGTAACCATAGCCGGTAAAGCCGACCGCATCGACATGACAGGCCACGAAATTCGCGTGATCGACTATAAGACCGGGAAAGTAGAACAGAACAAACTCCGTGTAAAAACCGATGACCTGCGAGCACCGTCATCCAAAACCAAGGATTTAGATAAGCCGCGCCAACTATGGCTGTACCAGTACATTCTGCAACGGCAGTTACGCGAAGCACCCCAAACTATAGTTAGTAACTTCTCGCAGGTTGATCCGGCGACTATAGTAGCCAAGTCAGGCATCATTTCGTTCCGGAATATAGATGAGAACGTGCTGTCGTCGGAGTTTAATTTTGTGGGAGAAGATGGTCAGCCGAAGGATTTTATAGTTGCTTCAGAAGAACTGCTGACCGGTATTATCAGAGACATGCTGAATCCGAACGAACCGATCCGCAAAACGCAGGACCCTGATATTTGCGAGTACTGTCCTTACAAAGGCATCTGTGCGAGGTAAGCAGAAAACCGATTTATTTCATAACATTAAACCTTTCCTATTACTTTTAACTATACATTCAACGATCATCAACTATAAAACCGGATTTGCACAAGCGAATTGAACAACTGGAACGTTTCGGGCTTACTCTGCAGATCATTAAAACGGCCCTGGCAGGATCGCTCTCTTGGTTTGTAGCTACTAATCTGCTACATGCCGAGTATCCTTATTTTGCTGCCATTGCAGCTATTCTTACCGTGCAGGTCACCGTGGCCGATTCTGTTGATAAAGCGACACAACGCATTATAGGTATTATTGGAGGCGTGCTGCTGAGCATGCTCATCGGTCATTGGTTTGAGGTTAATGCGATCTCTATCTTTATAGTTATCCTGCTGGGGATGGGCATTTCGAAAGCGCTCCGCATGAACCCGCAGATTATTTCGCAGGTAGCAATCAGTTCCTTGCTGGTACTGGCCTTCGGGCACTTTAACCAGGGCTACGCCTTCGACCGCATTACCGAAACTATTATCGGCTCCGCTATTGCCGTTATCATCAATGCTGTCATCGTCCCTCAAAATGCCATCCCAGATGTTGAAACCTGTATCGCAAATCTTGGCAACACGGCTGCTAAAACCCTGGTCAGCCTTACCGTGCTGCTTGACTATACAGCCACACACCGGAAAACAGGCCGCTGCGAAGTGAATGCCCTGAGAAAGGAATATCAGAAATGTCAGGATACCTTAAAACTTGCCGAGCAAAGCCTCAAATACAACTTCTTCCTTACCAATAAACGAACCAGGCTAAGCAGGCTGGCTGTAACAATTCGCAAACTGGACCATATTATAGTTCAAATCAGGGGCATAAGACGTGGACTGGATGATCTGCAGCACAGCAAACTTACGTGGCTGGAACAGGAATTTACACAGCAACTAACTTCGGCTATGGTGGCAACATCAGCCTGTATTGTATTGTATGCCAAGGTAAGTGTAAAAGCCACCGATACATCTCTTTTTCAACTATGGGACGCAATAGAAAGTGCCAGAAAAGAGCAGGCCAAATGCCTGGAAGCTTTGCAAACCATACCCACTCCTGAAATGCTGCGCGATGTAGGAAGTATATTAACTGACCTGAGCCGTATAGTTGCTGAAACAGAACGCCAAAGCAAAAAAGCAGTACCTCAGCCGGTAAAGTAAGCGTTTGTAAATTGATTGTAGCGGTACATAAATATAATGCCTGAAGCTAACCTACCCATTTACCAGATCAAAGATTTTAATGCCTCCAGCCAGCAGGAACGGTATTTTTATATGAAATCTTTTGCGCAGCATCTGCAGGAGCATGCTTTTATTCAGAAACCGCACAAACACGATTTCTACATGCTGTTATTTGTTACACAAGGTGCCGGCACTCACACCATCGATTTTGAAACGTATCCGGTAGAGCCGGGCTCCACTTTCTTTTTAACTCCGGGCCAGTTACATAGCTGGCAGCTTAGCCCGGAAACCGATGGCTTTATAGTTTTCTTTACCCCCTCTTTTTACCTTCTCGATTTTTCGCACCACAAGCTTTATAGTTTCCCATTTTTCCATGGATTGATGCATAAGCCAATGTTACAGCTCTCTGCTAAAGATTGGGCATCACTTAAAACTATACTTCACAGCATTGAAATAGAACTGGCAGCGCAACAACTATACGCCGATGCCATTATTCGTAATTACCTCGATATTCTGTTACTTCAGTTATCACGTCTGTACAAATCAGAAAAGCAGGAACAGCAGCTACCTGTCGGTATGCTGTCGCAGGTAGAAGTGTTGCAAAACCTGATCGAGGAAAACTATAAAGAACACAAGCCTGTCAGCTTTTACGCCGATAAATTACACACCACACCAAAACAGCTTAATGAATACAGTAAACGGGTGCTAGGCAAAACAATAACAGATCTCATTCACGACAGAGTTATACTGGAGGCCAAAAGATTGCTGGTACATTCTGATCTTACCATTTCGCAGGTGGCCACCGAGCTGGGTTATTTTGATAATGCGTACTTCTTCAGGTTCTTCAAAAAGAAGACGAACTATACACCAGAACAATTCCGAAAAGAGAATCTATAGCTTATAGCAAAATTGTACAGTATTTGGTCATTTATGTACAGTGGTTCTTAGCAAAGATCTGGGTAACTTTGTATGAAGTAAATTAATGAATGTTATGGCCTGGAAAGACTCATCTTTTTATAGTATACTGAATACGAAATGCCCGCGCTGCCATGAGGGAGATATGTTTCCGAAAGGCACGCTTTATAATGTGAGCAAGTTTGCTGAAATGAATGAAAAGTGCAGTTGCTGCGGGCAGTATTTTGAGCCGGAAACGGGTTACTACTATGGTGCCATGTTTGTAAGCTACGGTTTTAGCACAGCCATTTTCATCGGCGTCTGGATTCTGTTAAGCATGTTGGTCGAGGAAGTAACCCTACCAATGATGATCGTAGCTCTGATCGTTTCAGTAATAGCACTGCTGCCTATAAACTTCAGGCTGTCACGCAGCATCTGGATACATATCTTTATCCGGTATAAAGGTCCCTGTACATTAGAAAACAATAAGAGTTAATACAAAAAAGAGACACTATAGTATGTGTCTCTTTTTTTTGCCTGCTATCAGCCTAATAATTCTCGTGCCTGTGATAAAACGTGAAGCTGCGCTTGTCTATAGTTGCACCATTATTTAGGCTATACCTTATTAATACAAGTCAATGTTTAAACTATAACATCCTGTAAACGTTAATATTAAGGTGATTTTATCTTGAATTATTTGCACAACTTTAAACCATAAGCTATGAAAAGATTATTTACACTCCTGATATTTATCGTATCGTTTCATTTCGCCGCATCAGCACAGGATGAGCAAATAACCAGGCCGCAAACAACTGCGCCTGTAGCCGGCGATGCCGTTGCTAAAGGCAACTGGATAATTGGAGCCAGTATCGCAAACATTGGCCATAACTTTAAATCAGAAACCTTTACGTTGGATATTAACCCAAGAGCAGGCTATTTTATATCCGATAATGCAGCCATTGGAGCGCAGGTACAGCTAGGCTTTGTAGCCTATGATGGCGGCGAAGATTTCAGATATGGGTTAACACCGTTTGTTCGCTACTATTTCCCGGAAGGCGCAGCTCCGACACACCGTTGGTTTGGAGAAGCAGTTGTAGGTTTTGCCGGCAGCTCTTTTGAAGATAGTGAAGGGGATGCCATTTTTGATGCTGTATATGGGGTAAGTGCTGGCTATGCACATTTTGTGGCATCCAATGTAGCCCTCGAAGGAATGCTGAACCTGATCCGAAGTAATGCCAATATCGATGTAAGCAACGATTCATCTACCGGACTTTCTCTTAGCCTTGGCCTGCAGATATACCTGCCAGGCAGTGGCCGAACTTTCTAGTAGTAAGATTAAAACCCTGATCAAAGATCACCTGTAATCCATAGTTGCAGGTCATCTTTGTTTTTAGCCCTGCCTCAACTATAAAGTAGCTAATCACTACAATAATTTCTACCTTAGGTAGAGCAACATACATCTTTCATTTAGTGGATTACCCATGATATAATAGTTCGTTAGCCTGCAGGTATAGCCCGGGCCTGGATTGCCGGGTATAGTTTCGTAACTAAACACTCATGCAACAAGATCCCTCTCCAATTCAGCTTACATTCCTGGGTGGTGCCGGCACTGTTACCGGTTCTAAAATTCATCTAAAAACAGCAAAACACCAGGTCCTTATCGATTGCGGTTTGTTTCAGGGGTTAAAACAGCTGCGACTCTTAAACTGGCAAAAACCTGCCCTTAAACTGGAAGACCTGGATGCGATCATCCTGACCCACGGCCACCTGGACCATTGCGGCTACCTGCCCGTGCTTGTAAAAAGTGGCTACGACGGCCCCATTTATGCCACAGAGCCCACCCGCGATATAACACGCATCATTCTCAACGACAGTGCCCGCATACAAATGGAAGACGCCGAAGAAGCAAACCGTGGCGGCTATTCCATCCACCATCCGGCCAAACCGCTTTATAACTTAGATGATGTAGCCCGTACCATGCCCTTATTTGATACACACAACTATGGCGAGTGGGTGATCATAAACGAAGACTTTAAATTCCGTTTCCATAATAGTGGACACATACTGGGCTCAGCTATAGTGGAGCTGAAATGCCAGGGGCGCACCTTTGTATTTTCAGGAGATGTAGGCCAGCGCCAGCCGTTGTTAATGGACCCGCCGGCTAGGCTCCGTGAAGCGGATTACGTGATCATGGAATCGACCTACGGCGACAGGTTGCATAGTGACGTGTCTCCTTATGCCGAACTTGCAGAGATTGTAACACATACCTATGATAAAGGCGGTGTGCTGGTTATACCAAGTTTTGCGGTGGAACGTGCCCAGGAACTGCTTCTGCTGCTGAATACGCTTAAAGAAGATAAGAGCATCCCACCTATACCGGTCTACCTCGATACACCCATGGGCATAGATGTGTCGGACCTGTACCTGCATTACCACGAGTGGCACAACCTGACCCGCACCGAATGCGAAACCATGATGCGCAATGTTCACATTATCCGCAAATTTGAGCATACCCAGCATGTACTGGATACACACGGACCTAAAATTGTAATTGCAGGCAGTGGCATGGTAACCGGCGGTCGTGTGTTGTATTACCTGGAGCGCTTGCTCGGCGATGCAAAAAACACAGTACTGCTGGTTGGTTTTCAGGCGCCGGGCACACGGGGTAGTTTACTAATCGGCGGAGCTGATGAGATAAAGATACACGGTGCCTACTATAAGGTTCATGCTGAAGTAAGGCAGATAAGCTCCATGTCTGCACACGGCGACCGGGATGATTTGCTCTGGTGGTTGCAGAATATTAAACATACTCCGTTGCAGGTTTTCCTGAACCACGGCGAGGCACAGGCCAGCGAGGCACTGCGCATGCAAATAAGAGACAAATTAAAATTCCCGGTAACTATAGCTCAGATGGGCGAAACGTATTATCTGTAACGCCCTATTAATATTTTAAGATTGGAGGTTTAAAGCTGATCTTATAGTTTAACTATAGGTTTAAGAAAGTTACTTTACAAACAAACGCTTGTCAAACTCAAAGGGCTCTGTGCCCACTATAGTTACCTTCTGAAAATCCGGGTGACGAGGGTTTACAAGATAATTGTAGGTTCCCTGCACTGCTGCGGATGGCACTTTCAGCACAAGCTGTTCCTGGTCAACTATAAACTGGTCGCCAATAACCTGGGTGGCATTGCTATGCGGAAAAGATTTCCAGTCTTCGGGCAGTTTAGTTTCAGGGAATTCTTTTACCGTTACATCATCCGGTATCCGGATCTGGATAAGCTGGTAATCGAAAGGGACAATACCGAGCGGCATGTGTACGGCAACTTCCACAGTACATAGGGCAATAGAATCAGAAGTATACAGCATAGGTGTTCCCTTGCTGTTCCAGCGGCCACCTGCCAGCTCCGCCCCTCTCCCCGACAGGTCTTTGCTAAACCTGGCGCGGCTTAAGCGGTACACGATCATGCCAGTACGCCGTGTTCTATGCGCGTAAGTTCATCGCGCAGCATACCTATGCCAAAGGTGCTATCCAGTAGTTCTTTTGGCTTGATGCCACCTAAAGCAATATTCTTGGCTTCGAGCCAGGCATCAAAATTGGCCTGATCGCCAAACACTTCCACGCCTTTATTATAGACCAGCGTTATTTCCAGTATCTTTTCAGAATGAAGCGGGTCAAAGGTGCGTTTCTCTTTTTTGTATCGCTGAAAAGTACGCTCTGATAAATGCAGGTAATTAGACCACTCGCTTATGCTGAAAGGACTTTTATCAGCTATAGTTTGGAAAGATGCATACTTAATGCCTTCGCGCACCGTGCTGATGAGCATAAAAATATCCCGGTCATCGATCAGGCTATAGTTTAGGGTGTTCAGTACGTGTGCCATAATTTAGCTTTTGTCAAATATACGAAACTTGTCATAAATTAATCGACATTTGTCGCAAGTATTTTTACTGTACCAATTTACAGTAGTTATTATAGTTACAGACACCAGCCTGATTTGTTAAATCAACTATAAACTTCTATTTTTAATGCATTGAGTTTTAACCGGCTCACAACAATCAACCTAACCCGTTTATGAAGAGATTACTTTATACCATAGCTGCCTGCTTACTGGCCGCTAACCTTACCTTTGCCCAGGATGCTGCCACAGCGCCAAACCCAAAAGTGCTGCCGATGTTTGGCAAAGTAGCGAAGACTGAAGCACAGCAATTACAGGACGAAAAGTTTCTGAGCAGCTGCGACAAAAGTTTTACCACACGCACCGAGGCAAGTAACTTCTTTATGGAACGTGGATGGGAATACCTGAACGAAGGCCAGACCGACACGGCTATGTACCGCTTTAACCTGGCATGGCTCCTGAACCCGGATAACGGCGATGCGCACTGGGCTTTCGGGTTGGTAACTGTTGCCAAAGGAAATCCGCAGGAAGCAATAGGGTATTACGAAAAAGCACTTGCGCTTAAACCGAAAAACTCCCTGCTCCTCTCCGACCTGGCCACCTGCTATGTAACGCTGTATGAGCAGAAGCCTAAGAAAAAGACACTCAGTAAAGCAGTAAGTTATCTGGACCAATCCATAGCGGCAGACGCCCAAAATGCTTATGCCTACTTCACTATGTCTAAGGTAAAATACTTTAATAAGGACTATAACGGAGCCTGGACCTACCTGCATAAAGGCCGCGAACTGAACATGGCTGGCCTAGACTATAATTACCTGTTACAGCTGACCGAGAAATTAAAAGACCCACAAGGATTTTACAAAAGCGACGAAACTGCCGCTCAGCCGGAATAATCAAACTATAACTTCTTATATGAAAAGGCGCCTTGCAAGGGTGCCTTTTTTATTTTAAAAATCTGGGTAAATCACTTACCGGCCGTCTGTTACTATCTATAATTTACTATATTTGTTCAGTTACCTGTTTGTAATTTATAGTTCTGATTATATGAAAAAGAAAATTGTACGCGCTTCTGTTCTTGTGTTGGCTGCAACGATGTCTTTGTCGTCATGTGTGGTTTCTAAAAAGAAATATGACGACCTGATGGCCCGTAAAAATGCCCTGGAAGTAGACAAAGCCAGCCTGGAAGAACAGAAAAGTACCCTGGAAGAAGAGAAAGCATCCCTTGAAAACCAGAAAGCCCAACTGGAGCAGGAACGTGCTGACCTGGAAAAGCAGAAAGCAGAATACCAGGCTAGTTTGCAGCAAGCCCTGAAAGAAGGTAAAACCCTTGGCGAAAACCTGAACCTGAGCAAGTCGCAGATAGATAAGCTGAGTGCCGACCTGAAAGCCCGTGAGCAAAAACTGGCCGAACTGCAGCGCATACTCGATGAAAAAGAGAAAGCCGTTAAGAATCTTCGCGCCCGCGTAAGCAATGCCTTGCTTGGCTTTAACGACAAAGACCTTACTGTGCAGGTGCGCAACGGCAAAGTATATGTGTCGCTGGCAGAGCAGTTACTGTTCAACTCCGGCTCTACCAAAGTTGACCCGAAAGGTGTTGATGCCCTGAAAAAACTGGCGCAGGTACTAAAAGAACAACAGGATGTGAACGTGGTAGTGGAAGGCCACACCGATGATGTTCCGATTGCCAGAGGCACTGTAGGCATGCAGGACAACTGGGACCTGAGCGTACTTCGCGCTACTGAGATCACCCGTATTCTTACGCAATCCGGTGTTGCACCAGAGCGTGTTACGCCATCAGGTCGTTCGCTTTACGTACCATTAGAGAATACCAAAACGAAAGAGGCGCGTCAGAAAAACCGCCGTACCGAAATAATTCTTACTCCTAAGTTAGATGAGTTATTCCAGATCCTGGAGTCTGCCTGATAAAGTAAGAGTTTAAAACGTTATACAATAGCCAGCTTTCTAAAAAGCTGGCTATTGTGTTTTATAGTAACTATAGTTTTGGATGTGGATTGCCAGAGGATTGTGTTTAAAGATTGATATAATTAGATCAATTTGCAGAAGCAGTAAGACCTAGCAGTGTGCGTAGCTCCTGCTAGCGTCTGGGCTATGGTTCTATAGTTCTTCTTTTGTCATTTCGACGTCAGGAGAAATCTGGGTTCTATAGTTTGCTATGTTCCAACTAGAACCAAGCCTTTTCTTTCATCGCTTCCTTTAATCCTGAGAGCTCTACATACCTACTGTTCTATAGTTGACTTTGGTGCCCTCATGGCCGGGAGGCCCCGTCTTCGGGCATCGCGCGGTGTACATTTCCTTTACTCGTACCTCGCAATGCCTGACGGCACCAGAAATCTACAAGGCGCTCAACCCAAAGACTGTGAAGTTTCGCATAGTTTCCACTAATCTATAGTTTGAACCTGCTCGCTTCGAGACTTATCGTGGTAATACTTTCGTAGGGACAGGTAAACCTGTCCTGTTCGTGGCAAGTAACTATAGTTTAGAAATTAGTGATAGCAGAATTGTCTCCTTGAGGGACTGTACGGGTGTTAAAACAGCAACTATGAAGCGATAACTAGACTATAGTAGTAGCAGAAAAGCTCCCCGCCTTAGATAAGGAGGGGTTAGGGGTGGTTGGAGCACGCCAACCATAAAACTTTACCTCCTACTATAGCAAGAAGCTCAATCCTGAAAATCCATTAATCCTGTAAATCCTGATTCAGACAATTTCCATCCCTGCCAGGCTAGTTGAGTTAAAACCGCAACACCATGTAAAACCACAAGCTGAAAACTTGAGGTAGAATAGACCACAAATAAAACTATAGTTCCGCAGCAACTGGAACGGTTGCAACCGGGAGAAACCTATTAAAAACAGGAAGGCAAAGAAAATACAGCACAAAACCGACTGGTAAAGACAAGATCGCCCAGGCTGAGATACCCGCCAGATTCGCAACCCATAGTTTGCCCAACGCTTCTACCCAGTCAATTCGGAACATCTCTATCATCTCATCCAAAGACAAGCCCAACTCCGACATCCCGAACATAAATATGCCCAGCTTGATAAACGGAATAGCAAGCAGGATCTGCAAAGGCTGCATCAGGTAACTTACCAGTACCGTTGCAGCAATATTTAACCTGAAACGGGCAGCTATAGCTGTGCCAAGCACAGTGGTAATACCCAACGCCGGGATTATTCCGACAACAGAACCAACCGCAACCGTAGCAGCCAACTTACGTGGCGACATACCCTGCTTTAAAATGTTCAGGATCGGTTGAACTATTCTGCGTCTGAAAAAGTCTTTCACGGTGAAAAGCAGTGGCTGCCGGTTAAAATATGGTAACGGTTCAGGAAGGTGATTTAGTTTACGGCAGTTGCTCCTATTTGGTGCAGGATGCACATGGTCATCACAAAATTACTCTTTTATACCCAAAAACGCCTAAAGTAACCTGTATCAGAAGCAATTAAATCAGAAAATTATAGTTGGCATAACTTACAGTTCAGGGTCCGATACGAAAAGGTTAGTGGTACAACAATTATTTTAAACCGGAACTAAACCATTTGTACGAAGCTCTGTCTAAACCTCACAATAACCCCACAAAACTTATAAATGAAAAAGTTTTTACTCACGTTGGTATGTCTTTTTACCATCGTTGGAGCGTTTGCTCAAAGTGCATCTATTACCGGCTCAATTAAGAGCGCCCAGGACAAATCGGCGTTGCCCGGAGCCAGCGTGTTGCTGGTAAACAGTACAACAAATGCCACAGTGGCCTCTGTAACAGATGTGGAAGGAAATTTCCGCTTCGAGCGCGTAGCCACCGGCAACTATACTATAAAGGTTAACTACCTGGGCTTTAACCCATTCAGCAGAAATGTGAAGATGGAAGGCAAAGCGCTGAGCCTGGGTGCCTTAACTTTAGAAGAGGCCTCTACCGCCATTGGCGAAGTAGAAATTATTGGCCGTGCACCGCTTGGCGAACAGAAAGGCGATACCGCCCAGTTTAATGCCAAAGCTTTTAAAACCGCACCTGACGCCAGCGCCGAGGAACTGGTAACCAAAATGCCGGGCGTAACCATACAGGATGGCAAAATCCAGGCGCAGGGCGAAGAAGTAAAACAGGTAATGATCGATGGCAAGCGCTACACCGGTGAAGACGTGAGCTCTGCAGTGCGTAACATCTCTGCCGATATGATCGAGAGTGTGCAGGTTTTTGATGGCCAGAGCGACCGCGCTGCTTTCAGCGGTTTTGATGATGGTAACCGCGTGAAAACGCTGAACTTCACAACCAAAAAAGATCGTCGTCAGGGCTATATGGGTAAAATTTCGGCTGGTTACGGTACCGACGAACGCTATATGGTTGGCGCTGCAGTAAGCTACTATAATGGCCCAAGACGCATCACTATAACAGGTCTTACCAATAACATCAACATGTCTGATTTCTCGGTTGGTGAAACACCGGGTGGCGGCATGCGTGGCCGTAGAGTAAGATTTGGTGGCGGCGGCTCAAACGGCATCAGCAACACCAACATGTTCAGCATCAACTTTAACGATATGCTGGGCAAGAAGATTGAAGTGAGCGGTAACTATAACTACTCAAACGCAGATGTTAACAACAACCAGTACCGTTTCCGCGATTTCATTAACACCGACACTACCTACCTGGAAAACAGCATCGATAACGATATCGACGACAGTCACCGCTTTAACCTGCGCTTCCAGTATAACATCAACGAGAATAACCGCCTGTTGGTAACGCCTAGTATTTCTGTTCAGAATACAGATGCACTAAGCAACGTCAGTGCCTATACAGTTGATAACGCTGAAACTGCGTCTGCTGAGAACCTGACCGAGTCACTGACAAGAAACCAGAGTGAAAACAGCAACATCAACTTCCGTAACAACATCCTTTATTCGCACCGTTTCGGAGATTCAGGCCGTATTCTAACCACGAACTTTAGCACCAACTATAGCACAACCAACGGCGACACGTACCAACTGGAAGATACGGATAACCTGCAGGACCCAACGGAGAATGTGAACCGTAACCAGTTAATCAAACTCGACAGAGATAACTTATCCTGGGAAGGAAATGTGGACTACTCGCAGCGTCTGGGCGCGAACTCACGCCTGCAACTGGAGTATAACATCGGCAACCAAACCAACGACTCAGACCGCAGAACATACGACTTTGATGAGACGGCTGGCCGCTATAACAGTAATCCGAACGCACCATTAAGTAACACTTTCCAAAGCGATTACCTGTCTCAGACGTTTGGACCGAGCTACCAGTACCGTTCTGATAAATCAAGATTCCAAGCAAACATTCGTTACCAGATTGCCAGCCTGGAGAGTGATGTAGTGTATCCGGAAAGCTATCCTCTGAAGCGTAACTTTAACTCTATCCTTCCATCGGCAGAGTACGAGTACAAATTCTCTGAGTCCAGCAACATCAACTTCAATTTCAGATCAAACACCAACGCACCTTCTGTATCGGATCTGCAGGAAGTACTGGATATTTCGAGACCAACGCAGTTAAGAATCGGTAACTCGGCCCTTGACCAGGATTACCAGAACAGGATCAACATCCGTTACCGTAACTTTAACGCCGAGACAAACAGAGTGTTCTTTGTGGGTATGTTTGGTACCATTACGCAGAACTATGTAGCCAACAGCGTTTATACCAGAGATATTCCAGCTGAATTTATTGAAGGCTATAACCCACAGCCGGGTGCGCGCTTAAACCGCCCTGTAAACATGGATGGTTACTATAATGTGCGTTCGTTCATGAACTATGGTCAGCCGCTTAACTTTATCAGCTCCAACTTTAACGCATTTGGTATGGTAGGTTTTGAGCGCAGACCGGGTATGCTGGACGAAAAAGTAAACTATGCCAACACTACCAATTTAGGCGCAGGAATAAACATCAGCAGCAACATCAGTGAGAAAGTAGATTTCACGATCTCTACGAACTCCAACTATAACATTGTTAAAAACACATTGCTAACTCAGGATAACAATTACTTTACCCAGACCACTAACCTGCGTTACAACTGGATATTACTGAAAGGCCTGGTATACCGTACCGAACTGAACCACGTGTACAACTCCGGTTTATCGCAGGGTGTTGATCCAAGCTATATCCTTTGGAACATGAGCCTTGGTAAAAAGGTATTCAAGAACCAGCAGGGTGAGATCAGCTTTAGCGTGAACGACGTGCTTGGACAGAATGTAAGTGTACAGCGTAACGTAGCGACAGACTATATCGAGGATGTGCAGTCTACAGTATTGCAGCGCTTCTTTATGGTGACGTTTACTTATAACCTGAAAAAGTTTGCGAGCGGCTCAGCCCCTGAAGAAAACAACAACCGTGGTAACTGGGGCCCGGGACGCGGTCGCTAATTTCAAGTATTACAAGAGCTATTACATATAAAAAAGCCTGCTACATAGCAGGCTTTTTTTATGCCCTTATAGTTGGGATTTGATCAATTTCTATTGATGGTTGTTTAGTATGCTGAGCTAAAAGTTAACTATGGCAGATCGTTATAGTTTACCAGTTTCACGTCCGGCATTTTAGCGAATATCTCTTCCATGCCTTTGCGGTGCGATGAGCCTACTCCAAATATAACTTTGGTAGCTCCTTTCTCTTTTGCCTGGCGTATGATGTTCTCACAAATTCCTTCATTGCGCTTTTCCCATAAGTGCAGCATTTCCTGTATTTCAGCCTTCGGGTAGCCTGGCTCATCAAAGAATCTAGGGCCTCCCATAAAGTTTACCACTTCGTCCAGCTCGGCGTATAGTTCTGAGTTCAGGAAGTTATAGCTGGCGTAATCGATCCCTTTCATGCGCGCGTTGGCAGAGGCTGTATATAGTTTGATCGCTTTTGCCGCTAACCCAGCCGCAGAGCTAGTATCCGCTTTGGCAGCTTCGTTCATCTTTTTAATGGTAGCCTGTGCTTTTCTGGTGGCATCGTTCCAGGCAGCTTCGTACTTCTGGCAATCGGCAGCATAAATTCTGTCGTGCCCCAGTTCGTACACCAACGGGAAATAAATGCGCTGGTACTCGCTGTTCTTCCGGATCAGCCCAACTTTGCGTAGCGAGTCTACGCCACCAAACAACTTCTCGAAATAGACTTGCTCGCTTTTTTCAAATTTATCCTGCATTTGCTGCTCCAATACATAAAACTGGTACTCTGCATTGCCACGGTCGAGGTTCAGGTAAAGGCTGCGGGCAAGGTCCATTCTTGTTTTATGGAAAAAGGCAAACTTGTTAAGTGCCTGGTACGATTTGGCTGTATTCACTTTTTTGCCTGCCCCTTTCGGATCGCGCGCCTGCAGGTATTCTATTTTCCTGTTGATCGACTTAGAGGATAAATGTCCGGCTGCCATGGCTGCTTTCATATCTTCGGAAGACAAATATTCCCCGAAAACCATGTCGGGCTTATAGTTCTTCAGCTTGTCGATAACAGGACGATAAACATCATCGGAGCCACCATTACCATGCGCTGAGCCAACTATAACGATCTCGATCTGCTGCGCTTGTGTGCTGAATGCTATGCAAAAGCAGAAGGCTGCAACTATAAAAAGTGTGCTTAGCAAGCTGTTTCGTGTAAAAGTAGTTGTCATAAGGAGTAGTGGTTTAGGTGCTGTTGATTATGTATCAAAAGTGCCTTTTATATTTTAGCTTGAGAATAAAATTATACCAAACACCGGAAATATTATCCGAATCAGAACTATAGTATCAAGTAATTGATATTGCTCATTGGGTAGCACCATATGCTATAGTTGGCGCAACAAACTATAGTCAGATCATAAATGGTAAAGCATATGAAAAGAGCGTGTGTGAAGAGAAAAACGCAAGAGAAACTGTAAAGCAAAAGTGCCGGAATAGAAGCTTATGAATAGCTATCATTCCGGCACTTCAGATCATAAGTTTATAGTTTGAGACTATAGCCGTCCCTCCTCTTCGGCTGTTCCTGTTTTGCGGCTACGGGCTGCTTTTACTTTAGAGCTACCAAACTTATAGTTGAACGACAAATTAAGTCTGCGGCTCTCCCACTGGTTTTGCCAGTACATATCCACGTTGTTATACTTCAGCGTGGCTTTAGAACGGCTGCTGTCAAAGATATCACTCAGTTTCAAGCTTATAGTTGCCTTCTCGTTCCAGATGGTTTTCTTCACACCCAGATCGAACTGGTAATTAGCCAGCGTATTGTACAAACCTTGTATAGATGGGGAGCTATAGTATCCTGAGAACTGCAGTTTGAAAGCTTTCGGCAGACTGAAATGCTGCTCCATGCTGGCCGACCAGGCAAATTGTTCCTGGTTGTAAGCATTGCCATTTACCGGTGTATTAATTCTGTCGAAAGAGCCGGACAATTGCAGATCGGAATTCCACCAGTTGGTTACCGGAAAACTGCCTCCGCTGCTTAGGCTCAGGTTTGTAGCCTGACTCAGGTTTTCGGGTCTACTGATGCTCACTTTCGTCTCGTCGTTCTGCTCGATCACACTGGTCACAAAGTTGTTCGACTGCAGGTAGCTGATGCTCAGTAGCTGGAAGTTTTTGTACGTATAGCTGGCCTGCAGCGAGTTGGAATAAGATGGCTCCAGAAATGGATTACCTTCCAGGGCAGTATAGGGGTCTGAGAAAAAGGTGAAAGGGTTCAGGCTACTGTACGACGGACGGCTGATGCGGCGACTGTAGGATGCTGAAAAACGGTTCTCATCATTCGCACTGTAGCTCACAAAAAAGCTTGGGAAAAACTGCACGTAATCCTGGTCCACCACTTTGGCGGTCAGCGAGTATCCGTCTGCTGTCGTGCGCTCTGCCCTGATGCCGGCCTTCATGCTCAGTTTCTCGCTGAACTTTCTGCTCAGGCTCAGGTAAGCTGCCTGTATGGTTTCGTTGTACACAAAACTGTTGGTGCGCTTCTCGTCATTTACCCAGCCCTGCTCCTGCTGCTCTTCAAACTTAATGTTGCTGTCGTTGCCAACCCAGCTGGCCTTTATTCCTGCTTCTGCTTTGTAGCCTTCCCCGAACGTATGCACATAATCCGTTTTTAACGATCTGATAATAGCATCTGCTCCTGTATAGCTGCGCAGTTGTGTTGGCGCCTCTGTAGCCTCGCCTGTTACATTGTAAAAAGTGTTGGTAAAGTTTTCATCGGCATCCCTGCTATAGCGCACATAATCGGCATCGAAACTCAGCGAGCGGCCTGCACTGATGTCAAACTTATAGTTCAGGTTAAGGCTATAGTTGTCCGAGCCGGACTTTTTGGGGTTGTGCATATCCAGGCTACCAAAGGCTTTTCCCTGCGTGTCATAGTTCACAGAGTTGCTGGTGGTCAGCGTATTTTCCGGTGAACTATAGCCTTTCGCCATAATGCCTACCGTATGCTTTTTGTTGATGAAATAATCGGCGCCTGCTGCCAGGTTAAAGGTTTTGGTGATCGGGTGCCAGTAATTTACCTGTCTGTACAGGCTGTCGTTTATGTTGCGCTCAAGGGTGAGGCGGTTAAAAGAGTTATAGTGGCCGGTACTGAAGTGTGTGAAAAGGCTCACCTTTCCCGTGTTATAGTTTAGGTTCAGGCCGCCGTTCACTTTCTCGTATCTGCCATATCCCAGACCAATATTGGATGTTCCGTTCATCCCCAACGTCTCATCTCTTTTTAGCTGTATGTTGATGATACCAGCCGTACCTGCTGCATCGAAAGAGGCAGGCGGGTTTGCTATCAGCTCCACTTTGCTTACAGCCGTAGCTGGCAATGATTTCAGGTAACTCTGCAGTTCGCTGCCACTCATGTAAGTCATTTTGCCATTGATCATCACATTTACATTGCTGCTTCCTCTGAATATGATGTTGTCGTCCTTATCCAGTCGCACGCCGGGTGCCTTCTTCAGTACTTCCAGCGAGTTATCGCCTGCGGTATTCAGTTGCTCCACATTTAGCACCAGGCGGTCTGCGAGCTGTTCCAGCGCAGGCTTTTGACCTTTTACAACCACTTCCTGCAGCGCATTGGCTTTCTCCAGCATCGGTATAGCTGGAACCTGAATTACCTGCTGCTTCAATTCAAACGCTGCACTATGAGCAGGTGCAAATCCAACCATCAGCGCTTTCACAGCATACATGCCCGGCTTCACATTCCCAAAACTATACGCTCCTGCCTCGTCGGTCATGTTGGTGCCGGCAGCAGTAGAATCGGGCAGTTGCAGTAACACCACGGTACTATAGGCCTGCGGTTCCTGTGTGGCCGCGTTCGTTACGATCCCTTTTATAGTTGACTGTGCCTGGATAGTTAATGCGATAAAGTTTAATCCGATAAACAAAAGTGAGAAGCAAAGGCGTGCGGTAAAGTTGTTCATGGTTCAGAGGTTTAGCGTTAATGTTGCACCAAAGATGCAGCACGCCCGGCGCCTCAGAAATTAAACTATCCCAACAACACAAAACATTATCCAAAGCCTGAATAGCAGCTCAAATAAGGGTTCGGATAACGAACACTGTGCTCCGGACTATAAACCTGGCGGTTGGGATAAAAGAAGTGTAAAATGTTCCTGTTTATATATAGCTTTAGAACATGAATCCGCAATATAAAAGAATGGGGTGGCACCTGCTGGGCTGGTCGATCCTGATCGGTTACGCACTGTCGGGGTACTTTATTTACGAATGGGACTATAGAGTGCTCCTGCTCACGCTATCACAGATCTTCCTGTACATGGTACAGTTCTATGTCTGTTACCTGCTGCTGTTTCCACTCTGGTTGCGCTACCGCCACTGGCTGGTGCTGGCCCCGGGCATTATAGGTGTGATGGTGCTTTATATATGTCTGCGCTATTTGGTAGAGGAAGTGTTGTTCGATATCTTTTTCGGGTTTAGCAACTATAGCGATGGCACTGCTTTCAGCTATTTCTTATTCGATAATATCTATTGGTCGCTACCGGGCATTTTTATGGGCGGCGTGGTATGGGCGTTTGAGTCTACACTGCAGAAAGAACGTGAAAACCGTAGTCTGCGCCAGGAGAAAACACAGGCCGAGCTGGCCTTCCTGAAGTCACAGGTAAACCCGCACTTTTTATACAACACACTCAACTATATTTACTCGCTGGCCTACCCGGTTTCCGATAAACTGGGCAATGCGATCATCAAACTCTCGGACTTGATGCGCTACATGCTGCACGAGAGCCAGGACGGCAAAATAGAGCTGCAGAAAGAGATCGATTACCTCCAGAACTATATCGACATCTATCGTCTCCGGTTTGATGAGAAGTTTTTTGTGAACTTTGAAATTCAGGGCCATGTAAACGGGCAGCGCGTGCCCTCGCTGGTGCTGATTCCTTTTGTAGAAAATGCCCTAAAACACGGGGTGGTAGATGACCCCGCCTCGCCGGTAACTATCTGTTTAAATGTGCAGGACCAGCAATTATACTTCGAGGTAAGTAACCGCATCAATCACCATCAAAAAGACCAGACCACAGGTGTAGGCTTACCAAACATCCGCCGCCGCCTGGAGCTGCTCTACCCCAACCAATACTCCCTGCAAATTGAAGAAGATGCACACCACTATACAACAAAAATGAAGCTACAGCAGATCTGATGTAATGTGCATCAAGCTATAATTTCTTTCAGATGTTTTTTAGCTGTGTATTACCAGTAAACTTTAGTTGCTTAAATGCAGTCGGAGGTTTGAAACATTATATGAGAATTACGGCAAAACCCTTATCTTTTAACGCTTAAACTCTCTAACTCCTAAACTCACAAACTTAATATGATTCGCTGCATAGCTGTTGACGACGAAGCCTACGCTACCAATATCATTGCTGATTACATAAGCAAGGTGCCTTTCCTGGAACTGGCCGGCAATACAACCAGCCCGATAGAGGCCATTAACTGGGTGCAGGATGGCAAAGCGGACCTGGTTTTCCTGGATATACAGATGCCCGAGCTCACTGGAATACAGTTTCTAAAGATCTGCGGCAGCAAATGCAAGGTGATCCTGACCACAGCGTACCCGGAGTTTGCCCTGGAAGGCTATGAGCATGATGTTGTGGATTACCTGCTCAAACCGATTCCCTTCGACCGTTTCCTGAAAGCGGTAACCAAAGCGAAAAGTATTATTCAACAGGAGTCTGTAGCAATACCTGCTGCCCCGGAGCTTATAGTTCAGCCCGGCGCTCCGGCACCCGACTATATGTTTGTGAAGGGTGAGAGCAAAAACAAATTCCTGAAAGTAGCCTACAACGACATTCTATATGTAGAGGGGCTAAAGAACTATATTTCGATGTACCTGCCGGGCCAGCGTCTGGTAACGTATCAGTCCCTTACTGAACTGAACGGACAACTGCCGCAGCCACCTTTTTACCGCGTGCACCGCTCCTACATCATTTCTATCGATAAAGTGAGTATGGTGGATGGTAACACCGTTTATATTGGCGACAAAGCCATCCCGATTGGAGAAACCTATCGCGACAGTTTCCTGAACATGATCCGGGAAAAGAACAACGTATAGTTTAACGCGCCGGGCTCAGCACTTTTCTTCGTGCCGGTACACTATACAGGATCAATCCACCCATGATCAGGAGCATACCGATGTTGCCGTAAAGATTCGGCCAGGCAATACCAAGTAGCAGTACCTCTCCTACGACGGTAGACAGAATCTCCACGGACTGCGTTGCTTCCACGGCGGCCAGCGCTGCACTATCGGAGCGCACCATATCGGTAGCTTTAAAGAACAGCACGCAGCCAATTACACCCGAACAGATGGCAATGACAACTATAGCAAGCAGCTGTTGATCCCCTGGCAGGCCGGCCTCTGTATATCCATAACCCATCAGCAACAGCAATGCCGGCAAACCTCCGATTGCTGTACCCGCAACCCGCTGCATGGCGGTAATCTGGTAATCGTGGTCTTCAATGAACAGCATTAGTTTACGATTAGCCAGTGGCCAGATAATAGCGGCCAGCAACACAAGCACGATACAGCTTATTAACTGGGCATCTGTGTATGTTCCGTTCCGCTGGCTCCACTGCATGAGCGCAATCCCCACCAGAATCAGAATAGAAAGCAAAAGACCCCGTACCGGAATCTTAGCACGGCTGTCTTTATACAAAAACGGGGACAACAAAATGCCGGCAACAATAGTGAATTGAAATACACCGGCAATGAGCCAGCCCGGGCCGAATTCTGCAGCCGCCGTGAGCAGTACATATACAAATCCGAACCATATACTTCCCCAGAACAACCACACGGCGGGTTGCTTTTTCAGGATGAGCAGCAAAGGCTTAAGCTGTTGTTTTACCTGTAGTATAACCAGCAGGATGAGGAGCATAAAGATAGTCCGAAGCGAAACCGTCCAGGCCCAGTGGCCATTGCCTGCCGATATAAAGCTGTTCATGACGTAGGTGGAGCAAAAGAAAACAGATGCCAACAACCCAATCCCAATCGCTTTTATTTTCTGATTCGCCTGCATAACGATACATTTTATACCTTACAAAGGTACAGCAGTGACAAGGCAATGTCACGGCACATTAAACTTCAGCTATGGTACTTTTGGAACCACTCGCCCTGAACTGGAGCGGCGTAGTGCCTGTCATGCGCCGGAAGAAGCGTACAAAATAGGAATCGTCTTCGAAGCCCAGCTGGTAGGCAACCTCTTTAACTGACAGGCTGCTGAAGTAAAGTAAACGCTTGCTTTCGAGCAGCAAACGGGCATTCTGCATATCGGCCACGGTGGTGTGCAGGTATTGGCGGCACAGGCTGTTGAGGTGTTTGGGCGTGATGTCGAGGGCTTCGGCGTAAAAAGAAACCGGTTTGTGTTGCTGAAAGTGCTCCTCAATCAGGCTGCTGAGCCTGAACAGGCGTTCGCTGTGGCGGGCGGGCGTTAATTGCGCGATCTGAACATGGCACTCGCGGAGCAGGTAATTGAGCAAAATAAACAAGTAACGCGAAAGGATTGCCTGGCTTGGCTCCGGCTGCCGCAATTCCAACGAGATAAGCGCAGTAAGTTGCAGAAAGATCTGCTGCAGTTCCGGTTTCAGGTCGAGATACGGATGTTGATACACAGCCCCGAACAGCACCAGCGCATCATGGGCCGTAATACCTGTCGTTTGCAGGAAAGCTTCCGAAAAGAAGACCAGCACGCCCCGCTCCTGCCGCGATTGCCGCTGATGTGCCTGCTCCGGCCCGATCAGAAACAGCCTGCCTTCCGTCATTTCGTAACGCCGGAAGTCGATCAGGTTATCGCCTCCTTTGGTTTCCTGCACCAGGATCAACTGGTACGCATCGTGGCGATGTGGCACACTGGATAAGTCGCTAACGAATGCTTCAAGCGGCATCACAGCAATGTGGCCTTTAAGAAGCAGGTCCTGGGTGGGCAACGTATCCGGTGTCTGGAATTTCATCGATTGATTATTTATGCCTCAAATTAAAGGGAAATGCTGCAGTTTATAGTCAGTCCATCCAAAAATTAACGGCAACTACAGCAGCAATTCAACTATAAAAACGCAACAACTATAGGTACTTTATCATAAAACTATAGTTGCTGGTACAGGCTGGTATAGTTGGCGAATAGCTAAAACGCCGGCTGGTTTGTACCTTTGTAAATTATATGCATACTATGGCTACCACATTTCAGGATCTTAAGCTCCTCCCCGTTCTTTTAACAAATCTGCAGGAACTCAACTATACAACGCCTACCCCTGTGCAGGCAGGTGCCATTCCGTTGCTGCTGCAAGGCCAGGATGTGGCAGCGCAGGCCGAAACAGGTAGCGGAAAAACAGCAGCTTTTGGTTTGCCCATAATCCAGCAGGTAAACCCGGAGCAGCAACAGATACAGGCCCTGATTCTGGTACCAACGCGCGAACTTGCACTGCAGGTACGCCAGGAGTTAAAGCAATACGCTAAAAATATCCCTAATTTAAAGATCAGCGCTTTTTACGGTGGGCATTCATTTTCGCAGGAACGCGCTTCACTGGCACATCCTCCCCAAATTGCTGTGGCCACCCCGGGCCGCTTAACAGATCACCTTTTCAGAAAAACGCTTGACTTAAGCACTGTAAAACAACTGGTGTTGGACGAAGCTGATAAGTTGCTGGAGATGGGTTTTGAAGAGGAGATCGACCAGATCATGGAGGCCCTACCGGCAAAACGACAGGCTATTCTATTTTCGGCAACTATGCCACAGGATGTGCAGGACCTGATCAAAGAATCTCTTAAAAATCCGCAGTTTATAAAAGCCTCGGCCAATGCGATTCCTGACCAGCTGAAACTGATCGGTGTAAAAGCAGAGCAACCGCAGAAACAGGATGTTGTCGTAAACCTTTTGAAAACTATTGACTCAGGTGGCACGGTGGTGTTCTGTAATACCCGCGCCGCGGCCGATGAACTTGCGCATGCCCTAAAAGCGGAAGGCATAGCTGCGCGTCCTTTGCATGGTGGTATGGAGCAGCCTGACCGTGATAAAATGATGACGCTTTTCAGAAATGGAACCACGCAGGTGCTGGTTGCCACTGACCTTGCCGCCCGTGGTTTAGACATTGCCCTGCTGGAAACTATAGTTCATTATGAGCTTCCGGATGACCTGGCAGCTTACCAGCACCGCAGCGGCAGAACCGGCCGTGCCGGCAAAAAAGGAACAGTTTATACCCTTGCCACCCCGCGTGATGAACGTAAGCTTCGCGATTGGGATATGGTGCGTATGGACTCATGGCTTAAAGCAGATGAACTTTTGAAAAAAGCTCCTGGCCAGCAAACAGCGCAGGTAGCTGCATTTACTACGATAACTATAAACGCCGGCCGTAAAGACAAGATCAGTCCGCGCGATATTGTTGGCGCCTTGATAGCTGAAACCGGAATGGCCTCAGACAAGATTGGTAAAATAGAAGTGCAGGACCGCAGCAGCTTTGTAGCCGTACCTAGCGCAGAAGCTCAAGCTATAGTTGAAAAGCTGAACAACGGTAAAATTAAAGGCCGCAAATTCAGGGTACATGTCGTGAAGTAGGCCCGAAGGGTTAACGTTGCTACGTATGACGTTGAGCCGGAACATATACCATAAAACAGCTACGGCTATACCTTTCATACCAGGTATAGCCGTAGCTGTTTTAGCCTTAAATATAATATCTCTATTGCCCTGCCCTGTTGCGCATCCTTCTTCTGAGTTCCTGCATTACTTTCCTGTTTAACTGCGCTTCAGATTTATATAGTTTCATCACCTGCTGGGGTGTCAGTACGGATTTAAACTCAGTATAATACTTTCTGCGGATTGTGCTCACTTTAATCGCATTATCCAGGTGAGCAGTAATCAGTTTATCTGCTTCTTCGGTACTAAGACTGTCCGGGTTGGAGCGCAACATTTTTCCTTGCCCGGGGAAATGCAGCTGACTTTTCTCGGCCTCATAGCGTTTAAAAATTGGTGTCAGTTCTTTCATTTTGGCATCGCTCAGTGCCAGGGCATCCTTAATTTCCAAAAGCTTGGCCTGCGATATCCTTTCCTGCAGTTTCGGGTTTCTGGTCTGATCCTGGGCCTGCGCCGTCAGAATCAGTAGACTGCATATTCCTGCTAGTATAATTTTAATTAAACTGTTCATTATTCAAAAGTCTGTTCGTATACATTTAGGTCTGTCTCGGCTACTGCAGCCAGCAACATCAGCTCATCATCAGATATATTTGCCAAAACATCATCCAGTGATTCCGGCTTATCTGCCTTGGCAAGTTGTTCCGGTTTTTGGTTGGCCTGTGTTGCTGTTTTTGTAGTTTCGGCAGTAACCTGGTTCTTTGCTTTTTCTGTTTTCTGAGGTACAACCGTTGCAGACGTTGGCTCATTTGTCTCTGTTTTAGCAGCTATTTCGGAAGGGGTCACTTTTTCAGCTGGCTTATCAAGAACTGCTACTTGATCCTTCTGCTCGGTTCGGTTCATATAAAATACATACCCAAACCCGAGCAACAGTACCAGGCTGGCTGCCACAGAAATTGCCGGCCAGTTAAACCATGTTGTTTCCTTTTTTATAGTATTCCTGCGTTCTGCCTCCGCAAGCGTACTTTCCGTGATCTTATCAAAAAAATCTTCAGGCACCTTATAAGGCATCCGTTTTCGTACTTTATCAAAATCGAAGTTATCTTCCATTATCCGTTTGTCATAAATTCTTTGATCTTACTGCTGGCATAGTGGTAGTTGGTCTTAAGGGTAGCTACCGAACTGTCCAGTACCTGGCTTATTTCCTCATAACTCAGGTCGTCGTAATAGCGCAGGTTAAAAACCAGTTGCTGTTTTTCGGACAACCGCAGGATCGCCTCCTGAAACTTTACTAATATCTTATCGCCATCCTCTGAGGCCGTATCATGCAGGGTATTAACCAGCTTTTCGCTCAGTTCATCAAATGATGTCAGGAACTGTTTTTTCGTTCTAAATAGCCTGATGCATTCGTTGGTAGCGACGCGGTAAAGCCAGGTATACAACTTGCTCTCGCCGCTAAACGTGTGCAGCTTATTATACACATTGATAAACGTTTCCTGTAAAATGTCCTGTGCATCTTCGTGCGAAACTACCAGTCGCCGGATATGCCAGTAAATTCTCTGGTTGTATTTGTTCATTAACAAGGTAAAGGCTTTGCTCTTTGTACTTTGCTCACGAAACATCGACAAAATCTCTTCGTCTGTCGTATCTGCCATGCAATCCGGTTGCTAAAAGTTCTCATATCTGTCTTTTAGAAGCATAAAAGACAGAAAGGTTAAATATATAAATCAGAAAGCTTATATTATTCATCCAGGCAAAACATAACTACTTGCTTTTAAGGACATTATTCTGAATATCAGAAAAAAATAATATTTGCAATTTAACTTTTAAGGATTTGCTACTTCTTAGAGGCAGGTACAATTCTCAACCAAAACCTGTTAACCACATGAAAAACTTTAGACTAACCTTTGCGGCGCTCGCCTGTGCTGCTTTTATTACCTTAACCGGCTGCCAGAAAGAAGATGTTACTCCAGCTGAGGAGATGACTTTGTCGGAAGCTGATAAAAGCCTTCAGATCACTGAAGTTGAGGATATTGCTAATCCAGTGATTAGTACTGCTACCGAAACTATAGCCTTTAGCACTACCAATCCTGAAACACGACAAGACTCAAGCAGATTACTATACATTTTGCGCCAACTAAACCTCAGCAAAAGGCAGGTAACCGCTGTGAAAGGTTTTATAGCACAACACGAGGAATGCGTACTGCAACATCGCCTTAAGGTACAGCAATACCATGAGGAACTTTTAAAGAGAGCCAACACTATCCGGGAAGAGTACATACAAGAATACAAAGCAGGAACGATCACGAAACAGGAATTGGAAGCACGTTTATTAACGCTTCGCACCAGGCTGAGAGAAGAAATACAAAAGCATCATGACAAGCAGGTACAGGTAGAAATGATGCGCAGATGCCGTGCCGCACTATTTGCTAAAATTGAGTCTATACTTGGGCAGGAGCAACTTGCCAAATGGACCCAGTGGAAAAGCAATCGTTGAAATAGAGTAGGTGCTTTCACTTTCCTATAAATGATCTTAATGCCGGAGCTCTGAAGCATATTTTAAAAAGTAGCTTCAGAGCTCTTTTGTATCAACTAAAATTAAACCTTAAATCCAAGGGTAACTATAGTTAGCGGGAGTATGCCTATAGTTTGAAACTCACTGGTTATTAGTCAGTCTATAGTTTACCCCTTCTGTTTAGCTAATTTCCTTAGCAAAACTATAGCGTCGAATGCTAAAAAAGTTTACCTTTACCTCTTATGGAAATAGTAGTAGGTATAGCCGCATTTTTGGGAGGACTTATAGTTGCCTACCTGGCACTAAAGGGTAAGGTTGGTGCTCTGCAGCAAACTATAAACCAGTCAGCGGTGGCGCAGGGAGTATTGGAAGGGCATGCAAAGATAAAAGCGGAAGAAGCTGAACAATTGAAAGCGCAGTTACGCCAAACGCAGACCGAGATACTGGACCTGACCAACGCCCTTACCAAAGCCGAAACCGACTACGAGTACCTGGAAAAACGCCTGCAGGAACAAAACAAAGAACTGGAACAACTTCGCGAAAAATTCCTACAGCAATTCCAGAGCATCTCCAACCAGGTACTGATGAACAATGCCGAGCACTTCAAAAAAGCTTCAGCCGAAAACCTGGAGCAAATTCTTTCCCCACTGAAGGAGCGCATAAAAGAGTTTGAAGCAAAGGTTGATTCTACCTACGAGAAATCACTGAAAGAGAGCGTATCGTTAAAAGAACAAATCACGCAACTGGCATCCCTAAATCAGCAGATGAGCCAGGATGCACTGAACTTGACCAAAGCTCTGAAAGGCGAAAGCAAAACACAAGGTAACTGGGGTGAATACCTTCTCGAAAGCTTACTTGAAAAATCAGGTTTGCGCAAAGGCGTGCACTACGAGCGCGAAGAGGTACGGCAGAACGACGAGAGCAAAGTCTATCGCCCGGATGTTATCATCCGTCTGCCCGACAACAAGCACCTGGTTATTGACTCCAAACTATCACTGGTAGCTTACGAAGCTTACTGCAGCTGCGAAGACGACACGCAGATGGAAGCTTACTTACGTAGCCACATCAATTCCATCCGCACGCACTTCCGCGACCTGAGCGGGAAAAACTACCACCGTCTAAGTGGCATCAACTCACCGGATTTCGTGATGATGTATATCCCGATTGAGCCGGCCTTTAACCTGGCATTGCAACACGACCACGTTCTGTTTACTGATGCCTTTGATAAGAATATTGTGCTGGTAACAACATCTACCCTGTTGGCAACACTGCGCACAGTAGCCGGTGTTTGGCGCCAGGAAGACCAGAAGCGCAACGTGATCCGGATTGCTGAAGAAAGTGGCCGACTGTATGATAAGTTTGTAGGTTTTGTAGAAGATCTTCGCCTGATCGGCAGGCACATGGAAAGCAGCCAGAGTGCTTACAACGCTGCCATGAACAAATTAACAGAAGGCAAAGGCAACCTGATACGTAAGGTAGAGCAGTTAAAGGAACTGGGTGCCAAAACCAGCAAAACTATAGACGAAAGTCTTTTACTCGAAGCGCAGGTAACGGAGGAGGAATCAGAAGTAAATTTATAGTTTAGCTTACCGTAGCAAAAAACAACTAACTATAAAACAATGAAAAACCTGATACCTGTCCTGCTTATAGTTATGGGCACAATGGCTGGCTGCACCGAGCAGAGAAAGAGCGATACTGAGACATCACAGCCATTTACATCTGTTCCAACAGATACCACTACTACCACTGATGACGAAGCTGTAAAAGTGATGCAGGCCATGTTCGATGCCTTTAACCGCCACGACCTGGAAGCCATGCAGGCCCTTTACGCTGACAGTGCCGTATTCATGTCGCCGGAGATGCCGGAACGTGTAGTTGGAGCGCATCATGTAAAAACCATTTATGGTCCGCTGTTTGAGATGGCCCCGAACGTGAAGAACGAGGTATTGCACTACATCCATAACGGCGACGAAGTGGCTGTAGAATTTGTATCAACCGGTACAGTAGAAAACATCAGCCCCGATGATCCGATTGATATGAAAGGCCGCAAGTTTGAACTCCGGATATTTGCCCGACTGAAAGTTAAGGATGGTAAAATAGTAGAAGATATTTCTTACTTCGACCAGATGGCTTTTCTACAGCAACTTGGGCTTACAGAATAACTATAAAACCACAGCTATACCAGGTTGTGGTTTTGTTTTATAGTTGCGTAACTATAGTTATTGCTTCTGCGCTACTAACGTAGTAACTTAGTAAGATAACCACGAACTAAACTGATGAAAAAAATTATTCTCACCGGCTTAACGGCAGCTATACTATTCTCCTGCTCCAGCCAGAAAACAGAAACAACAGAAAACACCGCTACTACCGAGGCAACCTCTGTTAAAGAGCAGGCACAGGCTTTCCTGGATGATTACACGAAAACCTTTCAAGGCCTGTATACCAAATCGGCAGAGGCAGAATGGGCATCCAATACCAGAATTGTGGAAGGCGACTCTACCAATGCTGTGGCCACTCGCCGGGCAAACGAGGCCTTTGCAGCATTTACCGGTAGCGTAGAAAACATTGAGCAGGCCCGTAAGTACCTGGAGCAGAAAGACCAGCTCACCCCGATACAGGTGAAGCAGTTTGAAGCTATACTTTATGCCGGCGCTAACAACCCGCAAACCGTACCAGACGTGGTTAAAGCACGCATCAAAGCAGAAACCGAACAGACGGAAAAACTATACGGTTACGATTACCGCCTTTCAGGTAAATCAGTTACCACCAACGACATCGACAATATCCTGAAAACAGAGAACGATGTAAAGAAACGCCTGGCTGCCTGGAACGCGAGCAAGGAAGTCGGCCCCGGCCTAAAACCCGGATTGCTGAAGCTGCGTGACCTGCGCAACAAAACGGTACAAAGCCTGGGCTACGACGATTACTTTACCTACCAGGCCTCAGACTATGGCATGACGCGTGAGGAGATGATGGATATGATGGCGCAGATCAACAAAGACCTGATGCCACTTTACCGCGAACTGCACACTTACGCCCGCTATGAACTGGCTAAAAAATACGGCGTAAAACAGGTACCTGATTACCTGCCGGCACACTGGCTGCCAAACCGCTGGGGCCAGGACTGGAGCCCGATGGTAGAAGTTAAAGGCATTGACCTGGATGGTGCCCTTAAATCGAAAGGCGACAAGTGGCTGGTGGAGCAAGCGGAGCGATTCTACGTGAGCCTCGGATTTGATAAACTACCGGAATCTTTCTACACCAAATCAAGCCTGTACCCTCTGCCACCAAATGCAGGTTACAAAAAGAACAACCACGCATCGGCCTGGCATATGGATCTGGATAAAGATGTACGTTGCCTGATGAGCGTGGAGCCAAATGCAGAGTGGTATGAGACGACGCACCACGAGTTGGGTCACATATACTACTACATCAGCTACACTAACCCTGATGTGCCGGTGCTGCTACGCAGTGGTGCCAACCGTGCTTATCACGAAGCGATCGGTAGCTTAATGGGACTAGCTGCTATGCAGAAACCATTCCTGGCAGAGTTGCAGCTAATAGATAAAAATACGCAGACCGACGAAGTACAGACCCTGCTGAAAGAAGCGCTGAGTTATGTAACTTTTATTCCGTTTGCAGCTGGTGTAATGAGCGAGTGGGAGCACGATTTCTATGCTAAAAACCTGCCTGCTGACCAACTGAACAAGCGCTGGTGGGAACTAGCTAAAAAGTACCAGGGCATGGTGCCGCCAACTGAACGCGGCGAAAACTACCTCGATCCTGCTACTAAAACGCACATTAACGACGATGCCGCGCAGTACTATGACTATGCCTTGTCTTATGTGATCCTGTTCCAGCTGCATGACCATATTGCCAAAAACATCCTGAAGCAGGACCCGCATGCCACCAACTACTATGGCAACAAAGAAGTAGGCAAGTTCCTGTATGATATCATGTACCCGGGCGCCTCAGTTGACTGGAGAAAAATGCTGAAGGAAAAAACCGGCGAAGAATTAAGTGCCAAGGCAATGGTAGCCTATTTCCAGCCACTGATAGAATACCTGAAGCAGCAGAACAAGGGCCGAAAGTACACTATATAATTATAAATGATGAATTTATAGTTCGGCAACTATAGAAAAGCCCCGGCAGAATATTCTGTCGGGGCTTTTTATTGGGTGTAGGTTTATGAAGCAAACTATAGGTTAACTATAGCGCCATTTCCAGTGGCTTCTGCTGCTTACTTCCTTGCTGATACGTGCTCAGGAACAGGGCCAGCTTGTCCATCGTCTGGCTTAGTTCTTCTGCACCTGGCAGATATACCACCCTGAAGTGATCTGGCTTCTGCCAGTTAAAACCGCTACCATGTACCAGCAACACCTGCTGTGCTTCCAGGAAGTCAAGTACAAACTGCATATCGCTCTGAATGTTGAATTTCTTCACATCGATTTTCGGGAAGAGGTAGAATGCACCTTTTGGTTTCACGCAGGTAATACCCGGAATAGCTGATAATTTCTCATAGCAGATAGCGCGCTGCTGGCCTAATCTGCCGGTTGGCAATACCATGCTATCTACCGTTGTCGGACCTTCCAGTGCCACCTGTAAGGCAAACTGTGCCGGTACGTTACTGCACACGCGCAGGCTTGCCAGCAGGTTTAATCCCTCCAGGTAGCTGGTAGCTTTGTGCTTGGCGCCGCTTACCATTATCCAGCCTGCTCTGTAACCGGCTGCCAGGTAATTTTTCGAAAGACCACTAAGCGTTACAAATACTACCTTATCAGAAAGCGTTGCCGTAGAAGTAAACTCTGTTCCATCGTACAGGATCTTATCGTAGATCTCGTCAGAGAAAATAACAAGGTTATGCTCTTCCGCCACTTGTACCAGTTCCTGCAGTAACTCTTTAGAGTAAATTGCACCGGTCGGGTTATTCGGGTTGATGATTACGATGGCTTTTGTACGGCTGTTTATCTTGCTTCTGATGTCGGCAACATCCGGGAACCACTCTGATTCTTCGTCGCAAAGGTAATGCACCGCCTTGCCACCTGCAAAACGCACCGATGCTGTCCAGAGCGGGTAATCAGGTGAAGGTACCAACACTTCGTCTCCGTCGTTCAGGAGCGTCTGCACCGACTGCATAATAAGCTCGCTCAGGCCATTGCCCAGGAATATATCATCTACATGAATGTTGGCAATGCCTTTCTTCTCGTAATAGCGCTTAACAGCTTCACGGGAGCTTAACAATCCCTTATGATCGGAATAGCCCTGTGCCAGGTGCATGTTATCTATAATGTACTGTACCATGGCCGGCGGAGCTTCAAACCCAAAAGGTGCCGGGTTACCGATGTTCAGTTTTGTAATGTAATGTCCCTGCTGTTCCAGTTCCTTCGCTTTTTCGTATACCGGTCCACGCAAGTCGTAAGACACATTGTTCAGACGATCACTTTTAAGTATCATTTTGCTGTAAATTTTAAGCTAAGATATCAAACCTTCCCATCCTTTGCTAAAATAAAAGCGGCTGTACGAGTTAATCGTACAGCCGCTCATAAAATCCTTACAGATATTATAATTAAAGTTGATTTTATCAATAATTAGCCTCCACAGCCGGAACATCTACGAGTATGAACGATGCTTTAGAAGTCGCGTGAAAGGTAATAACCTCCTGTTCTTCCAGCCTGACCTGGTCGTTTTTTTCCAACTCAACGCCGTTCACTATTAAGTTTCCTTCCAGCACATAGATCAGGCTCTTCCTGATCTTAAAGGTTTGAAAAAGCATATCTTTGCCCTGGCTGAAATTACCGTAAAAGATTGTAGAATTGGAGTTAATGAAAACCACATCTTCCATGACCTTCTGCCCGGTAACCAGAGGCACAAGTTCATCTTTGGTATCCAGAAAGTCGATCTTCATTTGCTCGTAGGATGGCGCAATGCCCCGCTTATTCGGCAGAAACCATAGTTGCAGTAAATGCACTTCTGCCTCCGACTTATTAGCTTCAGAATGTGTGATACCAGTGCCTGCTGTCATGCGCTGTACTTCGCCGGCATGGATAACCAGATCATTGCCCAGACTGTCAGTGTGCGTAATTTCTCCGTCCAGCACTATAGTTACAATCTCCATTTCGGTATGCGGATGCGTCGGGAAACCAGAATCAGGACTTACGTAGTCCTCGTTAAATACCCGTAGCGGACCAAACTGTACATTAGCAGGATCATAGTAATCTGCGAAAGAGAAAAGGTAATTTGAGCGGAGCCATTCTCCTGTTCTTGCTTCGTGCCGCTCTGCAGCGCTTATCTGTTTTATCATCGTGCTTCTAAAAGTATAGGTTTGGCATACAACACACTAAATCATACATACTGTTAGCCTTTACGCATATTTACAGTTACTTGTTAAAAATGAACATTCTTACAGATATTGGAAACAGCCGGGCACAAAAAATCCTGCGCAGTTGCCCACACAGGATTTCTATAGTTTCATTACTTTAAAATTAGTTAGTCTACCTTCTTCAGCTTCTGCATTTCTTTCTGCAGATCCAGCACGATAGACGAAAGTTTATCAAGCGACAGATCAGCGATCGGGAAAGTGGAGCTAATGTAAGACCTTGCCTCCCAGATTTCCAGTATATCTTCTACATGCAGTTCGTAAGGCGAGTAAACCGGGTTGTCGGAGTGCAGGCGTAATACAGCAGTATCCTGAAGCTTATTATAGATACGTTTGAAAACAACACCTTCTTTCTGGCTAACTATAATGCAAGGCGTGCCATCTTTTATAGTTTTCCAATCCTCTACAAAGCGGCCAACTATAACCGTACCTGAAGTAATTGGCAGCATAGAATCACCGCTGATCTCAAATGCACGGAACGTACCGCTGTTGCCAAGCATAGGAAGCCTGAAACGAGGAAGCTCTTCGATAAATTCGGGGTCTGCGTAGCCATTCAGGTAACCGGCACTTGCCTTGAGAGGCACCAGTTCAATATTTTCTTTATCATTGCCATCAACAGTAATGGCAAGCACACGCAGTTTACCTTCTCCGGATTTTTGGATACCGCCTTTACCAGCATTATTTGACAGGTCCAGGGTTATCAACTCATCAAGAGAGATAGAGAACAGGTTCGCAATATTTACAAGCGTGCTTAGCTTGGGTTCTGCCCTTCCCTCTTCATAAGCACCCACTAACGAACGCTTTATATCAAGCTTTTCAGCAAGCTGCGCCTGGGTATAACCAGCATTTTTACGAAGGAATCTTAAGTTTGATGTTACCATATCTCAACTGTGCCAATGTTGTTAGCCTAAAATCTGCCCTGTTTAGCTTTCAGAACAAATCACAAGTAAAAGTAAGTAAATTAGTTTAATAATGCTAACATATTTAGCAATTATTTATTCTGTACTTTTTTAAGTATGGTTATTTAAATAATTGTTGGCCTGTTATAAAGAACTTTCTATTAATATTTAAAATTGTTAAAATAGTTATATTAATTCTTTATAATATCTGTAACCATAATTTTGATTTAAGTACAATTGCTACTTACCTTTAAAAATCAATATAAAGCAATACAACATTCTGTTTATCAAACTATAGTAGTTATAATAGTTTATATGCTGGCTTATTTAGCTAATATATAAATATTGAATTATCACTATAACTACATATTAACCAGTGTTATATACGATATATTGAAGACAATAAAATACCAACCTAGGGATTGAGAATAACAGCTTTAAAAAATCGCTTGTTTTTGAACTATATAAAGAAGAAGCCAGTTACGTATCAAACCTAAAAAAGTTACAATATAGATTTCAACTTTTAGCCAAACTTTTCAAGATGAATCAAACGTTTAAGAAAGCCTTATCTATGGCGGTTCTGGTGTCGGCTGTTACGCTAACAAGCTGCCAGAAAGATGAACTGATGGAAGAACAGTTCGAACAAAACAGTTCAACGTTTAGTGCAGTACATGGCCAGCCAATTGAAGGCCAATACATTGTGGTTATGAAGACTCCCGGAAACGGACTAAGCACCACACGTTCAAATGATTTGTCTACCAGCGAACGCCAGACCTTCAGAACTACACGTCAACGTATACTGGATAACCTTAAGATTGATGCTTCTGCTGTTAAAGAAAAGTTTGATGGTACCGTAAATGGGTTCGCAGCCCAACTTACGGATGAGCAGTTAGAAAAAGTTAAAAGCAATCCTGAAGTAGCGTATATTGAGCAGGACAGAGTAATATCGCTTGGTAAGCCAACCTGGGTAGCAGCTGCTAAAACAAAGAAATCAACAGACACATCGGGTACTAATAAAGGTGGAAAAAAGAAAACCACTACAGAACCTGAACCAACTCCAACCCCAACTCCTACTGAGCCGGTACCAACGGAACCAGCCCCGACAGAACCAGCTCCCACTGAGCCTGCACCAACAGAGCCGGCCCCAACTCCTACTCCTGAGCCAACTCCGGTAGTTACAGAACCAGCTCCAAGCACAGAAACTTACAAGACTATAGTTCCTGCAGCAGGCGAGCTTGTGCCCTGGAATGTTGCACGTGTAGGTTATGGCGATGGCACTGGCAAAACTGCCTGGGTTATTGACTCTGGTATTGATACAGATCATCCTGATCTTAAGATAGACCTAAGCAGAAGTGCATCATTTATTTATGGTAATACTTCGGTGGAGGATGGCTATGGCCACGGAACTATAGTTGCCGGTATTATTGCAGCCCAAAATAATGGTTTAGGCATGATCGGTGTTGCTTCCGGCGCTACTGTGGTTGCCTTACGCGTATTCGACGATGCAGGCCAGGGAACGATGTCTCGTGCAATCTCTGCTGTAAACCATGTGATTAGTGTTGCTTCTCCGGGTGATGTAGTTAACATGAGCCTTGGTGGCGGAATTTCTTCAACACTTGATAATGCAGTAAAGACTGCTGCCGCAAAAGGAATAATGTTTGCTATCGCAGCAGGTAACAGCGCTGTAGATTGCATCAGCAACTCACCAGCTCGCGTAGATGCAGTTAACGTGTACACAGTTTCAGCAATGGACCGCTACGACCGCTTCGGTTCGTTCTCTAACTACGGTGCGCCGGTAGATTTCACAGCTCCGGGTGTAAGTGTTACCAGCACATCGAATAACGGTGGCATGACAACTACAGCATCAGGTACATCGTTCTCAGCGCCACACGTAGCAGGTATTCTGTTACTGCAAGGCAAAGTAAACACAAACGGCATCGTAACCGGCGACAAAGACTCAACTCCGGATGCTATTGCAGTTTTATAAATCTGTATAAATTAAGGTTAAACAAGAAAGCCGGCTCACTTGAGCCGGCTTTCTTGTTTTTATAGTTGCAGTTAAACTATACAGTTACTTTAAACAAGGTAATAGACAACCGTATTTTATGATACTCATACTGCTCTCCCAGCGCCTCGTACAAGTCTTTTAATTTAGCGTCCGGCCCGAGTTTAGCAATTGCTTTACTTATTTCCTGATACTCCTTCTTACTTACAAATTTATACAGGTCAACTTCATAGCCTTGCTCATAGAGCGTGGCCAGATGCGAGTAGATTGTTACTGGGTTTAGGTTCCGCTGGCGTGCTATTTGTTCCGGGTTGTTACCAGTTTTGTATGCTTCGTAAGTAACCAGATGAGTGGCGCCTTTTACTTTGTTGCCTTTCTCCTGCTCATCGGTCATAAAGTTGATGATCTCATTTACGAAATCATACCCATAGCGCTCGTACTTTAGAGCCCCAACACCAGAAATGGATAACATAGAAATACGGTTCGTAGGCCTTTCTGCGGCCATTTCCTGTAAGGTGGCATCGGTAAATATAACGTATGGTGGTACGCCAAATTCATCAGCCATTTTCTTACGCAGCGCTCTTAGCCGCTCGAATAAGGCATCCTGAATAACTTCTTTCTTTGGTCTGGCTTTTCTTGTCTCCTCTACAGGCTGCTTTACATCATCAAATTTAACAAGCTGCACTTTACGGCCTTCAAATAAAACCTGGCGGCTTTGCTCTGTCAGTTTTAAGGTATAGTTCTGATCGTAAGCCAGGTCAATTAATCCGGCATTCAGCATCTGGTGCAAATAACGTTGCCAGTCCAGTGTTCCGACTTCGCGCCCGGCACCATAGGTTTTAATTCTGTCGTAGCCACCTTCTATTACCTGTGCATTCCGGGAGCCACGCAGTACATCAATCAGCAATCCCATATTTACCTGCTCCTGGGTGCGGGCAATAGCGGATAGCGCTTTCTGAACCAGTAAAGTACCATCAAACGAAACAGGTGGGTTACGACAGATGTCGCAGTTCCCACAATCTTTTTTCATGGTCTCGCCGAAGTACTGCAGCAGGATACGGCGACGGCAAATGGTGGCTTCGGCGTATTGCTGCATCCGGTCCAGTTTTACCAACTGCAGTTCGGTCTGCTTCTCATTCCCTTCCATCAGCATGCTGCGCATACTCATTACATCGGCATAACTATAGAAAAGCAGTGCATCAGACTTGGCTCCGTCACGACCAGCACGGCCAATCTCCTGGTAATAGCCTTCTATGTTTTTAGGCAGGTTATAGTGTATCACCCACCGCACATTTGATTTATCAATTCCCATCCCGAAAGCCACCGTCGCGCACACGATCTGCACATCGTCTTTCAGGAAGTTTTCCTGGGCTTTGGCACGTTGCTGCGCATTCATACCGGCATGGTAACACGTAGCTTTAAAGCCGTTCTTTTTAAGTTTATCAGCTATCGCCTCTGTGCCTTTGCGGCTGAGACAGTAAATAATACCCGGCTGCCCATGATGCCTTTCCAGAAATTCTGTGATCTTATTGAAACGGTCGCGGCCCGGCTTTACCATCAGGTTAATATTAGGCCTGTCGAAAGACGCTATAAAAACCTCCGGATCGCGCAGGCAAAGCTGTTCCTGTATATCTTTTTGCGTAAGCCTGTCTGCTGTGGCGGTTAGTGCCACCATTGGGGTTTGCGGAAACTGCTGCTTCAGTACCTTTAGCTGCGTATACTCCGGCCTGAAATCGTGGCCCCAGGCTGAAATACAGTGTGCTTCATCAACAGCAAAAAGAGAAATCTGAAGCCTTCTTAGGAAAGACGTAAAACCGGACGAGAGCAGCTTTTCAGGAGATACATAAAGCAACTTCAGTTCACCGGAAAGGCAGGCATTTTCTACCTGGTATTGCTGGTCTGCAGTAAGTGAGCTGTTCAGGAAAGCAGCTTTAATACCGTTCTCTAACAGCGCTTCTACCTGATCTTTCATCAGAGCAATAAGCGGAGAGATAACCACGCATAAACCCGGCATTACTACGGCAGGCACCTGGTAGCAAACAGATTTACCACCGCCCGTTGGCATCAGTACTACTACATCTTCTTTATTCAGAATGCGGGCAATTATCTGCTCCTGCATCGGCCTGAAGTTGTCGTAACCAAAATACAATTTTAACGCCTCACGCGCTTCCCTGATCTCCGTCATATATTCATTTCAGCAACAAACTATAGTTGCCGCCTGCTTACTCCTTACCCAAAGATAAGACTATTTTAAGCAACTGAACAGCCCGGAGCATCGCTAAGTTTCATAACTAACTATAGTTGAGAGCGTAGGCTATTGAAAAGAAACCTAAAAATAAAACTATGAAATCTGAGAGAACAAACAACCTGGAACATGTGCTCATTAAGTGTATTACAGCCTGCGAAACCTGCGCTACCATGTGCCTGCAGGAGGATGATGTAAAAATGATGGTCCGCTGTATTATGCTGGACCGCGACTGTGCTGACATCTGTACGCTGACAGCCCGATTTGTAGCCCGAAACTCTGACCATGCCAAACATGTGATGAAGGAGTGTATAGAGATTTGCCGTGCCTGCGCAGAAGAATGCGGCAAACATGACCATGAACATTGCCAGAAATGCGCTGAAGCCTGCCGCGAATGTGCGGATGCCTGCTCCCAGTGGATGAACGGCTAAAATATAAATTAAAAAGCGGGGCCGGTAATGATACCGGCCCCGCTTTTTTGTGGACTATAAACTATACTAGAAGATCATATCCAGGATAGCGTTAATAACGGATAGCACAAGGCTGAATATCAATGCCCACAGGAATCCATCAACTGTAAAGCCGGCTATCAGGTAATCTGCGAGCAAAATGATCAGCGCATTTATTACCAGCAGGAAAAGGCCTAGCGTCAGTATAGTTACCGGTATCGTTAAGATAACAAGTATCGGTCTGACTACAGCATTAAGCAACGCCAACACTAAAGCCAGTATAAGCGCCGTCACAAATGTATCGATGTGAACGCCTGGCAAAATATACGAAGCGAGCACCACCGCAACACCTGTAATTAAAAGTTTAATAATGAATCCCATAGTTATAGCTTTAGAAGTATATAGTAAAGGCATATTATTAAACGTATTACGCAGCCGGCACTTTAAAGATTAAAACTCAGCTTTAAGTTTTCCCTGCGAAGCGGCCATCCAGTTACAGATCTTGTAAAGCAGGCGTGCACCTACGTTACCATTCCATTCTGTATCACCCGGAGCTACTTCGTTCAGGTCGCAGCCTATTATCTCACGTCCGGATTTAACCAGTTGCTTGATCAGGTAAACGGCTTCTTCAAACTCCAGTCCACCCGGAACCGGCGTACCCGTTCCCGGACACAGCTTCGGATCAAGGGCATCGATATCAAAGCTCAGGTACACTTTCTGAGGCAGCTGCGCGATGATCTTTTTACACTCTTTTTTCCAGCTGTCGCCGGCATACATATTTTCTTTCAGCACGGCATCATAGAAAATAGTAATGCGGCCATTTGATTGCTCTGCCATTTCGGCTTCTGCCTGGCAAAGATCGCGGATACCAACCTGCACCAGTTTTTTAACCTGAGGTACCTGCAGCGCATTGTACATAATGGATGCATGGGAATACTTAAAGCCTTCGTAAGCTACGCGTAGATCGGCATGAGCATCCAGCTGCAGGATTCCAAATTCCTCATGTCTTTCAGCCAGGGCGTGTATCATACCAAGCGGTGTACTATGGTCTCCGCCAAGCACGCAAACAGCTTTACCCTGATCCAGATAACCAAGTGCTTTCTGCTTTAGCCACTGCAGCAATTCTTCGCCTTTCGCAGTTATCTCAGCCGGCACATTTTCCAGTTCAGTAGCATCCACCTCTGGTTGACCTTCTTCCAGCCAGGTAATGTATCTCTCCGCTTTCTCGCGCAGTTCATTACTTATACTATGCCACTCTTCTGAGATTTCCTCCATGGCAATACCAGCTTTCCAGGCGTCTTTTAAGGCTGGCTCAAAAAGGTCTATCTGCGGCGAGGCATCCAGAATAGCCTGCGGGCCATCGGCAGTACCGGCACTATACGATACTGTCACTTCCCAGGGAACAGGAATCACGACAACTTCGGCTTCATCTACAGTAAAGGGCAGACCGAAAAGTCCTGCATTTATATCTCCTACTCCATTCGGGTCGAAGCTGGCAATTTTTTCTGCTTTGCTTTTAAGCGGTTGGTTCTGCTGAGTACTCATTTGTTACCTGACCTGGTTTAGCGTTTAAAAGTTCTTTTACAAAGTTAGGAAGCGCAAAGGCAGCCTTATGAATGTCTTCGTTATAGTATTTCAGCCCCTGCTCAACAGAGAAAGCGGCAGCAGCATTAACATCAAACTGAAGCGGATGTGCATCGCCTTTAGAGCAATAAGAGAAGCTCCAGGTACCTGTAGGATATGTCGGGATAGCTGCCAGGTAACAATGTACTTTCTCCTTACCGAATATCTGCTTGTACGTATCGTAAATCTCAACAAACACACCGCTGTTAAAGCGCGGCGATTCGCTCTGCGTGATCATGATGCCATCTTTGGTAAGACAACGGTACACTTCATGGTAAAATTCAGCCGTAAACAAGCCTTCACCTGGGCCAACCGGGTCAGCAGAGTCAACTATAATTAAATCGTAGCGCTCGTTTTCACATTCCTTAATGTATTTGATCCCGTCTTCAACCAACAGGTTTAGTCTTGGGTTATCAAAAGCTACAGCTGTTTCAGGTAAGTGTAATTTGCAGGCTTCTATCACCAGTTCGTCAATCTCTACAAGTGTAACCTCTTCCAGTTGCCCGTAGCGTAGCAGTTCGCGAACCGTACCGCCATCACCACCGCCAATTACTAATGCTCTTTTTGCCTTCGGATGGCTGAACATCGGTACGTGCGTGATCATTTCATGGTACACATATTCGTCTTTCTGCGTGCACATCACCATACCATCCAGGGTAAGCAGGTTGCCATAAGCAAAAGTCTCGAAAATTTCTACACGCTGGTACGGAGAGTCTTTTTTGTATAGTTGGTTTCCGGAGTGCTTCAGCGACAAGGCAATGTTCTCATCGCGTTCGGTAAACCAAACATCGCGGGTTATAGTACCAATCTTTTCTTCTGGCTTTGCAGACACATCACGCAACGACTCCAGGTTGAAGTCCATGCGCTTTAGCAGGTCTAGCTGGCCACGACGGCACTCCATAGCAGAACCATGGCTAGCCTTAAATGCATCTTTCAGATAGTTATAAGATACCCATGGGTCTACAGAATCGCCACAGGTGAAAAGGTCTACAGCTGCATAGCCATATTCCGGCCACGTATGAATTGCCAGGTGACTTTCCTGAATCACGACCACACCAGAAACTCCGTATGGCGAGAAGTGGTGAAATGTACTGTTAATTACGGTGGCTCCGGCTGTTTCGGCTGCAGCTACCATGCTGTTCTCGATATGAACTACGTCGTTCATCAGTTCAGGAGAACAGTTGTAAAATTCTACCAGGATATGTCTTCCTAATGCGTTCATTAATTGCGTGTAAGAGTTGTAAAAAGTATTGAACCGGCAAAAAAACGAAAACTATGGCTATAATCAAAAGTACAGCAAATAGCATATCGTATACATCGCTGGCATACAATAAGTTATCACTAGTAATAGCAGCAAATAAAATTAATGGAGGTGGCCGCCCGGTTTATAGTTTGAGCAAGACAAGGCCTATGGAGAGGTAAACTACTCTGTACGAACTGCCAGAACCGTACTCAAGGGAGGAGTTTCAGAGGGCACCGGCAACCAAACTATAGCCCAACTATACACCTATAGTTCGCGCAACTATAGCAATAGATGGTTTAAAGCTTTTTAAAATGTACGTGTGAAAAGTGTCCTGTAGTAATCTGGTATATAAATTCAGGTTATAGTTGTGTTTTACTGTCCATATCAAATGTACGGATGATTTCCAGTATTTTCAGGAATGTGCCTGTATCGAAGAACAACAACAGCGGTAACTCTACGCTTTTAAAGTTATGCGTAAACTTCGTAATTACAGTAAAGACCAATGGTTGAAACAAAGGGTGCTGTACCAGTATATCTTTTAACGAATCGGCTATATGGCTCTTTGGTGCTTTTGGCGGAGAACCATAGATGTTAGACTTCAGAATATTGGCTAGCTGAGTTACCAGCGCTCCGGTAATGATGTTACTTATTTCCAGCAGTAGCGACTCCTGCATGGCGTTCACTTCATTCTTCTGAATCTCGACCATGCTAAGGCAAACCTCTGATAAACGCTTAATATGATCATCAGAGAACAGCATCAGCGTTGCGCCGTTAAAGTCGCCTTTAATATCAGACTGAATAATAAAATGCGTGCTCTCATACCTGGACACCAGGTTAAGAAGATCTTTTACCTCTATCAACTGGATATCAGGCACTTTAAGTAACACCTTGTCTTTAGCGATGGCAGCAAAAGAATCTGCTGCACGTGCCAGCCCTATATTAAGGATTTCCTTAATTATATCTCGCTCCAGCTCTGTTACGTGAGGTTCTGTTATGTTCGTCATACTACTAATTGGTTTGCTCGCCTGCCAGTACTTGTCTTCTGCTGATGAAATAGCGCGTTACCGCCGGTACATCCAACACCAGGCAAACTTTTCCAGAACCGAGTAATGTCACACCACCGTACAGATCGACAGCATCCAGTGGTTTGCTCAGCGGCTTCACCACAATATCCTGTTGCCTGTATAGTTTGTCTACAATTAATCCCAGTTTTCTGTTGTTGTAAGATACGATTATAATATTCTGTACCAGACCCTTCAGCCTGGTCTTATCACCAAGGTTAATTTCCTGTTCTTTTACATTCAGGAGTTCATGAAGGTAAACAACCGTTATCGTTTCACCGAAAATATCAGCAACCATAACGCCTCCTACCTCATGCAAATCATCCGTGTCCAGTGCCACTACCTGTTCGGTATGTATCAGTGGAATGGCATAAAATATCTCATCCACTTCAAATAGCAAGGCACCTTTTACGGCAATAGATGTTGGCAGTTGCAAAATGAAAGAAGTGCCTTTCCCCTTCTCCGATTCAATTCTGATCCTGCCACCGATAGAATCTACTGCATTCTTTACGACATCCAGACCAACGCCACGACCCGAGAACTCTGTTACCTCTTTTGCCAGTGAAAAACCAGGCTCGAAAAGGTAAGACAGTGCTTCAGTATCGGAAAGGTGCTCAACTGCGCCGGCAGGCAGCAACTGCCGCTCAACTATAGCTTTACGCACTTGGTTCAGGTCAATGCCTTTTCCATCGTCAGATAGCTGTATCAGCACGTTTTCACGGTCATTACGGGCAATCAGCGATAAGTTGCCATTCTGCGACTTATTTTTCTTAAGGCGGTTTTCCGGTTTCTCAATACCATGGGTAATGGCATTGCGCACCAGGTGCAGCAACGAGTCTGTAATGATCTGAAGAATGTTTCTGTCAATCTGTATATCATGACCTGACATGGTAAGATCAACACTCTTCTTTTCAGCAGTTGCGATATCGCGTACTATACGGGGAAATTTATTAAAGAGCGAACCGATACTTACCAGGCGCGCATCCATAATACTATACTGCAGGTCTTCGGTTATGCGGTTCAGGTGCGAGCTTACGCTCTTCAGCTCATCATTTCCAAGCTCACGGCTTATCGACACGATACGATCGCGGTCTATAACAAGCTCACCGACAAGGTTTAGCAAATGGTCCAGCTTTTTGATCTGGATATAAACCAGCTCAGACAGCGAAAGATTTTTAGAAGTATTATAGCGCTGAACTTTAGCCAGCTCTATTGTGCTATCTGATAAATTATCAACTATAATATCAAGATTTCGAAGCAGGACAGGGTCAGGTTCTCCATAACTTTCATTATCAATGTTATGAATCAGTTCGCCCAGTAAGTCTATTCCTTCAAAAAGAACAGTTACAACTTCATCGCTAAAGCTTAGCTCTTTGTTCCGGATAAGACTGAACGCCGTTTCAAGCTTATGCGATACATCTGAGATCTTCAGGTACCCGATCGCCTTGGCATTCGCTTTCAGGTTATGCAGAAAACGGAATATCTCCGCCAGGATCTGATCGTCCTGCGGTCGTTTTTCCAGATCGCTGATATGCCTGTTCAGAGCATCAAAATACTCCAGCGCTTCTGCAATAAATATTTCCTTATATTCCTGTTCTCTCGATTTCATAAAGTGTCGTCGGCTACGCCAACGGTGTTTATACCGGCCACATAACTGTTAATGAAATGTGGTATTTCAGACAAAGGCAGCACATGGTGCGATATACCGCTGTCAATTACTGACTTGGCCATTCCGAATATAGCGGAAGAAGCTTCGTCCTGGGCTACAACCATACCGCCCCTTTTATGTATAGTTGTGGCGCCTATAGTTCCATCTTTCCCCATTCCGGTTAAAATGATACCAAGCACCTGTTGTATGTTGCTGTTCGCTACCGATTGCATCAGCAGGTCTACAGAAGGCCGATCGTACGAATTTGCTAGCTCATCTGTAAAGCTAATTTTATAGTTCTTCGTATTCCCGATAATCGGCTGAATGACCATATTGCGCCCGCCTGGCGCAACAATAACTTTATTTGGTTTTAAAAGCATTCCCTGCCTGCCTTCAGTTACCGTAAGTTTGGTATGCCCCTGCAGGCGTTCTGTAAGCGACTTTGTAAAACCTGCCGGCAAATGCACAGCAACCAGTATAGTTGCAAGCAGATCATCGGACAATTCTTTCACAATATGCTCTATGGCCTGCGTACCGCCGGTAGATGCCCCGATAACTATAATCTTTTCCACCAAAGGTTTTACCACGCGCGGTTTCGCCTTTTCGGTTTCAACCTGCTGTGTCAGGTGGTCCAGCATCTGCTGCACATCCCAGTTTATAGTATCTTTTACTGCTTTTACCTTATGTATCAGCTCCGGAGCTATTGTCCTGAAATCCGGATACTTTTTATGTTCCGGCTTCAATACAATCGCAAAAACGCCAAGCGCTGTCGTTTCCTGTATCAGTTCAAGCGTCAGTTGCTCACGTTTCACCATCAGAATGATGGGTGTGGGCGCTTCACTGAAAATGCGCTTAAAGGTGAATAGCCGGTTGTTCTTAGGCAGATCGTAATTAACAAGAATCACATGTGGTTCCTGTTTTTTAAGACACTTCAGCAGTTCATCGCCGTCAGCAGCAAGCCCTGACACACAAATCTCCTCCTCTTCACTCAGAATTGATTCCAACACCAGCCGAGTATGACTTGATTGGTCTGCAATCAAAACCTTGATCCCCTTTGCAGGCTTAAGCATATAAAAATGGGTACTAATTCAGAATAAAGAAACTCTACTTATTCTTCCTTCAATGCCTGGCTTACTACTTCCAGTACTTTCTCCTCAGAGAATGGCTTCACGATGTATGATAAAGCACCATACTCCAGCGCCTCGTTCACAATTACTTCCTGGCCTACAGCACTCACAATGATAACTTTCATGTCAGGCTGCTCTGCTTTAATACCTTTCAGTACGTCCAGCCCGGTATTATCCGGCAGGATCACGTCAAGTGTAATAAGGTCCGGCTTTGTTTCCCTGGATAGTTCCAGCGCTGTTTGCCCGTTAGGAGCTTCGCCTACTATCTCGTAGCCGGCGTCAGTCAGCATGTTCTTTAACATGGTGCGCATGTAGAAAGAATCATCTACAATCAGTATTCTTTTCATAATCTGTGAAGTTGCTTCTTAGTAGTTCTTAGTTTGATAACTGCTTTATCTCATCTCCGGATAGTATTTTGTACATATCCAGCACTATGATCAGCCGGTTATCTACTTTTGCTATACCCTCAATATAGTTTTCCTGTACAGCGATGTCCTGTAAAAAGGACGGTGTTTTATCCATTTTAGAAACGGTAAGATTCAGCGACTGCGGTACTTCTTTTACTACTACCCCAATGCTATATTCTCTAGCCTCGATAACCAGTGTATAAGAAGAATTGTTTGTAGAAGTTGATGTATCCGGCCGAATACCGAAGCGCTCTTCGAGGTCCATAATAGCTATAATATCTCCACGGATGTTGGCAACACCTTTCACAAAGTCGGGTGTGCGTGGCATACGGGTTATAGTTGGCGTTACAGTTACCTCTTTTACCTGCTCAATTTTTATCCCATAGAACTCAGCTCCAAGTTTAAAAACAATCAGGTGCAGCAGCGGCTCGTTCGTTTTAACTTTTGCTGACTCCTCTTTACCGTTTCCGGAAACAGCTGATACCTCCTCAGGCGCTTCAGACGTTTCCGGGGTTCTACCTTTCTTAGTCGGCATAATTTATTAGTTGTTGCTCATTCTGTTGCTTCTGCCTGTTGCCTGTGTTCTGGCCGGTGTACGTTTCATAGAACCGTTACCTACAGGTATAGAAGCTAAACGAGATGGCTTGCTATGGTTAAAGATGATGTTACCATCAATAAGTTTGAAGGCAGAGATACTGATCTGCAGGTCAGCCGCAATGTCGTTCAGGTTCTGAGAAGATGAAGTCAGTTCCTGCATCGAAGTTGAAAGCTGCTTGGCTGTGCTCGCTACCTGCTGCGTACCAGATGCTGTCTGCTCCGCAATGGCAACCACTTCCTCCACATACTTCACAACGTCTCCGATCGATGACTTCTGAACTTCAGTTGCTGTTAAGATATCCTGTGCTGTACGAAGCGTTTCACCACTGGATGCTGCAATGTTCTTAAAGGCGCTTGATGCTTCGAACGTTGCATTCTTTCCTTTCAATACGCGGCCTTCCATGGTCGAGATCGCAGTTGCTGCTGAGGCTGTATCTTTCTTCACGTCCTCTACCAGTGTAGCAATCTCACTTGCAGATTTACGCGAACCTTCGGCCAGTTTTCTGATCTCTTCAGCTACCACCGCAAAACCACGGCCTGCTTCACCAGCTCTGGCCGCCTCAATGGCAGCGTTAAGTGCAAGCAAGTTAGTCTGAGCGGCAATGTCGGTGATTACACCAAGTGACTTCGATATTTCCTGAGAGCGAGTGCTCAATACTTCAATTGTTTTAGCAGTTAGTGCCGCAGAGCTGGAGATCTCTTCCATGTTCTTTACCACTTCCGCTACTGTTTTCAAACCGATCTGAGAGCTTTCCTCACCAAGTAATGCTGTCTTGTTCACTACTTCAGCACGGTTAGCAGTCTCTTTGGTACCTTTCATGATCTCTTCGATCAGTTTAAAGGCCTGGTCTGTTTTTAACGCCTGGTTCTGAGCACCTTCCGCCATCTGCTGCATTGCCAAAGCCACATCTAGTGTAACCTTGTTCATATCCAGCCCTTTGATAGCCATTTCTTCAGAAGAAGTACCTACTACAAGGGAAGAATCATTGATTTCTCCAAGTAGCGCATTCAGGTTATCTACTGCAAGGTTCAGTGCATTTGCCATATCCAGGATATCACCGGCAGTTTGAATCTCAGCTTTCTGGGTAAGATCACCCTCAGAGATTGCACGTACTACACGGGATACTTCCAGTACCGGCGTAACGATAGATTCTAACAGATCGTTAAGGGTATCTACCAGTTCTTTCCAGCTACCGCCTACACCTTTTAGTGTAGCACGCTCTGTAAGTTTACCTTCCACACCCGCAACTCTGGCCACACGAGATACCTCACCAGCCAGTCTGTTCAGGTCAATCACCATGGTGTTGATCGTTTCAGCAAGTTCTGCTACTTCACCACGTGCTTCCAGGCTTAGTTTCTGAGTAAGGTCACCTTTCGATACCGCTGTTACTACTTTTACAATGCCACGTACCTGTGTTGTAAGGTTCGATGCCATTGTGTTTACGTTATCGGTAAGCTCCTTCCAGGTACCACCTACGTTCGGCACTACTGCCTGACCGCCCAGTTTACCTTCAGTACCCACTTCAAGCGCTACACGAGTTACCTCACCGGCAAATATGTTCAGGGAGTCTACCATCTGGTTGATGTTCTCTTTTAGCAAGAGCATCTCTCCTTTTACATCCACTGTAATTTTCTGGGTAAGGTCACCTTTCGCAACTGCTGTAGATACGTTTGCAATGTCACGCACCTGCAGGGTCAGGTTGGCTGCCATGGAGTTCACATGGTCTGTCAGGTCTTTCCAAACACCAGCCACATTCGGAACTATAGCTTGTCCGCCCAGTTTACCCTCTGTACCCACTTCACGTGCCACACGGGTTACCTCGTCAGCAAAGATGTTTAGTGAGTCCACCATCTGGTTCATGTTACCTTTCAGGTCAGCAAGTTCGCCTTTTACATTTACCGTGATCTTCTGGCTCAGGTCACCTTTTGCTACCGCGGTCGCCACATTTGCGATGTCACGCACCTGGCTGGTAAGGTTGCTGGCCATGTAGTTTACGTTGTCGGTCAGGTCTTTCCAAACACCACCAACGTTCGGTACATTTGCCTGGCCACCCAGTATACCTTCGGTACCTACCTCACGTGCCACACGCGATACTTCCGCGCCAAACACATTCAGTCGGTCCACCATTTCATTCAATATATCCTTCAGGTCGCCCAGTTCACCTTTCACATCCACAGATACTTTCTGCGTTAAGTCGCCCTTCGCAACCGCGGTTGCTACGTTAGCGATATCGCGTACCTGCAGTGTTAAGTTAGAGGCCATCAGGTTTACATTTTCAGTAAGTTCCTTCCAGGTTCCTTCTACTTTCGGCACATTTGCCTGACCACCTAATTTACCTTCTGTACCTACCTCGCGGGCAACACGGGTTACCTCACCAGCGAAGATATTCAGCGAGTCCACCATCTGGTTGATGTTCTCTTTCAGATCGGCCATCTCACCGCGAACGTTTACTGTGATCTTCTGCTTCAGATCACCTCTACCAACAGCGGTAGATACGTTTGCAATGTCACGTACCTGAGAAGTCAGGTTCGAGGCCATGGTATTTACATTGTCGGTCAGTTCTTTCCAAACACCACCAACATTAGGTACTTTGGCTTGTCCGCCCAGTTTACCCTCTGTACCCACTTCACGTGCCACACGGGTTACCTCGTCAGCGAAGATGTTCAGCGAGTCCACCATCTGGTTTACGTTGTCCTTAAGCTGGGCAATTTCACCGCGTACATCCACCGATACTTTCTGGGTAAGGTCACCTTTCGCAACCGCTGTAGATACGTTGGCAATATCTCGTACCTGAAGGGTCAGGTTGGCTGCCATGGTATTTACATTATCGGTCAGGTCTTTCCATACACCCGCTACGTTCGGTACCGATGCCTGGCCACCCAGTTTACCTTCCGTACCCACTTCAAGTGCCACACGGGTTACCTCACCGGCAAAAAGGTTCAGGTTATCGATGGTACGGTTAATTGTTTCCGCCATCACTTTAAAGTCACCTGACACCGGGATCTGGAATGTTTCGTCCAGGTTACCGCGTGAGATATTTTTAAGTACCTTGCCTACTTCGAGTACCGGTACGGCAATCGAATCCACAAGGCCGTTGATGTTGTTGATCATGTCCTTCCAGAAACCGGAAGCGTTCTCTGCAGAAGCACGGGCTTTCAGGTTACCCTCTACTCCGGCTACTTTCGAGATACGTGACACCTCGCCACCAACACCACCGATCATTTCCACCATCGAGTTGTAGGCTTCTGCTATCTCGGCAAAAATGTCGTTGTTCTGTTTGGTAAGTCGCACCGAGATATCGCCCTTTTTAAAGGCATCGAGTGCGTATAGTACCTTATTTAGTTGTTCATTAATATAATCCGGGTTCTGCAGCAGGCTTTCATCTGTTATCCGGGCATCTTTGCCATTGGCTGTTCTAGCCGGCGCAGCTGCTGTATCAGGGTCTGAAGGTTTCTCTGCCTTTGCAGCATTCAGTGTTGCTGTTGCGTCGGGTGTGTCTGCAACTGCCGTCGAAGAAGCTTTTCTACTACGATCGGCTTTGGGTGCCGGTGTAGTTGCTGTGCTGCCTTCTACGTCACTGATGAGCTTGTCTTTACTCAACTTCAAGTTTTTACCTAAGGCCATATAAGTTTTGTTGAATTGCTTTTTGAATTGTACTGAAAAGGCAGGAAATACCTTTAATACATCCCTCACTTATTAAAGTAGAAAAATGTACGACATGCAAATTAATCAAATAAGTCGGATTGTTCAAATGCTGTTGTAACACTTGTTTACCTGGATATAAATTCGTCGGCAAGCGCCATGTAATCTTTTGCACCATTAGATGTTGCGTCATAGTCTATGATGCTTCTACCAAACGAAGGTGCTTCCGCAAGTTTAACATTCAGACGTATGTTCTGTTTAAAAATATACTCTTTTATATTCTGCTGCAGGTAATCCAGTACTTCCTGGCTCAGCTTTCTGCGCATATCAAACATCACAACTACGATCCCTTTTATTTTAAGTTTCGAATTGAACGCTTTTTTTACCTTTTCAACCGTATTTAAAATTTGATCAAGCCCCTGCAGGGTCAGCACTTCCATCTGTAAGGGTATTAGAACTTCGGTTGAAGCTGTTAGTGCATTTAGTGTTAATACTGATAAAGAAGGGGGGCAATCTATAAGAATATAGTCGAAGCCTTTCAGATCTTTGAGCATTGATTGCAGGAACTTCTCGCGCTCCGGCTGCGACACCAGCGAAATTTCAACATCAACCAATTCGTTGGACCCCGGTGCAATCCACAAGCCATCCTTTTCAATCAATACATCCTGCAAAGTGGCGTTCCCTAAAAAGGCATCGGCCAGGGTGGCTTTGGGCTCTGTAACCGCTAACGAGTAAGAAAGATTACCCTGCGGGTCCAGGTCAAGCAAAAGAACACGCTTACCCAGCTTGCTTAAAGCGCTTCCTAAATTTATAGTTGTAGTGGTTTTACCTGTGCCGCCCTTCTGGTTTATGACGGCTACCGTGGTTGTTGCCATTGGTTATTTTTGTTGTAGTCAGGCAGCTATAGTTAGCTGCAGCACTAATCTAAGTATAAATTAAGTTTAAGCCCAAAAATTGTTTTTTATAGAATCTGCGCAAAACTATCCGCTGCTATCGAACCCGTGGTAATATAGATGTCCTCCCAACGCTCCAGGTCTATAGTTATGGCTAAAATTTGCCCGGGCTCCAGGTACCCTAAATTCCTGTTTACCAGATTCCTTGCCAGTTGGGTAAGTGCCGGGTTATGCGAAACTATAAGAACTTTAACTATAGTATCGGGCAACTGACTTATTGTTTTAAGCAGCTGCGCTTCCTTCGGATTATAAATTTCGGGATCGTAGGTTATTTTTTCGGAATCAAAATATAGCCGGTTTGCTATGATCTGCGCTGTAGCGCTGGCCCGCCGCGCCGGACTGGCTACCAACGCATCTACCTTCTGATACTTTTCACGTACCCATTTGCCGGTTTCGTTTGCCTTCCGTATACCTTCAGGGGTCAGCTCCCGCTCAAAGTCGGGCTGTAACGGATAAGGGTCGTAAGTTTCTGCATGTCGGCAGATAAGTACATATCGCTGCATAAATTTTGCAAATGTGGGCGTATAGCTGCTTAAAGGAAATAACTGCTTGTTTATATAAAGGTAATTTAAGCACTATTAAACCTATGTTATATGCCAGAGGTTGTAAAAGTCAGAAAAAAAACATGAACTTTGGGCAAAATTGAGCTCCGACCGGTTGTAACTATAAAGGATGATAAAAAACTTAGTCATAGTAGAGTCGCCTGCCAAGGCCAAAACGATAGAAGGGTATTTAGGGAAGGATTTCGTTGTAAAGTCGAGTTTCGGCCATGTGCGCGATTTACCTAAGGACAACAATGCTATCGATATTGAAAATGGATTTAAGCCCACTTATGTTATCAGTAGCGATAAAAAAGAGGTAGTTGCTCAACTCCGTAAACTGGCGAAAGAAGCAGAAACTGTATGGCTCGCATCGGATGATGACCGCGAAGGAGAAGCTATTTCGTGGCACCTGACCGAAGCCCTGAACCTGAATGATACTAAAATACGCCGCATCGTTTTCAGGGAGATCACCAAGAACGCGATTGTGAACGCGATCAATTCGCCTCGCAGCATAGACATGGACCTGGTAAATGCACAGCAGGCCCGCCGTATTCTGGATCGCCTGGTTGGTTTCGAATTATCTCCGGTACTCTGGAAAAAGATCAAAACAGGTTTATCTGCCGGCCGTGTACAGTCTGTTGCAGTGCGCCTGGTAGTAGAGCGTGAGCGCGAGATTGAAAAATTTAAATCAGAAGCCACTTTCAGGATTACTGCCTCTTTTGATGTGCAGGGCAAAACACTGGAAGCAGAACTGCCAACCAAATATAAGACAGAAGAAGAAGCGCAGGCATTTTTAGAGAAATGCATAGGCGCCGCTTATACTATCGAGAACCTGGAGAAAAAGCCGCTTAAACGTAGCCCTGCTCCACCGTTCACAACATCTACGCTACAGCAGGAAGCCAGTCGCAAACTATATTTTTCGGTGGCCCAAACCATGACAGTTGCGCAGCGCCTGTACGAAGCCGGTAAGATCTCTTACATGCGTACTGACTCCGTAAATTTATCAGAAGAGGCCATACAGGGTGCATCTAATGCTATTCAGAATTCTTTCGGGGAGAAATATGTAAAGACGCGCCGTTTCAAAACAAAATCGGCATCTGCACAGGAAGCGCACGAAGCCATCCGCCCGACCGATTTTTCGCAGCTGACAGCAAGCAGTGACCGAAACGAACAGCGCCTCTACGAGCTTATTTGGAAACGCGCCATTGCTTCGCAAATGGCCGACGCAGAGATTGAGAAGACGACTGCAACTATAGGCATCTCTACCCAGCCTGAGAAACTGATCGCTACCGGTGAGGTCATTAAATTTGAAGGCTTCCTGAAAGTTTACATCGAGTCAAAAGACGATGATGAGGCTACGGATGATGATGTGAAAGGCATGTTACCTCCTATCTCGGTAGGACAAACTATAAGCCTGCGCCAGATGCTGGCTACCCAACGTTATTCCCGTCCTTCTGCCCGTTATACGGAAGCCAGCCTGGTTAAGAAACTGGAAGAAATGGGTATCGGACGTCCTTCTACTTATGCTCCAACTATCTCAACCATACAGAAGCGTGGTTATGTAGAAAAGGACAGCCGCGAAGGGAAAGAACGTCCTTACCGTGTACTAACCTTAAAGCAGGACCAGCTAAGCTCACAAACCAAAACCGAAATAACCGGCGCTGAGAAAGCTAAACTTTTCCCGACGGATATGGCGATGGTGGTAAACGATTTCCTGGTAGAGCACTTCCCTACAGTTATTGATTATTCGTTTACTGCCAAAGTAGAAGCTGAATTTGACGAAATAGCGCAGGGTAATGAAGAGTGGAAGTCGATGCTTGATAAGTTCTATGGTAAATTCCATGCCCGTATTGAGTCGAGTGAAACCATAAACCGCGCCGATGTTTCAGGGGCCCGTGAACTTGGTGTTGACCCTGTTTCAGGCGAGAAATTAATTGCTAAACTTGGTCGTTTTGGTCCGTATGTGCAGCTTGGCGAGGAAAATCCGGAAACCGGAAAAAAACCAGCTTATGCCAGCCTGCGCAAAGGTCAGTTCTTGGAAAGCATAACTATAGAAGATGCTCTTGAGCTCTTTAAACTGCCACGCATCGTTGGTATGTATGAAGACAAGGAAATGAAAGCTGCTATTGGCCGCTTTGGTCCGTACATCAGCCATAACAGCAAATTCTACTCGCTACCAAAGCACCTTGACCCAATGTTGGTAACGCCGGAAGAAGCCATTGAACTGATCGAGCAAAAGCGTAAAGCCGAAGCTGAAAAACTGATCAAATCATTTGATGAAAACCCGGATGTACAGGTGTTAAACGGTCGTTACGGCCCTTATATAGTTGTTGGCAAAAAGAACGTAAAGATTCCGAAAGGCAAAGAGCCAGCTGAGCTAACCCTTCAGGAATGCTTGGACCTTGCTGAAGCTACGCCAGATAAAAAAGGTAAAGGTGGTTTTAAGAAGAAAGCTGATACAGCAACTACTGAGAAAAAACCAGCTGCTAAAAAAGCTCCGTCTAAAAAGGCCACTGCAAAGCCAAAAGCTGCAGCTAAGCCTAAAGCAAAGAAGTAAACTATAGTTTATAGTTGTAATTTGAAAAGCACAGCGAGTTGATACTTGTTGTGCTTTTCTGTTTTTGTAGTGGTATGGGTATTTTGAGGAAGAATGCTGTTGTTTTATTCTATTGTTCCTCTTTGTCATTTCAACGTCAGGAAAAATCTATTTTAGCTTATAGTTTAAGCCTTATCTTCCATAGCCTTCTTTAATCCTGGGAGCTCAATTAACCTATCGTTTCAATATGGCTTTGGTGCCCTCATGGCCGGGAGGCCCCGTCTTCGGGCATCGCGCGGTGTACATTTCTTTTGCTCGTTCCTCGCCTTGCCTGACGGCACCAGAAATCTACAAGACGCTCAACCCAAAGACTGTGATCAGTTCGATAGTAAAAGTTATAGTTTAAGTAGCTGCTATGGTTGCATCGCTTTATCGTGGCTATAGTTTCATAGGGACAGGTAAACCTGTCCTGCTCATGGACTGTATCTATAGGGAACTCAGATTTCTCCTTCGTCGAAATGACAGATGGGAAGCAGTAGCAGCAATTGTCCCCTTGAGGGGACTACAGGTGTGTTAAAACAGTAGCTATAGAACAATAACTAACAACTACAGCACCAGCCGTAAATCCCCTCTTGGGAGGGGCTGGGGTGGGTTAATACCGCGACTTTAAAACTTCACCTTAAACTATAGCAATAGCTCCAACTCATTCACCCAAAATACAGAAATGAAACACTACTATAATCTGCTCAACCACTCCTCCACCCGCTGCAACTCTATGCTATAGTTTTCAGACGCATTGCCAACGGAGCCAACTATAGCACTATAGTCAAACCCTAAACCTTTGCATAGCAGAAAATAATGTGTCTTTACCAGATTTGCCGGATGAAACTCCAACACCTTACAATGTTCTGCAAACAACAGGTTTGTTAATCCGGCGCCGTGCGGGGCGATTACGGCTTCGGTATTATAAAAGAGTTGCACCTGTTGCTGATAACTCAGTTCTTCGGCCTTGATAACCTCAAAGCCATAGCTGGCAAGCAGAGGCAACAGCTGTTCTTCGTTAAGTAATTGACGGGTTTTAGCCTTCGCTCTGCTAATGTAAATTCTTCTTTTCTGGCCAGACTTTTCTACCTTATATCCTTCCCATATTTTACTGCGGAGCCAGTTACTTACAGGCAGAGGCAAGTAGCCACTTTGCGCATTCGATACAAAAGATGGAAGTAAAAACTCCTCTATTTCCCACTTCTCGTGCTTGCCGATATATACCAACTGCACGTTTGGGTGCGCCTGAAGTAAGAACTGCAATGTTTCGTGCTGGTACTTAGGCAGATCACGACGCATGATGACCTTAATAGGCTCAGCTATAGTTTGCAGCACATTGTATAAACGAGGCAGGCAATCGAAGTACCAGTGGTAGTTGTTATTTTCAGCCCAGGGGAAATGGAGCACCGATGTATAAAGGCCTTTTTTATAACTTGGGAAAAGCAGTGCAGGGGTTTTAAAGGCAGGCGATTTAGCCAGCCGGCTCACATCAAAAACCGACTCCACTACTACTTTACCCTCCTGCACTACTGCTCCCGAATTACCTAAAATTACGGCATGGTCCAGCTTTACCAGGTACTGCTCCTTCTGCCTGTAGCCTAAACTATAATCTAAACTATAGTTAAAACTGGCAGCCGACTGTTCCAGGAAACTCCTCTCCTCCTCGTTAAAAAATAAAACCTGTGTTGGGGCAAACACCTGTTTAGAAGGATGATGTAACACCGAAGTATAACGGAAATAATAACCGGCCGAATGAAGCAGCTTAAACAGAAACTTTTTTATCATGAGGGCAAAACTATCCCCCGAAAGTACGAATTATAGTTTATAGTTAAGAAACTGCTTTATCCGTTAATTTGCCGGCAACTAGTAATTAAACCGTCCAACAATTAATCCAATCAAAGATTAAATATTTAACTTGCACCTTGTGTCGGGTGACCAAAACGCGCCCGGTGTATTAAGCAAAAATAAAGCATGGCATTAGACCTCAATAATAAGTCTATATTGGTAACGGGCGGCACAGGCTCGTTTGGGAAAAAATTCGTGGAGATGGTTTACGCCCATTTTCCGGATGTAAAACGACTGGTGATTTACTCGCGCGACGAGCTGAAGCAATTCGAGATGTCGCAGTCTTTCCCACACAGCAAGTACAAATCTATCCGCTATTTTATTGGCGATGTGCGGGATGGCGAACGCTTTAAGCGTGCCTGCGAAGGCATCGATATCATTATTCATGCTGCTGCCATGAAACAGGTGCCTGCTGCCGAATACAATCCGATGGAGTGTATCAAAACCAACGTACTGGGTGCTGAAAACATCATAAACGCGGCCCTTGATTGCGGTGTGAAAGATGTAGTTGCCCTGTCAACTGACAAAGCAGCTGCTCCAATCAACCTGTATGGCGCAACCAAACTATGCTCTGATAAACTTTTTGTTGCTGCTAATAACATGAAAGGCAAGCGTGACATTAAATTCTCTGTGGTGCGTTATGGCAACGTAATTGGCTCCCGTGGCTCGGTGGTGCCGTTCTTTTTGAAGAAGCGTGAGGAAGGCGTACTACCAATTACGCATCAGGACATGACCCGCTTTAATATTTCGCTGGAAGAAGGCGTGGAAATGGTATTTCATGCCCTGGAAACGCATTGGGGTGGTGAGATCTTCGTTCCTAAAATTCCTTCCTACGTGATCACTGAACTGGCCAAAGCTATTGGACCGAATTGCAAACAGGAAATCGTGGGTATTCGTCCGGGTGAAAAGCTGCATGAGGAAATGATAACGGAAACAGACTCGCTGAACACGGTAGAGCTTGATAATTATTACGTGATCCTGCCATCTACCCCCACCTGGACTACCGAAGATTTCCTGAAAGCCTTTAATGGTAAGATGGTACCGCTGGGCTTTAAATATAATTCTGGCACCAACGACGAATGGCTGGATGCAGAACAGCTCCGTGATCAGATTCGCCAGCACGTAGATGCTAGCTTTACTATTTAAAGAAATGATGAATTATGAATGCTGAAGTAAGAATTATTCTCATTCATAATTTATAATTCTAAATACATAATTCTGAAAGATGAACTCAGAACCGAGCACTCAAAATAAGCCTATCCCGTACGGCAGGCAGCACATCACCCAGGACGACATTGATGCGGTAATAGAAACCCTGCAATCGGATTTCCTGACCCAGGGACCAAAAGTAGCGGAGTTTGAGCAGGCTTTTGCCAGTTACGTGGGCGCCAGATATGCCGTAGCAGTGAGCAACGGTACCGCTGCGCTCCACTTATGTGCTATGGCCCTGGGTGTGAATGAGGAATCCCGGGTAATCACAACCCCGATAACTTTTGTGGCTTCGGCTAACTGCGTGCGCTACTGCGGTGGTACTGTTGAGTTTGCAGATATCAATCCGGCCACTGCATTGCTGGATATAAATAAAGTACGCGCCTTACTGGAAAGCAAACCGAAAGGCTACTACACGGGCATTATTCCTGTAGATTTTGCAGGCAATACCGTGAATCTGGAGGAATTCAGAAAACTGGCAGACAAGTATGGCTTGTGGCTAATTGAGGATGCCTGCCATGCCCCTGGCGGTTATTTTACAGATAGCAAAGGTCAGAAGCAGCTTTGCGGCAATGGCAACTATGCTGACCTTGCCATTTTTTCTTTTCACCCGGTAAAACATATTGCAACTGGCGAAGGCGGCATGATAACGACCAACGACGAAGCACTTTACCAGAAATTACTGCTTTACCGCACCCACGGTATTACCCGCGACCCGCAGTTATTAGAAGAAGACCACGGCGGCTGGTACATGGAAATGCAGGAACTGGGTTACAACTATAGAATTCCGGATATGCTTTGCGCCTTAGGTGTATCGCAGCTAAAGCGCGCAGATGCAGGTTTGGCCAGACGCCGGGGAATTGCCAAAATATATGATGCTGCTTTTGCGAATGCAGAAGGAATTGAAGTATTGCAGACTTCCCCGGAAGCACTGCAAGGAGACAGTGAAACCGGACACGCTTACCACTTGTACGTGATAAAAGTAGCTGACCGCAAAGGACTTTATGATTTCCTGCGCACGCATAACATTTTCGCACAGGTGCACTACATTCCGGCTCATACCATGCCATACTATAGAAACTTAGGGTATAAAAAAGGGGACTTCCCGGTGGCAGAAGCCTACTATAATGAATGCCTGAGCCTGCCCATGTACCCAAGCTTAACAGCTGAGGAACAGGAATTTGTAATTGGGAAAGTGAAGGAGTTTATTGGATGAAGCGGCTGGCAATTATTCCGGCCAGAGGTGGCAGCAAACGTATCCCACGGAAAAATATAAAGAGCTTTCTGGGGCAACCAATCATTGCCTACTCCATTGAAACGGCGCTGCATTCCGGTTTATTTTCGGAGGTTATGGTATCTACGGATGATGAAGAAATTGCAGAAGTCGCCAAAAGTTATGGCGCAACAGTACCTTTCTTCAGAAGTAATATAGCTGCAAATGATTTTGCTACCACCGCAGAAGTAATCACTGAAGTATTAGAAAGCTATCATAAGCTGGGGCAACAATTTAGTTATGGTTGCTGCATCTATCCTACTGCTCCGCTGCTAAAAAAACAGTATTTAAAAGAAGCATATAGCTTATTGGAAGCCAGTAACTTTGACACAGTACTTCCTGTCTTAAAATATAGTTACCCTATCTGGAGAAGTTTAAAAATTGAATCCGGAAAAGCATCCATGAACTGGCCTGAACACCTTAACAGCCGTTCGCAGGATTTGCCCCCTTCTTACCACGATGCCGGTCAGTTTTATTGGTTTAAGGTAGCCAGCTACATGAGCTCAAGAAAACTGTTTACTGAAAACTCAGGAGCTATTGAATTAAATGAGCTGGAAGTTCAGGATATAGACAATGAGACTGATTGGACACTGGCAGAATTAAAGTATAAATTAATACACAACCTTGTTTAATAACCGCCGCATCATTTTCAGAGCTGATGGTAACAGCCGCATTGGTTTGGGCCATGTGGTACGTTCGCTGGCGCTAGCGGCAATGTTACGAGACGACTTTGAATGTGTGTTTGCGATCCAGGAACCAGACGGGGCTTTAAAAGAACAGATACTTCAGACCTGCCACGGTCTTATAACCTTGCCTGTTTGTGCACCATCTGAAGAACGCTTTACCTATGAACTGGCAGCTTACATTTCGGAAGAGGAAATTGTGGTGTTGGATGGGTATAACTTTAGCTTAGTATATCAGCAAACTATAAAGTCACGCGAAGCGGTACTGGTATGCATTGATGATATTCACTCCTACCCTTTTGTTGCAGATGTAGTCCTGAACCAGGCTGGCGGCATAGAGGCCTCAAACTATAGTACTGCGCCCTACACCAGGTTGCTGTTAGGTCCTAAATATGCTTTGCTGCGAGAACCGTTTTTAATGGCATCAAAGACTGTAAGAGAATTACCAGAAGGGCAGTTAAACATCTTACTAAACCTGGGTGGGGCCGATCCAGACAATCATACATTGCACCTTGCCAAAGAACTGGCTGATAAACTAACGACCGCAACTATAAACATTGTAGTTGGCAGCGCCTATAAGCATTTACCGGAACTACAGGACTGGCTTTCGAAGCATAAAAACTATAAGCTGCACCAAAACCTGAGCGCAGCAGACATGCAAAAGCTAATGGAAGGCTGTGCAATAGCCATTACCTCAGCTAGCGGTGTAGCTTACGAATATGCAGCCGTGGGTGGAATACTCTTCATAAAACAAACAGCTGCTAATCAGGCTGGCTTATATAAATTCCTGACCGAAACCGGAATTGCTCAGGTCTATACTGCTAAAGCACTGAAGCAGAACTATTTGACACAATTTGATGCGCAAGTAGCTCTACAGCGGCAGTATTTTGATGGCAAAAGCGACGAACGTTTACGACAGGTTTTCCGGCAGCTCGCCCAGATTACAAACCTTACGCTACGCAACGCAACTATAGCTGACCTGCAATTGGTTTTCGACTGGAACAACGATCCTGAAGTACGCCAGCGTTCCTTTAACCCGGAGCCAATCCTTATCGAAAACCATACCCGCTGGTACAATACAAAACTGGAAGATGCCAATTGTAAGTTTTATATTGCAGCAGTAAACGGCACGCCTGCCGCTCAGATCCGTTTTGATTTGACCAGTGACACAGCAACTATAAGCTACCTGATTAACAAGGAGTTTAGGGGTAAAGGCCTTGGGCATACCATTTTACAGAAAGGCATCAGTAAACTAAAACGCGAAGCGCAGACTATCAAAACTATAGTTGGGCTGGTGCAGCAGGATAATGTGGCCTCCGTGAGGGCATTTGAGAAAGCTGGTTTTGCATATGGCACGCCAGACAAGAAGCACCCTGATGCACATCGGTTTGTGTTGCAATTGCCTTAAGACATACAGTTTAAAAAGATCATGATCAACGATATAACTATAGCCAGCCGCTTGGTAGGGCCAAACCATAAGCCATTTATCATTGCCGAAATGTCGGGCAACCACAACCAATCGCTGGAACGGGCGCTGGCTATTGTAGATGCTGCCGCCCAGGCAGGAGCCGATGCCATAAAGCTTCAAACTTACACTGCCGACACCATGACCTTGCCCGGCGCGTTTACAATAGAAGATGAAAACTCGTTATGGAAAGGCCGCGAACTATACGATCTGTACAAGGAAGCCTATACGCCATGGGAATGGCACCAGCCCATTTTTGACCGTGCAAGAGAACATGGCATGCTCGCTTTTTCTTCGCCCTTTGATGAAACTGCCGTTGATTTTCTGGAAGAGCTAGAGGCTCCTGTCTACAAGATCGCATCGTTTGAGAATACAGATCATCCGTTGCTTCGCAAAGTGGCCGCGACGGGGAAACCAGTTATTATGAGCACCGGCGCAGCCACCGTGCAGGAAGTAGCTGAAGCCGTACAGGTTTTACGCGAAGCCGGTTGCCAGGAGCTTATCTTGCTGAAATGTACCAGCACCTACCCGTCTACTCCCGAAAACACGAACCTACTAACTATACCACACATGCGAGAACTATACGGGGTGCAAGTGGGCCTCTCGGACCATACCATGGGTGTAGGCGCAGCCGTGGCTGCTGTTGCTTTAGGGGCAACTGTAATCGAGAAACACTTTACATTGCGTCGTGCCGATGGTGGCGTGGATTCGGCTTTTTCGCTGGAGCCCGAAGAACTCAATATGCTGGTCGTGGAATCTGAAAGAGCCTGGCTAGCCATGGGACATGTGCAATATGGCGTGCAGAAAGCCGAAGAAAAAAGCCGACTATTCAAGCGCTCAGTTTATGCTGCGCAAGATATTAAAGCCGGGGACGTACTGACTAAAGAAAACATCCGTGTCATCCGTCCGGGTTTAGGCCTGGCGCCCAAATACTACGATGATTTGCTGGGGAAAACTGCTACCACCGATATCAAAGCCGGAACACCCTTTACCTGGGGCATGGTATAGCCCATGAACAAATGGTACGCCCTCTATAACAACATTTTACATCTGCACTTATCTGAAGGCTTTTATAGTTTGCCAGAAAGTGCCAAGAATGCCGTATCTCCTACCCAACCCTTAAAGCGATTTTTGAAGGTAGTTGGGTATAGTTTGGTAAGGCTCATCGGCAATTTGTTTAAGCAGGTAGAGCAACCAGAAAAGCTGCATGGTAAAGTTTGGTTATATGTGGTCAGCCAGAATAATTACGACAGCCTGAAGTTCATAGAATCTGGTTTGCCGGATGCCATTTTTGTTGCGGGCCAAAGTAAAAATATTGGCAAGTACAACGCTGTAGTTAACCGGCTGTCGCTTCGTAAAAAGGTGCTTTACTACTACAAATTCCTGCCGCTCTACTTTGAATTTCTAAAGCATAAAAAAGAAAGAACGCTACGGTTTTATGATGTACTGTTTGATGCTGTCGGGTTCTATGAAGTGTACATACAGAAGCTCCGCGAGTTTAAACCGGCAGCTATAGTTTTTGCAAACGACCATAACCCCGATGCGCGTGCCATGTTGCTTGCCGCAAAAGCTGCAGGCATCAAAACAGCTTATATTCAGCATGCCAGCATCAGTCCTCTATTCCCACCGCTACAATTTGATCTGAATCTGCTGGAAGGCCGGGATGCATTGGATAAGTACAGATTATGTGGCCCTATTGATGGCAAAGTTGAACTAATTGGAATGCCCAAAGCTGATGCCTATGTACCGTTCAGAAACACAAGTAAACAGGTCCGAACGATAGGGATTGGCTGTAACCTGATGGACGTACTTTCTGAAATAGAAAAACTGCTGCGCCGGCTAACAACTGATTTCCCGACTATAAACTTTATCCTTCGTCCCCATCCGCGCGACAAACGCAACTATACAGTCCTTTCAACTATAAGCCCAAACATAAGTTTTTCAGATGGCCGCACCGAGCCAACTTTCGATTACCTCCGCCGGATTGATGTACAGATTAGTGGAAACTCCGGTATTCACCTGGAAGCTGTTTTGCTTAACGTTTGGTCGATATTTTACAATCTGAACCCGCAGGAGAACCTGCACGATTACTATGGTTTTATAACACAAGGTTTGGTTGATGCTTGTGCTGACTATGAGGGACTAAGAGTGTTTTTACAGGAGCATCTTCAGCTTAAACCAGATGTGTATCAACGTGCTAAATATTACAATGCCACGGTTGGTACTGAATATGATGGCCGAAGCGGGGAACTGGCCTTACGGTACTTAAAAGAATTTATTTCTTAAAATATTTAATTAACTATATTTAGAGTACAATCTGTTTTCCTCACTCGAACTGATAGCCTTGAAAACACTACTACAGAAATTAGTACTCTTTATTGTTTTCTCTTTTGCTTTTGGCAGCTTGTATGCTCAAGGATCCAAAAATGCATTGTCTTTTGATGGCATCAATGACTATGTATTTTTCGATTATAATAATCGGGGTATAACTAATGAAGTAACAGTTGAAGCTTGGGTAAAGACTAGCGCATCAAAACTTCAACTGGTAACAGCTAAATATGACAGGGATGGTGAGCACGGTTATCAATTGGTAATGCGTGATGGTAAAGCAGCTTTTTCGGGAAGGGATGGTACCGGTGAGTATAGAATATCCGGTTATTCACCCAGAATAATTAATGATAATAACTGGCATCATTTAGCCGGAGTTTGTAAAAACGGCACCTGGTCAATCTACATAGATGGTGTTCTGGAAAGTCAGTCAGTCACAGGTTATAACGGCGTAGATCTAAGAAGCAATGCTCCATTTACTGTTGGTAATTATTACTTGGTTAATAATGATTTCTTTCAGGGTCAGATTGATGAACTAAAGATTTGGAAAAGAGGGTTGTCGGAAGCTGAAATAAGAAGTGGAATGTGCCAGACTGCCAATAAATCAAACACCGACCTTGTTGTATATCTCAAGTTTGACGAAGGATCAGGTTCAAGTCTGACCGATCATAGTTCATATGGAATAAATGGAACCTTCAGAAACATGAATGCATCTGCAGCCTGGGTTGTTTCAGGGGCGCCTATCGGAGACAAGAGTGTTTACTTATACCCTAATTCGTGGCTAAACCAGCAGCTTAATTTAAACAGCTCTAGTGTTAATAATCTTGCCGTCACTTCTACATCATCAAGCTTAAAAGGGATGCATATTTACACTGTATCCTCACAACCAAATACACTTTCAGGCATAAAAACACCATCTCAGATTTCAGATTATTTCGGCACCTTTAGAGTTGGCACCAGCACATCAACATATACTGCTACAGGCACACAAGCGAATGCAGCTTGTTTCAGAACTTTATACCAGCGGGCAGGGAATACCGCAACTAACTGGGTATCCGCATCTGAAACTACAAACCCTAACTTTCCTTCATTTACCTCCAGTAACCTAATTACCGAGTTCGCCCTGAATACTTCTACTACTGGAACTGCGAATTTATAGGAAACAATACTTTCTGCACCGGCTCTAACTCAACGTTAAGTGTTATTACAGATGGTACAGTACTGTGGAGCACTGGAGAAACCAGCAAAAGTATTAAAGTATCTACTCCAGGAAATTACGCTGTAGTTATAGAAGAAAATGGGTGCACTTCTACAGGTATGATTACAGTAAGTGAGATAAATCTGCCTGTTGTTGATTTAGGGCCCGACCAAATTATTTGCCAGGGTAGTGGTATACAACTAAGAGCACCTGTTGGAGCTTACACTTACAAATGGAGTACCGGGGCAACAACCCCTTCAATCAACGTTGCTTCAGAAGGGAATTACTGGGTGCAGGTGACAAACACATCCAGCTGTACTTCTACCGATAATATCAGTATCCAGGTTGTTCCCAAACCTATAGTCAACTTAGCCAGTTTGTATCAGATTTGTCCGGGCGAAGCAATAACGCTGAATGCAACTACACCTGGTGCAACATATTATTGGTCAACCGGGGCCAAAACACCAACTATAGACATAAATTCGCAAGGTACTTATTGGGTCGATATAACGGTAAATAACTGTACTTTCCGGTATAATACCACCGTCAATTACAAAGCATTACCAAGTTTTTCAATCAGCGGCCCTACCCAATTCTGTGAAACCGGTACTATTACACTAAGTGTCCCTGATGTTGGTTCTATACAATGGAGTAATGGGGCAACTGCATCAAGCATTACAGTGAACGAAGGCGGAAAGTATACTGTGCAAACTATAGTGGATGGCTGTACATTAAGAGATGAAATAGTTATAACCCGCGTAGCATTGCCAACTTTTAGCTTGGGAGCCGATTTATCAATCTGCAAAGGTGAAAAAGTTATCCTTACAGCTCCTGCCAACATGAAAACCTATAAATGGAGCACTGGAGCAACTACACCAACTATAGAAGTAACTTCAGCCGGAACTTACTGGGCAGAAATAACGAACAGTACCGGATGCAGCTATCGTGATGAAATTATAATTACTCAAAAACAGGAGCCAACTATATCTTTACCTGAAATTATAAATGCCTGTTACGGGGAGATTGTTACTCTCAATGCCACAACACAAGGTGCAACATATACATGGAGTAACGGACAGACTTCAGCCCTCATAAACGTGACCGCCCCTATTGACCTGAGTGTGAAAATCACTGTAGATGGCTGCGAGTATGAACGTCAGATAAAGGTTCTGAGCGATGAATGTCCTATCATACCAAACATCATCACCCCAAATAACGATGGGAAGAATGACACTTTTGTTATAAGCGGCTTAAACATAGATAACATCGACATTGAAATTTTCAACCGTTGGGGTAAAAGCATTTATAAGCGAATGGGTTACGATAATAACTGGGCCACGGAATCTACCGGAATCTACTACTACCATATAAAGAGCCGGCTTACCCAAAAAGACTATAAAGGCTGGGTAGAAGTAGTACAGTAACTATAATTGCTGTACAAATCTTACCTTATACAATTTATCAAAACCATTACCTTTGCTCCCTGACTTTAGCCAATGAGTAGACAATTACAGCGAGAGGGTATTTGGAACACCATTATCTCGTATGCCGGTATCGCGATCGGGTTCGTAAACACACTTTACCTTTTCCCGAACATCCTCGACGAAGAACAGGTTGGATTAACGCGCCTGATGTTAACTATAGCGGAGATGTTTGCGCAGTTCTCCGCGCTTGGTTTCGTTAACATGAGCGTGCGGTACTTCCCGTATTTCAGGAACAAAGAAAAACAGCACCACGGTTTTTTGTTTGTGCTGCTTTCAGTGCCCATGTTTGGCTTTGGCCTAATAACGGCACTTTTCATCATCTTTAAGCCCGCCATCTACGACTATTACCAGGAAAACTCCTCACTCCTGTTCGATTATTATTATTACATCATTCCGCTGGCATTCTTCACGTTGCTGTTTAACCTGTTTACGGCTTACCTGCGGTCACTTTTCAAAACCATAGTTTCCTCTTTTGTCAAAGATTTCCTGTCGAGATTTCTGATTTTGGTGTTGCTGCTGGGGTATAGTTTCGGTTCGATGAACTTTGAGATGTTTGTGCTGCTGTATGTGGCTGCAAACTCGGCTATTGCGCTGGTCCTTATTTTGTATACGATGTGGCTGAAGCAGTTTTATTTGAAGCCGTCTTTCGCAACAGCTGCCAGTATAATTCCTTTCCGGGAGATGCTGTACTTCGGACTGTTTACGTTTATGGGCAACATTTCGGTTACTATTATCAAGTCCATAGATCAGGTAATGATCAGTGCTGTAAGCTTAAGCGATAACGCTATCTATACAACTTCCTTCTTTATGACCAGTGCGATTGTTACGCCTGCGCTGGCCATTTTTAAGATCGCATTTCCGCAGGTGGCTGAGTTCTGGAAAGAAAAGAATATGCCGGGTCTTGCTAAGTTTTATAAACAGATAACCCTCATCAACCTGATCATTGGTTTGTTGCTCTTCATTGGCATTTGGGCTAACCTGGATAACCTGTACTCTTTTATGCCGGCTACTTATAGTGCAGGCAAGTACGTGGTGCTCGCCCTGGCTATAGCCCGGCTGGTAGATTTAGCAACCGGAATAAACGGAATAATACTGGCTACTTCAGACAAATACCGCTGGGACCTGTTATTCAATATTGTACTGGCTGGTCTTACCGTCTGGACCAACTCCATTTTTATTCCACTTTACGGCATGAACGGCGCGGCCTTTGCAACTATGTTATCGCTGGTGTTCATTAATTTACTGCGGATGTTCTTTGTGCTATGGGCGTATAAAATGCAGCCGTTTGCCTGGAGCTCTGTGGGCATAACTGTAATAGCACTGATAGCGCTGGGCGTGTCCTACCTGATCCCGTACATGGGCAATGTGTATTTGGATATTATAGTTCGCTCTGCGGTTATAACTATAGTTTATGCCGCACTGGCATTAGGCTTTAAAGTTTACCCGGAAATGAACGTGTGGATGAGGAAAATTGTGAAGACGTATACAGGTTTATAATTTGTGTGATTCTGGCTAGCGAAATTCATGAACAGAAACTGACTATAAATAGGAACCTGAATAAGCCTATAATAAATCTATAGTTGGCTCACCAAACTAAAGAACTCTAAACTATAGCTTAGTAGCTGGCAGTAGTAAATGCGAAGGTCTCTTTATTTGAATCAAGCACTTTTCCGCTTTCACACTTTAAAACACGTTTTGGATAACGGTTGATGATCTCGTAGTTGTGTGTAGCCATTAGCACCGCAGTACCGCTGTTATTGATCTCCATAAAAAGCTGCATGATGCCATCAGCCACAATCGGGTCAAGGTTACCTGTTGGCTCATCGGCAATTAATATTACAGGCTCGTTCAGCAAAGCACGCGCTACAACTATACGCTGCTGCTCACCACCCGATAACTGGTGCGGCATTTTGTTTGCAGCAGCATCCAAGCCAACACGCATCAATACTTCCGAAATACGCTGCTTGATTTTACTCTTGTCTTTCCAACCAGTAGCACGCAACACAAAGCTCAGGTTCTCAGCTACGGTGCGGTCAAACAACAACTGGAAATCCTGGAAAATGATACCAATACGGCGACGCAGAAAAGGGACTTTCTTACGCGGAAGCTTGGTTAAATTAAAATCAGAAATAGAAGCAGATCCTGTAAGTAAAGGCAGGTCAGCATAAAGAGTTTTTAGTAAAGAGCTTTTCCCGCTGCCTGTGCGCCCAACAAGGTACACAAATTCGCCTTTTTCAATATCAAAACTTACGCCACTAAGGATGGTATTACTATCCTGATAAACAGCTACATCGCGCAAGGATACTACGGGGGAAGAAGAAAAACTCATGGGTACTTAAATCTCTAATTTCTGCAGTTTACCAAATTCTAATGACTCTATCAAAGCAGCCAGTGCATCTTCCTTCCCTTCCAGTCCGTAACGGTCCAGGTTTTTAAGTGGGCGGTCGGCCCGGAAGTAAGCAATCAGCACGAAATTAGCATCGCGCAACTGTATGTAATCCGGAATCTTAGCTTTGCCTTTAACTTTGATGATGTACATTTTATTGGAATTACGAATTATGAATTATGAATTACGAATTAAAAATATGGAGTAAAACGCACCACTTATTCTTAACTCGTAATTCGTAACTCGTAATTAAAATTACTTATTTCCTTTTGCGTGATCAGACAGGAACTTCGCAAGACCGATATCTGTCAGCGGGTGGTTCAGCAGGCTTGTGATCACGTTTAGCGGGCAGGTAACAACATCGGCACCAATTTCAGCGCACTGCACCAGGTGCATTACGTGACGAACCGAAGCAGCTAATACCTGCGTCTGGTAGCCATAGTTGCCATAGATCTGCACGATCTGTTCGATCAGCTGCATACCATCTGTAGAAACGTCATCTAAACGACCGACAAACGGAGAAACATATGTTGCGCCAGCTTTAGCAGCAAGTATCGCCTGACCAGCAGAGAATACAAGCGTACAGTTTGTTTTAATGCCTTTTTCGCTGAAATAACGGATAGCTTTCACACCATCACGGATCATAGGAACTTTAACCACTATGTTCGGGTGCAGTTCAGCCAGGAATTCACCTTCTTTTATGATGGTCTCGTAATCCGTTGCAATTACTTCGGCACTGATATCGCCATCAACAATTTCACAAATTTTCTTGTAGTGGGCCATTACGTTATCATGACCGAAGATACCTTCTTTTGCCATTAACGATGGGTTGGTTGTTACACCGTCCAGCACACCAAGATCGTGTGCTTCCTGAATTTCCTGCAGGTTTGCAGTATCGATAAAGAATTTCATAATAGATGGGATGATTATAGTTACAAAGCTAAACTATAAATCCTGAAACCGGAAAGAAAGCAGTTTTTTTTGAGTGGCAGCGGGTGTGCCTTGGGGTATGGGCAAAAAAAAGTGGCAAACCAACATCGCGCCGCTTCGACCGCCTACCCTTGCTACCTTCCGGTCCTGGGGGATTTGGCAGGAGCTGGCCGTGCCGATTTGCCGTTACAAAAGTACGTATTTTCTTATTCAATGCAAATTATAGAAGTATAAAATGTAGTTTATTTTGCTTGATGAAGGATAACTTACAAGTTGTCAGCTGCTTTATTCCACATTCAAAGTATCTTAACTGTCCTACAGCTTCTCTTTTGTCATTTCGAGCCACGGCGAGAAATCTATCTCGGCTTATAGTTGAAGTTACCCGCAACCTGAACCCAGCCTTCCTTTCAAATCAGATCCTATCCTGGGAGCTTTACCTGCCTACTATTTTATAGTTAGCTTTGGCGCCCTCACGGCCGGGAGGCCCCGTCTTCGGGCATCGCGCGGTGTACATTTCTTTTGCTCGTACCTCTCAATGCCTTGCGGCACCAGAAATCTACAAGGCGCTCACCCCAAAGACTGAGATCAGTTCGATAGCTTTTTTTATAGTTTATATTATAGTTATAGTTTCATCGCTTGATCGTGGCTATAGTTCCGAGGGGACAGGTAAACATGTCCTGTTCGTGGTTTGTAGCTATAGACAAGCTCCTTCCCCTGTTTTTAGGGGAAGGTTGGGAAGGGGTAATACTGTAACTATAGAATTATAGCTTGGAAATTGGTAAATGCGGTAATTGTCCCCTTGAGGGGACTACAGGGGTGTTAACGCCGCAACTATAGAATAATGCCATCAACTATAGCTTTAGTAGCAATTCCCCTCTCGGGAGGGGCAGGGGTGGGTTAAAACACCAGCTATAAAACTATCCGTTGAACTATAGAAAAGGCCTTACCGACCTTCTAACAAGATCCTTTCAGGATGACAGGAGGAGAAGTAGCCGTAAAAGCTCCCCGCCTTAGAAAAGGAAGGGCCGGGTGATTGAAACATGGCATTAATAGAATATCAACCAAGCTAAGTACTGAATTCCTATTCCAACCAGCACTTATCTTCAAAAGAATTGGCAATTACTATAAAAGCACCTTACCTTTGCGCATGCCAGAAAAAATTCTCATCCTCGACTTTGGCTCCCAATATACCCAACTCATAGCCAGAAGGGTTCGCGAGCTTAATGTATACTGTGAGATTTACCCGTACAATAACGTACCTCCCCTCTCAGATGATGTTAAAGGTGTAATCCTGTCAGGCAGTCCCTGCTCTGTACGCGATGCCGAACACCCGACTATAGACCTTGCACAGTACATGGGCAAGTTGCCTTTACTGGGCGTTTGCTATGGTGCGCAACTTATAGCGCAGGAAAGCAAGGGTGAAGTAACACCATCCACCATACGCGAATACGGCCGTGCAAGACTCTCAGAGCTGCACACAGCCAACCGTCTCATGAAAGAGCTCACACCGGGCTCTGTGGTTTGGATGTCGCATGGTGATACGATAAAGGAGGTTCCGGATCATTTTGAGATCATTGCCAGTACGGAAACAGTGCGCGTAGCCGCTTATAAGTTGCGCGACCAGGAAACCTACGGCATTCAGTTCCACCCCGAAGTGACCCACTCCGATGAAGGCAAAACGCTGTTACGCAACTTTGTGGTTCACATCTGCGAGTGCCAGCAAGACTGGACATCAGAGCAGTTTGTGGATGCAACTGTAGCAGAATTAAAGCAACAGCTGGGCGATGATAAAGTAGTGCTTGGTTTATCCGGTGGTGTAGATTCGAGTGTGGCTGCCATGCTGATCCATCATGCTATCGGCAAAAACCTGTACTGCATTTTTGTAGACAACGGCCTGCTGCGCAAAGATGAGTTTGAGAACGTGCTGGACTCTTATAAGCACATGGGCCTGAACGTGAAAGGCGTTGATGCAAAAGATAAGTTCTATTCAGCACTCGCTGGTCTAACGGATCCGGAAGCAAAACGCAAAGCCATTGGCCGCGTGTTTATCGAGGTTTTTGACGAAGAATCGCATAGAATAGAAGATGTTAAGTGGCTTGCTCAAGGTACTATCTACCCGGATGTGATTGAGTCGCTGAGCGTGAAAGGCCCTTCGGCAACTATAAAATCGCACCACAACGTGGGTGGCCTCCCCGACTTTATGAAACTGAAGGTAGTAGAGCCGCTTAAAACATTGTTTAAAGACGAGGTTCGCCTGGTAGGTAAAACTCTGAAAATTGATGATGCCATTCTTGGCCGTCATCCGTTCCCAGGACCTGGCTTGGCAATTCGTATTATGGGCGATATTACCCCGGAAAAAGTAAACGTACTGCAGCAAGTAGATCATATTTTCATCAGCAACCTGAAAAAGTCTGGGTTATATGACGAAGTATGGCAGGCCGGCGCTATCCTTACTCCGCTGCAATCGGTGGGTGTAATGGGCGATGAGCGTACCTACGAAAATGTGGTTGCGTTGCGTGCTGTAACAAGTATAGATGGCATGACCGCCGACTGGAGTCGCTTACCGTATGAATTCCTGGCTGATGTATCAAACGAGATCATTAACAAAGTAAAAGGCGTAAACCGCGTTGTTTACGACATCAGCTCTAAACCACCAGCAACTATAGAGTGGGAGTAATTTAATTGTTGATTGTTAAATGGTTGATTGTTTTTGATCAACTATTTAACAATCAACAAAAAGCAATCGACAATTAGATTATATGAAGAACAGGTTCTGTAAGAGTATACTTATTGTGTTATCGCTGACACTGGCTACTCCGGCTTTTGCGCAGCAGAACGAAAACGTAACGTATAGCAACGGGAAAATACTGTTACAGCAGCAGCGCTACGAACAGGCAATGGCCGAATTTATGCCATTAACTATAGCCAGTTCGGCTTACGCTCCGGAAGCTTCATATTTTTATGCATTAGCAGCCTTCAGGGCAAAAAAGTATAAAGAGTCGCAGGAAATGCTGCAACAACTAAAGGCGCAGCACCCGGATTGGGCACAAATGGCTGATGCGACTTACCTGCTATCTAACGTACTCTTTGAACGCGGTAACTACGACGAAGCGCTGACACAACTACAGCAACTGGCTTCTACCCCACTTGCAAACGAAGCTGCCGGACTGGAACGCTTTTATCTGCAAAAACTGACCGATAAAAAAGAGTTTGAACGACTGGTACAACGCTACCCGAACGATAAAGTGCTGGCGCAGGCTTATGCCGATAAACTGATCAGTGTGTGGTATAACCCGGCTAATAAGGCAACTATAGAGCGACTGGTAAGCAAGCACAACTTAGACCGAAACAAGTACCTGAATGCTTCACGTCGTCAGCAAAGCTTTGATGTTGCCTTGCTCCTGCCCTTCCAGCTAAACCAGGATCTGGGCCAGAATGTGCGTAAAAACCAGTTCGTAAACGACCTGTATGCCGGTATGCAGCTTGCTCAGGATGTGATGGAGGAGCAAAATATCAAGCTAAACCTTTTTACGTATGATGCCGGAACCGATACATCCTCTGTAAACCGTATTTTAAGTTTACCTGAAGTAAAACAAATGGATCTGCTGATAGGGCCGGTTTATAAAAGTTCTGCCCGCATCGCAAATCGATTTGCACAGGAAACCGGTATTCCGGTTATAAATCCATTGTCGCAGGATGTGGAAATTGCAGGGCAGAACAGCAACGTTTTTCTTTTTGAGTCATCGGTAGCCACACAAGCACGTCAGGCTGCAGCATATGCTTATAACACCTTCTCCCCTAAAACAGCGATCATCCTCTTCGAGAAATCTAAAGATGATACCACTTTTGCTTATTTCTATAAGGAGCATTTTAAGAAACTGGGCGGAAAAGTAAAGACCTACAAAAAGATCAACTCTGACCAGCCAACGGCAACAGCAACTATATTTAAGAACCTGGTTTTAACAGATGTAGGCCACATGGCTGTATTCTCTGATAAGATGACCGCTGCTGTAAATACAACAAGCAAACTACAGTCATCGGCGGCACAATTGCCATTGATAACCTACCAAAGCTGGCTGAATATAAACCAGATCACGTTACGCCAACTCGATAACCTGGAGGTGTACTTTATCAGTCCTAAGTTTATAGATGCAACTTCACCGGCTGTTAAAAATTTCAGAGAGCGCTACATCAGTCGTTATAACATTCCCCCTTCGGTTTATGCGTATGCAGGATTTGAGATGCTCTATTTTTATGGCACCATGCTGCAACAATACGGCCCTAACTTAACGCAGGCCTTATTGGAAACCGGCATAAAACCAGGAGTGCTTTACCCGGCCGTTGGCTACACAAACAGGTCAGAAAAAAACCAATTGCACCCCGACAATCAGTTTGTACCGATCATTAAATTAGAAAACCTTCAACCTATAGTTGTAAACACTGTTTACTAACTATACCTTATAAAACTATACCCGATGAAGACAGCACCAATCAGTGAAGAACTGTTTCAGAGAGCTCAAAACTTTATACCTGGCGGCGTAAACTCACCTGTAAGAGCATTCAGAGCCGTAGGTGGTAACCCGCGCTTTATAAAATCAGCCAAAGGCGCTTACTTATTTGATGAAGACGGCAACCGTTACATGGAATTCATCAACTCCTGGGGACCTATGATTCTGGGCCATGCCGCGGAATTAGTACAGGAAGCTGTAATGCAGGCCATCCCTAATTCCTTGTCATTTGGTGCTCCTACGCGCAAAGAGATCGAGATAGCAGAGCTGATCATCAGCATGGTGCCAAGTATCGAAAAGGTACGAATGGTTAACTCCGGTACAGAGGCTACCATGTCAGCTATTCGTGTGGCACGTGGCTATACCGGTCGTGATAAGATGATCAAATTTGAAGGCTGTTACCACGGTCATGGCGATTCTTTCCTGATCGCTGCCGGTAGCGGTGCCATTACACTTGGCGTTCCGGATAGCCCGGGCGTAACCAAAGGCGTTGCCAACGATACACTGACTGCCCCATTTAATAACCTGCAGGCCGTACAAACTCTGGTAGATGCCAACAAGGGCCAGGTAGCTGCTATCATTTTAGAGCCGGTAGCCGGAAACATGGGCCTTGTTCTTCCTACGCAGGAATTCCTGCAGGGCCTGCGCGACCTTTGTACCAAAGAAGGCATTGTGCTGATATTTGACGAAGTGATGACAGGTTTCCGTCTGGCTCCGGGCGGTGCTCAGCAACTTTTCGGTGTTACGCCGGATATGACTACGCTTGGTAAAATTATTGGGGGCGGTATGCCTGTAGGCGCTTACGGTGGTAAAAAAGAGATCATGGATTGCGTAGCACCAGCCGGACCAGTTTACCAGGCAGGAACACTATCTGGTAACCCAATTGCGATGTCGGCGGGTATGGCGATGCTGAATTACCTGAAAGATAACCCACAGGTATATACCCAGCTTGATGAGACGACCGAACGAATGATCAATGGCATGCGAAACAACATGCAGCAGCTTGGCCTGAACTATACTATAAATAGGGTTGGCTCAATGTTCACGATCTTCTTCACTAATCAGCCGGTTACAGACTTCGACAGCGCAAAAACTTCTGATACGGCGTTATTTGGCCGTTACTTCAACGAGATGCTGCAGCGAGGTATTTACCTGGCTCCTTCTCAGTACGAATCGCTGTTCGTTTCTACAGCTATCACACTAGAATTAGTTGATGAATATGTACAGGCTAACTATGATGCACTGAAAGCAATTCAGGGCTAAGCTATAGTTGTAACTATAAAATAAAGCGGCAGTACCTGAAAATGGGGCTGCCGCTTTATAGTTTATGTTGGTGTATATAGCCTTAATTCATTACTTTTACAATCAACTTTTTAGCGTGCCATTCCCATGATCTTAACAGATAACCAGATTTTAAAAGAGATAGAAAAAGGTACTATCCTGATAGAGCCATTTAATCGCGCCAGCCTGGGCACTAACTCTTATGATGTGCATTTAGGCCGTTACCTGGCTACCTACCGCGATGAGATCCTGGATGCACGCAAACATAACGAAATAGATGTTTTTGAGATACCGGAAGAAGGCATCGTACTTCGCCCTGAAACCCTTTATTTAGGTGTAACGTTGGAGTATACCGAAACACACGCACATGTACCTTTCCTGGAAGGTAAATCCAGCGTTGGTCGTTTGGGAATCGATATACATGCTACGGCAGGTAAAGGTGATGTGGGCTTTTGCAACACCTGGACACTGGAAATTTCGGTAACGCAACCAGTGCGTGTTTATCACGGTATGCCAATTGGGCAGCTGATCTATTTTGAAGTGAGCGGCGGTATCGAAAACTACTATAACAAGAAGGAAAACGCTAAGTATAATAATCGCACCATCGCTCCCGTTGAATCTATGATGTGGAAGAACAACTGGTAATAATTAGTAAAATAATTTAAATAAAAAAGGCCAATCTTCACAGGATTGGCCTTTTTGGCATAATTGCTGCATTATACTAATCAGAAATAAATCAACTGAAAAATGAATTTTTTTTGACGCAGCTTGGTTTATAAAAAGACAACAGGGAAAAGTAAAACAGGAAAAGAAACGCACTATGAAAAGATTATTGATTACAACTTTGGCCAGCTTAAGCATCGTTTTATCAGCAGCTGCAAACGGAAACGAGAGATCAATCACTGTAGAAAGCAGAGCTACTAACCTGTCTGACCAAATGATTCGCGAATTACGCCTTAATAACTATCAGGCTAATAAGGTAAGAGAAATAAACATGGATGTTGTTGCTAAAATGATGGCTGTAGAAGCTGAATTTAAAGGCAACCAGGAACTGATAGAGCAGAAATGCAAATCTATCTGCTCAGAGCGTGATGTGAAATTAGAAAACGTGTTAAGCACTGTACAGTACAACGATTACTTCGGTGATCGCCCGAACTACACCAAATTTGATAAAGAGTTTGTAGCAGGTGCCGGACAAACAACTGACAACGCAAAGTCACTGGCTAATAACACTACTACCAACACCGACTCAAATACGATTAACTAGACTGTATCCAATTCATAAAAGAAAAGGGCCGCTAACTATAGCGGCCCTTTTCTTTTATGTACATACTATTGATTGCTCTTCTGGCGTTCAGCTTCTACATGGTTCATCAGATCTTCGCAGAGTGCTTTCATCTTCTGGGCCATTACGGAATCGCTGGTGGCAGTAGCTATGCTCTGCGCCATCGCCCCGATTGTATCGATATAAAAATATTTCATTTCATCTACAGGCATGTCCTTTGTCCATAGGTCTATTTTCATAGTGCCGGCTTCGTCTCTGTCCCAAAGCGAAATGTTGATGGCTTTTGCAAAATGGATCTTTTCTCCTGCATCTGTGGCACGCCAGCTAATAGCTTCCGGTACCTTCTGATCATCAAGAGCAATGCTAAAGTATATTTCCGACTTCTTCATTTTCTTAATTTTTAAACTTTATAGTATCTAAATCTCGTAATATGCCTGATTACATATATTACCTACAAAGTTACGCGATGCGCCACGGAATAAAAACTCTCTTTACGCTTTTTACCCTTATCACCCTTTCCGGCTGTGCCGGCATCTTATCTAAGTCAGACAAAACATATGCTGTTGGCTTCTATAACCTGGAGAAACTATACGATAGCAAGGCAAATGCCCGGAATATGGACTATACGCCTACCGGCAGCATGAAATGGGATGACGAACGTTACCAGCATAAACTTAAAAATTTAGCACAGGCTATAGTTACCATTGGCGGCAAAGACGGCCCGGCCGTGTTGGGCATAACAGAAGCTGAAAGCCGGAAAGTGCTGGACGAGTTGGTGCAAACTCCTCCGCTTAAGAAAAAGAAATACCAGATCATTCACTTTGAGTCGGAAGACCCGCTGGGCCTGGACGTAGCATTGCTTTACAATCCGAAACGTTTTAAGCCTACGCTGCAGAAAGTGGTAAAAGTAGATTACCCGCAACGCAATTTTAAAGGCAAAGATATACTGCTGGTAAAAGGCATGATGGCTGGCGAGCCTGTATCTATCTTTGTGAACCACTGGCCACCTAACTATGGCAATACACGCCAGGGAAACCGCAACCGGCAGGCTGCTGCCACCAAACTTCGCCAACAAATAGATGCTGAGCTCAAAACTAATCCGGATGCCAACATTATAGTGATGGGTGATTTTGATGAAGAACCGAAGTCAAAGATCTTACAGCAAACCTTGAAGGCAAATGGACGACCAAACCCGCTTTATAAAGAAGAGCTGTTTAACACCTTTTATATTAACTATGTGCAGGGACTTGGCAGCTACTATAAACGCGGCGACTTTAAAATGCTGGACCAGGTGCTCGTATCGAAAGGGATGCTGGATAGCAAAGGCCTGGAATATGTAATGGGCTCCGCTGAGATACACGACCCGGAATTTCTGAAGTATACCTTTGGCAAATACAAGAACACACCGCGAACTACTTATTCGGGAACCACCTACATGGGTGGTTTCTCGGATCACTTTCCGGTGTATATAAAGGTCAAGGTAGAGAAGTAGGATAAACTAAGGCATAGAAAGAACTATAAGGCGCAACACCAGCGTCTTTTTTTATGGCTTATAGTTGGCTATAAATACAGAAGGCGGGCTTTATAGGCCCGCCTTCTGCGCGTTAGGAGAAATATATATCCTTATACGTAATTGTTCAGCATTACAGGCATTACCAGCATCAAAACATTTTCGTTGTCTTCGTTGGCAAGTGGCATAAGCAAACCAGCTCTGTTTGGAGTGGATAGCTCGAATGTGATCTCATCAGAATCCATGTTGTTCAGCATCTCTACCAGGAACTTGGCATTGAAACCGATTTCCATGTCTTCACCATCGTACTGACAAGCTAAACGCTCATTTGCCTCGTTCGAGAAATCCAGGTCTTCAGCAGATACCTGCAGTTCAGAGCCAGACAGTTTCAGACGGATCTGGTGCGTGGTTTTGTTTGAGTAAATAGAGATACGCTTTACTGAGCTTAACAAAGCCTGGCGCTCAATTACCAGTTTGTTCGGGTTCTGTACTGGTATAACGTTTTCATAATCCGGGTAACGCTCATCAATCAGACGGCAGATCATGCGGATGTTATCGAAGCTGAAGAACGCATTTGAGTTGTTAAACTCTACACGAACTGAAGTCGCTTCTGATGGCAACGTAGACTTAAGCAATGTGAAAGCCTTACGCGGGATAATCAGCGAAGCTTCCTGGCTTGTAGCGATATCTGTACGACGGTAGCGAAGCAAACGGTGACCGTCTGTGGCAACGAACGTTACATTATCAGAACGCAGCTGCACAAAAATACCTGTCATGGCCGGGCGAAGCTCATCGTTGCTTACTGCAAAAATGGTCTTATTGATGGCACGCGCCAGTACGTTTGATGGAATTTCGATAGCGTTACCGCCTTTTACAACCGGCACACGCGGGAAATCAGTAGCATTCTCGCCAGACAGCTTGTAACGGCCGTTCGAAGAGCTGATCTCTATCGTATAGGTTTCTTCATCTATTGTGAAGGTTACCGGCTGGTCCGGCAGGTTCTTCAGGGTATCAAGCAATATTCTGGCAGGAGCAGCTATACGGCCGTTCTCTTTCGCTTCAACAGGCAACTCCGTTATCATAGAAGTTTCAAGGTCGCTGGCTGTGATAGTAAGTGTGCTATCGCTTATTTCAAACAAAAAGTTCTCAAGGATTGGCACTACCGGGTTGTTGGTTACTACCCCATTTATGCTGGCTAACTGCTTAAGCAGCGCAGATGAAGAAACTATAAATTTCATTCTTTATCGCTATAATGTTATTTAGGCAAAGTTAAAAATAATTCGGATTTATACTACCTAAAAACGCAAAGGTTTTCTAGTTTTATGGCTGTTTAAGCCTATATTTTCAGAATTTCTCGTACCTGCGTTTGCGCATGTAGTAACGCGCTACACCAAACAGTGCCAGCAAAGCAATCGGGGCGACTAAGTTCAGTGCCTGCCAGTAGGTTTTCTCTTCCTGCACCCGTACTCTGTCCAGCGGACGAAGTTTGATCTCTTTGCTTCGTATATTGATCAGGCCATCCGCATCCAGCAGGTAATGAATGGTATTCATGGCCAGCTCTTTGTTGGCAAACTTAATGTTGTTAAACCTGTCGAAACCCAGTTCATACGCCTGCCCCGTTCGTGGGTTTATGTCGTTCCGGATGAGATCGCCATCTGAGAAAACAGCAATTTTAGTAGGCACGCCCTGCTCTTTTATAGTTGTATTGGGCATTCCTTCCGGTGCACGCCGGTTACGGAACAACGATGTAAATGACCCTTCTAGTAAATAGCCTACCGGTTGCTCACCTGCCTGGTATTGTTCCGGGTTCACTTCCATGCGGGCTTCCTCCAGGGTTAATGGAACAGGTACCTGCATAATGCGCGAATATTGCGAGGTATAGATGAGGGGCGTTTTACGGATTCCGGCAGCTTTAACAGTATCTATCGTTCCAATGAACTTACTATAAACTGCATCGAGGTTGCGGGTTACCGGGTGTTTGCTGAACGTATTCAGCAACGGATAAAAGCGCCAGTTGATCATTTCTGTCTGCGGCTTGCCCCCGGTAAATCCTGTTACCAACGGTATAAAACCGGAGTTCAAGTCCATGATCAGCGTAGGATTAAAGCGCACACCGTACTTAAAGAACATGTCCTCTAAATTCAGGTTGTAGGGCAGGGCAAACGTACCGCCTTTAGCTAAACTATCCAGATCTGCGTTCAGGGCATCTACAAAAAACACTGCCTTGCCCCCGTTCATAATAAACTGGTCGATCTTAAACTTATCGGCTTCTGAAAATGCAGTTGTAGGTTTGGCAACTATAATCAGGTCCAGGCCCTTTAAAGTTGGTATCTGGTCGAGCTCGCCTAAGGCAACTCTATAGTATTCCTGCAGCGAGCCTAGCAAGTCGGTTGCCTGCTGTTGTGGCAATTCGCCCTGGCCGGTGATGTAGCCAATGACTTTGTTCCCCTGGAAAGCTACCTTACGCACTGCGGTGGCCAACTCATACTCCACTCCTTCTACCGACTGGTTCAGTCGTTCGTCTGGCGATGCGGCCAGGTTGCCTTTCAGAAAATTAACAGCGGTTTCTTTGCCTTTATACCGGACTATAGCTCCCGGGAAAACAAGGCGTTCCACCTGTTTTCCTTCTTCGGTTGCTTTCAGGTTGGTAGGCTGAATTCCTTTCTGGGCAAGTTGCTGCATAAACTCCGTTCGCTTCTGCTCATCCGTAATCGAATTCGGGTCGAAGAAAACGAAGCGCACTTTACCATCCGCATAAATCCTGAACTCCTCCAGATTCTCTCTAACAGACTGCTGTAACCGTTTAAATCCAGCCGGAAAGTCACCCTCCAGGTAAACTTCCACGAATACTTCTTCTTCCAGGTTTCCCAGCATCTGCTCCGTTACCGGCGCTATGGAATAGCGTTTATCTTCGGTCAGATCTATCCTGAAAAAGTAATTATAAACCAGCATGTTAAGCACCACCAACACAACTATAGCTATAACGTACCGGGTAAGGTCGTGGCGGCGATTGCTGGTTGATTTTGATGTCTCCTGCGTTACCATTTTCTGCTGCTTATTACCAGTTTAGTAGATAGGATCATGATGGCAATTACTGTTAAAAAGTACAGCACATCGCGGGAGTCGACAAGGCCTTTGCTGATGGCATCATAATGATAAGAGATACCCAGTTGACTGATGGCGTAACTATAGTTTACCAGCGCCGGAATAGAAGCCAGCAGGTCGAAGCCGGTATAGATGATATAGCACATGAACAGCGCCACTATAAACGAGATGATCTGGTTGCTGGAAATGGACGAAGCAAAAACCCCTATCGCGCAAAACACGCCGGCAAGGAAAATCAACCCTAAATAAGAGCCTACTACGGCTGCAGAGTCTACGTTCCCTTGTGGATTACCAAGTTCGTAAACAGTATAGTAATACAGCAATGTAGGCACCAGTGCGAACAAGGCAAGCAGCAAAGCGGCAAAGTATTTCCCGAGTATAAGTTGCAGATCAGTAATAGGTTTGGTCAGTAGCAACTCTATCGTTCCTTCACGTTTTTCTTCGGCGAAGGTCCGCATGGTAATGGCCGGTATCAGGAAAAGGAACAACCACGGTGCCATTGAGAAAAGCGTCTGCATATCGGCAAATCCGTAGGTCAAAACACTGCTCTCCGGGAACACCCACATAAACATACCGGTAGCTACCAGAAACACCGCGATCACCATATAAGCGATCAGGGAATTCAGGAAGCCGTTAAATTCTTTCTTAAGTATGGATAACATCTATGATGCAATTAAAAATTATGGATTAGAAATTATGCGAATTATAAAATTTCGAATCTATAGTTATGTCATCACTTAACTTCCCCTTTTCTAATTTATAATTTTGAATTTCTAATTATTTAGTCAGCTGTTGGAATATCTGTTCGAGCGAATTTTCTTCCTGGCGAAGACCGACCAATGGCCAGTTCTGTTCTGCTGCGATCCGGAAAACGGATGCGCGGATATCGGCGTCCTGGCTGGAAGTAATGCGGTAGGTATTGTTTTGTACCAGTTCTACCTGCTCGACGCCAACTATAGTTTGAAGCTGTTCAATGTTTATGGGTTGCTCAAACTCAACCAGTGTTAACTTAGCACCTCTGTTGCCAGCCTGCAGACTTGCCACATCACTGTTCGCCACTAATTTGCCACGATTAATGATCACCACACGGTCGCAGATGGCGGTAACTTCCTGCATAATGTGTGTGGAGAAAATAACGGTTTTGTCCTGGCCAATGCGGCGAATGAGCGAGCGGATCTCGACAATCTGGTTTGGGTCAAGGCCAGTGGTTGGCTCATCCAGTATAAGTACCTGTGGGTCGTGCACCAGGGCCTGTGCAAGGCCTACACGCTGGCGGTAGCCTTTCGACAAAGCTCCTATTTTCTTGCCTTGCTCTAAGGTTAGCCCGCAAAGCTCCACCATCTCCTGGATACGCGCTTTTGCCTGCTTTCCTTTTAAGCCGTATACCGACGCTACAAACTCCAGGTACTCGTGCACATACATATCTAGGTACAAAGGGTTGTGTTCCGGCAAGTAGCCAACCATACGTCGAACGGTAATCGGGTCCTGCACCACATCGTGGCCATTCACAACTATAGTTCCGGAAGAAGGTGGCAGGTAACAGGTCGCGATCTTCATAGTAGTCGATTTACCGGCACCATTTGGCCCCAGAAATCCCAGTATCTGCCCCTGTTCTACTGTAAACGAAATATCGTCAACAGCACGCTGCTCCCCGAAGATCTTGGTAAGGTTCTTTACTTCTACAGACAAAGTATTTAGTTAAGTGTTTTGAGTTAAGAGTTAAGAGTCAGTAATTCTACAATCCTGAAAATCTTATTTCAAAATTACTAAAATCCTGAATATCCTTTCATCTTAAACATCTTAGTTCTGTTTCTGAATCTTCCCTTTTGGCATCAGTGGTCGTACTTCAATATCTACGTGGTGATAGTTAGGATGTGATTCCAGTGCGTGAACTATAGTGGAGGCTATATCTTCAGGGCGCATCATGTTCTCGCGGGCTGTTACGTTCTCAAAATTATCGAAGAAGTTAGTATTTACAGATCCCGGGTAAATGCAGGTAACTTTTATGCCGTAGTTGCGCACTTCTTTATACAAAGCCTGCGAGATGCCACGCACCGCAAATTTGCTGCCGCAATAGCCCGACATTTCCTCGATTCCGGTTGTACCAGCTATAGAGGAGATATTAATGATGTGTCCTTCGCCCTGTTCTTTCATTTCGGGTAAAATCAGGCGCGTGCAGTAAAACACTCCATTCACATTGGTATCAAACATGGTGTGCCAGTCATCCATACTTATCTCCTCCAGCTTGCCTCCAATTCCGAGACCTGCATTATTTACCAGCACGGCAACATGTACACCCAGCCGGCTTATAGTTTGGTCGAACGCATTCTGTACCGATTCTGCATAGCGCACATCGCACTCGAAGAAGTGAAAATTTTGATGCTGCAATTCGGGAGCAGTTCTGCCCCACCCGGCAACTATAGCACCCTTCTCTAAAAGCGCTTCCACAGCCGACAAACCAATACCTTTACTGACGCCGGTTACCACGGCAATTTTACCTTGTAATTCCATAGTTCTATAGTTTAATCCTGAACGAGTATTCTAATGGTTGCGTGTTATAGGGTTGATTGTTGACTCAGCTATAGTATAAGACTCAAAGTATTGTGCCCCTACAACCTATCAACTTTCTAACTTCTAAAGGTCTCCCAGTTGTGGCCTGATGAGTATTTCTTCCACCACGCTGTTCGCTGACATGGTATATGCTCCCCAGATTGCCTGAGCTACGTCTTCTGATTTCATGAAACGTTCAGGTGGCAGGTCCACTCCTTCCCAGCTTGCCGTTAGGGTTGCGCCCGGCAGTATGGCTGTTACTTTTACGTTATGTTCTTTGGTTTCTTCGCGCAGTACTTTAGTCATGCCATACAGGGCAAATTTAGAAATGCAGTATGATCCTCCGTTTGTGTAAGGAACAATACTGGCCGTTGAACAAAGTGTAAAGATATGGCCGTTGCGGCGCTTTATCATATCTTTTACCAATGTTTTAGAGATATAGTAGGCACTGTAAAGGTTAGTGTTGATCATGAAAGGCAGGGCTGCATCGTCTTCCTCTGTAATCTTGCCAGGTATAAATAAACCACTGTTATTTACAACAACATCAACCTGCACGTTTAGCCCCTGTACATACTTCAGAAAAGATTCTATCGATTTCCGGTCACTCAGATCGGCCTGCTGAAATAGCACTTTAGAAAAAGTATACGCCTGTTCTATCTCTAATTTCAACTTTTGCAGGTCTTTTTCGTTTCGGGAGCAGGTGATAATGTGGAACCCCTCTTTTGCGAATTGTTCTACAACCGCTCTTCCAATACCTTTCGTGCCGCCTGTAACAACTATGTATCGTTGCATGTGGTATATGTTAAAATTAATATGTTACTTAATTTAAAACGTAAGATAGGTATTTATAGCGTATTTTTGACCTAAACTAGTTAAACTAAGCCTTACTGAAATCGAACACCCTATGCTGGAGCATTTCGGAAAATACCTTTTATTCATGAGCACCCTGGTCGTGCGGGGCGAATCACCACGTATACTATTTAACAGAACTATAGATGAAGCCATACTCATCGGTATAAACTCTATCATGATCGTGGCTATTGTGTCAACATTTATTGGCGCTGTAACTTGTGTGCAGGTTTCGTATAACCTTACAAGTGCACTTATACCCCGCTCAACTATAGGTTTTATGGTACGCGAAATGACCATACTGGAACTGGCCCCAACTATAACCTCCATTGTGTTGGCAGGCAAAGTAGGATCCAGTATTGCCGGCGGACTGGGTACCATGCAGATAACAGAACAGGTAGATGCCCTGGAGGTTATGGGAATTAACTCTGCCAGTTACCTGGTGCTCCCTAAAATTCTGGCATCGTTAATAGTTTTCCCGATGCTGGTAACCTTGGCAATGTTTCTTTCCATTGCAGGTGGTTATGTAGCCGGTACCTTAACGGGAGCCCTCACTGCACAGGAATACATTACGGGTATTCGTGACGCTTTTATTCCTTACAACATTGTATTTGCCCTTATAAAATCAGTAGTTTTTGCCTTCCTGATCTCTTCTCTGTCATCTTTCAGAGGATATAATACTGCAGGCGGAGCTCTTGAAGTAGGAGCTGCCAGTACTAATGCTGTAACTAACAGTGTAATAGCTGTACTGATCGCAGATTACGTTTGTGCTGAGCTGCTCTTATAGTTTGACCCCATCATGATAGAAATACACAACATACATAAAACCTTCGGCGACAAAAAAGTGCTGGACGGCGTAAGCGGCGTGTTCGAGACAGGCAAAACAAACCTGTTGCTCGGCGCCAGCGGAACCGGTAAAAGCGTACTGCTGAAGTGCATTGTAGGCCTCGTTAAGCCAGACATTGGCAGCGTTACTTTTGATGGCACCTACTTTACAAACAACAAACTGGACATTCGTCAGGAAATACGCCGGAAAATAGGAATGCTGTTCCAGAGCTCTGCCCTATTTGACTCTATGACTGTGCAGCAAAATGTGGAATTCCCGCTTAAAATGCTGACACCAGACATGAGCAAAAGCGAACGCATGGATCGGGTGAACTTCTGCTTAAACCGGGTTGGCCTAGAGGGTGCAAACAAGAAGATGCCTTCGGAGCTAAGTGGTGGTATGAAGAAACGCGTGGGTATAGCCCGTGCTATTGCCCCAAACTGTACGTACCTGTTCTGCGACGAACCAAACTCCGGTCTGGACCCCCTGACTTCGTTAAAGATTGACGAACTGATAAAAGAGATCACCGAAGAGTATAACATCACTACTATTATCGTAACGCACGATATGAACTCGGTAATAGAGATCGGTGACAAAATCATGTTCCTTTATGAAGGCAAGAAACTATGGGAAGGTACCCGCGACCAGATCATGGATACTGATATAAGAGAGCTGAACGAGTTTATTTTTGCAAACCGCCTGATGCGCGACGCCAAGAAAGTGGAAGATGAAGTGCACGAAGAAGCCCGCGAAGAACAGGAACAAAGCAAGGACAGTAACGGAAAATAAAGACTCCCTGTAACTATAAATAAGAAGGGCCTCCCACGATAAGTGGGAGGCCCTTCTTATTTATAGTCTGTAACCTTAGAATGAGTACAACATACCAGCTACGGTTGCCGACATCATACATGCAATAGAAGCGCCCAATAAGGCAAGGAAGCCGAGTCTTGAGATGTTGCTCTGCTGATTTGGAGCCATACCGCCAATACCACCAACCTGGATAGCGATGGAGCTGAAGTTGGAGAAACCGCAAAGCGCATACGTAGCCATGATAATTGACTTGGTAGACAATGTACCGGCAGCTTTCATATCGGCGCAAGGTCCAGGTAGGCCACAAATTCGTTAATGGCTGTTTTCTGGCCTAACAAGCTACCAACCTGTAAGGTATCAACCCACGGAACACCCATTATAAAGGCAAATACCCGGAATATCTGACCAAGAATATACTGGAATGAGAAACCGTCGAAATGGCCGCTGGTGCTGGCAACTATAAGTTCGTTCAGGCCAGTAGCAGCACCGAATTTCATTAACACATAGTTAAGCAACGCGATGACAGCGATAAAGGCAAGTAGCATACCGCCTACGTTTGCTGCCAGTCGTAAACCATCTGCAGCACCTTTCGATACCGCGTCTATCAGGTTTGCCCCGATCTGCTCTTCGTTTACTTCAAGTTGTGTATTAATTTTTTCGTGTTCTGTTTCTGGAACCAGCATTTTGGAAAGAACTATAGCTGCTGGCGCATTCATGATAGAAGCCGTAAGTAAGTGTGCTGCGAATACCGCCTGCTGCGCCGGATCATCACCACCCAGGAAAGACACATAAGCCGCCAGAACACCACCAGCCAGCGTTGCCATACCACCTGTCATCAAACACATCAGTTCTGATCTGGTCATGCGGGCAATAAACGGACGTACCAGTAAAGGGGCCTCTGTCTGTCCCATAAAAATGTTACCTGCTGCAGATAAACTCTCCGCACCAGACAAACGCATACCTTTCGACATTACCCAGGCAATACCGAAAACGATCTTCTGCAGCACGCCTAAGTAGTATAAACCGGAAGAAACCGCTGAGAAGAAGATGATAGTAGGAAGTACATTGAAGGCAAATATAAAGCCTATACCTGCGTTCTGAGAAGGATCAGATAGGTTACCGAAAAGGAATGCGGCACCTTCGTTAGAGAAGCTCAGGAGTTTAACAAAGGCTCTGCTGACAAATGCAAACGCATCGGCTATAAATGGAACTTTGGTAACCAAAATCCCAAACATTAGCTGCAGGAATATGCCGTAGGCTACAATTCTCCAATTAATAGATTTTCTGCTCGTGGAGAACAGATATCCTATTGATAACAGGACAATAAGACCTATTATACCTCTAAAAACATCAAACATAAAAAGGCTAAAAATTTGTCAAAAGTAAGTCTTAAATGTTATAAAACAAAAAGTCCTGCATGTATTAAATGCAGGACTCTCCGTGTAATTTTATAGTTCTCTTAATTGCGCTTATTCAGCTCATCCCGGATCTTGGCCGCCTTTTCGTAATCCTCTTTTTCAAGGGCATCGTTCAGCATTTTGTTCAGATCATCAACCGAAGTTTCGTGGAGTGGCTCTTTGGATGAACTACTGACTGTACTGGTGCTCTTCACCGTTGCAGCTTCTTCGCTCTCCTCCTCTTCCTCTTCCAGGTCGCTTAGGATGATGCCGGCTTCTGAAAGCACACTTTCCACGGTATAGATCGGAACTCCAAAACGTAACCCTATGGCAATAGCATCTGACGGACGTGCATCCAGTTCAAATTCCTTTTCTCCATCGGTACACATGATCTTAGAGTAGAAAACTCCTTCCTTCAGGTCCGAGATCAGCACTTCAGTGATGCTGACGTTCACCTGTTCCGCAAACGACTTGAACAGGTCGTGCGTAAGCGGGCGGTTAGGGTTTATCTTTTCGATCTGAATCGCGATTGACTGTGCTTCGAACATACCGATAATGATCGGCAGCCTTCTGTTACCATCTCTCTCACCTAGCACAAGCGCAAACGAGCCCGTCTGCGACTGACTGGAAGAGAGTCCGAGTATCTCTAATTGAATTTTTTTCACAATTAAGCCTTCTTAGTCTATTTGTCAAGGGCCCTGGCGGCCTCTATTAATTTAGGAACTACGTCAAAAGCGTCTCCAACGATGCCGTAATCGGCAGCTTTAAAGAACGGAGCTTCCGGATCCTTGTTAATAACGACAATAACTTTAGAAGAGTTAACACCAGCCAAATGCTGAATAGCACCCGAAATACCGATAGCAATGTACAAGTTAGGGCTTACGGCGATACCTGTCTGGCCAACGTGCTCGTGGTGAGGTCTCCAGTCAAGATCAGCTACTGGCTTAGAGCAGGCTGTAGCAGCACCAAGTGCTTTTGCCAGATCTTCCACCAAATGCCAGTTCTCAGGGCCTTTCAGACCACGACCACCTGATACTACGATCTCAGCTTCGGTAAGCAATACGCCACCACTGGTATCCTGCATAATGGTTTCTTTCGGAGCAGCAACAAAGTCAGCATCGGTTAGTTCAGCCGAGAATTTCTCTATGGTTGCCGCGCCACTACCAGCATTTGCAATCTCAAGCGCATTCTTCTTAACAGCGATTATCTTCACATCAGAAGTAAGGTTTACCTCGGCAAATGCTTTACCGGAGAATACGCTGCGAGTAACTATAAAGCCACCATCTGTTTTAGGTAGGGTAGTTACGTTGGTTGCCAGCGAGCCATTTAGGCGCACCGCCAGTTTAGCACCAACTGCTGCACCAATGTTTGAGTTTGAGAATACTAAAACCTTAGCGTTTTCCTGCTGGGCAGCTTTTGCAATTACTTTTACATAAGCATCGGCCACAAAATCGTTCAGGCGGCTATCAGCATCATATAATACTTTGCTGATGCCCTGTTCGCCTAATTTTGCCAGTGCATCTTCGTGCACCTCACCTATCGCTACTGCGGTAGCTGAAGTGCCAAGTTGCTGTGCTACCTGGTAGCCGTATGTGGCTGCTTCTAACGAAGATTTCTTAATCTCTCCGTTAAATCCTTCTACAAATACTAATACAGACATGGTTATAGTACTTTAGCTTCGTTTCTTAATAATGTAATCAATTCACCGGCATTCTCAGCGTCGATCATTTTCACGCCACCTTTTTTCTCCGGTTTGCTGAAACTCACGTAATCAGCTTTTGTTTCACCGGCCACCGGCTCAACTACCTGTAATGGCTTGGTACGGGCCGTCATGATGCCCCGCATGTTCGGGATGCGTGGCTCCGACATGGGCTGCTGCGCGCTGGCTACGAACGGTAGTTTAACTTCTACCACTTCTTTACCACCTTCTATTTCGCGCTCCAGGCGGGCAGTGCTGTCATCTACCAAGTCAAGTTTTGACGCAGGAACTATAGACGGAATGCCCAGCATCTCGCCTACCATGTTGTGCACCTGTGAGCCATTATAGTCAATAGACTCTTTACCCATCAGGATCATGTCATAGTTATTCTGCCTGGCGATAGCCGCGATCTGCTGTGCCACAAAGAAAGCATCCTTCGGATCAGCGTTTACACGGATCGCATCGTCGGCGCCAATAGCCAGGGCTTTACGGATGTTTGGTTCAGCATCTGCTTCACCTACGTTTAGTACTGTAACGGTTCCGCCTTTTGCTTCTTTCAACTCAATAGCGCGGGTAAGTGCATATTCATCCCAAGGGTTGATCACGAACTGTACACCATTCTTATCAAACGACTTGTTATCGCCGGAGAAGTTGATCTTGGATGTGGTATCCGGAACGTTACTGATGCAAACTAATATTTTCATATGATAAAATAGTTAGCTTATTAAAAGTTAAATTTGTTGCGAAGTTAGTAAAATATAGCCAAATCGAAATGTCACAAGATAGAATAGCACAGCTTCATAAATTCCTGGAAGAAGACCCGAATGATCCCTTCACGATCTATGCCCTTGCCATGGAATATCGACCCACGGATACGGGAAAAGCATTAACCTACTACACACAACTCCTGGCTGAGCATGAGCGCTACGTGGGTACGTATTACCACGCCGCTAAGCTGTACGAAGAGTTGGGACAAAACGACGAAGCAGAGCGCATCTATAAAAAAGGAATGCTCATCAGCAGGCAGGAAGGTAACCTGCACGCCTTCTCAGAATTGCAGCAGGCGTACAACAAGCTAATGGGCCTTGATTACGAAGATGACTAAGCTGCCGGCTGCATGAACCAAAAATAGTATGCATGCAGCATATTTCCAAACTATACCTATATAACTTATTTAAGCAGGTTTTGTTACGGTAAGGTTTTGGTTTGAACAGGGAATTTAAGGATTAGAAAGTAAGACCTGGCAGTGTGCGAAGCTCTTGCTAGCGTCTGGGCTATAGTTAATTTACACGCTTTTGCCATCCCGAGCAAAGTCAAGAAATTTAATAGGTTCTATAGTTTCCCTCTCTGTCATTTCGACCAAAGGGAGAAATCTATCTCAGCTTATAGTTCTATAGTTGGCTGCTCTACAACCTGAGCCAAGCCTTTTCTTCTATAGCTACTCCAATCCTGGGAGCTCTAGTTGCCTATCGTTTCAATTTAGCTTTGGTGCCCTCACGGCCGGGAGGCCCCGTCTTCGGGCATCGCGCTGCTTTCGCTTCCTTGGCTCGTTCCTCGCCATGCCTGACGGCACCGGAACCTCTCGAGGCGCTCAACCCAAAGACTGAGATCTTTCGCATAGTTACCTATATACATAGTTTGAACTGGGAGGCTTCGACTTTTATCGTGGCTACAGTTTCAAAGGGACTGGTAAACCTGTCCTGATCTTGGACTGTAACTATAGAACTATAGTTTATAAATTAGTATTGGCTGCAATTGTCCCCTTGAGGGGACGACAGGGGTGTTAAAGCATCAACTATAGAACTGCAACCTAAACTACAACTATAGCAGAAAATCCCCTCTCGGGAGGTGCTGGGGTGGGTTAAAACGCAAACTATAAAATGATTATCTGAACTATAGCAAAGGCCTTACCGACCTTCTACCAAGATTCTTTCAGAATGACAGAAGGAGAAGTAGCCGCCAAAAAGCTCCCTACCTTAGACAAGGACGTACCGGGGTGATTGGACCACCGAAATGATAAACCAAAAGAGCAGCCTTAAACCAGCTGCTCTTCTTTATTCTTCAAAATATAGCTTACCCGCACACATGCTCCAGGAACCTGACCTTTGTACTCCCAAGCACTAATTTCAACCCTTTCGGGATGCCGTGGTGTGAGTCTTTGTAATGATTGGCGAACCAAACTTTGTAACTTTCTTCGTCGGTCCAGTAGGTCATCAGCCATATCTCGTTTTCGTTCTCCTGCGGATACATGACCTCCAGCTTCATGAAACCACTCTCCTTATCTACCATGTGCGGTCGGTTCTTAAAGGCTTCTCTTACTTCTGCGGCCATATCGTTGGCAATGGTAAACGTACTCAAGGCTATAAACATGTTCAGTATTTAAAAACAGGACCAGCTGAATTGTATAAAAAGCCAGAACTATAAACTATAAGATTCTTTAAAATTAAGTAAAACCGGCCAGATCACGAACCATAGTTGATCAATCTATGACATTCGTGTAATGTAAAAACCCACCCCTGCCCCTCCCGAGAGGGGAATTTCGGCTGTTGCTATAGTTTGCTTTGGGTTCTATAGTTTCCTTTTGTTCTCCCTAACCCCTTCAAATGTGACTCCCTACTATTAATATAGGTGTTGCAACAGTTCTATAGTTGCTTTACCCGAATATGGCGGAGGCACAGGCTATAGTTCAACATGAGCGAAAACGCTCGCGCCATGTAGAAGACCTTACACCCTAAAACCCCTCCCGTTTTCAGGAGGGGCAGGGAGACTATTATGATAAGGTTAGCACCAGGTCATCCGTATTTACCAGCGATCCTTCAGACAAGTGAATAGCGGAGATCATGGTATCCGCGGTTGCGGTTATAGTTGTCTCCATTTTCATGGCTTCAATAATAAACAGCGGTGTATTCTTTTTTATCGGCTGCTCTTTTTCTACCAGAATTTTGGATAGCAAACCCTGCAACGGAGCACCTATGTGTTTCGGATTGGCTTTGTCCACTTTTACATGCTGCACCTTTTCTATTTTCACCGACTTATCGCGCACGTCAATATTACGGGTTTGTCCGTTCAGTTTAAAGAACACGGTACGCTCGCCATCCTCGTTCACGTGCCCCAGCGACTGGTATTTGATCACGATGGATTTACCACGCGCTATGTCGATGATAGCTTCCTCGCCGGGCTGCATACCATAGAAAAACAAACGGGTTGGTATCTGAGCCACTTCGCCGTATTGCTCCAGGTGTTTATGGTAACCTTCGTAAACTTTAGGGTAAAGCTGGTAACTCAGGAAATCGGTATACTTGGTCTGCTCTCCAAACTTCTTCTGGAATTCCGCAAATTCGCCTTCCAGGTCTATTGGTTCCAGGTGCTCGTTTGGCCGTTCGGTAAATGGTTGTTCGTCCTTCAGGATGATCTTCTGCAGCTTTTTCGGGAAACCGCCTACGGGCTGGCCCAGTTCTCCTTTAAAGAACGACTGCACCGATTCAGGGAACGAAATCTCCTCGCCTCTCTCCAGCACGTCTACAGTCGTCAGGTTATTGGCTACCAGATAAAGGGCCATATCCCCTACTACTTTAGAGCTTGGCGTTACTTTAACTACATCTCCGAACAGGGCATTTACATCAGCATAGGTTTCTTTTATAGTTTCCCATTTGTCGCTTAAGCCCAATGCATTGGCCTGCGGACGCAGGTTAGAATACTGCCCGCCCGGAATCTCGTGATGGTACACTTCGGCTGTACCGGCTTTCAGGCCAGACTCAAACGGATAGTAATATTCGCGGACCGTCTCCCAGTAATTGGAGTGACGGTTCAGACTTTTCTGGTCGAACTCGCGGTGGCGCTCCTGGAAACGCATGGCCTCTACCATTGAGTTAAAGTTTGGTTGCGACGTTAAGCCCGACATAGAACCCAGCGCCACATCCACTATATCCACGCCAGCTTCAATAGCCTTCAGATAAGTAGCCGCCTGTATAGACGAAGTATCGTGGGTATGCAGGTGTATCGGTAGTTTTACTGTATCGCGCAGGGCTTCTACCAGCAGTTTGGCAGCATACGGTTTCAGCAGGCCAGCCATGTCTTTTATAGCCAGGATGTGAGCACCGCTGTCTTCAATCTGCTTGGCCATTTGCAGGTAATACTCCAGCGTATACTTCGATTTGGAAGTATCCAGAATATCGCCGGTATAGCACATCGAAACTTCGGCCAGGCCTTGTGTACGCTTGCGCACAAACTCGATGCACGGCTCCATGCTCTTCATCCAGTTCAGCGAGTCGAAGATACGGAACACATCCACGCCCGTCTCCCACGATTTCTCCACAAAAGATTCGATCAGGTTATCCGGGTATGCCTTGTAGCCCACACCATTCGAGCCTCGAATCAGCATCTGCAGCAGGATGTTCGGGACAGCTTTGCGGAGTTGCGCAAGTCGCTCCCACGGGTCTTCGTGCAGGAAGCGCAAGCAAACGTCGAACGTAGCGCCACCCCAGACTTCCATGCTAAATGTCTGTGGGTGATCTTTAGCAAACGCTTCTGCCACTTTCATCATATCGAAAGTACGCATGCGCGTAGCCAGCAACGACTGGTGGGCATCCCGGAAAGTGGTATCGGTATAGTGTATCTGCGGATCGTTGCGGAGCCATTTCGAAAACTCTTCCGGACCAAGTTGCGTGAGTAAATCTTTGGTGCCTGGCTGGTATTCCTTGTTCAGGTTAAAGCCCTGGTAGTCTGGTTTGGTGAGTATACGATCTTTGTCTACTTTCTTTACATCAGGGTTACCGTTAACTATAACTTCAGCCAGGTAACCCAGCATTTTGGTAGCTCTGTCCTGCGGTTTTTTGAAAATGAACAGTTCCGGGTGGTTCTTCACAAAATCCACGGTCGCATCCCCGGAAATAAATACCGGGTGGTTGATAATATTCTGCAGGAACTGGATGTTGTGTTTTACCCCACGGATACGGAATTCATCCAGCGTGCGCGACATTTTCATGGCGGCATGCTTAAGCGTTGGCGCCTGCGCCGATACTTTTACCAGAAGCGAGTCGAAGAACGGACTTACCTTAGCTCCCTGATACACACTGCCCTGATCCAGGCGTATACCGAAACCACCGGCACTACGATAGGCGATGATGGTGCCATAGTCTGGTTTAAAGTCCTGTTCCGGATCTTCGGTAGTAATACGGCACTGGATAGCCACACCATTCGCACGAACGATATGATTAGGACCAAGCAGCACTTCCTCGTGGTCTAATCTATAACCATCTGCAATAAAGATCTGGGTTTTGATCAGGTCAATTCCGGTGATCATCTCCGTAACCGTATGCTCAACCTGGATGCGCGGGTTTACTTCAATAAAGAAGATGTTGTTGGTATGCGGCTCTACCAGAAACTCCACCGTACCTACGTTATTATAGTTTACCGCCGAACAGATCCTGATAGCGTAGTCGTATAGTTTCTGACGGGTCTCTTCGTCGAGGCTTATGGCCGGCGCCACTTCTACCACCTTCTGGAAACGGCGCTGCACGGAGCAGTCGCGCTCGAACAGGTGCGTGATGTTGCCATAGTTGTCGGCCACGATCTGCACTTCGATGTGCTTCGGGTTTTCTACATACTTTTCCAGGAAAAGCGTATCATCGCCGAAAGCTTTCAGGGCTTCATTCTTGGCTTCAAAAAATCCTTTCTCCAGTTGCTCATCATCCCGGATTACACGCATACCACGGCCACCACCACCGGCTGCTGCTTTCAGCATCAGCGGGTAACCTATGCGATGTGCTTCTTCCAGGGCAATCTCATATGTTTTCAGATCCTGCACGTTGCTCTGGATGATGGGCACTTCACTGCTGAGAGCTACTTTTTTGGCGGCGATCTTATCGCCCAGCGAGGCCATTACGCTTGGTTTAGGACCAATAAAAATGATCCCGTTATCAGCGCAGCGCTGTGAAAAATGCTGGTTCTCAGACAGGAAACCATAACCCGGGTGAATCGCATCAACACCATTTTCTTTAGCGATTTTGATAATAGCATCAATATCAAGATAAGGCTGTAACGGCTGATTGTCTTTACCCACCTGGTAGGCTTCGTCAGCTTTGTAGCGGTGCAGCGAGTAGCGGTCTTCGTAAGTATAAATGGCTACCGTCTTTATCCCTAGCTCGGTGCAGGCACGTAATACACGTATGGCAATCTCGCCACGGTTGGCAACAAGTACTTTTTTTATGTTCATATAAGGTAAGATGAAAATAGTAAGTATGAATAGTCGCTTTGGCGCATCCGTGTGGCTACGCACCCAACGTTAAAATTCTGAAAAGAGATTACTGTTTTTTTGCCCGGAAATAAACGTGTTCACCACATTTTGTTTGGCACCCGTTAATACAGATTTTTTCCTGATAAGGTTATACTTCAATTGCACTATATTTCAACTATTTCTGTAGGTTTCATTTATAGTTTGAGATGAAATTTGCAGCTGGCTTTTAGCTCCAACTATAAACTATAAGTGGCTTTGCCTATCTTTGACCAATGCTGAAACAACTGGCTTTACTTCTATTGTCGCTTTGCCTGCTTTTACAGCTCACAACTGCAGACGCTACAACTATAGCTATAGCAGACTCCGGTAAGGTCGATAAACAAAAGCTGCTGGTATTGGGTGCTGGTTTTACCGCCGGTTATTCGGCTATGCTTGTTGGGCTGAATAATGCCTGGTACCAGGAGCAGGAACGAACAGATTTCCATTTCTTTAATGATAACCAACAATGGCGACAGGTAGATAAGGCCGGGCATTTCTGGGGAGCTTTTCACCAGAGCCGCGCCGGAATTGATATGTTACGCTGGGCGGGTGTGCCGGACAAAAAAGCTATCATTTATGGCGGACTATTAGGAGTTGTGTTACAAACGCCTGTCGAGGTTTTTGACGGTTACCAGAAAGACTACGGCGCATCGGTGGGTGATCTGGTAGCAAACACAGCAGGGTCAATGGCTATAGTTGCGCAGGAACTTGCCTGGAGCCAAGTGCGCATCATGCCCAAATATAGTTTCCATAAAACCCGCTACGCTGCTGAGAGGCCCAATGTGCTGGGCAAAAGTTTAGCAGAACAGGCGTTGAAAGACTATAACGGCCAGACCTACTGGCTATCGGTAAATGTAGGAGATTTTCTGTCGGAGCAAAGCAGGTACCCAAAATGGTTAAACATAGCTGTTGGTTATGGCGCTGAAGAGGTCGTGTATAATCATGAGCCAACCAACTATAGATCTGGATTTGATGCGCACCGCCTGTTTTACCTGAGCCCTGACCTGAACCTACTCCACTTTAAAGGCCGGAGCAAATTTCTGAATACAGCTTTGTATGTACTAAGTATAGTTAAAATTCCGGCTCCTGCTTTGGAATATAACCGAAAAGATGGTTTCAATTTCCACGCGTTATATTTCTAAAAACACCTCCCCTCTTCAAACATTCGTATCTTTGCTATAGTTGGTGGCTATAGTTTACAGGTGCCATCAACCAAGATCCCATTATAAATAAACTAACTATGAACGTAGGAGACCGTGTGCGACTAATGTCTGGTCGTGAGGAAGGCATAATTACCAGGATACTGGATAACAATATAGTTGAAGTTGCGATCGATAACGATTTTACCATACCGGTAGCCCGTCGCGAGATTGTGGTAATTGCTGCTGAAGAAAGCAAGTACATGCGCTCTGATGATGTTATTGAAGCACCTACACGCAAACAACCTCCCGCCCCTGTTCTGGCAGAAAAAGGAATTTACCTGGCAATGGTGCATCAGTCGGAGGAGTTACTGGCAGCAACTATAGTTAACAATACCGATTACGATATACTTTTCACTACCGGAGAAGAGCGCAATAACCAGTACCGCGGCCAGCAAAACGACAAACTGGCCCCAAAAGCAACGCGTGTTATATCGCATTATCACCTGAAAGATTTTGAAAAATGGCCAAGTCTGGTTGTTCAGTTTTTACAGCACAGAAACGGTGCACCCGCTTTATTTGAGCCGGTAACCAAACGTGTACAGTTCAGAGCAAACTCTTTTTACAAGAGTAAGAAGACTGCACCGGTACTTAACAAAGAAGCTTACCTGTTTCAGTTAGATACCAAACCGACAACTATAGATCCGGATAAAATAAAAGAGCAGTTAGCGGAAACAGCTGACCAAAAAGAAACCAACTATAAATTACAGGCTCCGGAACATGAAGTAGACCTACACATCGAAAAGTTAACGGAAGACCATAGCAGCATGAGCAATAATGCCATGTTAAAATTGCAGCTCGAGACTTTCCAGAGTGCTTTAGACAGGGCAATGGCTGCTAACATGCACGAGATCGTGTTCATCCACGGGGCCGGCAATGGCATCCTTCGCAAAGAAATCCAGAAAATACTAAGCCGCACGCCAGGCATCAAATTCTTCGAAGATGCTAAAAAAGAAAAATTCGGCTACGGAGCCACTCTTGTAAGGATGAAGTAAGAGTTAGAGAGTTTAGGAGTTAGAATGTTAAAAAGTTTGGAAGTTAGAAAGTTGTTTAGGGTGGATACGCATTACGTTGCGTCTTATACTATAGCAGATATTAAATCAACCATCTAACAATCAGCAACCGACAATCAACAATTAATCTTACCTTTGTAAACTATAAAAGAGAAAGCGGCAAGCCGTCTTATCGCTGCTCCCCTTGTGGAGGAGAGGAAAGTCCGGGCAACGCAGAGCATCCTGCTTCCTAACGGGAAGGGTCTGTTTTGGAGACGAAACAGATACAGCCAGTGCCACAGAAAATTACCGCCAGCAGCAATGTTGGTAAGGGTGAAAAGGTGCGGTAAGAGCGCACCAGCGGCTGGGTGACCAGTCCGGCTGGGTAAACCTCAGGAGTTGAAAGACCAAATAGGCCGGCAGCGTCTCCGCTTAGGCGGGACTAAGGGCTGCTCGTCCGATGTCGGTGGGTAGGTCGATGGAGCCTGTGCGCGAGTGCAGGCCTGGATAAATGATAAGACGCGCGCTTTCGGGCGTAGCGACAGAACCCGGCTTACAGGCTTGCTGCCACTCTTTTTTATAGTTTCATTCCTTCCCTTTTCCTCTTTTCATTCCTTGAACTATAGTTCTGTTCGCCTAAAGGTTTACAGCTGCGTTTGCTATCTTTGCATCGCAAAAATAATAAGCCATGGCTGACCTGAAACTATACGATCCGTTTTCAAAAATGCAGTTCACAGACGAACATTGCTTTTTGTGCGGCATAACTATAACTACTGCTGACAGAACACCGGTTTTCGGAGAATGGATGCAGAAAAAATATAACCTGGAGAACAAAGAGCTGCTACTCTTGGATAAAAGCATTACAACTTTCTCGCAACTCACTATCCCCTGCTGCAACCAGTGCCATACCAACTATATTTTACCGCTCGAGGAAGAAATTGAGAAAGCCAGTGAAGCAGATTACGAAGGTATAAAGTTGCTTGACCCGAAAAGACTCTTCCAGTGGATAGGCAAAATGTATTATGGCACATTGGTAACTGAGCTTATCCGGGAAAAAGATCCGCTCATCATGCCTGAAAATCCTGTCAGCGAAAATCCACAAATGCTCGGCAAATTCAGGACATTTTACCAGGTACTGCAGTCACTGCGTGTGCCGATGGTTTTTTCTGATTTCCAGCCTTGCTCCCTTTTCATCCTTCAGGTTGAACCGACAGAGGATAATCTTCCTTTTGAGTACCAGGACGAGCTGTCAACTATGGCTTTCAGTATAAAGCTTGGCCCTGTAGTTATAGTTTGTAAGCTGCTGGATAACGGCATCATTTCCAAAGCGATGGGAAGGATGTATAAACTTATAGAAAGCCGCCAGTTACACCCGATACAGGTAGCTGAATTTAAAGCACAGGTATTTTATGCTGCTTATATCTTTAATGTTGTTCCGGATTATTTTATCAGAACTATAAAACCTGATGATAAGCAACTAGTACTGGATACGCTGATTGATGATGTAACCAACGAAGTTTTTAACCCGTGGGAGCCAGTAGCTTACGCTCACATGCTCGAAGAAATGCTGAAACCCTGGAGTATCAGAGAGCAGCAAATCTTAGCGGATCCAACCCGGCTTTTAACCTTCCTGACAGATGAGAAGGGTGAGTTTAAAACGATCGAACATTTCGCTCAATAACTATAAAATACAAAGCGGCTCCCGGAAATCAGGGAGCCGCTTTGTTAAAAGTATTAATGCGTTTGCAGTAGCTAACTATAGTTTAGTTCTCTATTATAAAGCTGACACTTACTGTAGAGGTAACTATAACTTCACCACCAGCTATAGTTGGACCGTCAGCACCTGCACTGTCCTGTGTTTTCATCATGGCTGCCTCAGCGTACATTGGAACAGGGCGCCCGCCTGTTGTATTTTCGTTGATCGCGTAAACCCTTCCAACTTTAGCTCCAAGTTCGTTAGTTAAAGCAGTTGCCTTTTGTTTTGCATTGTTCACCGCCTTTTTGCGTGCTTCAGCTTTATATTTTTCCAAATCAGCGACCTGGAACGATACTCCTTCCACACGGTTTACCCCGGCACCGTATAAACCAGCCATCAGCTCATCGAACTTATTAAGTTTTCGGACCAAAACAGTCATCGTTTTCTGAGCAGTATAAGCATCTGGTGTTGTTCTGCCATATTCTCCGTTACTATAAATCGGGTAAATGCTCATGTAAGAAGTTTGGATGTCCTTCTCGTTAACACCCTGCTTTTTAAGATAGGCAATAATAGCTGCAGCTTTCGCATCTGCTTGCTTACGCGCCTGTTCCAATGTCTTTTCACGCACTTCCACGCCCATTGAAACCATCACCTGGTCGGGCTGTACCCGAACCTCACCGACGCCGTTTACATTTACCAAAGGCGGCATAGCCTGTTGTTGAGCCTGCACGGCAACCTGGCTGATCAGGAATACAGCTAACAGAAGTAAGAATGTCTTTTTCATGGTTTTTAGTTTTAGTTAGATAAAGGGTAAATAATAGGTATAGACTTTTTCTATATAGCTGCGAATTACAAATGTTGTACCACAAACCTAAAGTACAGAAAATAAAAAAGCCTTTACCATAATGGCAAAGGCTTTTTATCAGTTTTGTATGTCTTATTCCGATGCATACTCATATTCATCATCCATACTGTATCGTGCAAGTAGCACAGCCCCAATGGTTAATGCACCTGCAGCTAGTATAAGCTGCGTTGTAGTTAATTTTTTGGAGGTTCTTACTATAATATTACCGACATCTTGTAATAGGTCAGGTAACTTCTCGTGGTTGCCCTGAAACACATGCATTGCCGACTCTATGGTTTTAGACATATCATGCGGTTGCAAAAGCTTCAATACACTTTCTTCCGAGTCGTTTTTCTTCTGCCCTGCTTTAGACTTATTATTCTGATTCTGTTTATTTTCGTTTTCCATAGTTATATAGATGCTTACGCGAGTTATACATTTACTTGATGTGTCTTTATACGGCAATTAAGGCCGTTTAAGTTAATTCAGGAAACAGATCTTCCTCCATACTCTTCTACCATCTGTGTCATACGCTGTACAAGGCTGTTTTCATTAACCATCATGCTGGCCGGAAACCCGACGCTCAAGTCATTAATTACAAGGCTCTGCTCTGCTTCATTATAGTTGTACTTTGCTTTAACACCTTTTTCGTCAATGTTTCCGTCGTTACCCTGTAACGTAAGTCCCAATTGCTTTAATTTATCCTTTAACTGATTAAAAGCATCTGGACTAACACTTGTAAAATGGACTTGTCTAGCCATATATATGTTTGTTTAATTTTAGTTTGTAAATCTACACTAACGCGATAAATATATTATTTGTTAATGTATAACTGCGTGAATTTTATCTTTAAAAACCCATTATGGTTAAATTGGGCACAATTTTTTTCAAAAGTATTTGTTTTTACTATTAAGACTCTTATATTTGCACCCGCAATACAGCAATTACGGTCCGTTCGTCTAGGGGTTAGGACACCAGATTTTCATTCTGGTAACAGGGGTTCGATTCCCCTACGGACTACACAATAACCCATCAAAAACTGCTTATTTCATCAAATAAGCGGTTTTTTTGTTTCCAGAGTAACAGGAAAGTAACAAAAAAGATTATTTGCGCTGTTACTCGCTTTTTCTTCTCCTGTTTTATGTCCTGCCCGATTAGCATTTTCTTTATAATTTCGGTGCTAGCATCATCAGCTCTGACTGCTTTACTCAAGCCTATCCCCGCTCCATATAGGGTTGCCAGCTGACGATCAATACCTTTTCTTCTTCAAGCAACAAGTAGCTTTCAGAGATGCAGTGTTTTGTTATTAGCACAGAAAGTCAATCGATGTACTTGCTGCTTAGGAAACTGGAATCTGTAGCCCAATTATGGCTGGCGCAAAAGATGCAGGTGAAAGAACGACGGGTAAGAAAGTGAACTGCGTCAGCCGGATTTAATCCAGCTCGACGTTCCATCTCCTCCAGCCACCGGTTAGCCGTCCGACATGAAACTGTGTTTCAATCTCCCCAACGACCGCTTAAACGAGGCCGTTGGGGTAAACTTTAAATATGGAAATAGCTTCAATAATAGTGTTATTAATAATGGTAGTAGGTCTCCAACTAACTGTTTTGTTCCGTTCTTTATCTAGATAAACCTAATTGTAGGGGTGGTTTGACGCTAATGAATTGGATGGATTTGCTATTCATGTAGACCTGGGACCTGAGCACTTCTTCGTCAACCTTAAAGTCTATGGGTTTGATGGGGACTTGAATTTGGTCTACGGTGTACTCACCGCTTGCATTCCCCATAAGAAGTAACTCTTGCTCCGGAGCTAAGGTCACCATGCCTAAAAAATTGCCAGCCATAGCTGACACTGTACCAGCGCTTATTATGGTTCCAAATATTGGACATTTAGGTATAAATGTACGATTTTGTATTAAGCTGTGTAGTGGGCTTGGGGAAATTGAAGCTTTATAGGCAATCTTGTCTGGCTTAACAATCAAATTTAATTCATCGCCCTTGCGTATAGAGGTAATTCCAATTTTATAGTTGGAGGTTGGAATTCTTACTTTAAAGTCACTATTTTCCCGATTTCTGAAATCACTATGGCAAAAGAAGATATGCCCTAGGTCGAGGGGCTGTAGTACTAACTCCGACTTTACTTTGGCGTTTAAGTCTCCCGAGTAATTGAGAGTCATTTCTGACAAATCTTCATTAAAGCTGAAAGCATTTAGGTTAACCTGGGCTTTCCCATTGCCTGAAACGCCTCCCTTGAACTTCCCTAGAGCTAAGAAGTTATTGGCATTTCGCAGCAGGTCACAGGAAGAGATTCTGGCCAACATTTCTGTTTCATGTGCTAGTTGAGCAGCTTTACGAGCTGCTTGCCATATGACTCTTTCAGCTTCTCTGTTAGCTATGCAGAGTGCCTTTGAAGCTTGACAAGGTTGGTTCCACCATTCACAACTCCAATTACAGCTGGCACCATTGAAGTCGGGATACCTGAAAGGTTCTCTCACCTGTTGACAATCTATATCATTCTTTTTGGCCTCCAATCTTTCGTTGAACGAAAAGGATGGTATAGTGAAGTCCTGTCTCAGTACGATAGGTTTTGAGAGCGATTCATTCAAAATGCTAGCTATTTCGGCTTTGCTTATGCTAGCTGAGATGGACGTACTGTCTCCAATTGCTTCAAAGGTGTCCAACCAAACCGTGTCAAATTTTGCATTATAAGTGTTGAAAATTGCAGCCAACTCATCTAGCTTTCTTGGCTTGGTGGATGTAGGTGGAATCGGATGGGCAACAGGCTTTTCCTTTGATACTTCCAACAACACAGAAATGCCATCTTGCCTGAGCCGAATCGCACTTCTTTTAGTATGGCGAGTTACAGTGAAAGTATCAGCAATCACTTCAGTCTCGGGGTTTTTAATTAGCTCTCTTGGACTGAACTTATAGGACTGATTATATCCCGCATAGATGACGGTGGGCTTTTTAAGTAGCTGTCCATTGATGTTTTCAATGTAGTTCCTCAATATTGCAGCAATAGCTGCTGCAAGCGCCTTCTTTGCCAAGCCAGGCTTCTTTGTGAAGTCGATGCTTTTAATATCCACTGCACTCAGGGCACTTCTCAAGTAAAGAGAGTCTAGTTCGGTGGAGACCGCCGTTGCGCCAGATATAACCCCTTTTATGTCGGCCTTGTATTTAGGAAGTCTTACAAAGAAATCGACGTTTACAAAAACCCCTTGCTTGTCGAAATTAATTTTGCTTTCGAATGATTGTAAGGTGACATCTTCGTTGCCTGCTCCTACAGCAGCCTTCTTTATCTCCTGCTCAACGCGTTTAATAATAAATTCATTATCAACGTGTAGGCTAATGTGTGGCTTTAGGGAGTCGAGTTCGAGTATACTTCTTTCAATCGCTGCATACTGTTGGTCTGTTGTGGTGAGTGGCGGGAATTTTCTGTTAATCAATGTTCTCAAAGGGCTGCACCCAAAGGCTGCTATTGAGAGACATACGAGCAAAAAAAATTGTAGAGTTTTAGCCATGGTGTTTTTGATTACATAGTGTTTCAAGATTACTAAAGGAGAACTAGTCTGGTTAATGGGTACCAAGTGACAACTGCTTAACTTTTAATTTTTCTAATATTAGCAATCTTATCAGCTAGAGTACTTTATAGATTTTGAACTATTACCTTTATCTTATAAAAATTATGATAAATCAGTTACCAAATACTAAATTTGAAAGTTTAATTCCACAATTTCAATACTTAGAACTAGGTATTTTTAGATTTATAAATTAGACTTAGCATGGCCAAGCATTCAATGACTAAGCATTTTTGTCAGTGAAAGTCTTAGTATTTATAATGGGCGTTATTATAAATAGGTGTGATTACCCCCATTTCTCGGATAGTCTAAAGTAGACTTTTCTACCTCAATATGTTCCTAAAGTATCTTCTTAATCCCCTTCCTTTCATTAATTATAAATGTGCTACAAAGTGCTGGATAAACGACAATATTACACTCATCTGCACTATGGATGTAATTGCTGCAGGCTCCTATCAAAACTTTCTTTTTGCCTTGAATTTAAGCTAGTTGATTGCAAAATATATTAAATTATTAATATTAAACATATGTTATATATATATTTAAAGATATAAATTCATTATTTAACCCATAGATAATAACCTTATGCAAAAAAAATTAATATTACCCCTAGTGTTAGGTGTAACAATTCTTATGCTTACAGTAAATATGGATGCTTATTGTCAAGAGCGAGAAAAAAGCCCTGAGGAAGTAAAGCTAGAACAAGAGGCTGCAATAGCAAGGCATAAAAAAGAAATAGCTGAAGCTGAATTAGAAGCTGCTAAAGCTCGACAAGCGGCTGCAATTTTAAATGCACCACTCAGCAACGAAGAAAAAGCTAAAGCTGAAACAGCTATTGCAAAAGCAGAATTAGAAGAGCTTCAAGCTAGGCGTGATATGTATAAAGGACCTGAAATCACCGCTCTATCAGGCAAAATTACCTCAAATGATGGTGTATTTATAGAGAGCCGGGTTTTAGCGCATAACTCTTTAGAAAGCACGTTTGATAAATTTGTTGATGTGTTCTCAAAAACAGAGGCAGGCAAAAAGGAAACTTCTACTTTTATAATTTATGACCCAACAAATATACCTGCGATAGAACTTTATACTTCTCTAACTGAACAGCTTAACTCATTAAATTCAACTTATGAAAAAGTTAACCAAGCTGCTGAGAATTTATTAAATCCTGAAAAGCCTCAATTTGTAGATCCCATAACAATGGGGTATGCTGCTGCTGGAACCCTTAAAACTATTGCTGAGTTAGCTTCTTTATTCCGCACTACGACAGAGTTTAAAAACTTTGATATGGTAAATGATGAATCTCTTGTAGTAGCAGTGTTAAGTAAATCAATTAGAAATAAACAGCAGAAATGGAAAGTATTTTATCCAGGTCTATTTCCAATATATACCATCAAGACGTCTACTAAACCTTCCCCTTTTATAGAGAAGTTAAATACCATTAATGCACAAAGTATGCGGGCAACTACTCACATCAACACCCTCAATGATAAAATAAAAGAATTGCAAAGTAAGCTATCAAGTGAAAAAAATGAAGCAAAGAAGAAGGCTCTTAAGGATCAAATTTCAAAACATTCAAAAATGGTCGCTGAGTTAACTGCAATTAACACTGCCAATACTCAGATAATGACTCTACTTTCATCAGAAGCTTCTGGTGTGAAAACATCAAACCATGCTTTGATAATGAGAGCAGAAAGGATAATGCAAAAGTTAAACGAACCTGATGTCTACACGCTTAAAATAATAGCAACTTCTAAGGGTAGTAACAAGATTACTGAGAATTTATGGAGGAGTTCTCAAATAAAGTATAGTGCAGGTACTGAATTAAGTTGCTTGGTGATAAACTCTGAAGGAGAAGTGGTTTTCAGTGAAAGCCTTTATGAATATAACCCTTTTACTAAACCAAAGAACATAAAAACAAGACCTAATTAGACATATCGATATTGTATATAAATTGTGTTAAACTTGCTTTAAGGCTATCTATATATAATATTGAAGTATTTTGATTAAAAAATTTGAGCGTAGTTGCCAGTTCTTAAATTATGATCAAAATAACTTTGGCGCGATATTGTCTTGTTTTTGTGAGAGTAAATTAGCACCTAAGAAATTACCACAGATCACACTCTAAGGCTGGGTCTGACCTGCTTTATCAAATCACTATTAGTTTTTAAATTAAAAGCTACGGCAAGCCGACAAATACACTTTAATTTGAATCATTTTGCATATAGATTCAAAAGTTGCATGTAATCTATTATACTAACAAAAAATAAGCCTGATAAGATATAAATTCTTGACAGGCTTATTTTTTGTTAGTATAATTTTGTCTGACTATAGTAAATTATCTATTTAAATTAGAGCTTGAAAATTTGATTAATAACTTTAAGAGTATTAAAACACCACTTTAACAAAACCTAACAACCTGCAGATGAATTATTTACCTCATTTTTAACGGCGACCATTTCCAGAAGTTTTAACCGTTACTTTATTCCTTTTATTTATACCTTTCGTAACCTTATGACTTATTTGTTTTGTTGTGGTTCTCAACATAAATGTATCACTTACTCTGATACCAACTTCTAATGCTAACCCATTAGCTAATGTCACAGCTTTGACGTCTTCAATTTCATATTTCATATCTAGCAATTTTAGTGGTAGTGCAAGATTAGAGACGTCATAAATTTCAATTCTTTTATTATCAAGTATTTTATTTACCAATCCACTTAAACTTATTGTAAAAGGTATTTCAAAAATTTTGAAACTAAATTTGAATGTATTAAAACGTGGAGCTACAAAAATTTTGTTGTTTTCAGGAAATAAATCGTATTGTGAGTCAGTCGATACTAATACTTCACCTAAACGGATATTTAGTTTTAAAACATTATGATGCCAATCCTGACCTGGTATTGGTACACGCCAAGAATATGGAATATGAACTGATAGATTATATACACTTACATTAAGATTATTAATCAATACAGGATTTCCTAAAATGATCCTAGGCCTATTCCATATATTAATTTCTAATCTTTTTAATTCAGGCTTACCAATTTGAATTACTTTAGCAATCTGAGTTTTGAACCATTTACCAATAGTCTTAGCGGCATTCCTCAAAACTCCACCTACTTTCTTAAAGAAAGATGAACCTAAGATTAATGTTTCTCTATCAAGTCTATTAATCGCTTGAGCTTGTCCTAAGATTATTTTTGCTTCTTGGGCAATGGTTTCATCTACACTAAAAACAGCTCCATTATTTAATACATATTCTGCTGCTAGCTCATTCCCAAATATGATCGAAGCTTGCAGTTCTTCTAACTTTGTATAATGTTTAATTTTCAGCTTTTCATCTTCACTTAATAATAAAGAATCTTTTTTCAGTAATTCTTGAAAGCCACCTTCATTAAACTCTTCTAATGATTTAGTAAATAAACCTTCATTTTTAGCGTCTTCATCTAAAGTTTTTAGAGCACTCTCTCCCAAATCATCAAGCTTTTGATCAAAGTCCAATAAAACTTGATTCACGTCATCTGCAATAATAGCTTCTTCTCTTAAATTAGATGATTGATCCCAAATAAATTTATAGGGATTAAAATCAATTCTATCCAATGTCCTTTCTACTAATGATTGATTAATTTTTAATGTAAATTCTGACATAGTTTTAAATTTTAATGTTGGTTAATATTATTTATAGTGACTACTTATCTGATCAAACCATATTTGAGACTAACAAACAGGCAGACTTAGAATATGAAAAAAATATTATTAAAGATTTTATATAGAAATTACTATAATTTTAAACCGTATTATGCAGAGGTTTTGTTGAGGCAGAGATCAGTTATTCAGAACAAGTGGTAGCAATTAACATTACTTATAATTATCTATTCTGTACGCATATATTATACAAAACACATAAAACTTAGCAATTTTTATAGCAAGCATCAATATTGACTTAGTCAATATATTTCAAAGCATTGTAAATAGATTTGAATTAGTCCTAATCTACCAGCCTTGCAACTCTATCTAACTTCCCCTATATTTACTCCTATTTGCTATTACAACTTTTACAACACCCACCTTGGAAAATTTTGAACAAGTGGAGCGTAGATTGTGGTCTGCTGCAGATCAGTTGCGCTCTAACTCTAAACTGACTTCTACTGAATACTATATGCCCGTTTTGGGCCTTATCTTTTTACGCCATGCTTACAACCGCTTTCTAAAAGTTAAAGGCGAAGTGGAAGCAACGCTGCCATCGCGTGGTGGTGTACCTAGACAAATTACCAAAGAAGATTTTACCCGTAAGAGTGCGCTGTTTTTGCAGGAGAAAGCACAGTACGAGTACCTGCTGAACCTGCCATCCGAAGTAGATGTGGCCGGGGCTGTAAACCATGCCATGGAGCTGGTTGAGAATGACTATGCTCCATTGAAAGGTATACTACCGAAGGATTACCAGATCTTTGAAACCGGTGTGCTCCGTAACCTGCTGAAGACCTTTAACGACCAGGCTCTGCAGGATGCTTCCGGCGATATGTTCGGGCGCATTTATGAATATTTCCTGATGAAATTTGCCATGCAGGGTGCCCAGGATAACGGCGAATTCTTTACGCCGCCTTCGCTGGTGCAAACGCTGGTAAACGTAATTGAGCCGGACCATGGCATTGTAACCGACCCTGCTTGCGGATCGGGTGGTATGTTTGTGCAGACAAGCCACTTTCTGGAGAAGGTAGGCAAACCGGCCCACGAAGCCGTTACTTTCTTTGGGCAGGAGAAAACAGGCGCAACTATACGCCTAGCTAAAATGAATTTGGCCGTGCATGGCCTGGAAGGAAGTATAGTCGAAGGCAACAGCTTTTATGAAGACCAGCATAACTTATTAGGCCGTGCCGACTTTGTGATGGCTAACCCGCCATTTAACGTAGACGAAGTAGATGCTGAAAAGATAAAGAACGACCCGCGCCTGCCGTTTGGTTTGCCAGGCGTGAACAAGCAAAAGAAAGTTAGCAACGGTAACTACCTGTGGGTTTCGTACTTCCATAGTTACCTGAACGCGACAGGCCGTGCCGGTTTTGTGATGTCGTCGCAAGCGAGTAGTGCGGGCAATGTCGAGAAAGAAGTGCGCCGTAAGCTGGTAGAAAGTGGCGATGTGGATGCCATGATCTCTATCCGCTCTAACTTCTTTTATACCCGTACCGTGCCTTGCGAACTATGGTTCCTGGATAAAGGCAAACCTGCCGAAATGCGCGACAAAGTGCTGATGCTGGATGCCCGTAACATATTCCGGAAAGTAACACGCAAAGTATACGATTTCTCGCCGGAACAACTACAGAACCTGACAGCTATAGTTTGGCTGTACCGTGGCCAGCAGGACCGCTACCTGAAACTGGTAAACGATTACCTGAACCAGGTTTGTGAAGAGGCCGCCAAAGTACCCGAGCAACTACAGCAATTTAACACTAACTTAATTGAGCTGGAAGGTGCTATTACAGCCTTCACTAAGCTACTCCCGGAGGCAGCTGACAGACAGGAACTAACAGCAAGTTATGAAGACTGGATGCTAACCTATGGCACCTACTCGCATGACCGTGCAGGCTTAACACAGGAACTGGAAAGTTACCGCAACAACTGGTGCCCGAATGTGCTGCAAAGCAACGAGTGGCAACACCAGGCGCAACAAGCCTTTGAGCCGCTAACTATAAAAGCGAAAAGTATAGCCAAGCAACTGGATCTGCTTTACAAGGGAATTACCCGCACCCTGGATGCCGCCCTGAAACTAAGCAAAGAGCATAACCTACAGATGCCAAATACTGGCTTTGGTTCTGTTGTACAGGTGCGTAAAGCGCTGGATGCAAAACGCCACGAAGCAGCCGAACAGCTTAAACTGCTGAACTACTTCCATAAGCAGGTGGTGTGGCTGCAAACACGCTTCCCGGAGGCGAAACTGCGCGACGTGGAAGGGCTGGTAAAGCTGACAACTATAGCTGAGATAGAAGCCAACGACTGGAGCCTTACTCCTGGCCGCTATGTAGGCGTAGCCCCACAGGAAGTAGACGAAGACTTTGACTTTGAAGAAGCCCTGCGCGACATACACCTGGAACTGGCCGGCCTGAACGAAGAAGCCACTGAACTGGCACAAACTATACAGCAAAATTTTGAGGAGTTGGGAGTATGAGAAACAGAGGTTGCCTAGCAGATATTGCTTTTGAAGTTCGTGATGGATTTATACCTAATGGGGATTCAGAAGTGTTACCATATATAGGATTAGAACACATTGAGCCTAATAGTTTAAAAATAACTTCAGTTGGAGAATCTTCTGAAGTTGTTAGCAGCAAGTATAAGTTTGCAGCAAGGGATGTACTCTTTGGCAAGATGCGTCCATACTTTAGAAAAGTTGCTAAGCCCAACTTTGACGGGGTGTGTTCTACTGAAATTTCAGTTATTAGAGCGAAGGAAGATGAAGATTCTGAATTTATTTTCTATTTCGTAGCGAACCAAGATTTTATAGACCATGCTACTACAAACTCAAAAGGTGATAGGCCAAGAACGAAATGGGAGCAGTTCTCTAAGTATGAATCTTTTGTTCCAGCGCCGAATGTTAGACGCAAAATTGGCAGTTTACTTTCAGCTTACGACGACCTGATAGATAACAATCTGAAACGTATTGCCCTGCTGGAAAAATCTGCGAGACTGCTGTATGAAGAATGGTTTGTGCGCCTTCGCTTCCCCGGCTACGAACACACAACTTTAGTTGATGGCGTGCCGGAAGGTTGGAGCTTTGGTAGAGTTGGCGATTTAGCAAAAGTGCAATCTGGGTTTGCTTTCAAAAGTAAAGACTGGCAATCAGACGGTAACCCTGTTTTAAAAATAGCTAACATTGATGGTAACACTATTGACACAATTAATTGCCAATGTGTGCATGACAATGTAGCTGAAATGGCTGTAAAGTTTAGACTTAATGCGGGTGACCTTCTTATCGCAATGACAGGAGCAACGGTAGGTAAAATCGGTATAATGCCCCGCACTAGACAGAATTTTTATTTGAATCAACGCGTCGGAATTTTTAAATCTAAGAAGGTTTTAAATCCAACTTCCTTCCTATTTAGTTTTTTCAATACTGAATATGCACAAGTACAGATACTAAATTATGCTGGTGGTGCAGCTCAACCAAACATTAGTGGTGGTCAAATTGAAGGCATTGAAATGCTTATTCCTAATGACACGATACTTAAAGATTATCTAGACATCACTGCAAGCCTTTTTGAACAAAGACTTGTACTAATTGAGCAAAACCAAAAACTAAAACAAGCCCGCGACATTCTGTTACCGAAACTGATAAACGGAGAAATAACCGTATGAGCCAACTAAACGAAGACAAACTGGTACAAGCTGAAGCCGCCAAACTTTTAGAAGAACTTGGCTGGGAGAACGTGTATGCTTATGATAAGGAAGAGATAGGTCCGCAAGGAAAATTGGGCCGAATTTCTACGAAAGAAGTATACCTGGTGCGCTACCTGCGCCAGGCCCTGCTAAAGCTTAACCCCGGTTTGCCCTTCGAGGCTTACGAAGCTGCCATACGCCAGATTACCCAAACCCGTGCCGGCCATAACATTGACATCCGCCTGAACCGCGAAAAGTATAACCTGTTTAAAAACGGCGTAATAGTAGAGTACCGCACCGCATCCGGCGAACTTAAAAAGCCCCGCCTGCAGGTCTTTGATTTTACTAATCCGGAAAACAATCATTTCCTGGCCGTACGCGAACTAAAAGTTAGCGGCACCATCTACAACCGCCGCCCCGATATTATCGGCTTTGTAAACGGCATACCGCTACTCTTTATAGAGCTCAAAAACATCAACGTCCACATAAAAGACGCCTACAGTAAAAACTTTTCCGATTACAAAAACACCATTCCGCACCTTTTTGATGCCAACGCTTTTGTAGTTATCAGCAACGCCGAGCACGCCAAAATAGGCTCTGTCACTGGCAAATACGACCACTTTAATGAGTGGAAGCGCCTGATAGAAGACAAGGAAGAAACCGAAAAAGTACAGTTGAACACGCTGCTGCGCGGTGTCTGCACTAAAGCCAACTTCATGGACCTGTTTGAGAACTTTATTTTGTTTGACGACAGCAAAGGCAAGCTAGTAAAAATTGTGGCTCGTAACCACCAGTTCCTGGGCGTAAACAATGCTATAGAAGCAGTTCGTAAACGTGAGTTTAACAATGGTCAGTTAGGAGTTTTCTGGCACACGCAAGGTTCCGGAAAGTCTTACTCCATGGTGTTCTTTTCCGAAAAAGTACACCGCAAACTAAAAGGCAACTTTACCTTTTTAGTTGTTACCGACCGCACCGAACTGGACGACCAGATCTACCGCACCTACGCCGGTTGTGGCCTGGTAGATAATGACTCAAGCCAATGTATACCAAAGTCCGGCAAAGACCTGCAAGAGCTGTTTAAAGCCGATAAGCCGTACCTGTTCTCGCTCATCCACCTGTTTAATCAGGAAGTAACTAAAGAAAGCGCCTACTCTAACCGCTCCGATATTATCGTTATTTCAGACGAAGCACACCGCAGCCAGTATGGTCGCCTGGCCCTGAACATGCGAACCGCTTTGCCATACGCTAACTACCTTGGTTTTACCGGCACTCCCCTGTTTAAAGACGATGAAATTACCAGCCGCATATTCGGAGATTATGTATCTGTCTATGATTTTCAGCAGGCCATGAACGACGGCGCCACCGTGCCCCTGATCTTTGATATTCGCGGCGAAAAACTACAGATAACTACCACCGAGATAAACGAAAAGATAGCTGAAAAGCTGGAAGAGATAAGTCCAAACCTAAGCACCGATGAAAGTGCACTGTTGGAAAAAGAGCTATCCCGCGAATACCACATTGTTACCGCCGAAAAGCGTTTAGATGCCATTGCCCGCGACTTTGTAGACCACTACACCACCCAGTGGGAAAGCGGCAAAGCCATGTTTGTGTGCCTAGATAAAATTACCACCGTGCGCATGTATAACCTGGTGCAGAAATACTGGCAACTGAAGAAAGACGAACTTCAGGCAAAGCGCGAGGCTAGCAACAACCAGATAGAAATACAGGAACTAAAAGCCCTGCTGGACTGGATGCACGAAACCGATATGGCGGTGGTAGTAAGCGACGAGCAAAACGAAGTAGAGCGCTTCCGGGAGCATGGCTTGGATATTATCCCGCACCGTACCAAAATGAAGCTGGGATTTGAGACACCAGACGGCAAACGCCTAGACCTGGAAACCGCTTTCAAGAAAAATGATCATCCTTTCCGGGTAGCCTTTGTGTGCGCCATGTGGCTGACAGGTTTTGACGTACCAAGCCTATCTACGCTATACTTAGATAAGCCCCTGAAAGCCCATACGCTTATGCAGGCCATTGCCCGTGCCAACCGCGTGTACGAAGGTAAAAACAACGGTTTAATTGTAGACTACTGTGGCATCCTGAAAAGCCTGCGCGAAGCCTTGGCAGTATTTGCAGTGGGTACTTCCGGCAGAACAGCCACTACAGACCCGGTAAAGCCAAAAGAAGAGCTGCTGAAAGAACTTGCTACCAGCATCAGCATGGCGCGTGCCTACCTGATTGAGAAAGGCTTTAACTTGGATAAGATTTACGACAAGAGCGGCACCTTTAAACAGGCTGATTCTATTATTGAAGCCAAGGAAGTTATCAACTATAGCGAGGAAACCCGCAAGCATTTTGAGATCCTGGCTCGCGAAGTGTTCAAAAAATTCAAAGCTTGCTTAACGATAGATGGTGTGCTGGAATATCGCGCAGAGCACGACGCTATCAGCATCATCTACGGCAGTCTGCAAAACGACAAAGAGAAAGCCGACATCACGCAGATACTTAGAGAACTACACCAGATTGTAGACGATGCCATCTCCCCTGTCTGGCAGGTAGGCGAAGATGCTGACCACAAGCTGTACGACTTAAGTAATATAAATTTCACAAAGCTCAAAGAAGAGTTTGAGAAGTCTAAGAAGCGCAACACCACTGTACAGAACCTAAAAAACTACATTGAGCAGAAACTGGCTAAAATGATGCGTCAGAACCCGCTCCGTACAGACTTTTACAAGCGCTACCAGGACATTATAGCAGACTACAATTACGAGAAGGACCGCCATGTGATAGAGGAGACCTTTGAAAAGCTGATGGATTACCTGAAGGACCTGAGCGAAGAAGAAAAACGTGCAGCCCGCGAAGGCCTGAAAGAAGAACACTTGGTACTGTTTGACCAACTGCTGAAACCGAATCTTGAACTAGCTGACCGTGAACGCATCAAGAAAGTAGCCAAAGGCCTGCTAGATGCCCTGAAAGAGAACAAAGAGAAGTATGACAACTGGCGCGAAAAAGAAGCATCACAAGCCGACATAAGCACCTTTATCTATAACTACCTATACGACGAAAACAAAGGCCTACCAGAAGCCTTTACGCCAGAAGAAGTGGAAGAAAAATCGAAGCAGCTCTATGGGTTCATCTTTGATCATTACCCGAGTTTTGGCAGAACGGTGGCTGCATAAAGTAATAAAAAGCCCTTCTACACGAAGGGCTTTTTTGTGGTTAGTTCTGGCTTACAGTAAACTCAAAGTATTTGAAACCATCCCCAAATCCAGGAATTGACTCTTCACCGATTTTATCCAGCTTAATTGTATAGTTTTCACCGTCAACGGCAACAATATGCTGGTTTTTGTCTGTGAAGTTAAACTCCAAGGTTTGCGTGTCAGCCGTAGAAGTAGTAACCATTACTTGTCTTACTTCAATTCCAGGCTGGTCATCCTTAGCTTTGTAATCCTGTATATTCGGAAACAACTGAATAATAACACTTTCAGATGAATATTCTCCACCCACTGTCATCACAAAATTCTCTACCGCTTCAATGTTTGGCGCTGAAGGGTTAAGCGCTAGTTTTACTTTTTTCATATAATAATATTATGTTACACCCTACTAAGATCAACTTGTTTGCCAACCACATGAAAGTATGTTAATAAATACATTTAACGATGTAGAATATTCTAGAATTTAAACTCTAAAAGAGCAATGACTCTTTTCCATAATATACTTGTAGATAACATCTTAACCTTTTAAATATAGTTCTAACATCTATCGATTCACTTAAGCATAAATTATTTTATGAGATTAATAATTTTGAATTAATCTAAATTGTTTTTGTATTTTTCTGCCAAAAATTACTAACAGCTGACATATTGTAAGTAATTTCATAATCTGCCATAAATCAGCATTTCTTAAACCCATATCAATCAGCATTTTATAATTATTAAGCTTCGTTAGTGTTAAAGCCATATTGACAGTATTCACAAAACGCTTGTTAGTTAATATGAAAATATGCTAAGTACAGGTCAAAATGTTATTTAAACATAGAATATTTACTATTATATTTATACTTATCTATTCAAGCTATGTTAAACAACCAGATTTATGAAGAACAACTACCAACCTTTTCAAATAGTAATTGCTTTACTATTACTATCAACACCGGCATTTGCTAATTCTGATGAAGCAATCGAAGGCATTATTGTGATGTTACCTGCTGTTCTCGTTGGAGGTGGGATTTTGTTTGTTGCCTATCTGTTAACGAGAATTGGTTTAGCCGGCTTAGGAAAGATAGTTGGCTTTATCGGAGCGATAATAGGTGGTCTTGCACTTGTTGGTATAGTATGCTGGATAGCTTATATAATACTATCTTTTGTTGCAGCTTTATTAAGTGCTGCATTCACATTAGCATTTTATGTAGGCATCTTCTTATTAGGTTGCTTCATTGTTTACTCAATTTTCAACTGGCTGTTTTCATCTAAAACCAGATAAACTATGGCAACGCTCTTCAAAGAAGTAAACTATAACTTGGCCACACTTATCCAGCAAATTGATTTAGGAGTGATAGGCCTGCCTGATATTCAGCGCCCGTTTGTCTGGCCTGACACAAAGGTTAGGGACCTATTTGATAGTATGTTTAAAGGCTATCCTGTTGGCTATTTCCTGTTCTGGGCAAATGCTAACGTGGAAGGTACTAAAGGCATTGGTACAGCACAGAAACAAAAGCATCCGAACTTACTTATTGTAGATGGTCAGCAGCGCCTTACATCACTCTATGCGGTTGTAAAGGGCCAGGAAGTTATCCGCGAAAATTACAGCACTGCAAACATTGTAATTGCTTTTAACCCACTTGAAGGTAAGTTTGAAGTTCCTGATGCTGCAATCAGAAAGAATCCCAGGTACTACCAGAACATTTCAGAAATATGGAAGCCGGATGCCGATATTTTTGAGATCACAGAAAGTTTTACAGAAAAACTGGAGCAGACAAGAGAACTTACCAGAGAAGATGTAAAACGTATCCGTCAGGCATTTAATGCTCTTAAGAACCTTGAAAACTATCCTTTCTCCGCATTAGAACTCTCCAGCAATATTGATGAAGAACAGGTAGCTGATGTTTTCGTGCGCATTAACTCACAAGGCAAAACCCTTAACCAGGCAGACTTTATCCTAACCTTGATGAGCGTGTTCTGGGAAGAAGGCCGTAAAGATTTGGAAGAGTTCTGCAGGCTTTGCCGTATTCCTACCAAAAGTGCCGCATCTCCTTTTAATTACCTGATCGATCCTAACCCAGACCAGATGCTACGTGTATCCGTTGGTTTGGCCTTTAGAAGAGCACGTTTGCAGTACGTTTACAGCATTTTACGTGGTAAAGACCTAGATACGGGCGAGTTCAGCACTGAACGAAGAGATACACAATTCAGAAGACTGCAAGAAGCACAAGCCAAAGCTTTAGATATACAAAACTGGCATGAGTTCATAAAAGCCATAAAAATTGCAGGCTTCGCTCGTCAGGATTACATCAGTTCTAAAAACAACCTGCTCTATGCATATATCTACTTCCTAATAGGGCGTGAAGACTATGGCATGGACTTGTATGAGCTAAAAAAACTCATCGCGAAGTGGTTCTTTATGTCATCTATTACAGGTCGTTATACCGGCTCTCCTGAAACTGTAATGGAAATGGACCTTGCCCGCCTGAGAACTGTTACAGACGCTGCTGGCTTTCAGGCTGTATTGGAAGAGATCATAGATTCACAACTGACGAATGATTTCTGGGAGATGACTTTACCGCTTGCCATGGCAACATCATCATCTACCAGCCCTTCCCTATATGCTTACTATGCTTCTAAATATGTGCTGGATGCTTATGGTTTATTCTCCAAGTTAAAAGTATCTGACCTACTACAAGAAGGCTTAAGAAGCAAGAAGTCGGCTTTAGAACGCCATCATCTTTTCCCGAAAGCTTGGTTACACCGTAACGGAATTACAGAACAACGAGAAGTAAACCAGATTGCTAACTTTGCCTTAGTTGAATGGAGTGATAATATTGCTATTTCTGACAAGCATCCTTCCGAATACCTCCCTTACTACTTAGAGCGGTTAGATGAGCAGGAACGGTTAGATATGTACCACTGGCACGCATTACCAGACAATTGGGAAATTATGACTTATGCTGATTTCTTAGTTGAAAGAAGAAAGATGATCGCAGCTGTCATCAAACGTGCTTATGAAAAGATAAGCCGTTAAGCTCTAAGTATAAATCATGAAGACCTTTATCTCCGACATAATACCAAAAATCCAGCGCTACTCTCAGAAGTTAGACAACTTAACACTACTTACTAATCAACATTGGGTTATTATAGACGATAGTACAAATAGTAAGCACGTATATATTTTCCGTACAAATAACGAGTTACTTATATCCCAAAATGGACGCATCGAGAAAGCTAAGTGGGAATATTTAAGCCAAGATAGTTTGCTAATAGATAGAAAAGAAGAAAGTTACCTTTTTAGGCACGGTTTCTTTGACGAGAATATCCTTGCATTAAAAGTTGATGGCAGACCAGAGTACGCCTTTATGGTGAATGAGTCAAGGTATGATGGTGAACTAAACACTGCAGACAAAGTAATTGACTTTTTGCGTAATCGCTATTTTCTGAATTTATCACAACCAGCAGTACATAATGCATTAGAAGCCATTGTAGGAGGTGGCGTACAAACTTGGTCAAAGCACATCATTAACACTTTTAGTACTAAAGATGGTAAGATAGAAATACTTAAAGCGAGTTCTAGTAATATAGAAGCCCCTGGTAATCCAGTGCTATTAAATGGACATACTGCACCCGATGGAAAATATAAACTAGAGTTTATGTTCTACATCTATGTAAAAGATGGAGTATTGGTTAAGAGCACTATATTTGGATAATAAGTTAATTTATATTCTACTAAACTATAAAGGTCGAAATTACTTCGAGCTTTATAGTTTAGTAGAATATTTAATGCTTCATAAATCAATGATACCAATTAAGGATTAGAAGCTAATTAACATGTTTGTCATTCCTCTTAGGTTTAGTTTCTTTATTGGTCATAGACTTATAAATGATCCACGTAAGCACTGCTGCAACCACTAAGAATATGATCACATTCCAGCGATTGTTGCTCTTGGCATTTACTACATAAGCCATACCGATGCTGTATGCGGCCAGTTCCGAAAGTTGCCCTACTTCAAAATGCTTTTCCATACCTATTTCCTGCTGATCTTAAGTTTATTGTCTTGTAGTGGTGTCAGTGCGAACTCATACACGCACCAGTAAGACGCTTTTTCATTCTCTGCAATCTGGGTATAAGCTGTTAGGTTGTAGCCCGCTCCCATCAGATAGTCCCGACTAAACATTACGCTTTTCGCTTCACCTAGTAGTCGTTTTAAGATAGTGCGGTTCGTGTCTAGTGCACGATCTAGCGGACGTTTGGCATCCCGCTTTTGCTGGGCCAGCAAGTTGTTGTAGCGCACTTGATTTGCGCGGCTGGCAAAGCGTTGGTTACGGCGCAAAGGAATAAACTCCTCCCCTGTCAATAAATCCTGTCTTGTTTCCATAAATTAAGGTTAAAAGGTTCAAAATGTGATTACTATGCAAAGTTACACTTTCGCCTACGCCGGATCAGTTAGCCGATTAGCTACTTGCGTGCCAATTCGATTTGCATGGATTTGATTTGGTTTGAATAGATACAGAGTACCTGTAGAAGAAAGGCAAATCAATCTAAACAGAAGCGTTTTTAATTTACATCTATTCAGGTTAACCTGTCTTACAATTACATTAAAAGTAAATTTGTCTACATTACCGTGCATTTTAATGGAAAAATCATTTCCTAGCTGCACTTTACAATAGCTTAGAGCGATTGAATAATAAGTTAGTTTAGCACTACACTTGCTGCACTTACTACACTTCACGGCTAATTCCGGGTGCAGCAAATGCAGCTAGTGCAGCCACAAACAAACATTAATTTAAGAAGGACTGTGTTTCCAGGAACACCACCCAGCCACAACTGCGCCGAGTGATAGGCATTCCTGCGCCTTCCAGTCTTTTGCGGAAGTTGGTGCAGTTCAACGGCGTGTTTCCGTAGTCGTAGCAGAAGGCACGGTAGCTTTGGTAGAGCTCTTTTAAGGCACTGAACTTTCCCAGGCTTTTAATGTAATTGTTTTCCTCTAAAAACATCAGCACGCTATCCGTCTCCTTTTTATACTGCTCCACCTTGGCTTTAGAGGCCTCGCAGTCGCTGAAGCGTCCCTGTGCCATCAGCCGTTTAAGGCCCTGCAGTATCCAGTTGAACACACCCGACAGTTCACTTGCAATAACCTTGCTGGCCAGTTGCTTATCCTGCTCTTGTTCGGGGATGGTGCGGTCAAACTCCACGATCAACAGTCTCCTGAAAAAGGCGTCGGTGTGTTCTATGTCCCTGGGCAACTCGTTGCAGTTGAAGAGTAACTTGGCATAGCTGGTTAGCATCGAGGGATCCCTATAGGGCAGCCGCACTTCGATCGGTTCCCCGGACGTCAGCTGCTTGAAGAAGTTGGGGTCCAGTTTTGTAGAGAGTTCGCTGGCGTAGTTGAGCAGCTTGTCGCCGAGCATATACCTGCTGTAACCACTTTTGTCCGTCAGGCTCTGCATGGAGTAGCTGCACACGTTACTGGGTCCCAGCAGCGCATTGATGATGTCGAACAAGACGGACTTTCCGTTGCCGCCAGATCCAAAAAGCAGCAGCGCTTTCTCTAGCTTGAGTACACTCGGGTCCACAAACACATAGCCCAGGTACTCGGAGACGACCGCCTGCTTTTCCACATCCGGTAACACCTGTTCCAGATAGGCATTAAAAAGCAATGCTTGTGCTGCCTCCTCGAAGCTAAAGGGAAGCTGATAGGTGAGAAAGTCTCCACGTTTAAACTCCCGCAATTGCATACCCGCTGGGCTGATCTCAAAGGTGCCGTTCTGCAGGTTGATGAGCACAGTTCCCTTGCGTTTTACTGCCTTTTGGAGCCTTGCGGAGGCCAGGAACTGCCTGTAGAGCTGTTCTTTAAACAGGTGATAGCGGGCATCGAAGCGATCAATGCCCATCTTTTCCGCCGCTCTACCAAGAAAGTCTTTTAGAACAGCCTCCTCTACCTGCTGCCAAAAGCAGCCATTGAACAGGTAGATACAGCCGTTGTTACGGCACATACCCCAATGCATCTTTTCTGCTGTCCGGAGGATGTTCTCTACGGCAATGACGTAATAGTGCTTTTGCTTTAGGTTTTGTCCTTCCTTGAGCTCTGCAAACTCCTTAAAATCCGTTGCAGTGATGTTTGTAAGCAACTGGTCTAGCAATTTATCGTGCGCTATAGAGTTAGTTGGTAAATCAGTTATGTTATTCATAAATTAGTTGATCATTAAGGTTGTGAAAAAATTTATGGCACAGCAATCCCCTCGGCAGGCATTAGAGTGCCTGTCGTAAAGCTGCTACCATACTTGATTTGAAATTAATTTACCGGTGTGGTGGGGGTATTGAGCTTAGATTTAAAGTGCTCGATGTAAAAGCCAAGCATCTCTACGTCGAGCTTTTTGCTCTTAATGAAGTCCTGGATAATGCTCTGATCCAACTTCGCTGCCATAGCCTGGGCAACCAGCTGTAGTTTGAGTGCATTGATATGGTCCAGAAGCCGGTCCACCTCCCGCTGTGACTCGCAGTAAAAGCTGAGGTCCGCGTCTAGCTCCTGGGCAAGCTGGTTGGCATAGGTCTTATTATAGTTCTGTTTGGACTTGTAAGTTTCCAGGCGCTTGTCACGGTTGGCATTTACTTCCAAAAATAAGCTCTGTGCGGTTAGGTATTTTGGGCTTGGCAGCCGGGTGCTATAGTTCTGCATAACTCCTTATCCGTTTACGTTATCAGCCACTATTCCTTTGCCATCGCCGCTTGAAGGCATTGCCTTACGATCAGATTCCAGGTACTCCATCAGATCGGCACGCCTGAAGTACGTCTTGCGACCCTTCTTAATTCCCTTCAGTTTGTTTTTAGAGAAAAGCGTGTTTACTGTCCCATGCTTTAGCTTTAGAAAGGCTGCCGCACCTTGTGCATCCATCAGTTCCTCATGCAACCCTATGGCCTTCAAGACACCTGTTTCAGACAGGACCCGGCGGACCTCATCCCGTATAAGCTGCCGTAACTCGTTGTTCAGCAGCTGTAGTATGATAATGCCGCTCATCGTCCTGCACCCCCTTTCATAAAAGTAGCCACAGGCATTAGCGAGGCTTCCCAATAGGTAGAGAGCAAATGAGGATTATGATGCCTGTTCCAGGGTATGCGCACCGCCGGCCGCTCCAGGAGCCCGGATAGGTCACCGGTCCACCTAACACCTGGAAATTTAAGCAAAAGAGGTGCTAACTTTGATCGAAGATAAAGAAAAGAGTCCTTGCAGTTTTGCCGCATCCGGAAAGTGCAGGAAGGCCAGGCAGCCTTACTGGGCTGCCTGCTGGTTGGGGAGAAGACCAGGTCCTTGCAAGCAATAAGAATAAGAAGAGTACCTACCATGAGCGACCTCCTTTCTTTATTCTCTGTGCAGCCTCCTGGTTGATCTCTTCGATCGTACGTATGGTGTTCTGGCGCACGTAACGGTCGCACTCGGCACGCTGGATGTAGGCCACCTTGCCGTTTGGTTTTGAGTGTTCCAGCTTGCGGGAGGACATCAGTTTGTAAACGGCGTCTTCCGAGAGGTTAAGGTATCCGGCCGTCTCCGGAACGCTGAAGAAGGTTTTGGTGTACATCATCTGTGTCACCAGTAGGCTCTTAATTGCTAAGAGCTCTTGGGTAATTGCATTCATGTTTTGTTTTTTAATATGTTATAAAATGATTTATAACACATAGGTAAGGAGCTTTTTTCGCGCTCTAAAGTCCCCCAAAGCAAGTTGACTCAACACCCTATACTTTGACTCATTACCCCCTACTTTGACTCACATGTTGACTCAGAAGTTAGCTCAGTATTGATAGGGCAGTTGTGTTTCTTGTTTTCATAGTATGCCTGCTTAAAACAAAAAAGACCGCTCAGGGCGGCCTTTTAAGCTATTTACTTTTAATTTGTTTTTCAGGATTAATGGCAACTATTAATCGCTCAACTAAATCCTTGTACCACTCACTTTGCTCCAATTCCTCAAAGGGTATGCGGTTGGCAGCATTTGAAATCTGCTTTGCAGTGAAGGTGGCTCCATTGACATCTTTAAATGTACCTATCATTCTAGGGGTAAGCCAGTGACTAAACCGCCTCAACTCACCCTGAGAGAAGTCTTCTATGGAAGGCCTTTTATGAGCATCACTTAGTATATTACTAGCCAGCCACCTCATGATAATAACCAGTTTACCAATATCACCTGTAATTTGAATAGGCTCCTGTGGACCATCTTTACTAAACAAAGCAGTAATATCTGCCACCTTTACCGCAATGGGTTCGATTATATCCTCATCTAGTAAAATCTGGTATATTAATTTAATGGATTCTAGCTCAGGGGTTATAAACCAAGGGAATCCATGCGGCTTGATCATTAAAACTTGGCGGTTAGACTTTTTGCCTATACCTTCTACCTGCGAATCCGCATCACTTTTTTCATTGTCGTCCTCGTTATTGTCATTCTTGATAGTCAAACTGCTATACCCTGATTTACTACACGCTTGTAGCTCTCGTTTAACTTCCATCAAGTAGATAGCCGTAATCAGCAGGCGCACGCGCTCATTTGATTCGTCAAGGCTAGTAAGCCATTCTAACGCATTTTCAGGTTTAGTTCCAGTTAGATTAGCCAAGGCAAAACGTTCTGCCATATATGCAGGCCTGTAATCCCCATTAAGATTCATAAAGGGGTTTAGCAACTGTTTATTAGCAATTATACCTACATGCTCTTGCAGCACTTTTCCTAACGCTTGTTGAAAGCTGGACTCATCGTAAGAAACCATTTGAAGCTGTTCCTCTATTAGCTCCATAGCAGCGGCAGCACTTCTGCCCGCTTCATCATAGGCCAATGTTACAACCCGTAACAGCGCATTCTTTATTTGTTGACTCCCCTCCTGCCAATGGTTGCGATAATAAGATAGGGCTTCCCAGTCTACATCGTTGTATGTTTCTTCCACGTACTAATATTAATTAAAAAACTATCACTGGAAGGTTATCTACTGCTTTTTCTTTTAGGGACTCTACCAGCCGGACATACTTCTGCGTTTCAACCAAACTAGAGTGTCCCAATAATCCGGATACGGAGCGCACATCCGCTCCCGTAATTAGCAGGTTGGTACCAAACGAGTGGCGTGCGCAATGCCAGGTGACTTTCTTATGGATCTCGGCTTTGTCTGCCCAGTTTTGTAAATGCTTACCACATGTGTTGCTTGACGGAAGGTTAAAGATTTTCTGGTTAACCGGACTAGTTTCTTTCACAGTATCTTTACTAGCTTTTTTACCAGTTGCCTTCGCTGCTAGTTTGGGCCGCTCGCCCAGCAGCTTCATGGCTGTAGTGTTCAGGTTCACCACCACATCTTTGCTTGTCTTCTGCTGCTTTACTCGCATCACATTGCCCGAGATAGACTTCCATTCCAGCTCGTTCACATCGCAAAACCTAAGGCCTGTGACGCAGCTAAACAAAAAGGCTCGCTTTACTTCTGGAAGGTAACAATCTACGCTCGCCATTTTCTGTATTTCCTGTGTGGTAAGCACCGCTTTCTCGATTCCTTCTACATACCGATTTTCCACGTCTTCAGCTGGGTTCTGCCCGATAATGCCGTCTTTCATGGCTTGCTTTAAGACTTTTCGAAATTTTTTAAAGTAGTTGTAGGGAGTAGAGCCTGAGCACGTTTGGTCCAGGTGCATGCGAAAACGCTGACACAAGCCTACGGTCACATCCGAGAAAGGCAACATCTCCGGTTCGCCAACAAACTTCTTGAACTTGGCGGCCATCGCTTTGATTACGCGGGCATCTTTTTTCGGATAGGCGTCTGTGTACTCGTCTAGGTACAAGAGGAAGTTGGCTTTGCGTTGCACTGAGGCTTTGACAATCTGCGTGTTCTTTGAAAGCTGCAGTTCACGTTCGGAGCGGATGCGTTCGGCCAGCAGCTGGCTGTCTTTGTTGGCAGTGCGCTCTTGGGATGTTTTAGGATTGGCTATGAGATGAAGTCCTAAAAAGTCGTATTTTCGCTTGCCGTTATACTTGTAGTCAAGGTAAAACGATTCGCCTCCGGAAGATAAGAGGCGGGCACGCAGTTTTACCAGTTTGCCTTTGACTACCACACGGGTAGCAGATACCTTTTCCAGGGCAGATTTAGTAGAGGGCTTAGCCATAAAGCTGAGGATGTTATAGAGGAATATTTTACGTTCTAATTGCAATGCCTCAAACGTACCAAAAGCAAGCTAAAGTAACAAAAAAGTAACAAAATATATTTTAACATTTACTTATATGAACTACTATCACCTAACATAATATGCATTTAAAGGCTGAAAATTAGGTTTTCAAAGTTAATAGTAGGCAATATTAGTATATACAGTTGCCGTACGGACTACTGAAAGGGGAAAGTGATTATTTTGATCGCTTTTCCCTTTTTCTTTTTGCTCCAAAGTCTGCTAGAGTGCGGAAAACACATTCACCCGTAGGTTCGATAAAACTATGCTCACTATTTAAATTCTGCTTATCTCCAATAGCTCTGCTATTAGCTCCTAACTGAATTTAACGCAGAATTACTTTTCTATAGTGTGAAACCCATAACGTTTCTCGAGTGCATCTGTTACCTTATAAGTTTAGTTAGTGGGCGTTTTATCACTTTTACTACCCTGATTTCTTTTACTGGCTTGTAGCAAATCTTTCCATGATCTAAGTCTACTTTAATAGGTATTTTGAATACACCTTGTGCTGAAAAAAGTCAAGTACCCCCATACAAGATTTGCTCAGCCCTAAACTAAATGTAAGACAAACTATACAACTTCTGCTTCTTCCTTAGCTATGAGCGTGTGGGTAGTTACACTAAATGCCATACCCAGCATAGTTTCCAGCGAAAAGCCGCCGCCCATGCCGGGCGTCGCGTCCAGCAGCAGCTGGGAGTGATCATAGTATTGGTTTTGTTCTTCCGACAGGTAGAATTCACAGCCTTCCACCTCGCCGATCAGCTCGTCGCGGGTGCCCGGTTTATACTCGCCTTTCTCATAGCACATAGGCTGCGAGCCTTCGCAGCAGCCGCCACTCATGTAGAACATCAGTTCGCCATAGCGCTCCTTCAGTTGGCTAATCACTTCTTTTGCTTTTTCTGTTGCTAGTATCTTTTCAATTCTTCTACTTATTAAAAAATCACCTGAGGAAGCCCCAGGTGATTTCAGGTTAATGATAAAATTTAGATTAAAAGAAACCCTGCTTTTTCTTGTCGTAGGAAATAAGCATGTTCTTGGTCTGGCGGTAATGATCCAGCATCATCTTGTGGTTCTCCCGACCGTAACCAGACTGTTTGTAGCCCCCAAACGGAGCGTGGGCCGGATAAGTGTGATACTGGTTCACCCAGACACGGCCGGCCTGTATGGCTCTCGGCACCTGGTACATCTCGTGCGCATCACGGGTCCAGACGCCGGCGCCCAGCCCGTAAATGGTGTCGTTCGCGATCTCAATGGCCTCCTCGGTCGTTTTAAAAGTGGTCAGAGACACAACCGGTCCAAAGATCTCTTCCTGGAACACGCGCATTTTGTTGTGTCCTTTCAGGATAGTAGGCTGGATATAATATCCATCGGCTAGTTCGCCATCTAACTTCTGCGGTTCACCACCTACCAGTACTTCGGCTCCTTCTTCTTTACCAATCTTAATATAGTTCAGGATCTTGTCGTACTGTGGCTTCGATACCTGCGCCCCGATCATCGTTTCACCATCCAGCGGGTTACCGGCTTTAATGTCTTTCACGCGTTCAATCACACGGGCCGTAAAGGCGTCGGCTATACTTTCGTGCACTAGTAGTCGGGTTGGTGCGGAACAAATCTCACCTTGGTTCAGGGCAAAGAACGCTGCGCCTTCCAGGGCTTTGTCGAAGAACTCATCGTCGGCATCCATCACAGACGGGAAGAATATGTTGGGAGATTTACCGCCTAGTTCCATCGTAGACGGAATGATGTTTTCGGAAGCGTATTGCATAATCAGTTTACCTGTTGCCGTGGAGCCGGTAAACGCAAGCTTACTGATTCTTGGGGAAGTACCCAGCGCTTTTCCAACCTCAGTTCCGAAACCGTTCACCACGTTCAGCACGCCTTCTGGTAAAATATCGCCGATCAGCTCCATCAGGGCCAGGATACTTGTCGGGGTTTGCTCTGCCGGTTTTAAGACAATCGTGTTACCGGCAGCAAGGGCCGGGGCAATTTTCCAGGCAGCCATCAGCAGCGGGAAGTTCCAGGGAATAATCTGCCCTACTACCCCAATCGGCTCGTGCAATACGATACTCACCGTATTTTCATCATGCTCTGAAACGCCACCTTCTTCTGAACGGATCACGCCGGCAAAATAACGGAAGTGGTCTACTACAAGCGGAAGGTCTGCCGCGCGTGTCTCACGAATCGGCTTACCGTTGTCGATGGTATCTACTGTAGCCAGGTACTCCAGGTTATCTTCAATGGTCTGGGCTACCCGAAGCAGCGTGTTACTCCGCTCTTGTGCGGATGTCTTACTCCATACCGGAAAGGCCTTATGCGCCGCGTCCAGCGCCAGTTCAACGTCCTCTTTCGTGGACCGTGCCGCCTGCGCAAAAACTTTCCCGTTGATAGGCGAAATGTTATCGAAGTATTCGCCCTTAACCGGTGGGATAAATTGCCCACCAATAAAGTTATCTCGCGGTATTTCTTTGCCTTTCAATTGCGGAAATGCGTATAATTTCTTCGTCGCTTTTCCGTTTTCAATAATTGGTTCTAATACTGTGCTCATAATTTTATATCTTTAAAATGTGTCTGAATATATTTTAATGCAGCATGCTACTGTCTTTGCAACTGTTACAAATTTACAACAATACCAGGCGCAAGGGGTAGTACAGAACATCCATAAGGTAGGACAGAAGGGAAATAGTATGATAACTATAGTTTATAGTTAAGGAAGCTGATAAGGAGGGAAAGCTGTTGGATCCGGCTCTAAAGTTTTAAATCTGTTAACATCTTATATTTTATGAATCCGGAGAAAGACCTGTTTTTTATAAGCCCCCTACATACCGTACCGCAGTCTTTTTTCGAAAGCACTTATCGGGAAGATTATTTTGAAATTGCCTGGCTAAAGAATGAGGAGCCCATTCATTTCATAAAGGATAAGGCACATTATATAAAAGGAGACTGGATGTACCTTATTCCGGCGAACCGCTCTCCCCGCCCCAAAAATTCAGGTAAAAAAGGTATACTCATTGCCTTTCATAAATCAGTACTCGACTATGAGGTAAAAGAATTTACACTGGATGTGATCAGGCTATTTCTTGGCAAAGGCGTAGGTAGTTTCTCCACTATACTGCTGGAAGAGGACATGGTGATTACACTGGGGAGCCTCCTGCGGGTGTTACACAACGAATACGAGCAACAACCAAAGAATTTACTGGTACTCAAGACGCTACTAAAGGCATTTCTGTTGAAGCTGATGCAATATAAAACACAGACATTTACAAGCCAGGGCCTGAATGAGAAACGCGTCTATCATTTCCTTCTACTGCTGGAGAATCATTTCAGAGAAGAAAAGTCGGTGGCATTCTATGCTGATAAACTGAACATCACTCCCAAAAGACTCAACCAAATCCTGAAGCAGAAAACCGGAAAAACCATTACGCAGCTATTACAGGAGCGCACTATAGTAGAAGCTAAACAAGAGCTTATCTTAAGTGCACAAACTATAAAGGAAATTGGGTACAGCCTGGGTTTTGAAGACAGGTCTTACTTCAGTAGGTTCTTCAAAAAGATGATCGGACTAACTCCGGAGCAATTCCAGAAACAGGCAAAAGCGAGAATCTTTCCTGCTTAGCATTTGGCTATTACTGTCGAGTCACTTTTACTTTTTTCGCCGCAATTTTCAGGGACTCTTGGTGCTTTTCCCTTTTTATTTTTTTTGATGCTGCTTCTTTTGTTAGTTTCTCGATTAGGCACTCGTTTTTAACTTAAGTTATCTGAAACGAATTTCCGGACCTTACTCAACTATAGTATCCAAAGCAATCTATTTGTTGGAAGCAGAGACATCATGCTGCTTACTATAACATCTCTTCCTACTTACCGGGAGGTAACGCATCGAAAACCAGTGTGTTCCAATCCTGTATCGGGCGAAGATTTCATGCGGGCGGATGTCCGGTACCCTTTGCAGTAGGAGTCGCTACATAGAAAGGAACCGCCCCGCATCACCTTTTTTGGAACAGAAGCCTCTGTTGGGTCATTGCTGCTGGCTGGCCCCTTTGGATTATATGTTACTCCTTCTCCCAGGCTGCTGTAATAGTCTGTATCATACCAGTCAGCACACCATTCCCATACATTGCCTGCCATATCGTACAAGCCATAAGCGTTCGGGGCATAGGAGCAGACCGAGGCTACGCCGGTATGCTTATCCCAACTACTGTTGTAGTTGGGAAACTGTCCCTGCCAGGTATTAGCTTTTGGCTTACCTTTCTCTATTGGCTCCGTTCCCCAAGGGTATGGCTGATTTTCAGCTCCTCCCCGTGCGGCAAACTCCCATTCAGCCTCAGTGGGCAGCCGCTTACCGGCCCAGGTGGCATAAGCCGCTGCATCGTCCCACGATACATGCACTACCGGGTATTGCTCTTTGTCCTCAAGATTGCTGCCGGGCCCTTGGGGGTGCCGCCAACTGGCCCCTTTTGTCCAGGACCACCATTGTCTTGCATCCTGAAGTGATTCGGTATATACCGTTGGTGTAAATACAAGCGAAGCTGCTACAAGTAAGCTATCGGCAGGCTTTGGTGTGCCGGGTGGCAACTGCTTCCTTAGTTCTTCCCAATCCGGCACACGTTCGGCCGTGGTTATATAGCCGGTAGCTTCCACAAAGCTGGCAAACTGGGCATTGGTAACCTCAGTAGCATCCATCCAAAAGCCATTAACTTTCACCAGATGCAAGGGGTATTCGTCCCGCCTACCTTCATTATCAGCTGCGCCCATATAAAATGTACGTCCTTCGATCCACACCATTCCTTGGTGCGATAATTCACCACTTCTCACTAATTCGGGCTCACCTGTACCTGTAAACCTAGAAGGCAAACTTTCATGGCATGAAGTAGGTGGCCCTTCCCCTAAAACAGTTTTCTCTTCCGGCGCGCTTCCCTGCTTGCAAGAAATAGCCAGGCAGAGCAAACTGTAAAAAATAAGTGAAGTTTGTGTCGCAGATTTCACCATTCAAGATGTTTAATTTTAATCTAATTATTTAACATAGAGCCGTGGCGGAAGCAGATTATACAATTTTATGCAAACAGGAAGTAATGTCTTTGTTGCCTTTCGTCGGCACTGCACTTCTATCTTTGGTCAGTACTATAGAGGACGAGATAACAACACTGAACCTTACTCTCCACCGCGTTGAAGTTCCAGAGAAGCTTTTTCTATGAGGGCCTTGTTCGTGGAATCCAGCTTCGCTTTAAAAAAGTTTTCTGGTCCCAGCACAGTATAGGCTCTGCCACCGTGATAGGGTATATAACCTACTTTCTGTGAATATTCATTCCAGCCACCCAACAACTCCTGGAGCTTTTCCGGTTTTTGCCTGGCAAGGTCTTGCTTCTCCCTGGGGTCCTCTTTCACATTAAACAATTGCCAGTCTCGTCCTTTCCCAAAGGGTGGCATCAGGAACCGAATCTTCCAGTCTCCTTTGTAGTAGGCTTTATTTTCCAGGCTTTCTATTCCGTAGCCGGCGTTCTCATCCCGAACAGTATTCCCTTTATCACTCAACAATCTGTTAAATGAAGTACCAGTCATAGCGGCTAACTTGTTTTTCTTGTATGTATCAGGCCGCTTGGCGCCGGCAATCTCGAGTAGCGTAGGCATAATATCAGTCCCCAGAATTTTATTGGTAGCTTCTACCCCTTTTATAGTTACACCCTGCCCGGAGATGATGAGCGGCACCCGGACGCCTCCCTCTCCTGTGGTGGTTTTGAAATAAGAATAGGGAGTAGCGGTTACTTCAGCCCACGCCCCCTGCAACGATACAAAGGAGTTAGGTTTACCCATATTATCCAGGCTATTGTCGAACGGCTTCATGTCTGTTTTATAGAACGACGGGTCTTTGGGGTTGGCACCGTTGTCACCGATTAGGATGATCATGGTATTTTCCAGTTTGCCTTCCTTTTGAAGGGCCTCCAGCACGCGGCCTATATCTAGGTCCATAATTTCAAGCATAGCAGCGTAGAGTTCCATTCGGCGGGCCTCTACCCTTTTCTCCTGCGCTGATAGCTCATTCCACTTTTTATATTCACCTGAACCTGGATTTATCGGAAGGTCTTTCGGTATGAGGCCAAGCTTTTTCATGTTGTCCATCCGTACCTGCCGGATATGGTCGTAGCCCTTGTCATATGCGCCCTTGTATTTGTCCATCCATTCGTCTGGTACATGCAGCGGGTCGTGGGGTGCCGTAAAAGCCAGGTAACCGAAGAAAGGTCGATCATCCTTTTGCTCGGTGATGTACTGGATCATCTTGTCGGCGTAGTAGTTGGAGGAATAAAAATCATCCGGGAGCTTTTTCACCTGCACGCTATCATCATAGTATACAGTGTGAATTACTTCTTCAGGCCCTAAGGCAAAGCTATTACTAAAATGACTTGCCCCTCCTCCCAGGAAGGAGAAGCTGCGTTCGAAACCTTCTTCGAAAGGGCGCCTGCCTTCTTCGTGCCCCAAATGCCATTTGCCACTCATGTAGGTATGATAGCCGTTTTCCCGTAATACTTCCGGAAGCGTCATGACACGGTCGTTCAGATACCCTTCATAGCCGGGCTGCATGTACTGGTTGGCTGCCTGAAAAGGAGGCATGGCACCAATTCCGCTGATGTGGTTATCCATACCCGACATGAACATAGCCCGGGAAGGAGCGCAGAGCGGTGTGGTATAGCACTGCTGCACAATCAACCCATTGTCGGCCAGCCGCTGGATGTTGGGAGTGCGGATCTCCCCGCCGAAGGGTGACAAGTCCGAGTATCCCAGGTCATCCACCACGATCAGCAGTACGTTTGGTTTTGACTGTTTGGCAGAGGTATCCGTGTTTGTCTTAGCCTCCTTTTTCTCCTGCGTCTTACGGTTTTCGCACGAAGAAATGGTGAAGAGAAATCCTATACTATACAGGCAGAGCAGAAAGGTTACTTTTTTCATACCCTTCGTTAATTTTACTTACAAGTAAATAGTCCGGCATCAGAACACGAAACAAAATGACCATCAGCTATAGTTGACGAGTACTTTGCTTTCCAGGAATAGCAAAAAGGATAATATAACACAGTAACATCGTAAAGCAGATGCTATTGAAGAATAGGGTGTTTCTATCTGCTAAAAGCAGATAATGCGAGGAAGCTCGAGAGTGCGGATCAGGATTCTAAATACGCACCATAACAGGCGTAACTGATTTATTTACGATATTAAATTAACTCCGACTATCAGTATCAAAAAAAAGATACTCCAATTCCTCTGCCACAGCAAAACTCTACTTATATCATTACGAACATTAGAATTTGGGCCATAGTTTTTAAATCCTTGTGGAAATAAATTGCTAATTACTCCCAGCACATTGGGCCTAGTCATAAAAGGAAATGTTAAGAAAAAAGTTAAGCATCATATAAGGGAACATTTTTAAACTTAATTTTGCTTCCTATAAAATATTGTAACTTACTGCATCTTAATCAATCATTAGGGATCACGTAGAGCCCTGAATTTACCCTGAGCCGGCTCATGCAAGAATTCCACCCAATATGCTAGAACTCCAGAAGCTATTAAGCACCGCAAAGGAAAATCGGCGCTTATTTACCGGAATTATATCAGGGTTGTTCATATTCTTTTCTCTCATTTTTGGCATATCCTATAACCTGAAGAGAGAATCCGAAATATCGCGTTGGGTACTTCAATCTCAGGAAGAAATTTATCAGATCGAGAAAACCATCTCGCTGATGAAAGACTATGAAACAAGTTCACGTGGGTATCTTTTAACTGGTAAGGATTCTTATGTAAAACCATTGAAAGATGCTGCCAAGAGCCTGGACGTTGTTATCAGCCGGTTAAAAACGATGGCCAGTAATAATGAAATCCAGAAAAGGAACCTTGATTCTTTAACTTTTTACCTGGAGAAAAAGGCTGATTTCTCGGCAAAGATCATCCGCCTAAAAAGACAGCAGGGGCACGAAGCAGCCATGCAGCTTTTTAGAACCAATATTGGCATGAAGTATATGGATATGATCAGGCAACATGCTGATATCATGCACGCACATGCCAGAGCAGAGTTAGCTCAGCAAAAAAAGGAGAGCAAAGTAGCAGTGCTGATTACTAACCGTTTTTTAACAGTAGGCGTCTTCTTTTTTGGTGTTTTACTGCTATACGCCATCTGGAAAAGCCTGCAGCAGGAAAAAGAAAAGCGAGTTGCTGCTACTCAACGTAAAGCTGCAGAGCTAAGGTTGAAAGAGTCGGAGAAAAATATGCAGGCCATCCTGAGCAGTTCGCAGGAAGCTATCTATTTACTGGATCTGAACTATAGATTGGTACTACTGAATGATCACAACCATACAATTTTAAAAGAAGCCTACGGTACTGACAGCAAACCCGGAGATGACTTCCGCAATTATATAGATGCTAAAGATAGAGACAAAACCCTTGCTCTTTTCGATCAGGTACTTAACGGCCAGAAGATAGAACTGGAAAGAACCTTCCGGTTAGCAGATGGGGACGCCTACTACCTTTCTACCTACTTCCCGGTAAAGGATACCGACGGCACCATTATTGGTATATGTTGCGCATCTAAAAATATTACCCAACGCAAACTGAGCGAAGAAGCAGTAAGAATTGCAAATGCCGAGAAAGAAGAATATCAGTCGCGCTTTAAGGCCATACTTGACTACTCGCCGCAGGCCGTTCTGATAAAGGATACACAGGGCGAGCATATCTTCTCCAATAAAGCTTTCCATCAGCTTTTTGCACTGGAAGATAACCAGCAACCAAACTATAGTTTAAAACCCGTTTTAGATGATGCACCTGTTTTAGCAGAGTTTTTAGCGACCTATGAACCGGATGGTGTAAGCAACCTGAACTCAAAAGAATGGCAGCAGCAGGTAGTGTTACAAAACGGCCAGGTGCTTGAAATGGAGATCATCAAGTTCCCACTCTATGACCGCAAGAAGCAGTTGTTCGGTGTTTGTACCCTGTTTAAAGATATTACCGAGCAGATAAAGCACCAGCAACAGTTGGTGGAAGCACGTGAAAATGCCGAACAGGCAGAGCGGTTACAGGAACAGTTCCTGGCTAACATGAGTCACGAGCTACGCACTCCGATGAACGGCATCATAGGCATGGTAAACCTGCTGTTAACATCTTCATCGTTACAACCCGACCAGAAAGGACGCCTCCAGGTTATCAAGCATTCATCCGACACTTTACTTAATTTGATTAACGACATTCTGGATCTTTCTAAAATAAAAGCAGGCATGCTGACGATAGAAAAACTGACATTTGATTTTAATGACACCATCGCGGCCACCGCTATGTTGTTTCGTGAAAAAGCTAGGGAGAAAGGCATTAAATTGGCTGTATCGGCTGACCCGTTTATTCCAAGATTCCTGACCGGCGATCCGCACCGTTTAAACCAGATCCTGAATAACCTGCTGAGCAACGCGGTAAAATTTACGGAGAAAGGATTTGTGCGCCTGGAAGCCTCACTTCTTAGCGAAACCGAAGATCAGGCAGTAGTTGAATTTATAGTTAGCGACTCGGGGATCGGTATCGATACCGATAAGCTGGACACGATCTTCGACAACTTTACCCAGGAATCGACTGATATTTCGAGCAAATACGGCGGCACGGGACTTGGCTTGGCAATTACCAAAAGGCTTATTGAGTTACAGGGCGGTGAAATAACAGTAGAAAGTGTAAAAGATAAAGGCACAGCCTTTACGTTTACGATAAACTATGACATCGCCCACGACACCAGCAATGTAGTGGTTACGTCCAGCCAGGTTGATACCGAGCCAGTAAAAAAGTACTACAGCGGAAAGCGCGCGCTTATTGTAGAGGACAACGAGATTAACCAGACTGTACTTACTTCGTCCCTGAATCAATACAAAATGGACTCGGTTGTTGCGAATAACGGCCAGGAAGCGGTGGACATGCTGCAAGCCGGCGAGCAGTTCGACATCATTTTCATGGACCTGCGCATGCCGGTCATGAATGGGTTTCAGGCAACGGCTTATATCCGCCAAACGCTGCAAAACCACACACCTATAGTTGTATTGACAGCCAGCGTATTGCGTAACGAGCGCGAGCGCTGCCTGGAAATAGGCGCATCGGACTACATGGCAAAACCGTTCTCGATCAACGACCTGGCCAAGACCCTGGAGCGCTTTATAGCTGTTTCGGCCGATTCTCCAACTATAGCTACGCCTGCAACTCCAACTACAAGTAACCCAGCAGAAAAGCCATACAGTATCAGCAACCTGACGGAACTGAAGAACCCGGATTATATAAAACGTATTCTGGCCCTCTTCACGAATAATGTGCCCCTGTATCTACAGGAGCTCAAAGACCTCGCAAATTCCAACAACCGGATTGAGTTTCTAGAGAAAGCGCATAAAATAAAAGGCAGTCTTTCAGCTATCCAGATAAAGGAACTATACCAGCTCATTCTTTTAATGGAAGAAGAAGCTCCCAACCAGGCTAACCTGAACGTATTCGAACCACAAATCGACAAGAGCCTCGCCCTTTGTGCCGCGCTGATGCCTGCCATCACCTCAGATGTAGAAGCCTATCTTTCACTTTCAGAAGCAAACTAATAGCTACTATGAAAATTTTAATTGCAGAAGATGAGCCGATTACACTGGCCACCATGGAGTTTAGACTGGTAAAAGACGGGCACGAGGTTATCAGTGCAGACAATGGCCAGGATGCGCTCGCCAAACTATCAGAAATTACGCCGGACCTGGTGATTACCGATATTATGATGCCTTTTGCATCGGGGCTGGAAGTGCTGAGCGCTGTAAAAAAGCTAAATGCTACTATACCAGTTATCGTGCTATCGGCGATGGGCCAGGAAAATGTGGTGCTCGAAGCCTTTACCTTAGGCGCAGATGACTACATTACTAAACCCTTCAGTCCGAACGAACTGGCATTGCGTGTCAAGCGCTTCTCGCTGCGAACGTCTTAAACTATAGTTTGTAAAACAAGTGACTTCAACTCTCTCTACAGTACTTTATCAGTTAGCACGCTTTACCAGTATCGAGCTGTTTTTTATCGCTATCGGCACGCTGACAACTATAATAATTGCTTTGATAGGTGCCATACTGTATATCATGCTGGCAAAACGAAATATTGCAAAGCAGCAGGCACAGCTTCAGCAGCAATTTAAATACTGGCTGGTAAGTATCATTTTGCAGGAGCCTGATCAGCAGCTGCAACGTTTTGAAGTACCTGATGACATTAAACCTCTGTTATACCGCCGCTTTGCCCGAAAAGCCTTGCTTGCAGAGCTGATCCGACTGAAAAATGACCTGAGCGGGCAATCGGGCAACAACCTGATAAAGCTGTACAACGAACTGCAGTTAGACAGACTTTCTGCTTACGACATGCGCAACGGCAGGTGGTACGATAAGGCGAAAGGTATACAGGAACTCGCCGTTATGGAACAGAAAGCCTACATCGACGAGATCTATCCATTAGCCAATCATCGTCATCCGATGGTCCGCATGGAAGCACAAATCGCCCTTGTTTGTTTGCAGCAGTATGAAGGTCTCTCCTTCTTCGAGAACCTAAAGTACCCGCTTACGGAATGGCATCACATAAAACTGCTTCAGTTGCTGGCAAACCATCCTATTCCATCTGAAACTATAGTTAACAGCTGGCTCAACTCCTCCAACCCAAGTGTGGTGCAATTCGCACTTAAGCTGATTGCTGAACAACATGCCACGCAGTTCCAGAATGAAGTAATTGCCCGTTTAAGCCATCCCAGTGATGCGGTGCGCAACCAGGCCATCGCATGTTTAGGAGAAATTCCTTCAGCTCCAGCCGCTACTGCCTTGCGCACGCACTATTCCAGCGAAAGCAGCAAAGTATTACAGCTAACGATACTTTCTGGCTTGGTGAAAACAGGCACCGCAGGCGAGTTGCCTTTTTTGCAGGAACTACAGTTAGCACCCGATGAGAGCGTACGACTGGCTGCCCTGAAAACCATACAGCACCTGCAACAACAGGCCTAATACAAACTATAGTTCAGACATTTAGCTAACCCAAATACCAACTTACTACATGGCGTTTTTATACAATCTATTTCACTATGGACTGCTGGTGTATGCCGTTTCTATGTTGAGCTGTTATATTTTTCTGGGTACGCTTGCCATCGTTGAAGCAGTTAAATATCTCCGCCGCAGTCGCCTCACCAACTATAATCTGCTGGCATCCTCCCCTTTTGCCCCTTCAGTCAGCATCCTGGCTCCTGCCTACAACGAAGGTGCTAATATTATCGAAAACGTGCGCTCGCTGCTCAGCATTTACTACAACAACCTGGAGCTGATCGTTATAAATGATGGCAGTAAAGACGACTCGATGGCGAAACTGATTCATGCCTATCAACTGGAGCCGGTTCAGCTAAATTACCATCAACAGCTGGCTACCAAAAAAGTAAAGAGCGTTTATAAAAGTACCAACCCGGTTTACAGTAAACTTTTAGTTATTGATAAGGAAAATGGCGGCAAGGCCGATGCGCTTAACTCGGGCATTAACCTAGCCAGTAATCAGTATTTAGTTTGCATTGATGTGGATTGTATCCTGGAGCAGGATGCCTTGCTGAAGCTTTTGAAGCCGTTTATGGATCAAACGGATAATAAGGTTATTGCGACTGGTGGTGTAGTCCGTATCGCTAATTCCTGCGTGTTTAAAAACGGGAAACTGATCGATGTTAATTTGCCAAAGGATTTTCTGCCACGGGTGCAAGCACTGGAATATATCCGGGCGTTTTTGCTAGGACGTATGGCCTGGAGTAACCTAAATGGCTTATTGTTGATTTCGGGCGCTTTTGGCGCGTTTGACAGGCAGGTTGCGATAGATGCAGGTGGTTACGACCATAACACAGTTGGCGAAGATATGGAGTTGGTAGTGCGCATGCGCCGCTACATGGCAGACCGTAAAATTCCTTACAAAGTAGCCTTCATTCCAGACCCGCTGTGCTGGACAGAAGCACCCGCCAGCTACAAGATTCTGGGCAGGCAACGTAACCGCTGGATGCGCGGAACTATAGAAACACTGAGCATGCACCGCAAGCTTTTCCTGAACCCGAAGTATGGCGTACTGGGCATGATGAGCTATCCTTACTGGCTGTTTTATGAGTTGCTCGCCCCTATTATTGAGTTTACAGGTTTTGTGATCTTCCTCATTCTGGCGTTTATGGGCTACATTAACTGGCCATTTTTCGCGGTGCTGACGGCCTTTATCCTGATCTTTGGCTGGCTGTTTTCTACGTTTGCAATTTTAATGGAAGTAGCTACCTTTAATCAGTACAAAAAGCGCGGCGAACTACGCAAACTCATACTTACGGCTATAGTTGAGCCATTCCTTTTTCACCCGTTCGTGGTATGGTCATCTATCAAAGGCATCTGGGATCTGCTGCGCAAGAAAAACTCGTGGGGCGAAATGACACGTCAGGGCTTCAACACAGCTGCTACTGAAGCGCCAAAAGCATAAGCAAACTATAGTCTGGCATCATAAAGTGGAAAACAGGAACTTGATATTACGGCCCAAAAAATCAAAGATCATTTTATTCCTGACGGGAAGCGTGGCTTTTACAGCTGCCGGGTTCTTAGTATTGGAAGAAAATGAATTTATGGGTTGGATGAGTATAATATTCTTCGGATTGTGCTCGATCACGTTTTTAATTCAGCTGATACCGGGCTCATTTCAACTCTTACTAACCAAGGAGGGGTTTACCATTACAAGTTTCTTCCGCAGCCATTTTACTTATTGGAAAGAGGTTGAATCATTTAATCTTGGATATGTAGGTCGCGATCTAACTGTTATGTTTGACTATGTTGATAGCCATAAAGACCATGCGTTCGGCAAATATATATCCAAAGAAATCTCAGACAGCCATGGAGCACTGCCTGATACCTACGGTATGCAAGCAACCGAACTTTTAGCGTTGCTGGAAGAATTCAAGCAAACATACGCCCCATTAGATCAACCTGAACTATAGCTATAGCTTAAAACCGGAACTGGTAAAGCGTAGAGATGTTCAGCTGGTTGCCTTTGGTTTCCGGCAGGTATTCTACGTTTTCGTATGTACCGTTCAGTGAGAAGATATGCCGTTTAGCAACTGCAAACCGATAGCCGCCACCAATTCGGAACGTCTGTAGTTTCTCGCTGCTGTTCAACCGCACGGCCTGCGAACGGTCATCCGGCGAAATACCCCAGCCAACTATAAGCGAAGCGTAATTATCAGCACTTTTCAGGTAATAGCGCGTTGTTAAGCTATAGGCATTCGATACGCTGTTGTTTCCCTGCGTCAGGTAGGTTCTGCCATTGATCCAGAAGTTCTGGATGTATTTGCCCACCGAGAAAGTATAGGCCCAGATAGACTCATCGAAACGGAGAAACCGTGCTCCCCCTTCCACTTCCCAAGCTTTTGGCAGGTTCGCATATAGAGACAATCCTGCTCTTACCTTTGAGAAAATTGGCAGATCGGCGGAGTAAGCAAAACTAGTATAAGCATAGACTGTTCTGGAAAGTCTCGGATAGGCATCTGCTTCAAACTGCCAGCCTTTAGAAGCAAATCTGTTCGCATAGCTTACCCGTCCGGTTACAGGGCCTATTTTTGTTTGCCTTCCGTAACTGATACCTGCCAGGTGCCAGGCATCCCCAAACTGTTTTTCGAAATAAGTATAGTCATAGGTTAGTTCTATGCGGTTCTCATAGCTGTACTCGCGTAGCTGGCTGGTTAAGGCTAGCAACTGATCATTAGAGGGGTCGCCTGCTAAAAGGCTGTCTGCCAAACTATAGGCTTGCTTATAGTTGGCCATACCCGCTAATACTGTAGCCTTTCGGGTGAGAAGCCCGCGCGATTGTGGAAGACGTGATAGTCCTGCTGCCAGGTACTGAAGTGCTTCGTCGTATTGTTTCTCAAAGTACAGCACATTCGCTAAAGCCTGCGCTGCATCTTCGTAAGCGGGCATCTGCCTGTAAGCCTTTTCAAGTTCAACTATAGCAGAGTCCGGCGAGCCATTCCAGTAATGCAATCTACCCAACAAAATACGTGCATCTATATACTGTGAGTCCTGTTGCAACACCTGCTTACATAGTTCTATGGCCTGGCTATAGTTCTTCTGTTCAAAGGCGATTTCCCGCGCTTTCTGAAAATCAGCTTCTGTGGAAGATTGTCCAAAAGTTAAAGAAGGAAACCAGGCGGCTATAGCTAAAAAAGTAAGTGTGATCAGAAGTGCTTTCAAGGTAATACAACCAGAAGATGAAGAAAAGATAAACGTATAGTCATTTCAATACATCGAAGGTAAAACATTTTCCGAATTCAAATGACATTCTGAAAGCAGTACAAGCAAACTTCTTCAGTCAGGGTTAAGGTTGGAACATGATTGATAAAAAAATGAGACGCCTGCCACCAGGACAAGCGCCTCTTCTGATTCAGGACATGATCAGAACTTAATGCTATAGTTTGCAGAAATTCACTGGAGGTATACTATAGGGATGGCTTATTTACCACCCGCTCTGTTCACTTCATCTAGGTTTATACTTTTCTTACCTGACTTAAACTCACTGCCCTTACTGAGACGGTACCGAAGATTGATCTTAAAGCTTTGTGTTCCTCTGTATTGATCTGCTGAAATTGTATTGCTGTCTATATTTATAGTTCCTACCATTCTTCTGGTCTTGAAAATATCTGTTATGCTCATACTTACGTCCAGCTTATCGTTCATAAACGAGCGCTACAGGCCTGTATCTATTCCCCAAGTATCCATAACATGATACAAACCATAGGCGACAGGACCCTGATAGGCCGTATTTACTTCAAGACGTACGTCTTTTGAAACCTATTTAGGCTGAGTCAGTCACCCGCGTTAACATAAGAGGCCGCTATGTTAGAACATGCATAGCGGCCTCTCTTAATTTCAGCACCTAAAAAAGTTAAGTTGTGTTCCGAATTATCAGGAGTCTCAACGAGCTTCTTCCAGAACTTTGGCAATCGCAGAAAATCCCATTTTACGGGCGTGCTGCAACGCTGTAACCCCATCCTTATCCGGAATGTTAATGTCACAGCCAGCATCTACCAATGTCTGTACTACCTCTGCATAAGTCTTGGAACCATCTCCCAATACAACGGCTTCCATCAGCGCGGTCCAGCCCAGGCGGTTTACATGGTCTATGGGAAAGCCCTTGGTATTAGCCAGCAGCTTCACCACCTCCAGGTGACCTCTCTCGCATGCCGGAATCAGGGCGCTGCCGTTATAGCGGTTAAAGACATCAAACCGGGCATCGTTTTCCAGGTATAGTTTCACAAGGTCCGTATAGCCTGATGCGCCGGCATATAAAAAAGGGCTATCTTTTATCGCGTCCTGTTGGTTTACATCAGCGCCGTGTTTAACAAGCAGCTGTGCCATTTCCAGGTTGTTTTGGTGCGTGGCCAGGAGCAGTAGCGACCTTTTCTGTGTATCGGTTGCGTTCACGTCCGCTCCATTTTTCAGGGCAGCTGCTACTGCATCTAACTTGTTATTATTAACGGCCTCCACCAGGGAGTTTTGTGTGGCTGGTGTCTGCATAGAAGTTTCTGTTTGGCAGGAAGTAAGCAATAAAAACGAAAATATTAACAATAGTGTGTTCATACGGTAGTTGTTTGGTACACGATTTTCCCTTTATGAATCAATGATCTCACGGGAGATACACGGGAAACGGCTTCTGCCGAGCAACTGGCGTCTACCAGTACCAGGTCGGCTTTGTCGCCTGCCTGCGGCCACTGCCTGTTTCCTTTGTCATCGAGTGGCAGGATATTGTGGGTAGCCAGTTTCAGGCATCTGGAAAGCTCGAACTCGGTGGAGTAACCATATAGTTGCGCCATCAGATTGGCTTTTTGCAGAATGCTGCCCGTACCAAAGGTATTCCAGTGGTCAATGATAGAGTCGTTGCCGGTGCGCACGTCCACGCCATACTTGTAGAGCGTCGGAATAGGCATCATTTGTTTTCCGATAGGGATGGTAGAAATGATACCTACTTCGGCAGCGGCCAGTTTCTCCGCTACTGCTTCCAGCTTTTGCTTTTCAAGCGAGGCAAGTACAAAACAGTGGCTGATGAAGGTCTTGCCTTTCAGGACAGGATTCTCGTTTACACGATCGATCAGGTATTCTATAGTTTTAAGTCCGGATACACCACTCTCGTGCAGGTGAATGTCAATACCCTTTTTATGATCCAGTGCCAGTTTCACCATAAAATCCATACTCTTCTGCATATCACCGTCAACTGCACCCGGATCTAAACCACCTATATAATCAATGCCCATCGTGGCGGCTTCTTTCATCAGTTGCTCTGAATTTGAACTTAGGATGCCATGCTGCGGAAAAGCTACCAATTCTGCATCGAAGCTATCCTTTTTATTATCAAGTGCCTGCTGCAGGTTTTTAAGGGAGTCGAGTCTGGAAGCAGGTTCGATGTTGACGTGGCTTCTGGCAAAGTTAACCCCATGCGATTGCAACAGCTCGATCAGTTTTTCCGCCCGCTCGGTAGATGTTGGCAGCATTTTCGGGAGTACCTGTTGCTCGTAGGCAATCATGTCCTGCACCGTTCTGTTCTTCTTGCGCCGCGCCTGCCACGGGCCGCCGTAAAAGGTCTTGTCCAGGTGAATGTGCATGTCTTTGAAGGCAGGAAGCAGCAGCAGACCCTGGGCATCCAGAGCATTAGCTTTGGGGTTATTGGGAAAAATAGCTTTTATCTTACCGTCCCTGATCTCAATGGTGAACAGGCCTGTTTTAGTTCCTATTACTTCCTCCCCGTCATACTCGAACCCCGTCTCCAGCCTCACATTCTTAAGCGTAAGGGCATTACCGGCAGCTATGTATCTGGCTTGCTCAGTAGCCTCTGGTTGTGTGGTAGCCAGCATACCTGTACAGGAGGCCAGGCTGGTACTGGCAAGCAACATAGCAGAACTTTTGATGAAATCTTTACGCGTTATTGGGTGTAGAGCCATAGTACAGTTTTATAAAAGTACAAAGGTAGCCCCTCCTATCCTTTAAACAGATGTGCGGTTCCTTCCAAAACTTGTAAATTTTATAACTGCTCCCGGAAGAATCGCGGTGAAGCACCCGTTTTTCTCTTGAAAAAGTTGGAAAAATGGGCCAGGTCGCTGAAACCAAGATCAAAAGCTATTTCTTTGACAGGCATTTCTGATGCATGCAGCAATCGTTTGGCTTCCAGGATGATGCGATTGTGTACCAGAAACAGCGCAGGTACCTGCAGGTGCCGTTTACAGAGTATGTTCAGGTAGTTAGACGAAATGTGTAGCTGGTCGGCATAGAAGGCTACGGTCTTCTTCACTTTAAAATGTTCATCTACCAGCTGATGATAGCGCATAAGCGCCGGCACAGCGCGGAATACTTTCAGGTAATCGTGCCTGCTCTCGGCCTCGCGGCTCACCAGCTGGGCGATCAACCGGTTTCGCAGGTTAACGATGTCCCAGTGTATGGGCGTTATACTCAGTTCCGCCTGTATCGCCTGAAACTCATACTGTAGCTTGGAGAAAGTTTCGTGGGAAAGGTCAAGGACCGGTTGCCACTGGTACAGCACAAACGTAAGCTCCAGTGAAGACGAGAACATATCCAAAACGGGACGGTCGATCATGAGCTGATAGGCCAACGTATTTTCACCTAAAGTCCAGCTGTGTGCCTGGCCTGGAAATAGCAGGTGCAACTGATGATCTCCTACCTCATACTGCTTGAAATCTATGGTATGTGTTCCGCTTCCTTTCTCAAACAAAAGAAGCATGAAGAAGTCATGTTTGTGCGGTTTTTCAATGTGCTGCTTGCCCTGTATCAGATGAAACTGCAGCTCATTCTGCTGCTGCAGGTCAGGCTGAAACTCCTGTATGCCGAGCACCGGGAAATTATCTGTAGGGTTCACAGCTTTAAGGTTAAACAAATTGTCATAATAGAAACGTACGAACTATAGTTGACCAGATCATCCTCCTTTAGGTACCTATGTAAAATCATCTTTAATTAAATCATTTGCGTCATAGTGTATGTAGCTTAAAACATAAATACCTTACTTTTTCTAGCTGGAGTCGGCTTATGTATCGAAGTTTCTCTTATACCTAGAAATAAGCTACCGTAGAACTTTCAAATTGAGTGAAGTAATTACATTATTACTACCCCTATTATAAGCAAGTATCAGTCTTCGGTTTTAGGCGGACTAGCCATTCCATCTTCGTTTCCTGCTGATTGGCGTTTCCCTTTTATTGCTGCAGCTTTAAGGGCCTGCTGATGTTCTTTTCTTTCCTTGAACTCTTTTTGGCGCTGCTTTTTTTGCTGGTCTCTTGCTCTGGTACTCATAGTTTACTTCAATTTATTTGTAAGATATTTTGGATCCTGACTTATTAAGCCCTTCCTCCCTGATAATACTTCTTATACTAGTAAACGAAATTAAATCGCTTTCTGCAATAGAGATATGGTTTCCTTTATAAAAGTGGGTGAACCAATGCTCTTCGCAAGATAAAATGCCCGACTTAAAAAGTACCTTAGTTATACTGAAACTATAGACAAGTTTTTTGAACCTAGTGATATTCATGCGCATAGAGAAAATATCATTTAACTATAACTATGCATTGCTTGCGTTTTTCCGTCGACTAATGCTTTTGTTCTATTATTTTAAAAAGCCCATTCACAGCAATGGAGCAACCTTTTTACTCGATTAACTTCACTAACTTATACTTATCTAACTTTCTGAAAACAGCTGGAAGGGTAATAAAAGCTCTATTACCTACTAACTATAGTTGTATTCATACAGCTGTTACTTGTGTGACAATCGTCACTGAACCGGTTATACCAACAAGCTACCTTTGTACTATCAAAGCAGGATAAAACTTCCGAAGTGTAGTTTAACTAAAGTAATAGATAAAGTATAAACCAAACAGATTATGAAAATACAACAGTTTGAAGACAAAGGATTAGCGCATTTTGGGTATGCTATTTTAAATGAAAAGACACATGAAGTGGTGCTTGTTGACCCTGCCCGAAACCCGCAGGCCTGTTACGATTTTGCAGCGGCAAACAATGCTAAAATTGTAGGTGTTATAGAGACGCATCCACATGCTGATTTTGTTAGTTCACACCTGGAGATACATCACAAAACCGGAGCAACCATTTACACCCATAGTTTGGTTGGTGCTGATTATCCGCACCAGGCATTTGACGATGGTGCAATATTACAGGTAGGTAAGATAACACTCAGATCGCTGCATACCCCGGGCCACTCCCCCGACAGCATCAGCATTGTGCTGGAACATGAAGGAAAAGACAAGGCTGTGTTTACGGGCGATACCCTGTTTATTGGGGATGTTGGCAGACCGGACCTGCGTGAAAATGCCGGCAATGTAACAGCCAAGCGGGAAGAACTGGCGCGCCAGATGTACAGGAGCACCAGAGAAAAGTTAATGAAGCTGGCAGATGATGTAATAGTGTATCCGGCACACGGTTCTGGCTCGCTGTGCGGTAAAGCATTGAGTGATGCTAACAGCAGCACAATTGGTGCTGAAAAGATCGGCAACTATGCGCTGCAGCCCATGAGCGAAGATGAGTTTGTGAAGATACTGACAGAAGACCAGCCTTTCATTCCGAAATACTTTGGTTACGATGTGAGCCTGAATAAACAAGGTGCTCCGGACTATAACCCAAGTATAAACAGTGTTAAAAGACTGGAGAAGAACTTTACGCCGGAAGAAGGTGCGCTTGTAGTAGATGCCCGTAATGAAAAGCTGTTTAAGAAAGGACATTACAAAGGCGCGATCAACATACAGAATGGTGGCAAATTTGAAACATGGCTGGGAAGTATAGTTGGCCCTGAAGAACAGTTTTACCTGGTAGCAGAAAATGATACACAGTTGGATGACCTGATCTCCAAAGCAGCAAAAACAGGGTATGAACTACTGGTAAAAGGGGCTTTTGTACTTGACAGCGAAGCAGCCTATAGTTCATCTTTGATTGATGTAGATGCCTTCCGCCAACACCAGGATGACTATACGATTGTAGACATCCGCAACGCTTCGGAAGTAAAGACCGGAAAATTCTTTGAGAAAGCGATCAACATTCCCTTGCCGGAGTTGCGCGAGCGTGCAGGAGAGATACCTACAGCAAAACCTATAGTTGTACATTGTGCAGGCGGTTATCGCTCGGCTGCTGGTAGCAGTATTTTGGAAGCTGCCTTGCCTGATGCCAACGTAATGGATTTAAGCGAAGCTGTGAATGATTTCAAAAACAAGTAGTAATAAAACTTAACTTACAAAAGCCGGTGCACCAAAGAGTGCACCGGCTTTTTGCTGATACCCTATTTTGCGCAGGTCGTATAGTTAAACAAACTCCTGTGATAACGAATTAACCAATATATCAGATTGAAATAGAAAGTATTCTTAACGCGCAACTAACCAGAAAATTCAATAAATTAAAGCTAGTATATAGAAACCTTATGCAGACGATCCCGAAAGAGCTTGTTCTTAAAAAATTCCCTACTCTGGAAGATTCCTTATTAGATGAACTATTAGCAGAAAGCACCCTGAAAGAAGTAGGTGAAGGGGAAGAAGTGATGCGGTCGGGTCAGTACATTACATCCACTATTTTGCTGCTGCGCGGCCTGCTTAAAGTATACCGCGAAGACGATGAAGGAAATGAGTTTATGATGTATTACCTGGAAGCCGGGAATGCCTGTGCCATGTCCATGATGTGTACAGCCCGCAACGAGAAAAGTCAGATCATGGTAAAAGCCGTTACAGATGCAGAAGTGCTGCTGGTCCCTTCTCATTTGTCTGAGCTATGGTTAGGCAAGTATAAAACCTGGCATAACTTTGTCATAGCCTCCTACCGCCAACGCTTCGAAGAGCTATTGCAAACCCTTGACAGTATTGCTTTTAAAGGCTTGGATGAACGCCTGCTATTTTACCTGAAAAGTCATGTAAAAGTAAGCGGCAATGAAGTTAAACTCTCTCACCAACAGATCGCCAACGAACTCAACTCGTCCCGTGAAGTGATCTCCCGCCTGCTCAAAAAACTGGAACAGACCGGCGCCATAACCCTACACCGTAACTACATCGAAGTCCACGACCTGACTATAGTTTAGGAGTTAGAGAGTTTGTGAGTTTATGAGTTAAAGGGTTAGTGAAGTATGAGTGTGGAAATAAAATTGTTAAATTCTTAGTGCAATATTTGGGCATCAGACTTTAACAGGAAGTGTGGTTTAAACTATACCAAAGTAAAACTCTACTTTCTAACTTATTCCTTATTAACTTTCTAACTCCTAAACTCTTTAACTCACAAACTCTCTAACTATAAATCCCTCTGTGATAAGAGTCACTGAAGTTAATTGCGGTCTTGTATACCTTTGTATTGTTCATTAAACAAAATACGATGGAAATACTCGGATACATTGCTGCCATGTTAATTGGCTTATCACTCGGTTTGATTGGTGGTGGCGGCTCCATACTTACTGTACCTGTCTTGGTTTATTTGCTGGGACTGAGTCCGGTAATCTCTACAGCTTACTCTTTATTTATAGTTGGCTTAACCAGTTTGGTAGGTTCTTATAAGTTCTACCAGAAAGGCCTGGTGAGTTTAAAAACAGCCATCGTATTTGGGTTGCCTTCTATTGTGGCTGTTTACATAACGCGTCGTTACCTGGTACCAGCCATTCCTGAGAACCTGTTTACAGTTGGCGATCTGGCCGTAACAAAAGGTGTGCTGCTAATGCTCCTGTTTGCCAGCCTGATGGTATTTGCTTCTATCTCTATGATCAAAAAGAAAAAAGAAGCGCCAGCAGAACCAATAGATGCTGTAGACGAGAATATCGACACTAAACTGGATGTGGAGCACACTGATCTGAAAGAAACACATCCTAAACCTAAGTTTAACTATGGCGGCATTCTGGCAGAAGGCCTGGTGGTAGGTACATTAACGGGCTTAGTAGGTGCAGGCGGTGGCTTTCTTATCATTCCTGCGCTGGTACTTTTCAGCAAGCTGGATATGAAAATGGCCGTGGGCACATCCCTGCTTATTATTGCTGTAAAATCATTGTTTGGTTTTATGGGCGATGTGTTCAACTATGAGATCGACTGGATGTTACTGGGTATATTCTCGACCATCTCCATTGCCGGTATCTTTATAGGTACCTACCTGTCTGCTAAGGTACATGCCGACAAACTAAAGACTTCATTTGGCTGGTTTGTACTGGTTATGGGTATCTATATTATCATCAAAGAGCTCTTTTTCGCTTAAGGTTAACTGCGTGACCAAAGTCACTGAACAAGGAAACATATCTTCCGAAATTTGCAGTGTAATCAATCATAAACTGAAAATAAACATCAAATATCATGTTCAATTTCTTTCAATCAACACCAAAGAATTACGAAAACCTGGACGGCAATACGTTTAAATTAAAGTACGAAAATGCACCAAAAGCAACATTGCTGGATGTGCGCACTGCAGCAGAATTTGCATCCGGCACCCTACCTACGGCCACCAATTTAGACGTTACCTCCAGTCAGTTTCAGCAGGCTTTAGCTACTTTAGACAAGGATACCGAATACTTTGTGTTCTGCCGTAGTGGCAACCGAAGTGGCTCTGCCTGCGACCTGATGACAGCTCACGGGTTTAAAGCTTATAACCTGGCAGGTGGAATTGGTGCCTGGCCAAGATAAAGGTTATTTCAAATTCATAAAGTATAGATATGTCCCTTGAACAGAATTTATACTTACACTAAAAACAACTATAAAATCAACTTAACCTTATGTTAGAATTTATAAGTCAGCCATGGCCCTGGTATGTGTCGGGTACAGTAATAGCGTTGATAATGGCACTGCTTTTATACTTCGGAAAGTCGTTTGGTTTTTCATCTAACCTGCGCGTGATTTGTGCCGCCTGTGGCGCTGGTAAAAAAGTAAGCTTTTTTGACTTTGACTGGCGCGCTCAAACCTGGAACCTGCTGTTTTTAGTAGGCGCAGTCATTGGTGGATTCATCGCTTCCGAATTCTTATCGACAGGTGAAGCTGTACAAATCTCCCAGGCTACCATTCAGGACTTAAGCCAGTTAGGCATTTCTGCTCCAGATGCATTACAGCCAGGAGAGATTTTCAGCCTGGAATCCCTATTTACAGTTAAAGGTTTTCTGATTCTGTTGCTGGGTGGTTTTATGATCGGCTTCGGCTCGCGTTACGCTGGTGGTTGTACATCGGGTCACGCCATCAGTGGCTTGTCTAACCTACAGTTACCGTCCCTTATCGCTGTTATAGGCTTCTTTATAGGCGGACTGATCACCACATTCGTATTGCTTCCGCTTATTTTTTAAGAATGAATAGAGAGTGATGAATAATTCAACTTCAATGTATCTGTTCATCCCCTTTATACTAAATCATTCGTCATTAATCATTAAAATTATCTTCCCGTGAAAGGATTAAAATTTATACTTGCCGGCATTTTATTTGGCATCGTGATGAGCAAGTCAGAAGCTATTTCGTGGTTCCGTATCCAGGAGATGTTCCGCTTTCAGTCATTCCACATGTATGGCATTATTGGCACAGCTGTGGTGTTGGGGGTTATCATTACCTACGTGATAAAAAAATATAAGCTGAGAGATTTTCAGGGTAACCCGATCATCTTTAAACCTAAAGAAAAGTCTGTGTCGCGTTACCTGATCGGGGGCACCATCTTCGGGTTAGGCTGGGCACTTACTGGCGCCTGTCCGGGGCCGCTGTTTGTAAACCTGGGTCATGGCTTCTGGGCTATACTTCTGGCAATTGGAGGGGCTATTGCAGGCACCTATACCTATGGCGTTGTCAAAGACAGATTACCGCACTAAAGAATTGGCTAAAAGTGAAATGTGTTGTGAAAGTCGCCGGTACATGATCTGTGGCCTTCCAGCATATTAAATCCGTTACCGACTCAAAAAGTAGAGAAGCAACATGATGCAACCATCCGAAACAAAGCTTGGCTTACAGGAGAATGCAGGGCAGTTCTGGCTGCTGGTGCTTGTAAACGGCTTTGTGGGTGCCATGGTAGGCCTGGAGCGTTCTGTCATTCCGGAGTTTGCTGAAACAGTTTTCGGTATAAACGGGCACACAGCGCTACTTTCGTTTATAGTTGCATTTGGCCTGGCAAAATCCGGCGCTAACCTGGCCATGGGCAGGCTGGCTTCCAGGTATACCCGCCGGCAGCTGCTTATGATAGGCTGGTTATTCGCCCTCCCCGTTCCCTGGCTGCTGTTGTATGCAGAAAGCTGGTGGTGGGTCATTTTTGCAAACCTCCTATTGGGTATTAACCAGGGGTTGGCGTGGTCGGCAACGGTTGTGATGAAGATAGACCTGGTGGGTGAAAAGAACCGTGGCCTGGCCATGGGCATTAACGAGTTTGCCGGCTACCTGGCAGTTGGGTTGGTGGCATTTCTGGCAGGTTATATCGCGTCGGCCACTGGCAAAGTCACTTATGCCTTTATTCCTGGTATCGCTTTCTCGCTAATAGGGTTACTACTGACGGTGTTTCTGGTGCGTGACACGCATAGCCATGTACAAACAGAAATAAAACAGACCAACATACCGCTGCTCCGAAATATCTGGAAAGATACCACCTGGCGACATGGCAACTTAGGTTCTGTTACCCTGAACGGATTTGTAAATAATTTGAACGATGGCATACTCTGGGGATTACTACCAGTGCTGCTAAGTACTAAAGGCTATAGTTTAACGCAAACAGGTTTGCTGGCCGGCATTTACCCGGTTGTGTGGGGATTAGGACAGCTGGTGACCGGCAAGTTTGGTGATATGCTCTGCAAAAAGCAGTTGTTAAGTTTGGGCATGATGCTACAGGGTGTGGCAATAGCTTTACTTTTATTTGCAGGCTCCTATCTTATTCTGATAACTGCGCTCGCTCTACTTGGTGTGGGCACAGCCTTGGTTTACCCGAATTTCCTGTCGGTGGTGGCAGAGAACACGCACCCGAGTCAACGACCACAAAGCCTGGGCATTTTCCGTTTCTGGCGCGACTTTGGGTATGTAGCCGGTGCTATAGTTGCCGGTGTGTTTGGAGACCTGTTTGGGTTGGAAGCCGTTATTCTAGGCACTGCCCTACTAACCATAGCTGCGGGACTATTATCAGAGTATAGAATGTGCTGCACCAAAAAGCTACTCTGGCACAGTAAGGAATGTAGTACCGGTTTGCTTCGGCAAGCTTAAATGTTTACTTTTAGGTGTTGCTATCAAAGCAGATGAAACAATTTATAGTTTAGGTTCTGTTAGATACACAAACTGCAGTTTTACGATAACCGAAGTAGCTGCTTTAAGAATAAAATGAAGACCTACCTGCTTTTATTTTTCAGCATCATCCTCCTGCTTTTCGGCATACAGAAGAGCGGCAGCCTGCCTGGTGCTGCTGATCTTAAGCAGCATATCGTTTCAAAAAGCTGTAACTATAGCAACAACGGCATTAAAAAACCTTGCGCTAAAAAGTGTCTGAAACACCAGACCCATTCTGAATCTAAAAGCGCTGCCAATATGGTTACTGACTGCGGACAGCAAATTTATGCTATAGTTTCGTCGCAGCAACTTCATGCTTTTTATACTATAGCTATAGTTCAACCAGCTATAGTTACCAGTAGTAATCAACATCTTTCCCCGTACCTCGAAACAGAACACGCTCCTCCCCGGCTGGCTTAAAATGATTTTACTTTAGATGCTATGGCAGACTATTCTTTTAGTCCTTGCATAGCTATACTTCTACATTTCTCGCTGAGAGTAGAAGGAAAATATCTGTATCATTCATTTTAAGATCAAACAAATGGAATTTACTCCTTTGCAAAGAATTGCATTCCTGGTGCTCCGCATCTTGGGCAGCCTTATTTTCATTACAGCCGGTATCAATCATATTTTTAAAACTGCCGGTGCCACTGCCAAACTTCAGAAATCTGCATTCGGACACCTGGCAACGACCATCGCACCAGCCGAGTCGCTGATCATACTTTCAGGTATTGGTTTACTGGTAGGTGGTATCCTGCTGCTTGCCGGATTTAAAACAAAACTGGCTGCGCTGGGGCTGCTGGCTATACTTGTGCCTATTACCTTAACCGTACAGATTACCAACCCCGATGGTGCCGGTCCGCTGTTCAAGAACATTGCCCTGATCGGTATGTTGTTATTCTTTATTTTGAGCGGCGCTGTGTACTATGGCCTTGACCAGGTACTTTCCTTAAAAAAGAAAGCCGCCTACCAGACCATAGGCAACAAGCACTATATTAACGTGTTAGCTCTTGGTGCATTACTTACGCTTGGCTCCTGTACTACTACAGGCACAATCGCACAATCCAGTACCCAACAGTCCGCTTCCAAACAGAAATATGCCGTACTGATAAGCCAGCCGAGTCACCTGAAAGCTGCTGTAAATACTGCAGAAAGCATTACAAAAGACAGCAACTATAACAGCGAAGCTTTTGTGATCATGGCTTGCGGAAAGTCAGTGGAAGCGTTTCAGAAAGGAAGTGAAATGGCGCCGTTTATTGAGCAAGGCAGCGCATTGGGGGTTACTTTTAAAATATGTGGCATGTCGCTAAAGCAGTTCAAAGTAGACCAAAGCACCTTAGTTGATGGCCTGGAAGTAGAACCCAATGGCCTGACCTATATGTTTGACCTGCAGCAGCAGGGCTATAAAACTGTTGAATTATAAACTATATTTAAGAAATCAAAAGACGCTCTCTACAGAGAGTTTCATCAGAATAAAAAATCATGAATAAGAAGAAATTTTCTATAAAGAATATACCTGGCTGGGCAGTAATGCTTGGCATCTTTGGGATCCTGTATTTAACGGGTTTGCACACTGAAGCTATCGGGCAGGTGCAGCGCATACTGCTGGCCACAGGCATCAAAAATGCGGATGTGCCGGAAACTTTGCAGAACCCGGATGCAAATGCTGTAGTTGATGCGGCTGCTGTGGCTAATTCAAATATGGCCGGCGCGGGTTTTAAGATGGTGGACCTGCAGGGTAAACAGGTGGCTTTTGAAAGCCTGAAAGGGAAAGTGGTATTCCTGAATATCTGGGCTACCTGGTGCCCGCCCTGTATTGCCGAAATGCCGAACATCCAGAAACTATACGACAAGGTAGGCTCCGATAAAATTGCCTTTGTGATGCTTTCCGTGGATGAAGCAGGCATGGAGAAAGTAAAGAAGTTTATAGATAAGAAAAATTATACTTTCCCGGTGTACCTGCCTTCCAGCAATTTCCCGCAGGAGTTTTATTCCAATGCAATTCCTACAACGTTCATCATTTCACCGGAAGGGAAAATTGTAGCCAAGCAGGAAGGTATGGCCGATTACGATACACCCGAAGTTGTAGCGTTTTTACAGAATATGGTTAAAAATTAAAGAACTACATAAAGCTACCTGTATCAACCGGGCAGCTTTGTTTTTAAACAGGAATCCAGTTGTGTTTTGCTTACATATACTAACATATTGAGCTTTATTATTTTGAATTAGCTTCTACCTGAAAAGCCCATTTAAATCAGAAAGTACACTGTAAATCCTGTTTGATAAATATATTCGTTGGCCTACAACTATAAAAGCCGCTTCCTTTTAAATGGAGCGGCTCTTATGTCTGATAATCTATTCCCTATAGTTACCATACGGGCATCCTCACTACAGAAATAGGTGCATTTTACCTTTCTATCAAAATTCGGGCATCTACTGCTACTAAGCTCTCCATGCTTCCCAATAGCGGATTTATGTCCATTTCACTGATCTCAGGAGCAGCTTCCAGCAGGGCGCTAAGCTTCAAAATAGTTTCAACTAACAACTCTTCACTAACACCGGGCTTGCCTCTTATACCCTGGATGATCGGGTAAGAGCGTAGGCGGCGTATCATGCGGGCAGCTTCCTCGCTGTGCACCGGTGACAAGGCAGCAGATACATCTTTGAAAACCTCTACAAAAATGCCACCTAGGCCACAAAGTATAAGTTTGCCAAACGGTGGCTCAGCCTTGGCTCCCATGTATACTTCAATCCCGCTGCGCTGTTGCTGTAGCAGTACGGCTTCAGCACCAACTATAGCCATCAACCGGTTATAGTTGGCAGCTATTTCCTGTTCATTTTGTATATCTATCACCACACCGCCTACATCCGATTTATGAACAGGACCAACCACCTTCATTACCAGCGGGAAGCCCAGTTCTTTTGCTGCAACTATAGCTTCCGCCTCTGATCTTACTGTGGCCTGCGCTGCTGTAACTATACCTGCTGCCTGGAGCAAGGCGTTTACATCCTCTGGTGGCAGATAGCCTGAAGTATTGTTTTCAATTACCTCTCTGATGCGAGGCACATCAACTATAGGTAATTGGACTTCCGGGTAAGGTGGCTGTAACTTATTAACCCTGGAGAGCACGTAGCCAAAACTTACTTCATCTGTAAAATTTACGTGACCCATAGTATGGAAATGACTTACCTCTTCGGCCGCCTGTATAGCGGAAGGCAGTATCGGGAAAATAGGTTTACGGCAGGTCTTTATTTTTTCGTGAAGTACCTGGTACACATCATCCACACGCCACATACCCGTTGTACCGAACACCACGACTGCACCATCAATCTCATCAAATTCGTTGTCTACATAGTCCAGTATCTCACCCAACTGCAGCGCATTGCCGGTTGCCAGAAAATCGATAGGATTCGATACTGACGAACCTGGGTGGAGTTTTGCCAGCAATTCATCTGCTTTGGCACCTTCTATGTGGGGTACTTCCATTCCACCTTTTACCAGGATGTCAGTCAGCATTACGCCCGGTCCACCGGCATGTGTGATCACGGCGATCCGGTTTCCCTTCAAAGGTTTTATCGTAAAAATAGCGGCAACATAAACCAGCTCAATCCGGCTATAGCACCGGATAATGCCCGCCTTCCTGAACAGCGCACTCACAGCAGCATCAGAGCCGGCCAGTGCCCCTGTATGTGAGGAGACGGCTCTTGAACCGGCCTCTGTGTTTCCTGCCTTAATGGCCGCAATACGACAGCCTTTGTTAACAAGCGAACGGGCATGTTTCAGGAAGCGCATGGGGTCTGCAATCTGCTCCATATACAATAGCTTGATGCTGGAACTATGCGCAGGATCGTAGGTTTCGTCCCAGTATTCCAGCACATCCTCCACCCCAATCTGGGCGCTGTTTCCAACAGAAAAAATATCCCTGAATTTCAAACCTCTCGGAATAGCAGACTCCAGCAGATAAACCATCGTTGCCCCGGAAGCGGAAACGCAGTCGCAGCCCATCGGATCATATGTGGGCACCGGGCCTGCAAATACACCTTTATAGTTGCCAGTGATGACGCCAATGCAGTTCGGACCGATCAGCGTACCGCCCACTTCCTCCACTATCTGCACGCACCGTTGCTCCAGCGCTTTACCTGAATCCCCTGCCTCACTGAAACCTGCCGAGAAAAGTATAAACGCTTTGCAATTCTTATGAAAGGCAAGTGAGCGCAAAGCGGCTTCTACCTGGTGCGCAGCAATAGCAATAATAGCCAGGTCCACGTCTGGCAGGTCATCGCAGGAGGAGTAACAAAGTACTCCCTGCACCTGTTGTTCTTTGGGGTTCACGCCAAACACTTTTCCGGCGAAACCATGTTTTAGTATATTGAAGAGCACTTTTCCTCCTGGTTTAGAGGTATCATTTGAAGCGCCCACGATGGCTATACTGGAAGGCTGTAGGAGTTGCGGTGTGATCATGAAGGTTATAGTTTACCGAGAGCCCAAAGTAAACCTCTGCGTCGTTCTTAAACTATGATACAAGTCATTTTCAGGTTACCTAAAGCGGTCTTATTTCCTTTTCACTCAAATTCACTGCTATAGTTTGCACCTAAATATTTACCAGCCAACTGTTCAAAAATGCTCTATAAAAGTTATTATTCCGGATGATAGAATAGGAGCAAGACTTACCAGAAGTGCACTTGACTATGAAGCTTACCGTATTCTGAATCAGACTCACAAAGAGTTTTCTCAGTCGTATCTCCCGCCCCGTACCTGAATTTTTAAACTATAGCCTATGTGCATCTGCCGTTCAAGCTAGAGTATAGCTTATTATCGAAAAGATGCGGAAGCTATAGTTAGCTCCGTACTTACACTTAGTTTTCATCATCTGCTACTAATTCTGGCAGCATTATTACGAATTTATCACATCCTATTTTACTGCTACACACCAGCCTACGTATAGCTTAAGAAACGCTTAGCACTTTTCTTCGAACTGCTATACCCTAATAATTAAGACAACTATAGCATCCGTGTAAAAGAGTCAATTTTTAAATCTTTATGAAGATCCTCGAACTGAAAATAATGCGTGGGCCAAATTACTGGTCCATCAAGCATCCCAAGATAATTGTGCTCAAACTGGACCTGGAAGATCTGCAACATGTACAGACAAATGAGATACCAAACCTGTCACATAAAGTACAGAAGTTATTTCCTCAAATATATAAACACAGATCGTCGGCAGGCACAGAAGGTGGCTTTATAAAGTTGCTGGACGAAGGAACAGTGTTGAGCAAGGTTGTACTGCACATAGCCTTAGAACTACAAACTATGGCCGGCATGAACAGTGGTTACGGCAGGCGCTATGCTAATGGCATGCCCGGAGTAGAAACTATAGTTTTCTCGTACCAGCAGGAGCGCGCCGGGGAGTATGCTGCCGAAGCAGCAGTGCGCATTACGGAGGCCCTGGCCAGGGGCGGAAAAGTTAGTATCATACAGGATGTGGCCAGGCTGCACCAGATACGGGAAGATGAATACTTTGGGCCAACTACGGAAGCCATTTTACAGGAAGCCGTAAACCGCAATATCCCCTACATTCAGAACAAGCCAAGTGGGCAGATACATCTTGGCTATGGCATCTACCAGAAGCGCATTCAGGCTGCCATGAGCAACAACACTTCCTTTTTTGCAGTGGAGAGTGCCGGTAATAAAAACATGACCAAAGACATACTGGAAGAGGCAGGCATACCGGTACCGAAAGGGAGAACAGTGTATTCGCTACGGGAACTGGAGGAAGCGATAGATGAGCTGGACTACCCTATTGTAACCAAACCGCTGGACGGCAACCAGGGCAAAGGAGCCAGCATTAACATACAAAACTGGAAAGATGCTGCCAGGGGTTTTGCCGAAGCGCAGCGCTTTTCCCAGGCGGTAATGGTAGAGCAATTCATTCAGGGATTTGACTACAGGGTACTCGTAATAAACGGCAAGTTTGTAGCTGCTGCCAAACGTACCCCGGCTATGGTTGTAGGCAATGGTGTCTCCACAATCAGGCAACTGATCAACCAGGTAAACAAAGACCCCCGACGTGGAGTAGGTCACGAAAAGGAACTGACGCACATAAAAGTTGACCGCATTACCCGGGGTATTTTACGTGAGAAAGGCATCAGCCTACAAACAATACTTGCCGATGGCGAAGAACTGCACTTAAAGAAAACCGCCAACCTGAGCACAGGCGGCACGGCTACCGATGTTACGGATATAGTGGATCCCTACAATGTATTAATGGCCGAGCGTATTGCCGGTATCATAGGGCTCGATATCTGCGGTATTGATGTCATGACCTCAGATATTGCAATTCCATTACCTGATACAAGAGGTGCCGTAATTGAAGTAAATGCAGCCCCAGGTCTCAGAATGCATATCTCCCCTACCGAAGGTTTGCCCCGCAACGTAGCCGAGCCTATCATTGATATGTTGTTTCCTCATGGTTGCCCTTCCCGTATCCCGATCGTGGCTGTGACGGGCACAAATGGCAAAACCACCACATCTCGTCTCATTTCGCATATACTTAACTTTAAAGGCCAGAAAGTGGGCTTTACCACGACTGATGGCATTTACATACAAGGCAAGAAGATCATAAAAGGTGATACAACGGGTTCTTACAGCAGTGAATTTGTATTGAAGGATCCTACTGTAAATCAAGCTGTTCTGGAGGTTGCCCGCGGAGGCATGCTGCGTTCCGGACTGGCATTCCGGCAATGTGATGTTGGTATTGTGATGAATGTTTCGGAAGACCACCTGGGCCTTGGCGATATTCATACTGTAGAAGAAATGGCCAAGGTAAAGGCAGTTGTACCTAAAACGGTCTGCACGGAAGGATATGCTGTTTTGAACGCAGATGATGACCTGGTTTATGAAATGGCTACCGGATTACGCTGCAAGATTGCCTTTTTCAGTTTAGATGAAAACAATCCCCGCATAACAGAACACATTTCAAAAGGAGGCTTGGCTGCAGTTTTCGAAGACGGCTACATTTCCATCTTCAAAAACACTTATAAGATAAGGGTAGACCGCGTGGCCGATGTACCACTGACCTTCGGAGGCAAGGCCCGGTTTAATATTTATAACGTATTGGCAGCTACCCTGGCAGCCTATATCTCACACATGGAGATCAACGAAATAAGAACAGCGCTGCGCACGTTTATACCTTCCCCCGAAACTACGCCGGGCCGCATGAACCTGTTTAAACTGCCAAAAGCAGAAGTGCTGATAGATTATGCGCATAACATGGCTAGCATGCAGGCTATCGGCGATTTTATCAAAAACACAGATGCCTATCCGAAGATCGGAATTATAGCAGGAGTTGGTGACCGTCGTGACCAGGACATGCGGGAAGTAGGTAAGATCGCCGCTGAGATCTTTGATGAGATCATTATTCGGCAGGATAAAGACCTGCGCGGCCGCAGTGGAGAGGAAATAAATAACCTGCTGAAGGAAGGCATCTTCTCGGTAAAACCGGAACTTGAACCGGTGGAAATAAAACAGGAAGCCAGCGCACTGGCCTATGCCCTGGAATATGCTCCCCAAAACGCCTTTATTGCCTTGTTTTCCGAAGATATAAGTGAGGCAGTTAAGCTGGTCGAAAATTTCAGAATTATTCAGCACCGTGAGCAAAATGCCGATAAATAAGTTTAAAGATCAAGGATAGTAAATGTGAGGTTTTTGGACTGGTTCTACACCTATACTCTTTAAGGTAAGCCCAAAGGAACATTCTGTTTTTTTGGTTTCGATAACTCCGTCCTCTGGTTTCTACTATAACAAAAGCCGCTCTGCATCGTGTAGAGCGGCTTTTTAATTTAATAAACTTCTCCTATGGTTATTTACAATAGTCAATTCTGAGGCTAATGATCAAACATACACTATACCATCAGGTATTGTGTACATTTACATTCTTATACTACGTGATAAAGGTATTGCTTCCTGCGTCAGGATAAATGGCTGTTTAAAATTTTATTGTTATGATATTGTATATCAAATACATGGTAAGCCTGCGCTGCAAAATGATGGTGAAGGAAGAGTTGACCAAACTGGGTTTACAGTTTGTAGTCGTAGACCTGGGTACAGTTGAAATACTCGAAGACATTACACCGGAGCAGCGCACACAACTCAAAACCAACCTGTTGCAGTCTGGTTTGGAATTGCTGGATGACAAGAAAAGTATCCTGATCGAGAAGATAAAGAACGTTATCATCGAGATGATCCATTATTCAGATGAATTCCCGAAGGCGAACTATTCAGACTTTATCAGCGAAAAACTAAACCACGACTATACTTACCTGGCTAACATTTTCTCTGAAGTGAAAGGCATTACCATTCAGCAGTTCATCATATTTCATAAAATAGAAAGAGTAAAAGAGTTGCTGCTGTACAAAGAGCTTAACCTGACCGAGATCGCTCATAGACTCCATTACAGTAGCGTGGCCCATTTATCGAACCAGTTTAAGAAGGTAACCGGCCTCTCTCCTTCTTTTTACAAGCAACTAAAGCAAAAAAGGATGGCCAACCTGGAAAACATGTGATTTATGTAACAAACTTTTTTTACTGTGTAACATAAGGCAGTTTGTATAGCCCCACCTTTGTAACATCAAAAACAGCTGAACTATAGAAAGACCAGCTTCCGCCAGTAACGGATTTTAAAAGCCCCCTTATCTGATTCTAAACTACAAAGTACCAGCAACACCAAAAGCATTAATAACTGCTTGCCAGCAAGGCAGCAAAAAAGATGTTAACCGCTAATACAGATTTCATAATTCAGTTCCAAGATCAGCATCCTGATCGACAGCTCGCATACCAATTCCTTTTCCGTCAGTTCTTATAAGCAAAACTGCATTTCAGATTAAAATGAAAAGCTGGAGCTATAGTTCTGCACTTCAAAATCAAACCTTATACTTTTCTGGGTTCGCTTTTATTAACCCAACAGGTATAGCACTACCCTTATCAGAAATTTAAAAAACATAATATGAAGAGATTATTTACAATCACATTAACCATCCTGTTTATCAGCTTTTTCCAGCTGAATGCAACTGCCCAGGAAAAACACGGCAGCACACTAAACTTGGGTGTAGGTATTGGCGGCTACGGCGGCTACTATAAATATGCAAACAGAACTTTACCGGTTATCAATGTTAACTATGAGTTTGATGTGGCTAAGAGATTTACGCTTGCACCTTTTATAAGCTTCTCTACTTTTTCGAACGACTACCGCGCTGATAATAACAACTACACATACCGCGAAACGGTGGTACCGATTGGTGCAAAAGGAACATATTATTTTGATGACTTACTGCAGGCAAATTCTAAATGGGATTTTTACCTGGCTGGCTCACTTGGCTTTGCGATAATCAACTCGCGCTGGGAAGATAACTATGACGGCGATAAGAACTATTACCGCAGAGGTAATCCCTTGTTCCTGGACCTGCACATCGGCACAGAATATCACTTTAACAACAGAGTAGGCGCTTTCCTTGACCTGTCAACAGGTGTATCAACTATAGGCATCGCCATCCATTAACCTCCTCTAATTTCTGCTGCCTGTAAATGCTTTAGGCAAATCAGGTTCCATAGGACAAACTTACTTTCATTACCCAAATGTGACTTTGCTGTTTTATCAGCCCACTTTTGTAACACTAAATACTGCCGTGCTTAATAAAGATGCACGCACCCGCCAGTAACGGAAAATTAACAAACACAGATTGAATTTAAGAAAACTAGTGACTACCCTTGCGTTTGCATCGGTTGTCGTAATTGCCGGATGTAAAGAAGATACATTCATAGAAAATTTTGGGGTTTGCCCCGTTGTTTTAAGTACCACTCCTGAAGACGGAGCCACCCTGGTTCCTCTCTCCTCTCATGTTACAGTTACCTTTAATGAGGAAATGAACCCTGAGACCATCAACCAGACATCCTTCACCTTAACAGGACCGGAAAAAGTATCAGGCGAGATATCCTACGATACAAAAACCAACACCCTGACCTTTGTACCTGAAAAAAACCTGAAATTTGCTACTACTTATACAGGCAGAGTTGCTACATCTGTAAAAGATGTGCTAGGTAATGCGCTTCAGACAGATTATGTATGGACCTTTACAACAGTACCTCCTTCAATTCCCCGCATCATTATAACTGACCCGGACAACCAGGCTACCGGTGTTGCTCTTAACAAAGTGATCAGTGCCAGTTTCAGCGAAAAAATGGATCCTGCAACGCTCACAGCAACTTCGTTCACTTTAAAGAACGGCACAACAACTGTAGTTGGTACCATTAACTATACCAACATAACGGCTACTTTTACACCTGCCAACAACCTGGCTACTAATACAACTTATACTGCAACTATAACGACAGCAGCCAAAAGCAAAAACGGTGTAGCTTTAGCGAACAACTATGAGTGGTCGTTTACAACAGGAGACAATAACCAGCCAGGTACGCCAGCAATGGGTGTAGATCTTAAATCTGTGGGCCGCTTCGGCATCTTTGCAGGTGTAGGCATCAGTAACAATGCAGGCTTTAGTGAGATCAGAAACCTGGATGTAGGTATAACACCGGGTGTTCGCTCTTCGGTAACCGGTTTTCCTCCGGCTTTAGTTGTGAACGGCGCCATTTACGCATCAGATGACAGTGCACCGGCAGGAACATCAGCCATGTTGTTACAAGCGAAGCAGGACCTTTTGGAAGCATATCTTTTTGCTGAAGGCGCATCATCTCCGGCACCAGCTACTGTAGCCGGCGACCAGGGTGGTAAAACACTGGCACCAGGTATATACAAATCTACTTCTACATTATTAGTACAGGCCGGTGACTTAACACTGGATGCACAAGGCGACCCGAATGCAGTATGGATCTTCCAGATAGCGTCGGACTTTACAACAGTTGGTGGCGCAGGCGGTAACATTATACTTAAAGGCGGTGCACAGGCTAAAAACATCTTCTGGCAGACAGGCAGCTCAGCTACTATCGGCGACGGTACTTCCTTTAAAGGAAATGTACTTGCCCTTACCTCTATCACCATGAACTCAGGTGCTACAGCAACAGGTAGAATGCTTGCCAGAAATGGCTCGGTTGTAATGACCAACACGAACATCATCACGAAGCCTTAATCAACACGAACATGACAATCAAAAATAATAATACCGGATCGCGCACAGCGTGGTCTACCTCTAAGCTTGCGCTCAAAAGTATAGTTCTTAGCACCATTATCTTCACTGGCATACAGGCCCCGGCCCAGGCCCAGGAAGCTCCGTTCACGAAACCATCGTGGTGGTTTGGTGCAGCAGCCGGTGCAAACTTTAACTTCTATAACGGCTCTACACACAAGCTTAACTCACAACTTACGCCGCCAGTAACCTTCCATGAAGGTAATGGTGTGGGTCTGTTCGCAGCACCGCTTATAGAGTATCGTCGCCCGGAATCAAGATGGGGATTGATGCTGCAAACGGGTTACGACAGCCGTAGAGGCGAATTTGACCAACAAACCACTGCCTGCGACTGCCCTGCTGATCTGAGCACTAAACTAAGCTACATTACCGTAGAACCGAGCTTGCGCTTCGCCCCTTTCAAAGAATCAGGTTTTTATCTGATGGGTGGCCCGAGACTGGCTTTTAATGTGAAGAAAGAATTTACCTACGAGCAAGGCGTTAACCCGGCTTACCCGGATCAGGAAAAGAACCCTATAGTTAAAGGTGACCTGAGCGATGTGAAAGAAAGACTACTTTCAATGCAGGTGGGTGCCGGTTATGACATTCCGCTTGCTTCGCAGAACAATCGCACACAGGTGATACTTACTCCGTTTGTAACGTACCAGCCATACTTTGGCCAGTCGCCACGCAGCATTGAGACGATGACCGTAAACACGCTCAGAGTTGGTGCTGCCCTTAAATTCGGACGCGGAAAACCAAACGCAACTATTGTTGCCAACGATGTAACGTTCTCGGTTAACTCGCCTACAAACATTGCAACAGACCGCAGGGTAAGAGAGACCTTCCCACTTCGTAACTATGTATTCTTTAACCAGGGTTCTACTGCCATACCAAACCGTTATGTGCTGCTGGAGAAAAACCAGGTAAAAGATTTCAAAGAAGACCAGTTGGAAGTGTTCACGCCTAAAACATTATCTGGCCGCTCTGATCGTGAGATGACAGTATACTATAACGTACTGAACATATTGGGAGACCGCTTAGGCAAGAATCCATCGGCAACTATAACCTTGGTTGGTTCATCAGAAAATGGTCCGCAGGAAGGCAAAGTAATGGCTGAAACCGTGAAAAACTACTTGGTTAATACGTTTGGCATCAATGCTTCGCGCATTGCAATCGAAGGTCGTAACAAACCTAAGTTACCTTCAGAGCAGCCGGGTGGTACCAAAGAACTGGAACTGCTTCGTGAAGGCGACCGTCGTGTATCAATCGAAAGTAACGCCCCTGCTTTGCTAATGGAATTCCAGAGTGGTCCGGAAGCTGCCCTTAAACCGGTAGAAATAGCTGCCATACAGGAAGCTCCACTTGATAGTTATGTAACGTTTACAGCAGCCGGTTCTGATAAAGCCTATACCTCGTGGTCGATGGAGCTAACAGATGATAAAGGTATGGTGCAGAAGTTCGGACCGTATATGCAGGAAACAGTAAGTATACCCGGCAAATCGATTTTAGGAACCCGACCGAAAGGAACTTACCTGGTAACGATGCTGGGTACAAAAGAAAATGGTACCATAGAGAAGAAAGAAGCGACCGTAAATATGGTACTCTGGACTCCTGCCAAAGACGAAGAAGGCCAGCGCTATAGTGTGCTTTATGAGTTTAACGACTCCAAAGCGATCACAACGTACGAAAAGTACCTGACCGAAATTGTAACTCCAAAAATACCAACCGGTGGCAAAGTTATCATCCATGGTTATACCGACATTATCGGAGACGAAACCAATAACAGAAACCTATCCTTGGCGCGTGCTAATGATGTAAAAAGAATCATCGAAAACAGCCTGGCGAAAGCCGGCAGAAAAGACGTGACCTTTGAAGTTAAAGGCTTCGGTGAAGATAAGTCGCTTGCACCATTCAACAACAAATACCCCGAAGAGCGTTTTTATAACCGTACGGTTATCATCGACATCATCCCCGGGAAGTAAGATTCCGTTTATTCAACTGTTGAAAAGCTGCCTGATCGTAAATCGGGTAGCTTTTCGCTTTTAAAGTAATTACAAATACATATCTCCCTTTTCAGGAAGCTCAGTTAGTAAAGTTTTATCAGAATAGAGGTATAAATAGATCAGTGACCAACCGGAGAACTTTGCACATGCTTCAGGCCTTGTAGATGAGGTTAGAGAAAACGATGAAGTGGCCACAGGACGTGCAAAAGTAGACGAACTGCGGTTATCAAATGCTAAGGACTAGAAGAAGGATACCAAAGCAGATGCTCAAGTTGCAGAGGCAAATGCTACAGAGGTTAAACGATTAGACAAGGAAGCAACGTATTCAGCCAAGCAGGCCAAACGGGCTGCCAAAATGGAAGCCAAAACTCAGCGTACCCGCAAAAGCAGACATACAGACTAAGAAAACAGCTAAGGTAAATAAAGATTAATGGTAGGTTCATTGTAAAATCCATAAGGGCCGCCGAATCTGCAAAGGTGGCCTCTATCCATAGTTTGAAAACTGCTTTCCTTGGTCAACTAAGGCATAAAAAAAGCCGCTTCCCGTTAGATGAAGCGGCTTTTTGCTAACTGATTTCCCAGGACAGGATGTCCAGGAAGG
>NZ_JAHWXQ010000004.1 GCF_019336435.1 Pontibacter populi | reverse complement strand
CCAACCCTATCTAAAAACACCCCGTCTTTTAATTAAGGCGGGGTGTTTTGCGTTTTAGGGAAGTGGGGAAGGAGGGGAATTGATGAATGGGCAGGCTAAAGCAGCTATGGCTATTCTAGTATCTTCCATTTCTTATATGTTGTTTTAGCTGGTTATCTAAATAGATTTTTAGTGATTCTTTTAGCAGGTATTTCTAGCGAATCTCCTCACTGATTAAACTGGTAATTGAACACTCTCATAAACTATAAAGGCCAATGCTCGAAAGCATTGGCCTTTATAGTTTAGTAATGAAAATAGTATCTACTCCGCCTTACGTCCTGCAATTGCCGTTTTTAAGTTATCTGTGTTCAGGTAAGTTATGGCGAGTTCCTGAATTTCTTGAGGAGTAATAGTTCTTATTGTAGTTAAGTAGTTTGAGTGAAACTCAGGTGTTAAATTATAAAGTATGATGCGTTTATATTTATCAGCCTGTTCAAAAATGGTAGCGATGTTGTTCAGAAACTTACCGATCATGTAGCTCTGCACCGTTTTTAGTTCATCATCATCCACAAGCTCGTCCTGTAATAGCTTTATCTCTTTTCTGATTTCAGCTATAGTCTTATTTGTTACTTCATAGTTCACATCCGTGCCAATATAGAACATGCTATCCTTCTCTTTCGGAGAGATAGTAGAATAAATGCCATAGGTGTAGCCTTTGTCTTCCCTGATATTGCGCATTAACCTGGATCCAAAATAACCGCCTAGTATTTCATTCAGTACAGTTAACTTATGGTAGTCTGGATGAGAAATATGAGGGAATGCTAAACCTGTTCGGATAGATGATTGAAGGCTTTCTTTTATTTCGTCAAATACACTATTATCTTTTATACCATTTGCCGTAAAATTGACTTTACCAGGCATTTGTGATGGTGCTTTAAGTTCTGATAGTTCTTTTATCAGCAAAGCCTCTACATCTTCTGAAATGGCACCACACGCAAAGATCTCCAGGCCCTCTAAACTATAGTTGCTATTGTAAAATGATCTAACATCTTCAAGAGATATAGCATCCAGTTCGCCTTCATCATAACCGAATACATACGGATGATCTTCCCCGTAAATAAGTTTAGTGAAGGAATGCGTTGCCAGGTAATTATTCTTCTGACGCTGTATTTTCAGGTTCTGCTGGTTTCTGTTTTTTAAGATGGCAAATTCCTCAGCAGGGAAAACCGGGTTCTGCAACACATCTAATACGACAGGCATCAGATCAGCCACATATTTAGACAGGCAGTATAATGTGTACTCTGACCTGTCATAGCCATGGTTGTTGTCGAAAGAGGCACCGTAGAAGGCTACTGTTTCGGCTATTTGTTTTGCGGTAAAGTTAGTGGTGCCTTCGAAGAGCATTTTAGCAGACAAGTCTGATGCTCCTTTTACAGTTTCGTAAACTTTACCGGCTTTAAAAACAAAATCCAGCCTTACTACAGGCTGGGTTTCGCTTTTTATGATGTGTAATTTTACTCCGTTAGACAGGTGCGATACCTCTGCTACCTGAAGTGAAACTGCATCTATTTCTTTTATTTCTGGTGCTTTTGTTCTGTCAAGCATTCTTATTTTGGTTAATCTTAATCCAGGTTCAACGCGATACTGAAACGTATAGTTTGCGCTAGCGGATTGTTCTGGTCGTTAGGGATAAGATAGGCTGCATCTACACCAAATTTCTGGTAACGTAAGCCAAGGCCCATCGAGAAGAACTGGCGACCGCCTTTTTCTTCGTTCTCATAAAAATAACCAGCACGCGCTGCAAACAAGTTATTATACCAGTACTCTAAACCTGTATTAAAGTTTACTTCTTTAAACTCTTCGCTTGCTCCGCCTTCAGCATCACCAAAAGACGAGAAGATACCTGCCACTACAGACTGATCAGGATCAGCAGAAGGAGATGGTACCAGTAGCTTGTTTGCATCTAACAGGAAGGTGATCGAGTTAAAGGCATCCATGTTATATTTTATAGCTGTACCTAACTTAAGATTAGTTGGCAGAAAGCTTTTTGCAGTTGACTCAGAATAGGCAATTTTGCCACCTATGTTAGAGATGTTGGCACCTAAACCCAGGTTAATGTTTTGGTTAAGGTCGCGGTTATAGAACACACCCACATCAACTGAGGCAGTATTACCAGGTTGTGCTTCTGTATTGGAGCCACTCACATTTACATCGCCGGCAAGGTTAGAATGTATAAAGCGAGCTGCCACACCTAAACTCAGGTACTCGCTCAGTGCCTGGCCATATGCTACCGATATAGCATATTCTTTTGGATTGAAATCCTGGATAGGCTGGCGGTTCTCATCTATAAACTGGATATCTCCCAAATCGAAATACATCAGAGAAAGAGAGATAGCTGAAGTTTCGTTTATCTTCTTATAACCTGAAAGGTAGTTCAGCGACATGTCGTCGGTGATGTTACGCAGCCACGGAGAATAAGAGAAGCTTACACTCAGGTCGTTTGGTACAAATCCTAATTTGGCAGGGTTCCAGAAAGGTGCGTTCGCATCAGGAGATAAAGCGACACCAGCCTCGCCAAGAGCAGCTGATCTGGAGTCTGGAGCTACCAGCAAAACCGGCACTGCAGTAGTTAATACCTGCCCTTCCTGGCCTATAGTTGATTGGGCGTAGGCAGCAGGTGCTGCTATAAAGGTTAATGCAAAAGCGGCGACCTTTAAGAGTATACTTTTTCTGTACATAGATTGGGTAGTGATAACTATATCAAATATAGGGATATTACAGGATTCTACTAATTTAATATTACAAGTTTTTCAAATTTAGAAATGCTTTTACCATCCTGACGGGAGCGCACCCTGACTTTATATACATAAACGCCACGTGCAAGCAAATCATTATACTCATCACGACCATTCCAGGATAAAGCTGCTACATGTGCTGGCGAACCCATACTTATAGTTTGTAAAGTTTTTACCAGCTTTCCGGAAATAGTGTAAATCTGCACTTGTATATCCAGATCGTCTCCTGCACGGTTATGGTCAAAATGAAACGTTGTTTTTGTAGAAAACGGGTTAGGATAGTTAAGCACATGGTCTAACGAAAAATCCTCATTATTAGATACAAAAAACTCTATATATTCTTCGGAAGCGTTGTTGTGCGTATCCCAGGCCTTAAAACGGAGCGAATGCGGACCTGGTTTTAAATTTTTTAGAGCGTAATTTATTTTCCCGCTCTGGTAGCTGTCTTTATCCGAACTATAGTAATCGTTAAGTACAATCGGGTTCTCTTCATTCCCATCCAGAATAGCTATCAGTTCGTGTCCGATACCCAAGCCTGCCGTGTTAATACCGTTCTCGTCAAATAACTTAATGAGCAAGGATGGATTCTGACTGGTGCTACCTCCGAATACAAAAGACTCATCTTCTAAAAATAGGTTTATAGTTGGTGGTATGTTATCTGCTGTAATATTCCGGGCTGTACCGCCCACTGTTATAGTTGTGTTAGCGCCAAGGGCATCCTGCGTTTCGTTGCTGGCATACAATATTATTTTACCGGCACCATACTGGTAAGCAATGTCTTTCGGAACAACAAAACTGATCGTGAACTGGCTGTTGGTTATAGTTGCGGTGCCCTCATACAATACGTTTTTTCGTTGCTTTACAGGTATAACCGGGGCTTTCTCATCACCAAAAGTCTGCTGTATAGTTTGCTTCTCATAAATGGTGGTGCGCAGCGTGCCGTTATAGTTTGTTGCAACCGAGCCATCATTCCCTGCTATTCTGCCCTGCATGGTTACTTTGCCCAGGGCACTTAAGGTATCGGTAGCAACCGGGCGGCCATTAATGTGTGTAATTTCAGCTTTCAGATCAGGAGAGGCCAGTTGCAGAGCCGGGTCGCAGAGCAACGTGAAGTTACGGTTATACACCCCACGCGATCCACTGATATTATCTGTAATGCTTTTATTCTTAGTCTGAAGGACCACGTCTCCTAAACGCGGCATTTTGCCTGCCGCGGGTGTAAAAGCAGCTTCAAAAAAATTACGGTTAAGCACCCGGTTGCTACTCGAATAAACAGGCCGGGTAGTAGTAACTAGGCCAACTGCTGCGCCCTGATTGTGTAACATAGCCACTTCTGCACCGGATACGCGCGCCGGATCGTCGTAGCGGCCAAACTCGCAGGTAGCGGTAAGCATAAAGGTAAGGTTGTTCCGGTTCTGCCAGTCTTCAACCTGTGGCAAGGTTAATATCTGTTCGGCTGCCCAGCTTACCTCGTTACCATGGCCGGTATAGTTTACCAGCAGCGAGCCTTGTTCTACTGCATTGGTAAGATCACGATTCAGGTCCGGAGCGCGCTGGCCATTGGCAACGGCTTCCTGCCGATACAGGTCCAAGTATAGTTTATTGGTGGTATAGTTGGGTGCCTTGGTTTCCAGGAAATTTGCCAGAAATTCGGCATCGGCCTGGTGCTCGTTAAAATCACCATCATCCGACACAAGTGTTACCTGGCTGCGCCATTTGCCAAAATGGTTGCTGCTCTCATATGCCAGTATCTTATCCACCAGTGTGGTGGCTTCTTGTATGTTTTTTGCCGGCATACGCCCGATCCCGATGTCGAGCAGGTGATCGCCTAAATTATTTTCAGCCCACTCGCCTTCTTCCTCATCCAGGAAACCATAATAATCTTCGGAAGAGTAGCTGGAAATAGGATGCAGCGACTGGCGCGATTCATAAACCGGAACAAGGTTGGTATTAGCAGGCAGGCGGTTCTTATAGTCGTAAGAAGCATCTCCGAAAAGCAGCAAATACATCAGCTCGCCAGCAGGTTTATGGCTGCGGGTATACAGCATGCGCATAAAATTACGGATAGCTGTTACATCCTGCGCGCCTGAAGAGAACTCGTTATAAACCTGTGTGGTGGTTACAACAATACTGTTCAGGTTGCTTTTGGATTTCCGGTGCTCTGCCAGCCGTTGGGCCTGTTGTAGTAGCGAAGGGTGTGTGATGATAACATGATCGATGCGGCCATCCAGGTTAAGGCTGTGCAGGTTCTGATTAGCCACTTTACCCTTAACTATAGGTTTTAAGCTGATGTTGGTATCCGTAAAAACCACAAACTCGCGCAGCACATCAGCTAAAGTTGTAAACTGTAAAGCAGTGCTATAGTTGGTTTGCTGCCGCACCGGTCGAAGCGGATCTGTCACATCCCAAACGATTGCGGTGGCAGGTGCATCCGTAATGCTATAGTTAGTAGCTCCTTTGCCTATAGTTGCCGTTGCCCGAAAGCTGGTTTGGTCGCCGTATAGTTTAAGCTGGCGGTTATAGTTGAGCTCGAGGTAATTGAGGTTGCCGGTTGCCGTGGCATCAGAAGGCATATTAAAGGTTATAGTTGCCTTTGCTTCCGTACTGCTACCTAACTGCTGCTGGTTAAAAGCAAAGGTCCTGCTGCCATCTACGCCCTCAGGGTGGTAACTATAGGTGCCGCGCCCAGCTATGGGAACCGTGCCAATTGTTTGACTCCCGAACTTAAAACCAAAAGAGCAATCGGTAGAGGAGTTACCCATGACAGCTGCCGTTAGCTTTACTGTTGAGTTCGGAACAATGCCTGTAACCGGAAGTGTAACCTCGCGGGATGACGTAAATGTGCTGAAATCCTCGCCGTACCATTCGCGGCCCGAGTGCACAGCATTCATCAGATCGCGCTCATGAAAAACGTGTTCGTTAAAGGTCGTTATAGTTTGTGTTGCTCCTGCTGCCTGCGCGCGATTCTGTACACGTAGCCCGGAACTATGGCCAACTCTCAAAAAATAAAAAGTAGTATCGGAGTAAACGTTGTAGGTATGGTCAAACTTGTCCTGTTGGGGATTATAGAGCCAGGTATGTGGTCCCTGCCCGTAGAAAAGGATAAAGTCGTTGTCGTTAAATTGTCCGTCCTGTTCGCCACTTACAACGATCGCATTTTCCTGTAGATCATCTGCCACCGGTGCACTATTTGGCTGAGGCAACATACCGCCTCCATTCCCGAAAAGCTGTATCGTTTTAGGATCTAAGCTCTGCGTGTTAATGCCAAGAGCCTGTAAGGTAGCCTTGTCAATTTTATGAACCCCGGATTGTGTGACAGCCAGTTTATACCAGTCGCCGGAGCTTAGTACCGAGTTATTTGTAAAGTTGCCGGCAGTGCGGTTTGTGCTTTGGGTAGCTACAGTTGCGGAGCTGTAACTATAGCTGAAACGGGTAAGTTTTTCGAGTTGATTGGTTTGCGGGTTTCTGCGGATCGGCAGGATCGAAACTATAGTTGCCGGTTGTTTATTTTGCCGCGCATTTACGAACTCAACCTTCGCTTCATTGTTAAAAGTAATGCCCTTAAACTGTTCCTGTTCTTTACCCGAAAAAGGTGCAAATACAGCTTCTGTTACTTTAAAACTGCTGATGTGGGTGTTGGGGATGGATAACCGGTAGTAGGGCAGGCGTTGTTGCAGATCTATAGTTGCGCCTTTAAAAGAGGGGATCTTAGCTTCGTGACCGGTAACCGGGAAGACTGATTCCTGCGCATCCCAGGTAAGTGTAATTGGTTCCGGGGCCTTGTGTTGGGCTACAGCTGTGCCAGCCATAACGCTTAAAAAAAGCAGCATGCATACCAGGAAATGTAAACGTGACTGCATAGGCAACGCACAGAACTAAATAAGCAGATAATGCCCACCTGTAACAGGAAGGCATCACCTTATAAAAATAACAAGAAAACAGGCAGCTTATTGTGCCCCAGTAATTTATACTTGCTTCAGCTCGTATTCGTACGACTCCATGATCAGGTTAGCCAGTAGTTTGCTGCAGGCTTTGTCCACTTTCTCGCGGGCTATAGTTTCATTTTCGGCATCCAGGTGCAGGGTAATGTGTTTGCCAATGCGCACGTTCTCTACCTGGTCCAGGCCAAGGTGCTCCAGGCCAAGCAAAACAGCTTTACCTTGTGGGTCTAACAATTCCGGGCGGGGCATTACATTTATTTCGGCAACGAATTTCATGGTTACGCGGTTTGTTTATTGAAAATAGATAACACTATATATAGCACTATGATGAGTGGTATAGCTGCGAAGTTAAGAAGAGCCAGTAACATAACCGAAAGACCCACGAAAATAAACCGCACAGAATTATCGGCCCAGTTCAGGTTCTTGAATTTCAGCGCAAATAAAGGCAGCTCGGCAACCAGCAAAAACGAAAGGATAACTATAGTTGCCAGCAGCACCAGCTTGTTGAGGATAATGGCAAAATGCATGAGCTCCCCATTGGCCAGTATAAGCGGCAACGAGGCTACAAAAATAGCACAGGCTGGCGTTGGCAAACCTATAAACGATGTGGTCTGACGCGTATCGATGTTGAATTTAGCCAGACGGAGCGCCGAGAAAACGGTGATGATAAAACCGGCAAAAGGAAGTAATTCAGGTAAAAACAGATCGCCTTCCGCACGCTTGAGTAACATGAACATCATCGCGCCTGGTACTACACCAAACGAAATCACGTCTGCCAGCGAGTCAAGTTGTTTGCCAATTTCAGAGTAAGCGCCCAGCACGCGGGCCACCATTCCATCTAAAAAATCAAAAACAGCAGCCAGGCCAACCAGGTAGGAGGCATACACCAGCTCGTTCTGGAAAATAAAGTACAGTGCCACGCAACCCGAAAACAGGTTAAGGCAGGTTATAAAGTTAGGTATGTGTTTCTTCATGAAAGCTATAGTTCGCAGCGGGTGTTACTGCAAAAATGGGTTGTACTTTTTCTCATGCCCAATGGTTGTTTCCGGCCCGTGGCCCGGGTAAACGGTAACCTCATCAGGTAAGGTAAAAAGTTTGGTTCTGATACTGTTTAAAAGTGTATTATGATCGCCGCCGGGTAAGTCGGTGCGGCCAATGCTTTCCTGAAACAGCACATCGCCGGCAATCAGGGTCTTATCTTCTTTGTTATAGAAAACCACGTGGCCCGGCGCATGGCCTGGTGCAAAAATGATTTCCAGGGTAGTATTGCCGAATTTTATCTGTTCGCCTTCTTCTAAGTAAGATGCCGGTAACTGTTCTTCGTAATTGGTAATACCATAAACCGGCGCATAAACCGGAATGGCACGTAGTGTTTCCAGATCTTTTTCGTGTATCTCTAGGGGTACATTATAAGCATTGGCTACAAACTTATTTCCCAGCACGTGGTCTATGTGGCAATGCGTGTTCAGCAGGCGCACCACTTTCAGATTATTGTCTTTAATATAGTTCTTTAACTGCTCTTTTTCGCCGGCATCCGAACAACCCGGGTCTACTACCACGCATTCGTTGGTGTCGTCGTGCAGCAGGTAAGTGTTCTCAGCGAAGGCATTAAAGGTAAAGTGTGTAATTTTCATAGGTATAGTAGTGGCCGGAGCCTATAAAATAGGCCTCTAAGTTACAAATTTAACGGGTACATCTCGTAACTTGCCCCCATGATTTATGATTTTATAGTTGTAGGCCACGGCCTGGCAGGCGCCATTTTAGCAGAGACCTTACGCAGTCGCGGAAATAAAGTACTGGTGATTGATGAGCCGAAAGCTAATTCTGCCTCGCGGGTAGCAGCGGGTTTATTGAACCCTGTTGCCGGAAAACGTTTTGCCAAATCCTGGCTTGCAGATATGTTTGTACCCGCTGCCGATGCTTTTTACGATGCCCTGGAATCGCGCTTTGGCAAAGAGCTGTTCTTCCACAAACCTATCTATAAGATCTTCTCAACTATAGAAGAACAAAACACCTGGATGGCAAAAAGCGCCGGCGATGCCTTTAATGATTACATCTCGGCCACTTACACGCAAACTATAAACCAGCCCGGCATCGAAGATCCTTTCGGGGGCATCATGATCGAGAAGGGAGGCTTTCTGCATGTATATGAAATGCTGGACCTGCTCACCGAAGACCTGCTGCAGCAAAACCTAATGCTACCGGAGCGCTTCGAGATGAAAGAACTGGAACTAACTGAAGAGGGTGTAAACTATAAAACTATAAAGGCAAAGCATCTTGTCTTTTGCGAAGGCTACCAGGTCATCCATAACCCATACTTTGCCTGGTTACCGCTGCAGCCAACCAAAGGTGAAGTGCTGGAAGTGCAGACCGAACAGAATTTCAGCCCCGAATGCATCTATAACAAAGGCGTTTACGTTGTGCCAGAAGGAGCAGGTCGCTTTATTATCGGGGCAACTTACGACTGGCGAAATCCGGATGAAGAAATAACCGAACTGGCAGCTGGTGAACTAAGCGAAAAGTTCAGGCAGATCACTACAAAGGAGTTTGAAGTTACAGGGCATTGGGCCGGTATTCGGCCAGCTGTACGCGACCGAAAACCACTGGCAGGCACGCACCCAAACTATAAGCAACTGAGTGTGTTTAACGGAATGGGTTCGAAAGGCGTATTAATGGCTCCTTACCTGTCGCAGCACTTTGCCGATGCACTGGCCGGACAAACAGAATTAATGCCTGACATACACATTTCGCGATATTTTTCGTTATATTACGACTACATAAAACACCAAAACCTACAACTCTAAGCGCATGCGTTTTTATACAAGGTTACTTTTGCTGTTTGTTTGCTGCATACTGTCGGGTGCTGCCCTTCAGGCACAACCTGGCCGCGATCCGTTTGGCAAAAGCCGTATCCAGTACAAGAACTTCGACTGGAAACTATACAACACGCAGAACTTTAACCTGTATTTCTATAAAGGCGGCGACCAGACCGCCAAAGACGCAGCCGACTACGCAGAGCGCGAACTCAAGCGCATTACCAGCCTGATCGGATATTACCCATACTCCAAAATTACGCTCATACTTTACAATTCTCCTACAGACCTTCGCCAGAGTAACATTGGTTTGTACAGCGACCAGTTCCAGACAGGCGGTGAAACCCTGTTCATGAAAAACAAGCTGGAGCTAGCCTACGATGGTACTAAGACTGATTTTAAAACCGAACTAAGCTACAAACTTACCGAACTGCTGCTGAACGATATGATGTATGGTGGTAGCTTAAAAGAGGCCTTACAAAGCAGCTACCTGTTGCGTTTGCCGGAATGGTTTGTAAGTGGCGTAGCCGCGTATACTGCCGAGGGCTGGAGCCTGGACATGGATAGCCACGTCCGCGATCTGTTACTGGAAGGCAATAAGCAACGTCCGGAACAAATGCTGATGCGCCACCCGGAAAAAACCGGCCAATCGATGTGGAATTACATTGCAGAGCGCTACGGCTACACATCTATCCAGAACATCCTGAACCTGACACGCATTACCCGCGATGTGGAAATAGGCATAACCAGCAGCCTGAACATTCCTTACAAACGTTTCCTGCAGGATTGGCTGAACTATTACCAGCAAATAAATATGCGCTCCGACAACCCGTTTGTGTCGATGCCGGATGATAAGAAACTGTTTGATAAAAATAAGCGTGCCCTGCGCTACACCGAGCCTGTTCTTAGCCCCGATGGCAACTACCTGGCTTATGCCGAAAACGACCACGGAAGCTATAAGATCATTGTAAAAGAAGTAAAAGGCAAAGGCAGCCATGTCGTTTGGCGCGGTGGTTACAAATCCCTGGACCAGCCTACAGACTATAGTTTACCTGTGCTGGCATGGCGCAGCAACACGCAGCTGGGCTTTATCGAATCGAGGAGGGGAAATATGCTGCTCCGGCAGGTAAATGCAAAAAATAAAAGCTCCTTCCTGCCCTTTTACGATGACCTTACAAAGCCAGCATCTACGCTGGAGCGCTTTAGCCAGGTGCGCGACATGAGCTACTCTGAAGACGGCAGCCAACTGGTAATAAGTGCTGTAGATGGTGGCCAGACCGACCTGTACCTGTTGCAGAGCAATGGCAAATTAATAGGCCAGCTTACCAATGATATTTACGATGATATAAGCCCCGCTTTTCTAAAAGGTGGCAAAGGCATCGTGTTCAGCTCTAACCGATGGGTAGATTCTACGGGCCGCATGCAGGAAGCTTCTTTCCGGGATGTGGTGGAGAACTATGATATTTTCCTGCTGCAGCAAACCGCGCCGGTAACCGTAACACAGCTAACCTCCAGTATTGCCAGCGAGCTAAGGCCACGCGCCACTGCCGATGGTAACTTCGTTTTCCTGAGCGAAGAAAATGGTATCCGCAGCCTTTATGCTTATAACCTTGCTGCTAATTCCAGTGCAGCAGTTTCAAACTTTGTGCAGAATATCGAGGCCTACGATTACAGTGCGGCCAACAATACGCTGGCCGTTGCAGCAAAAGATAATGGCCGTGATTTTATCTACCTGATACCGGATTATAGTTTTACACCACAGGCTACGCTGCCCAAAACAGCCCGGCAGATCATACTCGAGGCCCGTGCCCGTGTACCACAAACCACCAATACAGCCCGCAAGCTAATTGAAAGTGAGACCACCAAAGAAGTAAAGACGGAGCGTAAGGAAGGTGAGGTAAACATAGAAAATTATGAGTTTGGAGCAGAGCAGGCTAAAACCGACACGACCACAAAAACCGATACAACCGCCAAGGTAGCAGCACCGGTTGCCACAGCACCTAAAGCCAACACAACTCCTGAGTTCAAAATAGCCGGGCCGCTGGAATATGATACCCGTTTTAGTGTGCACGAGATCATTACCTCCGTTTATGCCGATCCGCAGCTTGGCTTTGGTCTGGTAGCAGGTGTAAATATGAGCGACCTGTTCGAGAATCACCATATACGTGGCACTGCTTACCTGCGCACCGACCTCGAAACCAGCCGTGCTTTTGCTGAATATGTAAACCTGAAAAACCGTGTAGACCTGGGCGTGCAGTTCCGCCGGGATGTGCTGGTAAGTTCTGTGCTGGAATCTCCGGGCGCTATAGTTCGCAATGCCCGCAACGAGATTGCGCCGCTGCTGGTGTACCCGCTAAGCTATAGTACAAGCCTTCGTGCGCAGCCGCGTTTGGTAAGTACCCGTTTTACCCAGATCAGCGATTTCTCTACTCCTGATAGTGTAAACAACATGTATGGCGGTAACGTGGAACTGGTGTACGATAACTCAGTAGTTACCGGCGTAAACATGATGGAAGGTACCCGCATGAAAGTTGGAGTTTTATCATTGCGCGATTTTGAAAACAGCAATGCCAACTTCAACAAGTTTTATGTAGACCTGCGCCACTACCAGAAGATCCACCGCGAAATTATACTGGCAACCCGCTTAAGTTATGGCGCTTTCTTTGGCAATTCTCCGAAAAACTACCTGATCGGTGGTATGGATAACTGGCTGTTTGCCGGCGAAGATGATGTGACCGAACGAAACGATGTGAACATACAATCGGCACCGGACCTGTTTTACCTGGAATACGCGCTACCGCTTCGTGGTTTCAACTATAATACCCGTACCGGTCATAAGCACCTGCTGGCTAATGCCGAGCTACGTGTTCCGATTATACAATACCTCTATAATGGTGCCGTTGGCTCCGGTTTCTTCCGTAACCTGCAGCTTACCGCCTTTGCCGATGCAGGTTCTGCTTACAATGGTTCTAACCCGTTCACCGGAAATAACTCTATTAACACACGTATAGTTGGTGGCCGCACAAGCCCTACACAGCGAAACCCATTCGAGATAACCGTTATAAACTATCGTAACCCGTTCCTGGTTGGCTATGGTTTTGGCGCCCGTTCTACGCTGTTCGGGGTGTATGGTAAACTGGATGTGGCCTGGAGCGAGGAAGATCTGGGCAGCCAGGGACCTAAAGTATACATTACACTGGGCTACGATTTCTAGAAAGCGCTCATGAACCGGAAAGCAAAACGCTTTACTGTCGGGGGAGTATTGTTGCTGGGCCTTTTGGCTGCGTGGCTGCACATGGCTGATAAAAATTATGTGTATAAAGCGCTGGTCTACAACTTTGCCGATATAGACGATAACCTGATATTTGACCAACGCACGGTTGATGCACCTGCCAAAGCACAGCCCTGGCCACAGGCTGCTAACTATAACAAAGTAGTATTTCCTGATGGCTTGCAGCAACTGCACGAAGAACTGGAATCAGTGGCTTTCCTGGTTATCCACCGTGATTCTATCCTTCATGAGCAGTACTGGCAAGGGTATTCAGATGAGTCGCTAAGCAATTCTTTTTCGGTAGCTAAAAGTATCGTAAGCATATTGGTTGGTGCAGCGCTGCGCGATGGTGCTATTAAATCCATAGATCAGCCAGTCGCCGATTTCCTGCCGTCGTTTAAAGAAGGAGATAAGCAGAAGATAACTATAAAACACCTGCTGATGATGAGTTCCGGGCTGAACTGGGATGAGTCGTACGCCAACCCACTTTCTGTTACCACCGAAGCCTACTATGGCACCAATCTTAAAAAGGTAATTAAACGGCTGGAAGCTGTGGAAGAACCGGGAAAACAATTCAGCTACAAAAGCGGCGATACACAGATATTAGGGATGGTGGTAGAAGCTGCGACCGGAAAATCGTTGAGCCGTTACGCTGAAGACAAACTATGGAAACCGATGGGTGCGGAGCACGATGCCGAATGGAGTGTTGATAACCCAACCGGTATAGAAAAAGCCTACTGCTGCTTTTTCAGCAATGCCCGCGATTTTGCCCGCATCGGTAAACTATACTTAAATAACGGGATATGGAACGGTGATACTATAGTTGACCCGGCGTATGTACGCGAATCTATTACCCCAAACGGCCTGTTCAACGCATCCGGCAAACCCGCCGATTATGGTTACCAGTGGTGGCTGCTCCCCAACTATAAAGGTCAGAACATTTTTTATGCACGCGGTATCCTGGGCCAGTACATCATCGTCATCCCTGAGAAAGAAACTATAATCGTACGGCTGGGCAAAAAACGCGGCGAACGTATTGATGGTCATCCAAGCGAGGTATTAGCTATGATTGATGCAGTGAATGGGGTGGTAGAGTAGGTTGTAGCTATATGCTCATTTGCTCATTCAAACTATAAAGTAAAAGGCCCGGAAGCTTAAAACTCCCGAGCCTTTTACTTTATAGTTTAACCGCCGCTACTGTATAGTTCGGGTCTTCCAGAATATTAACTTCTATCACATCCTGGGCATTGGTTAGCAGGCGGCGGCAGTCTTCGCTCAGGTAGCGCAGGTGCAGCTTTTTGCCGGCCAGGCGATAGCGCTCCGTTAGTTTGTGTAACGCATCAATCCCCGACATATCGGCCACCCGGCTTTCCTTAAAATCAATGATCACTTCAGCAGGGTCGTTCTGCACATCAAACTTTTCGGAGAAGGCAGCTACAGAGCCAAAGAAGAGCGGACCGTAAATTTCATAATGTTTTACGCCATTGGCATCGGTATACTTGCGCGCCCTAATGCGCTTGGCGCTTTCCCAGGCAAACACCAGCGCTGAGATAATAACACCGATCAGTACGGCCAGTGCCAGGTTATGCAGCCAGATGGTGATGAGCGCTACCAGTATGCCTACAAAAATATCGTGCTTCGGCATCTTGTTGATGATCCGGAAACTGATCCACTCAAACGTACCTACAGACACCATCACCATAACACCAACAAGTGCAGCCATTGGCACCAGTTCTATGACAGGCGCGCCATACAGCACAATTAAAAGTATAGTTAGTGCGGCAACTATACCAGATAAACGTGCTCTGGCACCAGCCGAAAGGTTAACCAGCGTCTGTGCGATCATGGCACAGCCACCCATTCCAAAGAAGAAGCCGTTCAGTACGTTGGCGCTTCCCTGGGCTATGCTTTCGCGGTTACTGTTGCCACGGTTGCCTACCATCTCATCTACCAGGTTCAGGGTCAGTAAACTTTCGGTTAAGCCAACGCCTGCCATAATTAAGGCATAAGGGAAGATGATCTGTAGCGTTTCAAAAGTAAAAGGCACCTGCGGGACATGGAAAGGAGGGAAGCCACCACTTACAGACGCGATATCCTTAACCATCCTGGTATCGATTCCGAAACCCAGCACAACCAGGAATACAACTATAATAGCTACCAAAGAGGACGGAACAGCTTTAGTGATTTTTGGAAATAAAACGATAACGGCTATAGTTAGCGCTACCAACCCAAGCATGATCCAGAGTGGGCTGCCGGTGAGCCAGGTGGTCTGGCCGTTAACTATAGTTTTAAACTGCTCCAACTGTGAGGTGAAAATGATAACTGCCAGACCGTTCACAAAACCATACATAACCGGTTGCGGCACTAACCTGATGAATTTGCCCAGCTTAAACAAACCAACTATAATCTGAAGGATGCCTGCCAATGCCACGGCCGCAAATACATAATCAATGCCATGCGACTGCATCAGCGCAATAAGTACCACCACTGTTGCGCCCGCACCACCCGAAATAAGGCCCGGCCTACCACCAAAAATGGCAGTAATCAGACCCATGATAAAAGCAGCATATAACCCAACCAGTGGCGGAAAACCACCCAGTATGGCAAACGAAAGCGACTCAGGCATCATGGTCATGGCCACGGTAAGCCCTGCCAGAATTTCTACTTTATAATCAACTTTCTGGCGGAAGTCGAAGAGGCGTAAAACTTGTTTCATGTAATAGATAAAATACCTGGTCAGGTGCAAACAGAAGTCAGCATCTGTAAATTTTTTATAGATGATACGTTGTAACGGAGGCCAGCCTGAAGTACATGGCTGGTATTTACGATTTGGTCACGGTGGAGTGATGGCTATAAATGGAGTAGCTTTTCTCATGGAGGGTGCAAAGGTACAGCATGTTATTACAAAAGTCCAAACCAGATCTATAGTTGTACGCTAGCTAAAGCCAAAAAAAGCCCCGCCTGTGTAGCAAGCGGGGCTTTTGAAAGTATAAACAATAAATACGGGATTAGCTCTGAGGCCGGTTATTCATAGCATGCTATTTAGGTAATCAGTTTGTAACAGGCAGCTCCCGCTTCATCAGAAAAGCCTGGTCAGTTATCTTTCCATCATCATCAGGAATAAAAGCAACGAACTGCCACCCCTCTTTTGCCATGTATGTCAGCACGCCCATAGGGGTGAAAAACTCCCGCTTTTCGCCTGGTTTATCGGTTATGTGGCCGTTTCGCTTATCGGCGTCGCCATAGTTTAGGTATGCAGTATAGTTTTTACGAACAAGAAAACTTCTGACACTCACCCTTACATATTCTTCAACAGTTGTAGCTTTCACAAACTGGGAGGCCGGCTGCTGCTGTGCCAGTGTCATAGTGTAGCTGCCAAGTATAAGCAGCAACAGTGTATAGATTTTTTTCATAAAGCTAAGAAGTAGAGTTTATAATAGAACTTATACTATATAGCAATAGTCATGCCGGTTGGCTTGAGTGTGATTGACGCTTTTGTATCGGCATTGGATGACGAACTATACCGGCCTTTTGCGCAAAAAGAATAGTCTGAAAATAAAAAGCCCGGAAGTTTAAGTTCCGGGCCTTTGTTGTAGTTTATGTTGTCTTAAGCGTTCACCAGATCAAGGATAGATTCGAAGATGGCGCGGCCGTCAGTATTTCCTAAATCAGGGTCTACGGCGCGTTCCGGGTGCGGCATCATGCCAAATACGTTCTTCTTCTCGTTAGCTACGCCGGCAATGTTCAGTAAGCTACCGTTTATGTTGTAAATATCGTGGGTGTCGGCAATGTTGCTGCTGTATTTGAACATGATCTGGTCGTTGTCTTCCAGTCTGCGCAGCGTATCCTTATCGGCGTGGTAGCGGCCTTCGCCGTGTGCTACCGGTATTTTGTAGGCCTTGTTCAGGTCTAAGCTTCTGGTTGGTAACAGGTTGTTAGTTACCGGCCTGATGTACACATTATCGCAGATAAACTTTTGGTTGGCGTTACGCAGCAGGGCACCAGGCAATAAACCGGCTTCCGTTAAAATCTGGAAACCATTGCAGATACCCATTACATACCCACCGCGGTTGGCATGCTGCACCACTTCCTGCATAATAGGAGAGAAGCGCGCAATAGCACCAGAGCGCAGGTAATCACCATACGAGAAACCACCAGGCAGCAATATAAAGTCACAACCCTGCAGGTCGTGGTCTTTGTGCCATAGTTTTACAACTTCCTGCTGCATGCCTACACTTAGCGCATCAACAAGATCTTGGTCGCAGTTGGACCCCGGGAAAACGACTACACCAAATTTCATAGTTCAAAGGTAAATAAAAATACAATCAACTTACACCTGCTCAGCAGCCTTTCGGTAGCTTTTAACTTTCAACTAACGTAAAAACGAAGATTTATAGTTAATTTGCGAGGATAACATTCAATTAGCTTATGTTGCAATCCATGACCGGGTTCGGAAGTGCCCGACTCGACACAGACCAATACTGCATTTCAGTAGAGATAAGATCGCTAAACTCTAAAAGCCTGGACCTGAGCGTACGGCTCCCGAGGTTTCTGTCTGATAAAGAATACGAAATCAGGAATATGATACAAAAAGCCCTGGTGCGTGGCAAGGTAAGTGTGAGTGTGGATTATGTAAAGAACAAGGCTCAGAAGGCTAAAAGCACCATCAATAAAGACTTACTGCAAACGTATTACAACGAGCTCAATGATGCGGCCGATGTCGTGGGTGGGTCTAAAAATGATTTGTTCAGGCTGGCCCTACACATGCCCGATGTGTTGCTGCAGGATCAGGTAGAGGATGCAAGCGGAGACGCTGAATGGGGGCAGGTAGAGCCATTAGTGCAGGAAGCATTGGTAAGTATCATAAACTTCCGTAACAACGAAGGCAAAGCGCTTACTACCGAAATCATGTCTTATATAGATAAGATCCGGATTCTGCTGGCCGAAGTAGATAAGCACGACCCTACCCGTATGGAGCAAATCCGTAACCGCATTAAAGGCCACATGGCTGAACTGTCTTCATCAGAGCTTTACGACCAGAACCGTTTTGAGCAGGAAATGGTGTACTATATAGAGAAACTGGATATTGCTGAAGAAAAAGTACGCCTTGTAAACCACCTGCACTACTTCACCGAAACCGTTTACCTGCCTGAGCCAACCGGTAAGAAGCTTGGCTTTATATCGCAGGAGATAGGCCGGGAGATTAACACGATCGGCTCGAAGGCAAACGACTCGACTATACAGCACCACGTTGTAGAAATGAAGGAAGAGCTCGAGAAGATAAAAGAACAAATCAACAACATACTATAAACTATAGTTAAGCTTAAAGTATAACCGCCTGCTACATTTTTTGTGGCAGGCGGTTATTTTTTTGTCATTTTGCTGATGCTTAGCGGGATAGACGCTTATCCATAAAATTTATAGCCTCAGGTGTGTAAGACGAAGTTTTACCCCTTAAAACAGTAATGGTTAGTTATCGGGATATGCTTTAAATTATAGATTGTTGACTAAAAAATAGCTGAGTTTATAGGGGAGTGAGGTCAGGTGTTTGTAACTAATTGATTAGGAGAGTTGTATATCGGGGTAATATTTTTTCCTTTCAATTATTTCTCACTTTAACACCTTAAATTCTATGAAAGTAAATCGTTTACTATTAGTTGGCGCCTTTGTAGCAGCCTTTGGTTTTACATCCTGCCAGCAGGATGAAGAAATAACAACTCAGGACACTATATCTGAAAGTGCTTTAAGCAGAATTTCTGAACTTGGCTTCTATAACAAGAATGTTGAGAAAGTAGAAGGTGGTTATGTAGTGGAAGGCGATATCTTCTTATCAGAAAGTGATCTGACTGCTGCACACAACACCCAGGCACTTCGCGTTGGCGAATCTGAGCAGTACCGTACTACTAACCTGGTAAATGCCAGTGGCGGCCGTACCATCACATTGTCTTTAGATTCAAAATTGCCATCTACTTACGGAGCTTCTCTTGATGCAGCAATTGCCCGCTACAATGCGCTAAACCTTACCATTAAAATGGCTCGTGTATCTTCTGGCGGAGACATTAATATTACAGCTGCTCCTAGAAACGCCCAGTACCTTGCTTCCGCTGGTTTCCCTTCAGGTGGTAACCCGTATGGTAGCGTTAAAGTAGCAACCCGTTATATTGGCTCTGACCCTAATTTAGGCTGGTTTACTACTATCCTGGCACACGAGATCGGTCACTGCATCGGTTTCCGTCATACAGACTACATGGACAGAAGCTATTCTTGCGGCGGTGGCTATGCGAACGAAGGAGCCTCTAACGTAGGTGCTATCCATATTCCTGGTACGCCAACAGGTCCTGATGCAACATCCTGGATGCTTGCCTGCATTGGTAACGGTCAGAACCGTCCGTTTAATAATAACGACAAAACTGCTCTGACCTATTTATACTAAGCAATAGAGAGCGACAGTAAACTACCTTAAAACAAACAGAACAGCTCCTGCCTCGTGGTGGGAGCTGTTCTGTTTTAGAGTCCGGCGTATTGTTTCGTGCAGAATAGCATCATACAAGTTGGCAACTATATGAGCAGCCCAATGCTATTATTGTTAAAGCGGGGCAAGTTTTGGCAGCGGCGCTAACCTCTAAAAAATAAAAGCGCCTGATTTACAAATCATTAGGTTTTTCTGATACGGAACTGGATATAAAGAACCACAATGGTAAACATATAGTAAAAACTCGATGTTTTAACGCTGAATCTATTGTTAAAATGATACAATTTGCTGCAATAGGATATAACCTTTTTAAAGTTGTAAGATCGATGTTGAAACACATTAAAATATTGGTTTAAATGCTTGGAGCGTAATATTCGAATTTCTACATTTCAATTATGTTTAACTTTAACACCTAAAAATTTTTATGAAAGTAAATCGTTTACTAATCGTTGGCGCTATGGTAGCGGCCTTTGGTTTCACATCTTGCCAGCAGGATGAAGAAGTAAAGATTCAGGACACTGTATCTGAAAATGCTTTAAGCAGAATTTCTGAGCTAGGCTTCTACAACAAGAATGTTGAGAAAGTAGAAGGCGGTTACGTAGTGGAAGGCGATATCTTCTTATCTGAAGGCGATCTATCTGCTGCGCACAACACTAAAGCGCTTCGCGTTGGTGAGTCTGAGCAGTACCGTACTACTAACCTGGTAAACACAGGTGGTGGTGTTCGTAACATTACGCTTTCTATCGACCCGGCTCTTCCTGCTACTTATGTGACAGCTCTGGATGCAGCAATCGATCGTTATAATGCGCAAGGCTTAAATATCACTATGAGCCGTGTATCTTCTGGTGGTAACATCTACCTTCAGGCAGCTCCTAAGTCAGCTCAGTATCTTGCTTCTGCTGGTTTCCCAACTTCTGCTGGTGATCCACATAACAACATCAAGATAGCTACCCGTTACATCGGTACTAACCCTAACCAGGCTTGGTTCACTACTATCCTTGCACACGAGATCGGTCACTGCATCGGTTTCCGTCACACGGACTATATGGACAGAAGCTACTCTTGCGGTGGTTCTTACTCTAACGAAGGTGCTTCAACTGTAGGTGCTATTCTGATCCCGGGTACTCCATCAGCTCAGGATCCAAACTCATGGATGCTGGCTTGTATCGGATCTGGCCAGAACCGTCCGTTCAACGCAAACGACGTTACTGCTCTTAACTACCTATACTAAGCGATAGAGCAAAACCTAACTACACCTTAAAACAAACAGTAACAGCTCCTGCCGCAAGGCGGGAGCTGTTACTGTTTTATAGGGGTTTGGATTATGGTTTTAAACTCTTGGTGGTCCAACCATCTCCGCTGGCGTGAGCGTCTACGCTCGTGACTTACGATGGTGTTGAGTCTCCTGACTCAACTGGAACTGGCCCTGTAGGGGGCAGGCAAAAGTAGTGACGGTGGCTATTGTCTTATAGTTGCTGCGGTCCAACCACCTCTACCCCTACCGAGAGGGGAATTCCGGCTATAGCTATAGTTTAAGCTATAGTTTTATAGTTCACGTTACGAGCAGGACAGGTTTACCTGTCCCTTCGGAACTATTATCCCAATCAATCTCGAAGCTTATCGGTTAAAACTATAGATGTTGGTAACTATGCGAAACATCTCAGTCTTTGGGTTGAGCGCCTTGTAGATTTCTGGTACCGAAGGTATTGTGAGGCACGAGCAAAAGAAATGTACACCGCGCGATGCCCGAAGACGGGGCCTCCCGGCCATGAGGGCACCAAAGCCAACAATAGAACAGTATATATGTAGAGCTCCCAGGAGTAGAGATTATTTGAAAGAAAAGGCTTGGTTCGAATTGTTGAGCAGCAAACTATAGCACTCAGATTTCTCCTAACGTCGAAATGACAAAAGAGAAACTATAACACAGAAGTCTTCTCGGCTTCATTCGGGATGAAAAGAGCAACTATAAAACTAAAACCTTGCCGATAACATAATTACCCGTTTCAGTCTTAAGGCGCATAATATACAAACTACCTTTAAGGCCTGCAGTAGAAATCTGCTTTATCACACCATACTCCTCAGACTCATACACCAGCTTTCCTAACTGATCATATAACTGTACGATGGCTACATCGCTGGCAACGGCAACCGACAAGATTTCGCCTGATGGTATAGGGTTGGGGTAGGCCTGCACAAAGCCGGCATCTGCATATAGCACTTCTTCCGGCTGACTATAGTAAAACTTGTTATCTGCTGTAGTAACCTTTACCCGATACATGTTCTTGCCTAAAACAGGAGAGGTATCGTGTAATTTATAAGCTAATTGCGTAACAGGCGCTATAGTTTGTACCGCTGTATAGTTGCCTCTAACAAGGCGTTCCAGCGTTACAGAAGTAACCTGGTAACGCGTGCTCAGCTCCAGTTGCAAATCCACGGAATCGGTAACGAACTGGTAAGGAAGGAACATCTTGATATAGCAGCCGATGCCCATCTGGTTAAAGGCAACCGTTTCGCTGGTCTCAGCCTGGGTGCCGTCTATAAAAGGAGCAACGTTCACGAACCCGGGCAAACCCTGCAATTGGCTCTTGTTCAGCAAGGCCAGGGTATCGGCTGTCACCAGGAAAGGCTCCAGGTGCGTGCTGCCAACCTGGTACAACTGGTACTGTTCCGCATTTGCTAGTTTAGCCCAATGCAACATTACCTGGTCGTCGCAGTTATAGCCCACTTTTAGTTTTAGCTGTTTGGTCAGTAAAAAGTCGCCGGACAGTGTAGTTGTAGTCGGTGTTGTTAGCCGTAACTGTGCCTTGGTTATAACATCAGGAGCGTTCCAGTCAAAGTAGGTTGCTGCCAGATCAATATTATCAGCTATGAGTTTCCACTCTGTACTGTTTTGTAATTTATATTCCAGCTTTCCTTTTTCACCTGGTAGTGTACTCTTCCAGCGTAGGCGGTTAACACTTGCCGCCTGCAGGTTTACTCCTATAGTTGGATAAACCCACTCAGGGCCTGTCTCAAATTCATACACCAAACTATAGTTCTGCGGACCCTGCGGCACATCATAGCCAAATACCTTTACCTGGTAGGTGCCGGCAGCTGGTAAATCTATAGTTACCTGTTCCACATTGTTCAGATGGTCTTCACGGCGTTTGGCTGGTAATTGCAACGAGTCGGGGTGCGGGAAACTGCTCAGTACCCAAGGCTTCAGAACCGCACCGTTTACAGTTGTAAGGGTCAGGTCGAGGTCGTTGATGAGGGCTTTTGCTGCTTCCGGGCTGCCTTCTACCTCATGCCACACTAGGGTTACTTTTAACTTCTGAGTCCCTGCCGGAACACTGATCGTGTGCTGCTGCGTGGCCTTATTGGTTACTTCCCCAACTATAAACCTGTTTTCCTGTATCGTTTTAATAGCGCCAAAAGCATCTGTGTTCCCGAACCCGGTTTCGAAATCAACTTCCGGCCTGCCGGCATCATCAGCGCTGTTTATCAGGGCCGCTTTTACAAGTGCTGCGGTGGGTAAGCCGCCATGCATCTCTTTGTAAGCCTGCTGCACCAGCAAGGCCACCCCAGATACTACAGCTGCCGCCTCTGAAGTACCGCCTTTGCCGAAAGCAACCAACTCAGGTTTTACACGGCCATCGTAAGCAGGACCTTTAGAGCTGAGAAAACCTACTTTTCCGGTCGGTTCGATGGCGCCTACGCTCAGTGTATTTTTAGATGTTTTAAACTGTCCGGTTAGGTTAGCAAAGCCGGCCATGCCCACATAGTTTCCCACTTCATCGGCCTTGTCGCCGCTGTTGCCAGACGAGAAAACGTGCAGTAAGGTAGGGTTTTGATAGATCTCCCGGTCATATGCAGCAGATTCCAGGCCATAGTAATTCTCCACGCCAACACCGTACGAGTGGTTCTGTAAGCTGATGCCTTTGCTTAGTAATGACTTGCTGTTATCCGGGAAAAGCTCCGCGAAATCAGAAGAAGCAAGCCAGGCATGGTCTGCTATGCCTCTGCCTTTCGGGCCCGAATTACCGGCACCAGCTATAATGGTAGCCATGGTAGTGGCATGCGGGGTAAAAGTGGTTCCGAAAGATTCAGGGGAAAGGGCGCGGCCTTTCAGGTCAATGTCGTTGGGGTTAAAAGCACCTTCTTTTACTGAAGCAGTCATGTTGCTGCCATTCAGGAGCGGGTACAAACTCCGGATAGCATAGATGTTGTTTACCGCAAAGTCAGCGTCTTTCAGCTCTATTTCTTCCCTGGCCTGTCGGTTTGGTTTGTCGATGTAAGTAACCAGGCCCGAATTAGCTAACTGCTGCAGCGTTTTTGCTGAAACATTACTGAGTGTGAGTATCTGCGCGGAGGGTGTGGTTTGGGTAACGTTACCGTTATAGTTGTTTTCGGTGAGCCAGGTCAGAAACTGCGCTTTATTTTTAACCTGCACCCGCACTGTTTTGCTGCCAGTTTTACCGATGCTCTGCTCCAGCCCGGGGGCTATCCTTTTCAGTTTTGCAGCTTCGGTTTTCCGGGGCGCCTGTTGCTGGGCTGTAACCTGTATACTGCACAGCAGCAAGCCAACACATGTTACCCACTGCAGCACATTAAACGGGCATTTCCAACGCTTCTTCACAGGCACTTCGTAAAAACTGTTACAACCAGATTACTTCTTTAAATTGAGGTATACAATGTAGCTATTGGCAACCAATTTTACAATTTTAAGCTGGTTTAGAAGGCTATAAACTTAGTGTTGCAACAACAGATTTATAGTTTGCTGATTTACTTCGTTGCCTGCAATGCGCTGGTAAAATCCGTTATCAGCCTGAAAACTTCTTTAAACTTAGTAAGCGGAAGTTGCGCTGCCTGGTCTTCGGTGTTGTGGTAAAATGTGGTTCCGCCCAGGGTGTAAAAGAAGAATGCCGGAACCCCTTTCTCCGAAAATGGGAAATGATCGGAATTAGCCGCCCGACCACGCATTTTTAGTTGCGGAAGGTAATTATGCTGCTTGTTTATAGTTTGCAGTAGTACAAATTCTTTCGGATGGATACTCCCGTTTACTACCATCATGCCCTCGTCGCCGGTACCTAGCAGATCCAGGTTAACCAGAAAACGGATGTTCTGCAGCGGGAAGAGTGGATGGTTGGTGTAATAGGAGGAGCCCAGCAATCCGGCCTCTTCGGCAGCAAAAGCCATAAACGCGATGCTATAGGTTGGTCTATTCTCAGGTTTGCTATAGTGTTCAGCCAGTTCCAACAACATGGTCGTACCGCTGGCATTATCGTTCGCCCCCGGAAAGTAAATGCCTTTGCCTTGCCCGCCAAGGTGATCGTAATGCGCTGTGTAAACTATAAACGAGTCCGGCTGAGCAGTGCCGGGAATAAAAGCTATGACATTTCGGGCCTGGTGCGCTGGCGAAAACTCTGTGGTGATATTAAACTTTACTTTACGCGCTTTGGCTGGCCATGCACTTTCTTTTACTTCCAGCATGGGCACCGGGGCAGGAGTAGTGGCTACGGTAGTGAGCAGGCCTTTGGGCTGAAGTATGATATGTAGTTTCGCGCTCAGAACTTTCTGGGGGTAAGGTTCCGGTAATTCCCATAGTTGCTTCCTGAATTTCTGAGGATAGACCAGTGCTTTTTTACGAAGGTCCTGCGAGAAGAATTTCTGGGCTGCCCTGGCATCTGTAAACACCAGCGTATCGAGGAAAACTATAGTTACTTTTCCTTTACCGCTGGCTGTTTGGGCGCTGGCTACAAAATCAGTTCCGGGCGCAAGGGTAGTTCCATCAACTATAAGTTGCGGGGTTTGAGTTACCCGGTTAACAGGCATGGTAAACTCCTGGAAATAAGAACCGGCTATAGGTTTTAAGCCAGCTGCTTCGTACCTGTCGCGGATATAGTTGGCAGCTTTGGCGTCGCCGTCAAAAATATACCCACGGCCATGAAAGTAAGGGCTTGTCAGTGTATCGAGCGTCTGGCGTACACGCGGCATATCCTGCGCCTGCAAAGGCAGGGCACTCAGGCAAACTATAAGTATCAGGAAAAATGGCTTCATACCTTAAATATAAAAAGGCTCAGCCAAAATACAGGTTTATTTTACCAGGTATAGATCCAGCGGAAGACAACTATACCGATCAGGCAGCCTATGCTGTTGCTTACAATATCCATCATTTCAGCGCTGCGGCCTGGCACCACGCTAAACTGTAGTATCTCGATGGCAATGCCAAACATCGAACAAATAAATAAGGATACCCGGATTGAGAAGTGCTTAAGTTTCGGGAAGGTGTATTGCTTGGTGAGGCCCACGATCATCAGGAAGCACAGTACCGCAAACATGCTGGCATGCGCAAAAGAATCAAAAGAAAAAAGGTCCCAGATGGAAACCGAAGGCATGGAAGATGAGGGCAGCAGCGTGGTAAGTAAAATTACTGCTGCCCACATTATGGTAAAAAAGTTGTAGCGTAGTATCAAACCTTGTAAGGTGTAATTACTGGCCGATCAGCTCGCGGTAAGCAGCAGCTGTTAGCAGATCCTCAAGCTCAGCTGTGTTTTCAATCGACATTTTAATGATCCAGCCATCACCATACGGGTCAGAGTTTACAAGCTCAGGGCTGTCTTCAAGTTTATTGTTAAACTCCTGCACTGTACCGCTCAGTGGGCTGAACAGGTCAGATACCGTTTTAACGGCCTCAACAGTACCAAATACATCTTCTCTGCTGATCTGCTTGTCAACTGTGTCGATGTCTACATAAACGATATCGCCAAGCTCGCTTTGTGCAAAATCAGTGATGCCAACTATAGCTACATCACCTTCGATGCGTACCCACTCGTGGTCTTTTGTATACTTCAGGTTCTCAGGTAAATTCATTGCTTCTATCTGTTAGTTAATGACTGGCTCAAAAATACAGTGTTTTTCGTTATGCTAAAATTTTATTGCAAACTAACTCTAAGTTGAATACCGCCTTCGGTTACACTATTCCGGAAAGAGGTCGATATTTTAGGGTCCGATACGGTACGCAATACATAGAACTGGATGTTTACACGCTCGCTTATCAGGTAATCTACAGTTGGGCGAAGCTGTAACTGCCGCGTTCCATTCGTGATCTGGTTCTGGCTGCTTTCCACGCCCTGGTCGTCGCGGGCAATAGCACGCTGCACGGTCTGGTTATCTCTTACCGAAAAATCGAGGCGCATGTTCAGTTCATTCTCCAATACCTTCCGCTGGCCTCCGATGCGTATCGGAATCCGGAAGTTTGAAGTGGCATAACCCAGGCCAATCACATAATCTTTCACGTTGGTTTCGGTAATCTGTGCATTGGTCAGGTTAAGCGACAGGTTACGTTCTACTTTATATTCCAGGCGGCCAGTCAGGTTTGTTTTGGTACGGAAGTTTACACCCAGCAACGGAGCAAGTCTTTCGGCCACGGTAAGCTGCGTAACTATATAGTATGGTACGATCTGGCCAAATTCGTTTACCTGCGTCGGGAAGCCGTTCGGTTCTGTTTCGTAGGCCAGCGATGTGGTAAAGTTGGTTATGTTGTAAGTGGAGTTGTAGGCATGCGTTAAGTTAACCTGGCTAAACCACTGCTGAAAGAACGGCAGGTTAGATAAACCGTTATAGTCAACGCGCCAGTTCGGTATCGGCAACCTGCTGAACGGGCTCTTCGATTCTGCTTTGTAGTCATCTACATTACGGCCCTGGTACGCATACAGGAAGGCATTCATCAACACATCCTGCGAGTTCAGGGTGTAGCCCTCGGCACCGGCGGCCGGATTAGCAGCAGACAGCTTATCCTGTATGGCGTAACGGTAACGGATATAGTTTTCAAACGCTTCAGAAACACCAGCCTCGCCAGACTCAAACAAGGTACCCAGCGCCATAAACGATGTACTGAAAGCGCCTGTCGTGATCGGGTTCTGGCGTTGCGCTTCGTCACTAAGGTTGCCAAAATCGTCAAACTCCTTGCGGTAGAACACCTCGTTTATCTCCGACATATTGCGCGTTACATCTACCTGAATATTGAATGTCTTAAACGGTTCCAGGTTGGCACGTGCCGTAAACGATTCAGTAACTATAGCGCTAAGCGGTGTGTTCAGGTACTGGCTGCTGTCGGTGTACCAGCCATTGCTTGCTGCACGGCGGTATAGTTCGTCCAGGTCGTATTGCTTGCCAACTATAAACGGCAGACCCGGTGCATCAAAGCCTTCTTCAAAACCCAGGAACTTAGTGCTTGGCAGGTAGCCCGGTAACATGGTGCCTTTGTTCTGCAGGTAAGTAAAGTTTACAGAGCGCGTCATCATCAGGAACCTGGCAATCGAATTCACCACTTTATTATTCGGACCTGATTTGGCAGTTGTATCATTAGCAGCGCGTACAGGCACTGGCGCAGCAGGCGTGTTGGCACTCTTTAGGAACTTCACCTTGTTGTATAGTTTAACCAGATCAAGGCGGCCGTTAACGGTAAATTCTCTGTTATTCTCAGCCGTGTTGCCTAACCTGAAATCAGCATCGTTGTTCAGCGCTGTAGAGCCTGCCGTCCAGATATACGTGGTGGAATAGCGCGTCTCGGCACCGATCCAGTCTACCAGTGGGAGTTTATCGAGCGGCAGTTTATAGTTGGCCGCTATGGTCTGGTTAAAGTTAGTGGTTCGTCCACCACGGCTCAGGTTCTTCCAGATGATATCATTCTTATACTGCAGTGAGTCTATTTCATTATTGATGCGGTCATCAGGCTCGTCTACCACAGCGCGATTAGTAGCCGTATAGTCCAGCGACAGGCTCTTACTGATGTCCCATTTCATGTCATAGATCCTGTTGAAGTAGAAATACTTCTGGAACGTTGGCTCGATACCGCGGGTAGTAGTAAGTCCGGTAACAGGGTCGCGGCGCTGCAGGAACGTTTCATTGTAACGGCGGTCCAGGTCAGCGCGGAAAGCAAAACTGTTTGGCAGCGGCGTAAAGTTCAGGTCCTTGATCAGGCGCAAGTACGGTGATTTCAGTGCCTGGCTTTTCTCGAACGGCGCATAGTTCTTAGCGGTGGTATTGTTGTAAGTATAAGCAATGCCCCCAGTATAGGTCTTCGTGAAATCGCGGTCCGTTTCAATGTCTGTGAACAGGCGCTCGGCATACGCATAGCTCAGCGAGATATTCTCGATATCGTAAGGACGTACTTTGTCGTTCGGGTCAGTGCGCTCTTTCCGAACATTCAGCAAACTGAAGCTTTTCCGGGTCTCGCGGGTGGTTACTTCTTTGCGGTATTCATCACGGGCGTCTTTCGATTCAAACCTGGACAGGGATTCCTCCAGCGGTACGTCTTTATCCAGTGGGTCGAACTGTGGTTCGCTGTTCAGGGTGCCATACTGCACTGATACCGGGATCTTGATGCCTGATTTCTCCGGAAGGAATTTATCAGCAACTATATTGGCGCTTACATCAAACAGGGCTGTGTTCTCGCGGGCACGCTGCGCTATTTTCTGCTGCAAGCCCCCGAAACCTACGGTAGTATAAGCACCTGTAGCCGTAACGTTAGCAAAGTCAGCAAGCTTGGTGTTAACTCTTGCATTAGCCGCCCAGCCCGAGCTGTTTTTAAAGTCTGTTACACGCAGTTCATCTACCCACATACACAACGAATGTGGCCTTGCATCAGATCCCGGTCTGGTAGGGTTCCGCATACCGATCATTACGCCCTGCACTTCGCTGAAATCAGGGTTACCAACTATACGGATGATCTTGCCATTGCCGAGTTGTACTTCGTATGGGATGGTTTTATTATAGCCGGCAATACGGTTACGGGCCACTTTAGCATTCACCAGTTCTTCCAGCGAGATGTCTACCATATTCTCCTGTGGCCAGATCTCGTTGGTAGTAGAGCTGCCCTGCGGGGTTATCGTTAGTGGCACTACATACTCATAGTAGTTTTGTGTAAAGTCTGTACCTAGTCGTACAAACGCCTGTACATCGCCGCTTTGTGTATTCGGGTCCTGCGTTTGAGCGTGTATGTACATTTTAAGGCGCTTATAGATCAGCATGTCAATCGACACGTTTTTATAAACTGCCTTAGAGAACGAATCTTTCAGATCTTCCACGCACAGCTGCAGCGATTGCTCATTCTGGCGGCGGTTGTTTGTTGAGGCATAATCGCGAAGTCGCTCAATGCCCGGTGGTACTCTGTAAGGCATGATACCTGCGCTTGCTTCGCCATTCTCTTCAATGTTCACTGTTGAGATCGTGAAAGAGCGGGCATCGTCGGTACAGGTTAAACAAGGGCGGCCTTCGGTAATCGGTTGTTGGAACGCACGCCACTGGTTCGCCACAAACTGGAACTGCACCATACGCAACACAACCGGGTCCTGGAACTGGGTCATGTACATACGCATAAACCGGATAGACTTAAAACCGCTGATGTTACCTACATTGCCTGTAGGGCGGCGCACCGGAATACGGAACTGATACCACGATACTTCATCACCGTTTCTGGTTTGCGTTACCTGGTCTACAATATAGTTCTGACCTACATTCAGCTGGCCCGGTTGCAGGTTTATCTTGTATTCGTAGTACTGCTCCACGTCGCTTATCACGTTGTCGCGGTTCAGGTCTTCTTTGTCAGGGAATGCATAGTTGGCAAACTGGCTGTTCTCCGGGGAGTTGCCATCCATGCCATTATAGTTCTTGTAACGGGCCAGTACCCCTGCGTTCTGCTGATCGTAAATAGGGTCGAGGTGGTGCAGGAAGTTATCAGCCGACGGGTCATCCACTACAATCTGCGGTGGCGTACCCGGTATCTGGTTCAGGAATGAGCTTCTGAAGAAGTCAGCTTCAGCTGCATCGTTCAATCCATCCAAACCAATATCCTGGAACTGGCGACCACCCGGTATACCTGTAAAGGCATCTGTCAGGAACTGTTGTGTGGTTATGCGGCCCCATATAGTTGAAGTTACATTCTGCAGGCTGTTTGCTGTAGTTGGCAGACCGTTCTCAAATGCATACTGGTTGTCGCGCAGAATGTCTTCGGATACGCTACCTAAGTTCAGAACCAGCTCTCCACCTGTGTTATTGGCGATCGGGTTACCCTGTGCATCTTTACGGCCATATTGCCCCGTAATGAACGGGTCCATCAGCCAGAACTCGATGTATTCTATGTTGGCGTTGTCAAAGTCGGTATCAAAGGTTATTTCGCGGCTGATACCACCCCAGTTGTTACGTGGGTCACCGGATAGTAACCCTTGCGATGTCAGGCTTGGGTTATAGTTGTACTGCCCGCGTTCGCGTGGGTAATAGGCCAGGTCAAACGTGTACTCAAAGCTGTTAGATACTTCGGGGTCGCGGTTCGGGAATACTTCGTTACGGCTAATACCACGCACATAATGGTTCTTCAGCTCTTCATCGGTAATGTTGTCAGGTTTCAGGCCATCGGCATCGCGGTAAAAGATCTGATCTATAGTGTACCAGGCCAGTTTTGCGCGGTTGTAACTATAGGCCAGCCCTTCGCCGGGCACAAGCGGGGCAGGAGTGGAGGCAAGGCGCCAGCCGTTATTGCTGAATCCGCCCAAACTATAAGGCGTCTCTGCTCCTTCAAAATCATCAATGTAAGAAGTGCCGTCTTCGTTGGCCGGCGATTTGGTAGCGGCCGGTACCAACTGCGCAAACTCACCACTGAAGGTAATGCTGGAGGGAGCTTTGGTTTGCAGCAACGGCAGTGCATCGGTCATCTTGGTCAGGAACCTGGACTCTTTCTGCAGGTTAATATCCAGACCGTAAATGGTGTTGTTGCTTGGCTCATCGCCGATGCTTACACGGTTAATGTAAGGCTGCTCGCTCAGGTGGAGCACGGTAGCGCCCAGGTTAATGTCATCGGTCAGGCGGTAATCGAAGCGGGCTCCTAAGAGGGCGCGTGGCTGTATGTTTAGTAGTTCGGCTTTCTCGTACGTCACGCGCAGATCGCTGGCAGAACTAATGTAGCTTGGGTTTAGTATTTTGATGCGGCCAAGGTCATAGAAAACCTGGTAATCGGTACCTTCGGTTAAGCGCGTACCACCGGAGTAAACAACAACCGAGCCTTCCGCAATTCTGAAACCGGGAAGCGTAATCTCATCTGCGGAAGTAGCCTGTAAACGACCTGTCAGGAAGAATTTGGCTTTGGAGTTGTTTTGCTGCGCATCGGTCTGTGTCTGGTTGTATAGTTCTTCAAACACGTATTTTTCAGCCAGCTCCGGGTCGCCTTGTAGCTTATCGCGCAGGTAATCGCCGAAAGGCTCTACCTCCGGGAAGTAGATGCGTCCGGTTTCAGGATCAATCGTTATGCCTGGTAAAAAGTCGAAGTTACCGTCGTTTGGTCTGTCGTTGTTGGTGTTAACGTTGTCCAGGTTAAAAACTTCTACCAACGGCACACCCTGTATCGGGCTCTGGTCTGTAAGTGCAGAAATATCAACACCGCTCTGGTCGTCTTTGTAAACTATACGCAGCTGGAAATTTTCGCGGTTCACCTGTGTCGCATCCAAACTATAGACGTTCTTCATCATCAGGTCCCAGGTCGGGTATTCCAGCGATGGATTGGTCGCCTTCAGCAACTTCATATGAATCACATCCTGGTCCTGCAGGTTCTGGTAATCTTCCATCAACTCACCTACCTTATAGGTCTTGCCGTTGTAGGTATACTCAAAAGCTACGCCCAGTACCTGGTCTGGTAAAAGCGCCGTGTTAAGCGAGATGTAACCAAGCTGCGGGTTGAACTTATACTCGCGCGGGTCCAGCCTGCGGGCACGTACGTGTTCAAAATCTACGCCTTTCTGCAGACCCTGTCCCCGTAAAAACTCATCTATCTGACCATTGCTGCGGTTATTGGCTACTACACTATACAGTGAGTTTACGGCATTGCTGGCCGGGGCTGTAGTAATGCGCTCAAACTGGTTGCGGAAAGGGTCTGGCTCGCCTAAGTCCATGTAGGCGACCATGTTGCGCAGGTTCTCGGTAGAGCGGTTGTTGTTGGTTACATATAGTTCCAGCCTTCGGATAACGATACCGGAGTTTACCAACGGCAGGTTAGCCAATGACTTGTCGTAGCGGTCCCGGAAAAAGTGAGACAGGAAATAGTGGCGGTCTTTGTCGTACTGGTCAATCCGGATCTCAAAGGGTTGGTTCTGGGCTCCGTTCTGTATGATCACTTCATCGTTACGGCCACGCACGTTAGAGGCAATAGCAGTAACACCCAGGCGACCAAACTGTAGTTGTGTTTTAACCCCGAACAGGTTTTGTGCACCCGTTATCAGGGAGTTGTTGAGCGGCAGACTTACGTTACCGGCTTCTACTTTCCTAATGATCTCTTCCTCGTAGCCGGTGTAATCCAGCTTCATGTTGTTCTCGAAGTCGAAGTTGGCGTTGTTGTCCCAGTTAAAGTTAATGGCCAGTTTCTCACCTACCTTACCCACGAGGTTAAGCGAGATGTTCTGATCGAATTCAAAGTCGCCGGTGCGTTGCTGACGAAGCGGTATAGTTGGGTTCTGGTTACGGTTAAAGCGGGCGCCGAATTTAAGCGAGATATTACCGTTTGGCTGTATATCAACAAAGTTGCCCCCGAAAATACGGTCGAAAACCGGGCTGATATAGATCTTAGGTACTAACCTGCGGCTGCTCGTTAAGTCTTCGCCATCTAAACCACCGGATTTAGTACGCCAGTAATCGCGTATCGCCTGTCGTTGCTGCAGCTCCGAAAACTGCTTCAGCGTCATCGAGGAGGGCGTGCGGTACTGAATGCTGTCGCCTATCGTTTCGTTGATGTTGTATAGTTGCAGGCTGTCGTCGTACTCTACGTTTAGCTTGATATTTCCGGGCTGACCCAGGAGCAGGGGAGAAGAGAACTGCTGCGAACTAAATGGGTTGCTGCGCCTGTCAGATGGCGTAAAAGTTGGACGTCGGCTTGGAATGTAAGCTGTATCCTGTTTTATAGTATCCTGTGAAAGTAAAGTTGTGATATTATTATAGTTATGCCAGCCGGGAGAACGCAGCGCTTCCGCCTGCGACCACCAGGCCAGCATAGTTATAGTAACAACCGATGCAAGGAACAGGTTGCTCTGTTTACTTTTCCAGATCAAACGGGTATAATTCTAAGACGATTTTAAAGCAAATTTTATAAGCTCTTCTACACTCAGGTTGCTACCTTCGCGTTTAATAATTGAGTCCAGGGTTTTCTCTGCTACATTCTTGGCAAAGCCTAATGTAACTAATGCAGATAACGCTTCGGCTCTGCTGGTATTGTGTGCTGTTCCTGCAGGCGATAGACCCGCGTCAGATAGCAACACTTCCTTCTTCATTTTATCTTTTAACTCCAGTATAATGCGCTGGGCAGTTTTGGCACCAATGCCTTTTACATGCTGTATTGTACGCACATCTTCCCGAACTATAGCCTGCTGCACTTCCTCCACTGATAGCGACGATAAGATCATCAGACCTGTGTTGGGGCCCACTCCTGAAATAGAGATAAGATGCAGGAAAGTCTCTTTCTCGGCAGCGGTCATGAAACCATACAACGTATGGGCATCTTCCTTGATATGCAGGTAAGTATGCAACCGGCAACGTTCGCCCTCCGGCAAAGCAGAATACGTACCCAACGATATCTTGATCTGATACCCTATCCCACCTACGTCAATAATAACATAGGTGGGATCTTTATAGGTTAACTTGCCATCGATATAGGCTATCATCTATATATGTTTGTTATTATAGTTCTGTGCATCTACGACAGCAATGGCTACCATGTTTACAATTTCTCTGATAGAACTGCCAAGTTGCAGAATATGAACGGGTTTACGCATACCCATCAGTACCGGACCAATAGCTTCGGCACCACCAACTTCCTGTAATAACTTGTAAGCAATGTTACCGGAAGTAAGCGTTGGGAACACCAGTGTGTTGGCACCTTTTTCAGCTAATGTGCTGAATGGATAGTGCTCGCGTAACAGGTTGCGGTTCAGCGCAGTGTTGGCCTGCATTTCGCCATCAATCAACAGGTCCGGGTAGCGCTGCTTTGCTTTACGAACCGCCTCAGATCCTTTGTTAGGAATATCGCCCTGCACAGATCCGAAGTTAGAATACGATAACACGGCCATGCGTGGCTCTGTATCGAAGAAGCGAACAGTTCTTGCTGTCAGGCCAATAATGTCTACCAGTTCGTCGGCAGTCGGGTTTACGTTTACGGTAGTATCGGCAAAGAAATAAGGCTCTTTTTTGTTCAGGATGATGTACATACCTGCTACTTTGTTTACGCCTTCTTCTACACCAATTACCTGTATGGCTGGTAGTATAGTTCTGGAGTAATCACGGGTAAGGCCGGAAATTAAGGCATCTACTTCGCCGGTTTCCAGCATCAGGCTACCAAAATAAATTCTGTCGCGAACCAGGCGGCGGCAGTCGAACAAGGTAAGGCCTTTGCGCTGACGCTTTTTGTAAAGTATCTGGGCAAACTCTTCACGCTTGGCATCTTCTTCAAATGGGTCAATGATTGTAACACCCTGCAGATCGATGTGGTTTTCGTGAATGATTTCCTGAATACGTACCCGGTTACCTAATAATATAGGCTCAGCGATTAACTGTTCTTTAACTGTTTGAGCTGCCTTCAGGATTTTATAGTTGTCGGCCTCTGCAAACAGTACACGTTTCGGATCTTTTTTGGCCTGGTTGTTAATGCGGGTCATTAACTTCTGGTCAATCCCAATGCGCTCCTGTAGTTCCTGCTCGTACCCTTCCCAGTTCGTAATCGGGTATTTAGCTACACCGCTTTCCATGGCTGCCCTGGCCACGGCCGGCGAAACTGTGGTTATAAGGCGTGGGTCCAGTGGTTTAGGTATCAGGTAAAATCTGCCGAAAGAAATCGTGTTATCGCCATACGCTTTATGCACGATGTCCGGAACAGGGTCTTTTGCCAGTTTAGCCAGCGCGTGTACGGCGGCCAGTTTCATTGCTTCGTTTATCTCAGTAGCACGAACATCCAGCGCTCCCCTGAAAATGTAAGGGAAACCAAGTACGTTATTTACCTGGTTCGGATGGTCGGAGCGGCCGGTTGCCATAATCAGGTCTTCGCGGGTTGCCATCGCCACATCATAAGGTATTTCCGGATCGGGGTTAGCCAGCGCAAAAATGATCGGGTTTGGAGCCATCAGCTTCACAAAATCCGGGTTCAGTACATTACCAGCTGACAAGCCAACAAACACATCGGCATCGCGCATGGCATCTTCCAGGGTGTTTATCTTGCGCAGCGTTACAAACTGAGCTCTGTAAATATCCAGGTCGTTACGTTCCGGGCGAATAATACCTCCTTTGTCGAACATCACGATGTTGTCCATCTTCACACCCAGGGCTACATAGAGCTTGGCACAGGCAATGGCAGCAGCACCAGCTCCATTTACCACCATTCTTATCTCGTCTATCCTTTTGCCGGCAAGCTCCAGGGCATTTAACAGCGCTGCAGAAGAGATAATAGCGGTACCGTGCTGGTCGTCATGCATGAGCGGAATATTCATCTGCTCTTTAAGAGCATTCTCTATCTTAAAGCTTTCCGGTGCTTTAATATCTTCCAGGTTAATGCCGCCAAACGTAGGTTCCAGTGACTTTACGATGCGTACAAACTCGGCAGGGTCGGTGCAATCTATTTCAATGTCAAAAACATCAATGCCTGCAAACTTCTTGAAAAGTACGCCTTTCCCTTCCATTACCGGCTTAGAGGCATCCGGACCGATATTGCCCAGGCCAAGCACAGCTGTACCATTCGAGATAACACCTACCAGGTTGCCCTTGGCAGTATATTTATACACATTCTCTTTATCAGCGGCTATTTCTTTGCAGGGCTCGGCAACGCCAGGCGAGTAAGCAAGGGCCAGGTCATGCTGGGTGCTTACCATTTTGGTTGGTATTACTTCAATCTTGCCAGGCTTACCCTCCATGTGGTAGTTCAGGGCATCCTGCTTGTTAACTTTAATCATAGGTAATCGAAATTTATAGGTAGAGGCAATGGGCCTCTGTTATGTCTGTTGCTTGTAAAAAGCCAATTTGAAAAGAATTTGTTGCTTATCAAAAAAACCGGAGCCAAAGATACGGGTATGTATGTTAAAACACATTGATTCTAACTGTAATATAATAAAAACAGCACCTCCCGGCGAGGAAGGTGCTGTTACTTTATAGTTACTAAAAGTTAGCCAAGTATAAGTTTCTGGCCAGGCTTTATCTGGTTCGACTTTAATTTGTTCAGTTTCTTTATCTGCTCTACACTAATGCCGTTGTACTTCTGAGAGATAGTCCATAGGGTATCGCCGGGCTGTACCTGGTGCACAACCTCCTGCTGTTTCTCCGAAATTTTAAGTGCTGGCTTTGCAGCTTTTTGGGCAACTATAGGTTTTGCTTCTGCTTCTTCGGCAGGAGTGACCATAGCAATAGCTTCTGTCATTTTTGGCTGGTAAACCGTCAGTTTCTGGTTCGCCATTATAGTTGACTTACGCAGGTTGTTCCAGTCTTTCAGTTGCTCTACCGTTACATTATGTTTTGTAGCTATAGAGGAAAGGTTGTCGCCACGCTGTACCGTGTAGAATTTCTTTTCTGTGGTATCGGTTAGGGTGGTAGCAGCGGGAGCAGGGGCCGGAGTTGTTGATGCTAATAACACAGGTGCCTGAGCCGGCTCACGTTCCTGAATAGGTTTCGGCTCCGGAGCAACCGGCGAGGCAGCGGCGATCATGCAGCTGAGATCAGCGGCAGAGGCAATAAGTTGAGAACGCTCGGCTGGTACGCGCAGTTTATAGTTGCGGGTATTTGCCGGCAATACACTCTTCTTAATCTCCGGGTTAAGGGCAAGCAGAGTTTTAGAATCGAGATGCATTTCCTCTGCCAGCTTTTCCAGGTCAATGGCCTGGTTTATAGTTATGGTTTCAACATCGTGCGCATACAATACCGAATCAGTAAAGATATTATGCTGCGGCGCATAGTTCATGGTATAAATCACGGCCGTCATGGACGGTACGTAGCTACGTGTTTCTTTTGGTAGGTAAGGGAAAATTTCCCAGAATGTTTTCTGGCCACCACCGGCTCTGCGAATGGCTTTGTTTACGTTACCCGGTCCGCAGTTGTAGGCAGCCATGGCAAGCTCCCAGTCGCCGTAGGTTTTGTGCAGGCGCTTCAGGAAACGGCAGGCAGCATCTGTGGCTTTCTCCGGGTCCATGCGCTCATCAATATAGTTGCTCTGGTCCAGGCCATACTCTTTGCCGGTTGTAGGTATAAACTGCCACAACCCAACTGCCTTTGCCCACGAAGCCGCCTTCGGATTAAGCCCCGACTCAACTATAGCCAGGTACTTCATTTCTTCCGGCATGTCGTACTTTTTCAGGTATTTCTCGAAAAGAGGGAAGTACACATTCTGGCGCGACAGCATCGTGCGGCTGTACTTGCGGTTGCGAATGGTAAAGTAATCGATGAAGTTCCGTACAAACGGGTTGAACGTAAGCGGTATTTCAGACTCTATACAACTTAAACGGTCCTGTATTACCTCGTTTGGCTCGTTTGGGATATACTCTACCAGTAACGCCAGTTCTTCCGGCGAAAGCTCAGTAGTGTCACCCAACGCCAGTAAGGTGTCGTTTATAGTTTGGAGATCATATTTGAAGCTGGTTGGAACGGCAAGGGCGTAGTTCGCCCAGATGCTGCCAACTATAGCCGCAACTACGGTAAAGAGTTTAGAATACGTCATTTTTATTTATGCTTCAACGGGAATCTTATCCAGTATGTAATTCGAGAAAGCCAGCAAAGCTGCCTCATCGAATGAGCGGGTCATTAATTGCAACCCGATGGAAAGGCCGTTGGTGTCGCGGCTAACCGGAATTGATATTGCCGGAACACCAGCCAAAGAAGCTTGCACTGTAAAAATATCAGCCAGATACATTGCTAACGGATTAGCTGTATTCTCCCCGATTTTAAAGGCTGTAGTCGGAGCTGTAGGCAATATAAGGAAATCATATTTCTGAAGCAACTCGTCGGTCTTCTCCTTTATCAGCCTTCTAACTTTCTGAGCCTTTGTGTAATAAGCATCATAATAATCGGCGCTCAGCACAAAGGTGCCCAGCATAATACGGCGCTGTACTTCTTTGCCAAACCCTTCGGATCTGGTTTTTTTGTACAACGAGGTAAGGTCAGAAATATTGGGGCTGCGGTAACCATATTTTACACCATCGTAGCGGCCCAGATTCGAGCTGGCTTCGGCGGTAGTTAAAATGTAGTAAGTTGGCACCATGTAGTCCAGGTATGGGAATTCCACGGCTTCCACTTCATGGCCCTCTGTTACAAGAAGGTCTTTTACGCCAAGTATGGCATCTTTTACTTCCGCATCCAGGCCTTCGCTCTCGAAGCAGTCGCGGATGTAACCGATCTTGTACTTTTTATCAGACTGCAGCAAAGTGCTATAGTTTGGAACCGGCTGATGGCTGGCAGTGCTGTCGTACTCATCCGGTCCGGCCATTACTTCCAGCAATAAAGCAGCATCTTCCACGCTTTTGGTAAACAGACCAATCTGGTCGAAAGAAGAAGCATAGGCAATAAGGCCGTAGCGGGAAATACGGGAATACGTAGGCTTTAAACCAACCACGCCGCAGAACGAAGCAGGCTGGCGCACAGACCCACCGGTATCAGAACCGATAGCAGCAAGGCACATATCAGCCTGTACCGAAACAGAGGAACCGCCTGAAGAACCACCCGGAACCCGGGTAGTATCATCGGCGTTTAGTACAGGTCCGAAAGATGAATTCTCGTTTGAGGCTCCCATGGCAAACTCATCGCAGTTCTGACGGCCTATAATAATAGCATCCTCGGCTATGAGGCGCTCTAAGGCAGTAGCAGTATACAATGATTTAAACCCGTTCAGAATCTGGCTCGAAGCCTGCAAACTATGGCCCTGGTAAGCAATTACGTCTTTCACGCCAATTACCATACCCGCCAGTTTGCCGGCAGTACCGTTGGCCAGTTTCTGGTCAACTATAGCTGCCTGCGCAAGGGCTTCTTCGTCAAAAACTTCTAAAAAGGCATTAAGCGACGCTTTCTCCTTAATGTTGTGAAGGTAATGCGTAACTAATTGTTTGCACGTAACCTGCCCGCTGGCAATATCCGTGCGTATGTCGCGTAGGGAGTTGTATGGTCTCAAACTTTCTTAGGTTTGTTATCGTCCTCTATGGAACGTTCCAGCTCGTGTTTGATTTCGTTGGTAGCATCTTTAAATTCACGAATGCCACGACCAAGGCCGCGGGCCATACTCGGAATTTTATCAGCTCCAAACAGTAGTAAGATAGCCATCATAATGACCATCATCTCTCCTCCCCCCAGGTCTCCCAGGAAGAGTAGAATGGTTGCTAAGTTCATAACTTAACGGTTAAATAAAATTACTTCTGTGCTGGCTCGTCTTTTATAGAACCTTCCACATCATTTTTGATCTCTTTCGTTGCATCCTTAAACTCACGGATACCCTTCCCAAGGCCACGCGCTAATTCAGGAATACGCTTTGCGCCGAAGAATAAAAGGATGGCAAGCATGATCAGGACGATTTCAGTGCCGCCCAGACTTCCTAAAAAGCAGAAAACAGTTGTAATACTCATAGTATTATGATTTAAAGGTAAATTCTCACAAAATTAAAGTTTATATTTTAAATAAACTCACAACGAAGCAGATTAGTTTATTATGTCTCGTCTTTGTCCCGCTAATCAGCTTTTTATGGTTTCGGGCAGGAAGAAAAAAATATTTTTAAATTTTTTTTCAGCAACGTTATTAGCCTATTATCAGCATGTTAATGAAATGTTTTTCCCAATCTGGTAAAATATTTTCCGTATTTGGGAATCTTTATATTTGGCTATTCGTATATTTCTATTGCTATTCAGCTAGTTAGCCTGTTTTAACATTTCTGGCATCGGAATTGAAATGTAAATTAACGTATAGAGGCACTTACTCCATGCAACCGTGAGAATCGCTCCGGTTTTACTTCATGCGTCTCACTTTCAGGTATTTTCGAAGAGGGGAATGGCAGGCAGATTTGCAGAAGTATTGGGTAAGTTGTATCTTCGTATGGTATTTCTGGCAGTTTTAAGATTTATCTTATCTCGGCTTAGATATATAAAATTAAGTTTGTTTTCATAGCTTGGAAAGGCACCCTGCACTGTAGGGTGTTTTTTTATTTTAGGGCAATCCTGTTTCTAACGATAGCTATAAAACAAAAGCCCCAACTATAAACTATAGTTGGGGCTTTTGTTTTTAAAGGTGCCCTTTACTTCGGGCTGATCCAGGATTGCGGGTTAAGCGTCTCGCTGTTTTTCCAAACCTGGAACTGCAGCTCCGAGGTGCCATCCGAATCGGTGTAAACAGTTCCGATGCTTTGTTTCAGCTTTACGGTCTCGCCGGTTTGCACACTCACGGTTTTTAGCTTGGCATACACAGTAAAGTACTCCCCATGCTGTACCATCACAATGTTGTTCATGCCGGGTACGCTGGCTACCGTAACTACTTTGCCTTCAAAAATTGCCCGCGCTGTTGCTCCCTGCGATGTCTGGATATCGATACCGCGATTTTCGACTACCACGCCTTTAAGTACCGGGTGATTATGACGGCCAAATCTTTCCGAAATAAAACCACGCTCTACCGGCCAGGCCAGTCTGCCTTTGTTACCTGCAAAAGAAGATGAAATGAGCGCTGTTTCCGGGGTAAGTGTTACCTTGTTGCTGCCACTTGTTTTGTTGCCTGCTGCCCGCGCGGCTCTGGCTGCCCGGGCAATTTCTTCGCGCACAATATCAGCGATCAGGTTATCCAGTTTTTTAACAGCCTGCTGGCGTTGCGCTACCTCGCGCTGCAGGTTTTGTTCCTGCTTGCCCAGGCGGCTTATTACGCTGTCCTGTTGCGATTTAAGGTTCTGCAGGTTCTTGGTTTCGGTGAGCTGTATGGTGAGCAGGTTTTTCTTCTCACGTTTCTTTTGCTCCAGTATGGTTAATTGTCCTGTTAAAACAGCCTGTACTTTATTTATCTGTTCTACCTGCTTCTGCCGCGCTTCAGAGTACTGGTTTAAATAGCGCATGCGCATCACCAACTGGTTAAAGTTATCTGAAGCAAACAGGAACATCAGTTTGTTATAGTTGCTCGATGATTTGGATGCCGCATAGATCATATCGGCATATTCAGCTTTCAGTTTTTCGAGGTCAGCCTGCAGTGAGCCAACTATACCTTCGGTTTCCTGAACATCAGACTCTATATAATTTATTTCGCGGGAGATGTTGGTGATAACCCCTTTTTGTACAGTTATCTTTTCTTTGATAGCGTTCAGCTGCCCAATGCTGGCTTCCTTCTGTGCTTTGGTTTGCTTCAGAATTCTGTTTGCTTCTTTAATACGGTTGAGGTTCTCCTTCTTTTCCCGCTCCAGTTGTGCCTTTGATTTTTGTTTCTGCGCATCGGCAGCAAAAGGCGTAGCAACTATAAGCAAGAGAAGGATTAATTTGTAAAGGGCCTTCATGAACTATAGGATTCTCTGAATTTACAAATATGGTAAAACTATGGGGCAAGTACCAACTGCCCCGGCAATTTATTAACCTATAGTTTTTTGTAGTCTGCAGGAACCGATAAAGGGAAGTCCAGAATATCGTTGGTGGTGGTTACTTTGCTGTGGTTTAATGTAAAAGTTGCCGGCTTCCCCGACTTCATGGCTTCAGCTACCAGTTCGTGTGCAAAAGCGACCTGCCCCACCTGCTTAAAGTTGTTATATTGTACGGTTATGGTGTTATCGGTCTGCTGATCTTTCACGTTCAGTTGCTGCAGTTTCTGGCTCTCGCGGCCTATAAAATAATCGAAGAGCAGGTTGGTGCGTAGTTGCTGTATGTGTTGCAGTTGCTCGGCTTCCATAATTTTTTCCTGGCCCAGTGGCTGGTAATTGCCTAAAAGTATGGCCTGCAGCACATCATAGTTCATGTCTATTTTAAACTTCTCGCTCAGGTAACTATAGTCTGTAGCCAGGTATTCGCGGTGCAGGCGGTTGATCATGAAAACAGAATCCTGGGTTACTTTTAAGCGGGCCGCCTCTATGCCTAAGCCAGGTTGCACCGACATCCAGATAACGCTGTCTTTCTTTATGCGAAGGGAATAAGCGGAGGATACAGATTCTCCGGCTTCGTCAAGTTTAAGCTGCCCTTTGGCTGTCAGGTAATTAAATTCGATGTTCTGTACAGATACCCGGCCAACCGTTTCAGTAACAGTTTCGGCGGCGGCAGGCACAACTTCTTTTTTGCAACCGGCCAGTATCAACATACTAACCAGTCCATACAGAAGGATCTTATTCATAAAGCTTTTTGTCTTTTATCTTTTTATCGATGAAGGCGGAGGCTTCGCCTTTTATTTTGGCGCGCTGCCACTGCGATAAGGCTTCTTCTTTTTTGCCAAGCTTAAACAATACATCGCCGTAATGCTCCACTATAGTTGCATCATCTGATATGGCAATGGCTTGTTCCAGGTATTTTAATGCTTCTTTGTAGTCTCCGGCTTTGTACAGCACCCAGGCATAAGTATCCAGGTAGGTCGGGTTGTTCGGGAATTGCTGTACCAGGCGCGAGGCCATTTCTTTTGCTTTTGGCAGGTTTTCGTTTCTCAGCGATAAAAAGTAACTATAGTTGTTCAGTACGTGCTCGTTGTTGGCATCATACTCCAGCACCGCCTCATACGATTCGTCTGATTTCTTATAGTTTTTCAGCGAGTTATACCCATCGCCCAGCTGCATGTTAAACTGTGCCACCAGTTCTGGTTCGGCAAGAGACAGTTTTTTGCCATGCTCCAACGCTTTTACAGCTTTGTCATAGCTCTTTTCTATCAGGTGGCCCGTACCGTTGTAAAACCAGAAAATGGCCTGGTTCGGGAAAAGCTCCAGGGCTTCATTAGAGTGTTCTACCAGCGCCGCCGATTCATTCAGTTCCGCATCCAGCAACACAATTTGCTGCCATATCTTGAAATGAGAATCGTCGAGCTTAACGGCTTTAATGTAGTTGTTGCGGGCTTCAGCTTTTTTGCCAACTATAGTTTGCAGGTCGCCGGCAACAGCATAAGCTTTCGCTTCTTCAGGGTGGCTTTGTATCGTCAGATCAACCAACTCCAGCGATACGTCTTCAATTTCACGGTTTGGTAGCTGGCGGATCAGGTCAACCAGAATACGGACTTTGGTGTCAATATCGAGTTCGGGGCTGGCAAAGGCTTTTTTAACTTCTTTTTCAGATTGCTCACGGTCTCCCTTCTGGCGGTGCAGATCTGAGAGCATCAGGTGCGCGTAGGGGTTATTGGGCTCCATGCGCAAAGCCTTCTGCAGGGTAACTATAGCCTTATCGGTTTGCTGGTTGGCATTGTATAGTTCGGCCTGCGCTAAAAAGTACCGCACATCACTTGGACTGTTTGCCAACAGCTTTTCACCTTCTTCTATAGCTTTGGGTACATTTTTCTGGCGAAGGTAGATCTGCTGACGGTTTACGCTGAGCTGTTCCATCGGGCCGAACTGTTTCTCTATGCGCTCATAGGTCTTTAACGCATCGCTGTATTTAGCCTGCGATAAATAAAGGTCAGCTAACTGGAAGAGATATTGGTCTGAGTTCGGAACGTTGCGCATCAGGTCATTGTAGGCCTGGGCAGCTTCGGTAAATTGTTTCTGCTCGGTGTATAGCTGGGCAAGCAGGACGTAATAATAGGCGTTTTTAGGCTCCTTAGCTATAGCGGCCTGCGCGAAAGGCGTAGCTGCTTTAGGGTTTTTGAGCACCATGTAAGTTTCAGCCAGCTTATAGTTAATAGCCGCATTATTGGGCGTTAAAGTATAGGCTTTCTGAAAAAGCTGGAGGGCTTTGTTATAGTCCTCCAGCATAAAAAATTTCACCCCATCCAGAAATAACATCTCGCTTATCTGCTGCTCCTGCTCAGAAGGGGCCACCGGGGCCGGAACTTCTGCGGCAGTTGCCTTCTGTGCTTTGCCTCTTTTTTTGCCCATCTGGGCATTGGCAGCACCGGTCGCCATAAAAGCGAAGCAGCACGTAGCCAGAACGAAATTTCTGAACTGTATCATGATAATTCTATTCTAAAAGCGTATTGTAGTCGCCAAGGCTCAGGTCCGACTGGCTTCTTTCGTAGGAAACAAAATTGCCTAGCATTGAGTTTGTTATGTTTCCGTTTTTGATCGAAGTATTCTCCTGTACGATAGAGTTGCTTACGATAGAATTAGTTAAACTGCTGTTGTTGCCGATAGATGCATGCGGTCCCACTACAGAATTTTCTATCACTACGTTCTCCCCAATATATACCGGCGGAATAACCACAGCGTTAACCAGTTTAGCTGAAGAAGCTACCAGGCCCTGCTCATTCTTTATATACTCTAAATAGCGCTGATTAGTATAAACAGTTGCGTTTTTATTTCCGCAATCCAACCATTCAGAAATCACCGCTGGCACAAACTTAGTGCCTTTGTTCTTCATGTTTTCCAGGGCGTTGGTTAGCTGGTACTCGCCTTTGTCCATGATGTTGTTATCCAGCAAATACTGCAGTTCGCTACGCAGGTAAGCACCGTCTCTAAAGTAATAGATGCCGATAATGGCCATATCCGAAACAAACTCCTGCGGCTTTTCTACGAAATCAGTGATCTGGCCATCCTGGTTTAGCTTTACCACCCCAAACGGACGGGGGTCTTCTACGCGCTGTACCCAGATGGTGCCATCTGCATTTGTATCCAGCTTAAAATCTGCTTTAAACAGCGTGTCAGCAAAGGCAACCACTACTTTCCCATCCAGGGAATCTTTCGCACACATAATGGCGTGGGCTGTTCCGAGGGCTTCTTCCTGGTAAACTATAGTTCCTTTAGCGCCAATTTTGGTCGCGATCTCTTTCAGGTCGTTTTCAACAGCCTCACCAAAATGACCGATAATAAAAGCTACTTCCTCGATAGGCTCGTGGCAAACTTTGGCGATATCTTCAACAAGACGCTGAACGATTGGTTTGCCTGCAATTGGTATAAGTGGTTTAGGTACAGTAAGCGTATGTGGGCGCATGCGTTTGCCCATGCCTGCCATCGGTATAATTATCCTCATAGCTATGTTATAGTTTGATTAAAATATAAGTTATAGATAGTGCCACCGCTTTGTGCAGCAGCTTTTTAATTGCTGGTTTATAGTTTGGTCTTACGGCTAACTATAAATCCGTATTTACTTGGTTCCTGTGCTGCCGTAGCCGCCGGCACCGCGCTCGGTGTCAGATAAGGCTTCGGTTTCCTGCCATGCTACGCGCTCATATTTAGCTACGATCATCTGGGCTACACGCTCGCCATCTTCCACCACAAAATCCTGGTCCGAGAGATTTACGAGCAATACTTTTATTTCACCACGGTAATCCGCATCTATAGTTCCCGGAGAATTAACGATAGAAATGCCGTGTTTGTATGCCAGCCCGCTACGTGGGCGAATCTGGGCTTCGTGGCCTTCCGGTAATTCTATAAACAAGCCGGTTGGAATAAGGGCGCGCTGCAGCGGCTTTAACGTAACTGGTGCTTCCAGGTTGGCGCGTAGGTCCATGCCAGCCGAATGTTCGGTCTGGTAATGTGGCAACGCATGCTTCGATTGATTAATGACGTTAACCGCCAGGTTCTTGTTGTTCATCTTTTGTAAAGATTTATAGTTTAAGCAGGCGACGACGCTCGAATAGCCATACAATAGCTAAAAAAACAATACATATAGCTAAATGAAAGGCGTGTCGTGCCCACCAGTTCTCGATATCAATAACTATAGTTACCCAGACAAAGGCAGCAGCCAGTAGAATGTAACCGGCCATTGTTTTAACAGGGTAGGGAATAGGGTAGTGGCGGTTGCCCAGCAGGTAACTGGCCAGCGCCATGCTAAAGTAACAAATCAGCGTTGCAATAGCCGATCCCATATAACCCAACACGGGTATCAGCAAAAGGTTGCCAACTATAGTTAAAGCCGCGCCACCAAAGCTGATGTAAGTGCCATACTTAGTTTTATCAGTAAGCTTAAACCACACCGATAGGTTATAGTATACACCCAGGAACAGGTTTGCCAATAGCAGAACAGGGACCACCATCAATCCTTCACGGTACTCAGGTCTGCGTAGGAAAATGTAGCCAAAGTCGTCGCGGAAAACAGATATGAACAGGAAAATAAAAGCACACGCAATCACAAACCATTTCATGATGAGCGCAAAGGTCTGTGGCGAGTTTTTGTCTTCGGCCTGCGAGAAGAAGAACGGTTCGGCAGCGTACCGGAAGGCCTGTATCACGAGCGTCATAAAAATAGAGAGCTTGTAACAGGCACTGTAGATACCAACTATAGCCTCGTTACTGTGGGTAGGGTAAAAGCCCTCGGGTAACCAATCCTCCAGCAGAATACGGTCAATCATTTCATTCACCATGCCCGCCATTCCCATCAGCATTAAAGGGTAGGCATATACCAGCATCGGGCGCAATATGTCTGCGTTCAGTTCGAATCTGAATATGCGCAACTCTTTCCAGAGCATCGGGATCAGCAACGCGTTAGCAACCAGGTTAATGATAAAGATGTACCCGATACCGAAATCAGGATCATAAACAGTAGTTATAAAAGGGCGCAGGCCCTGCAGAAATGTTCCGTTATAGATCTCGCGGCAAAACCACAGGAAAAACAGGTTTGCAACGATGGTAATGACAATGTTTGCCATTTTAACAGAGGCAAACTTAACAGCTTTGTTCTGTAGCCGGAGCCAGGCAAATGGTACGGCAACTATAGCATCGATGGCAAGAATAACTGCCAGCCAGATAATATAGTTCTGTTCCTGGGCAGAGTAATCCTTATAGTCGGCAATAGTACCGGAGAGCAGCATGATAATACCTGTAAGTATTACGCTTGTGCTCAGGATAATGCTTAGTACCTGGTTGTATAGTTTGTGCTGGTCGGCGCCGAGCTTGTTGGCAAACCTGAAAAAAGCCGTTTCCATACCATAGGTATAGAGCACGTTAAAAAAGCCAACAAATGCATACAGGTACGACATTACACCGAATTCCGGAGGCAGGAATGCATCGGTGTAAATAGGTACAAGCATATAGTTGAGCATGCGGCCAACTATACTACTTAAACCATAGGCAGCCGTTTGCCCGACCAATTTCTTGGCTATACTCATGTTATGTTATTAGGTCGGGGTAATAGACTATAGGCCTTTAAAGGCTGGCTTGCGTTTTTCAAGAAAGGCGTTGGTACCTTCAATAAAGTCTTCGGATGCGCAGCAACGGGCAAAAGAGTTTGCCTCCGTCTGGAAACCGTTCTCTTCTTTATCAAAAACGGCATTTATGCACTCTATTACCAGCCCGATAGCCAGTGGTGCTTTGCCCATTATTTTCTGAAGGATAGCTTCGCAGGTTGTAAAAAGTTCTTCCGGAGCTACTACGTGGTTTACAAGGCCAAGGGCTTTTGCTTCATCGGCCGTGATCATATCGCCGGTCATCATCATTTCCATAGCTTTGCCTCTACCAATTAAAAGCGGCAAACGCTGTGTTCCGCCATAGCCTGGTATCAAACCTAAATTAACTTCCGGCTGGCCGAATTTTGCACTGGTTGTAGCTACGCGCATATGGCAGGCCATAGCCAGTTCGCAACCGCCGCCCAGCGCAAAGCCGTTTACAGCAGCAATTACAGGCTTGTTGCACTGTTCTATCATGCTGAAAATCTCCTGGCCACGCTCAGCAAAGTTGCGGGCATTTACCTCGCTCAGTTCTGCAATTTCGGCTATGTCGGCACCAGCTACAAAGGCTTTGGCACCTGCACCTGTTATGATCACACCTCTTATAGCTGCATCATCATAAACTTGCTGCATGGCTGCTTTAATTTCCCGGACAGTGTCTATATTCAGCGCATTCATCTTATCAGCCCTGTTTATAGTTATGGTCAGGATGCCTTCCTGTAAGTTCAGCAGCAGGTTTTCGTACGTATCCATAGATATTTTCAGCTCTTTTTGAATTTCCTTGTTTAAACCACAAATATAGTGATTTGATTTAATTTAACGGACTTGCAACCGCCAAGTATACGGCACAGCTATAAGCAGGTCTGGATACGGAGCAAAAAGCATTTTTATATTATATTTGAGCTTTTCGATCTTTATTAAAACGGGAATGGGGTTTCTTGCTGAGTTTAAAAAGTTTGCAGTTAAAGGAAATGTGATAGACCTTGCTGTGGGTGTGGTAATAGGTGCAGCCTTTGGCGGTATCACAAAATCGTTGGTTGATGACGTGATCATGCCCCCGCTGGGGTTGCTTATCAGCCATGTTGATTTCAGTGCGCTTAAGCTGGTTTTAAAGGATGCAGTTATTGAGAACGGAAAAGAAATTGCCCCGGCAGTAGCCATTAACTATGGGTTGTTCCTGCAGGCGGTGGTAAACTTTTTGATAATTGCGTTCGCCATTTTTTTATTGGTACGTACTATTATCCGCCTCCGCGAAAAAGAGGCCGCAGCTCCCGCTCCGCCTGCTAACAAAGAAGAAGTGTTGCTTACCGAAATACGCGATATCCTTAAAAAGCAGTCTGATGTTTAAAGCGGCTGTGTGTTGTTTCACCCTAACCTATAATCATGCATAAAACTTTACTTTTAAGTATTGTCAGTCTCTTTATTTTCTTTTCATTCAGTAAAACAGCTTTTGCCCAGGAAACCTTAACCGACTCTGCTGCCACCGCACAGCAGGACTGGGATTTTGGCGGAACCGGAACTATAAACTTCAGCCAGGTAAGCCTTACCAACTGGGCAGCCGGCGGACAGAGCTCCGTTTCAGTGTTAGGTATCACCAACCTGTTCGGTAACTATAAAAAAGGCAAAAATACCTGGAACAATACCCTGGATGTAACCTACGGTACCGTAAAACTGGAAAATCAGCGTGTGCGCAAAAGCGATGACAAGCTAGAGCTAAACCTGAAATATGGCCGTGCTGCCTCTACAGACTGGTTTTACACAGTGCAGCTGAACTTCAGGAGCCAGTTAACGCCAACCTACACCAACTCCCGCGATACGTTGCTGTCTAATTTCCTGTCGCCGGCATTTGTGCTTGCCTCTCTGGGTATGGACTATAAGCCAAACGACAAATTATCCATTTTCATTTCGCCTATAACCGGTAAGTTCACAATTGTAAAAGACCAGGAATTAGCTGACCAGGGTGCTTTTGGCGTTGAGCGAGCCGCCACCGATGTGCTTGGTAATCCTATAGTTGGTACCGGCGAAAACTTCAGGAAAGAATTCGGGGGATTTGTGAATGTGCGTTACAAAAATGAGATCCTGCAGAATGTGATCTTCCAATCTAAGATCGACCTTTTCTCCAATTACCTGCACAACCCTACAAACCTTGATATTAACTGGGAGAACCTGCTTGACTTTAAAGTGAACAGCTTTTTATCGGCCAGCCTTTTTGTGCACATGGTTTACGACGACGACATTCTTATTAACATAGATGATAATGACGATGGGGTAACAGATGCGCGTGGGCCGCGTGTTCAGTTAAAGCAAAGCCTGGGCATTGGCCTCACATATAAATTCGACTGATCGAACTTTTGTGCATTTTTTTGCTGTTCCTAAATAAAAAATATATAACTTTTAGATTCGTCACCGTTATATCCTTACTACTAAAACGCTAACAGCATGAAAAAACTACTCCTTTCGATATTTTGCCTTAGCTTTTTATTTGTACTTTCAGAGGCATCTGCACAATCTTCTCCTAACACAATGGGGTCGAGCTCTAAAGATGAATTCTGGGGAACAAATAAAACGCAGTCTAAAGGTGCATCTACAGATGAAGTAGGACAGCGGGCTGCTGGTCTGGATAAACGCTATAACTCTTATGAAGACAGAGGCAGAAAATCGAACTTTGATAAGAAGCGCATCAAGAACAGCAAAAAGATGAAAGCTATATTAAAGGAAGAAAAGAAAATGCACAAAAAGCACCGCCGCGATAAGCGCATGCTTGCCCGCAACAGACGATAATTTTTTTTATAGCAACCATAAAAAGAGAAAGCCCCTGGTATACCACGGGCTTTCTCTTTTTATGCTTAAAGCTGTACTTATAGGGTACGCTTCACTTCTTTCTCAGTGTAAGCTTCTATAATATCACCTTCCTGTATGTCATTATAGTTCTTCAGGCTGATACCGCACTCAAAGCCTTGTCTCACTTCCGATACATCGTCTTTGAAACGCTTCAGCGCCAGAATCTCACCATCCAGTACTACTATACCATCACGTACTAAACGTACTTTGTTGTTACGCTGTATAGTACCATCTGTAACCATACAACCCGCAATAGTACCCACCTTCGTGATTTTGAACACGTCACGCACTTCTGCGTTACCTGTGATCTCTTCTTTCAGGGTAGGAGCAAGCATACCTTCCATGGCATCCTTCACTTCGTTTATCGCATCGTAGATGATAGAGTACAGACGTACGTCGATCTGTTCCTGCTCTGCCAGTTTACGCGCGTTCTGCGACGGACGAACCTGGAAACCAATAATGATCGCATCAGATGCAGAGGCCAGCAACACATCAGACTCAGAAATGGCACCCACCCCTTTGTTGATAATGCTTACCTGAACCTCAGGCGTAGATAATTTCAGTAAGGAGTCAGAAAGTGCTTCAACCGAACCATCCACGTCACCTTTCACAATTACGTTAAGCTCTTTGAAGGTACCGATCGCCAGACGACGTCCGATCTCATCCAGTGTAATGTGTTTACGGGTACGTAAGCTTTGCTCACGCTGTACCTGCGAACGGTTCGATGCAATTTCACGTGCCTCACGCTCAGATTCCATTACCAGGAACTTATCACCGGCCTGCGGAGCTCCATCAAGACCCAGTAACTGTACCGGGGTAGACGGGCCTGCTTCTTTCATTTTACGACCACGGTGGTCGGTCATTGCTTTTACTCTACCGTAGTGCGAACCTGCCAATACAATATCACCCACTTTTAAGGTACCTGTCTGTACAAGCATAGTTGCTACATAACCACGGCCTTTATCCAGAGCAGCTTCAATTACTGTACCTACTGCGTTTCTGTTCTTGTTGGCTTTCAGTTCAAGTAATTCTGCTTCCAGCAATACCTTTTCCAGCAGGTCGTTTATACCCTGACCGGTTTTGGCAGATACTTCCTGAGACTGGTATTTACCGCCCCATTCTTCTACCAGTATGTTCAGCTGCGCTAATTCCTCACGAACTTTGTCAGGGTTGGCGGCTGGTTTATCTATTTTGTTAAGTGCAATGATGATCGGTACACCGGCAGCCTGTGCGTGGTTGATCGCTTCTTTTGTCTGAGGCATCACCGAGTCATCGGCAGCTACTACAATAATAACAACGTCAGTTACTTTGGCACCACGTGCACGCATCGCTGTAAAGGCTTCGTGACCAGGTGTATCCAGGAATGTAACTGTACGGCCACTTTCCGTTTTAACCTTGTAGGCACCAATGTGCTGGGTAATACCACCGGCTTCACCAGAGGTAACGTTTGCATCACGGATGTAGTCAAGCAGGGATGTTTTACCGTGGTCAACGTGACCCATGATCGTAACGATCGGAGCGCGTTCTTCCAGGTCTTCTACAGCATCTTCTTCCAGTTGCTCCAGTGCCTGCTCGTCTTCACTTGTAATGAAGTCAATTGAATAGCCGAACTCATCAGCAATAATGGTGATTGCTTCAGCATCCAGTCGCTGGTTAATAGAAACGAACATACCAAGCTGCATACACACTTTGATAACGTCGTTCACGCTCACGTTCATCAGTGAGGCAAGGTCGTTTGCAGATACGAATTCAGTTACGCGCAGTGTCTTAGACTCTGCCGCTTCCATCATTCTGCGTTCTTCCGTAGCATCAGCTATAGCCGAACGTTTCTCACGACGATACTTGGCACGGTTACCACCGCCACTCTTACCACCACTAAGTTTGGCAAGTGTCGCTTTGATCTGCTCCTGGATTTCCTTATCCGTAACTTCAGCCTTTTCAGGACGTGGAGTAAACGGAGTACGCGGTTGGTTTCTGCCACCACCACCTCCAGGTCGTGGTCCGCCGTGATGCGGTGCGCCACCTCCGTGAGGTCGGTTGCCACCTGCCGGCGTAACAGGACGTTGGTTCTGGTTCTGGATGCTCTGCTGTTGGTTTGGCTGTTGGCCACCACCTTCAGTAGGTACTATAATGCGCTTGCGCTTTTTCTTTTTGCCGCCCTTCCTATCATCGGAAGAGGCTACAGGTTTAGTCCCTTTTCTGCGTGAGCTGTCTGGTAATTCGATCTTGCCCAGTACAGTAAGGCCTTTTAACTGATCGGCTTTTGCTGTAATTGTTTCTATTGGTCCTTGTTCTTGTTCCGAAGGTTTTCCGGTTGCAGCTGGCGTTGGCTCAGGTGCTTTGGCTTCTGCTGCAGGCTTCACAGGGGCAGCAGGTGTTGGTGTTGCAGGTGCCGCAGGCTTTTCAGCAACAGGAGGCGCCGGTTGCGCTGGCGCTGGCGTTGCTGGTTTTTCAGCTGCGGGAGCTGGCTTTTCAACTGGTTTTACAGGGGCAACAGGTTTTTCTTCTGGTGCCGGAGCTGCTGGTTTCTCTGCCACTGGCGCAGGGGCCGGGGCTGGTTTCTCAGCAGCTGGTGCTGGGGCAGGAGCTGCCGGTGCCGGTGCTGGCTTTGGAGCCTGCTTTGGTACCGGGTTTCCTTTTGCATCCAGTTCTATCTTGCCTAATACTTTTATACCTGGCAATTTAGGTTCCGGAGCAGGTGCTGGCGCTGGCGCAGCTGGTGCCGGAGCTTCAGGTGCTTTTGGCTCAGCGGTTTCGCCTTTCGGCTGGTGCACCGTCTTAATAAAGATCTCCTGCTCAGGTTCTGCAGTTTTCTTTACTTCATGATGGTGGCCTTCCGATTCTACAACCTGGTTTGATTGTGGTTTCTTGCCTATATTCAGTTCTTCCGCCTCTATTTTATCTTTCATAGAGGATGCGAACTCTTTAGCCAGCATACTGAACTGCTCTGCCGTGATTTTGGTAGTGGGTCTGTTTTCCACGTCAAAACCTTTAGCAGAGAGGTAGTCCACAATGGTAGATGTACCAATGTTCAAAGTAGTTGCAACCTGTTTAAGCCTCCTTGTTTGTTCTTCTGCCATTTTGTTCTAATATGCTGTCTTTATTCTTAATGTAAATTACTAGTTGCCCTTAAGCAGGTAATGCGGTGTGCCCCTTCGGTAATTTCTTTCAAAATTAAGCGAATGGGGCACAACGTACAACTATTGATTGTCTTCTTCTTCCAACTCTTCGCGCAGGATAGCCAGCACGTCGTCGATAGTTTCTTCTTCCAGCTCTGTTCTGCGCAGCAGGTCTTCTTTCGTAACTGCCAGCACACTCTTCGCTGTATCCAGACCGATGCGGCGCAATTCTGCAATTACCCAGTCTTCGATCTCATCTGTAAATTCTTCCAGGCTGATGTCTTCTTCGTACACTTCAGACTCTCTGAATACGTCGATCTCCATATCAACAAGACGGCTGGCAAGCTTAATGTTCTGGCCACCTTTACCGATCGCTAACGATACCTGGTCAGGCTTTAAGAATACAGAAACTCTACCATTCTCGTTGTCTATTTTCATGCTGGTGATCTTAGCCGGGCTAAGCGCACGCTGAATGTATAGTTCCAGGTTATCGGTATAGTTGATTACGTCAATGTTTTCGTTCTCAAGCTCACGCACTATACTATGTATACGCGAACCCTTCATACCTACGCAGGCACCAACCGGGTCAATACGGTCGTCAAAAGATTCTACGGCTACTTTGGCACGCTCGCCCGGCTCACGAACAATTTTTTTGATAGCGATCAGGCCATCGAATATTTCCGGTACTTCGTTCTCAAATAAACGCTCCAGGAATGCAGGAGATGTACGTGAAAGGATGATCTTTGGATTACCGTTCACAATCTCAACACGCTGAACAACAGCACGCACTACATCACCTTTACGGTAACGGTCTTTTGGTATCTGTTCGTTCTTCGGTATCAGCAGTTCGTTCTCTTCCTGATCCAGTAATAACACTTCGCGGTTCCAAACCTGGTAAACTTCACCAGATATAATCTCGCCTACAAGGTCTTTATATTTCTGGAACAGTAACTCCTTCTCCATGTCTTTGATGCGCTGGATCAGCGTCTGGCGGGCTGTAAGTACAGCGCGGCGACCAAAGTCTTCCAGTTGTATCTCTTCCGATACTTCTTCACCAACCTCAAAGTCAGGCTCTATCTTCTGTGCATCCGATAAGGCGATCTTATCATGATCCCAGATGTCCTCAGAGTTGTCGTCCACGATTTCGCGGTTACGCCAGATCTCCAGGTCACCTTTCTCCACGTTCAGGATGATATCAAAGTTCTCGTCGGTGCCCCACTTTTTACGGATCATGGTGCGGAATACGTCCTCCAGGATGCGCATCATGGTCGGGCGGTCTATGTTCTTGAATTTCGCGAATTCAGCGAACGACTCGATCAGGACTGAACTGTTCATTATCTTTTTATTTAAATGATATTACAACATTTGCTTTTACAATGTCCCCGAAAGGTATTTGCACAGGCTCATACGTTGCCTTTTTGCCTTTTTGTTTTATTTCTTCCGTCAGGTTTATTCCTATCTCGGTTACTTCTTCCAGTTTGCCGGTTTTCTCGGTGCCATCCTGCAGCTTCAGTTTCAGGTTACGACCTATATTACGGGTAAACTGTTTCGGCTGTGTCAGCGGGAAATCAACACCCGGCGAACTTACTTCAATCGTATAGCTCAGCTCTTCACCATACTTCTCTTCAATCTTCTTGCTGATGCGGCGGCTAAGCGTAGCACACTGGTCTATCGTAATACCCTGCTCTCCATCGGCCAGCACAGTTACTTTAGGGCGAACCTGTGAATCTGAAACGGTTACATCAACCAGAAACAGGTCGCTATCCGGAAGGCTTGCTTCCGCCATCTCGCGTATAGCTGTTGCGCTTAGTACCATTGTTTACAAGTATAAGAAATAAAGAAGGGGACTTCGTGTCCCCTCATCTCCTGCGAAATAATTTCACAAATTTACAACAAAAACATTATATATACAATACAGTCCGCTAATGGCTGTATTAATTTATAGTTTCCGGCTATGTTATGAAGGTGTAACTATACAAGCAGGTAGTAACCGGGTTGTTGCCGGACAGAGCAGATGTTGAATAAGTAACAGCCGTGATTTTATTATAGTTCTGAGGGGGTTGCTAAAGTTCTGATTTGGTGCCGGGGCTATGGCATTTTCTGGTTCGGCCATAGTATACATCAAACGTTTCTTTGTATGTTTGTTTCGTGTCAGGTACATTCAAAAAAATAAGGCGCCGTTTGTGGCTCATTTTAAACATTCTGGTCGTGTTCTGGGTGTTACTGGGTGTACTATGCCTGCGGGTTCCGCCACACGAGTTCTGGCCGGCTGCTTTTATTGCTTTATCGTTGCCGGGGGCGCTTGTTCTGAATGTGCTTTTCCTGTTTTACTGGCTCATAAAGCGGTCGTGGTTTGTAGTACTGCCGCTGCTGGTAATTATACTTGGCTGGGGATATTATAATCGCCTGGTGGCACTCAACTTTAATACTGAAGTGCCTGAAGGCGCTAAGACACTGCAGGTGCTCAGTTTTAATGTGCACGTTTTTAATGCTTATACTGATAAAGATGGCGTAGAGCGCGAAGCATCGAGCGAGATGATAGACTGGGTGGCCACGCACCCTGCCGATGTGTATTGCCTGCAGGAATTTTATAGTAACCGGGGATCTGATACGTATAATACTGTCAGCCGCATTGGTAACCGCTACGATAAGTTCCGTTATTTTTCAGTGTCGTTTGTAGACCGTAACAAGGCTGATATTGGCATAGTGATCTTTACCCGTTATCCTATAGTTGATAAAGGCGTGATCCGGTTTGGAGAGTCGAACCATAACCGCGCCATCTGGGCAGATATCAATCTGAAAGGAGATACGATCCGCATTTATACGGCCCACCTGCAATCGATGAGTATAAAGTCGCAGGACATAGAAAATACGTATTCAGCCATCGGCGACGAAGCAAGCTTTAAGAAAGAAGGCCGTAACCTGGCGCGTCGTTTGAAGAAAGGATTTATAGCCCGCGGACACCAGGTAGAAAAACTGCTGGAGCATATCAAAGAGTCGCCGCACCCGGTTATAGTTTGTGGAGACCTTAACGATATACCATCGAGTTACACTTATAACCAGTTAGCCCGAAATTTGCAGAACGCTTTTGTGGAAGCAGGGAACGGAGTAGGGGCCACGTATAATGGCCCATTGCCTTTTTTACGCATCGATAACCAGTTTTACAGCGAAGGGCTACGGGCCTACGACTTTACAACACACTACGAGATGGGCTTATCTGATCACTTCCCTATTTCGGCCAAATATGTGCTGGAAGAGGAGTAGCGTTAGGACTTGGAAGGCATTCTTTTTAATTTTGAACTATAAATAAGTGGCCAAAACAGGCTGATCAAACTATAAAGTGCGGTGCCACTGGCGCCTATACTTATACTATGCAACAGAAACTGAATATTTATAATACGCTTACACGCAAGAAGGAAGTATTTGAACCACTGCACGCTCCGTTTGTGGGCATGTACCTGTGCGGACCAACCGTTTACGGCGAGCCACATTTAGGCCACGCCCGTAGCGCAGTTACCTTCGATGTGCTGTACCGCTACCTGAAATACCTGAAATATAAGGTGCGTTTTGTGCGCAACATTACCGACGTTGGCCACCTGCAGAACGATGCCGACGAAGGGGAAGATAAGATCCAGAAAATTGCCAAAGCGCAGCAGATAGAACCCATGGAAGTGGTGCAGCACTATACCAATGTGTACCACCGCGACCTCGAAAAACTGAACACGCTTTCTCCGGATATCGAGCCACGCGCGTCGGGCCACATCATCGAGCAGATAGAGATGATAAAGGAGATTCTGGAAAATGGCTTTGCTTACGAAGTGAATGGCTCGGTATACTTTGATGTGCCGGCTTACAACAAGGACCATAACTATGGCAAGCTGTCGGGTAGAATTATAGAAGACCTGTTGAGCAACACCCGCGAAACAGAGGGGCACGATGAAAAGCGTTCTCCGCTGGATTTTGCGCTCTGGAAAAAAGCTTCGCCGTCGCATATCATGCGCTGGCCTTCGCCGTGGAGCGAAGGCTTCCCGGGATGGCATTTGGAGTGCTCGGCTATGAGCCGGAAATACCTGGGCGGGAACTTTGATATACACGGTGGCGGACTGGACCTTATGTTCCCGCACCACGAATGCGAGATCGCGCAGAACCAGGCCAGCTGCGACCACAGCGACGGTGCCAAGTACTGGGTTCATAACAACATGATCACGGTGAACGGGCAGAAGATGGGCAAATCGCTGGGTAACTTCATAAACCTTAGCGAGCTCTTCAGCGGCAATCACGAGATGCTGGAGCAGGCTTACAGCCCGATGACGATCCGCTTCTTTATTTTGCAGGCGCACTATAGAAGCACCTTAGACTTTAGCAACGAAGCATTACAGGCTGCCCGAAAAGGCTATACCAAGCTGATGAACGGTCTGCGTGTGCTGGATAAGATGCAATATCCGGAAGAAGCGGCAACGCCAGACGAGAAGCTGAACGAAGAACTGCTGAAACTGACCGAAGACTGCTTCCGTGGCCTGGACGATGACATGAACACGGCGCGAACTATAGCTTCGCTCTTTAACCTGCTTAAAAAGATAAACAGCCTGTACTTAGGGCAGCTGCAGATCGGTAGTCTCACACGTGGAACATTTGATACCATAAAAGAAACCTATAGAACCCTGTTGCTGGATATTCTTGGTATGAAAGAAGAACCGCTCGGCGACCAGGAAGAAATGCTGAACCTGGTGCTCACCTTCTACAAAGAAGCGAAGGAGTCTAAGGCGTACGATAAAGTAGATGCTATCCGTGCAGAACTTAAAAAGCAGGGCATTGTAATTAAAGACTTAAAAACCGGTATAGACTGGGCTTATGAAGAATAAATTGAACCTGATAGCTATCCTTTTCTGTGGTGCGCTGGCACTTTATAGTTGCGACTCATCAGAGAAAAGCGCGCAGCAAGAAACAACAGTAGCTGAAACAGAAAACGAACCTGCTGGCGTAAAGGCTCCGGCCTTTAATGCCGATTCCGCTTATAAATTTGTAGCAAAGCAGGTAGCCTTTGGTCCGAGAGTTCCTAACACGCAACCACATAAAGTTACCGGCGACTGGATCATCAGTAAGTTAAAAGGGTATGGTGCGGACGTGAAAGTGCAGGAGTTCCAGATGCGTGCGTACGATGGTACCATGCTGAACCTGCGCAACATCATTGCCTCTTATAACCCGGAAGCCGGAACGCGCATTATGCTGGCCGCTCACTGGGATACACGTCCGTATGCAGATAAGGATACCAACAACCAGAAGAAACCGATCGATGGCGCCAACGATGGCGGAAGCGGGGTAGCGGTACTGTTAGAAATTGCCAGAACTATAAATGGAGCGCAGCAAAAACCTGATGTAGGTGTAGACCTGTTCTTTTTTGACGGCGAAGACTATGGCCAGCCAGATGATAGTGAATTGCCTTATGTAGAAGATTCCTGGTGCTTAGGTTCGCAATACTGGAGCCGCAACAAACATACCCCGAACTATACTGCTAAGTATGGTATTCTGCTGGATATGGTGGGTGCTGAAAATGCACGGTTTGCCCGCGAAGGAACATCCATGCAGTATGCTAAAAATGTAGTTGATAAAGTATGGAAAGCAGGCAACCAGTTGGGCTACTCTGATTATTTTAAATATGTAAATGCCCCTGCTATTACCGATGATCACGCTTACATCAACGCCATCGCTAAGATTCCGATGATCGATATTGTAGAGTATAACATGAGCAGCATAGACGGGGACTTTTTTGGAGATTACCACCACCGTCACTCCGACAGCATGGCTATCATAAGTCCTAAAACACTGAAAGCGGTAGGGCAAACGGTGCTGCACGTGGTGTATAACGAATAGAAGGACCAACATAAACTATAAAGGGACGCTTTACGAGCGTCCCTTTTTTATTGCGCTGTAGGTTTTGGCTTTATCAGGTTGTCTTTGGCGAGTTGGTTTATAGTTATCTCAGCCAATTTTTCGGCAGCCTTGCGCATACTCGACGGGCTATGCGAATGCGACTGGGCAGACCAGACTAAGGCGTCATTATCTACCCCGTACAGGTTTGTTTCAAGGTAATAGATCTTGTCTTCGGTATAATAGCCGGGCTCATACAGGATAGGGTACCAGTGTGTGTAGTATCCCCGGAAGTTACCATACCACGAGAAATAGGTTACCGGGCGGTAACCCACATTGCCAGGTACATAACGCGTTTCTGTTTCCTTGTCAACCAGCGCAACTGTCAGCACCGCATCGTAGTCTTCTCCGCGCATTTTCTCCAGCAACAGGTTTACATCGGGGCCTTTTTCGCCTCCTCTCATGGGTGGGAAGATATCAATGCTCCTGGTCGATTTTATACCACGCTGCTGTAGTTGGGTCTGCATGTCTTTTTCTACTTCCTGCCGGGCAAGTATATTTTCGGTGAGGGCCGCGACTACAATGTTATGATAGGTTTTTCCGGATGCCTCAGGGTTTTTCCAGGAGCCGGTAAGCTGGGTAGAGGAAGCGCAGGCATTAACTATAAAAGCGAGCGCAACTATAGCTAATAAGGGAGGGAGTTTGTGGTGTGCAAAGTTCTTTATTGTTCTCATAGTGGTAAGATAGCTGGTGTACTAATATTAACGGTTATGGGGTTGTTTGGATGTTTATAAGGCAGGGAGGTTGGGCACAGCTATAGTTGAGTGCCGGCTGATAAATATTTTCAAATGCAGGTTTAAATGTTTAAGTTAATGGTGCAAAAACTAACCTGATCTATACTTCAACTTAACCCTGATGAAAAAGAATAACCTGTTGCTCGCAGCACTTGGCCTGTCCGGCTTTCTGCTGGCTGGCAACGCCTTTGCCCAGCAACAACCGCATGTTTTTAAAAATGCCCGCATCCTGCCTATAGCTGGCAAGCCGATCGAAAATGGCGTGCTGGTAGTGCAGCATGGCAAAATAACAGCAGTTGGTGCTGCCAGCGATGTGAAAATACCTAAAGGAGCCACCGAATTTGACATGGCCGGAAAAGTGCTGATGCCGGGCTTAGTCGACACGCACTCACACTTAGGCGAAGGCGCTGGCGGCGACGCTTCAGCTCCGTTGCAGCCCGATGTGCGCATAATAGATGGCATTAACCCGATCAGCGATTCGTTCAAGCGTGCCCTGGCCGGCGGCATAACTACTGTAAACGTAATGCCGGGCTCTGGACACCTGATGAGTGGCCAGACAGTGTACCTTAAAATGCGCGAAGGCAATACCATCAGCGACCTCACTTTTTGTGAGGATGTGACCAACGGCATTTGTGGCGGTATGAAAATGGCTAACGGAACAAACCCGATGCGCCCAGCTCCCTTCCCGGGCACCCGTGCCAAATCGGCAGCTATGGCGAGGCAGCTTTTCCTGGATGCGCAGCAATACCAAAGCAAGATAAAAGCGGCGAAAGGCAAAGCCGATAAAATGCCCGAACGCAAAGCAAATCTCGATCCGCTGGTAGAAATACTGGAGGGTAAGCGTATCGTGCATTTCCATACGCACCGCTACGACGATGTGCTGACCGCCCTCAGGTTACAGAAGGAATTTGGCTTTAAGATGGTACTCCACCACGTGAGCGAAGCCTGGAAAGCGGTTGACGAAATTGCCAAGTCCGGTGTTCCTGCTTCAATCATTACCCTGGACTCTCCGGGTGGTAAATCGGAAGCGGTAGAAGTGCGGAATAGTAACGGAGCTGTTTTAGAAAAAGCCGGTGTACTCACGGCTTTCCATACCGATGATGGCATTACGGATTCGAGGCTGTTTATGCGAAGTGCTGCACAGGGTGTGCGTGCCGGTATGAGCCGCGAGAAAGCCCTGGAAGCCTTAACTATAGCCGGTGCCAAAATGCTGGAACTGGATAACCGCGTTGGCTCTCTGGAAAAAGGAAAGGATGCGGATTTTATAGTTCTGAATGGTGAGCCGTTCAGTGTGTACACAACTATAGAACAAACCTGGGTAGAAGGTAAAAAACGCTTCGATATCAGCAACCCGGAAGACAAGAAGTTTGCGACCGGCGGCTACAACACCTACCAGACCGATGTTCATTATCACACGCATTAATTTCAGACGAAAGATTTTTTTGACAAAAGACATAAGACTCTTTAAGAGATGAGATTTTTGTCTTTTGTCCTTTGTCAAATAGTCTTTCATCAAAAAGAAAAATCAATATGAAAAAACATATACAAGTAGTTGCAGCTATAGTTGCGGGTCTGGCTATAGTTGGTGCCAGACAGGTGCAGGCGCAGATAGCTGTTAAAGGCGAAACCGTTTATACCATGGCGGGCACGCCTATTAAAAATGGTGTTGTGCTAATAAAAGATGGCAAAATTGAAGCGGTAGGAGCAAACCTGCAGGTGCCGCAGAACTATAAAACCTATAGTGCCAAGGTGGTAACGCCTGGTTTTGTAGATGCCCACACATCGGTTGGGTTAGCCGGTATTTACAACGTGCCTGCCGACCAGCAACAACTCGAGAAAACATCACCCGTGCAGCCTGAGCTTCGCGCTATAGATGCGTACAACCCAAACGAGGAACTGATCGGATGGGTGCGCAGTCATGGTGTTACAACTATAAACACGGGGCATGCTCCCGGTGCACTGGCCAGCGGTCAGCTTATGGCTTTAAAAACATCTGCCAGTGGCTTTAATAACCTGCTCGATACTACCAGTATGGTGGCCTTTACACTGGGTAACCAGGTAGCCGAAAACTATAGCTCACCAAAAACTACGGCAAAAGGTATTGCCATGCTCCGGGCAGAGTTGCAGGCAGCGCAGGTTTACGCTAAAAAGATGGGTAACAAGGATGCATCGAAGCGGCCTGACCGCAACCTTAAACTGGAAGCCCTGAGAGCTGTGCTGAGCGGAAAATACAAAGCCCTGGTTACAGCCAATAAAGCGCAGGACATAATGGCAGCGCTGCGCCTGGCCAAAGAATTTAACCTGGATATGGTACTCGACGGTGCTTCGGAAGCATACCTGTTGGTTGATGAGATAAAAGCAGCCGGTGTTCCGGTTATAGTTCACCCAACAATGGCGCGGGCATATGGCGAGAACAAAAATATATCTTTCGAAACAGCAGCTATACTTGCAAAAGCCGGCATTCCGGTGGCCATACAAAGTGGCTTTGAAGCTTATGTGCCACGGGCGCGCGTGCTGCTGTTCGAGGCAAGTGTAGCCGTGGCCAATGGCATGAAACCAGAGCAGGCACTTGCCGCGCTAACTATAGTTCCGTCTAAAATAATAGGGCAGGACAAACGTATTGGCTCTCTGGAAAAAGGGAAAGATGCCGACATCGTGCTATTTGACGGAGATCCGTTTGAGTACACATCGCATGTTTGTACTGTACTGGTGGATGGTAAAGTAGTAAGCGAAGCGTGTATGTAGAAAGTCTGCAACTATAGATTTCGGAACTATAGTTAACTGTGATCAGTGCCTGCTGAAATTTTAGCGGGCACTGATTTTTTTTATAGTAACCTTTTTCTGCTTACCAAGTAAGTGTTGGGTGTTCAGTCGGGCTTTCCTGTGTTATAAAAGTTTCTCATCCCGGAGTTTACTGTCAGAAACAGATTACGGTCCGAAAGAATATTGAAAGTATATATACCTTGCTATATTTGTATCACCAAATCTAAAGTGTCTCTATCACAAAATATTAAAGACAAAATGAATTACGATAACATCGTTTCTTTACTTGGTTCTGAAGGAGAAAACCTACTTCAGTATGAAAGCAAAACTATTTCTAAAGAGCAGCTGCACGCGCCGGGCCCGGACTTCGTGGACAGAATTTTTGCTCAGTCTAACCGTAGCCCACAGGTGCTGCGCAGCTTACAGCAACTATTCGACCATGGCCGTTTAGGTGGCACAGGTTACCTGTCTATCCTGCCGGTTGACCAGGGCATAGAGCACACTGCCGGTGCATCGTTCGCACCAAACCCTATTTATTTTGACCCTGAAAACATCATTAAGCTGGCTATGGAAGGTGGTTGCAACGCAGTTGCCACAACATTCGGTAACCTAGCCATGATGTCAAGAAAATACGCACACAGAATTCCGTTCATTGTTAAGATCAACCACAACGAGCTGCTGACTTACCCTAACAAGTTCGACCAGATCATGTTCGGTTCTGTGGATGAGGCCTGGAACTTAGGTGCTGCAGCCGTTGGAGCAACTATCTATTTCGGTTCAGAAGAGTCTTCGCGCCAGATCATTGAAGTAGCTGAGGCTTTTGAAAGAGCACACCAGTTAGGTATGGCAACTATACTTTGGTGCTATGCGCGTAACAACGCCTTCAAAAAAGATGGTGTAGATTACCACGTAGCTGCCGACATTACTGCACAGGCAAACCACCTTGGCGTAACAATACAAGCCGACATCATCAAGCAGAAGCTTCCTGAGAACAACGGTGGCTTTACGGCTATCAACTTTGCAAAGTCGCATAAGGCGATGTATGATAAACTTACTACTGACAACCCGATTGATTTAGCGCGTTACCAGGTAGCAAACTGCTATATGGGCCGTGCCGGTCTGATCAACTCAGGTGGCGAATCTAAGGGTGAGTCTGACTTGGCAGATGCAGTGCGTACAGCTGTAATTAACAAGCGTGCGGGCGGTATGGGCCTTATCTCAGGTCGTAAAGCATTCCAGAAGGATATGAAAGTTGGCGTGGAGTTACTGAACGCTATCCAGGACGTATACCTGAGCAACGAGATTACATTAGCGTAATTTGTAGCAGAACTGCTGATAATTACATATTTTTGTGGCCTGCCTTTTTTTGAGCTCTCCGGAGCCTGAAAGGCAGGCCATATTTTTTGAAACGCCGGCCGGTTGGCTGCAAGTATAGTTATCACATTTTATGTGCCCAGTGCACGCTTTAAACTATGATGCCTTGGTTTAAAAGAGTAGAAAAAGGAATTCATACTCCTACTGAAGAGAAGAAAGAAACACCGGACGGGTTATGGTATAAGTGCCCTAGCTGCAAAGCTGTAACCAGCATGGCAGAGCACCGAAAAAACTTAAATACCTGCGTTAAGTGTAATCACCACGAGCGCATCGGTTCTAAAGAATACTTTGCTATACTTTTTGATAACAACGAATTTACAGAACTGGATACGGACCTGACATCAGGCGACCCGCTGGACTTTGTGGATTCCAAGCCTTACCCGAACCGTATAGTTGCCACTCAAAAATCTACTGGTCTGAAAGATGCGGTGCGCAGCGCGTATGGCAAAATGAACGGACAGGAAATTACGATTGCCTGTATGGACTTCAATTTTATTGGTGGTTCTATGGGATCGGTGGTAGGAGAGAAGATTGCCCGCGCTATTGACCATGCTCGCAAAACACGCACGCCGTTTATGATGATTTCTAAATCTGGTGGTGCGCGTATGATGGAAGCTGGTTTCTCGCTGATGCAGATGGCTAAAACATCTGCTAAACTGGCGTTGCTGTCAGAAGAAGGCCTGCCTTATATTTCGATGCTGACAGACCCGACTACGGGTGGTGTAACAGCATCTTATGCCATGCTGGGCGATTTTAATATTGCTGAGCCGGGTGCGCTTATCGGGTTTGCCGGTCCGCGTGTAATTAAAGAAACTATAGGCAAAGACCTGCCAAAAGGTTTCCAGAGTGCAGAATTCGTACTGGAGCACGGTTTCCTTGATTTTATAGTTGACCGTAAGGAGCTGAAGCAGCAACTGACAGACCTGCTAAGCATGATTTATGTGAAGGAAGCCAACCCTGCTCCGGCTAAAACACGCAAAACTACCAAAGCATCTTAAGTGCTTAAAATATAAAGTTTTAAAGCCTGCCATTTATTGTAATGGCAGGCTTTTTTATTGACAATAGTGGTAATGTGAGATTTATATATTCTAAAAACTAAATATTTTTTTGTGATTGCTTGTATAGTTTTAAGGATTTGATCGTTTGTGTAAAGCTGGCACTCGAATTGCAATAAGCCTTTGCAGCGAAAGCCAATTAAATAATTTATCATAAACAGTACAGTTACCGTAAACCTAATCTTTACCAATTTTAAGAAACATGAAAGCTTTAAAATTATCATTAACCTCGTTTCTAGCTGCAGCTATGCTGTTCACGTCTTGCCAGAGCACACGTCCGACAGCTGATAACTCAGGTACAACTACAGAAACCTCGCAAACAGGTACTACAGAAAAAAAAGGAATGAATAAAACTACCAAAGGCGGTATTATAGGTGCTGGCTCTGGTGCTGTTATTGGTGGCGTTATCGGTAACAAAATGGGTAACACTGCTGCCGGTGCTATTATTGGTGCTGCGGTAGGTGGTGCTACAGGTGCCGTTATTGGCCGCCGTATGGACAAGCAGGCTGAAGAGCTTGAGAAGAGCATGGAAAATGCAAACGTAGAGCGTGTAGGTGAGGCTATCCGTATCAATTTCGATTCTGGTATCCTGTTCGCAACTAACTCTGCCGAGCTGAGCGCATCTGCCAAGCAGGACATTGCTAAACTTGCCCAGACTTTAAAAGAGTACGAAGGCACTAACGTGATTATTGAAGGCCACACTGACAATACCGGTAGCTACGAACTGAACCAGAAGTTATCTGAGCGTCGTGCGCAGTCTGTGTTAAACTATGCTAAAAGCGTAGGTGTTGACGGATCGCGTTTACAGGCCAAAGGATATAGCTACGATCAGCCGATCGCTGACAACAGTACAGTTGCAGGCCGTAGCCAGAACCGTCGTGTAGAGATCATTATCATCGCGAACGAAGAAATGAAAAAAGCTGCTGAGAGCGGTCAGATAAAGTAACACTATAAACTATAGTTAGCTTTTAAAGCGCCTGTCAGCTTCGGTTGGCAGGCGCTTTTTAGTTAGATCTCCGGGCACGCGTATAACTAATGTTACGCTTTTTAAAAAACCTGTGAAATATTTTAGCCGTTAGAGTATACTATATAAGCTATATAAAGTAGTCAGCCTCAGTGGGATAGGTGATAGGTGCCAGGGCTGAGCATTGTTGAAAGCGCAGAAAGCGGGTGCAAAACCCGAACATTTTTGAAAATATGAAGTATGAACCTCAGAATCTAACGATTCGCTAATGTAGAATTAAACACAAATGCATATGAAAAGTATCAGAATTTATTTATCCATTTTGGTGATTTTTAGTTTATTGTTTTCGTCATGTGCCAGTAAAACAGGCAGCACAAGCGGAACAACAACTACTGAAAAAAAAGGAATGAACAAAACCGCTAAAGGCGGTATTATTGGTGCCGCTGGTGGTGCCGTAGTTGGTGGTGTAATTGGTAGAGCTACCGGTAACACTGCAGCAGGCGCTATTATTGGTGCTGCGGTAGGTGGTACAACAGGTGCACTTATTGGACGCCACATGGACAAGCAAGCCGCTGAGTTGCAGAGAGACCTTGAAAATGCTAAAGTTGAGCGCGTTGGTGAAGGTATCAAGATCACGTTTAACTCTGGTATCCTGTTTGCGACTAACTCGGATGCGTTACAGTCTAATGCACAAACAGAGATTTCGCAACTGGCTGCTACCCTTAAAAAGTACGAAGATACTAACATCCTGATTGAAGGCCATACGGATAACACTGGTACACGTGATCTGAATCAGCGTTTATCTGAACGTCGTGCCGAGTCTGTAGCCAGCTATTTATCCGGCCAGGGTGTAAGCCGCAACCGTATGACAACCCAGGGATATGCCTTTGACCAGCCAATTGCTGATAACAGCACTGCAGCAGGTCGCCAGCAGAACCGCCGTGTAGAGATTGCCATTTTCGCAAACGAGAAAATGAAGAAAGCCGCTGAGCGTGGCGAACTATAATAGTTTGATTAAAGTGTAATTTTGGTGATTTTTTCAGCCGCACTTTCAGGTGCGGCTGTTTTTTTCGCCACCCGTTTCCCCTTATTTTCAGTAATTTTTTATGAGACTATACTTAAAAATGGCTTTTCTGAGTGCGGCCATTTCGCTTGTGTTCAGTGCCTGTGAGCGCATGAGCCAAAGCAACAAACAACTTAGCCAGCAAGCGCTGGTTGCTCATCCGGTTGTTAAGTAATCAGCTACCAAATAGTAGTTGGGAAAAGGAGAAGCACAAGCTTCTCCTTTTTTGTTGCCGTTTTGTGTGAATCAGGATTTGGAGGTTTTACCTCACCCTGGCCCTCTCCTAAAAAAGGAGAGGGAGTTTTGTCTGAATCAGGATTTTCTGGATTGAAGGGTTTCCAGGATTGGGATTTTGATATAGTTCTATAGGCCCTTCTTCTCCGCTGGCGCGGGTTTGCAACCCGTGTCTAACTATGGGGTTGAGTTTGTAACTCAACTGGCCCGGCAGGGGGCAGGCAAGAGTAGTAGCTTTGGCTATAGTTTTATAGTTGGCGAAGTCCAACCACCCCTTTATCCCCTCCTTATCTTAGGCAGGGAGCTTTAGGCTACCGCTATAGTTGGAGTTATAATTCATAGTTGCGGTATCAACCCACCCCTGCCCCTCCCGAGAGGGGAATCTATGCTATTACTATAGCTTGAACTATAGTTCTATAGTTTCCGTTTGTCATCCCCCTTTCCCCCTTCAAAGGGGGACATATCTACTACTACTCTAATTGTCATTTCGACGAAGGAGAAATCTGGGTTTGCGATAGTTACACACCACGAGCAGGACAGGTTTATCTGTCCCTACGGAACTATCGCCCCGATAAAGCAATGCAACTATAGCAGCTACTTAAACTATAGTTTCTGCTATCGAACTGATCACAGTCTTTGGGTTGAGCGCCTTGTAGATTTGCGGTGCTGAAAGCATTGCGACGCAGGAGCAAAGCAAATGTACACCGCGCGATGCCCAAAGACGGGGCCTCCCGGCCGTGAGGGCACCAAAGCTAACTATAAAACTGTAGGTTTGTAGAGCTCCCAGGATTATAAGCAGTTATGAAACGAATACTTGATTCGAATTGCAAAAGACTTCAACTATAAGCTGAGATAGATTTCTCACAGCTGCGCTGGCTCTTTTCGACTCGCGTCTCAAGAATGTTCGAAATAACAAAATTGAACTATAGCCCAGACACTAGCAGGAGCTACGCACACTGCCAGGTCAGCAAATCATGATTTTATAGTTCGAGATGATAAACATCTATTTTCTAACCTTACGAACCAGTACCGTAACACTGATCGCAACAATACTTCCTAAGAAACCTAACCCAATATCTTTCTGTGCATCCCAGATATCGCCTTGCATCCCCAGGAAATCCATGCCTTGTTCTGTGCCGTGGTAAAGCAAATCAGCAACAGCCCACTCGATTAACTCATAGAACGCCCCTAACGATAATACTAACTCTATTGGTAGCAGGTAACTTAAAAAGCGATTCAGTTTAAAACCGCGTAGCAAAACTTCGTGGATGGGGTAAGTGAGCAGCAAACCAAATCCAAAGTGTACCATGCGGTCGTAGTTGTTGCGGGACTGGTTAAACTGGTGCTGAAGCCATTCTCCTAACGGGTTTTCGGTGTACTGGTACTGGCTGCCAAATACGTGCAACAGCAGAAACAGGAATATCAAACTATAGCTGGTATCTGAAAACCGGAAAATATTATAGAAAGCCACCAGGAAAATCAGCAACGATAAAGTAAGAATATTCTCGGTAAGCCAGTTGGTAAGATCAGGAGTGGAGAGGGCAGAGTAAAGCCAGAAAAGCAGGAACATACTTATGTATGCCATGTGCAGCGGCTGCCTCCGGAAAGGCTTTTGAACGATAGTTTGCCTGGTAGTTATGGTCATCGCTTAATTAAAGACTCTGCTTTATATTTAAAACTAATACCTGTGTTTTTACAAAATTGATGCACGGCGCGTATCTTTGGGTATTAACTTACAGGCAAACTATAGTTGCTCTAAACGTCCGAACTATGAGATTACGATTACTGGCAGTGCTTTACTTTGTGTGCTGGAGCCTTACCGCTGTAGCCCAGGAAAAATATTTGCAGGCTGGCCCGATGGTGGGTTACTCCGATATGCGCGAAGTTAAACTATGGGTACAAACCAAAGCGCCGGCAAAAGTAAAGATAAAGTACTGGGCTAAAGATAAACCGGGCGAAGTTTACACCACATCTGAAGTTAAGACGATAGCTGACAATGCAAACGCCACGCACCTGGTAGCTGATAAAGTAGAACCGGGCAAAAACTATAGTTACGAACTATACATCAACAACAAAAAGGTAAAACGTAACTACCCGCTCGAGTTTAAGACTCAGGAACTATGGCAACACCGCAAAGATGCTCCTGATTTTACCTTTGCTGTGGGCAGCTGTTTTTATGTGAACGATACACCATACGACCGTCCCGGAAAACCATACGGCAGTACCAGTTTCGAGATCCTGACATCGATACACCAGAAGAAGCCGGACTTTATGCTCTGGATTGGCGATAATACCTACCTGCGCGAGCCGGACTGGAACACTAAAACGGGCATTCAATACCGTTACACACATACGCGCTCTGTACCTGAGCTGCAGCCACTGCTGGGCTCCATGCACAACTATGCCATCTGGGACGACCACGACTATGGCCCGAATAATTCTGACCGCAGCTTCTGGGGTAAAAACCTGACACTGGATGCTTTTAAAACTTTCTGGGCTAACCCGAACTATATTTTCGAGAATGAAGGTATAACCGGGACCTTTCAGTGGAACGATGTGCAGTTTTTCCTGACGGACGACCGCTGGTTTAAAAGCCCGAATTCCCGGACTACCGACAAGGCTTACCTGGGCGAAGAGCAGCTTAACTGGCTGATTGATGCATTGCACAGCAGCTCGGCAACGTTTAAAGTGATTTGTGTAGGTGGGCAGGTGCTGAACCCGGCCGAAGAGAAGGAGAACTATAGCAATCACCCGCAGGAGCGCCAGAAGCTGCTGGATGCTATCGCGAAAGCCAAAATCAAAGGGGTGATATTTATGGATGGCGACCGCCACTTTACGGAGCTAACCAAACTGGAACGTGAAGGCACTTACCCGCTTTACGACTTTACTATTTCGCCACTTACCGCCGGTGTGTCTGACCCGAAGAATGAGCGGAATACCTTACGCGTACCGGGCACGCTGGTGCGTGAGCATAATTTTGGATTGGTAAGCGTTTCGGGGCCGGCAACAGACCGTGCTTTTAAAGTGACCATCTACAACGCGAAAGGCGATGAGATTTGGCAGAAAGAAATAAAAGCAGCTGAACTGAAGTAACCAAACTATAAGCTAACTATAGTTTAGGCCATTAGGTTTGGTTGGTAAAACACGAGCCGGATCGGGTTGTCTGATGGGCTTTGTGTAGGGTCGCAGTGGTAACCAAATACATCGTAGTTTTTAAGGTAAGGCAGTAGCTTTTTATAGTAGGTGTGCCCAGTATTTTCGGCGTTAAATGTTAGCTCATGAAACACGCAGGTGCGTAGCGGAGGAAGTTTATCCAGCCTTTCAAAAAGTGTTTCTGGTTTTCCTAAATCTCCCGAATAAGCAATGCGGTCTTCGTCCTCATCAAACACATATGCATAGGTTTGCATGCCTTCGGAGTGCTGGCCAAAAGTGTCGATGGCGGTTATGCCTTTAAATTGATCCAGTGGCACAAACTTAGCGTACTTGTCAGGGTTTTTTACCTGCGGCTCCAGTATGGCATACAGTTGTTTTTTCAGATGCTCGGAGGGGTAAATAATAACAGGGCGCGGGCTTTTCTCTATTATGCTTTTATAAAGCAGTAAGGTTGGCAGGCTTCCGATATGGTCGTTGTGCAGGTGTGTGAGCAGAATATATTCTACCCTGTTTATCAGATTTTTATGGATTAATGCCGGGAAAACAGTAAAGCCGCAGTCGATTAGAATATTCCTCTCTCTGAACTTAAGCAATGCTGCCGAGTTCAGGTAATTTACATCAAATGCGCCGCCGGTTCCTAAAAATTTTATCTGCATACAAAGTCTGTTCGTGAAGCAATCCTGCCAAAATGCCTAAAGCATATAGCGTACAAATCTGCAAATAGTTGTATTAAAAGTTCAAGACTGGTGTGGGCGCAGATCGCATTATAAACTATAGTTACAGGCTATGAGCAAATGTTTTAAGGCAAAGAAGCAGATTTGAGATTAACTGATCAACTATAAGTGCGTAAGAAAATGTGCAAAACTATAGTTGCTCATGGACGCACACGAACTACCGCCGGAAGAAAAAACACTGCTCACACACGAGCTCCTGAACAAGGCCTACAAGCGCCTGAAACTGGAGAAGCGCCGCGACCACATGCACGAGCTGATCTCCACGATGCTCTCGCACCGCACCAACCACAAAGACGAGGAAAAGGCTTTTTATACCATGCTGGAGCGTTTCGGGGACTGGGAAGGTGTGATGAACGCTGATTTTGAAGAGCTGGCCGACGCCATACAAACCACCCGCTACCCCGGCCAGAAGGTTCCGCAGATACAGCAAACACTGCGGATTATAAAAGAAGAACGCGGCGAGTTCAGTATCGATTTCCTGGAAGACCTGCCTGTAGATGAAGCGATGGACTGGCTGACCAAGCTGCCCGGAGTAGGACCCAAAACTGCCACTTTGCTATTGCTTTTTAACTTTTATAAACCGGTAATGCCCGTAGATACGCACGTGTTCCGGATAAGCCAGCGGGTGGGGCTGATAGGAGCCAAAGTCACCGCCAACAAAGCCCATGACCTGCTGCTGCACATGCTCCCCGAAGATCCGGTAGAGCTATTCAACTTCCATGTGCACATGCTGCGCCACGGGCAACGCGTCTGTACATTTTTTGCGCCTAAATGCGAAGAATGCGTGCTGCATAACATCTGCAATTATTACCAGGATGTGCGGTTTAAGGGAATTGACAAAGCAGCGTAACGGTAAACTATAGTTTCTATCTCAGGACCTTATAGAACAGGTAAGGTGCAGTGCCAACCCAGATCGGAATCAATACCCAGATGCGACCCTGCATAAGGTTGTAGTCTTCCAGCATCTGTGCCCACGTTTTCCCTGTCATATATCCCATCCCAAACTCGAAGATAAGTGTTAAAACAAGCCAGAGGATTCCTGTAGTTAGGGCTTGCTCCGAAGTAGCTGGTGGATACGTTTTAATTACAAACCAGATGTAAACTGCAAAAAGCAAAAGGAGTGTTATAGTTGAGATCTGCCGGCCAGCTAATTCGCCCACATAGTTCTTATACCAAAGGTCGCGTGCCGTTCCGTTTATTACAGCCAGCACGATCATCGGAAACCAGAGTAAAAAGTATTTCAGCATAGTGGTTTACAGATTGAATGGTTTGGTAGTAGGACGTTCCGGAATTCTAAACTATAACTGGAGCAGGTGTAACTATAAGTTCATAGTATAGCAGTTCCTCATCGCTGTTGGGCAACTGTACCGTTTTCAGGAATCGTAAGCCGAGCTTCTCCAGTAGCTTCTGCGACGAGGTATTCTCTTTAACTGTAATGGCACCGATGCGGTTCAGACCAAAAACTTCTATGGCAGCGCGCTTAACTTCTGTGGCAGCCTCCCGGGCATAACCTTTGCCTTCGTGTTCGGGCAAAAACGCAAACCCAATATCTATTCCTTCCAACCCTTCGCGGTCGTAAAGGCCACAATTACCGAGTTTTGCCCCATCATCTTTCCGGGTAACCGTATAGTTGCCGTAGCCTAACTTTGCATACTGCGGCAGCATCCTGTTCCTGATGTACTCCTTTGCAGCTTCCAGGGTATGCACTTTCCGGTCGCCAATATATTGCAGCCATTTGGGTGTGTTCAGCAGTTCCAGCACAAAAGCAGCATCGTCTTCGGTGCTTGGTATAAGCAAGAGACGCTCTGTTTCGAATGATCTATAGTTGGGCATAGTTAGATTGTGGCGGAGTTAAGTCCTGTATAAAAAAGGCAGCTTTATTTGCAAAACCCTTTAAACCTAATATTGAGTCTAAATAGGACTAAAGCCAGCTTTACATGTTTCAGCTGCTCCTTTTTATACCTTGTTACTTGTCGTGGTTATAATGGTTTTACAGGTATGCACATATCAAATATATGCAGCTTTTGTGGATGCTTCTCCGCCTCATTCAAGTGGTTTATGTAAAAATTTCTATTATCTGGTTGATACCCATTAGCTGGAAACCAATCTTCAAAAATATAATCCCATGTTGAAAAACATTCGGCCATCGTTGCTTCTTTATGCACGACCGCATACATACCACCTGATAGGGTCGTTCTCCCGATGAAACCTTCACCTTCAGTCTCTTCCGGCACTGTCAGGCAAACATCCGCCTGAATCATACCTTCCAAGTTAGGATTACTTCTATAAACAGTTAACGCTTTAGTTTCAGGGAAATTGACCAGCCCCCTTGGAGCTGCCCACCTCATCAGTGCGTCGAACATTTTTCCAAATGTTTCGCTATCATGCAGGCGGATATTGAGATTCCTTACATACACCACATGTAATTCAGATAATTCTTTCACTTCTACTTCAATAGCTTTGCCATTGTCCATACTCATAGTTTTTAGGTTATAAATTTTGGAGGCAAGGTACTGTTGTGTTTCTTTTTCCAGACTACCTATGTTGCTGTCTTGCTTACAATTCTTGCTATTTTCTTTTTGGTGGCTGTCTCTAAACTCAGTAGCAGTAATACCATGCACTTCTTTAAAACTCCTAAAGAATGAAGTTTCAGTAGCAAAGCCGCTTTGATAGGCAATATCTGAAATAGGGGTACAAGGATTATTGATTAGGTAAAACATAGCCCTTTGTACCCGGGCGTTTTTGATAAAGTTATTTAATGTAGTGCCTGTTAAGGCCTTGAAAATGCGATGGAAGTGAAATTTTGAGAAGTTCGAAACCTCTGCCAGTTTATCGAGTGATAAATCTTCGTCGAGATTGGATTTAATATAATCAATGGCTCTGTTGATTCTGAAAAAATATTCGTTTAAAGACTGTTCTTTTTTCAATCTGATCGTGCTATTCATTTACTTTTCCATAACAGCTAACGTCTTGTGCAGCTGATGGGCGAGGCGGAGCCGAGCATAAATGCTGCACCTTGTTACCTGCTGGTATTTTTAAGTGTTTGAAGTTACTGTTGACACTAATTTGCAAGTATCACATTTAAAGTCATAGAACCCATGCAACGGTTTATTTAAATTCCATTGCTTGCCACACTTTGGGCATGGTTTAGATAATTCGTCTCCTTTTATTTTCCTGTAGTTGAATAGGTAATAATAAGTTGTAATACCTGTTAACTCTTCTACTCTTTTACAAATCTCCAGCCCTTGCTTAGAAAGTTGGGAGCTCAATTCCTGCATTTGGTTTAAGGCCCAACGCTCTCCAACTTCACAATTCATTTGTAAGGTATCACAGCTCTGGTAGTTCGACTCCCAACTCAAGATAGGCATATACCCAAAGTCAGAGTACTTGGGAAGTCTGTATAATGGAACTGCTTGGTTACAAGTACCACAGGTTATTGGTGATTGAATTGTAATGTAGTTAGTGATAAGAATGTAAAGCCTCGGCTTTTCACACTTACAAGTACCTTGGTAGCTTTCATAGGTTTTGCCTACTGTTCTTACCTGAAGTTCTGATCCACAGATGTTTTCTAACTTCTCAATCTGCCTATTGACATAAAAGTTATGAAACTCACTGTTCAGAGAATTCTTTTCATGAGAGAAAGGCAAGCAAACTATCCTGTTGTGGTCGATAAACTGGGATTCTATTTTACCTTGAGTCTGTCCGTTACTGCGGAAGTGAGACATAAGCAAATTGAACTCGTCAACAAGTTCATCCTTATTGGCTTCAGTTTTTATGTCTATTGCTACTTCTTGAACGTACATTTTATACTTTTTGCTTATAGGTAACTACCGGATAAACGACAACATACGCTTATCTGCACTATGTATGTAGTTGGCTTTATAGTTTATCATCATAGTTCTACCTCAATATAGCATTTTCAAACTATAAAACATACTCCAACTTCGCACCCGATTCACTCACATCCAGCACAGCTTCTCTTCCGCACACCAAGGCTAAATTCAGCGGCTCGTGGCCAACCGGGAAATCGAAGCAGACAGGGTAATTGTACCTGCCGGTATGCTCTAAAATAATTTCGTAAGCTGTTTTGCCAAAGGGAATGGTGTTGTCTTTCATGTCGCTCATATCGCCAACTATAAGCCCGGCCAGGTTGTGAAGTTTGCCGCTGCGGTCGAGGTGCACCAGCATGCGGTCGATGTGGTACAGGTATTCGTCAAGGTCTTCGAGAAACAGGATCTTACCTTCGGTGCTGATATCGGATTTTGTGCCGGTAAGCGTGTGCAGCATGGATAGGTTTCCGCCTACCAACTGGCCTTGGGCAGTGCCGGTTCGGTTAAAAGCATGTGGCGCTGAACTATAGTTTAAGCTTTCGCCAAAGAGCACTTTACGCAGGGTTTCCACAGAATCAATCGTTTCTTCGCGGCCAAAGAGCACTGGCATAATGGCGTGTATAGTTTCGATGCCCAGGTTATGGATGTGGCTGTGTATGGTAGTAACGTCGCTGAATCCAACTACCCATTTTGGCTGCTTCCGGAACTTCGAGAAATCTACCTGGTCGATGATGCGGGTGGTGCCGTAACCGCCGCGTGCGCAGACGATGGCTTTTATAGTTTCATCGTCGAGCATCTGCTGGAAGTCCTGCAAACGAAGCGCATCGTCGCCGGCAAACTGGTTATAGCTAGCATCTATCGTTTGGCCCAGAACCACCTGTAAACCCCAGTTTTCAAATGTCCGGATGGCTGGCGCAAGCTCCTGAGTGGTGATTTTTCGGGCTGTAGAAATAATGGCGATGCGGTCGCCGGGTTGCAGGGGTAGTATCATAAAAAGTGTAAACTATAAGCAGCTGCCAAGTTAGGGATTTCCCGGAAAGTTTGCAGGTGTCAGGGTTTTTAAGGAAATTCAGGAGCTAAATTAAATCTATCTGGCCGGAAGCAGCTTCTTTTTCTGCGCAGGCCGCACATCATTCACCTTATTTTATGCCTGCACTACAAGAAAAAAAATCCGGCATCGACAGGTTTCTGTCTGTGATAGAACGTATCGGAAATGCCCTTCCACATCCTGCCACTTTATTTGCAGGTTTTGCGTTGCTGGTAATTATACTCTCATGGGTAGCCAGCCTTTTTGATATGGCCGTAGTACACCCCGGTACCGGCGAAACGGTAGCGCCTGTTAACCTGGTCTCTGCCGAAGGGCTGCACATGATCCTGACACGCATGGTAACCAATTTTACTGGCTTCGCGCCGCTGGGTACGGTACTGGTGTCGTTGCTGGGGATCGGTATTGCCGAGGGAACAGGCCTGATTGGGGCAGTACTGCGCCTAGTAGTGCTGGCTTCGCCAAAGCGGCTGCTTACATTTGTAATCGTATTTGCGGGCGTTATGTCTAACACCGCATCAGAGGTTGGATATGTGCTGCTGGTGCCACTGGCGGCTATCATTTTCCTGGCGGCTGGCCGTCATCCACTGGCTGGTCTGGCTGCGGCATTTGCAGGTGTATCGGGTGGTTATAGTGCCAACCTGTTACTCGGTACCATAGATCCGTTGCTGGCTGGTCTTTCCACAGAAGCAGCCAGGATCATCGATCCGAACTATGCGGTTAATCCAGCTGCCAACTATTATTTCATGTTCGTGTCTACGTTCCTGATTGCTGGTTTAGGTACCTGGGTAACTGAAAAAGTAGTTATACCTAGACTTGGTGAATATACCGGCGATGAGAAACCTGAAAGTATTGACCGCCTGAATACACAGGAAAAGCGAGGCATACTTTACGCTGGCATAGCTGTGCTGCTGATGGTAGCTTTTATACTCGGCGGCTTGATTCCGGAAAATGGTTACCTACGCAACCCTGAAACTGGTGAGATCCTTCATTCACCGTTCATGTCGGGTATAGTTGCGTTTATCTTTATACTGGCTGGCGTGGCTGGTATTGCGTATGGCATAGGTGCTAAAACTATAAAGAATGACAGCGATGTAATGCGCGGCATGGCCAAGTCAATGGAGACACTGGGCTCTTATATTGTACTGGTGTTTTTTGCAGCGCAGTTCGTGGCCTACTTTAACTGGACAAACCTGGGGCTTATATTAGCCATTAATGGTGCTGAAGTGCTTAAAACAATGGGTCTGAGCGGTATTCCACTGATGATCATGTTTATCCTGGTAGCAGCTTCTATCAATATGGTTATGGGTTCGGCATCAGCTAAGTGGGCTATTATGGCGCCGGTTTTCATCCCGATGTTCATGCTGCTCGGCTATACGCCGGAGTTTACGCAGGTAGCGTACCGCATCGGCGATAGTGTTACCAACATTATCTCTCCAATGATGTCGTACTTCGCCTTAATTGTGGCTTTTATACAGCGCTATGATAAGAAAGCAGGAATCGGTACAGTGATCTCCACCATGTTGCCATACTCCATTACCTTCCTGATCGGCTGGATCATCATGTTCATTATCTGGATATTGTTGGGGCTGCCAATTGGCCCGGGAGCCGAGTTGTATATGCCGAAGTAAATAATAAAATGACAAAACAAAACCGCCGGGAAACCACCATGCTTTCCGGCGGTTTTGTTTTGTCATTTCGTATACCCCGCTGCTGGTGCGACAGGGACAAGCTTACCAACGGCTTTGCCTATAGTTGCCTATACTTACTATTTGAACCAAGCCTTGCTTTCAAATATGCTTCAATCCTGGGAGCTCTAGGTACCTACAGTGTTATAGTTGGCTTTGGTGCCCTCACGACCGGGAGGCCCCGTCTTCGGGCATCGCGCTGCTGCTTTCCTGCTACCCTCGTGCCTCGGGCTGCCTCACGGCACCGCAACAAAGCAAAGGCGCTCAACCCAAAGACTGAAATCTTTCTCATAGTTATAGTTTGTCTATAGTTTGAGCCGGTCAGCTTCGAGCTTTATCGGGATGATTGTTTCGAAGGGACAGGTAAACCTGTCCTGATCGTGATAAGTAACTATAGACTATAGCTTGGAAATTGGTATCGGCAGCAATTGTCCCCTTGAGGGGACTACAGGGGTGTTAAGGCAGAAGCTATAGAACTATATCCACCAACTATAACTATAGCCAAGATTCCCCTCCCGGGAGGGGTAGGGGTGGGTTAATTGATGGCTATGAAACTATAGCTGCTTTACCTAAGAGAGAAGCCTTCGGTTTGCGGGTGTTCTGCGGAAAGTAAAGCTGTTACTTCTATTTCTACCAGAAGCTCCGGGTTTATAAGCGCACTTACCTGCACCATAGTTGAGGCCGGTTTTATAGTTCGGAACACTTCGCCATGCGCGCGGCCAATCTCTTCCCATTGACTGATATCGGTCACAAACATGCGGGTGCGCACTACGTCTTCCATTGTTGCGCCAGCTGCTTCCAGGGCTTTTTCAATCTTCTGAAGAATGAACTTTGTCTGCTCGTACGCATTGCCTTTTCCAATGACCTGGTCGCCATCGGTAGCGGTAGTGCCTGCCACTTCAATTACATTGCCTACCCTCACAGCACGACTATAACCGATTATATCTTCCCACACAGCGCCGGATGAAATGTTTTGCCTCTTCATAAGTTTGAAAGTTTGGATGTTAGAAAGTTAAGGAAGATCAGCGGTCTAAATGTAGAAAAACTATAGCTTAGTTAATTCATTCTGCCCTGCGTACTTTATACTAATTCTTAATTCATAATTTTGAATTCATAATTCACCAAAAATGCTCCTGAGAACCAGACCTGTACTTTGCAACTATTACGTTACCTACCGCTGTAACGCAAAGTGCTCGTTCTGCGACATCTGGGAAAAACCATCGCCTTACATAACCATAGATGATGTGCAGCAGAACCTGCGCGACCTGAAGAAACTAGGCGTACAGGTAATTGACTTTACGGGTGGCGAACCACTGCTGCACCGGCAGATCGACGAGATGCTGGGCATGGCACACGACATGGGCTTTATCACCACGCTCACCACCAATGCCATGCTTTACCCGAAATTTGCCGAGCGGCTGAAAGGGAAAGTGGACATGCTGCATTTTTCGCTCGACTCGGCTGACAAAGAAAAACACGATTTAGGCAGGGGAGTGGCCTGTTATGATTTTGTGATGGAATCGGTAAAGGTGGCGAAGGAGCTGGGCGAACGGCCGGATATTCTTTTCACAGTTTTTAAGCACAACCTACACGAGCTGGAGGAAGTGTACCGAACGATAACGCAGCCAAATAAACTGGTACTTATCCTGAACCCGGCCTTTGAATATAATGGGGTAGAAACCGGCGAACGCTTAACGGAAGAAGAACTGGAATACTTGTCGGCTTTTGGCAAACGGAAAGGTGTGTATCTGAACGACGGTTTTATTCAGCTCCGCAGAGATGGCGGAAACCATATCAGCGATCCGGTCTGTAAAGCTGCCACTACCACTATCGTTATCTCCCCTGAAAACGAACTGGTATTGCCCTGCTACCACCTGGGCGCTAAAACCTACCCGATCAATGGCAATCTGCACCAACTATACTATAGCCCTGAAGTAGAGAAACTGAAGCAACTGGAAGGGAGGCTGCCAGCATGTGAAGGCTGTACGATTAACTGCTACATGCAACCCAGTTTTGCCGTAAACCTAAATAAATACTTCTGGAAAGCCCTGCCCAGTACCCTGAAATACAACTATAGCAAAGGCACCTGGAAGAGACTGCTGAAGGCTTAATTGTTAAATTGTTGATTGTTGGACTTTTGATGCGGTTGGCAATATGTTTACTTGGGTAACCATTTAACAATTCAACACTAAACAATTAAACTATAACTTTACCACCCATTCATAATTCCTCATTCATAATTAAAAAATATGCCCATAATACTTCCGGTAAAAGGCCTGTCGCCACAGATTGGCGATGATACGTTTGTCGCAGAGAACGCAACTATAGTTGGCGATGTGATAATGGGCCACGAGTGCTCGGTGTGGTTTAATGCCGTGATTCGGGGAGACGTGAATTCGATACGGATCGGTGACAAAACCAACATACAGGATGGCGCCGTGATACACTGCACCTACCAGAAGGCCGCTACAACGATTGGCAGCAACGTGTCGGTAGGGCATAATGCCATCGTGCACGGTTGTAACGTAGAAGATAACGTGTTGATCGGTATGGGTTCTATAGTGATGGATAATGCCGTAGTGCAGAAGAATTGTATCATTGCTGCCGGGGCTATAGTTCTCGAAAATACCGTGTGCGAATCGGGTTGGATCTATGCGGGTATCCCGGCTAAAAAAGTGAAGCAGCTAAGCCAGGCGCAGATTGACGGCCTTGACAAAGTAGCTAACAACTATGTAATGTACAGCAGCTGGTTTACCGGTAAAGAGTAAAACAAAAAACACCTGCGCTGCCGGATTATAGTTGGCAACGCAGGCGTCTGTTATTTTTATAGTTCAATCTTAATGCTCGGGCATGTCTTTGATAATTGCCTCTTCGCGCATATCTTCTTTTATTCTGAACAGCACCGATATCAGGCTTCGTTCTGATTTCTCGAGCACGCTGATCTCATATTCATTAAAGTCTATCGTGTCGCTGATGTCTTCCGGAATCTGGCCGTAAAGTACACTCACCAGTCCGCCAACGGTTTCGTAATCTTCGCCTTCAGGCAGGGGGTAAGGTAAGAAGTCGTTTGCATCCGAAATAGGGGCCGAAGCGCTTACTTTATATTCATAGTCGCTTACCAGCTCTACCAACGGCACCTCCTCATCGTACTCATCCTGGATTTCGCCTACCAGCTCTTCAATAATATCTTCCATGGTCACGATGCCCGATACGCCACCAAACTCATCGGTAACTATAGCTATGTGCATATGGCGGCGTTGGAACTGCTTCAGCAGGCGGTTGATCTTCTTGGTTTCCGGTACGAAGTAAGCAGGTCTGATCAGTTTCTCAAGTACCACCGGCTCACCCATGCGGATAATGCTCAACAGGTCTTTAACATACAACACACCAACTATATTATCGATGTTGCCGCTGTAAACAGGCAGGCGCGAGTATCCTTCGTTAAAGATGATCTCCATCAGGTCATGCTCACTGATGCTACTGTCAATGGCCACCATTTTGGTACGCGGCACTAATATCTGCTTCACCATGCGCTCATTAAACTGGAACACATTTTCTATCAGTTCGTGCTGCGAATCCTGAATGGCACCCCCTTCAGCGCTCTGCTCAAAAAGCAGGCGCAGCTCTTCGGCGGAGTGTACTTCTGACCCGTGCAACGAGCGTATGCCCATAGACCGGAGTATGAAATTTGAGAAGCCGTTGAGCAGCCAGATAAACGGGATGAATACAATGTAGAAAAACCGTAGCGGCAGCGCAATAGCCAGCGTGGTAGACTCCGGGCGTTGTATAGCCAGCGATTTTGGAGCCAGTTCACCAAACACAATGTGCAGTACAGTTATCAGGGCAAAAGCAATTGGCAGGGCAATGCTATGGGCTACCTCAGGGCTTGGCTCAAAACCGAAAGCGGCCATTAGGTTTATGATGATCTGCGACACAACGCTTTCACCAATCCAACCTAAGCCCAGCGAAGCCAGCGTAATACCCAACTGTGTGGCCGACAGGTAAGCGTCGAGGTGCGTGATCATGTGCTGTGCCAGCTTCGCCATTCTGTTACCAGCCTGGGCACGCAGTTCTATCTGCGACGACCGGACTTTTACAATAGCAAACTCTGCTGCCACGAAAAAGCCATTGAGCAGTACCAGGAATATAGTCAGGAAAATATTAAATATCATAGTTTATATTAGGGAGCTTAAGCTACTACAGCTGTAAAATTAACTAAAATACGATGTTAACCTACAAATGTATATAGTTTAGAAAATATTGCCGGCTATAAAAGCGGTGAGAACTAGGCGGATAGGGCATAAAAACAGAAAGGTGCCGTGGGAGGCACCTTTCTGTTATATATACGTTGGCATCAAACTATGCCTGCAGCGCAAAAGATGCCTTGGCGGTTGTAAACAACTCGTGGGCATTAGCAGAAGTTAACCTTGGAAGAAAGATCTTCTTTGCTTCATCTTCTGAAATCAGTTTGTAAGTGTTTGATGCCAACGTATCGAGGAAGGGATTGCAAAAAGAATATATATACTCATCCGTCATGGTTTTATAAACTACATGAAAGTTATGTTTCTCGTCTCTGACAAGTTTCATAGCCTTAAAAATGTAGTCAAACACTCTTCCGCATTCTGTCTGCAGTAGTTGTTGCTCTGTATGCTGTAGACTTTGTTTCATTGTGTTTTGTTGGCTGAGTTATATTAATTCTTATTTACTCTACATTCAAAATTAATTTAAAATTCCTTCCCGCAAACCGGCAAATCAAGCTACTGAGTAAACGACGGCACTGAATTGGTATACGTGCCATAAATAAGGGTAAAAGTTATAGTTTAATAATTAGTGTCTTTGGTTTGATGTGCTTGTATAATATACTGATAATATTTAATAAAAGTTATATTATTATATATTTATTTTAAAATATTTTATAAAAAGTTGCATTAACTGTATTTGATGAGAATATTGCAATTGGCTTGTGCTTATGGTAAAAGCTTTGATGTATACAATTTGTAGGAGCTGTAAAGCTATAGTTGGATGGCTGTAAACTATAAAATCTGGGGCTTTATATGCCTGCTGTAAGGCAGGTGGGATTCGGTCGTTTAACGAGCGTAGTATGTATTGTTCAGGCTGCTTTACATCTCACTATAAACTATGGATTGCACACGGCAGTAATATATTTTTTACTTTTGTACTATAGTTGCTAACATAACACCTATTACTCAGTTATATTTGACCGAAAGGCCTGTAGCGCTTACAAAAACTTAAAAGCACTTATGCTTACCTATAAATCTTCTAAAACCCTTTTTGCAGTAGCGATGCTTTGGCTGTTAGCCTTTGGTGCCGTTGCGCAAGTGTTAAAACCTGCCACCTGGAGTTACGATGTTTCGAAGAAGCAAGTAGCTGTAGGCGATGAAGTAGAACTGATCTTTAATGCCCGCATAGACAAAGACTGGTATCTGTACTCTTCTGACTTCGATCCGGAGCTGGGCCCGATGGTAACTGAGTTTAAGTTCGAAAAGCATCCGTCTTACGAGCTGGTTGGTAAAGTTGTACCGGTTAAACCCAAAAAGAAATACGACGACCTGTGGGGTGGCGAGTACACCTACTTTGTTGGTACCGGGCAGTTCCGCCAGAAAATTAAAGTGCTGAAACCCGAGCTTCTGGTAAAAGGCAGCTACGAATACCAGGTTTGTACCGATATAGACGGCCGTTGCATTCCGTTTGATGACGAGTTTACGTTTAGCAACAAGCAGATACAGGTAACCGGGAAAGCGGCAGCTGCCGCAACTCCTGCTGCTGAGCCAACGCAAACTGTAACCACAAATGCAAACTCCAGAGCCGCTGCATCACAAACTATAGCGCAGCCCCCTGTTACTGCAGATACTATCACATCTCCCGCTTTTTCGCAGAATACCGCAACTATAGACACTGTAACAGCCCCTGAAAATACGGAAACAGTACAGTCAACCATAGACGACACAACTCTAACCAACCCTGCTACTGACCAGGGCGATGTCTGGACATTGATGCTGGTTGCCTTTGGCTCCGGTTTGGTGGCGCTGCTAACACCATGCGTATTCCCGATGGTACCCATGACGGTAAGCTTCTTTACCAATAGCAGCGGTAGCCGTACGCAGGGCATTGTTAAGGCAGCTGTTTATGGGTTGTCTATCATTGCTATCTATACCATTATCGGAACTATAGTTGCCCGTTTATTTGGTGCCGATGGAGCTAACTTTATCAGTACACACTGGTTGCCGAATGTCCTTTTCTTCCTGGTGTTTGTGATTTTTGCGATGTCCTTTTTCGGGATGTTCGAGATTACGCTGCCAAGCTCGTGGCTAACCAAAGTGGATGCACAGGCAGACCGTGGCGGCTGGGTTGGCGTTTTCTTTATGGCCTTTACGCTGGTGCTGGTTTCGTTCTCCTGCACCGGGCCTATAGTTGGCAGCATACTGGTAGCATCGGCTGGCGGCGAAATGATTCGCCCAATTATGGGGATGTTTGCGTTCTCGCTGGCGTTTGCTCTGCCCTTTACCTTGTTTGCTATATTCCCATCGTGGCTGAGCAGTTTACCAAAATCAGGTGGCTGGCTTAACTCGGTTAAAGTAGTGCTGGGTTTTATAGAACTGGCACTGGCGCTTAAGTTCCTGAGCATAGCCGACCAGGTATATCATTGGGGCATTCTGGACCGCGAAGTTTACCTGGCCTTATGGATCGTGATCTTTACCCTAATGGGCTTTTACCTGCTGGGTAAACTCAAATTTTCGCACGACTCAGACCTGCCGCACATTAGTGTGCCGCGTTTGTTCTTTGCTATCGTTACGTTTGGGTTTGTGATCTATCTGATCCCGGGGATGTTTGGTGCACCGTTAAAAGCACTGTCCGGTTACCTGCCACCGCAAACGACCCAGGACTTTGACCTGAATGCGATTGCACGGCAGAGTAACGGAGGCGGAAATACGGCAGGTGTAGCATCTAACCAACTTTGCGAAACACCAAAGTATGGCGACTTCCTGCGCCTGCCTCACGGCCTGCAAGGTTACTTTGACCTGGAGCAAGCTAAAAAGTGTGCTGCAGAGCAAGGCAAACCAATCTTTATAGATTTTACCGGCCATGGCTGTGTAAACTGCCGCGAAATGGAGGCCAACGTGTGGTCAGACCCTGCTGTGCTTAAGCGCCTGCGCGAAGACTATGTAATTGCTGCATTGTATGTAGATGATAAGTCGGAGTTGCCACAAAGCGAATGGTACACCAGCAAATACGACGGCAAGGAAAAGAAGACCCTGGGCAAAAAATACGCCGATTACCAGATCACCAAATTCAATGTAAATGCGCAGCCATATTATGTGCTGATGGATGAGAATGAGAACGTACTGGTTAAACCTATTGCTTACGACCTGAATGTAGAAAACTTTGTGAAGTTCCTGGATGCCGGCGTTGCTGCGCATAAAGCCAGAAAGATCGCACAGAAGTAATTGTCTCAACCAGGATTAACAGGATTTCTGTTATCAACTATAACAAAAAAGCCCCACCGGGAACGGCGGGGCTTTTTTTATTGAATAAGAAGCCTCAACTCCTGATTCTTACGTCTTTTACAACTACTTCGCTTCGTTGTAGCGGCGGGTTACTTCTTCCCAGTTCACTACATTCCAGAATGCGTTGATATAGTCCGGACGACGGTTCTGGTAGTTCAGGTAATAAGCGTGCTCCCACACATCCAGACCCAGGATTGGCTGACCGCCACAACCTTCAGCAAAAGGCATCAGGCTGTTGTCCTGGTTAGGAGTAGAGCAGATCTCCAGTTTACCACCTTTTACGCAAAGCCATGCCCAGCCAGATCCGAAACGGGTAGCTGCAGCTGCGTTAAATTTCTCTTTCATCTGATCGAAAGAACCAAATGCGGAGTTGATCGCCTCTGCCAGCTCACCTGAAGGCTGACCGCCACCATTTGGCGATAGGATTGTCCAGAACAGGTTGTGGTTATAGTAACCGCCACCGTTGTTGCGAACCGCTTTGTTATCACCATCAATACTAGTCATGATCTCTTCGATAGACTTACCTTCCAGGTCAGTGCCGGCAATAGCCTTGTTCAGGTTATCGGTATAGGCCTGGTGGTGTTTTGTATGGTGGATTTCCATGGTGCGTGCATCAATGTGCGGCTCCAGTGCATCGTAAGCATAAGGTAATTTCGGAAGTTCGAAAGCCATAGTTTTGTATATTTTTATATGTGAACAATTACATACGTAGCGCTTTAATGAGTACGTATGCGTTTAAACTCTTAGTTTCAAAATTAGTTATTTTCTTCTGGCTGCAAAGAAAGTTGCCATCAGGTCGGCACATTCCTGCGCCATAATGCCGCTAACCATCTCGGTTTTAGGGTGAAGCAGGTTGCCTACTCTTCTATAACCACGTTTGGGCTCGTTTGTTCCGAACACCACCCGCTTGAGCTGCGCCCAGTAGCTGGCACCTGCACACATAATGCAGGGTTCAACAGTTACATAAAGGGTGCAATCGTGCAGGTATTTGTTGCCCAGGTACTCGGAGGCAGCGGTAAAGGCCAGCATCTCGGCATGGGCGGTTACGTCGTTCAGCTTTTCGGTCTGGTTGTAGGCTTTGGCAATAATGCGGTTGTTGGCAACTATAACAGCCCCAATCGGAATCTCGCCTTCCTCAAACGCCTGCTGCGCCTGCCGGTAAGCCTGCTGCATAAAATGTTCGTCGCTGTATATCGAAAGAAAATCTGTAGCCATAGTTGTAAAGGTAAAGGCTAAGGCCAGGTTTAGCAAGGTTTAGTTGCTTGTTATTGATTAGTGATGGTCTGTAAACTATAATCTAAACTATAGCAACAGCAGAAGCTGTGCCTTAAGGACAGGTGAGAACTGGAGTTCAGAACTTAGGAGAGAAGCTCATATGGTTACTAATAAGCTAACTATAGAACGATAGCATCAACTATAACTATAGCCGAAATTCCCCTCTCGGGAGGGGCAGGGGTGGGTTAATACCGCAACTATAAAACTGTTTACCAGACTATAGCAATAGCAGAAAGCTCCCCGCCTTAGATAAGGGGGGAGGGGTGGTTGGACATCGCGAACTATAAAACAAAAGCCCCTTCTGATTACAGAAGAGGCTTTCAGGCTATAGGTAGTTAAATTTACTTTTTGATTTTGACCGAGCCCATGATCTCGCGGGCTGTATCCTGCCAGTCGTTTTTTAGCTGGAAAGGGATATGCAACGTGTAGATCTGGAGTTGTCTGCCAACTATAGTATACTGAATAATGCTGTATTTCTGTACAGGTCTCAGGTTTGAAGCGCCGCGTGTATCGGCAAGCCTTGATACAAACTCAAAAACTATAAATTTCTGTCCTTTAACCTCTGTTACTTCCTGCCGGATAAAGTCGATGTTGGTAAAAGTTTCTACCAGGTTGGCTTTGTAAAACTCGCGCAGCATATCCAGATCCTCGGCATGGAACGTAGAGCGCTTCAGGGTTAAATTAAAGTCGATGTTGCCATCCGGGCTGGTGTAAGCGGCCACTGGCCTTGTGGTTGCAGGGTATTCCCGGGCAATGTCATCGTCAGACATTGGCATGAAATCCTTTGGCAACAAGATGCTGATCTCTTTGGTAAGATTTATCTTCTTCAGTTTTGGGGCGGCAAAAGCAGCACCGGCAATAAGGATGATAGCTAAAAATGCTAAATAACGCATGTTCATAAGGGTTGTGTAGGCAAAGCTATAAATTATTGTTCAAATAACAGGTAGTAACTGAAAGTGGTGCAATTTCTCTGCCAAAAGTTTGAGATTGTTAACGATTCCGGAGATTTAAAAAGTATCTAATAGCTATAGTTGCCGTTACAAACTATAGATAGATCCATAACTATAAACAAACTATAACTATGCTAAACGACTTAATTAATTCTGTAAAAGGGCAACTGACCGGCGAACTGCAAAACAAATTCCAGATGCAGCCCGACACCGCCAACAAAGCTGTAGACCTTGCCAAAGATGACCTGGAGAATGGCCTTAAAAACGAAGCGACCAGCGGCAACTTTGGTGGCATACTGGATGTGCTGAAAGGAAACAAAAGTGCAACTGAACAGCCTCAGGTAAATAACATGATCGGGAAATATGTGAATAACCTGAGCACAAAACTGGGTGTGCCTGAATCTATAGCCAAACAGGCAGGGCCGTTCGTAATTTCGTTTATCATGCAGAAGCTGTCAGGTAAAGTGTCATCGGAAGGTGATCTGATGGGCATGCTGGGCGGCGGCTTGAAAGATAAACTGCCCGGCGGCTTAGGCGATAAACTAGGCGGGATGTTTAAGTAACTATAAACTCAACTATAAAAATGAAGCCATACCTTTCCGGGTATGGCTTCTGTGTTTAAACGAAACTATAGGCTCTTTATCCTTCGGTAACTTTTTTGGTGTTATCAGTTGGGTTCCGGTCAATGAGTTTGTTCATCGGGTCTATGCCAGCTTTTTCAGGCTTCTCGTTAACTATAAACTCAAACTTGTTTTCGCCGGCCTTGATCTTGTGCTTCTTCAGGTAAAGCGGTTTATCCTGCCAGTTGCCATCTACTTTGTGGCGGGCAATTACGCCAACATCTACCCAATCGTTCATTTTGGCAGGTGTTTCGGTGCCCAGGCTGTCGGCGTATAGTTTCTTGGCATCTACGGTAAAGGTTACCTTGTACTTGTTGTCAGCCAGCTTTTTGTAAGAAGCATCGGTGGTTTTGTTCTCGTACAGCGTAATCTTCTCAAACATGTCTGTCACCATATACTGCAGCGAGTCTGGCGTAGCTTCGCGGATGTAACCCAGGAACTCAACAGAATTGGTATAAGGAGCCCGCTGGAACGCCACTTTCTGAATATACTTCTGCAGTGCCTTGTTCAGGTTTTCTTCACCAATATAGTCAGCCAGCGCATACATGATCACGCTGCCTTTGCGGTAGTGGATATATCCCTGATTTTCTACTTTGTAGAGCGGCATTTCTTTTTTACGCTCTGATGTGCGGCCCAGCAGGTACGAGTTCAACTCATACTTCAGGAACTTGTTCATGCGCTCTTCGCCGTACTCATGCTTCATCACCATCAGGGCGCTGTACTGGCTCATTGTTTCCGACATCAGTACCGATCCCTGCACATCGCCACCGATAACCTGGTGTGCCCACCACTGGTGTGCAATTTCATGTGCGGTAACATAGAAAGGGTAATCCACATCTTCCGGGTCATCGTCATCCACATCCGCTATAAACCCAATAGACTCGGAGTAAGGAATCGTGTTCGGGAAGGATTGTGCGAACGACTGGTAACCCGGGAACTCCAGGATACGCACCTGTTTGTGCTGGTATGGGCTGAAATTCTCAGTAAAGTAATCCAGTGATTTCTTCACCGATTTGATCATGCGGTCCAGGTTATACTCGTGGCCTTTGTGGTAGTAAATTTCAATGGCTACATTCTGTCCGTTTTTGCCTTTCCAGTGGTCTTTCTTTACCTGGTAATCTGCCGACAGGAAAGAGTAGAAGTTCAGGATCGGCGCATCCATCTTATAGTGGAAATAGCGGCGACCGTCTTTTGTCCATTCTTTCTGCAGGTAGCCCGGCGCAATGGCAATCTGGCTTGGTATGGTGCTTACGGTAGTTTCGAAGTTTATCCAATCGGCTTCGTTACTGATGTAGGTGTTCATGCGGGCCACAGAGTCGTTTACGTCAGCCATGCGCGGTTTAGGCTTCAGGCCATGTTCTTTACGCAGGTCATCATCGCTCAACTCTACACCCGAACGATATCCGATCTTAGGTAAATATTCGCTGTTGATGAACGTGCCGTTGTAAACGATGCCGGTGTTAGAGCCATTGTTACGGAAGCCTTTTGTTGCATAGTGCAGGTCCAGGTTCAGGCGCATAGAATCGCCGGGCTGCATTGGTTTAGCCAGCTTATAGATGCGGTAACCATAGTCTTTGTCATTCAGGGCAAGTTTAGCCGGCCGATCAAATTCCAGTTTCCGTACTTCAGCTTCATCCGAAACAGCAACGTGTACCGAATCTATGGGTTGGTTGTGCGTGTTCTTGATCCAGAAGTAACCTTTAAAGTCGAAAATGCGCTCTTCCGGGTAAATATCCACGTTCAGGTTTACATCCGTAATGCGCGGCTGCGGTATGCCATCGTACTTTTTGTAGGTCTTTTCATAGTAAGCCTGGCGTTCCTCCTGGTCATCTGATGTGCGGTACTTGTTCAGGATGTTGGTGTTATAGAAAATAAAGCCACCCGTAATCAGGAAAACGATCAGTCCGGCTGCGGTTACAAAAAGGGTGGATCTGGTAAGCTGCATGCTGGCCAGTTTCAGGCGCCACTTCAGCATGTTTTCTGAACCACGCGACCACAGCATATTGGCAACTATAGCCAGCAACAGGGCAAAGGCTGCCCAGTAAATTTTATAGATCGTGAATGGCCACACAAAATGCCCGTAGCCATTCATGGCCGAGTAGGTAATGCCCGGATCGGAACTATAGGAGTAGAGCGTATGCTCAAAACCGAGCTGGCCTTTAAAGATGTTGAGCAGGTAATACACCACCATCACAAAGTGGCCGATGAATTTATTGTTCACGATCACCTGTACCAGCATGGCCAGCACACACAGCAACAGGTAATCTATCAGGTTAATACCGAACAGTCCCTGCAGGTATACATCAATCTCATACTTATAGTAGCCTTTAAACGTCTGGATGATGATACCGCAAATCATGATCACGAATAACAGCACTACCTGCACCAGCATCAGGGCTGTCATTTTAGAAGCAAATGGTACCCAGTTTGGAATCGGCAGGGCATCGTAGATCTGGTTGATGTGGTTATCGCGCTCGCGCCACACCAACTCACCGGAATAAAAGGTGATGATGATCAGGAAGAACAGCGCAAAGGTACCGTTCAGTACCGTAACTACCTGCGAGGTAACCGGGAAGGTATTGGTATCATACATTTTACCCACCTGCGCCCCTGAAACGAACAGGAAAATAATACCTGCTGTAACGATGGCTATAAAGTAAACGCTTTTGATAACGCCATTGAACTCCAGTTTGCTCAGCTTAAAGTACTGCTTCAGGCTCAGGTTAAACGAAAAGCTCTGCGATACTTTTGGCAGATTCAGGCGCTCTGATGGCACAATAACTCCTACGGCTTCGGCACTGTTTTTACGACGGAACAATTTTATGCCTGTATTGGCAAACGAGAAGCTGAATTTATAGTAACAGAACGCCAGTAGGCCCAAACCTATAGTTAACCAAAGCCCGCGGTTCAGGAGCACATACTCACTGAATGGCAGCATTAACGTATTCCGCTCGGCTGTGGTCCAGTAGCGTTGGGTCAGGTAAATAGCAGAAGCACCCAGCGGGTCGGTCAGGTTGGCGATAAACTCGTTATCCAGGTCGCTGGTCAGGCTGCTGGCAATGCCGTACATCACCAGGAATATTACGCCACCTACATAAATAGAAAGTGCGCTGCGGGTAAGTGTAGCCAGTGTAAAGAAGATAGACCCTGTTAACAGCAGGTTTGGAATGATAATCGTTAGATACGGTTGGATGTACCACATCAGGTTGAAGGGGCCAACTTTGTCAGGCTCCATCCACGGCATAAAAGTCGCAACCATAGCACCCAGTGCTACACCCGTAAACACGAACAGCGTTACCAGAAACGAACCCGTAAAGCGGCCAAAAATATAGCCGGCCTTTGAGATAGGCGTAGTATAGTACAGCGAATGCGTTTTGTGTTCGAAATCCCGGAAGATAGGCGTACCCATCATAGAACAGGTGATCAGCACACCGAACCAGCTGAGCAGTGTTACGATCCAGTTGATCTGGTAAGGAGAATTGGCAAATACTTTTCCGCCGCTGGCATCCCCGATAATCACGCCACCGCCAAAAGCGCCGCCTAAGGCCAGCATGGTCAGGAAAGCCATCAAAAACAGAATGAAAAAGTATATATAAGTTGCCGGACGCTTCATCCGGTACTTGAGTTCGAATAAGAAGATCTCTTTGAACATGATTTCTGTTAATTATGAATTAGAAATTAAAAATTAGAAATGGCGTCTTGGCCAAAATCTAATTCACAACTAGTTCTTGTTCGGTACTTTTATCCTTTCTGCTCGCCTCGTGTATCTTGCTGAAGTACACGTCTTCCAGGTCTGCGTTAACCGGTTCGAAGTCTATGCCGGGCTGCGCATCGCTGAGCACATGGATAATGGTTTTGCCGGCAAATAGGCGCGACGAGATAACATCGTACTGCACTTGATGATCTGCCAGTTCTGATTTGTGGATGAATTTGCGCCAGATGCGACCGTTCAGGCTGTTGATCACTTCCAGCGGGTCTCCGGTTAACAGTACTTCGCCTTTGTTAATGATAGCAAAATTGCGGCACAGGTCGGTTACATCTTCCACGATGTGTGTAGAAAGAATAACAATGATATTTTCCCCGATCTCACTCAGTAAATTATGGAAACGATTACGCTCTGCTGGGTCCAGGCCGGCAGTTGGCTCATCCACTATAATTAGTTGCGGGTTACCTAATAAGGCCTGCGCAATACCGAAACGCTGCTTCATACCACCCGAATAACCGCCCAGGTTTTTCTTGCGCACGTCGTACAGGTTGGTTTGCTGCAATAGCGCAGCCACCACTTCTTTACGTTCTTTATTATCACTGATGCCTTTTAGTACAGCAAAATGGTCCAGCATTTCTTCGGCGCTCACTTTTGGGTAAACCCCGAACTCCTGTGGCAGGTAACCCAGCACTTTCCGCATTTCTTCTTTCTGGCGCAGCACATCCAGGTCGCCCAGCATAATGCTGCCGGTATCGGCTTCCTGCAGCGTGGCTATAGTTCGCATCAATGATGATTTGCCGGCGCCATTAGGTCCAAGCAAGCCAAACATTCCCTTCGGGATGGTCAGGTTAATGTTTTTAAGTGCTTGAGTGCCATTAGGGTAGGTTTTGGACAGATTCTGTATGACAAGTTCCATAGTTGTATTTTATACTTAATGTTTTGATTTTCAGGGTTAACTATAACTAAAGAAAATCAAACTATATTTCCATTCAAAATAAACTATACAAACCTGCCCTTTTTCCCGACCAACCTGAGTTATAGTTGTTTAAGCCTCAGGTGCACCTGTAGCTAGGATTGTTTCCGGTACATATCAGTAGTTTATAGTTTGCATTCAGGAAAAACCACCTCTACTATAGTTGCTCATCTGCCTGCTTACTGAGTTCTTGCATACTCCTGCTATTTTAGCTGCAACCTAACGTAACAATTATTACTTTTGCGCTATAGACTTACAAAAAACGATTATGCTCCGAACTCATACTTGCGGCGAACTACGAATAGATAATGTAGGCGAGGAAGTTATCCTGGCTGGCTGGGTACAGCGCCTGCGCGACAAAGGCGGAATGCTCTGGATAGACCTGCGCGACCGCTATGGTATAACCCAGCTCAGCTTTGAAGAAGGCATGACGCCGGAAGCGCTGCTGAACCAGGCACGCAGCCTGGGCCGTGAATTCGTGATCAGAGTGGTAGGTAAAGTTATTGAGCGCGAATCTAAAAACGATAAAATTCCTACCGGAGCGATAGAGCTGAAAGTGACCAAGCTGGAAGTACTGAATGCTGCCAAGTTGCCACCGTTCATGATCGAAGATGAGACCGATGGGGGAGATGACCTGCGCATGAAATACCGCTACCTGGATTTGCGCCGCAACCCGGTGCGTCGTAACCTGGAGCTGCGCCACCGTGTGATGCGCGAAACACGCAATTACCTGGACGGACATTACTTTATTGAAGTAGAAACGCCTGTACTTATAAAATCTACGCCGGAAGGTGCCCGCGACTTTGTGGTACCAAGCCGCATGAACCCAGGTGAATTTTATGCCCTGCCACAATCGCCGCAGACGTTTAAGCAGCTGCTGATGGTATCTGGTTTCGATAAGTATTACCAGATCGTGAAGTGCTTCAGAGATGAAGACCTGCGTGCCGACCGCCAGCCGGAATTTACGCAGATAGACTGCGAACTTTCTTTCGTGACCCAGGAAGATATCCTGAATACCTTTGAAGGTCTGATTCACCACCTGTTCCAGAAAGTAAAAGGCATTGACCTGCCGAAACTTCCACGCATGACCTATGCCGATGCGATGCGCCTGTACGGTTCTGATAAGCCGGATACCCGTTTCGGAATGCAGTTTGTGGAGCTGAATAACCTGGTAAAGAACAAAGGCTTTAAGGTGTTTGATGACGCCGAGCTTATAGTTGGTATTAATGCCACTGGCGCTTCCAGCTATACCCGCAAGCAACTAGATGAGCTGACTGATTTCGTAAAGCGTCCGCAGATTGGGGCAACCGGCCTGGTGTATGCGCGTGTGAACGAAGACGGCTCTGTTAAATCATCGGTTGATAAATTCTATTCGCCGGAAGACCTGGCAGAGTGGGCTGCGGCGTTTAACGCTAAACCGGGCGACCTGCTGCTGGTGCTGGCCGGTGGAAAAGACAAAACCCGTAAAGCCCTGAACGAGCTTCGCCTGGAAATGGGAACCCGCCTTGGCTTACGCAATAAAGATACTTTCTCTGCCCTGTGGGTAGTTGACTTTCCGCTACTGGAGTGGGACGAGGAAGCCGGTCGTTTCCATGCCATGCACCATCCATTTACATCACCTAAGCCAGAAGATTTGGAGCTGATCGACGATCGTCCAAGCGATATCCGCGCCAATGCGTACGACATGGTTATTAATGGTGTGGAAGTAGGCGGTGGCTCTATTCGTATCCACGACCGCCGCTTGCAGGAGCAGATGTTCCGTTTGCTGGGCTTCTCCAACGACGAAGCAAAAGCGCAGTTCGGATTCCTGATGGAGGCATTTGAGTACGGTGCGCCGCCGCACGGTGGTATCGCTTTCGGCTTCGACAGACTTTGTTCTATCTTCGGTGGCTCCGATTCCATCCGCGATTACATTGCCTTCCCGAAAAACAACTCAGGCCGCGATGTGATGATCGATGCACCATCGCCGATTGCTGATGCACAGTTAGATGAGCTGCATATTAAACTGAGAAATATAACTGCTTCTGAGAAGAAGTAGTTGTAACTATAAATTATAAAAATAGCCTGTAGCAGAGATGTTGCAGGCTTTTTTGTTTATGTGGGATTACCTCACCCTAGCCCTCTCCTGAAAACAGGAGAGGGAGTTTGGTTATCGTTACAGTGTTAACCCACCCCTGCCCCTCCCGAGAGGGGAATTTTAGCTTTTGGTATAGTTGGGTTTATAGTTCTATAGTTAACGTATTAACACCCCTATAGTCCCCTGAAAGGGACAATTCTGCTACTGCTTCCCATCTGTTATTTCGACGAAGGAGAAATCTGAGTTTGCTATAGTTACAGCCCACGATAAGGGCAAGTTTACTTGTCCCTTTAAAACTACTACCACGATCAATCTCGAAGCTTCCCATAACAAACTATAGTTAGCTTTTCCTATCGAACTTATCACAGTCTTTGGGTTGAGCACCTTTGATTTGTTGCGGTGCCTTTAGGCAATCCGAGCAGAGCGAGGATAGCAAGAAAGCAGCAGCGCGATGCCCGAAGACGGGGCTTCCCGGCCGTGAGGGCACCAAAACTAAATTGAAACGATAGATAAGTAGAGCTCCCAGCATTGGAATTGGCTATGGAGGGAAGGCTTGGTTCGAATAGTAGGTTTAGTCAACTATAAAACTATGGCCTGTGGCAAACAACTTCTCCTATAAACCAACCATAGCAACTAACAAAACTTCCGGAAAACTGTTAAATGACCAGAAGATTCAGGCACAAGCTGCCTCACTTGGTTAAACCCGTTAACGGACAAGCTTATTTACAGAAATAGCCTTACCTTTGCACCATGGTTATATTAACCATTCAGAAGCATATTTTAAATCCTTAACTATAAACTACATGGCAACCGGATTTTTTAAAGTACCAACACCCATAAACGAACCTGTAAAGTCTTATGCACCGGGCTCGCCGGAGCGCGAAGAACTGCAGCGCACTTATAAAGAACTGAAGTCGAAAGAGATTGATGTACCTATGTACATTGGTGGCGACAAAGTTTTTACCGACAAAAAGAAGCCTATGCTTCAGCCGCACGACCACAAGCATATCCTGGGTCATTTCAGCGAAGGTGACTCGACACACGTGGAGCAGGCAATAAATGCAGCCCTTGCCGCTCGCAAAATGTGGGTGAACATGGGCTGGGAGCACCGCGCTTCTATCTTCTTAAAGGCTGCTGATCTACTGGCAGGACCATGGAGAGCACGCCTGAATGCGGCTACAATGCTGGGGCAGTCTAAAAACGCGTACCAGGCCGAGATCGACTCTGCTTGCGAGCTGATCGACTTCCTGCGCTTTAACGTGCAGTACATGACGGAAATTTACCACATGCAGCCAGAATCGTCTCCAGGCGTTTGGAACCGCATGGAGCACCGCCCGCTGGAAGGTTTTGTGTTTGCATTAACGCCATTCAACTTTACAGCTATTGCAGGTAACCTGCCAGCTTCAGTTGCCATGATGGGTAACGTGGTGGTTTGGAAGCCAGCCAACACACAGGTGTATGCTGCGCAGATGATCATGGAATTGTTCCGTGAAGCTGGTCTGCCTGATGGCGTTATCAACCTGGTGTATGTGGATGGGCCAACTGCCGGTGATGTTATTTTTGACCACGCTGATTTTGCAGGTATCCACTTTACAGGCAGTACAGGCGTATTCCAGAACATCTGGAAAACGATTGGTACAAACATACATAAGTACAAGTCTTACCCGCGCATAGTTGGCGAAACAGGTGGTAAAGACTTTATACTTGCCCACCGTTCTGCCGATGCCAAAGCACTGGCTACAGGTATAGTTCGTGGCGCATTCGAGTACCAGGGGCAGAAATGTTCTGCTGCTTCGCGCGCTTACGTGCCTAGCAACCTGTGGGACGAAGTGAAAGGCTACATCATCGAAGACCTGAAGTCGTTTAAAATGGGTGCTCCGGAGGATTTCTCTAACTTCATCAACGCCGTGATCGATGAGAAGTCTTTTGATAAGATTGCCAAGTACATTGACAATGCGAAGAACAGCAATGAAGTAGAGATAATCGCAGGTGGTGGTTACGACAAATCGAAAGGTTATTTCATAGAGCCAACGGTGCTGCTGTCGCATAACCCGACTTACGTTACGATGTGCGAAGAGATCTTCGGGCCGGTAATTTCGATCTATGTATATGACGAAAATAACTTCGAGGAAACTATAGAACTGGTTAACTCGACTTCGCCATATGCTCTTACCGGTGCAATTTTCAGCCAAGACCGCTATGCAGCTGAATACGCTACCAAGAAGCTGGATCAGGCTGCCGGTAACTTCTATATCAACGATAAACCGACAGGTGCCGTGGTTGGTCAGCAGCCGTTTGGTGGCGCGCGCGCATCCGGTACGAACGACAAAGCTGGTTCTATGCTGAACCTGCTGCGTTGGGTATCTGCCCGTTCTATCAAAGAAACATTTGTGCCGCCAGTAGATTACCGCTATCCTTTCTTAGGAGAGAATAAATAACAAATCTATAGTTCAGATGAAGGGCCGTACTCAAAAAAAGTACGGCCCTTTGTTTTGTTATATTTGCATTTAGATAAATTACACTGCTGCGAAAAGTGAGATAAATCATGCTTTTTACACCAATTTCCAGTCAACTTATACTTTTGATTGTTGGCTATTTATCCCTAATTTTGCTCCTAAATTTCAAGAAAGAATTACAACTTTATGGAAACTACTGTAAATCAGTACTTACCGTCTGACTACCTGCCGATTTTAATACAATTTGCAGCAGCTATTGGCTTTGTGATTTTTGCATTGGTGGCAACACACATGCTTGGCCCTAAGCGCAGCAGTGCTGTAAAAGATGCTGCCTGGGAAAGTGGTATCGAGTCAGTAGGTGATGCGCGTACGCCGATATCTTACAAGTACTTCATGACGGCCATCCTTTTCGTGCTTTTTGATGTGGAAATCATCTTTATGTACCCTTGGGCGGTCAATTTCAGAGAGTTTGGTGTGGAAGGTTTCCTGCAGATGCTTTTATTCCTTGGCTTGCTGATGTCCGGCTTCTTCTACGTGCTGAAGAAGGGTATTCTGAAGTGGGAATAGATTAAACTATTACAAGAACATTATTGTTAGAGCAAGAGGCCCTGAAAAGCCTTTTCGTACAACAAAATTAAACTCTGAAATGAGCGATTCTAATAAAGATATTAAAATGGCGAAAGCCCCGGATGGTTACACTGGTGCGGGTTTCTTTGCTACATCGTTTGAGAAAGTAATTGGTCTGGCCCGTGCGAACTCGCTCTGGCCGTTGCCTTTTGCTACCTCGTGCTGCGGTATCGAATTCATGGCTACCATGGGCGCGCATTACGATATTTCCCGTTTCGGTTCTGAGCGACCAAGCTTCTCGCCACGCCAGGCAGATATCCTGCTGGTAATGGGAACGATTGCCAAGAAAATGGGTCCTGTTGTAAAGCAGGTATATGAGCAGATGTCTGAGCCGCGCTGGGTAGTAGCCGTTGGTGCCTGTGCTACGTCAGGTGGTATTTTCGATACATATTCTGTGCTACAGGGCATTGACCGTGTAGTGCCTGTAGATGTGTACGTACCTGGTTGTCCACCTCGCCCAGAGCAGATACTGGATGGTTTGATGCGTGTGCAGGATTTAGCTAAAAACGAATCTCTACGCCGCCGCAACTCACCGGAGTATCAGGCTCTTTTGGAATCTTACAATATTAAATAAGCATCATGGAGCTTACGAACGAAAACGTACTCGGTAAGATCATAGAACAGTTTGGAGAAGAGAACATCACGGATGCAATGAATCCGGATGGGATCATGACGTTCCAGACAAACCGCCAGACCATTCATGAGCTGATAAAGTACCTGCGCGATGACAAGGAACTACAGATCAGTTTCCTGACTACGATGTGCGGTGTTCATTATCCGGAGCAGAAAGACAAGGAGCTTTGCATGATGTATCAGCTGCATAGCCTGCGTCATAATTACCGCTTGCGCATTAAAGTATACTTCCCGATTTCGGACCCGGTAATGCCTACCCTGACGGACCTTTACGCTGCTGCCAACTGGATGGAGCGCGAAGCCTACGACTTTTACGGTATTGTATTCGCCGGTCACCCGAACCTGATCCGCATCCTGAATGTGGAAGATATGGAGTACCACCCAATGCTGAAGCAGTACCCGCTGGAAGATCAGACACGAGAAGATAAAGTAAATACATTTTTCGGCCGTTAAGCCGGTTTTGCTGCCAGTTTATAGTTGGCGGCTATACTTTAGAAGCATATTATGGCTACTGAAACTAAGACAGTTGAACTTGATGGATTAGAGCAGTTTCGTGAGAACCTGGATCTGAAACTACAAGATAAACATAACGAGAACTTAACCACGCTTAACCTGGGGCCAACGCACCCGGCTACGCATGGTATTTTCCAGAACATCCTGCAGATGAACGGTGAGGTGATTGTGGACGCTGTTCCAACGATCGGCTACATACACCGTGCTTTCGAGAAGATCGCAGAGCGCCGTCCGTTCTACCAGATCACGCCGCTTACCGACCGTATGAACTACTGCTCGTCTCCAATCAACAACATGGGTTACCATATGTCGGTTGAGAAGCTGTTGGGCATCGAGATCCCGAAGCGTGCGCAGTACATCCGCGTGATCATGATGGAGCTGGCCCGTATTTCGGACCATTTGATCTGTAACTCGATTCTGGGTGTGGACTCTGGTGCGTTTACGGGCTTCCTGTACGTGATGCAGGAGCGTGAGAACATCTACGACATTTACGAAGAAGTTTGCGGTGCCCGCCTGACGACGAACATGGGTCGTATCGGTGGTATGGAGCGCGACCTTTCGCCTAAGGCCTTACACCTGATCGGTGAGTTCCTCAAGCGCTTCCCAAAAGTGTGGGCGGAGTTTGAGAAAATGCTTACCCGTAACCGTATCTTCATCGACAGAACGACAGACGTTGGGGCTATCTCAGCAGAGCGTGCGTTGAGCTACGGCTTTACCGGCCCTAACCTGCGTGCTACCGGTGTGGATTATGACGTGCGCGTGATGAATCCATATTCTTCCTATGAAGATTTCGATTTCGAAATACCGGTAGGTTCTAAAGGTGATACGTACGACCGCTTCCTGGTTCGTAACGTGGAAGTTTGGGAAAGCTTAAAGATCATTGAGCAGGCATACAAAAACCTGCCGGAAGGTTCTTACCACGCGGATGCGCCTCACTACTATTTACCTCCAAAGCAGGAAGTGTACCGCAACATGGAAGCCCTTATCTATCACTTTAAAATTGTGATGGGTGAGATTGATGCTCCTGTTGGCGAAGTGTACCACTCTGTAGAGGGTGGTAACGGTGAACTCGGCTTCTACATCATTTCAGATGGTGGCCGTACGCCGTATCGTCTGCATTTCCGTCGTCCTTGCTTTATTTATTACCAGGCTTATACCGAAATGATAAAAGGTGGTCAACTGGCAGATGCTATCCTGACACTGAGTAGCCTGAACGTAATTGCCGGTGAGCTCGACGCTTAATATTTTAGATTTTATTACCATTTAACATTGGTTGCCTGAAACAGCCGATGACAACTATAAAATGGCAGAGACTATAAACGAAGTAAAGTTTTCTGATGCAGGCATGGCCGAGATCCAGCGCTACATCAGCCATTACCCGGAAGGACGTCAGAAATCCGCTATTCTACCTATCATGCACGTAGCACAGGCAGAATTTGGTGGCTGGCTGAGCCCGCAGGCGATGGATAAAATTGCCGAAATCCTGAACATTCAGCCCATCGAAGTTTACGAAGTGGCTACGTTCTATACCATGTTCAACCTGAAACCGGTTGGCAAGCACGTGCTGGAAGTATGCCGTACAGGCCCTTGCTGCCTGCGTGGCGCCGACCAGGTGATCGATATGCTGAAGGAGAAGCTGAACATAGAAGAAGGAGAGACCACTGCCGACGGTATGTTTACCCTGAAGCCAGTGGAATGCCTTGCTTCGTGCGGAACAGGCCCGATGCTGCAGGTACGCGAGAAGTTTTATGAGAACATTGATACAGAAGAAAAGCTGGATCAGTTCCTGGAAACAATGCGCAACACCGAGGTAGAGACACCTTATCATCAGGCACAATAGACAAAAGACTATTAGACAAAAGACAAAGGACATTTTTTTACAATTTCCTCTTTTGTCCTTTGTCACACTGTCATTTGTCAGCTAACAATAAAGTATAATCAGGCAGCAAACTATAAAGTAACTGCCAAGCTATATATCCTGTAACAATGGGAATTAAAATATTAACCGAACATATAAACGTACCAGGCATCGAGACCCTGGAAGTATATCGTAAGCATGGCGGCTACCGCTCGGTAGAGAAAGCCCTGAAAACGATGTCTCCGGACGAGGTGGTGGAAGAAGTAAAAACATCAGGCCTGCGTGGTCGTGGTGGTGCCGGCTTCCCGACTGGTATGAAGTGGAGCTTCCTGGCGAAACCGGAAGGTGTTCCGCGTTACCTGGTTTGCAACGCCGATGAGTCGGAGCCAGGCACGTTCAAGGACCGCTACTTCATGGAGAAAACACCACACTCTCTGATAGAAGGTATGATCACATCGAGCTACGCGTTGGGTGCGAACACATCATATATCTATATCCGTGGTGAGTTGATGTTTGTGCTGCGCATCCTGGAGAAAGCGATTGCGGAAGCGTATGCCGCCGGTTTGCTGGGTAAAAACATACTTGGTTCTGGCTACGACCTGGACCTGCATGTAGCTCCGGGTGGTGGTGCTTATATCTGCGGTGAAGAAACTGCTCTGCTGGAATCGTTGGAAGGTAAGCGTGGTAACCCGCGTAACAAGCCGCCATTCCCGGCTGTGAAAGGTTTGTTTGCTTCGCCAACAGTGGTGAATAATGTGGAGTCTATCGCATCTGTGCCTTGGATCGTGAACAACGGTGGTGCAGAGTATGCGAAGATCGGTATCGGTAGAAGTACCGGTACAAAACTGTTCTCATGCAGCGGTAACATCAACAAGCCGGGCGTTTACGAGATCGAGCTGGGTGTTCCGGTTGAAGAATTCATTTACTCTGACGAATACTGCGGTGGTATCTGGAAAGGCAAGCAACTGAAGGCCGTAGTGCCAGGAGGTTCTTCTGTTCCAATTCTGCCTGCTAACCTGATAACTAAAACAGCTGCCGGCGAAGACCGACTAATGACTTATGAATCATTATCTGATGGTGGTTTTGTGAGTGGTTCAATGTTAGGTTCCGGTGCATTTATAGTTTTCGATGAAGACCAGTGCATTGTACGCAACACCTGGAACTATGCAAGATTCTATCATCATGAGTCGTGTGGCCAGTGCAGCCCTTGCCGTGAAGGTACAGGCTGGATGGAAAAAGTATTGCACCGCATCGAGCACGGTCACGGACATCAGCAGGACATAGACCTGTTAGTAAGTGTTGCCAAGCAGATTGAGGGTAATACTATTTGCCCACTGGGTGATGCAGCAGCATGGCCGGTAGCAAGTGCAATCCGTCACTTCCGCGATGAGTTTGAGTGGCACATCAAGCATCCGAAAGAAGCAATATTACCAGGAGCAGTATACAGAGGTCAATTAGCAACTATAGAAGCTTAAGAATACACTTATTCACCGGCTTTCAGGATGTTCCTGGATGCTATGCGGTAGAAGAGCAAGTGAATAGCAACTTGAAAAGATGAACTGGATACTGTTAATTATTGCCGGGCTGTTTGAAGTAGGATTTACCTCCTGTTTAGGCAAGGCCAAACAAGCAACAGGAATAGCAGCTACCTACTGGTACATCGGGTTTATAGTTTGCTTAACTGTGAGTATGGTCTTACTGGTGAAAGCAACCCAAACCCTGCCAATTGGAACGGCTTATGCTGTCTGGACAGGAATTGGAGCAGTTGGCACTGTGCTTATGGGGATATTCTTCTTTAAAGAGCCTGCTGAGTTCTGGAGACTGTTCTTTATAACAACACTTATTGCATCTATAGTTGGCCTGAAAGCGGTCTCGAATTAGAAAATGCCTGAAGTGATAACCAGTGTTACTGGTATAGTATAAAAAGTAAATTATAAAGTTCGTAGTTCTGCAATCTCATGAACCACGAAAAACGAACAACGAAATAATGGCTAAAATAACGTTCGATGGCATTGAAGTAGAGGTAGAAGATGGAACTACCATCCTGCAGGCCGCCAGAAAAATTGGTGGCAGTGTAGTGCCGCCTGCCATGTGTTACTATACTCCATTAAAAGGCAGTGGCGGTAAGTGCCGTGTGTGCCTTGTAAAAGTAACGCAGGGTTCTGCCAAAGACCCACGCCCTATGCCTAAACTGGTAGCATCGTGCATTACGCCAGTGCAGGATGGCATGGTGGTAGAGAATACGACCAACGAAGATGTTCTGAATGCCCGTAAAGGCATCGTGGAAATGCTGTTGATCAACCACCCACTGGATTGCCCTATCTGCGACCAGGCTGGTGAGTGCGATCTGCAGGACCTTTCTTACGAGCATGGTGTAAGTGCTACACGTTACGAGGAAGAGCGTCGTAAATTCAACAAGATTGATCTTGGCCCTTACATACAGCTGCACATGACGCGCTGTATTTTGTGCTATCGTTGCGTGTATACTGCTGACCAGATCACAGCCAACCGTGTGCATGGCGTGTTAGGCCGTGGCGATGCTGCTGAGATCGGTACGTACATTGAGAACGTGATCGATAACGATTTCTCTGGAAACGTGATTGATGTGTGCCCTGTAGGTGCGCTTACAGATAAGACCTGGCGCTTTAAGAACCGTGTTTGGTTTACAAAGCCAATGGACGCACACCGCGACTGCCCGACCTGCTCTGGTAAAGTAACGCTCTGGACACGTGGCGAAGAAGTATTGCGCGTAACAGCCCGCAAGGACCAGTACAACGAAGTAGAAGAGTTTATCTGTAACACCTGCCGCTTCGATAAAAAAGAAACAAAGGACTGGACAATTGAAGGACCGCGTCATATTGAGCGCAATTCTGTAATTTCGGCCAACCATTACGAGTTGCCGGTGCTGAATGTGCCTATCGTGCCTAACTTACCAAGTTCTACCAAGAAAAACCTGCCACAGGAATAAACATGGAGTCTGTAGACCTAATATATAAAGGGATTTTTATCCTGGTAATTTTCGGTATCACTCTACTGATCGCTACCTATTCAACTTACTTTGAGCGTAAAATAGCAGCTTTTATCCAGGATCGTGTGGGCCCGAACCGTGCTGGTCCTTTCGGATTACTGCAGCCGCTTGCCGATGCCGGTAAACTGTTCTTTAAAGAAGAATTTATACCTGCCAAAGCAAATAAAGCGCTGTTCATTATCGGCCCGGGTATTGCCATGCTGGTAGCAACAATGTCGAGCGCGGTTATTCCGTTTGGCGACATGCTTATAGTTGGAGGCCGCGAAATATGGCTGCAGGCTATCGATGTTAACATCGGCGTACTGTATGTTTTTGGTATTGTATCGCTGGGTGTATATGGCCTGATGATCGGTGGATGGGCTTCGAATAATAAATTCTCGCTGCTGGGCGCCATTCGTGCAGCATCGCAGAACATTAGTTACGAACTGGCCATGGGTCTTTCGCTGATCGCAGTGCTGATGATGACAGGCTCACTTTCGTTAAGAGAGATCGCAGAGCAGCAGCAGGGCTTTAACTGGAACATCTGGTACCAGCCGCTTGGCTTTATCATTTTCCTGGTGTGTGCTTTTGCTGAAACTAACCGTACGCCATTCGACTTACCGGAATCTGAAGCTGAACTTATTGGTGGTTACCACACCGAGTATGGCTCTATGAAACTGGGTATGTACCTGTTTGCGGAGTATATCAACATCTTTGTAGTATCGGCTGTAATGTCAACACTATACTTTGGTGCTTACAACTTCCCGTTCATGGAGAACCTGCGTTCGGCTATCAGCGATCCGGTACTGGCCAATAACGTGGTAACTTTGGTTGGTGTAGCTGTAATGTTTGCCAAGATATTTGCCTTTATCTTCTTCTTTATGTGGGTTCGCTGGACGCTTCCGCGCTTCCGTTATGACCAACTAATGAAGCTGGGCTGGCAGATACTGATTCCGCTTGCAATACTGAACATGGTACTGACAGGTGGCGCTATTCTGCTGAAAGATTCTTTATTTTAAACTATAGTACCGAAATCTGATTGTTATACTACAAGTATAGCTGATCATAACGGAGACGAGATATAATGGAACCATTATCAAATAGAAGCAAGAAAGTGCAGAAGCGCGAGATGACCTTTGCAGAAAGGGCTTATCTTCCGGCAATTGCACAGGGCTTAGGTATTACGTTAAAACACTTCTTTAAAAAGAAGGCAACTATAAATTACCCGGAGCAAACGCGCGAGCGCAGCGATATCTGGCGTGGCCTGCACGTGTTAAAGCGTGATGAGAACGGCGCGGAGCGTTGTACTGCCTGCGGACTTTGCGCGGTAGCATGCCCTGCAGAAGCCATTACCATGACTGCCGGAGAGCGTAAAGCTGGGGAAGAGCATCTGTACCGTGAGGAAAAATACGCAGTTACATACGAAGTGAACATGCTGCGTTGCATTTTCTGCGGGCTATGCGAAGAGGCGTGCCCTAAAGCTGCTATCTTCCTGCAGGACGATAAACTTGCACCTGCCCGCTACGAGCGCGACGAATTTATTTATGGCAAAGACCGACTGGTGGAGCCTTTAAAAACCACTGAAACAAAATAATCCCATAATGGAGAACGTGTTCTATTTCCTGGCTTCGCTTACATTGCTTTGCGCCCTGATGGTAGTACTATCTAAAAACCCGGTGCACAGCATTATTTTCCTGATCATTACCTTCTTCACTATTTCAGCACACTATATTCTGCTGAATGCGCAGTTCCTGGCTGCCGTAAACATCATCGTTTACGCCGGAGCGATCATGGTATTGTTCCTGTTTGTGATCATGTTCCTTAGTGTTGGCAAGAATGATCACGACCCGAAAGCATCTGCTGTGACCAGAATTACCGGAACTATAGCTGGCGGCTTACTTTTTATAGTGATGTTCGCAGCCCTGAAGGATGCCCATGTAGGAACCTATGATGCCGAAAACTTTAACTCACAGATCGGTATGGTAGAGAACCTGGGTAAGGTCCTGTTCACAAAATACCTGCTGCCATTCGAATTAGCATCGGTGCTGTTCCTGGTTGCCATGGTTGGTGCCGTAATGTTAGGTAAGAAAGAAACCGGAGAAAGACACTTCTAATCCGAACTGCTTAAAAAATATAAAGGGGCTGCAATTTTATAGTTGCAGCCCTTTTTTTTGTTTTACCGGGATTTACAGGATTAGAGGGATAAAGCTATTGCTATAGTTAGAGGTAAAGTTTTATAGTTCCCGTTGGTCCAACCACCCCAAACCCCTTCTTACCCAAGGAGGGGAGCTTTCGGTTACCGCTATAGTTTGAATTATGGTTCTATAGTTGCGGTTTTAACCCACCCCTACCCCTCCCAAGAGGGGAATTTCTGTTGTTGCTATAGTTTGGTTTACAATTTTATAGTTGCCGTTACAACACCCCTGTAGTCCCCTCAAGGGGACAGTTCCACCTTTGCTTGTTTCTAAACTATAGTTTTATGATTCCAGTCCACGAGCAGGACAGGTTTACCTGGCCTTACGAAACTATAATCCCGGTAAATCTCGAAGTGAGCAGGTTCAAACTACACTTAGCGGTTGCTATGCGAAAATTCACAGTCTTTGGGTTGAGCGCCTTGTAGATTTGCGGTGCTGAAAGCATTGCGACGCAGGAGCAAAGCAAATGTACACCGCGCGATGCCCGAAGACGAGGCCTCCCGGCCGTGAGGGTACCAAAGCCAACTATAAAACAATAGGTGAGTAGAGCTCCCAGGATGGAAAGTGATTTCAAAGGATAGCTTGGTTCAGATTGTAGAGTAGCAAACTATAGAACTGTAGATAATCTAACTATAAGCCGAGATAGATTTGTCACTTCGTTCGAAATGACAAAGAGGAACTATAGAACGAGTAAGATTCCTCGACTGCCTTCGGAGTGACAAATTCTACTAAACACTACTTAACTATAAACTCTACTTCCAACAGCTCCGAATGGCCCTGGTCATCATCTGAAATGGCTATCACTCTATAGTTACCAGGCTTATCGGCCTTCTCTACAACCAGCGATTCTATTTTGCCGGTATAGGTTTTCCCCTTGTTGTCGGTTACTTTGGCGGCCTTCGCAACTATAGTTTTGCCAGCCGCTATAGTTTCAGTTAGGTCAGCTAAAGGAATATAGCCGATGTAGCTTCCTAATACTTCCCCGTCGAGAATGGCATTTGGGGCGCTTTCTATAGATGCTGTAAAGAATAGTTTATCATCTAAAATAAAAGCTCCTGAGAAACCAGCCTGATAGTGCTGCAATGTCGGCAACCGGAAAAAAGTAGCAGTTGGGGCTGGAAGGGGCTTATCTTCGAAAAGAAATGCAGTGAAGTCAGATACTTTTATTGTCAGGACAACATTGCCGGCTTTATTAAGGGCTCGCTGGAGCAGGTATACATTCTCATCTGAAATGGCAAGGCCTTCAATATTCAGCAACTCTTCCCCAACTACAGTTGTATCCTGTTGCAGCGCATCCATCAGCTTCCTGAAGCTAAACTGTTTTACAACAGCTTTCCCGGCAACTATAGGCAATTCTATCAAATATCCCAGGTTCCGGGCTTCTGAGGAGCCAGAGCCAAGCGTAAGCAGGTAATTTTTGTTTTTATAGTTTATAGTTGCCAGGCTCTCCAGGTCTGGCTTCAAAGGTTTGGGGATGCGGCCATTCTTAAAATCAGAAGTATCGAAAAGCGCATACTTTTCGGTGAAAGTAAAGTCTTTGCCAACCAGGTATAAAAACGGAGAATCGTCGCCGATGATATAATAGCCCTCTGGTGCAGTCTCGATGCCTGAGCCCGAAGGAATATTATCGTAGAACGTTTTACCTGTAACTACTGCCGTTATAGTTTCCGCATCTGTTTTTTCTGTTCCCTTTTTCTCTTCCATAGTACACCCATGTAATATCAATACTGCTAATATAATAAAGCTATATAGTAAGCCTACGCTATAGTTTGATTGATAATTGTACGCTCGTCTCATGTTTTTTCTGTTTCAGATTGCATTTCGTATTGTCACATTTTTGTACTGCATGGTCGCCTGTAAACTATAGAAACAGGGGCTGCAAGTATAACTATAAACCTACGCATCTTTATCACTAAAGTATAAGCAACGGCAGCAAAGCCAAACTATAAAACTAAGCAAAAACCTGTTTCTGGTGTATTTTTATCAGGAATAAGTCTTATTACAAACTAGTAAAACTATAGATGCCTACATATAGCGGATTGGTATTAAGAAGTATGGAAATATGTTATGGATATTTAAGAAATCGGGATAACTTTGCGACACGAAATATTGGATTATACTTTAACAGTAGGACTACGTTCGGACTACACAGAAAATGAATCAGATACCTGAAATTATCAGAACCATTCCGCTGGAATATTACCTGTTCTTTAGCACTGCTCTTTTCGCGATCGGCGTAATTGGCGTACTTACCAGACGAAATGCCATCATCATCTTTATGTGTGTGGAGCTGATGCTGAATGCTGCAAACATTTTACTTACAGCACTTTCTGCTTACCGCGGAGATACAAACGGACAGGTTTTCGTGTTTTTCATTATGGCTGTTGCCGCCGCCGAAGTATGCGTTGGTCTGGCAATTATTGTAATGATCTACCGCAACATACGCTCTACGGACGTGCAATTGCTTAACCGCCTGAAGTGGTAAGCCCCGAAATCTAATCTACAATAGCTTAACTTAATACAAATTAGATGCAAGAGATTGTAATGCCCTTCAATAACCAGGCGATGGCACTGCTCTGTTTGCTTATTCCGTTGCTGCCTCTGATCGGCTTTATCGTGAACGGGCTTGGCAACAGGAAGCTCGCAAAGGGTATGGTAAGTCTGATAGGCTGCGGCACCGTGCTCGCCTCCTTCCTTATCTCGGTATACCTTTTCGTTGATTTTACAGCCAATGGCAGCCGCGCTTACACCGTAGATTTCTATAACTGGATCTCGGTAGGCAACATGCAAATCGGTTTCTCGTTTTTGATAGACCAGCTGACGCTGCTGATGATGCTGATGGTAACCGGTATCGGTTTCCTGATTCACCTGTACTCGGCCGGCTACATGAGCCACGATGAAAACTTCGGTAAGTTCTTCGCTTTCATCAACCTGTTCATGTTCTCGATGTTACTGCTTGTAATGGGCTCTAACTACGTGATGATGTTTGTGGGCTGGGAAGGGGTAGGGCTTTGCTCGTACCTGCTGATTGGTTTCTGGAACAAGAACACCAACTATAACAATGCTGCCAAGAAAGCCTTCGTCATGAACCGTATCGGTGACTTAGGTTTCCTACTGGCTATTTTCCTGATTTTTATCACGTTCGGTTCGGTTAGCTACCCGCAGGTTTTTGCTGAAGCGGCCCGTTACACTGGTGGAATTGATTCTACAGTAATGATTACGATTACCCTGCTGCTGTTTGTTGGCGCGATGGGTAAAAGTGCACAGATACCTTTATTTACCTGGTTACCGGATGCGATGGCAGGTCCTACTCCAGTTTCGGCCCTGATACACGCGGCAACCATGGTGACGGCTGGTATTTATATGGTAATTCGCTCGAACGTGCTCTATGTGCTAGCTCCATCTACTATGGAAGTGATAGCTATAGTTGGTATTGCAACGGCACTGCTGGCGGCAACTATAGGCCTGGCACAAAACGATATTAAAAAGGTATTGGCTTACTCTACTGTTTCGCAGCTGGGTTACATGTTCCTGGCACTTGGCGTAATGGCCTTCGATTCGTCTATCTTCCACGTACTGACGCACGCTTTCTTCAAGGCGCTTCTGTTCTTAGGTGCTGGTTCAGTTATCCACGCCATGAGCAACGAGCAGGATATCCGTTTCATGGGTGGCTTGCGCAAGTATCTGCCTATTACGTTCCTTACTTTCCTGATCGGTACACTGGCAATTGCCGGTATTCCACCATTCGCTGGTTTCTTCTCTAAAGATGAATTACTGGCGCATGTTTGGGAGCATAATAAACTGATGTGGGGACTTGGTCTGCTGACTTCGTTCATGACTTCATTCTACATGTTCCGCCTGGTGTTCCTGACATTCTTCGGCACGTTCCGCGGCACAGAAGCACAGAAATCTCACCTGCACGAATCACCAATGTCAATGACACTGCCGCTGATCGTGCTGGCTATCCTTTCAACTATAGGCGGATTCTTAGGTATTCCGGCAGTGTTTGGCGAGAACATGCACGTGCTGCAGAATTACCTGGCGCCTATTTATGGTTACGCGCAGGTTGCTAATGCAGCTGCAGTTGCACCACTACACATCGATCATGCGACTGAATGGATGCTAATGGGTATTTCGGTAGCGGTGGCTGTAGTGGCGATCATCCTGGCTTATGTTATGTATGTGAGCAAAAAGCAGGTTCCGGCAGCAGAAGGCACCCAGCTTTCTCCTATCCACAACCTGATCTACAACAAGTATTACATCGACGAATTATATAACGCGATCATCGTCCGCCCGCTCATGTGGCTATCTTCTGTTTTCCACAAAGTATTTGATGTGACTATAGTTGATGGCATCGTGAATGGTGTAGGTAAGTTTGTGATGCAGAGCAGCCGCACACTTCGCTTTGCACAGAGTGGTGCAATCGGGTTTTACATTCTGTTGATGGTGGTAAGCATCGCGCTTATCCTGTTTTTAAATTTCTTTATCGGATAAGGTTCTTAGAAGATGATAACAGCTCTTTTACTTTTCTGGCCTGCCTTAGCAGCACTGTTGGTGTTGCTGATAAAAGGACAAGGTGCCAAGAAAGTGGCTTTTGTAGCAGCACTCATTGAGTTTGCCATAGCTATACTTGCAACTACAGGTTTTGATGCGGCAGGTGGCCGTATGCAGTATGAACTGAATTTGCCATGGGTAGAGAATGCCGGTATCGGCTTCCATATCGGTATGGACGGTATCAGCTTACTGATGGTGTTGCTGACTACTTTCCTGGTTCCGCTGATCATACTCTCGGCCTTCAACCACGACTATAAGAACCCGAACGCTTTTTACGCCCTTATCCTGTTCATGCAGACCGGCCTTATCGGTGTGTTTGTAGCCTTGGATGCGTTCCTGTTCTACTTCTTCTGGGAAGTGGCCCTTATTCCGATCTACTTTATTGCAGCCATCTGGGGCGGTACAAATCGCATTAAGGTTACGCTCAAGTTCTTTGTGTATACTGTCTTCGGCTCGCTTTTCATGCTGGCTGCTTTTGTATACCTGTACTTCCAGACGGGTGCAACTGACGCAGCAGCACATTCTTCTGATGTGCAGGCGTTCTACCAACTGGCCTTAAGTGCTGAATCGCAGAGCTGGATCTTCTGGTTCCTGTTCATTGCCTTCGCTATTAAAATGCCGGTGTTTCCGTTCCATACCTGGCAGCCGGATACTTATACCGAGTCGCCTACACAGGCTACCATGTTGCTTTCCGGTATCATGCTGAAAATGGGTATTTACGGTGTGCTGCGCTGGTTACTGCCGGTTGTGCCAATGGGTGTGAGCCAGTGGGATGAACTGGTGCTTGTCCTATCTATCATCGGTATTGTTTACGGATCTGTTATCGCCATCCGCCAGCACGACCTGAAACGCCTGATCGCTTATTCATCTATCGCACACGTTGGCCTTATTGCAGCTGGTATCTTCACCCTGAACGAGCAAGGCCTACAGGGTGGCGTTATCCAGATGCTGAGCCACGGTATCAACGTAACCGGTCTGTTCTTTATCATCGACATCATTTACAGAAGAACCAACACCAGAGAGATTACCAGCCTGGGTGGTATCACACAGAACGCAAAAGCACTTTCGATCTTCTTTATGATCCTGTTGCTGGGTGCTGTGGCGCTGCCGCTTACAAACGGTTTCGTAGGTGAATTCCTGCTTCTGTCTGGTGTGTACCAATACAATGCCTGGTTTGGCGCTGTAGCTGGCTTAACAATTATACTTAGTGCGGTTTATATGCTGCGCATGTTCCAGGGTGTGATGTTCGGTACCAAGTCTGAGCATACAGATGCTTTCACTGACCTCACATTCAATGAAAAAGCAGTGCTTATTCCGCTGGTGATCATGGTATTCTGGATCGGTTTGTTCCCGAACACGTTCCTGAGCATTTCGGAGCCGGCTGTAGGTAACCTGCTGAACATCATTAACCGCTAATTAACAGGAAATACGACGACATGACCTCGATCATACTTCTTTCAGTTTTTGGCATCGTTAACCTTTTTGTAGGTTTCCTGAAGTCTAAGAAAATATTATTACCGTTGGCCCTGCTGTTTTTAATAGTGGTGTTTGGTGTGAACCTGCTTGCCTGGAACAACACCCAGACCTACTTCAACAACATGCTCACCATCGATAACTATGCGGTGGCTTTTACGGGCATTATGGTACTGACGACGCTGCTTATTCTTCCGTTCTCGCAAAGTTATATCGATGCGGAAGATGAGAACCTGGCTGAATACTACTCTCTGCTGCTGTTCTCGCTGGTTGGTGCCATAATGATGGTAGCCTATGAGAACCTGATCATGCTGTTCATCGGTATCGAAATCCTGTCGATTGCCATGTATGTGCTGGCAGGTAGCAACAAACGCAGTCTTCGTTCAAACGAAGCTGCCCTGAAGTACTTCCTGATGGGTTCGTTCTTTACAGGTGTGCTGCTGTTTGGTATAGTTCTGATCTACGGTGCAACTGGTACTTTTGACATTACAGAGATAGGCGCGGCCAATGTGATGGCAGATGGTACAACCAATACCATGTTCACGATGGGTCTGCTGCTACTAGTGATTGGTATCTCCTTTAAGATAGCTGCTGCTCCGTTCCATTTCTGGACGCCGGACGTGTATGAAGGTACGCCAACGTTCTTTACTACGTTTATGGCTACTGTAGTTAAAACTGCAGGTGTGGCGGCTTTCTATAAATTAATGAATGCAGCTTTCGAAGGCTCTTTCACAGCCTGGTTCCCGACTATTATTGCTATCACAGTACTGACGCTGGTAGTTGGTAACATTGGCGCAGTAATTCAGCCAAGCGTGAAGCGTATGCTGGCTTATTCATCTATCTCGCATGCCGGTTACCTGCTGATGACGCTGGTGGCTTTCAATGACCTGTCTGAGAATGCAATCTTCTTCTATTCCCTGTCTTATGCCCTGGCATCGGTAATGTCGTTTGGCATTCTGAAGCTGGTAGAAGACGCGCGTGAAGGAAACCATTCTTTTGCAGCCTTCAACGGACTGGGTAAAACAAATCCGCTACTAGCTTTCGTGATGACTGTTTCGATGCTATCGCTGGGTGGTATCCCACTTACAGCTGGTTTCTTCGGTAAACTGTTTGTATTCTCAGCAGTGATTGAGACTGGTAACCTGATGTGGCTGGTGGTATTAGCCGTTGTACTGGCAGCTATTGGTATCTACTACTACATTAAAGTAGTTATCGCCATGTACATGCAGCCTGCCGGTGAAAACACCAAAGTACCGGTAAGTGGTTTTGCAACATTGGTACTCATCATCTGTGCGGCACTTACTGTTCTGTTAGGTTTAGTACCGGGTTTAGTAAGTAATATGCTGTAATAGGAAACTATAAACTATAGGAAGGCTGCTCTGCAAAGAGCAGCCTTTTTTATTGATAACTCTATACTTAGTTCATAGGAGTAGTAAGCCTTTTTCTATAGTTTATCAGCTGTCAATTCGAGAACTGGAAGGTTTTGACTACAGCTTAATGTTGGTTTGATAGATGAAAAAGATTTAACACCTAGCAGCGTGCGCAGCTCCTGCTAGCGTCTGGGTTATAGTTCCCTTTTGTCATTTCGAACAAAGTGAGAAATCTATCTCAGCTTTTAGCTAACTATAGTTGCAATTAGAACCAAGCTGTCTTTTCAAATTTCCTTTAATCCTGGGAACTCTACAAATCTACAGTTTCAATTTAGCTTTGGTGCCCTCACGGCCGAGAGACCCCGTCTTCGAGTATCGCGCGGTGTACATTTCCTTTTCTCGTTCCTCGAAATGCCTGCGGCACCAGAAATCTACAAGGCGCTCAACCCAAAGACTGTGAATTTTCGCATAGCTAATGTTGAACTATAGTTTGAGCCGGTAAACTTCGATATTTATCGTGGCTATAGTTCCGTGGGGACAGGTAAACCTGTCCTGTTCACAGGCTGTAACTATAGCAAACTCAGATTTCTCCCACTGGTCGAAATGACAGCTTGAAAAGTAACAGCAGGTAAGTCCCCTTTGAAAGGGGAGAGGGGATGACAAACAGCAACTATAGAACTATAGCCACCGACTACAACTATAGCCGGAAATCCCCTCTCGGGGGGGGTAGGGGTAGGTTAAAACCGAAACTATAAAACTATAGTCACTAACTATAGCCAAGTTCCTTCCCCCTTCAAACACCCCAATTTTATTAATAATGCTAAATATTTTAGCTTTTTATATAGCTTTTGCTAATTTTGTTCGTAAAGCAAATGCATATGGAAACTAAAGTGATACCTATAAGTCAATGGCAGCCGGGGCTGTACAGTATCGCAGAAGAGGCTGATGATAAACTACTGTTGTTTGGAACCACTGTGCGGGCCGGCTTTCCGAGCCCTGCCGCCGATTATTCTGCTGATCCAATTGACCTTAACAAATATATTTCAGAGAATCCTACGGCTACGTTCTTGGCGCGCGTAGAAGGCGACTCAATGATAGGAGCGCATATTGAATCAGGTGATCTTGCCGTAATAGACAGGTCTGTAAAAGCGATTACCGGAAACATTGTACTGGCTTTTGTGGATGGCGAATTTACTATTAAGCGGGTCCTGTTCCGGAAGGATGGTACTTACCTGCAACCCGAAAACCCTAACTATGAAACTATAAAAATAGATAATCCCGAAGGTGGCCATATCTGGGGTGTAGTGGTGGGCGTGATTAAAAAGTTTAAATAAGCTATGACATCGCTGTTTGCTATAGTGGATTGTAATAACTTTTATGCGAGCTGTGAGCGTGTGTTTAACCCTGCGCTTAATGGTAGGCCAGTGGTAGTGCTATCGAACAACGACGGCTGCATTATAGCGCTCAGCAACGAAGCCAAAGCTTTAGGCATAAAAATGGGTACGCCCTACTTCCAGGCGCGGCCGCAGCTTGAGAAGGATGGTGTAGCCGTGTTCAGCTCTAACTATGAGCTATATGGTGATATGTCGCGGAGGGTGGTGGAGACGCTGCAGCAGTTTACGCCTAACCTGGAGGTATACTCCATAGATGAAAGCTTCCTGGACCTGGGTGATTTTTATAAAATTGATCTTCAAAGCTACGCGAAAACTATAAAAGAGACCGTGTTTCAGTGGACGGGCATACCGGTAGCCGTGGGCGTAGCAACTACCAAAACGCTGGCAAAAGTAGCTAACCGACTGTCTAAAAAATCTACTAAAGCAGACGGGGTGTTAGTACTGACGGATGAACGCCACATTGAAGCTGCACTCAAAAGAACCGATGTGGGCAGTGTTTGGGGCATTGGCCGGCGCTACGCCACTAAACTGGCTGGGCTGGGCATACACACCGCATGGGACCTGCGCAACGTAACCGACGGCTTCGCTAAAAAGCACCTGACTGTAGTGGGCCTGCGCACGGTAAAAGAGTTGCGTGGCGAATCGTGTATGGAACTGGAGCACATGCCGCCGGCCAAGCAAAACATCTGCACATCCCGCAGCTTCGGCGAAACATTAACCGAACTAACCGACCTGGAAGAAGCCCTGGCCACACATACCGTGCGTTGTGCCATGAAGCTGCGCAAGCAAAAGTCATGTGCTGGTGTGATAACCGTTTTCCTGATGACGAACCGCTTTACCGAGCAGCATTACTACTATAGCCGAACTATAAAACTAGACAGCCCTACCAGCAGCGAACTCGACCTGCTTCGCCACGCCACCAGAGCCCTGAAACAGCTATACCGCCCGGGCCTGCAATATAAAAAAGCAGGTGTTATAGTTTCCGACATCGTGCCAGCTAACCAGGTACAGCTCTCGTTACTCAGCAGCCAAAACACTGAACGCGACACTAAACTAATGCACGTGCTCGACGACCTACGCGAAAAATACGGCAACAAGTTCGTGAAGTACGGCGTGCAGGGCACCGGCAAAAAGTGGCAGCTAAAAGAAGAGCACATCTCGGCGTGCTATACTACGGATTTGAGTGGGTTGCTTAAAGTGGGGTAAGAGATTTGTGATTCGCGAATTGCAAGCTAATATCTTATGTATTCATTGAATTCTATTCGCTGGCGCGAGTTTACAGAGCATAAAAGCATATGACCTAAAAGCAAAAGGCTTAGATATGATCTTTAAACTTTTTGTAGAGTTAACCAACCTTAGATGTTCACTACAATTTTCCTTTTTCCAATTTTATCTCCAGATCTAATAGTTAGCATATATATTCCTGATATGTTAGCAGGTAATTGTATACCTTGTTTCAGCTCACTAGTAGAGTAATTGTTCTTTAAAACTGACTTACCGAACAGGCTAGTAATTTCAATAGTAACTTTATCTTTAAAGTTCAGTGATTCATTGAACTGAATAGAGATTACATCAGTAGCCGGATTGGGATATACACTAAACTGGCTTTGTGCTATATCATTTAGCCCTGTAAGGGTTGACCTGTTAAAAACCAAAACGGTCCCGGCGATAGATGCTCCCACGCTTGAGTCGAATTGACCAATGATTACTTCATTTTCAGAAAATGCTATTGCAGTACCGAAGTTGACAGTAATGGAACCATTATTGTATTTATCCGGATTGAGTAATTTGGTCCCTTGTACCCAGCCCTTTTTGGTTTTCAGAAAGAAGCTTGCTGCCCCACGGTAATTGTCAATGAATCCAATCACCGCAATATCATCTTTTATCTCAACTGCCCTTCCAAAATATGCAGAGGTATCGCTTGAGGCAATTAATTTAGCTGTTTGAGACCAAGCACTTACTTGTTTTTCGAATATATAAGCCGAACCTTTATTTTTTCCATTAATAACATCTAGAGGTGCGCCTACAATAAGTTGATTTTCGAACAAATTGACGTCCCATCCAAATTGTTCTCTGTCAGTTAGTTGTGCGTCAGTAGGTTGTAATTTAGCTGTCTCCGCCCAATATTCATAAGACCTCTCAAAAATGTATACACCGCTCCTGTTATAATTTTCATTAGCTGCGGCTGTGTATGCACTAACTACAGCATAGCTATCACTTATGTCCACTTTAAATCCAAAGTGTGCTCTGTCAAACTCATCACTGGCAGTAAGGTGGGCTACTTCAGTCCAAGTTTCAGTATCTCCCGTACCAACTCTTTTATAGACCCATGCACTCCCCCTATCGCTCCATGAGGGACCATTACCCCTGCTGTTAATTGCTCCAACTATAGCATAGTTCTCAACTATAGCTACTGAATGTCCAAACTTTGCTCCGAACTTCTCAGGCAGACGAAGTTGCTTTACCCATCGATCATTCACTTTTTTATATATGTATGCAGCTCCACTTGAAGAGTGGCCAGGAGCACCAACAATAGCATAATTTTGACTTATATCTACTGAGTATCCGAAGTCAGAATAAGTAGACATTTCAGGTTCTGCAATAGTTTGTGTTAGTTGCCAGCCTGAAGCGCGTTTCTGGTAAACATGTGCTACACCAGCACTATAATTTTTATTGACTGGGTTAATAGCCTGAGTTTCCCCTACAATCATAAAATCAGAATGAGCTGCTACAGCTTCTCCAAAGCGCCCTCCGGGTGTGAAGACTGGGGCAAATAGCTGTTGAAAAGACTGAGCATTGCATATTGAAATAGAAAGTGCAAGGCTGATGAAGTAAAAGAGTATAAGTTTAGTTTTCACAGATCGCATTAAGTTAATTGGAAGAAAAGCTGAAAATATAGTAAGTAATAACCTCAAGCTTTTTCAATGACGAATATAGGGTATTTTATATGAATTGAAAATCTTAGTCTTTTTAACCCTCTCTATTAGCAGAACTTAGAGCGAAATATTATCCAAAGCATGCACAATAGAAGGAGATGTGAAACCAATCAAGGGTTTCTATGGAGAAGCTTGGGAAAGAATATAAATACAGATGTTATCGGAAATTGAGTCTATACTACAATTTTAGCAGTGTAGATACTTAAAGTTCACAACAACGTGGAGATAAGAGAAAGCTTTAACTCTTGAATATACTGGTCTTATCAGGAATTAGGTAGTATATTCTAAATAGGAGTGGATGGTGATGTTCGCTCTTACTATTTAAATAATATAAGCCGAGAAAACAAAAAAGCCTGTCTACTTTCGTAAACAGGCCTTTTATTGTGGTCGCGAAGGGAGCAGGAGCAGGTTTATCATAGTATATCTTATTGAATCATCAGCATTCAATTATCAGTTATCACAGCGTTTATTATACAAAGCTGTATCAAGCTTAATCTTTAAGATTCACTTCTGTCAGTAAAGTTGTACCGCAGGATGTACCGTAAACATTTCTTAAATATGTCTTTCACAATCTTTATTGAAATGCTAATTTTAATGGAATTTTTAAAGGTGTGGAATGACGAGTATAAGAACGGAAACTGAAACAGTAATAAAGAAGATTTTGCCTTACTTAGAACGAAGAGGGTACGATCTTAAAAGCGATTTTGACTTTGAAACAGCGGTTGTAACTGCTGAGCGTTACTCGAAAGGGTATATAGATGTATTGGTAAACTTAGGAAAGCCTAAGCCTGTTTTTCTGATTGAGGCAAAAAAGATATCTAAAAAATTAAATAGTAAAGACAGAGATCAAGCAATATCATATGCAAGATCGTCAGAAATAAATGTTCCATTTGTAGTGGTAACGAATGGTATTGAAATACAGTGTTTTAATACAAAAAATAAAAATAGAATACTTTGGGATGGGAAACCTTTAGATAAGATTCCATCAAAAGAACAACTTAAAATTGCTCTTAGAACATTAAAGTCAAATCCTGATGCAGTAATTATACCTTTATCTAGCGATAGTAGTCTTCCTTATCGCCCTGGCCTACCTCTCAGACAACTTAATGCTCTGTTTTACAAGAATCATAGTATGATAAGAAAAATAGAGAAAGATGAAGATAATGCTTTTGCTGATTTTTCTAAGTTGTTGTTTCTTAAGCTGTTAGAAGAAAAGAATGATAATGAAGATGATTTTGAGTTACCATATTCTTATCGTTTCTATGAATTGGCAGAAAAGCCTGTAAGAGAAGCTGATCAAGTTAAGGTAGCAATCCTATCAATGATAGATGCGATAATTGATAGAACTTCTTATGGTGATGTATTGAAGGAAGGTATAAAACTTAATAATCCTAGGACATTCTATAATATTGTTAAAAGTTTAGCTTCAGTATCATTTACTGATTGCAGTTATGATTCTAAAGGTGCAGCTTTTGAATACTTCGTTAGAGCAACATTAAAAGGTAAAAAGCTCGGGCAATATTTTACCCCGCGTGAGCTTGTTCAATGTATGCTCGCTTTAGTTGGTAGAGAAAAGATAGTAACTTCTGTACTCTCAGGCTCTCCTTTAAAAATAATTGATCCGGCTTGTGGTACAGGTGGGTTCTTAGTTTTTCTTCTTCAAGATGCTTTAATTCAGCTTCAAGATAAGCTTAAGGGAAGGAAGATTAACAGAAGTACATATGATAATGCCGTTGAAATTATCAAACGTAGGACATTCTATGGTTCAGACGCAAATAAAGGTGTTGCTGCTTCTGCCAAGATGAATATGATAATAGCAGGCGATGGTCATACAAACATTCAACATGAGGATAGCTTAAGCTCAAAGGCAACAAATTGGTCTACTACATTCTCAGACTGTGATTTAATACTTACAAATCCCCCTTTTGGTACATCTGAGGCAGATTCTTTGACTGCAAATGATCTGTTACAGTATGACATATCTTCTACGAAAGGTCAGCATTTATTTATCCAGAAAATGATCAAAGCAACAAATGCTGGTGGAGAGATATGTACTGTAATTGATGAAGGAGTATTAAATACTGATTCAGCAGCAAGCTTAAGAAAATATATATTAAAACATTGCAGGTTAATAGCAGCAATTAGTCTTCCTGGAGAAACATTTAAGCCAAATAAGATCAATGTAAAATCAAGCTTATTATATCTTGAAAAACGGGATATGCCAGATGAAGAATTTGAAGATGTATACAAAACTACAGTTTGTGAATTCAAGTCTTTGGGTTATCAAGGTTCTGGAGATAAAATTAGAGGATTTAACTTAGATAGGCTTTTAAATGAGATAAGCACACTGCTTTTGGATCAATCAGGTTCTTCTACAAGAGAAGGTTACAATTGGAAAGCTTTTGATGTAGATGTGCAAGACTTAGTTAATGATTATACTCATAGATTTGATTATAAATATTGGAACAGCGAAACGAGAAAAAAGATAGAAGAATTAAGTGAATCTGGTAACTTAACTGTAGCTGAACTTAATACAATCCCTACTCAACGAGGGAAAAGCCCTTCTGCAGAAAACTATGTAGACGAAGTAGATGGTTATGCTCTTGTTATAAAAGCAGGAAGTAACATTAGTAAATTCGGCAAAATTATAACAAAAGGAGCAGATTGGATTGAAAAAGCTATTTATGATGAATTACTAGAAAAAGGAGTAGAGATAGAAAAGGTTACTGGAGAGCCTTGTAATTTGAGTTTTGTTCGGAAAGGAGATGTTGTATTAGCTTCAACAGGTGATGGGACATTAGGTAAATGTGCAGTGTATGACTTAGAACACCCGGCAGTTGCAGATGGACATGTAACTATCATAAGGCCTGATCTATCTAAAATTGATCCTTATTATTTAGCAGATTATCTTAGAAATGGATTTGGAGCAATACAAGTATCTAGATTATTTACTGGATCAACTGGCTTGATTGAGCTTACACCTGAACAAGTAAATAGAATTGTAGTTGACTTAAAATCAGACATTAAGGAGCAACAAGAGATTTCAAAAGCTTTAAGAAGTATTGAACTGAATTATCTTGCCAAACTTAATGAAGCTGATCTATTATTAGTAGAATCAAAATCATTACTGAATTAGATAGTAAGGATAAAATTTACATGATTTAATGCCTGGGAGCTTGGTTGCTCTCAGGCATTTTTGTTTGCAATGCACTACTCCTCTTTAGGATATCAATTATTTGTATGATAGTTGCTCAAACTTAATCAACGGGGTTAATTACGATCAAGGAAAGTGTTTTAGGAGTGTCATTTTTTACTCTTTTTGAAAAAGGAGTGGAATTTTTTGTCACAAAAACTTAGATGTATAATTCTATTGCCACTTTTCCGAAAAGAACGTTTAAGAGTCATCACAAAAAATTTAATGTATGAAAATCAACTTTTATTTAAAGGGCAAAGCGAGCAAAGGCGACACAACACAAACAAAGAAGGCAAAGCAAAATGTAAGGACCTATGTAGAATTAAGAATGCGGTATGATGGGCAAACGTTTGTTTATGGTACTGGAATTAATGCTACATCCTTAGAGTGGGATGACAGAAAGCAAAAGCAACGGTTTAAATCGCAATCTTCAAAAGTACATCACAATAAGTATCTGGATTATTTAGAAGAAGAAATTGAAGGATTATACATCCAGAACAAAACAAAAGGTATCCATTTATCACTTCAACAATTCAGAGAACAGGTAAAGCAGCACTTAAACAAAAGCTTAATTAAGGAGAAAACATTTTTTGATTACTTAAAGCAAGATTATAAAGAAGCAAAACATCTTAAAGCATCTCCGAGTGCTAGAATAGGTAAATCAACGGTAGCGAAGTATAACTGTGCAGTAAAGCATCTGGAAATATATCAGGACGTCAGAAGGGTAGTGTTAACTTTTGACTCAATGACAAAAGGGTTCTATAATGATTTCGTAAGCTACTTTACATATGAATACTTCTACACAGAGAAAGGTAAAACTATTGTGGGGCTTGATGATAGTACGATAGGGTGTACAGTTAAAAATATAAAAGCATTTCTTAGCTGGGCAGAGCAGGAAGGATTACATAGTAATACAGCTTACAAAAATTTTAAAGTAATGAAAGCTGAGAAGGAACAGATAATTACTTTGAATGATGATGAGTACCAGCAACTATTAGATGTAAATCTAGGTGATGACGAAAAGTTGCAACGGGTAAGAGACATCTTTGTGCTTGGTATTGCGGTAGGTGCCAGGGTATCAGATTTACTGGTTTTAAAGCATAGTAATATAGCTTATAAGGACGGTAACTACTTCATCGAGTATTTACCCGAGAAAACTATAAAACATCGTTCAAAGCCGCTTTCAGTACCCATTGTAAGTAATGAAGCAGTGGCAATTATTAAAAAGTACAACGAGCAAATCGAATCTTTGCTTACAAAAATATCGAAACAAGAATTTAATAAGCTTATTAAAGTAATTGCTAGAAGAGCTAAGATTACAGATAAGGTAAATAAGACGAAAACACAGGGTGGTAGAGAAGTTATTATTGATGTATTACCCAAATGGCAGATGCTTACATCTCACTGTATGAGACGGACATTTATAACAAGAGCACTTAAAGCAGGGTTGCCAGTACAATTGGTTATGGAATGTTCAGGTCATACAGACTATAAGTCATTTCAACGATATATAGATTTTTCAAATTCAAAAGACAAAGCTGAAGCGTTTAAAAAACTCGCTGATAAGTCTGCAATAATGAAGTTAGTAGCTTAGGTAAGCTTATTATTAAAGCTGAGTTATATCATACAAAGCTTACCATAATTAAGAGATCGTAACATAAGCTGAACTTGATAATAAAGCTTCAGCAAATCATAGGCATACAAGGGTTGGAGCCTATACTGTAAATAGTAAAGACTGTAAAGAGTAAGAACTCTGTTTAAAACATAGGTTCTTATTGATCGGGGCAAATAAAAATCAATTTATTATGTTCCCAGAACAATTAAACACAAACACATTATTAGTACATCTTACTTCACAACAGCTCTTGGAGCTTATGAGTAAAACATTTGCTGTAGAGTTGGAGAAAGTACTTCCGTATGTATTAAGTGCAGTTAAAAGCTCTATAAATGAGCAAAAACTCTACACAAGAAAAGAAGCTGCGGAAAAGCTTAACGTATCACTTACTACTTTGCATAACTGGAAAGTGCAGGGCATTCTGGTGCCGATGCAGTCAGGTAGAAAGTGCTTATACACAGCAGAACAGTTAGATACATTTCTTAATGGGCGAACGGACGAACTTCCGTATTAACACACCCATTTAATCAATCAATTTCAAGAACTGTAAAAAGAGCATCAGTAGCTTAAACGCTGCTGATGCCACTCTCTGTATATGTATATTTATGGATATGATACGTTAAGGGCGTATCAATACGAAGACTATAGTCAAATTCTTAGTGATAGGTTTGAGCAGGAATTTAAGCGTAATAAAAGTGGTAAAATCACTTACAATAGTGCCGAGATACATCTGTCATTTCCCAATGGTATGACGATTGTTTCATTCAGTATACCGAAGCTCTTATTTAACGGATGTAATATAGAACTTGCAGGTATAAACGAAACTTTAGAAGCTGTCGGGCTGATGGCGGAAATACTAGGTATAGATTTTTCGAAGTTTCATAATTCCAGGCTTGATATAACAACAAATATTAAAAGTTCTATCAGAGCAAGCGCTTATGTTAAGCATTTAAAGAATCCTCCATACTTCAAAGGATGTAACTTGAAGAAGAAAGGTATTTATTACCATACAGCTGCAGAATTGAAAGATTCTGCAAGGGTATTATCTCTTTATGATAAAGAAGATTTGTTAAGAATAGAAGCAAGGTTGTTTAGTAAAGCTGAATTAGGGCAAAGTGCAAATTATTTGTTTAAAAGGCATTTAAAGCACGAAGCTTTAGTTTCAGAACTTACAAAAGAAAGCTTCTATGTGAATAGTGTTTATTACTTAAACGACTTAGTACAATCTGCTATACCAAAGTGCAAAATAAAGGCAGAAAGCATAGGAGTATATGAAGAGCTGAGGTCATCACTTGACTCAAATTTAAGGTATACATTACCCGACAATTTATTGCGAAATGTATGTTAAGGGTAGAAATGTTTGTTAGAATGGGTTGAAAAGCTTTGAAATAAAGGAAGTGTAAAGGTTTGAAGAGATGGGCAAAAGTTTAATAAGTAAGAGAGAAGAATTAACAAAGGATTAGATAGGTAATAGAAGGTGTTATTAGGTTATAATGGGTAGATAAAAGATGTTAAAGCTATTAGATAGATTAATATTATAGCAAATAACATTGAGAAGTATAATAGAGAAGCAAATACTACTTAATAACGCATTTTTAGCGGTCATAAATTAAGATAAAAGCAAACAATGTTAATTATACTTATCGAGATGCTTAAAACGCTTAAAAACGCTTAAAAGTATTAATGCAAGTTAAGATTGCTCTTCAACTGATACAAGCGAAGTTAAAGGGACGTCAAGAGCTTTAGAAATAACATACAAAGTACTTACTGTAGCATTGATCTCACCCCTTTCAATCCTTCCTATCTGATTTATTGGAATGTCTGCTGCATATGCGATTTCTTCTTGAGAAAGGCCCTTAGAAAGTCTTAATAAGCGGATGTTCTCACCCACAGCTTTTATAATATGCTCGTTTCTCACTTTGGTCACAAAGCAAGAAGGTGAGATTAAAGAAGTTTTATTAACACATATATGTGTTATAGATATAGTAGTTTGTATATTTATAGTGTAAACAAACAATATAAACGAAAATGAAAAAGTTTTACTTGATTCTGCTGTTAACTTTCATTTTGATTGGTTCAGCAAATGCGCAAAAAACTATCTACTATGTCTCTGATTACAATCTCGATTTACTTAGAAAAGAAAAATTCGAAGAGAAAGCTGTATTCAGCTTTACACAAAGCACAATATCATTACAATGGGCTGGGAGAAAATATGATTTAAAAATTCTTAAGAGTGAAAGCATTAAGGAAGAAAATATGATAACATACTGGACTGCGCATAGTGGGAAGGATGGTAAGAAAACTCTGGTAATAATTGAAGTTTTAGGGAGCTATTCAGAAAATGAATATCCAATGATTAGTTATAGGATAGGAGAAAATATCCTTTTAGCTTTTCATACAATTGATTCATATATCAGGGAATAATTAGTTATTAAAAATTTAGTAGGAGAAACATAGCGGGAGATAAGTTCTACAATAGCGGGAGATAACATCAACACACTTTATGCTCCCATACTGATCAATTTTTAATCATTCGTCAGCTTCATCAACAAAGAATGCTGGATATTAAGATTAAGAGGGTGCTGCATCTAAATTGTGGTATCCTCTTTTGCGTTAATCAGAGGCATTCATCATATTTGTTTATGGGAAACGGATATGATTACTACGATTTAATGATAGATGAGCTTATAAAGCTAAGAAAGGAAAAAGGACTTTCGCAAAACGATTTAGCTTTAAAGATTCAATCTTCTTTAAGCTATATTCAAGATATTGAAAATCAAACAATAATGTTAGAACCGAGAGAAATGACTTTTATTTTGGCAGTACTAGGATATGATACTTTTGAATTATTTAGAAGAGTAAAACTAAGAAAAGAGAATTCAAGTGGACTTGATTCTTAAATGTAATACGATTGCTTTAAAGCGAAATTTATGTAAATCTTTACAAAGTGTACCGTATAGTGTACCGCAGAAATGAAAAAAGGCTTGTAATCGTCTGATTTACAAGCCTTTTCTTTAAATAAGTGTGGTCGCGAAGGGAGTCGAACCCCTAACCTTCTGATTCGTAGTCAGATGCTCTATCCAGTTGAGCTACGTGACCATTTTCCGTAATGGTGATGCAAAGTAACGCCAATTTTTCTTACAACGCAACCCCTAAACACACATTTTTTTAATTTTTAGCGCTCGCGTTCTTCAGCGCTTTCTTCAGGGCGCGGTCAAAAACGAAGTATAAACCACCTATCGAAATGATAATCAGCGCAATCATAAGCAGTTTGCCGGTGGTGCCACTGTCCGGGTCTTGCAACAAAGAAATAATATCTTTTGCCTGTGTGCCTATCCAGTAAAAGAAAACAGTGCGCGGAAGCATGCCAACTATACTTGCCAGGAAAAACTTTTTTCGGTTTACTTGCAACAACGACAGCACAAAGTTCATCAGCGCAAAAGGCAGCACCGGCGAAATGCGGGTTAAAAAGATGAGGGGCCAGCTTTCGGCGCGCAGTTCCTGCATTAGGTTACGGGCATTCTCGAAACGGTTCAGGAAACTCATCATCTTGCCATGGTCAATTAGCTTGGCCAAACTATAGCCTACCAGCGCCGCTACGCCATACGCCACTACTACACCCGGAAAAGCCTGCCATCCCAAGTAAAAACCGCTTACCAGCGCCACAAAAGTAGTAGGGGTAAGGGCCAGCGCCATCGTAATCGATATCACCACAAAGTATAAAAGCAGCTGCCAGATGGTAAGGTCCCGGAAAATATCCTGGTATTGGTACAAATAAACAGCCAGCGTAGAGCTTACCGTAACCGGCACCACCACCAACAACAGCATCGATACAAACGTAGATGCATTTTCGCGGACAAGGTTTTTAAGCAGTGGTATCAGCTTCATCAGCTTACGGGGTTTGGTAATGTTAGCATTAGACGAATGACAAAGGAGAAAAGATTTTAGCTGACAACAAAGTATAACTATAGCTAAACAACTATAGCCGGGCGCTGTTTCTTATTTTTATTAACTTGCGGAGTATCGTTTATAATTAAACTATAGATATGAAATTCGGAACAAAAGCTATACATGCTGGTGTAGAACCAGACCCAACCACAGGCGCCATCATGACGCCAATTTACCAAACGTCAACCTACGTGCAAAAGTCACCAGGCGACCACAAAGGCTACGAGTATTCGCGTACGCACAACCCAACGCGCACGCAACTACAGAATGCACTGGCAGCCCTGGAGAACGGTAAGCATGGCTTGTGTTTTGCCTCAGGTATGGCCGCTATAGATGCGGTTATTAAAATGTTGGCTCCCGGCGATGAAGTGATCTCGACGAACGACCTGTACGGTGGTAGCTATCGCATTTTTACCAAGATCTTTCAGAACTATGGTATCAAATTCCATTTTACCAACATGGCTGACCTGAGTAAGGTAGAAGCGCTGGTAAACGAGAATACCAAAATGATCTGGGTAGAAACACCAACCAACCCCTTGCTTAACATCATTGATATTAAAGGCTGCGCTGCCATCGCTAAAAAGCATAACCTGCTACTGGTAGCTGATAATACGTTTGCCACTCCATACCTGCAAACGCCACTGGATCTGGGTGCTGACATTGTGATGCACTCGCTTACAAAGTATATGGGCGGTCACTCGGATGTGGTAATGGGTGCGCTTATAGTTAACAACGATGACCTGCACGAGCGTTTGGCCTTTATCCAGAATGCATGCGGCGGTACACCGGGCCCGCAGGACTGCTTCCTGCTGCTGCGTGGCTTAAAAACACTGCACCTGCGCATGGAGCGCCATTGCCAGAACGGTCGTAAGATTGCCGAGTACCTGCGTAACCATGCCAAGGTAGAGAAGGTATTCTGGCCGGGCTTTGAAGATCACAACAACCACAGCGTTGCTAAAGAGCAGATGAATGATTTTGGTGGTATGATCTCGTTCGTGCTGAAAGGTGATAAAGTAGAAGATGCTACCCGTGTGTTGGAGAAACTGAAATTCTTTGCGTTGGCAGAGTCATTAGGCGGTGTAGAGTCGCTTTGCGGACACCCGGCAACTATGACGCACGCCAGCATACCACGCGAAGAGCGTATGAAAGCTGGCCTGAGCGACTCGCTGATCAGACTGAGTGTAGGCGTTGAAGATGCAGAAGACCTGATCGCAGATTTAGAGCAGGCAATTGGGTAAGTTTATAGTCTAACTTTATATAAAAGTTAAAAGAGCCGTCAGCGTTATAGTTGGCGGCTCTTCTTGTTTGTCTGAATCAGGATTTGCAGGATTTTTGGATTAACAGGATTATAGTTCTCATGGCGCGAGCGTCTTCGCTCGTGTCGAACTATAGTTGGGCGTCCCGCCCATTATTACATAATTGAACGGTTTAATAAAATATAAACAATGAAAAAGGGGCCAGAGGCCCCGCTATAGCACGTCACGAGCGAGGACGCTCGCGCCATGAATTAGTTTTATTGTTTTTGTTGCATGGTTCTTCAGCCGCTGGCAGGAACGGATACCATTCCCGAAAAAACTAGGTCTGGAAGTAACTATAGCTACTGGAACTATAACCCTGAATTGCTTATCTTTCTCTAACTCTCTAACTCCTAAACTCTAAAACTATGAAGGTTCTTTTCAGGGAGCGACAGCGGTTCAGGCAGGTATGGCTTTGGGTGCTTATATTGGGTATAGCTGCTTTGTTCTGGCTGGGCTTTGTGTACCAGGTTCTGTTGGGTGGTGCATTTGGCAACAGGCCAGCATCTGATGTGCAGTTAGCTATAATAACAGGTTTGGTAGGAGTAGGGCTGCCTTACTTTTTCTACAAAATGTCGCTTACTACAGAGGTGGTTCCCGGTGAGCTGCGGGTGCGTTTCTGGCCATTCCACTTAAAACCGGTAACTATAGCTTTGCACGAACTACGCGATTATGAGAAAGTAACTTATAACCCGATCATGGAATATGGTGGATGGGGCATTAGATGGGGTTTAAAAGGCAAGGCTTACAACGTGTATGGTAACAAAGGTGTGAAACTATACTTCTATAACCGTAAGTCTTTACTTATTGGCTCCCAGAAACCCGATGAGTTATTTGATGCCATAACTATAGCCAAACAGCAGAAGGTTTGATTGTTGATTTGCACAAAATCACATCAATCCTATCAATCCCGGTTCAAACAAAAAGGCCGCCAACTATAAAGCTGGCGGCCTTTGTAACTATAGTTCGCTTAGACTACTTCTGAGCCTGAACGCCTAATACTTTGTATACTTCAGTCATGTCCGGGATCAGAACGATCTCAGTACGACGGTTTTTAGCTTTTGCAGCAGCAGTACGTCCTGTGTCAGCTGGCTGGTAGTAAGCACGACCTGCAGGTGTTACTCTGTCCGGAGAAAGACCTTTCTGAGTCAGGATACGAGTGATCTCAGTTGCACGCAGTACGCTCAGATCCCAGTTGTCAGCAATTTTCTTAGTACCTGGCAATACTTCCACGTCATCTGTGTGGCCTTCTACCATCACACCAACTTCATTGTTTTTCTTCAGTACACTTACCAGTTGATCAAGAGCTTTCTGGCCACCTGGGTTTACTTTAGTGCTACCTGTGTTAAACAACAGCTTATCAGACATAGAAACGTAAACTTTGCCATCTCTAACTTCTACGCTCAGGTCGCCCTGGTTAAAGCCTTGTAATGCAGTATTTACTTCGTTTCTCAGGTTATCCAGTGCTTTCTGCTGCTCGTTCATTTTGCGCTCCATCTCAGCAAGAGATTGCTCACGCTCTTTTAAAGATGCAGATAACTCATCAACTTTTTGCTTAGAAGCAGCTTGTTCAGCTTCCAGAGCTTCTTTGCTTGCTTTCAGGTCTTCGTATTTTTTAGAAGATACGCAAGATGCCAGCATTGTAGTGCAAAGCAATACAGAGAAAGACGCTTTTACAAAGTTAAATTTCATGTGTTTTAATTTGTTGTTAGTTTATAAATAGTAATCTGGTAATACATTTACGACTGCAAAGATGTAAAAAACAAGTGCTAAAGCCAAGCTAAATTAGATAAACACTATATTTATTGTTCCTCAAACGACGAAGTATAGTGCAATATTGTGAGAATTGAATATTTTATATAAAATACTGGGAATGAGGAGCAAAGGGCTCTACTTATTTGGCTTATAGGTTGATGGGATACCTGAAAATTTTTGTACCAATTCAATTGGTTGCTACCGCCTTCGTTTCCGATTCCCGTAAAAAAGGATAACTTTAACATCTGTACTTTCACCTAACTACATCATGAAAAAACAACTATACTTTCTGTGCCTCTTTCTGCTAATGGCTATAGTTAGCATGGCGCAATCCAAGCCCGATTATTCTAAGATTACCCTGGTAATACATGGCGGCGCCGGAACTATAACCAAAGCCAACATGACACCTGAAAAAGAGAAAGCCTACAAAGAAGTGCTTAACCAGGCTCTGAAAACCGGCTACGCTATATTGGAGAAAGGCGGCTCAAGCCTCGATGCAGTAGAAGCCACCGTACGCGTAATGGAAGACTCGCCGTTATTTAATGCCGGCAAAGGTGCCGTGTTTACCAACGAAGGCAAAAACGAACTGGATGCGGCTATTATGGACGGCAAAACAGGCAAAGCAGGAGCTGTAGCCAGCCTTACAACTGTGCGCAACCCAATTACTGCTGCCCGTGCCGTAATGGAGCAATCAGAACATGTAATGCTGATAGGACAGGGCGCTGAGAAGTTTGCCAAAGAAAAAGGGCTGGAGATTGTTGACCCTTCTTACTTCCGTACCGAAACCCGTTACCAGCAACTACAGAAGCTGAAAGAAAAAGAAGGCGAGAAAACAAAACTAGACCACGATAGCAGCGGCACCAGCAGCACCGAGAATATTTTTGTGGAAGGTGAGAAGTTCGGAACCGTTGGCGCCGTAGCCCTGGATGCTTATGGCAACCTGGCGGCAGCAACCTCAACCGGCGGCATGACCAACAAGCGCTACGGCCGCGTAGGCGATGTGCCGATTATTGGTGCCGGTACTTATGCCGATAATAATACATGTGCCGTTTCGGCAACAGGCCATGGCGAGTATTTTATACGCTCGGTGGTAGCCCACGACATTGCCGCTTTAATGGAATATAAAGGCTATAGTTTAAAGAAAGCAGCCGACGAGGTAGTAATGAAGAAACTGGTGAAACGTGGCGGCGAAGGTGGTGTAATAGCCGTTGATAGAGATGGAAATGTTGCCATGCCTTTTAACTCTGCAGGTATGTACCGTGGCTATATTAAAAAGGGAAAAGCTGAAGTGGCCATTTATAAAGAGTAGTAACTATACACTATAGTTGATATAAAAAGAGCGGGCTATACTTGTACTAAGTATAGCCCGCAACTTTTAGGTATAATTCAACTTTTATTCTTCAGGAGTTTGTATCCAGTCCAGGGCTTGCTGGCGTTGCTCTAAGGTAAAGTGTTTTACGGTAGCAGATGTGAAAGGCGATGCTGCTACAATAAGCCAGTCGAGCCATTTCTGTTCGCCAACAAGGGCGGCCTTGCTAAAGTCTGCAGCGTGTCTGAAGTCAAATTTAAGGTCTTCCCACAGGGCTTTCAGGGTAAAATCTTCCACTTCCTGCATCTCAGCATACACATTTATTTTGCCATACTGCTTTATTTTTTCCTGCAGTATAGGCAGCATTATATCGTAATCGTTTTTGTCTACATGGCCCGATATCCGGAAAGCTACCAGATCACCTTTTGATTCTTCTAACAATTCTAACATGGATGTTGACATTCTTTAAGCTATTAACGCAACCGGCAGGGTACACGTTTATGAAATATTGATCATATGTAATACAGTTTTAACGCACGTGCTTTATTTTAATTGCCCGAGTGTTTTAAGCAACACTTCGCCAGTGGGTTCTTCGCGGCCATCAGCAAAGCGGATCTTGTAAACTTCGCCGCTCATCGACGATTTAGTAGCCAGATACTCTATAAAGTCTTCTGCCGATTTTATTTTGTCTCCATGTTTTTCCAATTTTGCTTTCAGGTGCTCGGCTGCTTCCTGGCAACTGTGTTCGGTACCGTTCCGGATAAAAGTAGCGCCCTTCATGCCCCGGATACTTTCAATCAACTGGTCTATTTTTTGAGATTCAGACAACGTGCCAGACACCGAAGAAGAAGTGGTAATACCAGGTGTATTGCTTTGCTGTGCCATAGTTGGTTGTACTGCAACAAGGCAAAGTATAAATAAGGCAATTGATGTTATCGTTTTCATACTATTTTATAGTTTGTTTTACAGGTTTGGTCTGTGATGCTTAAGAAATTATTCGCAATTTTAAAGCACTATAGTACAGGCGCCAGCGTTATGCTGACTAAGTTTTATGCCATGTGCTTATAGGGGTGTATACGCAAGACCCTGCTTACCGACAAGTACTGATACATGAGAAATTTTATACTTTTTTTATTTTTCCTGCTTATAAGCCAACAGGTTCTCGCACAGAAGAACATCGAAACCCGTCTTGGCTATAGTTACACCGACCAGTTTGAGTTCTCGGATGAGTGGCAATACCTGAGCACCGACATCTACCTTTTTAACGGCAGCAAGTTTACACGTGTACTTAACGAGTTGGAAAGCGGCGTTAAAAGACCCAAAAAACGCTACCGCAATAAACTGGAATACCTGCTGATTACAGCGCAGCTCAAAAACATGAAGCTCTTCGGAAACGATGAGATCGTGTATCCGCTTTATAACTTTTATGTAGACCAGGAAAAGGATAACTATAAAACACAGGTAAGCGATAACCTGGAAGTGGTTCGGATCATTGATAAGATGCCACTTTCATCGACCCAGAATAACATAGATGCTACCATAAATGCCAAGGCCATAACAAACGACGGCGGCGATGAGGTTTTTGGGATGGTGGCAAAACAACTTGTCAACCTGTCTAAGCTGACTACACCAACCGGGGCTGTATTGTCGCTGGTAGGGGAGTTTGGTAATTTGCTCAGTACCCGCACCAGCAAGCGCGAATACCGTTTCAGTTCCACTATAAGATTGTACGAGGGCCAGGACTTCGATACGCGCCTGCACTCGGTTAAAGTGTATGTATTTGTGCCCGGCGAAGTAAAAACGGTAACTATAAAATCGGCCCGCCTGGCCGACTACCTGGCTAAAAACCCGAACAAGCTGGAGCGCCGCATGCTGGAAGAGATGACCAATTATAAGGATTACCCTTACATGGTGATCGCCAACTATAAATCGTTGTACAAAATGGATGTGCTGACCGGCGACGAAGTAACCCTGGACCTGATAGAAAAGCGCAAACAGAAAATACAGAACGCCTACGAGCAGCAACTGGTAAACGACGAGACCTTCAGGCAGGAGAAATTGTTTGTGGAATTTTTGCGTGTGTTTGCCGAAATGAAGCAGCAGCTTAACATTTACCGGTTAAACTACCGCAATAACAGCCCTGAAATAAATGCCCGCAACCTGTTTGCCATCATCCAGGAATACAAGCGCCTGAAAGCAACCATGGATGCCCGTGAAGCGGAATTCAAAACAAACAGCACCTATAAGAATATCTTTAAGAACGAGTATCAATCTATACTTACCAATGCCGATCTGTACTTAGAGGCCGATCATAACCTGAAAAGCGGGAAACTGTTGGTAAACACGTTGCGCGAGCTCGAAAACGACCCGGCCAACTATAACACGCCCGAAAAACGCGAGAAAGCGCTGGCTAAACTATACGCCGTAGAGTTGCCGCGCCCAGATCTGCTGTCGGCCTCTGTGGAAGGGGAAGCCATCGTTCGGTTAAAAGCAAAACTGGAAGAATTGCAGTATGCATCGGTATTTGAAAAAGATGTTAAAAAGCTGGATGATACCCCGGCATCGGATGAAACTATAGCTGTACGCAATGCGCTGCAGGATAAAGTAAATGCCAGCAACTGCCTGAGCTGCCGCGATAAAGTACGTGATGCCGTTACGGCTTACAACAAGCGTTACGAAAGCTACAAACTGCGCGAAGCCGTGCACGACATGACAAAACTGCGCAACGAAGCCGAGCAACAGGTATTTACTTATCTGCGTCAGCAACTATGTTTTGAGAATAACCTGCAGGCTACCGCCGTAGCTACCACCGATAATGGCATGGATAGTTACTACGCCCGCATCAAAGAGAAAAGCGATGCTTTTTCGGCCTCCATAAAGACCCTGGATGCCTTAGCCAAACAACAACCGGAGATCTCGCAGCTACAGAAAGTGCAGGACTATACAAAACAGCTGCAGCGCCTGCTGCAGGAAGCAAAACAGAACTATACCATTCTTTGCAGTATAGATAGTAAACTTTGTGAGTGCCCGGCTTAAATAACTTTATAGTTGTGCGCTGCGTTGGCAAGAGCACATGGAGCTTGATTTTAATTATTTATTCGGGATAGGGGAGGATACCCTGACATGGTGGCAAATGTCGCTGCGGGCTATCGGGGTTTTCTTTGCGGCCTTGCTTATAGTTAGGGTAGGTAACCAACGGGTATTCGGCAAAAACACTGCTTTTGATATTATCCTTGGCGTTGTTTTCGGATCTATCCTGAGCCGGGCCATAACCGGTAATTCGCCTTTCTGGCCGACGCTGGCTTCTGCGTTGGTGCTGGTACTCCTGCATCGTGGCCTGGCCACGATAGCCTATCATACGTCGGGCAGGTTTGGTGATTTTCTGAAGGGCAGGCCCGTACAGCTGGTAAAAAACGGGGAACTACAGCATGATGCCCTCCAAAAATACAGTATGACCGAAAACGATCTGATGGAAGCATTGCGTACGCATAGTAAACACCCCGACATCTCAACCATTGAAACGGCTTACCTGGAGCGCAACGGCGAGATCAGCATTATTATTAAAAAAGGGTAATTACAAAAAAGTCCCCTTCTGCTATAGTTGCAAAAGGGGACCTTGAATTTTTAAAGCTTGTGTAGCTTATGCCATTTGCGCATCCAGCTTCTGAGCCAGTACGTTTTTAGGCACCGCGCCAACCTGCTTATCTACTACTTCACCGTTCTTGAAAACCAGCAATGTAGGAATGCTGCGGATACCGAATTTAGCAGAAGTCTGCGGATTTGCATCTACGTCTACTTTACCGATAACGGCTTTCCCTTCGTAGTCGCCAGCCAGTTCTTCCACGATCGGGCCTACCATACGGCATGGGCCGCACCACTCTGCCCAAAAGTCTACCAGCACCGGCTTATCTGAATTGATTATCTCATTAAAGTTAGCGTCTGTAATTTCTATTGCTTTGTTAGCCATAACTTTAGCGTTTTTGTTGGTTAAATTCTGTGTTATAAATATAGTAACAAATATAGCTTCGGCAAATATAAGCCCAAACTATACCCACCTGACAAGGTGACGTTGTTTTCAGGCCATAGCTTTTTACTTACGTCTAAAACGGGTAAAAGTATAGTTGTAAAGCATAACAGGTAAGTAATATAATTGTTTTGTGTGCTTGTAAATATAGGGTAGTTTAAAAATAATCTGGTGGATGAAGGAGTTAGCAGATATGTGTAAAAGGCTCTTTTGGACTTCTTAGTCCGAAAGCACACTGATGGGGATTTCCTAATCCCCGTACCTACAAACGCGGATTAGGAAATCCGCTTCAGGGATAATTTCGGATTAAGAAATCCGAAACAGCTATAAAACAGCTGCAAAACCTGAAACAGCATATTAAACTATAAGGTATAGTTGCTTTATGGGGCTTAAGAATAAGATAGTACCAAACGGGGTATACTCTCTAACCATGACGGTAGTTGATTGGGTAGATATTTTTACTCGGCCAGTTTACAAACATATTATAGTTGAGGCTCTTAAGTATTGTCAGGACAAGAAAGGCTTAGAACTATACGCATGGGTTCTGATGAGTAATCACTTACACCTGATTGCTGCAGCAGAAGAAGGCAAAACCCTATCGGACATTATCCGTGACTTTAAGCAATTTACCAGTCGCAAAATAGTAGCCACTATACAGGATGAACCCGAAAGCCGCAGGCAATGGCTGTTGCATCGCTTTAAGTTCAATGCTGACCAAAACTCTAAAGTAAAACACTATAAACTATGGCAGGATGGCAACGAAGCGAAAGAAATGTTCAGTAACACGTTTATTGATCAAAAGCTGGAATACATTCATCAAAACCCGGTTCGGGCAGAATGGGTAAATGAGCCGGAATATTATCGTTATAGTTCAGCTGCCAACTATGCCGGAGAGGCGGGGTTATTATCAGTTACACTCATCAGCTAACACAAACTTTCTCCCTTCATATCTGCATTTCTATACTTTTCCAATGCTGTTTCGGATTTCTTAATCCGAAACTAAAGCTGAAGCGGATTTCCTAATCCGCGTTTGTAGGTACGGGGATTGGGAAATCCCCATCAGAGTACTTTCAGACTAGGAAGTCTGAAAGAGCATGAGTTGTGAAGCCAACTATAGCCAGTATAGTTTCCGGAAAAGACTTGCTGTTAGAAGCAGCTATAGTTGAAACGCAGAAAGAAAGCTCAAAAAAGATTGGCTTGAAAAGTAAGTAAGAAGCTATAACAAAAAGGGTGCGCTACCACAGCAGCTCACCCTTTTATAGTTGTCATATAAGTAGCTCGATTATCAGATCAACTTACACTCCCCCAATCCCAATTCCTTAATAGAAGTTAGGAACACTTTCGGGTCGATTCTGTACTTGCGGGAATAAGTTGGCAGTGCCAGTTTTTCGTCTGGCACGTGCAGCATAATTTCCAGGCGCTTCTGGCCGGCGCTGGCAACTATTGCCTCTTCCAGGGCTTCTGCAACATTTGGTGTAAAGTGCTGCAGGTTAATGTTTAGCTGAACGCCCTGCGCCATTTTATCCATCACATCGCCTAACAGCTGAATGTTAACTGGCTTCAGCTCCCATTGGTCTTCGGTTTTGTAACGCAGCTGCACTTTCCCTCTAATAAACAGGTATAAGCCCATTTTCAGGTAAGGAGAGAACTTCACATAATCTTCCCCAAATAGCGCCATCTGCATCGACGTGTCATAATCCTCGATCGTGAACAGGGCAAACGGGTTGCCGTTCTTAGCCGTACGGATCACTACATCGGTAACCATACCGGCCACATTCACATCACGGTTTTTATACTCTTCAATTTTATCCAGCGGGCAGGTGCAGTAAGAGTCTATTTCCAGCTTAAACTGGTCGAGCGGGTGGCCTGACATATAGAAACCTACCACCTCTTTCTCGCGACGCAGCATCTCTGCCTGTGTCCAGACTGGTACTTCCGGTATTTTTGGTAGTGGTGCAGCTACGGCGGCTCCACCTCCGAATAATGACTGTTGCGCAGCCTGCTGTTCTGCCTGGTAGCTGTTGCCATAACGTACCGCTTTTTCCAGCAAAGGCATACTCTCGCCTTCCGGAATCTCGATCAGCTGAGCGCGGTGGTATAGTTCCCACGAGTCGAAACAGCCGGCCAAGGCCATGCTTTCGAACGTTTTCTTGTTTACAGCACGCAGGTTCACACGCTTGGCAAAGTCGAAGATATCCTGGTACAAGCCTTTTTCGCGCTCTGCAATAATAGCATCTACAGCAGCTTCACCGGTTCCTTTTATCGCAGCCAAACCAAAACGGATCTGCCCCTGTTCGTTCACGTTAAACTTGAGTAGCGATTCGTTTACGTCCGGACCTAACACTGCCACACCTTGCTTGCGGGCTTCCTCAATAAAGAACGTCACCTTTTTAATGTCGTTCATGTTGTTGGTAAGCACCGCGGCCATGTATTCGGCAGGGTAGTGGGCCTTCAGGTAACCGGTCTGGTAAGCAACTACAGAGTAAGCGGCGGAGTGGGAGCGGTTAAAGCCGTACTGGGCAAACTTCTCCATCACGTCGAAAACCTCAGAGGCTTTCTTAGAAGGGATATTGTGAATTTCGGCGGCTCCGGCAATGAATTTCTCACGCTCCTCGGCCATCTTTTTCATGTCCTTTTTACCCATCGCACGGCGCAGCAAGTCGGCACCACCCAGCGAGTAACCGGCCAGGATCTGGGCCGTCTGCATGATCTGCTCCTGGTACACCATGATCCCGTAAGAGTAATTCAGGATCGGCTCCAGCAGCTCGTGCGGGTATTCTACTTCCTCTTTACCATGCTTCCGGTTAATGAAGTTCGGGATGAACTGCATCGGGCCTGGACGGTAAAGGGCGTTCATGGCAATCAAGTCTTCAATGTTGGTAGGCTGCAGGTCTTTGAGGTACATGCGCATACCTTCTGACTCAAACTGGAATGTACCAATGGTGTCGCCACGCTGGTATAATTGGTACGTCTTTTCGTCGTCAATCGGAATGTTGTCTATATCGATTTCAACGCCATGGTTTTTCTTGATGAGTTCCATGGCATCCTTAATGATGGTCAGGGTTTTCAGGCCCAAAAAGTCCATCTTCAACATGCCGGCACTCTCGATCACCTTACCATCGAACTGCGTTACAAGCAGGTCAGAGTCTTTGGAAGTAGAAACCGGGATATAATTGGTAATGTCGTCCGGGGCAATGATCACACCCGCCGCATGAATACCGGTATTACGTATAGAGCCTTCCAGCTTTTCAGCCAGTTTAAGTACCGCAGCGCGGTGGTCGGTTCCTTCGCGGATCGCGGCCAGGTCCAGGTTCTCCATAAAGGCCTTGGCTAGGGTAGTACCCGGAGTTTCAGGTACCATTTTAGCCAGTTCGTTGGCTTCTGCCAGTGGCAGGGAAGTAGAACGGGCTACGTCTTTAATAGACGATTTGGCAGCCATGGTACCAAAGGTAATGATCTGGGCTACCTGTGTTTTGCCGTATTTGTCTACCACGTAATCGATTACGCGCTGGCGGTTCACGTCGTCAAAGTCAATATCAATATCGGGCATCGACACACGCTCCGGGTTCAGGAATCGCTCGAACAGCAGGTTATACTTTATCGGGTCGATGTTGGTGATACCGATGCAATACGCTACTGCTGAGCCGGCTGCCGAACCACGACCCGGCCCAACAAACACGCCCATGTCGCGGCCACGGTTAATGAAATCCTGCACAATAAGGAAGTAACCGGCAAAGCCCATCGTTTCCACAATGCGAAGCTCATAGTCCAGGCGCTCTTCTATCTCAGGGGTGATGTCAGTGTAACGCTTTTTAGCGCCCACGTACGTCAGGTGGCGCAGGAAAGCATCGGCATTTGCATGCTCCGGCGGAATAGGGAAGTTAGGCAGCAGGATATCGCGCTTCAGTTTCGGAGGCGTAATCTTGTCTACGATATCGTTAGTATTATCAACAGCTTCAGGCACATCCTTGAACAGCTCGTTCATTTCGGCCTGCGTCTTGAAGTAGAACTGGTCGTTCGGGAAGCCGAAGCGTGTTTTCGGGCCGGCCTCGTCAATGCGGTTCAGCATCTGGCGCACACTTGACTGGTGGCCATACTTCTGGCGCACATTCTCTACCGTGTCATAGATCACCTTCTGGTCATCCGACAAAAAGCGGTAATATTTAGTGGTAAAGTCTCCAACCGGAGTGCTCTGGTCTTCGCCGGTGTTCACGCAAAGCAGAATATCGTGCGCGTTCCAGTCTTCCTGATCTACGTAATGCGAGTCGTTGGTGCAGATTACCTTTACATTATACTTTTTTGCCCACTTCAGCAGTACCTGGTTAATGTCTTCCTGGCTTTTGCCGGTACCGTCAATGTTCATCAGGCCATGGCGCTGGATCTCGATATAATAATCCTCACCAAACACATCCAGCCACCACTTAAAGATTTCTTCGGCCTCATCTTCAGTTTTCCATAGTATGGCCTGCGGCACTTCGGCACCAATGCAGCAACTGGTGGCAATCAGGCCTTTGCTGTATTTTAAAAGCAGTTCTCTATCTATGCGCGGCCACTTGCTGTACATCCCCTCAATATAAGACATAGAGCAAAGTTTGGCCAGGTTCTGGTAGCCCTCCTGGTCTTTGGCAAGCAACAACTGGTGGTGGCGCACATCTTTCTGCTCCTTGCTAAAGGATTTCTGATGACGATCGGTAACAAGGTAAAACTCGCAGCCTACGATCGGTTTCACGTTATACTTGTTGGCCTCATTCACGAAGTTGAAAGCGGCAAACATATTTCCGTGGTCGGTCATGGCAACGGCTGGCATGCCATCGGCCTGCGCCTTTTTCATGAGCGCGCTGATGCTGGCCTGTCCGTCGAGCAGCGAGTACTGGGTATGGGTGTGTAAATGCGAAAAAACAGGCAAGACTGTGGAAATTAGAAATTAAAAATTATGAATTAGAAATGACTTGAAAGCTGGGATCTAAGCTCCAGTTATATCCAAACCAAACTAATTTCAGAATCAAATTATGACAATAAGCAATGTAGAATTGGCTTTGCTTTACATTCATAATTTTTAATTTCTAATTTTTAATTCGGCTTGGCACAAGCCATTTCAGGATGTTAAAATTACAGAAAATAGGCCGGCTGCCCAAACTATAAACCGCCCATTTACCAACAGACTTACTAACAAAAAAGCAGCGGAAATAATCTCCGCTGCCTCTTTTAAATTTAAACTATAGTTTGTTTACGGACTATAGCGCTGTGCTGCTTTCTCTTCCTCAAGTTGTGGGTTTACTACAAAAAGTTTTCGTGTTGGATAAGCGAATTCGATGCCCCGTTCCTGAAACTCCTGGAAAATGCTGAGGTTAATGGCCTGCTTTATATCCATATGTTTGGCAAAATCAGAGGTGAGCACATTGTAAACCACTGCAAAGTTAAGGGCAGATTCTCCGTACGAAGCAAAATGTGCGCGGTCTAGCTCCACTAATTCATGCGCTGTGATGATCTTTTTTAGCAGGTCAGGAATGGCCTTCAGATTATCGATAGAAGTTTCATAGGCAACTCCAAGCGTAAACTCGACGCGCCGTCGTTGCTGTCGCTTATAGTTATGAATACGGGAACTTGTCAGGTCGCTGTTGGAGATGATCAGTTGCTCGCCGGTCAGGCTTCGGAGGCGTGTTGTTTTTACCCCGATGTGCTCTATCGTTCCGTTTTTATCGCCCACTGCAATAGAATCACCTACCTCAAAAGGTCTGTCCAGGAAGATGACGAAGTAGTTGAAAAGGTCGCCGAGAATGTTCTGGGCTGCCAGTGCCACTGCTATACCGCCAATTCCCAAACCGGCAATAATAGCCGTGAGGTCGTAGCCCATGTTATCAAACAAAAAGCCCAGCCCAATTCCCCAGATAACTAAGTTGATGATCAGCCCTATCGCCCCGATTTCGTTTACATGTGGTTTATCGGGGTATCTTCGTTTAATATAGGACCTTACAAGCAAGATCAGCGTGGATGTTATAAGCCGGATAACCATAAAAGTAATGGCAACCGTTGTGGCTACAGTTAAAATGCGCTCAGCTTTAGGTGAAAGGTTGAGATAGCTAATACCGGCATAGATAACTATAAAATGCAGTATGGGAATACCGAAACGGGAAAAGCTGTTGACTACAAAATTGTCGAAGCGGGTATGCGTACTTTCGGTCCAGCGTCTTAACCTGGTCAGTACTGATTTTCTGAAAACAGTGATGAGTAACGAGCCCAGCAGAATAAACCCTAAAACAATCAGGTATTCCTGAACCGTGTTATTAAAATATATGCGATCTAAAATGTCATTCATGAAATAATAAGTTTCTATAGTTGGCAACTATAGTTTGTGGTATATCAATTTAACTAAAACACGGAACCCCACATTTGGGTTTTAATAAAGTACCCATAGCCCGGTATTTCAATAACTCAGACTATAGTATTGTTCGTACGCTTTAGTTTGTACATTAACGGGCATAGAACTTAGAATTCAAGAATGGAAGTAGCGGAAAAGCCGGGTAAACTAGGCGGAATGTTCAGGGCCTTGCGTTATCGCAACTACAGGCTCTTTTTTATAGGACAGGGCATTTCACTTATCGGAACCTGGATGCAGCAGATCGCGCTTAGCTGGCTGGTATACCGTCTCACCGATTCTGTTTTTCTGCTGGGTGCAGTTACGTTCTCCAGCCAGATCCCTTCCTTTTTACTGGGTCCGTTTGCCGGTGTAATGGCCGATAAATTTGAGCGCCGGAAAGTGTTGGTTGTAACGCAGGCCCTCTCTATGGTGCAGGCCTCTACGCTGGCCGCACTGGTGCTTACCCAAACTATAGAAATATGGCATATACTTACGCTGAGTGCTGTTCTGGGCGTAATTAATGCGTTTGATGTTGCTACACGGCAGGCTTTTGTGGTGCAGATGGTAGAAAAAAGGGAGGACCTAAGTAATGGCATTGCGCTTAACTCTTCGTTGTTTAACATGGCCCGGCTCGTTGGCCCGTCTATTGCCGGTTTGCTGATCGCGGCCGTAGGCGAGGGGATGTGTATCCTGATAAATGCAGTCAGTTACATTGCCGTTATATCATCGTTGCTGCTCATGCGCCTGAAGCCGTTTGTGCCTGTAGAGAAAAAAGAAAAGGTATGGCGCTCCTTACAGGAAGGGTTTGGTTACGCGTACAATTTTCCTCCGATCCGGGCGCTTATCCTTATAGTTGGGCTACTCAGTTTATTCGGGATGCCGTTCAGCGTGCTGCTGCCCGTGTTCGCCCGTGATATTCTGCATGGTGGAGCTAATACGCTGGGTTTCCTGATGGGAGCTTCGGGAGTGGGAGCGCTTACAGGTGCTTTGTTCCTGGCGCAACGGAAGTCGGTACTGGGGCTGGGCAAAATCATCATTTTCACGATGCTGCTGTTTGGGTCGGCGCTTATTGCTTTCTCGTTTTCCAAGACGCTGATTATCTCGCTGCTGCTTATGTTGTTTGTCGGTTTCGGGATGATCGTATCGATGGCATCGTGTAATACGCTGCTGCAAACTATAGTTGATGAAGAGAAAAGGGGCCGGGTAATGAGCCTGTATGCTACTGCTTTTATGGGGATGGCGCCTATCGGAAGTATGCTGGCCAGTTCTGTAGCCGAGCTGATCGGGGTAAACTATACGTTGGCTGCCTGTGGACTTTTATGCGGGTTAAGTATTATTCCGTTTGCCATGAGATTAGGAAAGCTTCGTCAGATGGTGTGGCCAGTTTACCAGCGCCTGGGTATAGTTCCTGAAATTGCCACCGGCCTGCATACAGCCTCCACTTTAACTGCTCCACCCGAGGAAAGGTAGGTTGTAGTTGGTGGTTATTAGTTGTTAGTTTTTGGTTCATATAAAAGCATAAAGCCGACTTGTGGCCGGCTTTATGCTTGATTCATTGACTTGGATTGCTAATAACGAATAGCTAACAACCAGTAACTATTTTTTCTTGATAAGCAGTTTCTCGCCCGGCTTCACACTAAAGTCAGCTTTCTTGTTCCACTCCATCACCTCTTTTATAGTTACGCCATACGTGCGGGAGATCTTGTATAAGCTTTCGCCGGCCTCTACAGTGTGGTAAACATCTGACGTTATAGTCTGTACCGGAGTTGCTTCCGGGGCTGTTTCTTCAGTTGTCTGGTTGCCTGCCGGGGCTGCAACGCGCAGTTGCTGACCTATAGAAAGTACGCCTTCCGGTAAATTGTTCCATGCTTTCAGGTTATCTATAGTTACGTTATAACGCTTAGAGATACTCCATAAAGTTTCGCCGGTAGCTACAGTGTGCATGCCATCTGCCGGTAATGTTACTTCTACCGCTTCAGCTGCATCGGTAGGCTCAGGAAGCGCAACACCAGTTAATGGCTCTGCAATGATCAGTTCCTGACCAAGTTTAAGCGGACCTTCCGGTAGTTTGTTCCAGGAAGTAAGCTCAGCAACAGTTACGTTATACATTTTAGAGATGCCGTAAAGCGTTTCGCCTTTTGCCACCACGTGCTTCGCCGATTTGGTTGCTGGAGTAGCTTCTTCAGTTACTTCCTCAACCTCACTCTCAGGTATTGTTACCACTGCTTCCTTAACCGGCTCTGTTTTGGCAGGTGTAGTTGCTGGTTTTGCAGGCACAGCTGTTGTTTTAGCTGGTTCCTGTTTTGGTGTAGCGGTTGTTGTAGTAGCAGGCTTAGCTGTTGCTGCTGCAGGTTTAGCTGTGGCAGTTTCCTGTTTTGCAGGCGTTGCTGCTGGCTTTGCTGTAGTTGTAGAAGACTTTGCAGCTGTTCTGCTGCCCGGGTAAATAGCCTCGCGGGCTACCGGTGCGGCAGGCTGTTCCTCAACTATAGTATCATCTGTTTCTGTTGTTTCTTCGGCTTTAGCTACCTTTTCAGCTTCTAACTTCCTGAGTTCTTCAGGAGACATGTTTGTGCCCATTGCTCCGGTTTCTACTGTCGTTTCCTGCTTAGCCGGCGCCGTTTGCTTTTTATCTTTCTTAAAGCTGTTGATGAAACGGGTAAAGAAGTTTTCTTTCTGCTTTCCTGCAGTTTTTGTAGCAGTAGTTCGTTCAACAGGTTTCACTTCGCTGGCAGCCATTTCCTGCTTGGCGGCAGTTTGCTTGTCCAGGCTACGCACTTCCACTTCGGTAGTAAATGGTCTGCGTTTCTGTAACCATAGCACGCGGCCCGGAAGCGGCACCTCGTTATTCTTCATGCGGTTCTTAAACACCAGGTGCTTTAAACGGATACCATAGTGTTGCGAGATCATCTGCATGGTTTCGCCTGGCTGCACTACGTGGTATTCAGCCGCAGATGCATTGATATGCTTTGGCTCAATGTAATAAGCGGTTCCGGCCTCAATGTTATCGAAGCTGCGCAGGTCGTTATACTTCAGTAATTTACGTGTTGAGATGCCAGCCTGTAGGGCCAGTTTATCTTTTGTGTCGCCAGGGCGGGCTACCAGGGCATTTAAGCCATTGCGGTTAACCATGGCAGCTGCAGCAGCACTGGAATTCTGTTTGCTTGTGGAAGCAGGCAGTTTAGTGGTGTTGTCTGTTGATGCCAGCACCACACGCTCTGCGCCACGCACAGGCAGCATAACATAATAATCCTTGTCTGATGGTATAGTGCTGCCTAATAGCCATTTGTTGTATTTCTCTAGTTCGGCAAAGTCGGTTTTGTTGTCCAGGGCGATCTCCGCAAGGCTCTGGCCCGGCGTAGCGCGCAGGGGCTGTAAAGCAATTGCCGGCTTAGTGGTTTTACCTACAAAGTTCTCATAAGCAATTTTGTGCGCCAGGAAAGTTAGCAGGTAAGGATGTGTCTTCTCCGTAATCTCCATCTTCTTGGCGCCAATATCCGACGTTTTTGTTTCGGCTTTGGCACCACTATAGCCAAGGTAATACGACAGGATAGAATTGAACCAGTTGTTATAGTAGTTATTGCTGCGCTTAAAATATTTGGCTGCACCACGGCTGGCTTCCAGAATGTGCTTGCGCTCATCTATCACGTTATCCACGCGCAGGTTAAAGTCCGAAGCTGCCTCACGCTTAAACTGCCAGTAACCCACCGCATTTGATGTAGAAACAGCATCTCCAATCAAACCACTCTCCTGCATCGACAAGAATTTCAGGTCTGCCGGTACGCCTTCTTCTTTAAAAACCTGGTCGATCAGCGGGAAGTACGCATCTGCCAGCTCCACTTTTGCTTTAAAATAAGTTGGGTGCTTGTGCAGGGCATCCACTTTTTTCTGAATCTCCTGTTGTGCGCCATCTGTAAGGGTCAGGTGTATGTCTGCGAAATACACATTTTTAGGAACCGTTACGGCTTGTTGTGCCCAAACAAACAGGGGCAGAAACATTAAAATAAGAAGTGTAGAGAGTTGTCTCATAAAAGGTAATTATACTTTGGCTAAATGTATTCGGGCTATAGTTGCTGTTGAGGCAACCGGGAGTAAAGGGCTAAGTTATAGTTTGTTCTATATAGGAAAACCCATTTGCAAAAATAAAGCAAAAAGGACCGTATTCTAAAACTGTAGACTAAGTTTTTAATATAAAATAATTGCTAAATATAATTTATTGGTTCAGGCCGGTTTTATAGCAGGTTTGCCAGTTATTAGATTACCAGCAGTAATCTAATAACTGTAGTTGTGCTACCGGAAGTATAGAGGAGAGCTTACTTTTTACGGGCAACCAATAACCCGTCACGGACTGGTAGCAAAATGTTCTCAACACGGGCATCGTCGTGCACCTTTTTATTGAAAGCCAGTAGCGCAGCGGTGTCTTCGTCGAGCTTTTTGCGGTATTTGGAAAGCACTTTTCCGCTCCAGAGCACATTGTCGGCAATAATGTAACCACCCGGGCGTACTTTATCTAGTACCAGGTCATAGTAAGCAGCGTTGTTGATCTTATCGGCATCTATAAAAACCAGGTCCAGAGTGGCATCTATAGTTGGAATGATATCCAGGGCATTGCCGATGTAGTATTTTACCTGTTCCGTCAGGCCGGCTTCGTCAAAATAACCACGCACGCGGTCTTCCAGCTCTTCGTTGATATCTATAGTATGCAGCGTGCCGCCGGGTTGCAGCCCTTCGGCCAGGCAAAGCGCCGAGTAGCCGGTATAAGTTCCGATTTCCAGTATCTGCTTTGGCTGAATCATCTGCGAGAACATAGCCAATAAACGCCCCTGCAAATGCCCTGAAAGCATGCGCGGCTTCATCACACTCAGGTGCGTCTGGCGGTTTACTTTGCGCAACAGCTCACTTTCTGCACTTGTATGTTCTTCGGCATATTGCTGTAGTTCCTCGTCAATGAATTCCATCTTATTAATTGTTAAATTGTTGATGGTTAAATTGTTGCTCTTGTGTTTAGCAATTTAACCATTTAGCCATGAAGCCATTAATTCGGCACGTAATTCAGGAAGCTGAGTTGGTCTTCACGAAGCACATCATTAGCGATATCAACCAGGTGCCCTGAATCTATACTTTTGATTTTGTCGAAGATCTCGTTTAGTGGCTCTACTTTGCCTTGGTCGAGTATGCTTTTGCCCATCATCATCATCAGGCCCATATTGCTTTCTTCAGCCATGGCCAGCTGACCCATCAACTGTTCTTTAGCCGTGTGCAGTTGCAGAGAACCTAAAGGTTTTTCGCGTAGCTTTTTCATCTCTTTCAGTACCAGCGAAGTTGTACGTTTCAGCTGCTTCTTTTCGGTTCCGAAGTAGATAGAGAAGAGGCCGGTATCGATGTAAGTAGAGTAATTCGCATCAATTGTATAAACCAGTCCGTGCTTTTCGCGCACCGCCAGGTTCAGGCGGGAGTTCATACCCGGTCCGCCCAGTATATTTACCAGCATAAAGAATGGGATGCGGCGGTCGTCATTCAGCGCATAAGCCGGGCAACCGATCACGCAATGTGCCTGCGAAATAGATTTTTCTATCGTTATGGCTTTTGGCTCATACTTCAGGAACGGAACACGGTCGCGGTGTTTGGTTATAGTTGGTATGCCAGCCAGGTATTTCTCAGCCAGTTTCACCACCTTCTCGAACGGCCAGTTACTTACAGAGCAGAAAGCCAGCGTATCGGTGCTCAGGTTGCGGTCTATAAAGTTCAGGAAATCCTGCTTCATAAAGCCAGAAACACTTTCCTTGGAACCTAAGATGTTGTTGCCCAGCGGATGGCCGCTGAAAACCACATCGTCAAATTCGTCCACTATAGCATCTTCCGGTGTATCGAGGTACATCGACATTTCTTCCAGTATCACACCACGCTCTTTCTCGATCTCTTTCTCCGGGAAAATAGAACGGAAGGTAATATCAGTTAGCAGTTCGAAAGAACGCTCAAAGTGCTTGTCCAGCACCGAACTATAAAAACAGATCTTTTCCTTGGTAGTATAGGCATTCAGTTCGCCACCTACCGACTCCAGGCTGTTAATGATGTGAAAAGACTTACGTTTGGCAGTTCCCTTAAAAGCCATGTGCTCCCAGAAATGTGCCAGGCCCTGTTCCTGCGGAAGCTCGTCGCGGCTGCCAATATCCATAATAAACCCGCTATGAGCTATTTTGGTATGGCTTACCTGCTTATGAATGACACGGATGCCGTTTGGTAATGTATGAATATGATAATCAAGCATTCAGTTCAGAATTAGCCTGCAAAGGTACACGAAAGAGAGGTGACTTTAAAATTGCAATTTATATTGTTCTCTGTGTCAGGGTTATAGTTTGTAATTAGATTGTGTCTGGAGTTTTGTGAAATTAATCGTCGGATCGGAAATCGTCACTGTTCTATCGTTACTCTTTTGTCATTTCGAGCCTTAGCGAGAAATCTATCTCAGCTTATAGTTCGATTATTTACAGTTCTATAGTTTTAGACTGTACCATCCGAACCAAGCCGTCCTGTCAAATTTTCTATTATCCTGGGAGCTCTACAAATCTGTCGTTTCAATTTAGCTTTGGTGCCCTCATGGCCGGGAGGCCCCGTCTTCGGGCATCGCGCTGCGCGAATCTCTTTTGCTCGCTCACTCGCAATAGCTGCGGCACCGCAAATCTACAAGGCGCTCAACCCAAAGACTGAGAAGTTTCGCATAGCTACCAGCATCTATAGTTTGAACCGGTAAGCTTCGAAATTTATCGTGGCTATAGTTCTAAGGGGCAGGGAAACCTGTCCTGCTCGTGGGCTGTAACTATAAAAAAACCAGATTTCTCCCGTTGGTCGAAATGACAGTTCGAATAGCAATAGCAGAAAGTTCCCCTTTGAAGGGGGCAGGGGGATGACAAACCGCAACTAAAAAACTATAGGTCAAACTATAGCAGTAACAGAAAAAGCTCCCCTCCTTAAACAAGGAGGGGTGGGTTAATTCCTCTTAGATAAGACACTACCAAAACTATAAATCTAACCTCTCTCAGTCTACATAAATTATTGCATCGATTTTACTTATCAGCTAAATTACAATGCAGGAATAAACCGGTATAAAACAGCTGTATAAGTTATATTGCAATACAAACTATAGCAAAACTGTAACTTAAATTGCACTTTTATACGTATAAGGCACTTGCTGTTACAATTTGTAAGAGTTAAAATCTTAATACTATGAAAAGATCGAACAAAACATATGTAGGTTTAATATTGGCTGGTGCAATGAGTTTCTCTTTTGCTGCCGAAGCCGCAAACTATAACTTTACAGCACAAGGTAACCAGCCTGTACAGACACAACAAGGCAACCAGGGCGTACCTCAACTGGAGAAAGATCTGCTGGGGCCTTACGCTGAAATAAACAAGATCGCAGCAACTGATCTGCGCGAAGCATACATTATGCTTTTACAAAGCGTGCGTGATCGCCAGGATTCATTCACGGATGCTGAGTGGAACAAAGTGCAGGCGATTATGAAGAAACTGGATGCGCGCCGCAAAGTAGTTTCTAACGAATTGGGCAATGACGATAAAGCCAAGATAAAGCTGCTGCAGGGCGAGCTTCGTGCCCTTGAAACCAAGAAGGACATAAAGGACTAACTTTTAGTCAGTAGTTAAAAAGAAAGCCCGGCTATTATAATAGCCGGGCTTTCTTTTTATAGTATATCCTGTAGTTGGCTCAGGCAATGTATCTCATAAGTTGGCTTGGGGCTTAGTTTAGCCTTACTCTTCTCGGGGTTAAAGAAAACCTGATCTATGCCGGCGGCACGGGCACCATCAATATCACACTCCAGGTTGTCGCCAATCATCAGGCATTCTTCGGGCTTTACATTGATGCGCTCCAGGGCATGGTCAAACATACGCTTGTCCGGTTTTTTGTAACCGCAACACTCTGACGTAACTACTTCCTTAAAATACCCATGCAGGTTAGAAGCCGTCATTTTAATGGCCTGTACCTCTTTAAAGCCATTAGTTATAATGTGCAGACCATACTTTGGCTGCAGGTAAGCCAGCACTTCGTGGGTGTAAGGAAAAACAGCCGTTTTAGTAGGGCACAGATCAGTGTAAGCTTCTGACAAGCCCTCCGGAACCTGGTGAGCTTCCAGGCCAAGGCCGGTCAGGGTTTTTACAAAGCGCTGCTCGCGTAATTCCTGTTGGTTGATCTTGCCTTTGTTATACTGATCCCAGAGCAGGTTATTTACAAACTTGTACTTCTTGTAAAAAGAGGTGTTGTCGAATTTGTTAAAAGCAGCTAGTTCGTACTGGTCGAATAAAGTGTAAAGTGTTTCTTCGGAGTTCTTTTCAAAATCCCAAAGGGTATGGTCCAGGTCGAAGAGAATGTGGGTATATGTTTTCATATTAATTATCTAAGGGAGTTAAAGTAAAACGGACTGCCGCAGCCATTGTTCAGAAATTGCACCGATTTATAGTCGAACAGTTTGCGGACCTGCCGGTTTATACAATAAAAAAGAAGTGGTATAGTTATAGTTGAAGGGTTAAATGTTTGTCCAACGGCGGCTGTGTAGTTTATTAATAGCCAGTTCGCGATTCGAATACAATACCTGGTATGTTTCCTGGTCTTTTTGCAGCGTTATGTCGCGCTCCAGGTAACCGAAAATCTGGTTTATCAGGTCAGCGGCTTCATCCTTCAGCGAGTAATACACCCATTGGTCCAGTTTGCGGGGCGCAACAAGGCCTGCACTGCGCAGATAAGCAAGATGGCGCGATGTTTTGGTTTGCGTAAAATCAAGCACCTGTTCCAGGTCAGAGATGCACATTTCTTTATTGCGCAGAATCAGGCTCAGAATACGGACCCGCGACTCATCGGCGAGCGCTTTAAATACCTGTTCCCCGAACGCAAGACTGAAATGTTTTAATCGCATATTTATCTACCAACGCAAACAAAAATAGGCAAAAGCTGCTATAATAAAATAATATACCCTATAATTGTACTACATGAAGTCGTATTTAAAAGCTTTAGATAGCCACGTGAAGTTGTACAAAGTATTAGCAGCTACTATACTTGTTTTGCTTGCATTTGCCGCCACGCCCGAACAGGCAAAAGCGCAGGGCGGGCAGCGTGTGGTGCAGCTATCAGGGTTTGTTACCATCGGCGACAGCCTGTATGGAGTAAGCAATGTAAGCGTATATGTTCCCAAAACAGACCGCGGTGTGCAGACTAACCGCTATGGTTTCTTCTCGTTGCCGGTTTTAACCGGCGATACCGTTGTTTTCAGCGCGCTCGGCTATAAAAAGCAGACGCTGGTTATCCCTAGAACGTACCCGTCAAGCAGCTATTCCATTATTATGCAGATGCAGGAAGAGGCGATAGAACTGGCAGAGATACAGGTAATTCCATGGGCAACCGAGCGCGACTTTAAAGAGGCCGTTTTATCCCTAAAGCTACCCGACGAAGGCCGCTCTGCTGCCAATAAAAACGTAGACCCCGAACGCCTCAGAGAACTGTTTGCGACTGTGCCGATGGATGGAAATTCGAACTCCAAGGTGTTTAACCAGCACCAACAAATACAGGCTCAGAACCGATACTTAATACCAACTATAAGCCCGTTTGCCGTACTTAAGCTGATTGATATGCTGAGAAACGGCGAGTTTAAGAAAAAATAGATTTATAGTTTATAGATAGTAAACAGGTACATCCTGTTGTAGCTCTTTGCTTGCTGCTGTAGCTATTTTGCTCTCCTCTGTTATAGTTGCTTTATGGCTAAAGTAACTAACCAATGTCCGTTTCGTTAGTTGGCAATGTAGCTCGTACGTATGCTACTAAAGCATTACCATGCAACAAAGCACCTTTTTGCTGTTGCTAAAGCTAAACAAACGACATATGCTTCCTATAACAACCCTAACACTAAATATACCCGAAACCCGGAAACCGCGCGTTGTGATCATCGGCGGTGGATTTGGAGGAATAAACCTTGCTAAAAAACTGCGCGGCAAAAACTTCCAGGTCGTAATGTTTGATAAGCAAAACTACCACGGTTTCTGGCCGCTGCTTTACCAGGTAGCAACCGCAGGCCTGGAGCCAGACGCTATTGCAGAGCCACTGCGCAAACTCTTCAGCGCCGAAGATTACGATGATTTCTTTTTCCGGCTGGTACGGGTAACTCACATTGACCCTGTAGCCAAAGTTGTATCAACGCTTATCGGCGACCTGCCATACGACTACCTGGTTATAGCTACCGGTACCAAAACCAATTATTTCGGTAACGACCAGATCAAGAAATTCTCTTTCCCGCTTAAAAAGATTCCGGATGCATTGAACCTGCGTAGCCAGATGCTGCAATGCTTTGAGCAGGCCAACATGACCGGTGACCCGGAACTACGGCAAAACCTGATGAATTTTGTGATTGTAGGTGGAGGACCAACAGGGGTGGAGCTGGCCGGTGCACTGGCTGAAATGAAGAAACACGTGCTGCCTTACGATTACCCTGGCATGGATATCAGCAAAATGAACATTTACCTGGTTGAAGGGATGGATCGTTTGCTGCCACCGATGTCGCCGGAATCAAGCGAAAAGACATATAAATATCTCAAGGACCTCGGGGTAAATATTATCCTTAACACCTTAGTGGAGTCTTACGATGGCGATAAGGCAGTGCTCAAAAACGGAGATCAGATAGGTACAAATACCCTGATCTGGGCAGCTGGTGTATCAGGCGCGTTAATAGATGGTCTGCCACCTGAGACAATGGAACGCGGTCGTATTCTGGTAAATGAGCACAATCAGGTCCTGGGTTTTAACGACCTTTTCGCAATCGGTGATATTGCCTTTATGAAAACGGATAAATGGCCGAAAGGACATCCGGGTGTAGCGCAACCTGCCATACAGCAGGGCCAGTTATTAGCAAAAAACCTGCAACGCCTGCAGAACAAAGAGCAGTTGGAACCATTCGAATATACGGATAAAGGATCCCTGGCAATTATTGGTCGTAACCGCGCTGTGGCAGATCTGCCGGGCAACCTGCACTTCGGAGGATTTTTCGCATGGGTTGTCTGGCTGTTTGTGCACGTGATGGCACTGGTTGGTTTCCGGAATAAGCTTGTGGTGCTGAGTAACTGGGTTTACAGGTTCTTCACATACGAGAACGGAACCCGCCTCATCATTCGCCCCTACGTCCGGAAAGGAGACAAGATCAAACAGCGATTTTTTGATAAGTATAATGCAGAGGAATAACAAACGGGCAGCACTGAAAAGTGCTGCCCGTTTTGTTTGGAGTGGGTTTGTCTGAATCAGGATTTTCAGGATTCCTAATGACCTAGCAATGTGCGCAGCTCCTGCTAGTGTCTGAGCTATAGTTGATTTACTTCTCTTTTGTCATTTCGAACGCAGAGAGAAATCTATCTCAGCTTATAGTTGAGGTTGATTGCTACAGGCTATAGTTCTATAGTTTGCTATTATACAATTAGAACCAAGCCTTCCTTTTATAGCTGCTTTTCATCCTGGGAGCTCTAATCACCTACTGTTCTATAGTTAGCTTTGGTGCCCTCACGGCCGGGAGGCCCCGTCTTCGAGCATCGCGCTGCTGCTTTCTTGCTACCCTCGCTTTGCTCGGGCTGCCTGGCGGCACCGCAACAAAGCAAAGGCGCTCAACCCAAAGACTGTGATCAGTTCGATAGCTTATTTATAGTTTGATTTGAAAAGTTAAGCTTCTAGCTTTATCGTGTTGATAGTTCCGAAGGGACAGGTAAACCTGCCCTTTTTGTGGACGGTAACTATAGAACGGTACCTCAAACTATAGCAGTAGACGCAATTCCCCTCTTGGGAGGGGTAGGGGTGGGTTAAAACTCCAACTATACCAAAGACCCATCCTGAAAATCCTGATTCAGACAATTCCCGTCCCTATCGGGCCAGTTGAGTCAGGAGACTCAACACCATAATAAGTCAAGAGCGAAGACGCTCGCGCCAGCAGTACAAACAATGAACTACAACTAATCATAAAACCTGAAAGCTTAATTCACCCAAACAAAAAAGCCTTCGGAAATCATCCGAAGGCTTTTAAACTATAAACTATAGATCTTAGCGACCTGAGTTAGTATTGGTATTTTGCGTTGCGTTCTGGCGCTGCATAGGGTTTGGCTGGTTACGTTGCTGCTGCTGGAAAATCTCGAAGCGGCTAGGTGCCACTTTACGTGGGAAATAGTTGTTAGACAGATCCGTATCAGCTGTTTGTAGCATTGGGTCGAGCTCGAAGTTTACAACTGGCTTTTCAGTTACGAATACCTTCGTTATCTCTTCGTTGTTGTAGCGCCACACTTCTGCTGGTACGTTCACTATTTCATTTGTGCCATCTTCATACGTCATCTTCACGATGAGCGGCATTACCAAACCACCCAGGTTTTTGAAACCAACTTCATAGAAATTAAGGCCTGAATCAAGCATTTCCTTCTGTTTTGGAGTTAACCCGCTCAGGAAGCTTTGGTGACGCTGCTTGTCTGCGGCTGTTACTGCCAGCTCATCGTAGCTATTATAAAAGTCGTTCAGTTCAGGGCGCAGTTCTACGCGGGTTTTTTTGATGTCCTGCAGGTTGCGCTGTTGCGACAAGGTTTGTGGCGCTTTGTTCTGCTCGGTACGTTTCTGAGCGCTTACAAATTCCGGGTTCTGCGAATCAATCGTAAACCATTTCACACCCTCAATCGAGATGTCAGTATGATCGGTTGTATAAAACCAGCCTCTCCAGAACCAGTCAAGGTCTACGCCTGAAGCATCTTCCATCGTTCTGAAAAAGTCTGCCGGCATCGGATGTTTGAATGCCCAGCGCTGCGAATATTCTTTAAAAGCATAGTCGAAGAGCTCGCGGCCCATTATAGTTTCGCGAAGGATGTTAAGTGCTGTAGCCGGTTTACCGTAAGCGTTGTTACCAAACTGTAACACAGACTCAGAGTTGGTCATAATCGGCACCTGTGTGTTCTTGGCGCTCTTCATATACTCTACTATGTCAGCAGGTTCTCCGCGGCGCGATGGGTAATTACGTTCCCATTCCTGCTCTGACAGGTATTGCATAAAGGTGTTCAGGCCTTCATCCATCCACGTCCACTGGCGCTCATCCGAGTTAATGATCATCGGGAAGAAGTTATGGCCTACTTCGTGAATGATAACAGAGATCAAACCATACTTGGTACGGTCGGAGTAAGTGCCATCTGGCTCCGGGCGGTAACCGTTAAACGACAGCATCGGGTACTCCATGCCGCCTACCGGCCCATGCACCGAAATAGCTACCGGGTAAGGGTAATCTATCGTGTGCTTGGAGTAAACTTCCAGGGTATGTGCCACCGACTGCGTAGAGTATTTGCCCCAAAGCGGATTTCCTTCTTTAGGATAATACGACATAGCCAATACGTTTTTACCGGCTACCTTCACGTTCATGGCATCCCAGATAAATTTACGGGAGCTGGCCCATGCAAAGTCACGCACATCTTTGGCTGAGTAAACCCAGGTCTTTTTGCCTTTGGCTTTGCTTTTTTCGGCTTGGGTAGCTTCTTCCTGAGTTACAACCACCACCGGCTTATCAGCTTTGGCGGCTTGTGCCCAGCGTTTTTGTTGAGTTGAGGTAAGTACCTGGCTGGCATTCTGTAGCTCACCGGTAGCACCAACTATATGGTCGGCAGGTACGGTAATGCTTACTTTATAGTCGCCGAAAGGCAAGGCAAACTCGCCGCTGCCCAGGAATTGCTTATGCTGCCAACCATTTACGTCATCATACACGGCCATACGCGGGAACCACTGCGCCATTTCGTACAGGTAGTTACCATCTTCCGGGAAAAACTCATATCCTGAGCGACCACCTAATGTTAGTTGGTTGTTGATGTTATGATTCCAGTCAATGCTGAAGGTAAAGCTTTGTTTTGGCTTCAGGTCAGAAGGCAAGTCAATACGCATCATTGTGTTGTTGATGGTGTATTTCAGGGCTTTGCCATTGCGGTCTTTTACTGTTCTGATCTTAAAGCCACCATCAAACTTCTCACGCGTCATGTACTCCACGGCCTGCAATGGCATCTTATCATTAAGCGCGCCGGTGCGGGTTGAGTTTGCCATCGAGTTTGGCTCGTAGATGTTCTGGTCCAGCTGCAGCCACAGGTAGGTCAGTACGTCGGGCGAGTTGTTGGTGTAGGTTATAGTTTCGGAGCCGTTTATGGATTGGTTTTCGTCGTTCAGCTCAACTTTGATGTTATAGTCTGCACGTTGTTGCCAGTACTGGTGGCCCGGAGCGCCAGATGCCGAACGGTAAGTGTTTGGCGTAGGAAGCTCCTGCTGCAACTGCTTAAATTTAGACTGATCGGTGTTACTCTGCGCCATAGTTGCCATTGGTGCAGCTGCTAATCCGAAAAAGACTAAACCTGTGAGTAGGTTTTTCATTCTGAAGTAAGGTGAGTTAAGGTTAGTATAGTTGGTTGTATAAGGTAAAGTCTGTTAAAAGATATTGGTTTCCATCATCAAAATCAAGGAGATACCTGCTACTGCACTGGAAAGTACTATTATCCAGTCGCGACGTTTGGCACTGAACAGATTCAGCATCAAGAAAGCGGCGATCAGCAGCAGAAACACGATCAGTAGCTGGCCCAGCTCAATGCCAACATTAAAGGCCAGTAGCTGTAACCACGTATCACTGTTTCGGCCTAAAAGCGATTTCAGGTAATTCGAGAAGCCCATGCCGTGTACCAGCCCAAAGAAAACAGCCATTAGATTGTGCATCGAAAAGATGGTGTGTTGCTTGCTGGCAGCACCTTTCAATTTAAAAAAGTTGGTAACGCAGGTAATAAAGATAGTTACAGGAATAAGGAACTCGATCAGGCCGGTATCAAACTTTATAATGTTGAAGGTAGACAAAGCCAGCGTAATAGAGTGACCAATGGTGAAGCTCGTAACCAGTGCAAGTACTTTTCGCCAGTCTCCTAAGGTATAAATGGCGCATAGGGCAAACAGGAAGAGCATGTGGTCATAGGCTTTCAGGTTAAAAATATGGTGGAAGCCCAGCTCCATGTAGGTGAAAAATACAGACGACAAAGTTGTTTAAGTATAGGTTATAGTATAAGCTAAGCGGTAAATTACATGTTTAAACTTTTGCATGCAATAGGAAGGCGCAGGGATGACATTACAGAATAGAACAAGCGGATAAATTATCTGAAATAAAGGGTAGGATCGTCTGAAAATTATTACCTTTTGTCCATGTTACGGCACCTCGGAAATCGCAGAAATTTCAGGCACAACATTCGGTTGGCAGCTATACTTTGCCTTACCGCCGGGTTTGTTAACATTGCCGGGCTGCTTGCTTTTGCAGTACTCACCACCAATGTAACCGGCCATGTCGCATACTTTGCCGAAAGCATGGCGCAAGGCGATCTGAGAGCAGTCCGGATTATTGGGTTGTGGATGTTCCTTTTTCTGCTGGGCGCTTTTACATCCAGTTTTATAGTTGGGCGTGTTGGGCGCGACCAGGTATTTGCCTACACAATTCCTATCTTCATCGAGATTGCGATTCTACTGCTGAATAGTATTTACGGGCACAAATACGATGGCAGTATATGGATGCGCAAGGTTTTTGCGGGCAGTCTGCTTTTTGCCATGGGCCTGCAGAATGCCATGGTTTCTATGATATCAGGCTCCGTAGTGCGTACAACGCACCTTACAGGTATTTTTACTGATCTCGGAATAGACTTGGCAGCGGCCACCTTGCCTGAGAATTTACGAAAGCCCGGGTTGCAGAAACGTATCGTACTTCGGTTGGTTATCATACTTTTCTTTCTGGCAGGAGCTATTGCCGGAGGCTATAGTTACACTGTATTGCAGCATTACACTTTCCTGATTCCGGCCGGGCTGCTTATAGTTGCTATGTTTTATGACATATCGCGGGTACGCATCATAAAACTATGGCGGCACTTGCGGACCCGGTAACTATAGATAAGTTAAAAAAAAGCAGCGCCGGCAAACAGAAATTTGCCGGCCCTGCTTTTATATAGTTTATAGTTAATCTACTGTGTCTTCAATGTTGGTGGCCATCTCGTAATGTGAGCGCAATGTTGGAATTGCCTTAAGTGCGAAATCTTTTACAGCCGGGTTTGTTGCATTCATACTTTTGGCTTCAAACATAGCTATATCATTTTTATGAGCTGTTTCCATCAGGTCCATATACTTTTCGTCGTAGCCTGTGCCGTTATAGTTGGTTAGCTCATCTATCATTTTCTGATGCATGGGCATAACTACATTCGATGCCGTTACTCCTGCCTGTGAAGCAGCAGCCTGCAGCTCCTGGCTACTCTTTCTGTGATGGTCCACAATCATCTGTGCAAACTCTTTTACTTTCGCATCAGTGGCCTTTTGTAGTGCCATGTTGCTTAGTTGTACTTCCATAGCGTTGCTGCTTGCTGCCGTTGATATAAAAGTAGCATCGTCCATGTTTGTCATGGTTACAGCAGCGCCAGTGGTGGTTTCTGTAGTTGTGGTTGTTGTTTCATTACCGGTAGCCATATCATTGCCGGTAGCAGCGTCAGTTGTTTCCGTAGTGGTATCAGTGGTTGTATCCGTTGTTGTATCGGAGCTTGTGCACGCTGCACCTGCCAGTAAGGCTCCCACAGCAAATAAGAATAAAGTTTTTTTCATAGTTTTTGAGTAAGATGTTAAAAATCAGATATTTATACGACTGGTGGATGCGGGGGTTAATATTTTAATGAGCGAGATACTTTGGTATCTTAAAGTAGGCTCTAAAACCTTTATGTATTAGTTCAATTGATTACTACTTTGTAGTTATGATACATCATTCAAAATTGTAGTCAATAATCTCTTTCAAACAACTTATTAAAATAAAAGAGCGGTTTTTAACCGCTCTTTTGTAATTACATTGTTGCTAAAATTTCGGCCTTTTTGGCATCAAATTCTTCTTGAGATAAAATTCCGCTGTCTAACAGAGTTTTCATCTTTTGTAATTTCGTAATAGGATCATCTGTTGTCTGACTTGCAGATGAACTGCTAGGTGTATTAATAACAATTCCTCCACCTGCAACCGCACGCTTATCTTCAAGTTCACGCTGTCTACGCTCTTCTTTCTTTGTTTCCTCCATTTCCTGTGCAAAGCGATATAAGGTTCTAGCTTGTGTTTTCGGTATATCTTCCATGCAGTCTAGGATTCCACTTGTAGTCTTAACTGTAATAGTAGCTGAAAATACACCTTCCTTCATATGAACATCTGCAACATTAAGCCATGAATAATCTTTAAAGTCAAGACTTAAGCCAAATGACTTAGGTCTGATCATTATTACACGTTTATTGGTCAATGCAATACAATCAGGAGAAAAGTTTAGCCCAAGTTTATTCTTCTGTACAGCTATGTATTGTATTTCCTCATTAGAAGTACAAAAGCTCTGAACCTTAGGGAGAACTTTCTCAATTACTTTAGGGTCTTGTTCTTCAGATGTTAAATCTTTAATTGATAGCATAAGTAGTTTATATAGTTTGTTTTATTTAATGCATTCCTATTCTAATTTCCAGATAGGATTTAAGTATATTGTATTGACAATATAAGCATTTCGCAATATATTTTCATTCTATTTTTAAAACGAATAAATAAATAGTTAAAATTATTAATTAGATAAAAAACAAAAAGCCTCACCAAACGGTGAGGCTTTTTACTAAACTAAACCTTAAACTTATACTTATTCTCCGGTCGGGATCTCTACGTCCACATTGTTGAATTGTATCTTGCCGTTTTCGAGCACAGCTTCCACTACTGAATCTTTGCTTATAGTTCCGGCCAGGATCTCTTTCGATAACTCATTCAGTACTTGGCGCTGCAGCACACGCTTCAGTGGTCGGGCACCAAACTGCGGATCGTAGCCTTGTTCGCCCAGGTAATCCAGCACTTCATCAGTCGCGATAAGTCGGATACCGGCTTCGTCCAGGCGATCCTGGATGTGGCCGAACTGTATGGTAACGATCTTGCGGATATCGCCACGGCTCAGTGGACGGAACATAACCAGTTCATCAATTCGGTTCAGGAACTCGGGCCTTACCGATTTCTTCAGTAGCTCAAATACTTCATCCTTGGTACGCTCGATTACCTCATCGTGGTTGATCTCATCCATCAGCTCAAAATTGCTCTGGATAATATGCGACCCGATGTTAGAGGTCATGATGATGATCGTGTTCTTAAAATTCACTACACGACCTTTACTATCGGTTAGTCGGCCATCGTCCAACACCTGCAACAGAATGTTGAACACATCCGGGTGAGCTTTTTCTATCTCATCCAGCAATACTACTGAGTATGGCTTGCGGCGTACAGCTTCTGTTAACTGGCCACCCTCGTCGTAACCCACATAGCCCGGAGGCGCTCCGATCATACGGCTTACAGCATGGCGCTCCTGGTACTCACTCATATCAATACGCACCATCGCGTTCTCATCGTTAAACAGGTAATCGGCCAGCGCTTTGGCAAGCTCGGTTTTACCCACACCGGTTGTACCCAAGAAAATGAATGAACCGATCGGCCGTTTCGGGTCTTGCATACCGGCACGGCTGCGGCGCACGGCATCCGAAATAGCTTCTATCGCTTCTTCCTGACCAGCTACGCGTTTGCCCAGTTCTTGCTCTAAGTGCAGCAGCTTTTCACGATCCGATTGCAGCATTTTACTCACCGGCACGCCCGTCCATTTGGCTACCACTTCGGCAATGTCTTCAGAATTCACTTCTTCCTTCAGCATCGGGTTTTCGCCCTGCATCTGGTGTACCTGCTCCTGTAGTTCTTTGAGCTTTGCTTCCGCTTCCTGAATCTTGCCATAGCGCAACTCCGCTACGCGGCCATAGTCACCGCTGCGTTCGGCCTGTTCGGCTTCCAGCTTATAGTTCTCTATATTTTCTTTCTCTTTCTGGATGCCTTCAATGATCTGTTTTTCGTTCTGCCACTTGGCTTTCAGATCATCGCGCTTCGTCGAAAGGTCTGCAATTTCTTTTGAAAGGATCGTTTCCTTGTCCTTGTCATTTTCACGACGGATAGCTTCGCGCTCAATTTCCAGTTGCATAATGCGGCGCTGAATTTCGTCCAGCTCTACCGGAAGCGAGTCGATTTCGATACGCAGTTTTGCAGCCGCTTCATCCATCAGGTCAATCGCCTTGTCCGGTAAAAAACGATCTGTAATGTAACGGCTTGATAATTCTACCGCAGCAATAATAGCATCGTCTTTAATGCGCACCCCGTGATGCACTTCGTATTTATCTTTGATACCGCGAAGTATGGAAATGGCATCCTGCACGCTTGGCTCATCTACCATCACCGCCTGGAAACGTCGCTCTAGCGCTTTATCTTTCTCGATATACTTCTGGTATTCCTTCAGAGTAGTGGCACCGATGGCATGCAGCTCACCACGCGCCAAAGCCGGTTTTAAAAGGTTGGCAGCATCCATGGCACTTTCGCCACCCGCACCGGCACCTATCAGCGTGTGAATCTCGTCGATGAAGAGGACGATGTCGCCTTCCGCATCCACCACTTCTTTAATTACTGCTTTCAGTCGCTCTTCAAACTCTCCTTTATACTTGGCACCTGCTACCAATAAGCCCATATCCAGGCTCATCAGCGTCTTGTTTTTCAGGTTTTCCGGCACGTCACCAGATACGATCCGTTGCGCCAGGCCTTCCACTATAGCTGTTTTACCTACACCAGGCTCGCCCAGCAGTACCGGGTTGTTCTTGGTACGACGGCTCAGAATCTGCAGTACGCGGCGAATCTCTTCATCGCGTCCAATTACCGGGTCGATCTTGCCACTACGTGCCATCTCGTTCAGGTCGCGGGCGTAGCGCTTGAGGGAGTTGTACTTTGCTTCGGCGTTCTGGTCCGTAACTTTGGCACCACCGCGCAGTTCTTTAATGGCTTTCTTAAGGTCTTTTTCGTTAAAACCAACATCCTTCATTACCCCGGCCACACGGTCACGGCCAGCCAGAATACCCAGCAGCATGTGCTCTATTGCTACATATTCATCGCCAAACTCTTTCAGGTAAGAAGTCGCTTTCTGCAGGGCAGTATTCGCATCATTTGCCAGGTAAGGACTACCGCCACTCACTTTCGGGTAGCCAGCCACGATCTCGTCGAGCTTGGTATGCAGGATGTTGCCGTTGATGTTCAGTTTCTGGAGCAGGAAGTTAGTTACGTTCTCGTCTGTCTCCAGTATTGCTTTTAAAATGTGCCCTGTCTCGATAGCCTGCTGCTGGTTGCCGCCTGCTATCTCAGTCGCCTTTTGTATGGCTTCCTGGGCTTTAATGGTATAGTTATTAAAATTCATATCGCTTTGCCTGTTTTCCTATAGTTATTGTTCTACGAGGTACTCAGCAAAGGGTAAACCAATAGCACTATAGTAGGATTTTGCTGAAATTTTGACAGGATGAGTTGTTCTAAAAGTGCGTATTAGAGACAGAATGGCAGAAGTCGAAATGCAGGTGTACTAAAACAGCCAAAGGCAGCACAACTGGCTGCCTTTGGCTGTAAAAATCAAACATAACCTTTTCTATTCTGTTAATTGTAGTTCCACTGTTACCCGTAGCTCATCTTCTACTTTAAACAAACCGCCCATTTTTTTGGGTGTGGCTAAGCCTATTTCAGAGAAGTTCAGGCAGATGTTGCTTTTCAGGTTGTTTACGCCCTTGGCTACACAGCTGGTAAAGCTCACGTTCTGCAGCGGAATTGTTTTACCTGCTACTAATAGATTCAGGTTGCCTTTGTATCCTTTGCCTTCGCGCTTCAGGTAAACTACCTCAATTCTGGTGTAAGGATGCTGGCCAACATTCAGTGCTTTTGCAAAATCCCTGTTCAGCAGTACGTTTCCACAGTCGAACTCTTTAACGGGTATGGCCAGTTTCAGCCTTTCTACCCGTGGAATCTGTGTGTTAAGTAAAAGTGTATCTTTCTGGCTGCTGCTGCTGGTGTAAGCACAGTTTATAGTGCCTAGTGAAGTGGCTGCTGCTACAGTTATTTTATTTCCTGAGATCACAACAAACTCTTTTTTTTCAGGCAGTACCATTGTACTCAGCATGGATACAGCAACCAGAAGGATACGAACAGGTAACATGGTTTTAAGTGTTAGAAAGATATGGCACCTTCGATCATGAATCCATTGAACTCGCCGCCGTTGCGGATATCAGAAGGAGCGAAACCTTTGTACTGTTGTTTTACATACTCAGCTTTGGCAAGGATATTTTTGGTTACAAACCAGCCACCGCCTACCTGCACTCTGCTCAGGTTCACTTCGTTGTTCTGCACATTCGGAGTTGCTGCTAGTGGTGCAAGGCGTCCTTCTACCACGTTGTAGCGTCCTGCTACGTACAGGTTTTCGTTGCTGCCGAATCTGTAAACCAGGTCTGTTCCCAGTTGTCTCCAGGTACGGTCTGTTGGTTCGTCGTTTGCACCTAATCTGCCTTTACCTTTTGCCTGCTCAAAGTTACCGAAGAACTCCAGGCCGTGGAACTTCACGAATGGGTTGATAACCATGGCGGTGATGCTGTTGGTAAGGCCCGGGTTAATATGACCTGAAGTGAAGTGCGTAGCAGGTGTTACCGCTGCGCCGCTTGCCACTTTAGCAGGGTCCATTACCAGGAAGTAACGTGAACCGGCACGGTCGCCACCGTAGAGTGTGTTTCGCACAGAGCCTGCAGTTGTATACACAGAGCCTGTTAATCTTACTCTCAGGTCGTCTTTTATCTGGCTGTCGTAGCCTAATTTACCGATGAAAGAAGGCTTGCGCTGGTCCGGATTCTGGATACCACCTTGTACTTCGCCACCTGTAACAGAACCTACTGCCAGGAAGCCTTTGTATTGGTAGATCACTTCTGCACCGATCTCTGTTGTGAAGGCATCCATGATGTAGTTGCCAACAAACGGGTTCTGCAGGGCATGGGCGTTATCTGTTCTGCGGAAGTGGGCATCACCATAGTTGATCTCCATGTGACCTACTTTCAGGGTGATGTTCTTCATCAGTTTATCTACCAGCGGGCTGTTCAGGAACTCAGCTTTATCAACCTGAATAAAACCACCTTTTACCCAGGCCTCAGAGTGGTGTCTTGATGACAGGTAAGTAACCAGGTTCAGTCGGATACCATCTGCAAGCGCCACGTCCAGGTTAAGGTTGGCAGAGGCCAGGTTAAAACCGTTTTCGATAGGCATCAGCTGGTTCAGGTTTACTTCGTTGCCGCCTTGCTGCTGCATCTGGGCTGTTGCCGTATTCTTGTGTTGCAAGCCCTGGAACTGCTGTGCAAAGCCACCACCAAGTCTCACTTTTATGCCATCGAAGGCAATCGTGTCTTTTTTAGGTGTCTCGAATGTATTCAGACCTCTTTTATCGTAAGGTCGTGCGTATGGCAGGTCAGATAAGGTGATCTGCGCAAAAGAGCTTATGCTTAATCCAAGCAACAGGCCCAGTGAAAGTGTAATCTTTTTCATGATGATCGGTGTTTAAGTTCTTTAGTTTTTTGTGTAAGTTGATGTCTGCTGGAAGCTTACCTTGAAGAGAAGTTTAAGCTCGTTGCCTGTTTTTACAGTGCCTAAAAGTGCAGTTGGTGGTTTAATTCCGAATTCTGTGAATTTGATGTTTGCTTCACCTGCCATCTGTACCAGACCTGATTTTGTGCCTGTTTCCACGTTAAAGGTTACTGGCTTGGTAGTGCCGGCTATAGTTAAGTTGCCTATGGCCTGGGCGCGGTTATTATCCAGAACACGGAAAGAGGTCAGGGTAAACGCGATATCAGGAAACTTACTTGCTTTCAGCGACTCGTAAGCAAGGGCATCCATTTTGTCTGTGCCACTCTTAATAGACTGGGTCTTCATAGTTACAGAAGCAGACTTCACGTTTTTAAGTGTGTTGCCTTCCAGTATCATTTCGGCTTTGCCCTGGACCTGTGCCGATGTCATTTCCCAGTCGTGCAGGGTAGAGGTGCCCTTTACTTTAAGTTCGGGCTTGCCGGCCAGCTTATATTGGTCCTGGGCTAGAAGTGTATTGCCAAAGCTTAGTCCTAAAAGGAGGCTAAACATGCTTAGCAGTTTTATGGAGCTAAAAATTTTCATGATACAAAGCGTTAAAGGTTATTACTGTTTGTGTTATTTCTATAATGCAAAGCTATAGCAGCGCGCCTCCGCAGAGTATGACGTTGCGCAGTTAAAGAGATGACTCTGGTTAGCTTAAAAGATGACGAAAGGCAGTATTAGCTCCTAAAAATTGCTTTATAGCTATATTTGTAGTTTTAATGGCACAGAAAAGCGACCTTATTGGGGTAGTAAATCGCCAGCAGAAGGGATAGGGAAAAAGTATTATCGGAAAGGATGGGCTTAAATTACTTTTGATTACCTGGCCCGGGCACCCAAACTATAGTTAGGCACAAGTCACGGGTACCAGACTTGTTTTGGGTGTGAATGTCGGCGCTATGAATACCGACTACAAAATGAAAAGCTCTGATTTTGGGAGTCGCAGGAAGCGATGCCGTCAACTCAAGAAAATAAGGAGACTACTCAAACTATAGTTAAAGGCCTTGTTGGGTACTCATCGGCAAGTTGTTAGTCTGATGACGCAACAACGGCATATAAAATTTCTGAAAGCTGATGGCGTAGAGAAGGAGGAGTTTGCTCTTTGCTACTATCGGTCGTGTTGTATGACGTACCTATACTTCACTCTTAAACACCGCAGCATAATGGTCGGCCAGGCGGGTGGGTTCCGGTAGTTTATGTTTTATGGCGCAGGCCATAGCTATAGTTGTAGCCGTTTCAAGGTCCATAAAATGTCCCGGCGACACGAAAACCGGCTTCACATTATCTTTGGTCCGGAGCACATTGGCAATTATCTCATCTTTATAGATCAGTGGCGAGATGGAGCCTTTGCTTGTAGCAGGCTCTTTGTACTTACCTACCAGTACTTTTTTAGCTACCCCCATCGTTGGTTTATTTATATGGATACCCAGGTGTGTGGCAATGCCCAGGCGGCGCGGGTGCGAAATACCATGGCCATCTACCATGATCAGGTCAGGCTTTTGCTGAAGCTTTTCATACGCTTTCAGAAGGTTGGGCGCTTCCCTGAAAGCCAGGAAACCGGGAATATAAGGCAACTCAACAGCTCCGACATGGTACACCTTCTCGACCAACTCCAACGCAGGATAAGTCAGCAGCACAAAAGCAGAAAGTATCTGGTCCTCACCAATAAAAGAAGAATCACAGCCGGCAATCAGTTTCAGGTCAAAATCCGGCTTCTGAAGTATAACACGCGACTGCATTTCACGCTGCTGCTCGGTTAGCCGGGCAAGTATAATCGGGTCAGGGGCAGGGTAATCGAAGCGTCGGTAGTAGGCCATGGTTAGTTTGGGAGTTTAGGAGTTAGAGAGTTTGTGAGTTAGGAAGTTTAGAAGTTAGAAGGTTGAATTAGGTTGATCAATAAGCTTAAGCCCTTTGTTGCTATTACGATGAATAGAGCAAAAAGCTATCTTTAGTTGTTCTTGCCTTTAACTTTCTAATAATAAAACTCTAACCCTTCTGGTTTTTTCTATCTCTTACATTCATTAACTCCCAAACTCTCTAACTCCTTAACTTTCTACGCGCTGCAGGGATAAATGAGTTTGGTGAAAAGCAGGCGCCAGTGTCCATCTATAAAACCGAAATGAAACTCGAAGGAGGTAGCCGTGTGCAGAACTGACTTTTGAACAAAAGGCAACGTTGATCTTATAGTTTGGATCTGGCTTTCTGATAGACTGGCATAATCCCAGTAGCCGCTTTTCTGGAATTTACCGGGGCCGGCCACAAAGCAACCATCCTTACTATAGCCGCTCGTTTTCTTTTCGTAATCCACATCGGCGCAGCTGAAGGTAGGCCAGGCTTCCTCTTTCAGGTCACAGGTTTTTACTTCGTCCTTAACAGTAATGAAATATCTATCCTGGTATTCACGTTTAAAATTCCGGACATCGGTTACATGTGTCATTTTTGGCACAGCTCCGGGTTGCTCAATTATCCAAAGGCCGTACTCCGGATGAATGAACTGGTTTATAGTTGCCGTGTCCGAAGCTTGCAAAGCCCTAAAGAATTGCCCGAATGCCACTTTAAAAGCAACTGTGTCTGTAGTGGTTTTATCTTGCTGGCGCTGCGGTTCTTCCTGCACTGCTTCCAGCGAATCTATTCCATCTGCTATAGTTCTATTCTCCGCTGTGCGCTCTTCTGGGTTGCAACTGGTTGTTAACAATACTATAACTCCCAGCCAAAGTAATTTCTGCATGTGGTTTCTGTTTTTCAGGAGTACGTAAGGTGTTGAATTGCAGATGTGAACGTCTTAACCCTGTCACCCGGCGGGCGTACAAAATAGGTGGGACTTTTGTGATCTGCTTGCTAACCTAAACTATAAAACTATGGCGAACTATACTTTTAACGACACAGTGCAGATTAATATACATCAGGTAGCCTTAACAGGAGATCTTATAGTTCCGGAAAGTGCAACGGGCCTTATCGTTTTTTCGCATGGAAGTGGTAGTAGTCGCCTGAGTGAGCGCAATAGGTTTGTAGCTGAACAACTGCAACAGGCAGGTTTTGCTACCTTACTCTTCGATCTCCTCACACCTGAAGAAGACCAGGACCAGGCAAAGCGCTTCGACATACCCCTGATAACCCAACGCCTTGTAGATACAGGTTATTGGATACAGGAAAACCTATTGCTCAACGAACTCGCTATTGGCATTTTCGGAGCAAGCACCGGAGCTGCGTCAGCCTTAAGAGCCGCGGCTGCACTTGGGCCCGATGTCATAAAAGCAGTTGTAAGCCGGGGCGGAAGACCGGATCTGGCAGATGAGGTATTGCCAGAAGTAAAAGCGCCCACCTTGCTTATAGTTGGCGGCAACGACGAGCCCGTTATCGGAATGAACCAGCAGGCATATGACAGACTGCAATGCGAAAAAAGCATGGAGATAGTGCCTGGCGCCACACACCTGTTTGAAGAACCCGGTACCTTGGAGAAAGTAGCGCAGTTAGCAACAGACTGGTTTAAAAAATACCTGTAACCCTGAGGTGTTAACTAACGAATTGGCAACCTGCTCTGCCTTATACATTCATAATTCGAACGTCATAATTCATAATTACTCAAGAGCATGGAGATGATCAGGAACAGAGAGGAAGCTGCAGAAATGCTTGCTGATCTTCTGGAGCAATACAGAGGACAGGATGGTGTGGTATTGGCGATACCGCGGGGAGGTGTGCCCGTAGCCGCACCCATTGCCAGAAGGTTACACATGCCCCTGGAAGTTATGCTCATCAAAAAGATCGGTCATCCTGCCAACCCTGAATATGCCATAGGTTCCGTTAGCCTCGACGCGATAACTATAGACCCAACTATAGAAGTGCCCCGGGAATACATTGATGCAGAAGCTGAGCGCGTGCGGGAGAGCCTCCGCAAAAAATATACACTGTTTATGGGCGATAGAAAGCCCATTCCGCTAAAAGACAAGCTGGTTATTATAGTTGATGATGGCATTGCAACCGGCAAAACCCTGATGGCAACTATAGAACAGGCAAAAAAGCAGGAGCCCGCTAAAATTATAGTTGCCGTTCCGGTTGCCCCGCAAGCTGCTATCGAGCGTTTCAGTGAAGAAGCTGATGAAGTAATTTGCTTGCTGACTCCACCGTTTTTCCAGGCGGTTGGGCAGTTTTACGTAGAGTTCAGGCAAACCTCCGATGAAGAAGTGATTGCGTTGCTACAGCATCAGTGATGACTTAATACGCCGGCGAAACTATAAATTTACTCTTCAATACCTTGTCGCCTGCTACCAGTTTTATAAAGTATAATCCGTGACCTTCCAGACTCTCCGGGTCCAGGATGTTTCTATAGTTTCCTGCAGCATCTGTCTTTGTTTGCAGCGAGCTTGCCACGCTTCCGTTGGCTGTATAAATAATAAACTCCAGGGGAGTGTTGGGTTGTAAATGCTGCGTTAAAATAACTATGTCCTCGTGGTGGCTTATAGTTGGGTAAACATAAAGTGCCTTCTCCGATACGGTAATATAGATATTTATAATATCGGAAAAGGTGCTGCTGCCATCCGCATCGACCTGTCTTAATCTATAGTACAAGTTGCCGGGCAGCGGCACTTTATCCAGCAAACTATAGCTTGATCTGGTTTGTGTAGTTCCTCTTCCGTTTACCCTGCCTATAGGTGTAAACTGTAACGAATCGGTGGAGCGCTCTACTTCAAAATAAGCGTTATTCTGTTCACTCGCTGTTTCCCAGCTTAGCTGTACCTTTTTATCAGTTGTCAGGCTAGCTTCAAAACTCAGCAAAGTAACAGGCAACGACTGAACCAGCAACGGATACAAAGTATCAAACCATCGTTGGGCCATTTTCACTTCGCCGCTCTCGTCAGGGTGTATGCCATCCCAGGTGTCTGCTCCTTTAGTAGCATCAAATCCTGTAAACTGGTCAACAAGCAGGACCGGCGACGCAGCGGAGCTTAGTTCCTGTACCAGTTCCGGTATCTCTTCATTAAAAAGGGTAATATTATTTGCTGCTCCAGGCCCGGCTGCACCTGCATCAGCAGGAATAAGTTTAGCCAGCAGTATAGTTACGTTTGGGTTGCTTACTCTTAATAGCCGAACTACTTCCCGGAGCTCATTTAATGTTTCGTCTATGGGGTGATTCCGGAACATATCATTGGTGCCAAGGTGCATCAGAACAAAATCGGGCGTATAGTTGGTAAGCCAGTCGCTCAATTTCCCTGCGCCGGGTTGCTCGTTATTGCCGTCTAAGATCTGGTCGGCGCTCCAGCCCCAATGCCCTTCGTTATAGTTTGTGAAAGTCTGTCCCCGCAGTTGGGTGCCAAAAGCCGGAGACTGACCACCATAATTCGTATTATGAGAACCTACAAACTCGAAGTCAACACCTGCTTCAACAAGCATCTTCCATAGTTCAAACCGGTAACTGGCAAAATCATTGTTGCCCTGGGTTATAGAGTTTCCCAGGCACATAATGCGTTTCGGCTGAGCCCAAACTATAGTTGGTAGCATGGCCAGTAAACAAAACAGCAATATCTTTCTGAATAGGTGCACTACAAGAAGGAATTAAGAGTGAATTACAACGTGATTAAAATACTTAACCTGTAGTAACACGTGCTTAAGCCCGATTTGTTATAGTTTTATCCTGCAACCGCCTGATTTATAGTTGACTTTCGAAAAAGCAAGGGCGTAAAGTTGTTGTTTCCGGGATGGTCTTATAGCAGAAGGGTGGTAGCTTACTAGGAAACTAAAGTATGATTGAAGGCTTTATCAGTGCGTGAAATTCTTAACCGCGAAAGCCTGTTGCAATAACCCACCTTTATCAAAAAGACTATTATATTTGCTGCACTATCCGGTTAGGGTAAACACATTGCCCGTAATCAGGTTTAACATTAACCTAACTTACAGCTTTTTTTAACCTGTTGTTTCTGCTCCTTTGCCGAAGCACAGCATTAAACCAAACTATAACATGACGACAAAAGCATCAAAGATTATCTATACCATTACCGATGAAGCGCCGGCTTTGGCTACGCGCTCTTTTTTACCTATCGTACAGGCTTTTACAAAAGCGGCTGATATTGAAGTAGAAACAAGAGATATTTCTCTGGCTGGCCGTATCATCGCTGCCTTCCCGGAGAACCTTTCTGCGGAGCAGAAGCAGAATGATGACCTGGCTTACCTGGGCGACCTTGCTAAAACACCTGAGGCCAACATCATCAAGTTGCCAAACATCAGTGCATCAATCCCTCAGCTGACAGAAGCGATTAAGGAGCTACAGTCGCAGGGCTACAACATCCCGGATTACCCAGCCGACCCGAAAAACGACGATGAGAAAGATGCCAAAGCACGTTATGCGAAGATCTTAGGTAGTGCGGTAAACCCTGTATTGCGCGAAGGTAACTCTGACCGTCGTGTAGCTGATGCCGTGAAGCAGTACGCTAAAAAACACCCGCACTCAATGGGTAAATGGTCGTCAGACTCTAAAACGCACGTTGCCCACATGAGCGGCGGCGACTTTTACGGCACAGAGCAGTCTGTTATAGTTGATAAGGCAACCGATGTGCGCATCGAGTTTGTAGGCGCAAATGGCGAGACCAAAGTGCTGAAAGACAAAATTGCTTTAAAAGCTGGTGAAGTAATGGACTCATCAGTGATGAGCAAAAATGCGCTTCGTTCTTTCCTGGAGAAAGAGATCGAAGATGCGAAAAACAACAACATCCTGCTGTCGCTGCACCTGAAGGCAACTATGATGAAGGTGTCTGATCCTATTATGTTCGGCCACGCAGTAACCGTTTTCTTTAAAGATACTTTTGCCAAGCACGCTGCTACTTTCAAAGAAATTGGTGTGGATGCGAACAATGGTTTAGGTGATGTTTATGCTAAGATCCAGAACCTGCCAGCTGAGAAGCGCTCAGAAATTGAAGCTGACCTGAAAGCGGAGATGGCGAAGCGTCCTGAACTGGCAATGGTGAACTCTGACAAAGGTATTACCAACCTGCACGTGCCAAGCGACGTGATCATCGATGCGTCTATGCCGGCGGCTATCCGTTCGTCTGGCCAGATGTGGGGAGCTGATGGCAAACTGCACGATACCAAAGCAATTATCCCGGACCGTTCTTATGCGCAGATCTACCAGGAAGTGATCCAGTTCTGTAAAGAGAACGGCGCTTTCGACCCGACTACCATGGGTACTGTGCCGAACATCGGTCTGATGGCGCAGAAAGCTGAAGAATATGGCTCGCATGACAAGACGTTTGAGGTGGCGGAAGCCGGAACGGTGCGTGTAGTGGATGCGAACGGCAACACCCTGATGGAGCAGAAGGTAGAGCAGGGCGATATCTTCAGAGCTTGTCAGACAAAAGACCTTCCGATCCAGGACTGGGTGAAGCTGGCTGTTACAAGAGCTAGAATTATCAACACACCTGCTATTTTCTGGCTAGACCCGCAGCGTGCACACGACGCTAACCTGATCAAGAAAGTAGAGAAGTATTTACAGGACCACGACACCAATGGTCTTGAGATCAAGATCATGTCTCCGGTTGAGGCAATGCGCTATACGTGCGAGCGTGCCAAAGCGGGCAAAGACACTATCTCGGTAACCGGTAACGTACTGCGTGACTACCTGACTGACCTCTTCCCGATCATTGAATTAGGTACCAGTGCTAAAATGCTTTCTATTGTTCCGTTGCTGGATGGCGGTGGCCTGTTCGAAACTGGTGCCGGTGGATCTGCACCGAAGCACGTAGAGCAGTTTATCGAAGAGAACTACCTGCGTTGGGATTCGCTGGGTGAGTTCTTAGCATTGGCAGTATCGCTGGAAGACCTTGCTTACAAGACCAAAAACGAGAAGGCAGAAGTATTGGCAGAAGCCCTTAACAAAGCAAATGCTGAGTTCCTGGAGAAAGATAAGTCGCCGGCCCGTAAAGTTGGTGGTATCGATAACCGTGGTAGCCATTTCTACTTGGCCATGTACTGGGCACAGGCACTTGCCGAGCAAACCAAAAACCAGGAGCTGAAAGACCGCTTCACGAAGCTGGCACAAGAACTGACCGACAACGAGCAGAAGATCGTAGACGAACAGATCGCAGCACAAGGTAAGCCAGTTGAAATCGGCGGTTACTACCACCCGAACGAAGAGAAAACCAGCAAAGCGATGAGACCGAGTGAAACTCTGAATGCTGCGCTGAATAATTTCTAAGTAGAAGTATAAAGTACATTAATGAAAGGCTGCCTGAGAGATCGGGCAGCCTTTTTTTGTCACTTCTTTTGGGCTAGTCCTAAGAAAAGTATGATATCTGATATTTCATAATCACTTATCTTATTAAGTAAGACTATGAAGATGAGTAAGCCAACTATTCCTAAAAGTCTAGGAATATTGATGGTAATAGATTCGAGTTTCAAATTAAGCCATCTATTGACTTTGATGATTTTGCTAACCCTCTTTGAGTTAGTTTTTTGACCTTCCAGATTGGTCAAACCCTTGGCAGGGTTGTGTTTGTGCCTTGGCTTCTTGCTTAGTGGCATTGCTATTTATTTTAAGGTAGGAAATTAAAACACTATAGAAATTTGATGAGATTAAAATAGAGTATAATTGAATTGAATTAAGAATTATAGGGGAGCAAGCCGATAATCTATATTCTGAGAATGATAAAGAAGATAACAGAAGAATAATACCCTATTGGTATAATAATATAAAAACCGATAAGTTGTTTGAGATAAAAGCTATGTGCTTTCAGTAATAAGAATTGCGTGGACTAAGTATTATAGTTAGAGTAACTATATTCTTTAGCAAAGATAATTTATATTACTAATATATAAAGCATTGTCGTAAAGGTTTTTGAATTTATTTTTCAACATGTTTATTAACATTTTGATTGGTAGTTATTTATTAGGTTTGATTCAGCGTAATGAGTTGTAATAGATGCCTAATGTGATTAGCAATTTGGATTGTTCGATATGTCTCAATTATAGAATAAGCGTAAAGTATATTTGTATAATGCTACTGAGTTAACCAAAACTTGCAAAGACTCCTGCTGGCGCTAGCTTGCAGCTCTTGTTTCTTTATCTTTCAAGCTGCAGTACAAATTTTTAAGTGCTAGTTACTAGGCCTGTAGATTCCCCCCCCTTTAAAAATCGTTCAATGCTAATAAATCCCTGCCAAAATAGAATCTTAATATTCCAATAAACGTATTTGTTTTTATATAATTTAATTAATTTAAATTATTTATAATCCTGGTTTGTGAGGCTGTGATATAGGAATAAGAGCCGGGCGATGTTTACAAAGCTTTTCATCATTGATCTGCAACATATAAGTTTCAAAACCATGGATAGAAAAGAATTTATCAAGACCATCGGGATAGGTACCGGGGCTATCATATTTCTTGCATGCGCTGGAGGGTGCTCCTCCGATTCTGACACCCCAAGTCCAAATAATCCGAATAACCCTCCCGGAAACACTAAAGTTGATTTTACATTTGACGTTACCTCTGATAGTGATCTACAAAACAACGGATGGACTATACGCAACGGTGCGATCATAGCAAAATCAGGTAATGCTTATCTTGCTTTCCAGTCGAAATGTACTCACCAAGGAAATCCCTTGACTTATAATGCAGGTAATAATACTTTCCCTTGCTCACAGCAAGGACCTGATCATGGGTCAGTCTTTAATTCCACTGGAGTTAAGATTGCAGGTCCGGCAACTGAAAACTTAAAGAAATATAACACAACACTTAGCGGCAACAATCTAAGAGTATTTGAAGCATGACCCTCCAGGAATGATGTCTTTGTATTCATATGCCGTAAGTTGTGCTGACGCTAAACTTGCGGCATATACCGCAACCTTTCCATCTAAACCCTGTTACAAACCAAAGGTAAACGGTCATCTATGGAAAGTAACAACACTTCAGCATCACAAAAGCCAACAATAGTTTTGGCGGGAGCCACGGGAGATTTAGGTGGACGCATAGCTAAGGCGCTGCTAGAAAAAGGGGCTGAAGTGCGCGTGCTGGTCCGATCTGATAGTGATGCAGGTAAAGTAAACGCGTTGCAAAAATCGGGCGCTACTATAGTTGCAGTAGATTTCCATAATGCTGCTGAATTAACAAAAGCATGCGAAGGAGCAAGTTGTGTAGTTTCAGTCTTGTCAGGACTGCATTATGTTATGGTTGGTGTGCAAACACTTTTACTAAATGCAGCTGTAGCAGCTGGAGTGCCCCGTTTCATTCCTTCTGACTTTGCCATTGATTTTACGAAACTGCCTTTTGGGAACAACCGCAACCTGGACTTCCGGAAAGAATTTAAAGAGCGCTTAGACAATGCTCCTATTGCTGCTACTTCAATCTTGTGTGGTATGTTTGCCGATCTGCTTACCGGGCAGGCACCTATAGTTCTGTTCCCGATAAAAAAGGTGATGTACTATGGCAATCCGGACCAACTCATGGATTTTACAACTATACAAAATACTGCAGACTATACTGCTGCCGCCGCACTTGACCCAACCACACCGCGTTACCTGCGCATTGCCGGCGATGTGCTGAATGCCAATGGTTTGAAAGAAGCTGCCAGTAAAGCTACAGGAGAAGAGTTTGGACTGTTGCGGGTTGGTGGTTTAGGCTTACTAAATACGATCATCAAGGTTACAAAAGCGCTTACACCTAATAATAAAGAAGTATTCCCAGCCTGGCAGGGCATGCAATACATGCGCGATATGTTTACTGGCTTACCAAAACTGGACCCCTTAGATAACAACCGCTACCCTGAAATAAAATGGACTTCTGTAGCTGAAGTGCTGGCAAAGCGGTAAAGATTTAATACTTCACAACTATAGATAACCTACCATAAACACCTAAAATGGCGGATGTCGGGAAAGGGTATAGGAAGACGCGGACTTAGCACGCAGAACGTAGATAGTGTAGGTGTAGAGCGTTTGTTCCCGGTAAATAATAGGCACCTGCTGCGACTCCACCAGGTCGTAGTGCAGGTATAGATGCGCCGGTAAGTCGGCTTTGTCGGTTACAAAAATGGTATTCTGGGGAATTCTCGGCCAGCCGGTGGCCGACCAGATCACAAACTGGTTATACTTTTTAGCATCGCAGATACAGCGCACGTTGGTGTTGCCCGAATAAAATGCCAGCAGCGAGGTCACCTGGTAATCTACGCTGGTTATTTGAAAAGGAGCCAGGGTAGCATGTTTGGTACTTAATTGCCTTACCTGTTGCCCTAGTTGCTGCCATCCCGCCAGGCGCTTTAAGCCATCGCGGCGCACCGGAACTATACGGCTCAGCCCTGTATAGTCCTGCAGCACAGGATAGAGGAAAAACAGCCAGCATACGCCTGTCAGGCAAAAGGCTACACGCGCTTGCCGAAAACGTTTTTCTTGTACCACCAGGTAGGCAATTCCGATCGGGAGTAACAGGCAGCCTATGTTATACCAATTAGCCTCTACGCGCTTCACCAGGGCCACGCACGAGAATAGCAGCAGGCTTCCGATAGTCGGGATAAAAAGGAGAGTGAGTTTTTGTTTGTCTGCTGCGGGAAAAGGCCGGAACCTGAAACTTGAGACGCGCAAAAGAAGGAGCAGGAAAAAGGGCGAGTTCATCAGAATAAAACCACCGAAAAGCTCAGCCAGGTTCTTTGCTGTTTGTGTAGCCACCATTTCTGATCCGGCTCCCGCCAACTGCATCAGGTGCCGCTCCATAATTCGGTTGTGGTGATAATTCCACCAGAATTGCGGCAGGTTAAAAGCCAGCACCATCACGAGTACCAATGCCTGCCCACCCAAGTAGCGCTTGCCGCCCCGAACAAAGAACGGTACCAGCAGGAAGAGCAGGAAGAAAAGCATGGCCTGCTTCGAAAGGCAGCCCAATCCGAAGCTGAGACCGGTAAGTAACCAATAATGCAATGTGTTGTGCTGCAACGCTTTCAGGAAGAAGTAAGTCGTGCTTACCCAAAAGAAAAGTAAAAGCGAGTCAGTGGTGAAAAAGGTGGAGGCCAGCATGAAGTAGGGCATGATGCTGAGGATCATGGTGGCCAGGGATGCGAGCAGTTTGTCATTGAAAAGCAGCAAACTTACCTTATACAGCGCGTAGAGCGTGGCAGCCCCAAAAGCCAGGGCCGTCAGTCTGATCACAAGTTCATGGCTCCCGAAAATAGAACTGGTCAGCAGGTTTACCCAAGCTATAAGAGGTGGCTTTGAGTAATAAGCCCAATCCGGATGCTTAGACCAGAGCCAGTACTGAGCTTCTTCCGAAAATAAGTTGTACCCTGAAAGCAGGAATCCTATTCGAAAGCAACCGTACAGGCACCAGTAAGCCAACCGGAAAGTAAAAGACATCTGTTGTATAAGTATATTGTATTATTGTTTATTACATCTGTATTTTATTAAGTATGTAAACTTTTAAACGAGCCTTTCAGAAAGCTGTTCAGACATTGGAGATAAAAGTATAGTTAGCAGAAAAGCATAAAGCACCGGAGGTTTAGAAGCTGCATAAAACAGGGATAAAACAAAAGCGGCAGCCATAGGTGGCTGCCGCTTTTGTTTTTGTAGAAACGCAATGTTTTGCGTCGTAATTCGGACTATTAATATCCAAACAACTCCTTCAAGGTCAGCTGCTTCACTTTACCGTATTTCGCCAGTTCTTTAAAGTTCAGCTTGTCTTTAGAGCCGATCACAAGTATTGCCTGTTGCTGGGCTTTTACATACTTCTGCTGGAACTCCTTTAGCTGGTCAAAGGTCATGGTATTGGCGCTCTGGTACACATCCTGACGGATGTCATAAGTCAGGCCCAACTTTTTAGCACGCTCATAGTTGAACAGGATATCGGATTTGGTGATACGCTCGGTAGAGATACTGTTACGTAGCGCTGCCTGTGCGTTCTGGAAGTTTGCATCTGCCAGTGGCATATCAGTTAACAACGCCTGCATACCCGCCATCGCTTCCGATAATTTATCAGCCTGAGCACCAATGTACGACACCAGGTAGTTTGCCCGGTCTTTCTTGGAAGCAGTGCTATAGTTTGAGTAAGTAGAGTAGGCAAGGGCCTTAGACTCACGCAGGTCCTGGAACACAATACCACCCATGTACTCGTTGTACAAACGCACTACCGGAATAATGTCTTTGCTGTAAGGCACTGATTTGCTCACAAACATCATCTCAGCCTGTACCATATTATAGTCTGCCCAGTAAACAGTAGGCTGCGTAAAGTCGATCTCTTTAAATACTTTCTCGGCAGGCACTGGCTTCAGCGTAGCCGGTACGTTGTGGCCTGCGTTCAGGGCAACTGTCAGCTTATCCGTTTCACGTGGACCGTAATATAGTACGCGGTGCTCGTAAGTTGGAATACTCTTGATGATGTTTACCAGTTCCTGCGGTTTAACAGCCTTTAGTTCTTTCTCGCTCATTACGGTGTTGAACGGGTTCTTCGGGCCATATTTTGCATAGTTCATCATGGCCTGCTGCAGAATAACGCCTTTGTTCTTCTTGGCATCTTCACGAGCTTTCAGCATACCGGCTACCATGTCGTTCAGAGCCTTCTGGTCTGGCTTGGCGTTAGCTAATACACTCTCAAACAGGTTAAGGCCTTTCTCGAAGTTCTCATCCAAACCTGTCAGGCTTACATACACCTGGTCTCCGGAAGAGAAAACATCAAACGAAGTACCCAGTTTGTAGAATTCTTTCTGAAGTTCTTCGGCAGTATACTTGTCGGTACCCAGGTACTTCAGGTAGTTAACAGCCATACCCAGTTTTGGGTCGTTGTTGGTGCCCATTTCCAGGATGTAGTACAGCTGGAACAGGCCATTTTCCTTGTTTTTAGTGTAAAGCAAAGGAATGTTCTGCTTTAGCTTAGACTCTGTAATATCCTTTTTATAGTCGATGAACACGGGCTGCAGTGGCGCTACTTCTTTCGCCATAAAAGCTTTGTAGTAGTCTGACTGTGCATCGCGGTTAACCGCAACTGGCGTAATGGCAGGTTTCTCTACTTTCTGGGCATTCGGGTCTTTGCCTGTTTTCTTGTAGATCAGCACATAGTTGTTGTTACCGAAATACTTGTTTGCCACATCCATTACATCCTGTTTTGTGATCTGTGCATAGGCTGCAGGGCGGCTAACAAATTTATCCCATGGCATCTGGTAGATAAAAGCAGATACAAAGGCATCAGCGCGGTTGCTGTTATCTTCATAGGCCTTCATGGTGTTTATCTTGTCGTTATTCACCACCGCCTGTATCAGCGACTCATCAAACTGACCTTTCTTGATCAGCTCCAGTTGCTGCAGAAGCAGATCACGAACCTGGTCTAAGGTCTGGCCCTGGCGTGGCATACCCGTCATCCGGAACATGCCGTAATCTTTCATCGGGGTATCATAGGCATAGGCCTGTAGTACTTTTTGCTGCTGGTTCAGGTTAAGGTCTACTAAACCGGCCTGGCCGTTGTAAAGCAAGTTGCTGATCATCTGGATCATCAACGCATCTTTAGAGTTGATGTCCGGTGTACGGAAAGCAATGGATACGTTCTCTGCATCCGGGCCCAGTACTTCCTTAACGATCGGCTTCTGGATTGGCTTCTCCTGGGCAACGTCAAACGCTGGCACAGGCTGCTTCTCCATACTTCCCCAGTACTTGTCAATCAGGCGGATAGTCTGATCGAAATCAATGTCGCCGCTCATGGCAATGGCCATGTTATTCGGAATGTAGTACTTGTTATAATACTTCTTGATCTCGGTAATAGAAGGGTTTTTCAGGTGCTCTATCGTTCCTATAGTTGACTGTGAACCATACTGGTGTGTCGGGAAGAGGGCTGCGCTGATCGCTTCCTGTACCTTCCAGCCATCGTTATCCAGCGTACGGTTTTTCTCTTCGTACACTGCCTCCAGTTCCGTATGGAAAATACGTGGTATCATATCGCCAAAGCGGTCAGCTTCCAGTTCTACCCAGCGTTCCAGTTGGTTGCTTGGGATGTCGTTGGTATAAACGGTTTGGTCTACCCAGGTGTAAGCGTTTGTGCCTTTTGCCCCAATAGCACCCAGAATTTTATCATACTCATTGGCAATAGCATACGTAGCCGCTACACCCGAAACGGAGTCGATCTGCGCATAGATCTTTTTGCGGGCAGCTTCGTCTGTAGTTGCTCTGTACTTTTCGTAAAGGGCTTCTACTTTATCGAGCTCTACTTTTTCTTTCTCCCAGTTTTGTGTACCCAGTTCGGTAGTACCTTTAAATACCATGTGCTCCAGGTAGTGGGCAAGGCCGGTCGCATCGGAAGGGTCGTTTTTAGAACCGGCGCGCACAGCAATGTATGTCTGGATGCGCGGTGCTTCTTCGTAGTCTGTCAGGTATACTTTCAGGCCGTTATCCAGTGTATAAATGCGGGCATTAAGCGGGTCGTTGGGCGCTGTTTCGTATTTGTACTCCTTTTCGGATTTGGCTTCAGCGGTAGCCTCGGTGGTCGCCTGTGTCTGGTTGATCTCATTCTTACACTGGGTTAATGTAAAAGCAGACACAACCAAAAACAGAGATAATCCCTTTTTGACTGTCATAGTTTGGTTTTTAGGTGATGATGTAACTATACGAAGATAGTATATTACAGATTAAAAATCAGTATCTAAGCCGAAGCGCTGTTTCATATCGACGATAACCGGAAATTTCTCGGCCAGATAGTTAAATTTATCCTGCGATGTATAGAGTTTTCGTCCGTCGTCCTGCGCTTCCACTACCTCTGCCCGCAGTTTTATAGTTCTGTTACCGGTTTCGCTTCTCAGTTCCCGAACTATATCCCGGTAAATGGCTGTAAACTGGTCCATCATCACGTGGTTATCCAGGTGAAGGATGATCTCGTTGTCAGGCCCCAGGTGATACTGACGGTTCAGGAGTGTAAACTCCATCATATTCTCCGCCTTCTTGCGACGCAGTATCGCATGCCAGACCGTCTTCAGCCGTGCCTCATCTATAGGTACTATAACGCCATAGTTTGTGTCCTCTTCCTCAGCAGCTACTGCTACTTCGGCGGTAAGAGCCGAGGCATTATTCAGGTCTTTTAAACTAGGCAGTTTGCTTAGTTTTTTTGCCGGCGGCAACTGTACTTTAGCGCGCGATGGCTCCGTGGCAACCGGTGCCTTTGGTGCAATATGCGCATCCGGGGTTACCTCTACAGGCTTAGGTGGTTGCTGTAAACCCTCAGATGGCACCTGGTTTGGAGCGTGTGGCTGCTGCATCTGCTCCGACGGCACACTGCCCGGTGCAGGCTGCTGCATCTGCTGCGATGGAACGGTACCCTGTGCATGAGCAGGCTGCATCGTAGCAGAAGGAATGGCACCTGTATTTACGGTAGAGGCGGGTGCCGGCGCTGCTACCTTAGCTTTTTTTACTTCTGCTCCTTCGTTTGCAAAATTCAGGGCTGCGTTCAGGTGCGCCAGTTTCATCAGGCACAGCTCCACGTGCAGCCGCTGGTTTTTGCTGCTCTTATAGTTGGTGTCACAGGCGCTTACCACGTTCAGGCCCGAAAGCAGGAACGAAACAGTAGACTTCTGCGATTGCTCGGCATACTTGGCTTTGATGTTATCTGATACTTCCAGTAACTGAACTGTCTGTACATCTTTACATACCAGCAAACTACGGAAATGCTCTGCTATACCCACCAGGAAGTTATGCGCATCAAAACCGTTCTTCAGGATCTCATCAAACAACAGCAGAGCGCCTGGTAAATTTTGCTCCAGCAGATGGTCCGTTAACCGGAAATAGTAATCGTAATCAAGTATGTGCAGGTTCTCTACAGTCGCTTTGTAGGTTACATTGCTGCCCGAGAACGTTACCATCTGGTCGAAAATCGACAACGCATCGCGCAAGGCTCCGTCTGCCTTCTGAGAGATCAGGTGCAGGGCATCAGGCTCAGCCTGTATACTTTCTTTCTGAGCAATATTACCCAAATGGCGCACCATGTCCTCGATCCGGATTCTGTTAAAATCGAAGATCTGGCAACGAGAAAGTATAGTCGGGATGATCTTGTGACGCTCCGTGGTAGCCAGTATGAAAATGGCGTACGAAGGTGGCTCTTCCAGGGTCTTCAGAAATGCGTTGAAGGCCTGGTTCGAGAGCATGTGCACCTCATCTATAATATAGATCTTGTACTTACCGGTTTGAGGTGCATAGCGCACCTGCTCCACCAGATTACGGATGTCCTCTACCGAGTTGTTGGAGGCTGCATCAAGCTCATGTATGTTGAACGAGCTGTTGCTGTTAAAGCTTTTGCAGGATTCGCACTCGTTACAGGCTTCTGTTTCCGGAGATATGTTCTGGCAGTTAATGGTTTTTGCCAGGATACGGGCACAGGTAGTTTTACCCACGCCACGCGGTCCGCAGAAAAGGAAAGCCTGCGCCAGATGCTTGCTGCTAATGGCGTTTTTAAGGGTATTGGTGATATGGTGCTGCCCCACTACGCTATCGAACGTGGCCGGACGGTATTTACGCGCTGATACTACAAAATTTTCCATTACTACAAAGATAACGATTCTGAAGCTGAGATGCGATGGCTTTTTATCCAGCGGTTTTCCATAGAGTTATCCACTTTTTTATACTTCCATAACAACAGCTGTAGTAGAATAATGCACTAATGATTCAGCTAATTAAAATAGGTAAAGCAGGCCCATATTATTAATTAAGCAGGAGTACTAAGATTGTGTATTTCTTATAGTTGCTATAGTTGAGTAGGTTCTCTACAGATTTCCGGACAGGCTGCTTTTTTGTAAGCAGAACCTCTAAAAAACCGCTTAGTTAAAATCAGGTAAAGGGTTAATATTCAAATATATGTATATCTGTTTTACAGGTGTAAGATAACTGAAAAATTTTAAGATGTATATAACAATACCCTCTTTTATTTAAATAATTAAAATGATCAACATATTGTAATATAGCTCGTATGTGATTGAACTATTCCTGTAAAATCTTTAACACTTTAATTATAACTATATGAGAACACAATTACGTGCTTACTCGCGGCTGGCCTTGCTACTGGCCATGCTGTTCGGAAGTTTATTTTCCTATGCACAGGGAAATAGCCAAGCCGGAAAAAAAGAAATCCCACAAGTGGCTCTGGAGCACATCAGGAACAACAAGCAGCAACTGAATGTGACTGATGAAGACATTGCAGACTTAGAACTCAGCAGTGAGACAGATAGTAAGAAAAGTGGTGTAAAGCATTACTACATCAAGCAGCTTTACCAGGGTATAGAGATCTATGGTGCCATTACCAACATGAGCATTAACAGGGAAGGTAGTGTAATTAATGTAGGCAACCGGTTTCATAAAGAGATTGGTAAAAAAGTAAAAGGTAACCAGCCAGGGTTAGATGCAGCAGGTGCAGTAGCAGCAGCAGCAAAATATTTAGGAATTACTCTCAGGGGATCTTTAACTGTGCTGGAAAGGGGAAAAGGCAGAAATCAGGAAGTAACTTTCTCGAAAGGAGGTATCTCATTAGAGCCGGTTAAAGCTAAGTTGGTTTATCAGCCAATGGAAGATGGAAGCTTACGACTTGCCTGGGAAGTGGCCATTTATACTGTTGATGCCATGAATTACTGGGTACTGCGTTTAGATGCTGAATCAGGCAAAGTGCTGGATAAAGATAACCTGGTAGCGCATTGTAACTTTGAAAATGACGGTCCTGCGGGCAGAGCACTTCATGAAAGCCACATGCTGAATGCAAGCTCTGCGCCTTATGCCCCTGAAGCTAAAATGGCAGCAGCTACCCTTACTTCAAACTACTATAATGTGTATCCTATGCCTTCTGAAAGTCCGATTCATGGTAACAGAGTGGCTATCAGTAACACTACAGCAGATCCGGTGGCGTCCCCGTCCGGATGGCATAAAGTTGGTGCTACTACTTTTGCAACAACCAGAGGCAACAACGTTTTTGCTTACGAAGACCCGGATAATACAGGCTATAATGGTGCTGCCCAGGAAGTGTATGGTTATAGCCCGGATGGCAGCGCTAACCTTGTATTTGATTTCCCGATAGACTTTACAAAAGAGCCTGTAACCTATAGAGATGCAGCCATTGCAAACCTCTTTTACTGGAATAACCTGATACACGATGTGTGGTACCAGTATGGTTTTGACGAGATCAGCGGAAACTTTCAGGCAGATAACTTTGGCAAAGGTGGTATAGGTGGGGACCACGTAATGGCAGAGGCGCAGGACAGCCGGAACATATTAACTACCAGGAACAATGCAAACTTTGCAACCACTCCGGAAGGCCAGCGACCAAGAATGCAGATGTACCTTTGGAGCGGCATTCCTGATCAGGATATGTTCAGAATTACTTCCCCAACCTCAATGGCAGGTAGTTATCCTGCAGCCCAGGCTGCCTTTGGTCCACGATTAAACTCGACTCCGGTAACCGGTAAACTTGTGATAGGGGTAAGCGCGGATGGTTGCAGTGCCCTTACAAATGCTGCTGAAATAGCTGGTAACATAGCCGTACTGTATAGAGGTAGTTGCGAATTTGGAGTTAAAGTACTGAATGCACAGAATGCAGGTGCTATAGCTGTAGTAGTGATAAATAATGCACCGGGCGCACCAACAACCATGTCTGTGGGGGCTACAAACCCAAGTCTTATAACAATTTCTTCTGTAATGGTGAGCGACGTTACCGGTGCAAGCATCAGAACGCAGCTGGATGCAGGGCAAGAGGTTATGATAGCGCTGAAGGATGATGGTTCAGGACCGGAATTTGATGGCGACCTGGACAATGGTATTATAGCCCACGAGTATGGTCATGGTATCTCAAACAAGCTTACCGGAGGCCCGAATACAGTTACATGCCTCGGAAACGCTGAGCAAATGGGTGAAGGCTGGAGTGACTGGATTGGCCTGATGATGACCATGAAACCTGGTGATACTGATGTTAAGGCAAGAGGTATCGGAACCTACGCCTCGGGGCAGTCAACTACAGGCGGAGGTATACGTCCTGCACCCTACAGCACTGATTTCGGAGTGAACAGTTATACTTATGGCGCCACAAATAATACCACACTGTCTCAGCCACACGGTATAGGGTTTGTATGGGCAACCATGTTGTGGGACATGTCCTGGGCCATGATTGATACCTATGGTTTCGACGAAGACCTGTATAATGGCAAAGGTGGAAATAACATGGCTATGCAACTGGTAATAGATGGCCTTAAGTTGCAGGAATGCAGACCGGGTTTTGTAAACGGACGCGATGCTATTCTTAAAGCTGATAGAATTAATTACGGTGGTGCCAACCAGGAGCTCATCTGGAAGGTGTTTGCCAAAAGAGGTCTGGGCTTTAGCGCCAAGCAGGGCTCAAGTGCCAGCAGAATCGACCAGGTGCAGGCTTTCGATTTACCGGCCACTTATGCCTGTACTATACCTCTAAATGTAGCTGCGGTGCAGTCGTCCACAGTTTATACCGGTGGAGTAGCTAACAACCTGTACATTGGCTATGGTCCGAAAAGTGTAGTGCTTCAGGCTAGTGGCGATGCAACTAATACGTACAGCTGGAGCCCTGCAACCGGATTAAGCAATGCTAAAATTGCAAATCCTGTGTTTACGCCAACTGCTGCCGGTACTTATACCTTTACAGTTACTGCCACAAACGCTGATCAGTGCATTAAAACAAAAACCATAACTATAAATGTGGTAGATGTGCGCTGCGGCGATAACAAGAAAAAAGACAAAGTAATGGTATGCGTTGACGGTGAAAATAACTGTGCAGATCCGAAAGCAGTTAACATGATGCTGACCAAAGCAGGCGGTAAATTGGGTGATTGCAGCCTGAATATCAGTGCCCCTGTTACAGCCACAACGGTGTCAGAATTAGCTGTAGATGAAGCGGATGATTTTGTGCAGAGCTATCCGAACCCATTCTCTGAAAGTACTACGATCGTGTTTAAGGCAAAAGAAACCGCTTATACTGTGCTGAAGGTTTATGACATAACCGGCCGCGAGGTAGAAACGTTGTTCGAAGGCAATGCAGAAAGCGGTGTGACGTACAACCACAACTTTAAAGCCGGAGATAAGCGGGCTGGCATTTACATTTACAAGATCGTTAACGGGAACACAAGCCGTTCAGGAACTATGGTTCTGATCAAGTAACTTTTTACTTTAAAATAAAAAGATCAGGCTGTAGCATGTAAAGCTACAGCCTGATCTTTTTATTTCTATTACACATCAGCTTTGATAAGTAAGTTTTTATAAGGGCTCCAATTGTTACTTTACATTTAACGGAAGCATGATCTGAGACATAGTAATAGTATAATGTTTATTTTCTGATATGAGTATATAAAGGAAATAGCGTTTATTCAGCTTTTTAGGAATATTATATATAATATGTTGCATGTTACCTTATCACCATTTTATTCCTGTGTACTGATTATCTGAAGTATTAGCTTTAGTTATTAGTCAATAATTTAATGCAGAAGTTTTATCTAAAAGCGCAGCTCATGAAAAGTTTCTTCAGCTTATCTATAAGATTTGTATTGTTGCTGGTTGCCTTGTTAAAAGTTGACTTTGTACTGGGGCAGGAGATAGCAGTTGCTAAAGACAAGGCGGAGCTATACGTGGCTGCTAAAGTCTCAGATAGCCCGCTCGTGTCTGAAACAGGTTACGCTACAACTATAGTAAAAAGTAAAGTTGCGTTTGAAGAACAGCCTACCACGCTGGGTAATACAACCGAAACTGAAAGGCTAAAACTATGGGTGGCTTATAAAACATTCAGCACTAAAAAAGTACTGGGTTTTACCTTAAAGCAGCGTGGTAACTATAAACTGGAGGTGCTTGATATGCAGGGAACTATAGTTGCAGTTTTGGGGGAAGGCTTCGGTCAGGAGAGGGAGGAACTGACGTTCCTGTTTAGAGGAGAAAACCTGCCCACAGGAACCTATATTGGGAGGCTTATAACAGCTAATGAAGTAACTTCTACCAGGTTTATTCTAAAGTAACTTATAGTTTACCTTACCGCATTATAACCACCAACCATTCCATTTTTAGAAAGCACCAGTTGCCAAAGCTGGTTGTTGCGTGCCCTGAATGAGCCAGCGCTGGAAAGCAGGTAATATTTCCACATGCGGTAAAAGCGTTCGCCATATTCAGCCTGCAGCTGCCCCCAGTTGTTATCAAAATTGTGGAACCAGGCCATTAAGGTATGATCGTAATACGGGCCGAAGTTATGCCAGTCTTCCACTATAAAAAGGTGCTCCATGGCAGTGCCTATTTGTTTAACAGAAGGTATCAGGCAGTGTGGGAAAATGTAGGTATCGGTAAACGGGTCGGCCATCACTTTGGAGAAGTTAACGCCAATGGTGTGCAGTAAAAAAAGGCCATCTGCTTTCAGGCAGCGGTGTGCCACCTGCATAAAAGTTCTATGGTTACGGTACCCCACATGCTCAAACATCCCAACCGAAACTATATGGTCGAATTGCTCACGGACATCACGGTAATCCTGCAGGCGTATTTCTACAGGCAAGCCCTTGCAGATTTCCTTTGCCAGCGCAGCCTGCTCTTTTGATACGGTTACGCCCACTACTTCTACGCCATAGTTCTCAGCTGCATATTTCGCAAAGCTTCCCCAGCCACAGCCAATATCCAGCACACGCTGGCCCGGTTGTAAGTATAATTTCCGGCAGATCAGGTCGAGCTTGTTTTCCTGGGCCTGGTCCAGGTTGTCAGCATCTTTCCAGTAACCGCAACTATAGACCAGGCGCTTATCAAGCATTAACTCGTATAGTTTGTTGCCGATGTCATAGTGTTGTTGTGCGTTCCGGGCGGCTTTTCCTTTGCGCTGCAGATTAAAAAGCTTTGCCAGTAAAACCTGTAATACCGAGCGCCAGCCTAATTTTGCCTGTTTATACAGATCAGCCCTGATCACGTTAAAAACGAACTGGTCTATGTTTTCGCAATCCCACCAGCCATCCATGTAAGATTCGCCTAGCCCGAGGGTACCCTCGCTAAGCAGACGCTTATAAAACCGGTTGTCGTGCACCTGCAGATCCCACGGGTCAGGACCATTGATCTTAACATCCGCAGTTCTTAAAATGGCAATTACTTGCTGGTTCAGGCCTGATGCACGCATACTTCTATAGTTTATAGTAAGTTACTTATAACTATAGTTTTATGTTTTTAGCTCTGGAAGTGAGTTGCTAATAGTGGTAGCTGAACGCGCTTGAGGTTGCGGCTTACTGTTGAAGTATAAGTAATACCTTTCAGGGCTGCCTGAAGACAAACTTGCTTTATAATTTTACCCCGAAAGCTTTTTTATACAATTACTTTTGCTACTTACTACATCGTATAAAGTGTAGCAATAACTACAATACATCCGCTCAACAGCATTAGGAAAGTATAAGCAAGCGCCAGCATGAAGAACTTGTAAACAGTACGCCAGCGGGAGCTTCTATAAGTGTTTCGCATAGACCGGTAGATGTACCAAAGCATAATAAGTATCCCGATAAACATTAACCAGCCGTCCAGAAAAAACAGTACCCAGTCTAGAATAATAAGTATAGAACCAAACAGGAAAAGGAACGAGTGCACATGTATAGAATAGATCAGGTGCTCGGCGTAAAACTTCTTCGATCTGAAATTTACCAGCTTCAGGATAAGGGCAAATAAAGGCAGCAGGATGAACATCATCTTTGGTAAATGGCTTACCAGCTTATTTAAAAAAAGCTGCTGGCTCAGTTTATCATCCAACACCTTTTCTAGTTTATTCTCCAGCGATACTGGCAGTGAACCCACATTAACTAGAGAAGATGTGTTTTTGCCGTTCTCTTTTGTAGAAATGAGTGACGCACTGTAATTGCTGGTGCTGTCTGTTGCTTCTTTAGTATTATTCTGAAGGCTCTTAGTATTGTCTCCCGCTTCTTCAGATACGGCATTGCCTATAATTGCTTTTGCCTTTTCGGCTTCCGCCTTTGATATTGTGTTTTCTTTTGCGGCTTTCTCTTTCAGGATATCTTTTTCATTGCTCTGGGTGTTGCCAGTAAAAAGGAAAAAGAACACGATGCTGATAGAAATATACATGCTGATCGGGTTGAGATGGGAAGCCCTTTTGCCCGCAAAATACTCCTTCGTCAGGAAACCCGGCTTTGTAAGAAGTGGTACGATGCTTTTAAAAAACTTCGACTCGAAATGGAAGTAATGGCCTACACTATGAAGCACTATGTGAAGAAAATTATCATGCAATTTCAGGTTCTCCTGACCGCAGGCAGAGCAGAATTTATCAGTAACTATAGTGTCGCAATTCAGACAGTTGTTTTCAGAGCGGTAATGTTTTTTCATAGGTGCTTTTAACCAAACAAAGCTCTAAAATAAGCAATCGAATCTTTATTATTTAACAGAAAGGAATAAATATTTAACTATCGCTATATTCTGAAACACTAACTATAAAACAACAAAGGCAGTTGCAAGGAGCAACTGCCTTTGTTTATACCTAACAAGTTTAACTATACCTTCTTTTTACACCTGGTGATGCATTAATAGGGCTTGGCAGAGTGCGATTTCGACTTAGCGTCTTCCACACCTTGTTCCCCGGACACATTGCCCAGCGGACCATCCGTGCCTTCTATTAAATTGTGCTTCATCATTTTCTTTGCCTCTGTAACGGCACGCGCTATACTTTCCTTAACACGTCGGCCATAGTCTTCATCAGCTTGGGTAAAGTAACTCAGCATTTTTTCCTGGATGCGCGGATCACACTTAGCCAGGTCGTTACCAAGGTTATTGATCAGTTCATCGCGTTCCCAGTCTTCGAAGTTGCGGTATGTTTCGCCGGCCTGACCGAAGTGATTGGTACGATCGATGTGCTGGCGTACCAGGTTAGCGTCGTAGCGAGGCGTATATTCTTTGCCTGTTTTTGGAGCTTCCTGTAAACCGCCTAAAATTGATGGCTCATAGTTTACATGGATGTTCTGGCCTTCCGCAAAATCGGTGTTAAATGCCATCTGGCCGCCACGCTGGTTGGTTGCTACATGGGTTTTAGCCGCATTTATTGGCAGTTGCAGATAGTTGGCCCCTACTCGGTAACGCTGTGTATCAGAATATGAGAACGTACGGCCCTGCAGCATTTTGTCATCCGAGAAATCCAAGCCATCTACCAGCACACCGGTACCGAAAGCAGAAAGCTCTACTTCATTAAAGTAGTCTACAGGATTTCGGTTCAGAGTCATTTTGCCGACAGGGTACCACGGGAATTGCTCTTTGGGCCATAGTTTGGTATCGTCCAGCGGGTCAAAATCCAGTTCCGGATGTTCATCGTCGCTCATGATCTGCACATTCAGTTCCCATTCCGGAAAATCGCCGCGTTCAATGGCTTCATACAGATCCTGGGTGGCGTGGTTAAAGTTTTTGCCCTGTATTTCCTGTGCCTCCTTTTGTGTAAGGTTTCGGATGCCCTGTTTTACCGGCTCCCAATGATACTTTACCAGTACGGCTTCACCATCAGCATTCACCCATTTGTAGGTATTTACACCGGAGCCCTGCATTTGCCTGTAGTTGGCCGGAATACCCCACGGCGAGTACAGGAAAGTAACCATATGAGTAGCTTCCGGAGAGCCTGAGAAGAAATCGAAAATACGTTCTGCGCTCTGGATATTGGTTACAGGGTCTGGTTTCTGAGAGTGAATGAGGTCCGGAAATTTCATGGCATCACGGATGAAGAATATCTTCAGGTTGTTACCAACTAGATCCCAGTTACCATCTTCGGTATAAAACTTAACGGCAAAGCCACGCGGGTCGCGCAATGTTTCGGGGGAGTGTGTTCCGTGGCCTACCGTAGAGAAGCGCACAAACGTTGGTGTTTCCTTACCTTTCTGAAATACTTTGGCGCGGGTAAATTTCTCAACGGAGTCATTACCCACCTTACCGTAAGCTTCAAATACACCATGCGCTCCGGCACCACGGGCATGCACCACACGCTCCGGCACACGCTCCCTGTCGAAGTGAGAGATCTTTTCGATGAAGTGGTAATTCTCCATGGTAGCAGGGCCGCGATTACCAACTGTTCTGATGTTCTGGTTATCGGTTACGGGATGGCCCTGGCGGGTGGTGAGCTGGCGGTCTTTGTCTTCCTTACCTTTTTTGCCATTGCCTGTGCTGGCAGTGCGGTACTTTTTGTTTTCGTTCATAGCGCGATACCGGTTGATGATTAATACGTTAACTTAACCAGTATACTCTATCTTAATAGGTTATGTTCATAGATTATATCTATATCTAACTTCGAAAAATCTATAACAAGCTAATTTAAGTGAAATGAAGGGAGGTCGGATTTTTGTAGCTTTTATAGTTGCTGAGTTGGAAAGTGCTCTGTCGCTATATACTTAAAAGATCAGTTTAAAAGTACTTCCGATTCCTTCTTCGCTCTCAACCTGTATAGTACCCTTGTGCAGGTGCATGATATGTTTTGATAAACTGAGCCCGATGCCGGAACCATCTCTGTGAGAGGTAAAGAAGGGAATAAATATACTTTCCAGGAGCTCTTCGGGTATGCCGGTACCGTTGTCGTGTAGTTCTATAGTTACTTTGCTGTCCTGTGGGTGTGCTACCAGCATGATCTGGGGATCTGGCCTTCCCTGAACGGCACGTTGCGCATTCGTGATCAGGTTGATAAGCACCTGCTCTACCAGGTTTACATCGCCGTTTATAGTCAGGTCAGGAGTTGATACTTTGCAAACAAACCCGATGCCTTGTTCTTCCAGGCGCGGTCGCATCAGGGTATTTATACTTTTAAAAAGCTCCTGCACATAGATCGTGGTCAGGTTAAGGTGCTGCTGCTTGTTGAGGTTGCGGTAAAACTGCGTGAAACGTAACAGCCCTTCGCTGCGCTTTTTAATAATGCCGATGCCTTCTTCCGTGTCTTCCAGCAGTTCTACATCAACCACCGCTTCAGGTTCTGAACTATAGCGTTCGCGTTCCAGGTGCAGGTGTTTCCCTAAGGTATCGGCCAGCGAAGCAATAGGGGCTACCGAGTTCATGATCTCGTGCGTCATCACGCGGAGCAGTTTTTGCCAGGCTTCGGTCTCGGTGGCATCCACGGTGGCGCTCACGTTTTTAAGAACTATAAGCAGCAGGTTGCGGTGCTGCATGGTAAAAGCCGTAGCCGATACCAATAGCTGCGCCTGCCCGGTTGGTAGTTTTAGTTTTACCTGTGCTGTTTCCCCGGATGCTATAGTTTGCAGCGACTCGTACAGGGCAGGGTAGCGGTTCTCCAGGCTGTTTATACTTTTCAGATAAGGTACACCCAGCATCTTTTTAAACGCGTCGTTTACCCATTCTACCTCACCGGTCTCTGCATCTACGGCCATTATACCGGTATCCACCAGCTGCAATATAGTTTGCATGTACTGGAACTGGGCCTCGCGCTCAATGTGCAGCTGCTTAAACGTGTTGTTGATCAGGTTAAAAGCTTTGTGCAGTTGCTGCAAAGAGGAATTGGTGTTCTCGTTAAAGCGTTGGGAGAAATCGCGCTGCTTTACTGCCTCCAGGAACCTGGCCAGCTCGTTATTGCTGCGGGTTACATAGCGGGCTATTTCCCATAGTTGCGCCAGCATAATCAGTATACCCGATGTTACCTGCAACCAGGTATAGTTGGTCAGGTATTGCACTGTAACATACATCATGCCCAGCAAAAGTGTAAACCGGACAAGCAGCCCGAACTCCAGACGCTTAGATATCATATTTGTTAAGGCGGCGGTAAAGGGCGGTGCGGGTAAGGCCAAGCTCTTTGGCAGCTTTAGAGATGTTGCCTTTGTTCTTCTCGATCACGCGACGTATCGTTTCGCGCTCTATTTCGCTTAGCGGCATGTTGGTTTCTGCAGCAAACGAAGCTATAGTTTGCGTAACAGGTGCCAGCTCCATGGCAGAGAAAGTGAAATCCTGTGGCTGCAGCACGTTGTTCTCTGCCAGAATGATGGCCCGCTCTACAGCATGCTGCAACTCGCGCACATTGCCCGGCCAGCTATGCTGATTCAGTTTTTGCAGCGTGGCAGGTGCAAGCTCCGGAACTGGTTTGTGATTTTTCAGCGCATAGATCTCCGCAAAGTGGCGGGCCAGCAGCTCTACATCGCCGTGGCGCTGCCGCAGCGGGGGCAAGGTGATTTCCACGGTATTAATGCGGTAAATCAAATCTTTACGGAACAGGTTTTTGGCTGCCAGCTCGTAAATAGGTTCGTTGGTTGCCGATATCAGCCGGATATCAACTGGAACAGGGGTGTTGGAGCCGAGCGGTGTTACCTGGCGGTTTTGCAATACGGTTAGGAGCTTAGCCTGCATGGCCGGCGAAATGTTCCCGATCTCATCCAGGAACAAGGTGCCGCCATTAGCAGCTTCAAAACGACCTTTGCGGTCTTCTTTAGCATCGGTAAAAGCGCCTTTCTTAAATCCGAACAGCTCACTCTCAAACAGGGTATCAGTTAAAGCAGCGACATCTACACTTATAAATGGCTTGTTTGCGCGAAAAGATTTCTCGTGAAGCGCGCGTGCCACCAGTTCCTTGCCTGTTCCGTTCTCGCCCAGTATGAGCACGTTGGCTTCGGTAGGTGCAATTTTTTCGATCTTGTAAAGAATATCCTGAATAGCTTCGGACTGGCCAAGTATAGTTGTTTGCTGCGTAGCTATAGTTGACTTGCCTTGTTTTTTGCTGCCTTTGGCGTTTAAGGCGTTGTGCAGTGTTTCCAGCAGTTTGTCGTTGTGCCAGGGCTTTACAATGAAGTCGTGCGCCCCTTGTTTTAAAGACTTTACTGCCAGCTCCACATCGCCATACGCCGTGATCAGGATAACGGTCGCATCTTTGTCTTTATCCAGTATCTGGCGCAACCAGTAAAGGCCTTCGTTGCCGGTGTTCAGGGCGCTTTTAAAGTTCATGTCCAGGAAAATGACATCAAACTTCTCTCTGGAAAGCAGGCTCGTTAGGTTGTCCGGATTTTTCTCAGTTAGCACTTCTTTTACCTCCGTTTTCAGCAGCATTTTCAGCGCAAAAAGCACGTCGGTTTCATCGTCAACTATTAAAACTTTACCGGTTTTTCCTGTGGCCATAGTACAAGCATTTCCTATTCTGATACCGAATTTAAATAAATTATTCGGGGATTTATACTAACCTGAACTATAGCTTAATTTCACAATGCCTGTCTTTCCAGCTTGGGTATTGCTACAGTGCAATTTGCTATAGTTTGCCCGGTAAAATGCTGTAACGCTACCGCACAGGTGTCCACGCAGATTGTGTATCGGAAGCGTACAGTTTTATAGTTGTAGTTTTGTGTAATTTATTGATTTATAGTTTGTTATAAAATTGGCATTCAAATTTCTATATATCTGACAGCGTGCGGGCAATTACCTGCTGCAGTTCAAAAAGAAGATTTTTTCCTGAGCCGATAAAATTCCAAAACTATGATCAAGAACTACCTCAAAATGGCCTACCGCAACCTGCTGCGCCACAAAGTTTTTTCCCTGATCAACATATCAGGGCTGGCGCTGGGCATGACCTGCAGCATCCTGATACTACTATGGGTGCGCGACGAACTGAGCTTTGACCGCTTTCACCAGGATACCGATAACCTGTACCGGTTAATGGAACTGCAGAGCTATCCGGGAGCCGATAACCTGACGACCGATGCTACACCAGGCCCACTGGCCGAAGCCCTGGAAAAAGACTTTCCGGAAATAAAGCATGCTTTGCGCAGCTCTACATGGGAATGGAAAAAGCTGTTGACCTACCAGGATAAAGTTCTGAAAGTGGATGGCCGTTACAGCGATCCTGCTTTTTTTGAGATGTTCTCGTTCCCGCTGCTTCACGGCGATGCGAGGCAGGTGCTGGCAAATCCCAATTCTATAGTTATCTCTGAGAAAGTAGCTATTCAGTTCTTTGGTTCTGCTGAAGAGGCCGTTGGTAGAATATTTAAAGTAGATAACCGGGACAGCTACAAAGTGACCGGCGTGATGCAGGATGCTCCTAAAAACTCGTCGATGCAGTTTGATTGGGTAATTCCGTTGGCAGACCTGATTAATCACCCGGACGGCCACTGGTTAAAAAGATGGGATAACAACGGGATACGTACGTTTGTGCAGCTGCAACCGGGCACCGACCTGGCGGCTTTTAATGAGAAAATTAAAGATTATGTAGAAAAGTACAGCAAGGACACCAACATTGAACTGTTTCTGCAGCCGGTGAGCGAAATGTACCTGTACGGTAAATTTAATGGGACTAAGGTAGCCGGGGGCGGCAGAATAGAAACGGTGCGCCTGTTTTCGGTGGTAGCTGTTTTTATACTTGCCATTGCGTGCATCAACTTCATGAACCTGGCTACGGCCCGCTCTGCTAAACGCGCTAAAGAAGTAGGTGTTCGTAAAGCCATCGGGGCAAACAAATCTTCGCTGATAAAACAGTTTATGGTGGAGTCGGTGCTGGTGGCTTTTCTGGCGCTGTTTGTATCGGTAAACCTGACGGGCATACTGCTGCCGCACTTTAACGAGCTTACCGGTAAGTTTATAGACCTGGACCTGAGCGACCCTGCCTTGCTTCTGTTGTTATTTGGGGTAGCTATAGTTACTGGTATTCTATCAGGCAGCTACCCGGCTTTCTTCCTGTCGTCTTTCGACCCGGTGGTGGTGCTGAAAGGAACAAGCAAAGTGAGCAAGCGCATTTCCGTTTTCCGCAAAGGGCTGGTGGTGTTCCAGTTTATTTTATCTGGTCTGCTTATCATCAGTACGCTGGTTGTGTACCTGCAGCTGCACTACATCCGCACCAAAAACATTGGCCTGAACCGAGAAAATGTCCTTTACTTTCAGCTGGATGGTGATCTTGGCAAAAAGTATGAAGTACTCAAACGTGATCTGCAAAATATACCGGGTATTGTAGGCCTGAGCGCCTCTGACCAGATCCCGCTTGAGATCAGTAACTCGACCGGCGATGTGGGTTGGAAGGGGAAAGACCCTAATGCAAACGTGTTGTTCGGGATGATGGCCGTGGATTATAACTATGCAAACGCCATGGGAATTCAGGTAAAGGACGGCCGCGATTTCTCGAAGGATTTTGGCACCGATACGGCTGCTTTTATCATAAACGAAGAAGCTGCCCGCCTGATGCAACTGCAGGACCCGGTGGGGCAACCGATCCAGATCTGGAATATCAAAGGCCATATCATAGGGGTAGTGAAAGATTTTAACTCCCGCTCGATGCACAGTAGCATGCAGCCGCTTATTTTAAGATTACAGGATGCAAACCAGCGGTATCTGTACGCACGCATAGCGCCAGGCCAGACGCCCGAAGTACTGGCAGCTGTAGAAAAGGTAGTGAAAAGGCATAATCCGGCCTTCCCGTTCGAGTACCACTTCCTGGACGAAGATTTTGAGCGCATGTACAAGAGCGAAGCCGTAATGGGCCGCTTAACGCAATACTTCGCCATCATCGCCATCTTTATTTCCTGCCTGGGTTTATTTGGCCTGGCCTTGTTTACTGCCGAGCAGCGCACCAAAGAGATCGGTATCCGCAAAGTGTTGGGCGCATCGGTAGCCAGTATTGTGTACATGCTGAGCAAGGATTTCCTGAAACTGGTGCTGATAGCGAACCTGATCGCCTTGCCGCTGGGCTGGTATTTTATGAACGGCTGGCTGGAGAACTATGTAGACCGTACCGATCTGAGCTGGTGGATCTTTGCCTCGGCTTTCATCTTAACTATAGTTATAGCCATTATTACCCTGAGCTTCCATGCTATTAAAACAGCTGTATCTAACCCAGTTACTTCCCTCCGAACAGAATAAGAATTCCTATTTCCGAACTATAAGTACAATCTAAAACCATGAAAAAGTCATTATCATTTTTACTATTGATGCTGGTGCTGGTAGCGCCTGCCATTGCTCAGAAAAGCTACAAAGGCCTGCCGGTAATTGAGGCCACCAATAAAGTTGCAGACTATAAAGTTGGCAACGAATGGGTAAAAGGTAACTGGAACATCAGCCCGCAGATAGCAGTTGACGAACTGAAAGTGCCCGTGCACAACAAAAAAGTAAAGTTCTCTTTTTACACCGACTCCGACTCTATCAGCTTCAGGTTAAAGCCAGGCAAGTCGCATCAGTTCTATGTATTGCTGAACAATAAAGACTATGCCCTGACAGAGATTAAAGGCTATAGTTTTGAAGCGCTGAAATTCAATGAGACCAATACCGTTCCGGCTTATACAATGCTGTATGAGCAGAATAACGGCAATACTTACCTGGACCAGCTGCGGGCGCAATATAACCTGGATGCTATAGTTGCGGGCGCCGCCAATGATACTGAAAAAGCACTGCGCATGGTAAACTGGGTACACAACCAGTGGAAGCACAACGGTATGAACCAGCCTAGCAGCCCGGATGCGCTAACTATACTGGCCGAGGTAAAAGAAGGTAAACAGTTCCGATGCGTAGAATATGGTATTGTAACTACCGCCTGCCTGAATGCCATTGGTTTGCCAGCCCGAACAATGGGCCTTAAAATGAAAGACGTTGAAACTATAGAATCTGGTGCAGGCCACGTGTTGCTGGAAGTTTACTTGCCGGATATGAAAAAGTGGGTATTGCTGGATGGTCAGTTCGATGTAATGCCCGTGCTGAACAACGTGCCGCTTAATGCCGTGGAGTTTCAGCAGGCAATAGCCAAGAACTATGATAAGCTGGAGATCAGGAGCCTGTCCGGAGCCGACAAAGCGCAGTATGTGAAATGGGTGTATCCGTACCTTTATTACTTTGATGTAAAATTCGATAACCGTGAAGGAGTAGACTTCACCCGCGAGACTATAGATTCTAAAAAATCGCTGATGCTTGTGCCAATGGGTGCAAAACAACCTGAAGTGTTCCAGGTAAGCAACCCGATAAATTACTGCAAATACACCAACTCTATAGTTGACCTGTACCAGGCACCGGTAATGAAGAGTAAGGTAACTACCGCTCAGAAGTAAATTACTCCAATAATTAGATTAGTTGTAACCCATCCCTTTCCGAGGTGTGTCCTATACATGCCGAGGAAGGGTTTGGTTATTTAAAGGTCTCTTTGAAACTATAGCACCTATAGTTTAATGATAGCCTGAAACTTTTAAGCCATGTAAATGTGTTATAAATAATAACCAATACGACATCGGAATGCCATAAAATTGCGTATGTTTGTGGCGTACTTCTTGGAGTATACAAATCAAGAATCCGTTCTTTAACTTATGGGGTAGACCGGAATTGACAGCTTGTGCAGATTGCGTGTAAGCATGTCGGGTGATGAACGTACCACCTGTTAAAAATCCGTTCGAACAATAACTGGCGAATATAACTACGCCATGGCTGCTTAATCTAGGTATTAAGCACTAGCCATAGTCTCGTGCAGGTTTCGTAAATCTGCTTGCACATCAGAGGCTTCGATCCGATTTGCTAGCTTGTGTAAAGGTGCGGTGCACAGGCGAAATTAAGCATCTAAGGAGTGCGCATTAGTTTGGTTTATACTAGCAAGCTCCCGACAATCCGAATAAACCTAAGCATGTAGAAAGCCCGTCGATTTCCTTGTCTGGACCAGGGTTCGAATCCCTGCTACTCCACAACTCTATTCTAAAAGGGTCCTTTACATATCGTAAAGGACCCTTTTTTATTTCACGTAAACAATAGTCAAACATTTGGTTTAAACCCCTCAAAGGTGGTGTTCGGCAGGCTGTCCTGTTCCGATTCGGTTAGCTCCTGCAGGTAGTTTCGTCATGCGCACCCAAATATGCCCGATTGCCCGCGCCACGGCTTTGATGTCGCGGGGAGTAGCCTAAGCCAAGGAGGCAATCTCTAAGTAATGTCATGGTCTGCTATAGTTCAAGGTTCAGGCTTATTTTAAATTTGGATGTTGATATATAGTTGTGTTACTTTTAGCAGCTTTAGCCTCATGAGAACAAAGTATAGTTTAAGTGCCGGGCCATCGTTTTTATAAATCTTTCGGCTTTAAGCCGGACTTACTGAGCTATGAACTTCCTCACTAAAAGTTTCCACAATACATTTTTGTCTGGCTTAGTGCTGCTTTTAAGCTTTTCTGCAACAGCGCAGGAAACCGACCTTGAAATTATCTATGGTCAGGATGAAAAAAATGTTTACCTCACCAACAAGGTAAAAGAAGTCTATGTGGAATCCGACGAATACTACAATGGCACACTGATTCGCCCCCGTTTTGTGTCTGACTACTACCTGATGGATAGTAACGGACAAATGATACAAAAGAAGTATGCCCACAATGGTAAACTGACCGGAAAAACAAAATATGAGTACAACAGCAAAGGAGTACTGGAAGTGTCTACCTCCTTTGTGCGCAGTGCAGATGCCAGCAGGGACACAACCTGGAAGCCATCGTCTCAGCATCGGCATGTTAAAGCAGGCAAGAAGGCGCCCGGCCACTATAGATGGGACACAACAGCAGGAAAATGGGTAGCGGAAAAATCAGGTCGCACCTGGGTAAAGAACGACACAACTTATGTAGAAGAACGAACAGGGTCATCTCAAAAATCTAAAAGTATCAGCCGGTTTTATTTACTTGGTTCAGACCCTACAATTCTGCGGCATGACCATGTGCAATTCTCGCCAAAAGGAATGAGTGAACCTAGCTATTACTACACCAAAACAGAAAACGGAAAAGTGGTAGAGTCTGGTAAAATGGATTTCGAGATGGAGATAATGGCGTATCTGCAGCAGCATCCTGAGGCAAGCAGGCTCCTGTTTACTAAATATGGTTTCTACCCGGTAATGGACAAAATAGCGCGTCATTCCCCTGGAAGGCGTGTGCCTTCCAGGACTTATGTTTATACCGCGCAAGGACAACTGATGCAGGAGAAAGGGTATATTACCATTACCTACACCCGAGATGCATCAGGCAGGGTTGTTACCAGAACAAGTGATGAAGGAATAATTACCAATTACTATTACAATGAAAATGGTTTGCTTGAAGGGCAGGTTTCCATACATGACGACGGACGACCATACGATAGCAAGTTCTACCGGTATGTATTTCATTAAGTTAAATGAGGCAGTAGCAAAACAGGCGAGAAATTAAATGCTGCACTCCTAGGTTATTTTTATGTACTTTGCAGCATAACAGCTTTATTACCCCTCATTGGGAATTCTTAACACCTTATACTTTTAGCTACGATATATGAAAACCTTACGCATAAGCAGCATATGTGCACTCTCAATTTTGCTGGCTCTGGCAGGAGCAGTTACAACAGAAACTATAGCTCAGGGCAATACCGAAAAAATCTATAGTTCTGCTGATAAGCAGCCTTCGGTGCTGGGCGGGCAGCAGTCTATAGATGCATATTTTGCAAAAGCGCTAACCAATGTAAACAGGGAGCCGGGGGGAGTGATCACCCTGAGTCTGGTTGTAGGTGCCACAGGCCAGGTGAGCGAGGTAACTATAGCAGATAGTTATGTGCCCAACGTTAAAAGAACACTTGAAGCGAATGTAAAGCTGGAGCAGGCCCTGACAAAAGCTGCTTTAACTATGCCGGGATGGAGGCCAGGTGAGGTAAATGGCAAACCTGTTCCGGTGAGGGTATCGGTTCCGGTAAATATATCAGCTTTAGAAGTAGCTCCAGAAAAGGAGTTGATTTATACTTACGTAGAACAAATGCCATCATTTCCGGGAGGGCAACAGGCCATGTTCGATTTTATCGCCGCTAACATAAAATACCCTAAAGATGCCATCGCGCAAAACAAGGAAGGACTGGTGGTCGTCAATTTTATAGTTGGCCAGACCGGCGAGTTGCGCGAGTTTAAAATTCAGAAAGGAATATCTGAAAGTATAGATGCCGAAGCCATACGGGTTTTAAAAGCTATGCCCACCTGGATACCCGGAAAGCAGAACGGACGCATAATATCAGTATACTATACCATGCCAATGAGATTCTTTATTCCAAAAGGGGGCGGAACCAAATAAAAAAGCGTCTGCTTTTAAACTTAACTATAAATTAAAAGATCAGTAATAAACTATAAAAGCCCGTGGTTTTCACAAACTGCGGGCTTTTATAGTTTATTACTGATCTAAAGCAGACAACTCATCTAGTTGTTGTTCCTTCACCACCTTAGGAAATGCCAGGTTTAAGCTTCTTCGGGATACGTATTGGCTGCACCCACTTTTCTGAGAAACAGGTACCCGCAAATACCGGCCAGAAGAGAGGCGATCAGAATAGCAAATTTAGCCTGCGTCTGAAAAGTAGGCTCGCTGAAAGAGAGCAAGGCAATGAAGATTGACATGGTAAATCCTATCCCTGCCAGTAAACCTAAACCCAGGAACTGAATCCATCTGGTTCCTTCAGGCAGGGAACTGATTCCTAACTTCACTGAAAGCCAGGAAAAGAAGACAATGCCAATAGGTTTACCAAGTATCAATCCAGCAATAATGCCTAACCCAAGGCTGGTTGTCAGGCCATCTAACATTTCTGACTCAAACCTTACGTTTGTATTGGCTAAAGCAAAGATGGGCATGATCAGGAAGTTTACAGGTTTGGTTAACGCATGTTCCAGCTTCTCCAGGGGCGATTCTGTTTCGTCTGGGGTAGTTGGCAGGGTTAGCGCCGTAAGCACACCCGCAACAGTAGCATGTATACCTGAATGGTGAATAAAGTACCACATCGCCACTCCTGGCAGCAGATATAGCCAGATGTTTTTAACGCCTATTCTATTGAAGATAATTAGCAAGACAAGCACTCCTGCTGCATACAAAAGGTAATTAAGGTGCATTTCAGAAGAATAGAACAGAGCGATGACCAGGATGGCACCTAGATCATCAACTATAGCCAGGGCAGTTAAGAATACCTTAAGTGAGAGCGGCACCCTCTTACCCAAAAGTGTTACCACGGCAATAGCAAAGGCAATGTCGGTAGCCATCGGAATACCCCAGCCATTAGCGGTAGTGGTACCTTGGTTAAACAAAGCATAGATAACAGCAGGAACCAACATCCCCCCGATAGCAGCGAAAACAGGTAAGGCTGCCTGTTTAAAAGAAGACAGTTCTCCTTCCACCAATTCCCTCTTTATTTCCAGCCCGACCAGCAGGAAAAACACTGCCATTAAACCATCATTTATCCATAACAGAACAGGATATCTTAATTGTAAAAAATCAGATTCATACCCTATTTCCTGGGCAAGAAAACGCTCAAAGCCAGGGCCGAGCGGAGAGTTTGCAATAAGTAAAGACAGTACAACACAGGCCATTAAGATAAAGCCACCTGCTGATCCGGACTTTAGAAAGTCTCTGAAAGAAGAAAGGTTAATTTTTTGTAGCATGCTTAAAACTACAGAATTCAGCCTTGTTTTACCAGTATAATGTGGGTTTTCTGAGGAGATGTGAACAGTTGCCTGGCATAGTTTTCGGCTGATTTCCCTGTTGCTAAAATAAAAAGCAAGTGGAAAAAGCTGCTCAAAAGATCTTATGGATTGGGGAGATTTGTCGATGGTATAAAGCAGCGTCATACAGTTTTGCCTCTCAGGTAGCCGTAACTGGCTGAGTCATTCGGAACTGATGAAAGGTGCTACGCTGAACTATACAATGACCGACAAGCCTGATAAAAAGAGAGGTACTTCTAAAGCGGATGCGCCTTATTCCCTGTCTAACGAATAGCTTTTTTCTCAACTATAGTTAACCCAGCGCTGAAGTTACCAGCGATGGGTTAACTATAGTTGCCAGATCAGGGAGACGAACTGAACCTTTGTAAATTTAAAGGCATCCTATAAAGTGCAATTTATAGTAGCCTGTTTTGCAGTATAATCTTTATTGAGATACTTTTGCAGCCAGGTTTTCGTTTGAGCCCCAGGTATCCTTAATTTTAAAATAATGCATTTTAAGCAAGTAATTTGGCTAATGGCCACAGTAGCAGTATTGGCATCATGTTCATCCTCTAAAAAAACAACCAGCAGCAGAACAGGGAAGGTTATTGTAGTTGACAGCAAATCGGTAAGGATCGGTAGCTCGGGCACTACCCGTAAGGACAATGGCCTGCACAAAGGCTGGTATAAAAACCCTAACAACCCACATCACCCAAACTCTACTAACCCGGGCCATACCAAGGGCAAGGGGAAAGGCAAAGGCAAGAAAAAGTAATATTCTTGTGCCGGCACGAAAGGCTGTAGCTATAGTTGTAAAACTATAGCTACAGCCTTTTGCTTTTGTAACGGTGTATTAAATAAATTTTATTTCGATTTGAATTAAACCAATAACAAGAATAAAAGTATAAAGAAATCTCATTCAGCAAAGTTTATGTTTTACCGGAACCAACGCCTTAAGCAACTATAGTTTAATGGCTGTTGCCCATTTTTACTTCACCTATGAGAATACTTAGACACCTGTTACTTTATACTTTTATTTGTTTAATGGCTGCATCCTGTAACCCAATGCAGGGGCGAAAGGCTGTAGTTATTGATGATGACGGGCAAAGCATGCGTTTTGATCGTAATCGCAAGGAAACTAAGAACAAGAAATGGGATGCCCGCAAAAAGAAGAACTTCAAGAAGAATAAGTATAGCCGGCGCGACTAAACTATAGTTTACGGACGGGGCTTTCAAAACTATATCCGTGAGGGTATAGGCTATAGTTTATAAACCTATACTTAACGGCTATATATGCGTATAAGCGGCTACTATGGAACCACAAGACATACGCTACAGCCGTACTCCGCACACCGAAAAACTGAAATGGGTAAACCACATGGTGAAGTTAATGGATAACCAGTTCAGGTTGCCCGGCACTAACTTCCGTTTTGGCCTCGACCCGATACTTGGCCTGTTGCCTGTGGCCGGCGACTTGGCCTCGTTTGGTGTGTCGGCAATGTTGGTAATGACAATGGCACGCCACGGAGCAAGTGGTAAACTGGTTGCGCTAATGCTCATCAACATCGCGCTTGATACTTTGATCGGAAGTATACCGGTGTTAGGTAACGTTTTCGACTTCTTCTTTAAGGCAAACGAAAAAAATGTGCGCCTGCTAACCAGGCATTACGAAGAAGGTAAATACCAGGGCAGCGGTAAAAACGTGATCATAGGCGTAATTATAGGTGTTTTGGTGCTGTTCGCTCTCCTGGTGTGGGTGCTATGGGAACTGGCTGCCTGGATCTACCACCAGCTGGCAGCAATACTATAAACGGCCCAGCGCCCTGGCAACTTCCACAGCTTTCAGGGCGCTGGTTTCTTTGTCTTTTATTTCCAGCATTATATCCATATCCAGCCCCTCGGTTTCAGCTAAGAAATCGTGAAAAAGCTGTTCTGAAATACTTTGCACATGTTTGCCTTTGCGCTCTGCTGGCGCCTGTGCACTATAGTCCATCATCAAAATTCCATCCCGGTCCGGTTTCCAGGTCGATGCTGCCATCTCTACTGCCTCGCGCATCGGCTCGCCGTTATTTACGCATTCATGATGCAGATTATCGAAAATGATAGGGATGCCGGTAAGTTCGTGCAGGTGCAGGCAGTCGAGTAAACTATAGGTCCGGTCGTCGTTCTCCACGCAAAGCCTTGCTTTTACCGCATCGGGTAGCTGGGTGTGGTAGACCTCTGCAAAACGTGCCAAGGCAGAGCCCTTGTCGCCGTAACCGCCACCGCCGTGTATCTGTAGTTTGGCGGTTGTGTCCAGTTCCATCAGGTCGAGTACAGTGCCCTGGTACACTAGTTCGGCAATGCTGTTTTTTACCGTTTGTGGGTTAGGCGAGTTAAGCACTACAAACTGGTCGGGGTGCATGGAGATGCGCAGGTTGTGCTCTTTTATATAGTTGCCCAGTTGCTGAAATTCAGATTTAAAATGCTCCTGCCAGTTGTATTGGTTTATCTCATGCGAGGCAAAAGGCACCAGGTCAGAGGTGAGCCTGAAAAACAGCAAGCCGTTCTGCACATTGTATTCCAGTATGCGCTGCAAACAGGCAAGGTTGAGAGCCACGGTTTCTATCAGGCGCTCTTCAGAGTAAGAGGCCAGCCGGAAAGTGCGGGAAGAGGTGCAGTCGAGGGACTGATTAATGCAGGGATAACCTATTTTCATGGCGCTATAGTTTGTTAATGCTAACTATAGCTTTGCGGTTTTGTTGGCGATTTACTGTTTTTTTTCTTGTTCGTAGCCGGTATTATCCTTAAAAAAGCGGTTATAGTCTTCCTGTTCCTTCAACTGTCGTTGCAGTTCCAGCATCATGTAAATCTCCTGCATCTTTCGTAGCTCTTTCCCCTCTCTCGAGAAAAGATCATACAGCAAACTGATTGGCGTAAGCAGCGTAGGTGGGGGTGGGGGCGGCAGTTCGATGGCTTTTGGCGGCTCCACATAAGCCGGGTTCTTTACATAGTTGGGGTCGGGGCGGTTCATGTTACGCAGGGCGCGCTGTATCATTTCTTCTGATGGGCGGTTGGTAACTTCCACTTCGCCAAGCATCACGCTATCTTCCTGCAGCACTATGTTTACGCGCATCTCTGAAACCGGCAGGCGTTGTGGCAAATAAAGCAGCGGCTTATAACCGACTGCCCGTATCAGCAAGGTATCATCAACGGCTACATCTATCAGGAACTTTCCTTCGGCATCAGAAATAACAGCCCTTGTAGTACCATACCGGATAATACCAGCCCCAGGCACAGGCGTTTTTTTGTCAGGCCCAAGTACCGTTCCGCTTATTCTTACATTACGCTGTGCTTGTGCAGGCATGTTGGCCAGCAGCAAAAAGGTAAAAGCGCAGCTAATTACGAAGAGGAACCGGTGCATGTATAGGGTCGGGTGCAATAGCAATTTATGTTGCCTTTTGTAATACGCCAAAGATGGTTAAAAAGTATGCGAGGTCCAAAATTTATAGTAGTGCCACCTGGTCTATAGTTATATTTTGTGCATTAATAAAGCAAAAGCCTGTAACTATAGTTGTCACAGGCTTTTGAATAAACTTTTCTATCCGGTTGGCATATTTTACTGATCCGGAGTCAGTCTTTTCTTCGTTTTGTTTCCGGTATCAACAGGCTTTTTCTTGCTGTCTGTTACCCTGATTTTATCGTTTCCGGTCTTTTGGCTACCAACAGCGTTGCGGCTCTCTCCTTGGGCGGTAGTGCTGCCCGGGGTTCTGGTTGTGGCCGAATCCATGTTCGTTTTGTTAGTATTTGTTGACATGTCCGCTGCCGCTGCTTTACCGCCCATTAGCTTGGTAGAACTGAATTTATAGTTCTGAGATCTGTAAGCCTGCGCCGGATTAACGCTGTCGTAATATGCAATTACCAGTTGTGTTGCTGTTAAGTTAGAAGTGGCATTGTCTGTGCTTGCATTATTTGATGTGGTAGCGTTGCCAGCCGTACCCGGAAGCGGATATTGCCTGATTTGCGTAGGATCGACAACTTCATCTTTATTCGCATCTGCTACCTCATAGGTAGTGCCTCTATCGGTAGTGCTTCTATGCTCGGAACATGCTGTGAAAAGTAAAGCCGCAGCCATACTCATACTATAGATTATCTTTTTCATGGTTTGTTTTCTAGCGTTATACATGGGCGCACAAACTTTGGTAAACTATAGTTTTATATAGCATGTGCCTGATTTTTTACGTGCAGCAATTGGTAAAGTTAAAAAGCCGGTGCAAGTGAGCGCCCAGCTATAGTTTGGGTAAAATAAAACGGACCGGCTTTCAGGGCCGGTCCGTTGCTTTATGTGTGGTATAGTTTAAGCTTTTTTGAGCTCAAACACGGTTATTTCAGGTAAGAAGCCAACGCGCCCCGGATAGCCGAGAAAGCCCAGGCCAGTGTTTACATAGAGGTATTGTTTCCCTTTCTGATACAAGCCGGCCCATTGTTTATAAACATACTGCACCGGGCTCCATTTAAAGCCGGGTATATTCACGCCAAACTGCATGCCATGCGTATGCCCCGATAAAGTAAGGTCGATATCGGAATATTTCTGGTTTATTTCGCCGTCCCAGTGCGAGGGGTCGTGTGATAGTAATACTTTAAATAGGCTTTGTTCGGTACCGGCGTACGCTTTACGCAGGTCGCCGTATTTTGGAAAACCAGCACGATTACCCCAGTTCTCTACACCAAGTATCGCTATGTGTGCGCCATCTTTCTCAATCTTGCGGTGCTCGTTCATCAGTATTTGCCAGCCCATTTTACCGTGCGATGCGATCAGTTTTTCCAGGTTAGCGCGTTTGGCTTCGGCACTGCTCCAGTTCACATAATCGCCATAATCGTGGTTGCCCAGCACTGAGAATACGCCGGTTTTGGCTTTGATCTCTTTCAGGGTGTCGAGGTGATTGTGTAGCTCCGTTTCCACGTTATTTACCAGGTCGCCGGTAAAAAATACCAGGTCTGCTTCCTGTTTGTTAATCAGCCGCACCGCCTCCTGCAAAGGCTCTTTAGAATGAAAACTTCCTGTATGGAGGTCCGATATCTGCAGCATTTTGTAGCCATCGAAGGCAGCAGGCAGGTTCGGGAATTTAAGCGTAATGCGCTTTATCCTGTAATCGTAAGCGCCCTTTACCATGCCGTAAATAAACGCTGTAAAAGGCACCGCCGCTACCATAAATCCCATCTGGCTCAGGAACTTGCTGCGCGAAGGATCATATTTTACATCGGTATTAAGAGCACCAAGTGTGAGTTTGCCTAGCCGGATCAGGTCATCTGCAAAAAGGAAAAACACCACCAGCAGCTTACTGGCATATAGTATAAAAAAGATGTTGGTTAAGTAAACTTTAAGCGGAGTGGAGGGGTGCTTTGGCGTATTGGCAAATATGGCAAACACGATAACTGCCGCTGCAAATAATACCCAGTATCCGATTTTAATGTATTGCTGTGTTGCCGGAGACAAGCCCTGTATAACAGTTTTGAGCGCCTGGAATGCATAAAGGTCTACCAGGAAGAGGAGGAGTATTAGAATGAGAAAAGACATCATGCGTTGCTTCATAAAAAAAGAGCCAGCCCTGGATGAACTGGCAACAAAGGAAATAGTAATAAAAAAAGAAGTAAAAATGCCTGTCACTGAACTAAATAAACTATAAAATACTTTCAGTAGCACAGCTTTTACTTAACAAATATTGTACCGCATGAAAGACACTGACACTCTTGCTGCTTACACCCCTGCACTTAACATTAAAACCTGGGCCGAAGAAGACCGTCCGCGCGAAAAACTGCTGCTGAAAGGCAAAGCAGCCCTGAGCGATGCCGAACTAATAGCGATACTCATAGGCTCCGGTACACCCAAATTAACAGCTGTAGATGTAGCCAAACTGATACTTTCTGCGGTTAACAATGATCTTAACGAACTGGCCCGCCTCTCGGTAAAAGACCTGATGAAACACAAAGGTATTGGCGAAGCAAAAGCGATAACTATAGTTAGTGCCCTGGAGCTTGGCCGCCGACGGAAAGAAACTGCTGCTTCCGCTAAAACCCAGATCACCTGTTCCACCGACATCTACAACTATATAAAGCCACAATTGTTGGATCTTCCGCACGAAGAATTTTGGATTATCCTTCTGAATCGAGCCAACATTGTCATGAAAAAGGAAAGCATAAGCGCCGGCGGCGTGGCCGGAACAGTTGCTGACCCAAAGATCATCTTTAAAAAAGCACTGGAACAGCTGGCAAGCTCTGTTATACTGGTACACAACCACCCGAGCGGCAACACCAAGCCCAGCGCCGCTGATATCTCCCTCACCAAAAAAATGAAGGAAGCCGGCCAGTTTCTTGATCTCCCCATTCTCGACCACATCATCTTCACTGACAATGACTACTATAGCTTTGCCGATGAAGGGATACTATAGTTTGGGAGTTAAAGAGTTTAGGAATTAGGGAGTTAAAGAGTTGGAAAATGGTGGATGTAAGAATTAGAAATTTTGATTTTGGGGAACAGTTTAAGAAGCGAACAAAAACCTTTGCTTTGCGCGTGATCAAGTTGTTTCAGTCGTTGCCTAAAAATGATGAGGCACAGATTATTGGAAAGCAGTTATTGCGTTCGGCTACTTCGGTTGCGGCTAACTATAGAGCAACTTGCAGAGCCAGGTCAAAAGCTGAGTTTGTTGCTAAAATAGGAGTGGTGTTAGAAGAAGCAGACGAGTCGCTGTTCTGGCTCGAAATACTGGAGGAAGCCGAAATTATAAAACCGAATCTTTTAGCTGCTTTGAAGCAGGAAGCATTCGAGCTAACCGCCATCCTAGCAACAATCAGAAAAAACGCAGCAAAAAAATAACCAATCTTTAACTCCCAAACTCACTAACTCACAAATTCCTAGACTCTCTAACTCCTAAACTCACAAACTCTATAACTCAGGAAGTATTTCCTGCACTCTTCCTACTTCGCCGGTTTCCAGTCTTACTTTTATGCCGTGCGGGTGGTTTGGTGAATTGGTCAGGATGTCCTGTACGTAGCCTTCGGTCAGGTAGCCGGTGCGCTGGTCTTCTTTCATCACAATGTTTACCCGCAGGCCTGGTTTTATATTCGAGCGTTTTCTTCCGTCCATAGGTTATAGTTTAAGCGGTGCAAAGGTAGGGTTTATAGTTTAGTCTGCCGTTTCGGTTGTAAGTTCTGAAATATGGAGACTGCGCAACATAGATGTTTTTTTGTGTTGATGCTCCTGCATACGGTGCATAATATCGTGAAGCATGGAAATGGCTTCTATAATGTGCGGACCTTTATTCAGCATCACGCAATCGGCGCGCTGGGCCATGGCAGCATCTGTAATTTCAGCTCTTGATGGTCGCCCTTTTTTGGCAAGCGTTTCCAGTACCTGTGTCGCCCACACCACCGGAATATGAGAAGCCTCGCATAACCATAAGATCTCTTCCTGCACCTCCGCCAATCGTTGCCAGCCACACTCCACAGCCAAATCTCCGCGCGCAATCATAATACCGGCAGGGTAAGTTTGCATAACGGAAAGCAACAGATGCGGCAGGTGTTTAAAGCCTTCTTTGGTTTCGATCTTCAGCATGACGGCCAAATCTTTTGCCTTCAGTTTTTTTATCTCTGCAAAAAGCGCCTCTACCATCACAGGGTGGTTTGCAAACGATAAGTTTACAATATCAGCGTGCTTCGCCACAAATCTCAGGTCGGCTTTGTCTTTCTCTGTAAGGTCGCGCAGGTGCAGGTTGCTCTCCGGCAGGTTTATACCTTTGTCGGCCCGCAGAATGCTTCCCTTGGCTTTGGCAAACGTAATTTTAACCAGCATCTTATCCGGATTCACTTCTTCTACTATGCCCTCTATCGCGCCATCATCAAACAGGATCGGGTCGCCGGCTTTTACCTGATCAAATACTGCAGGCAGGGTACAGGAAATAAAGGCGGGGCTAAGTATGTGGCCACTCGCATCAAAACGGGCTGGCTCACCTGGTGCAGGATCTCTGTGCAGGACCAGGTAATCGTCTTTCCTTAAAAGTATTGGAAGCTCAATAGATGGCAACGCCCCAACTTGTGTAGTGCTGTCGGCTATAGTTTTGTTTTTTACGGTCAGTTCCGTGCCGGTAACCAGGTAAGAGGTTTTGAGCAGATGTGCCACTACGCCTTTCTTTTCCTTTCGAATGACAGCCATTGTTCGTTTTCTGCCACGGGTATCGGTAAACTTGATCTTGTCGCCTTCCTGTAACTGGGCTACCCAGCTATCTTCTACCGGTAAAACAGCATCTGCCATAATCGGAGCCGGTTCGCCGGAACCTGTAAGCCATACTGTTGCCGGTGAAGTAGGTACTCCCAACTCATTATGTATCTGATGAATTGCTACCACTTTAGGTCCTGCTTTCAGTTCGCCGGTTCGCAACTTAGGCCCCATCAGATCGAAGAGGATAGTACAGGCTAAACCAGTTTCCTTTTCTGCCTTACGGATGTTGCGGATCATGGCCATCCAGGTTTTTTCGTTGTCGTGAGCACAGTTAATGCGGGCGCAGTTCATACCCGCTTTCAGCATACGCACTACCAGGTCGTAATCTTTTGCCAGATCCGACGAGAAAGTCACCATAATGCGGGTTGTCCTTTTTTCGGGCAAGGGTCCCCAAAGGCTTTCGGTATGTTTCGCCAGCAATTTTCTGTTCTCGAAGAACGAAACAGCCAGCTCTTTGTGCTGCGGAGTACATTTGGCTAACTGGCACAATTGACCGCGTACGGCGCTTAAACTTGCGAGTACATGCCCCTCCGCGCGACCCAGCGACGAAAGCCCGATAAGTGATAAGGATTCCTGAAGCTCCCGGATGTCATGTTGCCTGAGCGCCAGGTAGTGTAACAGGTTTTTGGCACTTTTCTTAAAACGTGGATGCACTTTCTTTACTTGCCCCTCAAATTTCTTCTCAAGTGCTAAGGCATCTTCATAGAGCATATCGATCTGGGAGATCAGGTTTAAATAATGTGTCGTTTTTGCGGCCATAGTTTACATTCCTTTCAGGTATACAACTGTAGTAACTATAGATAAGTTTTGAGGCTTGATTATATGGATTTGGTAAGACCTGGTGGCGTGCGTAGCTCCTGCTAGCGTCTGGGCTATAATTGATTTACTTCTCAACTGTCATTTCGACGTTAGGAGAAATCTATTTCAGCTTATAGTTTGCATTTCTACTACCTGAACCAAGCTATCATTTCAAATTACTTCTAATCCTGGGAGCTTTACTTGCCTACATTTTCAAATTAGCTTTAGTGCCCTCACGGCCGGGAGGCCTCGTCTTCGGGCATCGCGCTATTGCTTTCTTGCTACCCTCGCTGTGCTCGGGTTGGCTGCGCCACCGCAACAAATCAAAGGCGCTCAACCCAAAGACTGATAAGTTTCGATAGCTATAGTTTACCTATAGTTTGAACCGGTAAGCTTCGAGATTGATCGTGGCTATAGTTTCAAAGGGACAGGTAAACCTGTCCTGCTCGTGGTGTGTAACTATAACTAATTCAGATTTCTCCTTTCGTCGAAATGATAAAGCCCTAGCTTGTGTCCCACGAGTATGAGCAATCCTATGGCGTTCTGTTACTTATGAATCTGTCTTAAAGCAGCAGAATGCCTTTGTCTGCAAATGAATGAACTATAGTTGTTAAGCTGGTTTCGATTGATATAGGCAGGTTTCGTTTGGTGTATTAACCCTAAGGGGATTGTTCGTTTTTAGAATAAAATGGCTTTATGAAACGTAAAACAGGTTTTATATATTTTTTACGTATTTCATTTGCTTTTATATTGTTTTTATTTTTAGCTTTAAACGAAATACAAGGTAAATAATAACAATAAAGTAACAATGCATTCGAAAGCATTAGAAGCAGAAGGAAGTATATTTGACAGGGCTAAGTTTGTACAGCGCTTAAAGCATGAAACAACAACCTGGGATATAATTGTGGTAGGAGGCGGTGCAACCGGACTTGGTGTTGCTGTTGATGCAGCTTCGCGGGGGTACAGAACGCTTTTGCTGGAGCAATCTGATTATGCAAAAGGTACCTCGAGCCGCAGCACAAAACTGGTACATGGTGGTGTACGCTACCTGGCTCAGGGCGATGTTAGCCTGGTGTATGAAGCATTGCACGAACGAGGTTTACTGCTCCAGAATGCCCCGCACCTGGTACACGTGCAGCCCTTTGTGATACCAAGCTATAGTTTCTTTAACCAGGGCTTTTACGGTATCGGTCTGAAAGTTTATGACTGGATGGCTGGTAAATACAGATTTAAAAAAACAGAGCTGCTAGGTAAAAAAACAGTGCAGAAACTGTTGCCAAACGTGGAGCAAAATGGCCTTAAAGGTGGTATCATTTATTACGATGGCCAGTTTGATGATGCCCGCCTGGCTGTAAACCTTGCGCAGACATGCGCAGAACAGGGTGGCGTGCTGCTGAATTATTTTAAAGTGACAGGCTTACTGAAAGATGCGAGTGGAAAAGTGGCAGGTGTAAAAGCCCGCGACCTGGAAAGCAGCGAAGAATTTGAGTTGCAGGCTAAAGTAGTGGTAAATGCCACCGGCGTGTTTGTGAACGATGTGCTGCAGATGGATAAACCGGCACAGGACCCATTGGTTCGTCCGAGCCAGGGCGTGCACGTGGTGCTGGACAAGTCTTTCCTGAAAAGCGACACAGCACTGATGATCCCGAAAACGCCGGACGGCCGGGTGCTTTTTGCAGTTCCGTGGCACGACCATGTGTTGGTTGGTACAACTGATACGCCACTTAACACAGCAAGCCTGGAGCCAACTGCTCTGGAAGACGAGATCAATTTTATACTGGATACAGCAGGCCAGTACATGACACGCAAGCCACACCGTAAAGATGTGCTGAGTGTATTTGCAGGATTACGTCCGTTGGCAGCGCCTGCTAAAGGCACCAACAGCACAAAAGAGATATCGCGCAGTCATAAGCTTATAGTTGCGGATTCTGGGTTGGTAACTATAACCGGTGGCAAATGGACAACCTACCGCAAGATGGCCGAAGACACATTAGAGCAGGCTATAACTATAGGCAAGCTGGCAGCAAAACCATGTGTTACTGCAGACCTTAAAATTCATGGGTACGCAAAACCACAGCCTGCACCAGATCACCTGGATGTGTATGGCAGTGACGCCGCAGGTATTAAAGCACTTATGCAGCAACGACCTGAGTTAAACCAGAAACTGATTGCCGCCTTCCCGAATACACAGGCAGAAGTGGTTTGGGTTGTGAAGCACGAAATGGCGAGAACTATAGAAGATGTACTTGCCAGAAGAATGCGTGTATTGTTCCTGAATGCGAAAGCAGCAATAGATATGGCGCCGGCAGTAGCAGCTATAATGGCAGCCGAATTAGGCTTAAGCGAAGCCTGGAAACAGAACCAGATAAACAGTTTTATAAAACTGGGTAACCAGTATCTGTTGGAAGCTTATGATCCGGCTGCTTTAAAAGAAAACAGCACAAGCCAGGTGGCCTGAACTATAAAGTAATAGTTATAATCTGCGGACCGGGTTATAGTTAGAACTAGTTCGTAAAGTCTTCAATATTAGTAAAATGCTATGTTGATTGGTTTACTTTTTATGTCTGAAATGAGCTGATAATGCCTTGTTTTCTAGTAAAAAATAAGAAATTAGAGCATTCATAACACAGGATATTGATTCTGAATAAGTAAATAAATAAAAAGTTGTATTCGTGGAAGAATACTATTGTTTATGGGAGGCTGATGAGGCTGAACAAAGCAACTATTATTAAAAAAGATATAATCGAATAGCTTAAAAATTTTACAGGATAAGTATGCGTCTTATTGCACCGGCCCCTCACACAGATCGGCTACCCTTAGAAAGAATTGATCCGGAGTATAAGCGACTGCGTCTTCAGGTTTTTATCGGGATATTTATTGGGTATGCAGGTTATTACCTGGTACGCAAGAATTTCTCGCTTGTAATGCCCGAACTGATAGCGCAGGGATATTCTAAAGCAGATCTTGGTTTTGCCTTGTCCGGCGTATCTATAGCCTATGGTCTGAGCAAATTCCTAATGGGTAACCTCTCTGACAGGAGCAATGCCCGGACTTTCCTGAGTGTTGGTTTGCTGCTCTCTGCCCTGACTATGATCTTCATGGGCTTTGTGCCTTTTGCTACCAGTTCTATCCTTATCATGTTTGTGCTGCTGTTCCTTAATGGCTGGTTTCAGGGAATGGGATGGCCGCCTTGCGGACGCGTAATGGTGCACTGGTTCTCTACAAAAGAGCGTGGTACCAAAATGTCGATCTGGAATGTGGCGCACAACGTGGGTGGTGGCTTAATCGGGCCATTATCTATCGCTGCAATTGCCATTTTCGGTACATGGCAGAGTATTCTCTATTTCCCGGGTCTGGTTGCATTGCTTTCTGCATTGGTAACTTATATGCTGGTGCGCGATACACCTCAGTCCTGCGGCTTACCAACTATAGAAGAGTATAAGAACGACTATCCTAAAAACTATTCTGCCGAGCACGAAAAAGAGCTGAGCGCCAAAGACATCTTCTTTAAATATGTATTCAACAACCGCCTGCTGTGGTACATTGCATTTGCCAACGCATTTGTGTACCTGGTACGCTACGGCATCCTGGACTGGGCTCCGACTTATTTAGAAGAAGCAAAAGGCTTTTCGGTGAAAGAAACGGGCTGGGCTTATTTTGCTTACGAGTACGCCGGTATACCGGGTACGCTACTTTGTGGCTGGTTGAGCGATAAAGTATTTAAAGGCCGCCGTGCACCTGCTACTATTATATACATGGCGCTTGTACTGGTAGCAGTAATCGTTTACTGGAAAAACCCTGCCGGCAACATCTGGATCGATAACCTGGCCCTGATCGCGATTGGCTTCCTGATCTATGGCCCTGTAATGCTGATAGGTGTGCAGGCCCTCGACCTGGTAGCTAAAAAAGCCGCTGGTACTGCCGCCGGCCTGACAGGTTTGTTTGGGTATATGGGCGGTGCCTTGTTTGCCAATATAGCCATGGGTTTTGTAGTAGATGCATGGGGCTGGGATGGCGGCTTTATGGTGCTGATAGCAGCTTGTCTCCTATCTATCTTCTTCACGGCCCTTACCTGGAATAAAGAAAAAGAAAACCTTCAATTAACTCAATCTAGATAACTCTCAATACCAGTTTTAAACCAAATCAGATGGAAAAACTTTTACATCCGCCCAAAAAGAGCAGGAATAGTCTGAAGAAGAGTCTTTGGCTATGCTCATGCCTGCTGTTAGCAGGAAATGGACTGGCGGCAAACGCAATAGCGTCTACCGTATATGTGCAGGCTCCTCAAGCCCAGAAAGTAACTGTAAAAGGAAAAGTAATTGCCGGTGATGACGGTAGTACATTACCTGGCGTAACAATTCTGGCCAATCAGCAGGCCGTTGGCATTTCAAATGCAGAAGGCAATTTTAAAGTAGATGTGGCAGTTGGAACTGTTCTGTCTTTCAGATTTGTAGGTTACCAGCAACAGAATGTTACTGTAACAAAAGCTGAAGAAAACCTGGCTGTAACCCTGCCTCTTGATAGCAAGCAGCTTTCAGAAGTTGTTGTAACTGCCCTTGGTATCAAGCGTGAAGAAAAAGCGCTGGGTTATGCGATATCGCAGGTAAAAGGCGAAGACCTTACAAATGCTGTATCTAACAACTGGACAGACGCTTTATCTGGTAAAGTAGCCGGTCTGAACATGGTTAAATCTGGTGGTGGTCCTGCCGGTTCTAACAAGATTATCTTACGTGGCGAAAATAACCTGACAGGTAGCAGTGAAGCTCTTATAGTTGTAGATGGTGTGGTTATGAGTAACCGTGCTGTTGGTTCAGGAAGCGGATCGTACCTGGAGGCAGACAACGCAGTGGATTTTGGAAATGGCCTTGGCGACATTAACCCGGAGGATATTGAGAGTGTATCGGTATTGAAAGGTCCTGGTGCCGCTGCACTTTACGGTGCCAGAGGTGCAAACGGTGCTATCATCATCACTACAAAATCAGGTAAGTCAAAAAAGAAAGGTATTGGCGTAACTATAAACTCCAACAGCACTATCAGCAATGTATCGCGCTGGCCAGATTACCAGTATGAGTACGGACAGGGTACCGGCGGACAGGATCTGTGGTATTCTTACCTGAACACTGAAGATGGTCCAAGTACTAGAAGTACCAGCTCTGCCTGGGGACCACGCTTTAACGGACAAAGCTTTTTCCAGTACGACCCGGTAACACGAACTACAGGTGCAACCCGAACTCCATGGGTACCTTACAAAAATAACCGTAAAGACTTTTTTGAAACCGGTTCTACGTTCACAAACAGCATCAGTATAGACGGTGGCTCAGATAAATCATCAGCCCGTTTATCTTACACCAACCTGCAGAACAAATGGATTGTGCCTAACACAGGCTACAGCCGTAACACGATAGCGCTATCCCTTAACCATAAGATAACTGATAAACTGGAAATAGCTTCCAAAGTAAACTATACCCAGAATACCAGCGATAACCTGCCATCTTCAGGGTATAACAACCACACTATCATGTACTTCATCAGGGGGCTTTCGCCTAACCTGAACCTGGATTGGTTTAAGCCTTACTGGGTGCCGGGCAGAGAAGGCATAGAGCAAAGCACTCCTTTTAGTGGAATCCTGGATAACCCGTACCTGCAGGCTTATGAAATGCTGAACAAGTCTGAGAGAAACAGTGTGGTAGGTAATATCTCAGCTACTTACAACTTTACAAGTGACCTGAGTTTAATGGTGCGTGGTGCCCTTGACCTGGTTCAGGATAAGCGTTCGCAGGAGCGCCCATGGGATACACAGAAATTCCCGGAAGGCATGTTCCGTACACAAGACATTAGCTCAAGTGAAATAACTACAGATTTCCTGTTACGCTACAACCGTAAGATCTCTGATAAGTTCCAGGGAAGAATATCTGTTGGTGGTAGCAGAATGGAGAACAGAAGCACAAACAACTCTATGTTTGCGGGCAAACTGCTGTTCCCGGACATCTACACTTTTGCGAACAGTAAAGAAACGCCGATTGCAACAAATGAAAGATCTGCCTTTGCAGTAAACAGCTTGTATACACTGGCAGAACTGAGCTACGATAACGTTATCTTCCTAGACATGACCGGTCGTTACGACTGGACAAGTACACTGGTAACTCCTGGTATACTGGGCAACGAGGCAAATTTCGATAATGCTGGATTCCCTTACCCATCATTTAACCTGAGTGCTGTCGTATCTGATATGTTCCAGATGCCTAGAGCTATTTCTTTTGCCAAGCTTAGAGGATCATGGTCGCAGGTAGGTAGCGGTGGTGTTATTCCTTACCTGACTTCTTATACTTACGGAATTGAGAGCGGCTTCCCGGGTGGTTTATCTAACCCGAAAGTAATAGCGAATGAAGATCTGAAATCGCTTCTTACTACAAGTATCGAATTTGGTATGGATATGCGCTTATTCCAGAACAGATTAGGCTTTGATGTTTCTGTATATAAAAACGATACCAAAGACCAGATCTTACAGGCTCCTCTGGATAAGTCGACAGGTTATAATGCCATTGTGTTAAATGCGGGTTTAGTTCGCAACACAGGCATCGAGATTCAGACAAATGCTAAACTGCTTGAGAATAAAGGTGGCCTTAATATAGACCTGTTTGCTACCTATGCTAAAAATAAAAACAAGGTAGTGGAGCTTGTGGATAGCCTTAGTACGCTTGTGCTGGCATCCGGACCACGTGGTACAATTGAGGCACGTCCGGGTGGAACAATGGGCGCACTTTACGGCCTTGGCTATGAGCGCTCTCCTGATGGACAGATTGTTTATGACCAGAGCGGATTACCATTACTCGGCAGCGAAATCAAACACATAGGTGACGTAACACCAGACTGGAAAGGTAGCATTGGTACAAACGTGAAGTATAAGAACTTTGGCCTGAACGTACTTTTTGATGGTCAGTTTGGTGGTGTAGCATACTCTTTAACACACGCTGTACTGATGGAAGAAGGTAAACTGAATAAGACAGTGCCTGGCCGCTATAACGGTATAGTTGGCAATGGTGTGATCAAAAATGCAGATGGCTCTTACCGCCCTAACGATGTACTGGTTACAAACATGCAGACGTATTATACCAGACACTTTGGCCGCGATAACGTGGAAGCTAACACCTTTAGCACTGACTATATTAAACTACGTGAAGTTCGCCTGGATTACACTGTTCCTGGAACTCTGCTGGAGAAGTTTAAGATACAGCGCGCAAGTATAGGTGTATTTGGTCGCGACCTGTTCATGATCACAGACTGGCCAGCTTTCGATCCGGAAGTAGGTACATTAAGCGGATCCGGAATTGTAGGTGGCTTCGAAGTAGGCCAGTTCCCGCCAACCAGAACATTCGGCATTAACCTGACAGTTGGCATTTAATTTAGAGGAAGAAACTATCATGAAAAAGATAAAGATATTTACGTTAACAGCATTGGCAGCATCTTGCCTTGCTACCTCTTCCTGTACCAAGGACTTTGAGGAACTGAATACAAACCCTAACGAAACTGTAGCAGCTACACCGGCCTCGTTGCTGGCACCGGCACTACATGACGTAGTAACCCGTAACAATAACCGCGCGCTTCGCCTGAACAATGAACTTATGCAGGTGCACGCAACCATTCTGGATTCTGATGAGATCCACCGCTATGTGATCAGACCAGGTGAGTCTGATTATATGTGGAACAACTGGTATCTGCAGCGCACCAACTTTGTAGACATCTACAACGGTGCATTGATAACACAGCAGAAAAGCTTTATGGGTATTGGTCTTATCCTGGATGTGTGGGTTACTTCGCAGATAACAGACATGTTTGGTGATGTGCCTTACTCAGAAGCTAACAAAGGCCGTGATTATTTACTTCAGCCAAAGTTTGATGCCCAAGAAACGATCTACAAAGACCTGTTTGCCAAGTTGGAAGAAGCAAATGCATTGCTGGCTGCCAATGAGCAAATGAAGGACAATGAAAAAGCAATAGATCCGCTTTATGCCGGTGATGTAGTTAAATGGAGAAAGTTTGGTAACTCGCTTTATCTGCGTCTGTTGATGCGTGCTTCCGGAAGACCTGAAGTAAATGCACCTGCCAAAATAAAAGAGATTGTAGAGACGAACCCTGGTTTTTACCCGATCTTCGCGAGCAACGAGGAATCTGCCATCTTAAAGTACACAACTACGCTGCCATTAGTATCTGCTTTTACAAACATGCGTGATTATGACTTTAACGGCTCGCATGGTTTAACTGAGTTTTTTGTAAACAACCTGAATGCAATGGACGATCCGCGCATCACGCGTTGGGCAACTTTGTTCGGTACGGGTTACTATGGCATACCAAGCGGTTACTCACCAGGTAATATTCCGGACCGTCAGTCCTCTTATCATTTAGCGCTTAAAAACGAGCCTCTTTTAGGTAATATCATTAACTATGCTGAGGTGCAGTTTATTCTGGCTGAAGCTGCCTTGAGAGGATACATAGGCGGCGAGCCTAAAACCTACTTTGACAGAGGTACAGCAGCTGCTATCACGATGTGGGGAGTTGAAGTTCCGGCTGGTCATTTAGCCAAACCAGCAGTAGCGTTTGATCCTGCTGCAGACTTTGAAGCTAAACTGGAGAAGATCATGCTGCAGAAATATTTCACCCTGTTCTTTACAGACTTCCAGCAGTGGCACGAATACAAGAGAACCGGACATCCGGTATTGCCTATCGGTCCTGGAGTGCAGAATGGAGGTGTAATGCCTGCCCGTTTCAGATATCCTGTGTATGTTCAGTCGCTGAATGGTGCAAACTATAGCGCAGCAGTAGCAGCTATGGGTGCCGACGACATCAACACAAAAGTTTGGTGGAACAAATAACAGCTCGAGTTCAAAAGATTAGTAAAAGACATACGTCATGAAAAATAGATATTTATCATTTCTGGCCATCTGTTTAAGCGTTCTGGGCTTTACTTCCTGCGTGGAAGATAATCCAAATCCTTCGGAAGGTATTCCTAACCCGGTTGCTTCCCTTTATGTAGTGCGCGATGCATTTCATGAAAAAGACCTTGCTCTTGGCCCCGGACCTTTGTTTGATGCGTACCAGGTAGGTGGCGTTGTGGTTTCAGACCCATCAGGTAACAACTGGCCGGCTGGTAAGGTAGCCATTCAGGACTCGTGGAGAGGCATGCGAAGAGGCATGATACTTGACCTAGGCGAATCTGCTGCTGCAAACTATAGCGTAGGCGACTCTGTATTTTTTGATGTAAGAGGTTCCGTTCTGAAGCGTAAAGATGGTGTTTTGCAGATTACAAGCCTGAAGCCTGAGAGCATCAGAAAAGTATCTTCGGATTTGCCTATTGCGCCAAAGGCTGTGGGTATAGCTGAGCTGCTCGCTAATTTCGGTAAGTATGAAAGCACACTGGTAATGGTAACCGGTGGTCCTGAAGTAGTTCCTGCATCTGGCGAAACATACGCAGGTAAGAAACAGATCGTAGACGGATCCGGAAAGTCAATAACACTGTACACAGATGCTAACGCGACCTTTGCAGGTCGTAAGTTACCGGCTAGCGCCAGCTTTGTTGGTATCCCAACTATAGCTGCGGATGGTACCCCGGAATTACGTATGCGTACAATTGCCGATGCGCTTAATGCAAGTGGTCCGATCTATGCTGGCTGGCCTGAAAGCTTCGAGATTCCTAATTTCGAGGAAAAGAAAAGCTATAACATGAAGAATACGGATGGCTCTTCGAACAATAACAGAGATCTGGCTACAGGTAACTGGACATTGTACCAGTCTATTCTGGAGCAGACAGCAGGCAGAGATGTTATCGTTTCAGGAAAGCAGGCCGTACGTTTCCAGCAAAACCTGACTGAATCAGCGTTGCTGCAAATGAACTTTGACCTGCCGAACGGTGCCAGCAAGGTTACAGTGTGGTATGCTACTTACTACACAGATAAATCAAGCACATGGCAGCTGGAGTATTCTCAGGACCAGGGCGCAACCTGGACAAAAGTTGGAGAGGCTGTATCGGATGCGGCGCGTGCTCACAAGATGGCCACCTTCCTGATGGATATTTCAGGCCCTGTTCGTTTCAGAATCAACAAGCTTGGTCTTGGAGCTTCCGGTACGAAGGACAAGAATGGCAATATCGTTGAAAACGGCCGCTTGGGTATCGATGACTTCGCAGTTTATTCGAACTAATATCAAACTATAAAAGAGGCGGCCTGCGCAAATAGGGCGCCTCTTTTTACTTACCGCAGCCGGTAACTGTAGATTACGAATGGCTGCAAATCCAAACCTGCCTGCTAGCTATAGTTTGTGTTTATAGTTAGCGCATTTCCAGGTTAATCAGTTTTATAATATCACTTTCGGTTCTGGCAAAGTCAACTATAAAAGCTTGCTTTGCCAGTACTGAGAGTAGCTAAAATACCATCAGGTGCTCCTGCCTGAAAAGCTAAATTATCATGCCGAAACCGATCCATTTTATAGTTGCCCTGCTATTTGTATTTGTTGGTTGTTCCAGCGAAAAAACAGAACCAGCACCTACCAAACCTGAAACCGGAAAAGTAACTCCTGTAAGTGCCACGTTTCCTGCTGCAGTTTTTACAGATGTGAACCTGGTTAAACAAGGCAAAAATTCCCTGGCAATTCTGGATCAACTGATCGCCCTGATCAATGCAACACCAAAAGACGCAACTATACACCTGAGTGTTTTCCTGTTTGATTACCCTGAATTAGTAAAAGCCATTAAAGACGCCAACGATAGAGGCGTAAAACTACACGTGGCCATGGATATGGGCCGCGAAGAATCTTTGGAAGTGAACCCGCTTACTTTCCACGAATTAAAAAGAGTGCTGGAAGCCAAAGGCAATATTATAGTTCCGGTTTATAACGATGCCAGCGCTACAGCCATTAACCACAATAAGTTTGTCCTTTTCTCTAACCTGGAGACTACAGCCGGCAATGTGCAGAACGTGGTTTTCCAGACATCTCATAATTTTACGCTGGCCGATGCGCGCAAATTTCAGGATGCTGTGATGCTGGCAGACGCAGGTCTGTACGGTGCCTTTAAAACATACTGGACCGATATGCAGGCGAAAGCTGCTTCGGGCATGAAGAACTATAACTATACCGAATATGTGGATGCTGCCAAAGGTATAAACGGCTACTTTCTGCCAAAACGCCGCAACGGCACTTCGTATGGCGACGACAGCATCATTGAGTTTCTGAACAACATACAGGATCCGGCTTCGGCAACCATAAAAATCGGTATGTCTGACTGGACAAATACCCGCCTGAACATTGTGGATAAACTGGCCCAGCTACAGGCACAAGGCGCAACTATAGAAGTGGTTGTGAAGAACAAGATCGACGATAACATCATGACTGGTTTAAGGCAGCTGCAGCAAAAAGGCGCCTACCTGAAAGTATATGACATCTCGAAAGCGAATATCCATTCAAAATTTATACTGATAGAAGGCAACTGGCTGGGTAAAAATGCAAAGGTACTGATAACCGGCTCGCATAACTTTACTAACAATGCCCTGCGCAATAATAACGAAGTAATGGTGCTGCTGAAGGACCATGTGCTTTTCTCAAACTATACGACCTATTTCGAAAACCTGAAAACTGTACCGGGCATTTAACTTAACACGACCATGAAGAGAAGATCCTTTCTGGAGCGCATGCTCCTTTTTTCGGGCGGACTTGTACTTAGTGGCAGCTATACCGCTGCGCTGGCAACCCCATCTAAACTAACTATAAAAGGCAGGGTTACAGCTGGTGCTAAAAAGCTGGCAAACGTGGTGGTGTCGGATGGGTACAGTGTGGTAAAAACAAACCGTAAAGGTAAGTACGAACTACCGGTGAACGGGGAAGCTAGATTTGTGTGGATTTCAGTGCCGGCTGGTTACGATTTTCCGAACAAGAATGGTATTGCCCGCCACTACCAGTACCTGGACCATAGCAGCAAACAAGATTATAACTTTGAACTGAAGGCACTGCCAACCGACGATACGAAGCACAGCTTTATTATCTGGGCAGATCCGCAGCCACGAAACAAAAAAGATGCCCAGCGCATGCTGGATGAGTCTGTGCCCGATGTGCAGAAAACATTAGCAGGTATGGCTACCGGTACGCTGGTACACGGCATTACGGTAGGCGATATTACCTGGGATAACCCTGACCTTTACAAAGAATACGACCAGGGCGTGGCTACGATGGGTGTTCCGTTTTTCCAGGTGCTTGGCAACCACGACCAGGACCTGAACAAAGGGGGCGATGAGGTTTCGGATAAAACGTTTGAAGCTACTTATGGCCCTACTTATTATTCGTTTAACCGCGGCAAGCTGCATTATGTGGTAATGGATGACGTGCGTTACCTGGGTAAAGACAAGCAATACGACGGGTACATTACAGAGCATCAGCTTAAATGGTTGAAGAAAGATCTGGCCATGGTTCCGACAGATAACCTGGTTATACTCTGCGCGCACATACCAATTCATTGGGGCGTTAAGAACAGGGAAGAGCTTTACCCGATCCTCAAAAACCACAAGGTGCACATTATGACGGGGCACACACACTATAACCGCAACGTAATAGAGCAGGATATTTTCGAACACAACCACGGCACCGTTTGCGGTAACCTCTGGACCGGCCCTGTTTGCGGCGATGGCGCACCCGGCGGTTATGCAGTGTATGAAGCAAATGGCACTGATCTGAAGTGGTACTATAAATCAACAGGGTTTGATGCTGACCATCAGATGACCATCTACATGCAGCCTGCAGAAGAACAGCAACAGCGCATGCTGGTAAACGTCTGGAACTGGGACCCGGAATGGAAAGTAGAGTGGTGGGCTGATAATCAGTACAAAGGTACGCTTCAGAACATCATCTCCTACGACCCGATTGCCTGGGAACTATACCAGGGAGATCAGTTGCCAAAAGGGCGTACCTATGTAGAGCCACGTGAAACAGAGCACTTTTTTGAGGCTTTTGTGCCGGCAACTGTAAAAGAGCTGAAGGTTGTAGCAACAGACCGCTTCGGCAGAAAATATGAAAACCGGAAAGCTGTTTCTTAAACTATAGTTTAACTTAAATCAACAAAAAGCGGGCACTAACTATAGCCTTCACAACAACTATAGTTTATACATCTGCCAATACTATAAATATGCTTATGATTAGTAAATTACTGCCTGTAGCGCTTGGCGCCATGCTCCTGGTAACGGGGTGTAAAAGCACAGAAACTATGACGGCACAACAAAAAAATCCATCCTTCCCGGCTTTTGATACCGAAGGCCACCGTGGCGCGCGCGGCCTGATGCCCGAAAACTCAATTCCGGCCATGATGAAAGCACTGGAGCTAGGCGTAACCACCCTGGAAATGGATACCCATGTTACCAAAGATGGTAAAGTTGTTGTAACCCACGATCCACACATCAACCATCTGTATGCGCGCACCCCGGATGGTAAGGATTTTACAAAAGAGGAAAGCAAGAACTACGCGGTCTACCAACTGGATTATGACCAGGTGCGCAGGTTTGAAATGGGTACAAAATTCTATGACGCGTATCCGCAGCAGGAAAAAGTAAAGACCTATATTCCGTTGCTGGCGGAACTGATAGACTCGGTGCAAAACCATCTTAAGGCGAACAACCTGCCACAGGTATTTTATAACATCGAAACCAAATCGGTGGCTGACGGCGATGACAAGATACACCCGGAGCCTGCCGTGTTTGTAACTAAACTGGTAGAAGTACTGGAAGAAAAGAAAATAACACCCTGGGTCATCGTTCAGTCTTTCGACCCGAGAACGCTGCAGGTGCTGCATCAGCAATATCCGCACATCAAAGCATCGCTACTGGTAAGTAACAAGGATAGTTTTGAAGAGAATATTGCCCGCTTAGGTTTTACGCCACAAGTGTACAGCCCCAGCTATAAGCTGGTGACCCCGGAACTGATAGCTAAAGCACATGCCCAGAACATAAAAGTAATTCCGTGGACGGTAAACACCGCAGAAGATATTTCCCGCCTGAAAGGGATGGGAGTGGATGGCATTATCTCTGATTACCCGAATTTGTTCAAGGAAGTAAAATAGGGGATGGCGCAAACTATAGTTCTGCGCATGGCTGATTCAAAGGCATGACTGTCTTTTTTTTATCATCCTGAAAGGATCTTGTGGGTTTATAGTAAAGGCTTAAGCTCACTTACACCAGGTTCCTTTCAGGATGACAAGAAATTTTAGTCCTTATTCCTAAAAGATGAAAAGTCCTCCTTCGTAGGGGATGATTTCTTCACCAAACGAACTACACTTTCAAACTATAAATCTATAGTTATCAGAACATGAAGCTTACAACTAAATTATACCTTTCTACACTCTCCATTCTCAGCTTACTTGCCACCAGTGCCATCGCCCAGGAAAACCCTGAGTCTGAGCAGGGAACGGGAGTGATGCAGGTAGAGGGCACAAAGCCTGGGGTTGCAAAATACGACAGCACGTATCGTCCGGGTACATACCAGGTGCAGGTTGATTATTTCAGGAAATATAAAAACTCGAAAAAGGATATCATCTTTCTAGGGAACAGCTTAACTGCCCACATCGACTGGAGCGAACTCCTGGAAAATAAAAATGTGCGTAACCGTGGCATTTCCAGCGATATTACCTTTGGGGTTTTGGAGCGCCTGGACGAGGTGATTGAAGGCAAGCCTGCTAAAGTATTTTTACTGATCGGGATAAACGATATTTCGCGCAACGTGCCGGAAGAAGTTATACTGGCCAACTATAGAAAGATTGTGCGCAGGATAAAAGCAGGCTCACCGAAAACAAAGATTTACGTGCAGACGCTGCTGCCGACCAATAACACCTTCGATAAGTTTAAGAAGCACTATAACAAGGAAGCTAAAACAGCAACTGTAAACAACGGCATAAAGCAGATCGCCTTAGAAGAGAAAGTGACACTAATTGATCTGCACCCGAACTTTGCTGACGCAGAAGGAAAATTAAAATTGCCCTACACCCACGACGGCCTGCACCTGACGATTGAAGGGTACAAGGTTTGGGCAGAAATCCTGAAGAAATATCTTTAAAAGTAGAACTCCTGACGCTTCTTACAGCATCAGGAGGTTTTGTGCGCGTATGGGGAACGCGCTTGCCTGGCGGGAGCTTTATGCACCTGTCAGGTTTTTTAAACTATAGTTACCTTAATGCCCATGCCTTCCAGGGTTTTAACGGTGTAATCTGAGATGCCACTATCAGTTATGATCTGGTCTATGTCCTCAAAACCGCAGATCTTGCCAAACCCTCTTTTCCCGAACTTGGTAGAGTCTGCCAGTACTATCGTTTTCTGAGATACTTTGATCATCTGGCGGTTCAGGTGTGCTTCCATCACGTTGGTCGTACTCAGCCCAAAATCCAGGTCAATACCATCTACACCCAGAAACAGCTTGCTGCACGAAAAATCGGTCAGGGTACTTTCGGCGTAAGGACCGGTAACTGATGATGAGCTTTTACGAAGCACGCCACCAAGTTGCATTACCTCAATATCGGGGTGGCGGTTAAGCTCCAGGGCAATGTTAAGGGATGGCGTAATAACCGTTAAACTACTTTTTGGCTGAATGTTACGTGCCAGCGCGAGTACCGTAGTACCCGACGCGATAAGTACAGAATCGTTCGGTACCAGCAAAGCTGCAGCTGCAGCACCAATACGCGTTTTTTCAGTAGCCTGTATTTTCTCCTTTTCGTTTACCGAGCGGTCTGTAGTGTAAGGGTTGTTGGCTGTGGCACCGCCATGTGTTCTGAATAGCAAACCTTTGTCTTCCAGTAGTTTAAGATCCTTGCGTATCGTAACCGACGATACACTCAGCTTCTCGCAGAGGTCCAGCACATTCACCTGCCCCTCTTGTTTCAAACTATTTAAAATATGCTGGTGACGTTCGGCTAGAGTTAACATAGAAGGTAGAGTAGGTTTGTGTCGTAAATATAGGAGGTTAAGTAGATTATTGGAAGGGAAGGAGCGTTTGGTTTAGCTTTTCAGACTAATATTTATGGAAAAATCCATGACCTGTACTTCAGCAATAGAGGTACAGGTCATGGATTTGAAGCAAGGTTGGTCTAGTTACCAACCTACAGTTTAATGCAAGGAATCAGGATATTAATTGCCTCGGTAAGTCGAGTAACCGAACGCTGAAAGCGTAATTGGAACGTGATAATGGCTGTTATCTTTTATTTGGAATACTACTTCTATAAAAGGGTAAAAGCTTTCTGTATGATTCTTTTTAAAATAGTCGCTGGTGAAATAGGTAAGTTTATAAATGCCCGGGTTTGATCTTTTTGAATCGAGAAAATCAGAGATCCTTCCGTTTTTATCGGTTACTTTTTCATCAACATAAGCCCATTTTTTTGTCTGTTCGTTGTACTTTTCCAGCCTGATAGTTACACCACTTGCAGGCTTGCCTTGTGATATATCCAGGATGTGGCTGGAAAGCTGGTAGGTATTGTCCTGAGCAAATGTGATCAGGGAAGATATTGCAAAAATGACTGTGAGGATTAACTTTTTCATGGTTCTTTATCTGTTTAATTTGTAGTTGTAATACCTATTTCGGTTAGGGCAGCAGATTTAGCTATCGAATCATCATTTTCAGGACTGCCACCACCAGCCACTCCTATACTCCCGATTACATTGCCCTGATACCAGAGTGGCACTCCACCGCTTAGTAATAGTAATTCCGGGAGTGTGTTCAGGTTCTTTGTATCCGGGTTTGCTTCTGCATTTCTGAGTAATAAAAGCGTAGCCGTTTTTGTAGATAAAGCAGTATAGGCTTTTCTCCTGGCTGCTTCCGTGTTGTGCGGGCCTACACCATCGCCGCGGGTCAGCAGAATGATGTTGCCGGAAGCATCCAAAACTGCAACAGAAACCTTTTTGTTTAAAGAAGTGGCTGATTTGGTGGCACGGTTCGCGAGCTCGAAGGCTGCGTCCAGGGTTAAATTGTGGCTTGGTTTTATGTAAGTATCAACCGTGGCTTTTAGTATTTTCTTATCAGGGTGGTGTTGCCCGAAACATGTTGTTGAAGCAAATAGAAAAAATAATAGAATAAATCTCATGGCTTATTTTTGATTACAAAATTAAGCACGCCCGGATCTATGATTCTTGTCCTATGTCAACGTTTTACAACCTTGATTTTATTCTGCTTAAGGTAGAAGGGGAAATGCCTAAATAAGAAGCTGCCATTTTATTCGACACCCTAACCAGAAGTTGTGGCTGGTTCTGAATTATCCACTTAACTTTCTGCAGCGCATCGTAACCCTGAAATCCATAGATTCTTTTTTGAGCAACTATAAAACCGAGCTCCAGAATCTCAGTGTAGATTTTAGTGAACTGAGGCAATTTGTTAACTAGCTTATAAAAGTCAGACCTTGTTATACAAAGCAACTCTGACTTTTCGATCGTTTGTAAAAATTCTTCTGCAGGTTGTTGGTCTATAAAGCTCGGTAAAGCTGTTACGAAACTACCTTTAAAGGCAAAATATCGTGTAATTTCATTGCCCTCTTTTGTCGTTGTAAATAACCTAACGCAGCCTTTATTTACGAAATAGTAGTGTTTGGAGACCTGGTCGTAGTCTAGGAGAATCTCGTTTCGCTTTGTTTTTATGACTCTGAAGTGAGCATAAACTTCATCAAGTTCAAGCCTGTTAAAATCAGCTTTGCTTTCTAAAAACCTCTTCAGAGTTGTGTACATGTTTTCTTGATTTTTTGTGAGGCTTTAAAGTGCACACTTGCTTTGCACCAGGACCTGTATCAGGTTCTATTATAAAATAAGGCAACCAAATAACATGGTAGTAACAAACAAAGGGTATAAACTTATTTAGAACTTATCAACTTCTGGGAAATCAAGCTTTGCTATTGCAATATCATCTATGTAATTCCCCCATTTTTCCGACCTTTGTAGCGGACTATAGCTACAGAAACTATGCAACGCCCAGTTAAGCTTGTGATTTTTGCCGGCATCGTGCTGGTACTTCTATATTTTATTAACGAGACCTTCCTAAGTGAAGAAAATTACACCAAGCCACTTTTAAAAGAGCGCGAAGACAAAGACCTGTCGTTCAGGAGCCGGACGAATAGTCCGTTTGCAGAAGAGGACCGACGCGATTTCAAGAACCTGGTATACTATGAGCCTAATGTAGCCTACCGGGTTACTGCCAAAATAGAGGACCTGCCAAAACAGGACACGCTGCTGATGCCGCTTACCAACGGAAGCTACGAACCCTACCTGCGCTATGCCATTGCAAATTTCGAACTGGAAGGCCAGCCCCAGCGCCTGACGTTGTATAAGAAACTGGCGAAAGAAGAAAAAGACCAATGGTTTGTACCGTTCACCGATAAAACCAACGGGTTCGAGACCTATGGCGGTGGCCGCTACTTAGATATACCTTATAAAGAAGACGCCAAAACTGTAGTACTGGATTTTAACCGCGCCTATAGCCCATTCTGTGCCTTCAACCCTGAGTATGTGTGCCCGGTGCCCCCTAAAGACAACCGCCTGACTGTTGCGATTCCGGCAGGGGAGAGGACCTACGAGATTAAGAAGTAATTACCTCTTTTAAACAGGGGAGGGAGTTTTATAGAAGCTATAGTTTATCGTTTGTACAACTGGCGCGAGCGTCCTCGCTCGTGACTTATTATGGTGTTGAGTCTCCAGACTCAACTGGCCTGATAGGGACAGGAAAAAGTAGTAGCGCTGGCTATAGTTCTATAGTTGCTGTAATCCAACGCCCCCTTTATCCCCTCCTTGTCTAAGGCGGGGAGTTTTTCTGTTATTGCTATAGTTTGAGTCATTATTCTATAGTGTTGCTGTTTTAACCCACCCCTGCCCCTCCCAAGAGGGGAATTTTGTTGCTGCTACAGTTGAGGTTTAGTTTTATAGTTGCGGCCTTAACACCCCTGTAGTCCCCTCAAGGGGACAATTCCACCCTTGCCAATTCGCAAACTATAGTGCTATGGTTACAGTCCATGATCAGGGCACGTTCACCTGTCCCTTTAGAGATACTACCACGATAAAAATCGAAGTTTACCGGTTCAAATCAACTATAGCTTGAGCTATCGAACTGATCACAGTCTTTGGGTTGAGCGCCTTTGATTTGTTGCGGTGCCGTCAGGCAATCCGAGGAACGAGGATAGCAGGAAAGCAGCAGCGCGATGCCCGAAGACGGGGCCTCCCGGCCTGAGGGCACCACAGCTAAAGATGAAACTATAGGTAAGTAAAGCTCCCAGGATTGGAGGATATTTGAAAGAAAAGGCTTGGTTCGTACGGTAGAAAATCAAACTATAGGCTGAGATAGATTTCTCACTTCGTTCGAAATGACAACTTTAGACAAACTATAAAACCCTACAATTTCACATCTCGTGCAGCAGGAAACAGAATAATGTTTAATTTTGAAGTTAACTGGCTCAAACAACGTGGGCTAAACTATAAAAGAATAAAAATTACGACATGCTGATCTCACTCGACTGGTTAAAACAGCTGATTCATATAGATAAAAACGCGGAAGAAGTAGGTGCTTTGCTAACGGGCGCAGGCCTGGAAGTAGAAGGTATTCACAAACTGGAGGCTGTTAAAGGTGGCCTGGAAGGTATTGTGATAGGTGAAGTGCTAACCTGCGAACGCCATCCGGATGCTGATAAGTTGAGCCTGACGACGGTAGATATCGGAACAGGTGAACCGAGCCAGATCGTGTGTGGTGCGCCAAACGTAGCGGCTGGCCAGAAAATAGTGGTAGCAACTGTAAACAGCACACTTTACCCGACAGGCGGTGAACCGTTCAAGATCAAAAAGTCTAAGATACGCGGGGCTGTTTCGGAAGGAATGATCTGTGCAGAAGATGAGATTGGTATTGGTACATCGCATGCCGGAATAATAGTGCTGGATACTGATCTGCCAAACGGAACACCTGCTGCGGAGTATTTCGGCCTGAACCCGGATGAAGTTTTTGAGATTGGCTTAACACCGAACCGTGCCGACGCTGCATCGCACTTCGGAGTGGCCCGCGACCTGCAGGCTTTGCTTAAAACACCTGCTACGCTGCCGGATGTATCTGCTTTTAAAGTAGAAAATACGAACAAACCAATAGCTGTTGAAGTTGAAAATACGGAAGCTTGTCCGCGTTATGCCGGTGTTACTATAACCGGTGTAAAAGCTGGCCCGTCACCGGAGTGGTTGCAGAAAAAACTGCGTGCCATCGACCTGTCACCAATCAATAATATAGTTGACATCACGAACTATGTGCTGCACGAACTGGGTCAGCCGCTGCACGCATTTGATGCCGACCAGATAAAAGGCGACAAAATCATTGTGAAAACCGCGGCAGAAGGTACGCCTTTTGTAACGCTGGATGATGTAGAGCGCAAAATGAAAGCTAACGACCTGATGATCTGCAACACGGAAGAACCCATGGCGATCGCCGGGGTATTCGGTGGTAAAAAATCTGGCGTAACTGAAGCAACGACGACTATATTTATTGAAAGCGCTTATTTCTCGCCAGACTATGTGCGCCGCACCGGTACTGCGCATGGCTTAAAGACGGATGCATCATTCCGTTTCGAGCGTGGCACTGACCCGAACATGGTAATAACTGCGCTTAAGCGTGCTGCCTTGTTAATGCAGGAAATTGCCGGTGGTGTTATCTCTTCCGATATTGTAGATATTTATCCAAACCCGATCCTGAATACGGAACTAAGCCTGAGCATCGAGCGTGCGCACCAGCTTATTGGGCAGCACATCGGCACGGAGCGTATCAAAACAATACTTACCGATCTGGGCATCGAAGTGAAAGGGGAGACTGAAACGCACCTGGAGCTGTCTGTTCCGCCATTTAAAGTGGATGTGAAGCGCGAAGCCGATGTGGTGGAGGAGATCCTGCGTATCTATGGCTTTAATAACATCGAGGTAAGCGAGCACATGGGGACTTCATACATGGCCAGCTTCTCGAAGCCTTACCCGGAAGATGTGACCGATGGTATCATGGATTACATCGCCGATCAGGGCTTTTATGAGATCATCACGAACTCGATTACAAACTCTAACTACTATAAACCAGCCGGCGATGCGGAAGTGGCAGGCTTGGTGAAAGTATTAAACTATAACTCCGAAGACCTGGATGTGTTGCGTAAGAGCATGGTGTTTTCGGGGCTGGAAGTGCTGCGCCGCAACATTAACCGCCGCCAACGCGACCTGAAATTGTTTGAACTGGGCAAAGTTTACCAGCAACTGGAAGACGGCACAACCAAAGAAAGCCGCCGCTTAGCTTTATATATGGCTGGTAATGTAACTGCCGAAAGCTGGAAACAGCCTGGTGCAAAAGTTGCTTTCCATGATCTGGCCGGCGTGGTGCAGAATGTATTGCGCAAACTGAATGCGTTGGATTACGAAACACAGCCCCTGCAGCCAAATCCGTACCTGAAGCAAGGTGTAGCCTATGTGAAAAACGGAACTGTAGTTGCCGAAATTGGCCCTGTGGAAGCTGGTGTAACGAAGTTTATGGAAGTAAAGGAACAGGTTTGGTACGCTGAACTGAACTGGGATTACCTGCTGAAGAAGTATAAAGCCAACCTGGTAGGTGAAGAACTGCCAAAATTCCCGGAAGTGCGCCGCGATTTGTCGCTGGTACTGGATAAGAATGTTACCTTTGACCAGGTGAAGCACATTGCTTTCAGAACGGAGCGCAAGCTGCTGCAGGATGTAAACGTGTTTGACGTGTACGAAGGCGATAAGATAGAGCAGGGTAAAAAGGCTTATGCGATCAGCTTTAGCTTACTTGATAAACAGCAAACCCTGACCGATAAAGTAATTGACTCTACGATGACACGTTTGATGCAGCAGTTTGAGAAACAGTTAGGAGCTTTTATCCGGAAATAAGCTATGCCAAAGGACGCGCAACTGCAACAACTCCAGCATATTGAAACAAAGCTGCGAAAACTTTTAGACCGCTACGCTGAGGTGCATCAGCGGTTAAGCAGTGCCCAGGAAGAAATAAAACTTCTGGAAACACAGCTGGAAGAGAAAGATCAGCAAATAAAAAATTTTCAAAATCAGGAGAATATTGTTAAAATTGTAGACACGATAGCAGGAAATCCTGCAAATTCGACTGAGTTAAAGCTCAAGCTAAACGAATATATCAGAGAAATTGATAAGTGTATTGCTTACCTGCGCGACTAAAGTATATGAAATACAGCGCAGAAACTGGTAAGCAGGAAACTATAAAACAACGCAACGGATGAGTGAATTATCGATAAAGATTCGCATCGCAGAACGCGAGTATCCGATGCGGGTAAAGGAAGAAGAAGAAGAAAGGCTCCGTATTGTGGGCAAGTTGCTGAATGAGCGACTAAAGTTCTTTAAAGATCAGTTTGGGATTCAGGATAAGCAGGACTTATTGGCTATGGTTGCTTTTGAAACTATGGTAGAGAAACTTAAACTGGAGGATGAAAAGAACAAACATCTTTCTAAAGTAGGCCAGCAGCTTAATGTGCTGGACGATCTTCTGTCGTCGGCAAAGTAATGTGTTTTGTCGCGCAGCCTTTTACGTGTTAGCTATTTTACCGCTTTAATCCCGTCTTTTTGCAGTTACTGCTAATGTGTTTTAATAAACCTTAAAACATGTTAACATGTCCGATATTCTATTAATTCTAATCACCGCCATTGTTGCGCTCGCTGTGGGCGTGTACATTGGGCGTTTGCTGCTGCAAAAGGTATACAAGCAGCAGGAAGTAGCCGCCCGCCAAAAGGCAAAAGCTATTATCCGTGAGGCGGAGATCAACGCCGAAGCAATCAAAAAAGACCGCATGCTGGAGGCTAAGGAGAAATTCCTGAAGCTTAAATCTGAGTTTGAAGAAGAATCAAACAAGAAGAAGAACATTATCATCCAGAACGAGAACAAGGTAAAGCAGCGCGAGCAGCATGTTACCAAGCAGATGGAAGATAATAAGCGCCGCGAGAACGAACTTAACAAAGAAAAAGAGGCGCTTAACCTACAGTTAGAGCACCTGCACAAGCGCAAAGAGGAAGTAGAGAATCAGCACAAAGAAGTTGTTAGCCAACTTGAGAAAATTGCCGGTTTAACTGCATCTGAGGCTCGTGAGCAACTGGTTGATGCCCTGAAAAGTGAAGCCACCACACAGGCCTCATCTCACATCAAAGACATTGTAGCGCAGGCTAAACTTACCGCTACCAAAGAAGCTAAGAAGATTGTTATTGAAACGATACAGCGTACAGCAGCAGAGCATGCTATCGAGAACTGCGTTTCGGTATTTAACATCGAAAGTGACGATATTAAAGGTAAGATCATTGGTCGTGAAGGACGTAACATACGTGCCCTTGAAGCTGCAACCGGTGTAGAAATTATAGTTGACGATACTCCGGAAGCCATCATTATCTCAGGTTTTGATCCTGTTCGCCGCGAAATTGCGCGTCTGTCGCTGCACCGTTTAGTTGCAGATGGTCGTATTCACCCGGCCCGTATTGAAGAGGTTGTTACCAAGACCCGCAAGAACATCGAAGAAGAAATTATCGAGATTGGTGAGCGTACTGCCATTGACTTGGGTATCCACGGTCTGCATCCTGAGCTGATCAAGATGGTAGGACGTATGCGTTTCCGTTCGTCTTATGGCCAGAACTTATTACAGCACTCACGCGAAGTAGCTAACCTTTGCGCTACCATGGCTGCAGAGCTTGGCCTAAACGTGAAACACGCTAAACGTGCCGGCTTACTACACGATATTGGTAAAGTAACCCCAGACGAACCGGAATTGCCACACGCGATCATCGGTATGGAGCTTGCTAAGAAATACAAGGAGCATCCGGATATCTGTAACGCCATCGGTGCTCACCACGACGAGATCGAGATGACGGCGATGATCTCTCCACTGATCCAGGCTTGTGACGCTATTTCCGGTTCAAGACCGGGTGCCCGCCGCGAAATCATGGAATCATATATCAAGCGTTTGAAAGACCTGGAAGCAGCAGCTATCTCCTTTGAAGGAGTAAACCAGTGCTACGCCATCCAGGCTGGTCGTGAGCTTCGCATTATGGTGGATGCTGATAATGTAACCGACGAAAAAGCAGCGCAGCTGTCGTTTGATATTTCGCAGAAGATCGAGAAAGAAATGCAATATCCTGGTCAGATCAAGATCACGGTTATCCGCGAAATGAGAGCGATCAGTTACGCCAAATAGTTTTATACTTTTAGCCAAAGTAGGCCGCCTGTTGTACCCGTTACAGCAGGCGGTTTTTGTTTACCTCTCCCTTCCCCCTCCTAAAAACAGGAGCGGGTAACTATAGAGCTATAGTTCAAACTATAACTATAGCCGGAATTCCCCTCTCGGGAGGGGTAGGGGTGGGTTAAAACCACAACTATAAAACGATAACTCAAAACTATGGCAAAGGCTGTAAAGCTCCCCTCTACCAAGATCCTTTCAGGATGACAAAATGAGAAGTAGCCGTAAAAGTTCTCCGCCTTAGTCAAGGAGGGGCAGGGGTGATTGGATCTTGCCAACTATGAAACTATAGCCAACACTATTGGTAATCCTGTCCCTGCCGGGCCAGTTGAGTTGAAAACTCAACACCATAGTAAGACACGGGTTACAAACCCGCGCCAGTGGAGAAGCGGTGCCTATAGAACTATAAACTTACTTACAGGCACACCACAATCCTGCCAATCCTTTAATCCTGCAAATCCTGGTTCAGACAATAAAAAAACGCCTGCAGAAACTACAGGCGCTTTACATATATAGATTAGTTATATTAATTTCTATCGTACAATCTTACTCACACCAACCACTACAGCCGCTATGCGAATCGCATCGAAAATGCGAGGCTCGGTGGTACCAAGTTGCATGATAGAAGCCTCGTGGGAAGTGATGCAGCGTTCGCATCCGTTAATTGCTGAAATAGCCAGGCTCATCAACTCGAAGAACTCTTTGCCAAGTACAGGCTTCATCATGATGTTCATTTTTACGCGGGCCGGTTGCTGCTCATATACATCCTTGTTGGCGTAGTGGCGGAAACGGTAAAGGATATTGTTAGTAGCCAGTAACGAAGCGCAGGCAATAGCTTCGGCAACTTCGCCCTGGTCAGCACCGTTTTCTATAGCCTTTTCTTCGAAAGCTTTGCTCAGTACATCGTTTTCTTCGTTGGCAGCCGCCGAAAGGGCCAGCAAGTAAGCCTCTTTTAAAGTAAGGGTTTCGCCTGATAAAGCCGATTTAAGGTTCACGCGCAGGTCGCGCAGGTATCTGGATTCTGTTTCGGTGAGCTTCTCTAATGCCTGGTAATTACTTTCTTCTGGAAGGCCCAGGTCGCGAAGCAGGTCTGTTTTTGTTTCTTGTGTTGCAGTCAGCATATTGTTTTATAGTTAGGGTTGGGAATAACAGGTGCGGTTGCAGCCCAACTATAGCTGTGCCGCTTCCGCCTCTGTTTTACTCACACCTCGTTCATTTTTTAGTTTAAATTAAGCAGCGATGGTTTCTTCGCCTTTTTTCCAGTTACATGGGCATAGCTCATCGGTTTGCAGGGCATCCAGCACGCGCAGTACTTCGGCCACGTTACGGCCCACACTCAGGTCGTTTAAGCTCACCCAACGGATAATGCCTTGCGGGTCCACGATATAGGTAACACGGTACGCTACTTTCTCATTGGCTTCTAAAATGCCCAGCTCTTCAGCCAGCGACTTAGAAGTGTCGGCCAGCATCGGGAAGCGTAGTTTGTTCAGGTCTTCATGGTTCTGGCGCCAGGCCAGGTGCACAAATTCAGAGTCAGTAGAAGCACCGATCAGTTGAGCATCGCGGTCACGGAACTCGTCATAGTTTTTGTTGAATTCAGCTATTTCGGTAGGGCAAACAAACGTAAAGTCTTTTGGCCACCAGAACATCACCATCCACTGGTCGTTGTTTTTGTGGTCTTCGCTGGTGATGTCAGCAAACTCTTTTCCTTTTTCTAATGATACCACAGCCTGTTTTGTAAAAGCCGGGAAAGTAGATCCTACAGATAATATTCTGTTCTGTGTCATGATATGTATATGGGGTGAATTATAAATTGATTTATAGTTTAGATTAGCTCAGGAAAGCATTCAGCATCCAGAGTGTTTTTTCGTTCTCGTTAATGTCTTCGCTCAGCAGGCTTATAGTTCCTTCGTCGCCGGTTTCAGCGGCCAGGCTCATGATCTCGCGTTCCAGGTTAAGTATAGCGGTCAGGTTTTGATGCGTAGTGTTGATGGTGTCTTTGTCGCTGCTTAGGTTGGCAGCCTCTTTTATAGTTGACACGCGCAGGTAATCTGAGAAAGTATGCAGCGGTTGCTGGCCTACAGTTAAAATGCGCTCTGCAATGGCATCGATGCGCGTTAAAGCGGTATTGTATAGTTCCTCGAACTTGGCGTGCAGCTGGAAGAAGTTTACCCCTTTAATGTTCCAGTGAAAGCCACGCAGGTTCTGGTAATACAAATGATAATTGGCCAGTAACTCATTCAGCTTGTCAGCTATCTGTTTAGAGTCTTCTTTCTGCAATCCTATATTTGTCAGCTTTGTCATAGTTCTTATAGTTTGAGTTGTTGTTCCTTTTGATGTGTTACAAAGGTCTCCTTATTAGCCTCATAAATCAAATTGATTGTTTTTATGATTTGATAGCTTTAAACTATAACGTACCTTTGTAGCTAGCTATAGAACATTTACTATATGTTGGTCATCTAAAACTCTTTGCCCCATGACACTTGTACAACTAGAATACCTGATTGCCGTGGATACTTACAGGCATTTTGCTACAGCTGCAGAGAATTGCTTTGTAACGCAACCTACTTTAAGTATGCAGCTACAGAAGCTGGAAGAAGAGTTGGGCGTGCAGTTGTTTGACAGAAGCCGGGTGCCGGTACGTCCGACAGAAGTAGGGAAGGAGATAATTGCGCAGGCGCGTATCGTACTTGCCGAGTCAAAAAAGATACAGGAAATAGTGCAGGACCAGAAACAGGAGCTGAGCGGCGAACTTAGAATTGGCGTGATACCTACCCTTGCACCTTACCTGATGCCGCTTTTTATTACAAACTTCCTGGAAAAGTATCCGCAGGTAAGAGTGGTGGTGCAGGAGCTCCTGACAAATGAAATTGTAGAGAAACTGAACCACGAGCAGCTGGATGTTGGCCTGTTGGTTACGCCCCTGGAGAACAAGACTATAAAAGAACTGCCCCTGTTTTACGAAGCCTTTATGGTATATGTAAACCCGAAGCATGCACTGGCAAAACAAACCGAAATAGATCCTGCAGAGTTATTGCCGGATGACTTGTGGGTTTTGAACGAAGGCCACTGTTTCCGGAGTCAGGTGCTCAATATCTGTAACCGTGGTGGCAAACTTGGAGGATCGGAAGGGGCAAACCTCGACTATAGAAGCGGCTCCCTGGAAACCCTGAAACGGATTGTAGAAACACAGCACGGCTTAACGCTATTACCCGAACTATCCGTGCTGGAAATGCCCGAAGATAAAAAGCGCCTGGTACGACCATTTAAAGAACCCAAGCCCTTGCGCGAAGTAAGCGTGGTGGTGCATAAAAGTTTCCTGAAGAAGAAATTAGTAGAAGCACTGCAACAGGAAATTATAACCTCCATACCCGCAACTATAGCTAACCGCAAAAAGCAGCAGGTGATTGCAGTAAGTTAGAAAGTTGAGAAGTTAAAAGTTAGAAAGGAAGGGTCTTTATAACATGGTTGTTGGCCGGAACTATAGAAGAGGCCAACAAGTCTCACCTTTGAAGGGGGCAGAGTGATGACCAGCAGCAACTATAGAACGATAGCGTAAACTGCACACTCGCTCGCGTCCCGCGAGTGTGAGCTACAGGTGGCGTCCCGCCACGTCAATCGTAACAAGTATAAACTATAGTTAAGTAGCGAGAATCATAACTATAGATGTAAGCGGCCAGAGTCCGAAGGTAACTCACACTCGCGGGACACGAGCGAGGGCAAGGCAATTGTCCCCTTAAGGGGACTACAGGGGTGTTGATGCCTTAACTATAAAACTATAGCTCTAACTATAGCAATAGCAAAGATTCCCCTCTCGGGAGGGGTAGGGGTGGGTTAAAACGCGAACTATAGAATTGTGCCTCTAACTAAAGTAAAAGTCTTACCTCCCTATTACCAAGATACTTTCAGGATGACAGATGAAAAAGTAACCTACAGGCTCCCCGTCTTGGATTAGGGGGGCTGGGGTGGTTGGACTAACCGCAACTATAAAACTTTACCTTCAACTATAGCAATCCTTTGTCCTGTGAATTCTGGTTCAGACAATTCCTGTCCCTGCCGGGCCAGTTGAGTTACAAACTCAACACCATAATTAGGCACGGGTTGTAAACCCGCGCCAGTGGAGAAGCTAAACTATAGAACTATAGGCATAACTATAGCAATAACCCCAATCCTGAAAATCCATTCATCCTGAAAATCCTGATTCAGACAAACAATAAAGGCTGCCCTGTTAAGAGCAGCCTTTATTTATAAAGTAAAGTTAAATCTAACTTAAGCGGTGATACCGGCTTTCTGAAGAGCCTCTACCATTGCTTCACCGATCTCAGCAGGGGAATCTACCACATGGATACCGTTCTCACGCATGATCTTCATTTTAGCAGCAGCCGTATCGTCAGCGCCACCAACTATAGCACCCGCGTGGCCCATACGGCGACCTGCAGGAGCAGTCTGGCCAGCTATGAAACCAACTACCGGCTTTTTGTTGCCACTCTCGCTGATGTACTTAGAAGCCATTGCCTCGTAGTTACCACCAATTTCACCGATCATCACGATAGCATCTGTCTCAGGATCTTCCATCAGTAACTGAACCGCATCTTTTGTAGGCGTACCAATAATCGGGTCACCACCGATACCGATAGCTGTAGAGATACCTAAACCGGCTTTCACGATCTGGTCAGCAGCTTCGTAAGTAAGCGTACCTGACTTAGAAACGATACCGATACGACCTGGCTTGAACACGAAACCTGGCATGATACCAACCTTCGCTTCACCTGGCGTAATTACACCCGGGCAGTTTGGTCCGATAAGCGTTACATTCTTAGACTTGATGTAGTTTTTAGCAGCTACCATGTCTTTTACAGGAATACCTTCTGTGATACACACGATCACTTTAATACCAGCATCAGCAGCTTCCATAATAGCATCAGCAGCAAAAGCCGGCGGCACGAAAATGATAGATACATCAGCACCTGTTCTTTTTACAGCTTCTTCTACCGTGTTAAAAACCGGCAGGTCTAAGTGGTTGTTACCACCTTTGCCTGGCGTAACGCCACCAACAACGTTAGTGCCGTACTCGATCATCTGAGATGCGTGGAAAGAACCTTCAGAACCTGTGAAGCCCTGTACGATCACTTTCGAATCTTTATTTACTAAAACACTCATGTGTATCTTATTTAGTTGTGTATAACCGTCTAATAATAAGGATGTGCAAAAATAGGCTTTTTTATGGCGCGTACAAAAAATAGTTAAAGCTAATATAAGCCATCTGCTGCAGTTAAACGGAACGAAGCAGAACCGCGTTTACGTTGCAACTATAGTTAAGGGTATAGGCCTCTGCGGTAGCCCTGCTGAAAACATAATTTAATTTACTTACCTTTGCACCGAATTCAAAAATACCTCACATGAAGTATCTGGACCATATAACCGAAGCGATCGGTAACACACCTCTTGTAAAACTTAATAGTATTGCAAAAGAAACAAAGGCCACCATCCTGGCTAAAGTAGAGTACATGAACCCGGGTAACTCTGTAAAAGACCGCATGGCGATCCGGATGATTGAAGACGCTGAAAAAGCTGGCATTCTGAAGCCCGGTGGCACCATTATAGAAGGTACATCCGGTAATACAGGCATGGGCCTTGCGCTGGCAGCTATTGCCAAAGGCTACAAGTGTATTTTTACGCTTTCTGATAAGCAGAGTAAAGAGAAAATGGACATCCTGCGTGCTGTAGGTGCCGAAGTTATAGTTTGCCCTACCAACGTAGCACCGGAGCACCCGGATTCATATTATTCGGTAGCCAAACGCCTGAACAAGGAAATTCCAAACTCGTTTTACCCGAACCAATACGATAACCTTTCGAACTGGCAGGCGCATTACGAAAGCACCGGCCCGGAGATCTGGGAGCAGTCCGAAGGTAAAGTAACCCACTTTATTACAGGTGTAGGTACTGGCGGAACGGTAACAGGTATCTCTAAATACCTGAAAGAGAAGAACCCGGCTGTACAAACGATTGGAATTGATACCTACGGTTCAGTTTTCAAGAAATATAAAGAGACCGGTATTTTTGACGAAAACGAGATCTACTCTTATGCCACAGAAGGCATCGGCGAAGATATTTTGCCAAAGAACGTAGATTTTGACCTGATCGATCAGTTTATAAAAGTAACGGACAAAGACGGCGCTGTTATGACGCGCAGACTGGCCAAAGAAGAAGGGCTTTTTGTAGGCTGGTCTTCAGGTACAGCTATAGTTGGTGCCCTGGAGTATGCCCGCGAAAACAACCTGACAGAAAAAGATGTGGTAGTAGTGTTGTTGCCAGACCACGGTACGCGTTACCTTGCCAAGATCTATAACGACGAGTGGATGCGCGCCCAGGGGTACATCGACTAACTATAACTTTAACAAAGAAAAGCCCGTTCACTCTTGTCCGGGCTTTTCTTTTTTGTATTTTTAGTACTATAAAATACAGTATTACCCTGTAAGCATACTATTTTTGCATATCAGGGATCTCGTTATTAACTTAGCCGTATTAAGGTAGTGCGAGCAGCGTTACAGCCTTGTTAAACTGTTGCGGTAAAACCTTATAATTTTATATTTGTTTATTGTTGCATAGTAGTAGGGCCACTGGCTCCGGACTGCACAATGCATTTCTGGCAAAATATTAGCTAGATTCTTTTGCCTGGAACTGCACTTGTTTTGGGCAACTCAATATTACTAATGAAGAAACTCTCCGGCATACTGCTCATTGACGATGATGAGACCACAAACTTTCTGAACCAGCGCCTGCTGGACAGAATGCAGGTGACCGAACATATTCATATTTTCGTTAACGGCAAACAGGCCTTCGATTACCTCTACAACATCAGCAATAATAACTACGACCCGGGTAACGCCGGTTATTTTAAGCCTGAACTGATATTCCTGGATATTAACATGCCGGTAATGGATGGTTTTGAGCTGCTGGAACTATACGATCGCCTTGATACCGAATTCAGAAAGGGTATAGTTATGGTGGTGCTGACAACCTCCACGCACCCACAGGACACGGATGCAGTGACTAAATATGCTGCAGAGTATATTACCAAGCCACTTACCGCCGACAAGCTGGATAAACTGATGCGGAAATACTTCTCAAGTAAACAAACCGACAAAGTATAGTTGAATTTATAGTTGTAATCTAGGTGGGCCCTGTAGTTGCAGGGCTTTTTGTTGCTGCTAAAATGAGAATCCTACACCGGCTTTAGACTTTATTGCCAGGTTAAGCAATACACCAATCCCCGCCAGAAAAAGTCCGATTCCGATAAGCTTTTCCATGTGGCTGATTTTGCCGCGCGTTTGTTTATACAGGTTGCCGCCAAGTGCGCCGAGTGCAAAGGCAGCTATCAGGGGCAGGCAGCGGCTCCAGAGTACATTGCCCAGCAAGAAGTGTGTAATGAAACCGGTAAAACTGGTGATAACAAGGATGAACAGGGAAGTGGATGTGGCGATCTGCGGAGGTATCCTGAAAAGCTTTATCATCATAGGAGTTTGCACAAAGCCACCGCCAATGCCAAACAAGCCGGCCATAATACCGGATGCAAAACCCATCGTAGACACCACACCGCCATTTAACCTGTAAGCCAGGTGCTTGGCTTTATTTTTCCGGATAAATGTTGTTGGTACACGCCGCATACGGTACATCATACCGCCGTGGCTGTTAGCATCCTGTCTCGTCGGGATAACCATTGCAAAGCCGACAGCTATCACAAAAAGCGCAAAAATGAGCTGCAACTTAAATACTGGCAGAAAAGCAACCATAAACGCGCCCAGCACCGTGCCAACTATAGCCGGAATCTGAATTAAAGTGCCCACCAGGTAATCAATGGTTTTGTCGCGGAGGTTGAATACGGAGGCGATAAACGACGCCGGAACCAGCGCAGCCATCGTTGACCCAATCGCGATCTCGATGTTATACCCGAAGAAGATGATAAGAATCGGCACCATAAAAACCCCGCCACCAAACCCGATGACAGTACCGAATCCACTGACAAGTATACCAATAAAGAAGATAAGCAATTCTTCCATGTGCAGCCGTGCGCCAGGCAACGGGTTTAGTTTATGATGCTGTTACAGGTACGAACGAAAACGTATCGCCGTTAAATAAACCTTTGTCGCTGAGTTTAAGTGATGGAATAACGAGCAGCGCCATAAACGAAAGCGTCATGAAGGGCGATGCCAGATTGCTGCCCATGTCTTTGCTCATTTTATCTATAGTTGAGTACGCCTCCGCTACCTTATAACCATCCTCGGCAGACATAATTCCGGCAACCGGCAAGGGCAATAATTGTTCCTTTTCGCCATCTACTGCCGATACACCACCTTTTGCACTGATAATCAGATTTACAGCCCGAACTATACTTTCATCATCCACGCCAACAGCAATAATGTTATGCGAATCATGACCTACTGACGAAGCGATAGCGCCAGACTGCAAACCTAAGTTCTTGATGAAGGCTACAGCAGGTTCAGCCTCTTCATAACGGTTCACCACCGTCATTTTCAGCACATCATTCGCCACATCCGAAACTATAAAACCATTGTCTACTTTAGGTGCCACTATACCTTCCTTCGTTATCAGCTGTCCGTCAAAAGCTTCGATCACGCGTATCTTGTGCGCATCTGCCGCGGGAATTCTGAATTGGTCTATAGTTTTAGGGCTGGTGTTGAAGTTGTTTATAGTTTCGCTCTCTGTAAAAGCAATATTCGACTTTCCGTTTTCAGCTACTATCTCACCGTTAATGTAAGTGGCCAGTACGTCGAAATTATCCAGGTTGTCTACAACTATAAAATCGGCCGGGTCGTTTTCGCGGAGCAGGCCTACCTTCATTTTATAATGCTCCACCGGGTTAACACAAGCCGCCTGCAATACGTGAAACAGGTCGTTGCCTTTTGCGAGCGCGCGTTTTACCAGCAGGTTGATGTGACCTTCTACTAAATTATCCGGGTGTTTATCATCGGAGCAGAACATGATGTTTTGGTAGTGCTCTGGCAGTAAAGGAATCAAGGCCTCAAAGTTTTTGGCAGCACTGCCTTCGCGTATCAGTATCTTCATCCCCACAGCCAGTTTGTCCAGGGCTTCTTCGGCAGTAAAGCATTCGTGGTCGGTGGTAATGCCGGCAGAGGCGTATAGTTTGGCCTGTTCGCCCATTAAACCGGGCGCGTGGCCGTCTACCGCTTTGCCGTATTTCCTGGCAAGCTCAATCTTTTCTATCACAACCGGGTCGCGGTGCAGTACGCCGGGCCAGTTCATCATCTCAGCCAGATACACGATCTCCTCGCGCTTAAACAATTCTTCAATGTCGGCAGCCGTTATCTCAGCACCTGCCGTCTCAAAAGGAGTAGCCGGTACACAAGATGGCGCTCCGAAGTAAAACTTGAAAGGCGTCTTTTTACCGTTCTCGATCATGTACTCCACACCTTTCACGCCAAGCACATTGCCGATCTCGTGCGGGTCAGAGATGGTGGCTATAGTTCCGTGTACCACTGCCAGGCGGGCAAACTCGCTGGGTACCAGCATCGAGCTTTCTACGTGCACGTGGGCATCCACAAAACCGGGTAAAATATAATTTGTGGTGGTAGTAGCTTCACGAACTATTTTAGAAATGCGGCCGTTTTCAACCTGAACTGTACCTTCAAATATTTCTTTGTTGTGTATGTCTATGATGCGTCCGGAAACAGAATAGGCTGCCTGCATGGTATCTGGTATTAGTTTATTAAATTGCCTGTAAATGGGGCTTGAACCCGTAAATTACTTTATATTTGCATTAAAGTCAGTCGTTTTGAGAAAGATAATTTCATATTTGGTGATAGCTTGCGTATTGAGCTCTGGTACACTGGCCGGGTGTAGCCCCAAATCAGCACAACAGAAAAAAACGGCTAAATACCAGAAAATGAGCAAGCGCGGTAAAGCTCCCTGCCCTTGCGATTCCAATTAATACTTACCCTGTTTTTATGAAGAAAATCGTGATCGCGTTAGATGGTCATTCCTCGTGTGGTAAAAGCACAACGGCCAAGCAGGTGGCAGCCGAACTGGGTTACGCCTACATTGATACCGGCGCTATGTACCGGGCGGTTACGCTCTATTTCCTCGATCATCATATATCGCTTACCAACCCGAAGGAAGTTAGCGATGCCCTGAAAAATATAGACATCACGTTCCATTATAATCCTAAAACCGGGCGTAACGAAACCTACCTTAATGGCCTGAACGTGGAAGACGAGATACGCAAAATGTACATCTCTAACCAGGTAAGCGAAGTAAGTGTAGTGGCAGCGGTGCGCCATGCTATGGTAGCGCAGCAGCAAAAAATGGGCAAGCGCCGCGGTGTGGTAATGGATGGTCGCGATATTGGTACTGCCGTGTTCCCGGACGCGGAAGTGAAGATATTTATGACTGCCGACGTGGACACAAGAGCCCGACGCAGGCAGCAGGAGTTGCTGGTGAAGAACCAGCTCGTGAACCTGGATGAAATAAGGGAAAACCTGAAGAAGCGCGACCATATTGACTCAACACGGGCTGAGAGCCCATTGCGCCGCGCCGAAGATGCCGACCTGCTGGATACCTCGCACATGACGATTGACGAGCAGGTGGAGTTTGTGATGCACAAAGTGGCATCTAAGTTGCTGGAACAAAAGTATAGTGTAGAGCAAGACTAAACAGTTCAGATAATGACGATCACCATAGATAAGAATTCAGGTTACTGCTTCGGAGTAGAGTTTGCCATACAAATGGCAGAAGACGAAATGGAGCATGTAGAAGAACTATATTGCCTCGGTGACATAGTACATAACAGCATGGAAGTGCAGCGCCTTTACCAGAAAGGCCTTCGCGTAATAGACCGCGAAGAACTGCGCAACCTCCGCGATTGCAAAGTGCTGATACGCGCACACGGCGAACCGCCTGAAACGTACCAGATCGCGCTGGAAAATAATTTAGAGTTGATAGATGCCTCCTGTCCTGTCGTTTTAAAACTGCAGAACCGCGTAAAGCATGCGTTCGATTCTATTAAAAAAGATGAAGGCCAGGTTGTGATCTACGGCCAGGTTGGCCACGCAGAAGTGATCGGCTTAGCGGGACAAACCTGCGACGAAGCCATTATAGTTACCACGGAAGAAGACCTGGATAAGATCGACTTTAAACGTCCGGTAACCCTGTTCAGCCAGACAACCAAGAGTACCAAAGGCTTTTACCATATTAAAGCCCTTATTGAAGAGCGCATTAAGCAAGCCAACCAGGACAGCACGCAACCGGAGTTTGATGCCAACGACAGTATCTGCCGACAGGTATCGAACCGCGAACCGCAACTGGCCAGGTTCTCTACCGAGCACGATGTACTAATATTTGTGAGCGGTAAAAAAAGCTCTAACGGCAAGGCTTTGTATAGCGTTTGTAAACAGCATAACCCAAACAGCTACTTTATAGAGAACGAGACCGAACTGGATCCGGAGTGGTTTGTAAATGCAAATAGTGTAGGCATTTGTGGTGCAACTTCTACGCCCATGTGGCTGATGCAGCAGGTGGCAGATGGAATTGCCAAGCTAAATGAGCCTGTTTGTTAAGTATAGAACTTATAAAGTATAAGCTTTTTACTACTTTTAGGCTTTGCTTCGGCAAAGCCTTTTTTGTGACCCCAACAACATGAGACGTATTTTTGGTTATTTCCTTAACGGACTTCTGATCATAGCACCTTTTACCATTACCGTCTGGATAGTGGTAGCCATAATTGACTGGCTGAACGACATGTTTGACCTCGGCTATCCGGGGCTGGGCATTTTGCTGATGGTGATACTCCTGACGCTGGTTGGTTTCCTGGGTTCATCTTTCCTCGTTAAGCCTTTCATTATTCTTACGGAGCGCATCTTCCATAAAGTGCCGCTGGTAGGCATCGTTTACTCCAGCATCCGCGACCTGTTCGATGCATTTGTAGGCGATAACCAGAAGTTTAACAAGCCCGTGATGGTAAAGATGAGCGAAGACTCTGACAACTATAAGTTCGGATTTGTGACGCAGGATGTGTTGGAAACTATACAAGTGGAAGATAAAGTAGCCGTCTATTTTCCGCACTCTTATAACTTCTCAGGAGAACTGTTCCTGGTGCCGCGCCACAACGTTACCTACCTGAATATACCAAGTTCCGACGTGATGAAATTCATCGTTTCGGGTGGCGTTTCGCGGTTATAGGACTAGGTATAAAGAAGGTAACTGATTATAGGAAAAGCTCTTTAATTAATATCTATAGTTAATGGCTATCGTTCTATAGTTGCAGCTACCGTTATTTTTGCTTTCTCAAAGCAAAGCAGGTTGAAGACTTGCTACACTAAACAGCCAGTATTCAATAGTTAAACTCAGTCTATAAAATCAAGATTAATCCCGGTTCAGACAACAAAATTGTATGCATGACGAATAAACTATAGATCATAAACCAGCACCCATTCATAATTCGTAATTCATTATTCATAAGTAAACAAAGTGTACCTGATCAGGGATAAATCGAAACTGCATTACCGGGTAATCGGGAATGGGAGTAAAGTGTTGCTGGCATTTCATGGGTATGGGCAAAGCAGTTTGTATTACCACCCGATGGAGCAGGCCTTAGGTAGCGATTATACGATCTATGCATTCGATCTTTTCTTTCATGGGGGAAGCCGGCTGCACAAAGACAACATGCCGCTTACCAAGGAGTTTCTGAAAGAGATGATCGGGCATTTTCTGGAGAAATATAAGATCGACCGCTTTTCGGTGATGGGGTTTAGCATGGGTGGTAAGTTTGCGCTTACCTTAATAGAACAAATGCCACACAGGGTAGAGGAACTATACCTGATTGCGCCCGACGGTATTAAAACCAGTTTCTGGTATAACATTGCCACCTACCCCGGCTGGATGCAGCAACTTTTTAAACGCACGGTTGTTAAACCGCAGCCTTTCTTCAAGTTTCTGCAGGTACTCCATAAATATAACCTGGCGCACAAAAGCCTTATCCGGTTTGCAAATTACCAGATGGACAGCACTGCAAAACGCCTGCGCGTGTACCGTAGCTGGATAGGTTTCCGGGACCTGAATTTCGATATACGGCAGATCGTACGGTTGCTTAACCACTATAAAATTCCGGTTACTATGTTCCTGGGCGAGTACGACGAAATAATATCCCCGAAGCGCGTGAGCGTATTTATGGATGCCCTGGATAAAGGCGAATTAATCGTGTTAAAGACCGGCCACTCCAACCTGATACAGGATGTAGCCGAACTGCTTCATAAGCGCAAAAGCCTGAATCTATAGTTAAGGCAACTATAGATCTGCAGCAAAGTATATATACAACTAACTATAGATTCCACCAATTTCAACATTATACTCTATGAAATACCCGAACCGCCTGATCGCTTTTAGCTTTGCTTTGATGTTAACTGGCACCGCCTGTTCTTCGGAAGGAGATAAAGAAACCAAAACTGAAAATGAGCAGGCCGAGTCCACGGCCAACAATGACGAACCAAGCGAACCAGTTGATGAAAGCCTGGCCAAAATAAAATTACCGGATGGCTTTAAGATCGATTACTATGCCAAAAATGTAGAAAATGCACGTTCTATGGCATTGAGTCCGTCGGGAGTATTATTTGTAGGCACACGCAGCAACGACAAGGTATTTGCTATAGTTGATAAAGATAAAGACGGCAAAGCAGACGAAACCATAACTATAGCTTCGGGCTTAAATTCGCCGAATGGGGTGGCTTTAAAAGACGGAGACCTGTATGTAGCCGAGATCAGCCGCATCATTAAGTTTCCGAAGATAGAGCAGAACATGCGCAACAACCCGAAGTACGAAGTAGTGTATGACAAATACCCGAGCGATACGCACCACGGTTGGAAATACATCGCCTTCGGACCGGATGGGAAACTATACGTGCCGGTTGGCGCACCCTGCAATGTTTGTAAAGAAGAGAACCCGGTTTACGCAACTATAACCCGCCTGAATGCAGATGGCACCGGCATGGAGATATTTGCGGAAGGTGTACGGAACACAGTTGGTTTTACCTGGCACCCGGAGTCGAAGGAACTATGGTTTACAGATAATGGCCGCGATATGCTGGGTGATAATATTCCGAACGATGAACTGAATCTGGCTACTAAACAAGGTCAGCACTTTGGCTTTCCGTACTGCCACGAAGGCGAGATCCCGGACCCTGAATTTGGCAAGAACCGCGATTGCAGCGAGTTTGTGAAACCGGTACAAAAGCTTGGTCCGCACGTGGCTTCATTAGGCCTGAAATTCTATAACGGTAACATGTTCCCTGAGCAGTACAAGAACCAATTGTTTATAGCGCAGCATGGCTCCTGGAACCGCTCTGAGCCAATTGGCTACCGTGTAATGCAGTTAGCAGTAGATGGTAAGGGCAACGCCTCAAACTATAAAACATTTGCCGAAGGCTGGTTACAGAACGGAAAAGCCTGGGGCCGCCCTGTAGATGTAGTGGTAATGGAAGACGGCGCACTGCTTGTTTCAGACGACACCAACAACGCCATTTATAGGATTTCTTATCAGAAATAATGATGAATTAGAAATTATGAATTGTGAATGGGATATCAGCAAAGTATGAGATCATGCTTCTGATAACTCATAATTAAGCATTCATAATTCATAATTCGAAATTAAAATACCTACTTTCGCTTCTGATGAAAGATAAAAAAGTCCTTCCTGCAAAACCGGAAAAGCACGTAATAGGCCGGCGCGAGCTGGTTGCGCTGCCCGAACTGGAAATTGAGGAGATCGAAGCCAAGATAGATACCGGTGCGTATACATCAGCCATACATTGCTCCGACATACACGAAGAAACCACCGCAGACGGTAAAAAAGTGATCTGTGTGGAATTGCTCGATCCATCGCATCCGCAGTACAACCATAAAAAACTGCGTTTCGCTGAATTCGTTTTCCGGGATATAAAAAGTTCGTTTGGCGAGGTGCAGCAGCGCTACGTTATCCGTACAACTATCGAGCTTTTCGGTGAAGTTATAGAAGCCGAGTTTTCGCTATCCGATCGCAGCGATATGAAGTACCCTGTGCTTATCGGTCGCAAGCTTTTAAAAGGCAGGTTTATAGTAGATGTTTCCCGCAAAAACGTCTCTCAAAAGTTTAAGATCAAACAAAAGCAGAAACATACCAATTTATGAAAATAGCCATTCTCTCCCGCAACCCCAGGTTGTACTCTACCCGCCGTTTGGTAGAGGCCATTGAGCAGCGGGGGCACCAGGCCATGGTCCTCGACCACCTTCGCTGCGACCTCATCATTGAGAAAGGCGACCCACATATTTTATATAAAGGAGAGCGTCTGACAGGTATTGACGCCATTATTCCGCGCATCGGTGCTTCGGTAACCTTTTATGGTACGGCCGTGGTGCGCCAGTTCGAGATGATGAAAGTGAAGAGCGCTGTGGATTCTCAATCTATCGTTCGCTCCAGAGATAAACTGCGCAGCCTTCAGATTTTGGGTCGTGCTGGGCTGGGGATGCCTAAAACTGCTTTTACAAATTACTCTAAAGAAACATCGGAGCTGGTAAAAGAAGTAGGAGGAGCGCCGCTGGTAATTAAATTGCTGGAAGGCACGCAGGGCCTGGGGGTAGTATTGGCAGAAACCAAAAAAGCATCTGAATCAGTAATTGAAGCTTTCCATAACCTGAAGGCACGCGTTATAGTGCAGGAGTTTATTTCAGAGGCTGGCGGTGCCGATATACGTGCCTTTATAGTTAACGGCGAAGTAGTGGGGGCCATGAAACGTCAGGGCAAGGAAGGTGAGTTTAGGTCTAACCTGCACCGCGGTGGTAAAGCCTCTCTTATCAAACTTACCCGTGCAGAAAAAGCTGCCGCCCTGTTAGCTGCCAAATCACTTGGATTAGGAATAGCCGGTGTCGATATGCTGCAATCCAAGCGCGGTCCGCTAATTCTGGAAGTAAACTCATCGCCAGGCCTGGAAGGGATCGAAAAAGCTACCCAGAAAGACATTGCCGGTAAAATAGTTCAGTATGTGGAAAGTCTGACCCAGACCAAGCCAAAGAAAAGAATAAAAGAGTAAATGCCCGATTCTATAGTTATCAACGGTCGCAGCATAGACCGTGGTGAAAAAGTACTGACCAAACTGGTGATCAGTAAATTACCCAGCGGCACGGTTATCGAAATTCCGGTTTACGTTTTCAGGTCGGTGCACGATGGGCCGGTGGTACTGCTGATGGCAGGTATGCATGGCGACGAAGTGAATGGCACAGAGATCATCCGCCGGATGCTTTCCAAGAAGATGCTCTACCCGCTGAAGGGAACTATCATTGCCGTCCCAATCCTGAATATTTACGGTTTCCTGAACTTCTCGAGGGAAGTGCCGGATGGCAAAGATGTGAACCGAAGTTTCCCGGGGAACAGGGAAGGATCACTGGCCAGCCGTGTTGCTTACCGCTTTATGAAGGAGGTAATGCCTTACGTAGACTATGGCCTGGATTTTCATACAGGAGGTTCCAGCCGAGCTAATTACCCGCAGATCAGGTGTGTGCTCGGCGACCATAAAAACGAAGAACTAGCCAAAGCCTTTGCCGCACCTTTCATCATGAATGCCCCTTACCGCCAGGGCTCGCTCCGTAAAGAGGCAGGTAAGCTGGGAAAATCCATACTGGTGTACGAGACCGGCGAAAGCCTGCGTTTTGATGAGAAAGGCATAAAACTGGGCATGGAAGGCACTTGCCGCGTATTACACCATCTGGGCATGACCCCGAATTGTACGGAGGCAGCAGAGCCAAGTGTGGTTTGCATGAAAGATATCTGGCTTCGTGCTAAAAATGCCGGTTTGTGGCGCACGTTTATCCAGCCCGGCGATTACGTTAAAAAAGGCCAGAACATTGGCAGTATAACCGACCCGTACGGCGAAATGGAAGTACGTATGAATGCGCCGGCAGCCGGTTATGTGGTTGGGTTAAATAATATGCCGGTGGTAAATCAGGGCGATGCGCTGGTGCATATTGCGTTTTAATTTTGGATTGATTTTAAAGCATACTCTAAGACCTCGAAGCGTGCGCCGCTCGTGCGGGTGTTAAAACAAAAGCCCGGCTATAGTTGTAGCCGGGCTTTTGTTTTATAGTTCACCTATAGTTTATACCCAGTTTCGGCGCTCGCTGAAGTGGTTGCAGCCGAACTCGGCACCTGTTATCATCTCAAAGCGCTTTGGTTGCAGGTCTGCCGATGCTTCGTGCACCAGTGGCAGCACATATGATGGGTCCATGGCATGCTGGCCGGTCAGTTCATCACACACACCAAAGTTATTGTTCTGTATCTGTACTTTAGCTGGGTCCTGCTCCCAATGATTGCAGTGATTGCATGTTGCTTCCATAGTTATGTAGGTTTAATAGTTTGTCGTAAAATATACTTCCTGTATATACTTGCCTGGCGCAGTACCGGTTTGCTATATTGGTGATTTTACGGAAATTTAGAATCAGGCTAAACAACAGGCAGCACGAGCGGCACCTATAGTTATAAAAACAAAACGGCCCTGCTAAACTATAGCAGGGCCGTTTTTATAGTTAACAGTTAAGCAATTTAACCATTAAACAATTTATAGTTTAGAATACGTAACGCACGTGCAGGGCAGAATCCCAGTAGCCACCGCCGGTTGGTATGTTAATGTATGGCTTAATGTCGGCACCGATCGTGAACGGTATGTCGCGGATGTAATATTCCAGGCCAAGAACGCCATCTATACCTACTGCCACAACGTGGTCGTCGTGGTAATGGTCGTGGCCATGCTTGTAGTAGTGGTGCCCTTCGTGGAAACCAACGTGACCACCTAAGCCATAGTACCACTGAAGGCCACTCGCATTAAAAGCCTGTGCATGTTTCTCGTAAAGCACTGTAAGAACAGTACCACGATGTCTGAAACTTGTGCTCAGAATACCTTCAATAGCTGCATCGCTCTTGATAAAATGCTTTACAGTAAGGCCCGAAGCAACACCGCCCCTGAAACCAATACCTGTTTTGTAGCCACTCTGGGCTTCTGCACTAAAAGCAACCGATAAGATCAGCGCTAGTGCAAAGGAAATTCGAATTAACGTTTTCATGAAAGGTTAAAAGTTAAAAATGTGCAACTGACAATTGTGTTGCCAGATGCCGTAAAATTAAAACATCTAACGCATAGTTAAACAAAAATTGTACGATCGGTCTACTTTTTAAATGAAGTTTTGTAGCTCTGCAGATACACAGACTTGCGAGTTCGCTTCCCGATCAGCTTAAAAAAAGAGATAAACTGCTGATCATCAAGCTTAAGCGCTTTGGCAAAAGCATCCGGCTTTTTTTCGTTCTCAAAATCGCGGATATAATGCTCGCGTACTACCTTTGCTTCGGATAATTCTTCTGCAGCTTCGATTTGTACTAATCCGGTCTTCTCCCATAGCTTTCGCCACCAGGCTACACTGTGTATAAAATACCAGTAGTTCTTGTAGTCTTTCTTCAGAAATTTCGGAACCTGCTTCAGTGTTTCTATTTCTTCGGTAAAGCACACATCAACTATAGCTATGTAGCCATTGGGTTTTACAAAGCGGGCGATGTAGGGCAGGTATTTTTCATCGGTGCCAAAGTAGGTATAAGAGTCCACCACAATTACGGCATCAAAATACTCTTCGGCAAAGGGCAGCGAGCGGGCATCGGCCTCTATAGGAATTACGTTCTCTTCGCAGCCTTCTTCCAGTATGCGCTCATAGTTGTCGCTCGCAGAAATGGCCTCGTCCACAGCCCAGACCTTAACGCCAAACTCTTTTGCCAGGAAAATAGAACTGATGGCCTTGCCACAACCCAGGTCCAGCACGCGCATGCCCGGTTTCAGGTGCAGTGATTTGGTTAGGCTTTCGAGGTTGAAAAGTACGTTTTCGCCCATCGAGTGCTTGCGCACCCATTCGGGGTCGTACTGGCTGGCTTTCGGGAAAACGTGCCGAAGGTGGCGCTGCTGCATAACTATAGCTTTAGGTGATTAGCCTTTACGCAAGGCTCTGGCTATAGTTTGCAGCCATTTTAGCTATTTTGTCAGACGGATAGATCTGGGTGCCACCTTGGTTTTGCGAAGCGGCATAGAGCATGGCTTTGGCTACATCTTCGCCAAGTATAGGTTTGTACTTGCTTAGCGGGCCAACCATTAATCCGCTCAGGGGCTTCATTATTTTAGAGGCCAGTTCTTCGCCGGTACGTTCTTCTTCGCGCTCGCCCAACAACAGAGAAGGCCTGAAAATATGCACCGTCCTGAAATTAAGGTCCTGCACATCGCGCTCCATCTCGCCCTTCACTTTGTTATAAAAGATCATAGAACCGGCATCGGCACCCATTGAGGAAACTACCAGAAACTGCGCAGCATTTTTAGCAGAGGCGAGCTTGGCCAGCTCCACCACGTAGGTGTAATCAACCTTATAGAAGTTCTCTTTAGAACCAGCCTTTTTGATAGTGGTGCCCAGGCAGCAGTATACATCGTCGGCGGCAAGCTCAGCACCATACTTTTTCAGATTGTCAAAATCTATAACCTTCTGGTCCAGTTTGGGATGGATAAGCGGCAGGTCGCGGCGACCCACAGAAATAACCTGGCTGTACCTTTCACTGGCCAGGAGCAGGCGCAGGCAATGACCACCAACCAAACCGCTGGCACCAACAATTAACGCATTTCGGGTTTTGTGCATAAGAGATGTAAGCTTATGCTGAGAATACGTTTTTGAGGGCTATATAGTCGATGTAGTATAATAATTTAACAGAGAAATTATTGTTCTGTGGTGCCTGTAAGGTCTTGTTCAGGTTTTCGATATATTTTTTCTCGACTTCTTTGCGTTCGTCTTTAATTTCGTTTTTCCAGACAACCATTAGTTCGCTGCCTGGCGCAAATCGCCAGCTATAAACAAGGTCTACATTAAAGGTGTTATAGTTGATGTTGTTAAAGCCTGAAAAGTCGTTATTCTCATCAGCAGTTGCTGCCATTAATCCACCATTCTGGGTAAGTTCATAAAATTTCTGGTACTCGGCTCTGCTCCAGTAATGGCGCATATTCAGGGTAACGCCGGTTTTCTCGTTAAAGATATAAGCTCCTGACAGGGTAGTGGTAAATGTAGTTACCGTACGATCCCCGAAAATTATATTCTTGGATTTGTTTATACCAGCATAGCCAATGTTGCGCAGCTCTTTGTTATAGTTGTTGTTGTTTATGAGCAACAGCTTATCATTTACACGGAAGCGCGGGCTGAAATTTCCCCACCAACTGAATTGATCGTAACGGCTAGATCTCCAGAAACCTGTTGATGCATCCATAGCCAGGCGTTTCCTGTAGTCAGAGCTCATCCCGATGTTGGTATCAAAGGCAGGTGGTTTAATGAAAACTCTCGGGAAGGTGCGTGCTTCGAAATAATCATAGGCATTGCCCGGGCGCAACCCAAAGCTCCAGTAAGCACTCATGAAATTACGGAAGCGCACGTTGGTACTCATGCTCATACTTGAACTCACATACTCGCGCGGCGCATATAACATGCTATGGCTCACGCTCAAGCTGTTACTCCAGCTCAGAAACTTCCAGATAGGTTGGTAAAAGTTGTAGCCGATGCTGGCACTGTTGCTGACCTCGTTGTTGTTGCTTAGAAAACCCAGATCATTTATCTCGTAAGTGTTTGACTCTACGTGATGGTTAATGCCGTAACGCAGGTTACCGCTAACCTTGCTCAGGTTCACGTTGTATTGGTGTCCAAGGTGCAGCTTATCCGGCAGTGTATCGCTGCGAACTATAATGTTATTGCCATATAACTGGCTTAGGTTACCGCCCGCACGTATGGCATAGGTATTCGTCTTATCAGCAAAGCGCAATTGTAAGCCCGATACGTTAGCATCGTAAACATCTTTGCTGCGCGTAACATTGGTATTGGTAAACGTAATAAATGAGTTGCGTGGCAAGGTTTGGTCCAGCACAAATACATTATAGTTAGTAAACGGGTCGGTGAGCACCTCGCGGGTTCCACCAGTTTCATTATCCCGGACAGTAGCATACATGTTGCGCGTAAAAGCATTTAGGATGCCAATACCTAACCCTTTTATAGTTCGGCCAGATAATTTGGCTGCATTCAGCAAACCACTGATGCCCGGATTCTCAACTATAGTTTCGGTTTTAGGAATTTGCCTGCTTATGTGGTTTTTAAAAATAGGTGTGCCCCCAATACGACGAGAATTTAATAAACCTCCTTTATTAAACAGCTCCGTGCTTTCGATAAAGAACTGGCGATTTTCCCCATACTTCACTTCAAATGGGCTTAGGTTCAGAACCTGGTTATCAGACTTCGTCTGGGTAAAATCAGGCACTAAAGTTACATCTAGCGTAAATGCATCGTTGATACCATATTTCACATCCATACCACCGCCTATAGAATGGGTGAAAGGGCTTTTGCCTTTGGTGTCGCCGGAATAATGGTTAATGTATCCTGAAACGTAAGGAGTAAACTGCAGACGCACTGGCGACTTGATACCTTCTATACCAATGGCGCGTCCTTCCTGGCTCACAAACCCCTCTACGGCGTTATTTACATGGTTCCAGTATGATTTTTCGCGGGCACGACGGATCACGCGCATAAAGTTTACGCCCCAGGTCTGTACTTCGGTTTCGGGGAAGCGGATAGCGCCATACGGGATCTTCATTTCTACTACCCAGCCTTCGGTAGTTTTTTTAGCTTTGCTGGCCCACACGGCATCCCAGTTCCAGTCTTCGCGGCCCTGCGAAAACTTTATATCCGTTTGCACACCCGCCGCCGAAACCATAAAGGCGAAAGCATTCTGCTTATCGTTATAGGTGTCCAGGTACACGGCAAACATATCAGAGTTATTCTCCCCGGAGTCGCGCCCGCCAAACTGGGTAAGTATAGAGTCCGGAGCAGTATCGTATAGTTTGGCACCAATGTAAACCGCTTCGTTATCATAAAGCAGGTAAACTTCCGTGTCCTGAGACGATGGCTTGCCGTTATGCGGGTCGTAGCGTACAAAGTTTGTAGCAGGAGCTACCGTTTGCCATACCTCGGGCTCCAGGTAACCATCCAGCACAGGAGCTTTGGTAGCGCGTGCGGCTATGGTTGTTTTGCGTTTCAGCTCCGTGGCTTCGGGCTCTTTGTTTTTGTCGGTTGCTGTGGCAGTACCGGTTAATAAAGTAAAAGTTAAGGCAAAGGCGAGATAGTGGTATAGCATTATAGTAACGACGCCTGACGAGAGCGCTGCTGTAAAAGGTTATCAGTCTGGTTTATAGTTAGTGTTGCGGAGGTAAGACGTGGCTAACGCCTGAGTTTAATGTAGTCTTCAAAAATCTCGACCTTGCCTGCTTTGTACAGGTTGCCAATCGCTCTTTTAAACATCTTTTTACTCGCGCCAACTATACGGTAAATATCTTCCGGGTCACTCTTATCAGACAGATTCAGGGTGCCGTTCTGTTCTTCAAGCAATTGCATGACCTTCGCGGAGGTTTCATCCATTTCGCTGAAGGTATCAGCATCCGGTTTGCGCAGCGTTACATCTATTTTGTTATCCGGGCGGATGGTTTTGATGTAGCCGGGTACCTTATCCCCGATCTCCAGGTCTTTAAAAACCTCGTTACGGTAGAGGAGGCCTAAATAGGTGTTGTTGATGATCACGTTATAGCCAAGGTCGGTATAGGCAGCAACTAGCAGTTCTACCTGCTCACCTTCTTTCACCTGGATATCATCGTTCTGCAGGTATTTGTTGATCTTTGCAGTGCCAACTATACGATCCGATGCATCATCTAAATACACATACACGCAGTACTTACGGCCGGGTACCATTTTGTCTTTCTGGTTATTGAGCGGTACCAGCAGGTCTTTCTCCAGTCCCCAGTCCAGGAAGGCGCCGAAGCTGGAAGTATCTTTACATAACAATCCCGCAAATTGACCCACTGTAGCAAGCGGTGTAAGGTTTGTAGCGATTACACGATCTTCGGAGTCACGGTACACGAATACACGCACAAAGTCGCCTACTTTAGCGCCTTCTGGTAAATACTTTTTAGGAAGCAGTATATCGCCGTCTTCAGATGTTAAATAAACCCCGAAGTCTACTTCACGAGCTATCTCGAGCTCGTTGTAATTGCCTAAATCTACCATGTGCGTGTTGTTGTATAAGTGCTGTTCTACAAATCTAACAAAAAGCCAAACGCTTTAAAAGCTGAGAACCTGCTAAATAGGTATGGGGCGTATATTTCGGATAAAGTATAAGTTGGAGTGGGTTAAGTGTAATAATAAGGGTGAAGTTGGGTTTTATTGACTTTCTGGATTGATAAGACCTAGCAGTGTGCGCAGCTCCTGCTAGTGTCTGGGTTATAGTTCTTCTTTAGTCATTTCGAACGCAGAGAGAAATCTATCTCAGCTTATAGTTTGCTACTCTGCACTCCGAACCTAGCCTTTTCTTCTATAGCTACTCCAAATCTTGGGAGCTCTAGGTACCTATCGTTCTATAGTTAGCTTTGGTGCCCTCACGGCCGGGAGGCCCCGTCTTCGGGCATCGCGCGGTGTACATTTCTTTTGTTCGTTCCTCACAATGCCTCACGGCACCAGAAATCTACAAGGCGCTCCACCCAAAGACTGATACGTTTCTCATAGCTACCTGAGTCTATAGTTTGAACCGTTCAGCTTCGAGATTGATCGTAGTAATAGTTGCAAAGGGACAGGTAAACCTGTCCTGCTCGTGGGCTATAACTATAGCTAATTCAGATTTCTCCTTTCGTCGAAATGACAGTTGTAAAGGAGTAGTTGAAAAGTCCCCCTTGGAAGGGGGCAGGGGGATGATAAACAGAAACCATAAAACTATAACTCAAACTATAGCAATGACAGAATTGTCACCTTGAGGACAAGAGAGAACGAGAGTTCGAAGCTTGCAAGCAGCGCTCAACAGGGGTGTTATCACACCAATTATGAAGCTATAAATTAAACTATAGTATAGGCCACAAAGCTCCCCGCCTTAGACAATGAGGGGATAAAGGGGTGGTTAGACCAACCGTAGCTATAAAACTATAGCCACCAACTATTACAAAAGCCCATTCCTGAAAATCCTGATTCAGACAATTCTTATCCCTGCCGGGCCAGTTGAGTTACAAACTCAACACCAAAGTAAGACACGGGTTGCAAACCCGCGCCAGCGAAAAAATAACTATCAAACTATAGACCTAAAACCCACAAACTTTAGAACTATAGCTACCAACTATAACTGAAAATTCCCCTCTCGGAAGGGGCAGGGGTGGGTTAACCCCTTCTCTTATTTTTAGGGATAAAGTAAACAAAGAAGGCAGCACTGCAAAGTGCTGCCTTTTTAAATCTATAGTTGTAAAACTTACTTCGCTTTTGCTTTGGCAGGAGCTTTTCTGGCTGTTACTCTTAAGCCGGTTTTGCTGCTGCGGCTTTTCTCATCTTCACTCTCCATAATATCCTCGGGCCTGGCTATCATTCCAATCGATAAACCATCATCGCCTAAGAAATGCTCTATGTGGTGACAGCGGTCCTCTGTTTTGATCAGGATACCTTCCAGTAGTGCTTTGGTGGCGAAATCTTCGTGCTGCAAAGCCAGTTTTATGGTTTTGCGTAACTCTATAGCTATCGTTTTCTCATCGTCCATGTCCTTGGCCAGCATTTCTCTTATCCTGAAAACACCTTCTTCTTCATGGTCTATATACGTAAGTTCCAGTTGCTTCTGTGGGTGGCAGGTAGGGCAGTAGCCCATCACGGTCAGGCGTTCGGCAATCGCATCATACTGCTCGTGCAGCTGGGTGTAATGGTCCTCAAAAAACAAATGCAGATCCCTGAACTGCGGGCCTTCCACCATCCAGTGGTGCTTGTGGTACTGGTTAAATAGTGTAATAAAAGATGACAGGTGGCGGTCCAGTTCACGGGCCATAACCTTCGCTGTATTATCTGATAACCCAACCGGGTTCCCTTCATATTCTGATTTTTCTCTTAGTTTTTCCATAGGTATAGTTTGTAATGCTATACCTATACTTACCTCGAAAAGCACAAAAAGGATATGCTAAACCTTACTTAAACTCTGCCACGCCAGGGCGCTCAAATCGGAAATCGGTAAAATCGTAGTAGGGGCGGGATGCCTCGTAAACCTTAAAGCTGCTGATGTCTTCGTTAGCTGGCAGTCGAGGGTAAAAGCTTAGTAAGATCTGTATCGTGCTGAAAGACAGGTACTCGTTACGGAACCGGAAGCCAATGCCGTAGCCGGTATAAGGTTTGTTTTTAAAGGGGCTAGTTTTGTTGCCAGCCGATAACCAGGCCACATCCGCAAAAGCTACCGTTGCCAGTTTAAAGCCTAAAAAGGAAAAAGGTGTGTAGAGGTTAGCTTCATAGTTAAGCGTAAGACGCTTGCTTCCTCTAAGTAACTCAGAGCTAAAGCCGCGCAAACCTTCATTGTTATTGATAGACAGCAAATCCTCGGGGTTACGGTTCAGGCCAAACGTAGCCCGTGTTTGCAGGTAATGGCGTAGTTTCCAGTTGCCATTTTCGTACAGCCTGGTAAAGTATAACGATTGCAGCTGTAACAGGCCCTGCTGCCAGCTTCCATCATTTATAAACGAACCGTATGTTACATTGCCATACAGGTAGCCAAAGTGTTGCCGGTACCTGGCAAAAGCGAACGAAGCCCCCAGGTAGCGGCGGTTTGTTAAGGTGCCTTCTTCATAGCCGGTAGTAACGGAAATAATACTACCAGCCGGTATATCTTCTGTGCGTCCAAAACCAAACAAGTAGCGGTCTTTGTAATATTTACGCACACTATAGCCAATGCTGCCCAGGTATAGTTGGTTGCTCTGGAAATTATCGGTAGGGGTTGTTTTATAATTGGTATCGATCACCCGCAGACCTATAATCATGCGGCCGCGTGGCTCGTAGCCCAGGTTATAGCTTTTAAACTTAAAGGCACGTCCAAACCAGGCATCGCGGCGGGTATAGGACAGGTTACCAAACCGCGGAATAGTATCGGTGCTGGTTGGCGGAAGCAGGATGCGTTCTTCTATCTGGCTAATGCCTGCGGCACCTGCATAGCGTGTGTTGGTGGCATAAAAATCCCGTTGCAGGAAGGCACTCTTTTCCTGGTAATAGTTTTCGTTAACATACGCTATGTCAGCAGTTATATAAGACCTGCCAATGTTCTCTATACTATAGCGGCCGGCAAACTCCCAGGGGCGGGGCTTGGCCTGGTTAAAACGGTAAGAAAGTTCTGGCTGATGGCCCAATCCTAAAAAGTTGAGTTCCCGCACCGTTAGCCTGCCAGCTCCCGACGAAGGTGTAAAAGACCCGGACCCGCCCAAGCTAAAAACGTCTTTCGTAATCACGATCACGTCCAGGCTGTCTTCAGTAGTGGTTTGCTCATTTACAATAATGCGGGCATCCAGGATATAGTCTGTCTGGCGCAGTAAACGTTCCGATTCTACAAGCGCCAGTGGCTCCAGCACTTTATACTGCTCAAAAAGGAGCTTGTTCCGGATCAGGCTTCTCTTGGTTTTTGCATGAAAGACATTGCCGGTTTTCTCCAGCCAGTTCGCAGGTTTCCGGGTGGTATCCTGTATAGAGTAACCAAAAGCATCCAGCGGAATAACGCGTATGCTGCGCACGACTTTATAGTTGTGGCGTTCAAATTCCCGCTCTATCAGCTCGGCATCCAGGTTTAGAGCGGCTTCGCTTTCAGGTGTAAAATCCAGCATAGCGCTAAGCAGCTTCCCCATTATCGTTTTCCGCTCCGACAACTCTTTCAGGTTGCGCATCACGCGGTCTTCAAAACGTGCGGTATCGGAAACTATAGTTGTGTCGGGCTTGGTGACAGGCTTTTTCTGGGCAATTCCATCTATAGTAAACAACAGCAACAGGCCCAGCAAAAACATGCGGAGCACGAAGCTATAGTTTGGGCGAAAACGGTGCATAAAATTACTCAGGTAGCTTAGGGGGCAGGTTAACCTTCTAAAGATAACGTTTTTTAGATGCACAACAGATACGCGCTTTCCTTAAAATGGATTTGCAGCGTTTGCAGTTAGATTGTGTGCTAAATAATTTAGTATTTTTGGCTATGTTGATAAACATGTTTATAAGTTTTTGCTAAAACTGTTAGGCGGTTTTGAGATAAAGTTTTACCTTTAAAACGCTAAAGCAGAAAAGTATACCCGGAATGGACGATAGAATAACAGAGAAACTAAAGATATTAGCAGATGCTGCGAAATACGATGTTTCGTGTTCATCCAGCGGTGGTAAACGCAAAAACGAGAACAAAGGCCTTGGTAACGCCGAAGGTATGGGCATTTGCCATAGTTATACTGAGGACGGCCGCTGTGTTTCGTTGCTGAAGATATTGCTTACCAACCACTGTATTTTTGATTGTGCTTACTGTGTTACCCGCAAGAGCAACGACATTAAACGTGCTGCTTTTACGATGCAGGAAGTAGTGGACCTGACTATAAATTTTTACCGTCGCAACTATATCGAAGGGCTGTTCCTGAGCTCTGGTATTTTCTCGAACGCGGATTATACTATGGAGCGCCTGGTGCGCATCGCCAAAAAACTGCGACAGGAAGAAAAGTTTAACGGCTACATTCACCTTAAAACTATACCGGGCGCCAGCGAAGAGCTGATTAAAGAAGCCGGTTTATATGCCGACAGGTTAAGCGTGAACATTGAGCTGCCATCAGAGAAGAGCCTGATAGCGCTGGCACCGGAAAAGAACTATAGCGAAATACTGTTGCCGATGAATAACATAAAGCAGCAGTTGGTACAGGCGAAAGAAGAGAAGAAACTGTTTAAATCGGCCCCTGCATTTGCACCGGCCGGCCAGAGTACGCAGCTTATAGTTGGCGCTTCGGCAGAGAATGACCAGCAGATATTACAGCTTTCGAGCCAGCTCTACAAAGACTATAGTTTAAAGCGTGTGTATTATTCGGGATATGTGCCGGTAAGCTCAGACAGCCGATTGCCAATTATTACAGAGCCGCCAATTATTCGTGAGAACCGGATTTACCAGGCTGACTGGCTGATGCGCTTCTATGGCTTTGATGTAAAGGAAATACTGGATGACAGCAATCCGCACCTGGACCTGGACATAGATCCGAAACTGAGCTGGGCACTGCGCAACCGCCATGTGTTTCCAGTGGAGCTGAACACGGCGGACTATGAAATGGTATTACGTGTACCGGGCATTGGGGTGAAGTCGGCGAAAAAGATCGTGTCGGCACGCAGGTTTGCTTCGCTCAACTATGAGCATTTGCGCCAGATGGGGGTCGTGCTGAAGCGGGCAAAGTATTTTATTACCTGCCAACAAAAAAGCCTGCAACCGTACGACTTTGACTCGCAGCGCATCCGGAATAAGATTTTGTTTGGAGATGGAGCCGTTCGGAGTCCGTTGCTGACCCAGCAGCTGGACCTGTTCAGGCAAGTGGGATGATAAACCAATATAACTATGGCACAGAAGTATAAAAGCCCTGTTGCGGACTTAGAATCAGAAACAAAAAAGATAAAAACGATTAAAGTAAAAGTCATGAGAAAGAACAACAAAGTTGCCCGCGTATCCTGCTATTGCAAACTGAACATGTTAGTACCTCACCTGCAAAGAATGCAGGCCGAGCGCAAACAGGAAAAAGCCCGTAGCAACAACCAATAAACTTTAGATGCACCTTTATACTTACGAGGGTACTTTTGAAGGACTGCTGACGGTAGTGTTCGAAGCCTACGAGCGTAAAGCCTGGCCGACTGCCATAGAGCAGGAGCAGGTAGCGCAACCGGGCATTTTCGGAACAACTATTGCCGTAGTAACCGACGAAGAAAAAGCACAACGGGTATGGAAAGGTTTGCAGCACCGTTTGTCCGCTACAGCCCGGAAGCAGCTATACTATACCTATTTGTGGGAACAGCCGGGTTTTGAGCTGATTATATTTAACTATATAAAACTGGCTTTCGGCACTTCTGAAAACATAGAAGGCAATTTTACGGCCCCCTGTGTGCTGCAGGTGCAGCAGGCAGCCAAACAGCTGCACCGCGAAAAACACCGCATGGAAGCTTTTGTGCGTTTCCAGAAAACGACTAACGAACTATACTATGCGCATATTGAGCCAGACTTTAATGTGTTGCCGGTTATAATAGAGCATTTTACGAAGCGCTACGCTGATCAGCGCTGGGCCATTTACGACACACGCCGCCGATATGGTGCTTATTATGACCTGCATAGCACCACTTTCGTAACACTGGATGCAGCACCATGCAAAGGGATGGGCGTGTTGCCCGAATCAGCCATTACGCAGCAGGAAAAAACGTACCAGCAACTGTGGCAGGTATACTTCGATCATGTAAACATTGTCGAGCGTAAAAATCCTAAACTTCACCTCAGGCATGTGCCTAAACGCTACTGGAAGTACCTTTCCGAAAAGCAGCCCCGCCTGCAAGCCTAAGTATACTATAGTTTAGGTTTATCTTCTCCCGAAACAAGTGGTGAAAAATTGTACAGCTTTTTTGCACCACTTTGTAACATACCCTGTACGCTGCACGTAAGCATTACTATATATTTATTTTAAAACAAGCGGCAGACTTAACTGCTAAAGCATAAAGTGGCCTTACCACTGCATGCAGCTTAGCTAACGTTTTTGCACATATGAATACACGCGTACGTAAAAAACTTATTCAGGTGGCTCGTGGCAGAGCAAATCAAATGACCTTTCAGAACCTGATCTACGAAGCAGAACTAGGCCTGAACCTTGACAATACCTACGAAAAAGCACAGCTAACAGAAGTAATTGACGAAATATCGGAAGAAGAGCACGCCGAAGGGAGACCTTTGCTAAGTGCACTTGTTAGTACCAAAGGTTTTAAGAACCAGGGAGATAACTTTTTCAGGCTATGCGAACGCTTAGGCTACGGCAACTGGAGAGAACTTAAGAAAGATGCGGAGTTTTTAGAGGAACAACGCAAAGCCTGCCGTGAATTCTGGCAGAACAAAGATAATTTTTCTACCTACCTATAGTACAACTACAGAGCGGCAGGCCTTCCATCTCACCCTTGGCTGCCGCTCTGTTTTTCTTTCTACATCTCACCCTGCTATAAGTCCTCGTTTTTTCAGTATCTGCTAGAATTCGCAACATAGGCTGTATGTAATTGTTTGCCAGCCTGTAATGGAGTTATCACCTGTTGGTGTAATCCGCTAATCAACAGCTAGTCTTTTATAAAATCGGCAACTATAATAAGTGCAAAACCAGCTGGTTTGCTTGGAGTTAGCAAGTTTAAATTGCTCCTGAAAAGATTGGAATAATGTAAAATATATAGTTTAATTTGTATGTGTAAATCTTCTGGTATACATCTGTGTCCGGCCGATCCACAAAGCAGTTAAACTATTTTTTTACAGCCTATGAGAGCAAATACTTTTACCCTACCTTTTATTCTTACATTGTTTTTTGGCCTGGCCGGCTACAGTGCTTTTGCCCAGGGGGCGAAGTTTGGCAAAGTAGATGATCACGAACTTAAAATGAACCAGTACGCACAGGATACTTCTGCGGAAGCAGTAGTGCTGTCAGATATCGGTTTTACCAAGTTCAGTTTAAACCATGGCATTCAGGTTATCACTGATCGCCACATCCGCATCAAGATCCTTAAAAAGTCGGGTTACGATTGGGCAAACTTTGAGGTGCCGTTTTATGTGCAAGGTGGCGACCGCGAACGCGTTACCAGTATAAAAGGTGTAACCTATACACTGGAGAACGGACAAGTGCAGAAGCATAAGCTGGAGGCCAAAAACGTATTTGAAGAGCAGCACAGTGAGAACTGGTACTCCAAAAAGTTTACCATGCCTAATGTTAAAGTGGGTTCCGTAATTGAGGTGAGTTATACCATTTCATCCGACTTTTTCTACAACATGCGCGAGTGGGAGTTCCAGACCACTATCCCAACCCTATGGAGCGAATACAGCGCCGAAATTCCGTCTTACTTCGACTATAAGTTCCTGATGCAGGGGTACCATCCTTTGCACACAAACAACAAGAATAATAAGGGCTCAGGTACGCCTGAACTTACAAACTATGCCTATACCTGGACAATGAAGAATGTGCCGGCCCTGAAAGAAGAAAGATACATTACAACGCTTAAGGATTACCAGTCTAAAATAGAGTTTGAATTGCAGCGCGTAAATCTGCCGAATCAGGCTCCTAAAATTATGACCGGAAACTGGGAAGACGTAGTAATGAACCTGTTGGCAAACGACCGGTTTGGTATGCAGATAATCAAAAGCGGTTTTTATAAGCGCGACCTGACAAACATTTTAGCGCAGCATAAAACGCCTGAACAGCAGGTGCGCGCCATTTATGAGTTTGTAAAAGGTAAAATGACCTGGAACGAGCAAAACTCTTACCTGGCCAGAACAAGCTTAAGTGATGCTTATAGCAAAGGTACTGGTAATGCCGCCGATATAAATCTGCTGCTTGTGGCAATGCTAAAGGAAGCTGGGATAGACGCTGCACCGGTACTGGTGAGCACGCGCGCAAATGGCCGTCCGCCACAAGGTTCGCCGCTGGTAAATAAGTTTAACTATGTAATAGCGCGTGTTTTTGTAGATAACAAAGAGTATTTGCTGGATGCCACTGATCCGTTTCTGCCATTTGGTATGCTGCCTGTAAGAGCCCTGAACGGCAACGGTTATATTGTTAAAAAGAATGAGCACCGCTGGGTAGATTTAAAACCTGTAGTTTATTCTAAGTTTATAAATACAGATGTTACCATCAGCGAGAACGGCGACATGTCCGGACAGGCTGTAGAGTCAGCAGGGGGGCATTATGCCTTAACATTACGCAAATCACTTAAAGAACAGGGCGAAGAGAAATTTGCAGAAAATATGTCGCGCGAAGTAGGTAACTATAAGCTTGGCAAACCGGTGTTCGAGAACAAGGAAAAGATAGGCGACCCACTTCATATCAAGTACAACATCAGCGCAAGCGGTAACGGGCAGCAGAACAGTATCATTTACCTGAACCCGTTAATGGGGCATGGCGATACAGAGAATCCTTTTAAACTTACCGAGCGCCTTTACCCTGTCGATTTTGCCACACCTATAGATGAGACCATCATTACAAAGTATATTATACCGGCAGGATATGTTATTGATGAAGCTCCTAAAAGCGTGAATGTACTGCTGCCGGAGAACGGTGGAAAGTTTATGTATATGGTGCAGCAGAATGGAAATGAGTTGCAGGTAATGAGCCGTGTAAACATAAACAAACCGGTGTTTTACGCCGAAGAGTATGTATACCTGAAAGAGTTCTATAATCAGATCGTGGCCAAGCACGCCGAACAGATCGTTTTAAAGAAAAGCTCTTCCAATTAATTAAAGCCATCAAAAATGCAGCTACAGTAAAAGGGCAGCCCGGTTAAGTTACCGGTTGCCCTTTTACTGCCTTTGCTCGCTTCTGTTAAGCCATAGTTATGAAACAAAAATCCGTATTTATGCCCCTGCTTTTGTGGCTGGTAATTCCTTTTGCCGCATTTGCAACCCGCAGCATTTCCTCAGTAGACCTTATAAAAGGTGCCAATGCCGTTATAAACTCACAGGAAACCGTTTTTACTGTTACCTCACCGGCCAGCGCTACCACTACTTTTAAAACCCGGATAACTATCCTGAACGAGAACGGTCTGCACCGCGCCAAACTATATGTGCCTTACGACAAGCTATCGAAGGTGAACTATATAAAGGGCGCCTCTTATTTACAGGGTGGTAAAAAGATAAAAACGCTGAAAAACAGTGATATAACGGATGTGAGTTCTATTTCCGATTTCTCGCTGTTTGAGGATAACCGTATAAAGATCGCTGACCTTACCCATACCATATACCCGTTCATAGTTGAGTTTGAGTACCAGACCACATCATCTAACATGCTGTTCTACCATACCTGGGCTCCGCTTGATGAAGATAAATTGTCGGTAGAGAATGCCACGTTTACGGTTGTAATGCCACAAGCTATGAAAATGCGTTACCGCGAAGCCAACCTACAGCAGAAAGTTGCAACCGAGGTGAAAGATGGTAAAACAATCTATAGTTGGCAGGTAAGTAATTTAACACCGATCAAGACTGAACCATACGCACCGCCAATGGCTGAACTGGTGCCCATGGTACGCACTGCCCCAACCGAATTTGAAGTGCAGGGTTACGCCGGTGACATGAATAACTGGCTGAGCTATGGACAGTGGTTTAACAAACTAAACGAAGGCCGCGATGTGCTGCCGGAGGCTACCAAAGCAAAAATTGCAGCCCTTGTAGCTGATGCCAAAACGCCTGAAGAAAAAGTAAAACGCATCTACAATTACCTGCAAAGCAACACCCGCTATATTTCTATACAATTGGGTATTGGCGGCTGGCAGCCTTTTGAGGCAAGTTTTGTAGATAGTAAAGGTTATGGCGACTGTAAAGCGCTTACCAACTATACGCAGGCTATGCTGAAAGCTGTAGGCATACAGTCTCACCATGCCCTGATACGTGCCGGCGAGAACGTTCCGGATCTGATGACTGATTTCCCGAGCAGCCAGTTTAACCACGTTATATTGTCGGTGCCGATGAAACAGGACACACTTTGGCTGGAATGTACCAGCCAGAACGAATCGGCGGGGTATGCGGGAAGTTTTACCGGCAACAGAAAAGCCCTTCTTATTACCCCGGAAGGCGGCAAACTGGTAAACACGCCTGCCTACAAAGCAGCTGAAAATACAGTGAACCGCACGGTTAAAGTAACGCTGGACGATGCCGGAAACGGAACGGCTTCTGCGGTAACGCACTATAAAGGGGTAGAGCATGAATCTTACCGCGACCTGCTGCATGTGGCCTCTCCCGAAGATCAGCGCAAGTGGCTCTACCGCAACATCAGTATTCCATCTTTCGAGCTGAAGCAGTTTTCTTTTGACATGAAAAAAGCAAGGTTGCCTGAAGTAACTGAAAAGCTGGAATTGAGTGTGCGTAAGTGTGCGACCATCAGTGGTAAACGCATGTTCCTGGCTCCTAACCTGATGAACAAATGGGACAGCACGCCAAACTCCGTAGAGAACCGAACTTTAGAAGTAGTGCGCTCCTCAGCTTACACCAACTCCGACACCGTAATTTATGAGTTACCTGCAGGCTATAGTTTAGAGTTTAAGCCAACCGACATGGCCTATGATACAGAATTTGGCACGTTTAAGGCCACCACTAAAGTAGAGGGCCAGAAAGTAACCTACGTGCGAACCATACAAATGCACAAAGGCCGCTACAAGCCCGAAGCCTACACCAAAATGCTGGAGTTTATGAACAGCATCGTAAAAGCCGACGGCCAGCAACTGGTGTTTGTGAAGAATGTGCAGTAGGGTATAGAGTTAACCAATAACTTTAACTGAATACCAATTAGCTTACTTAAAATGATAACAGAGAATACCGAAGTGACAGCGGGAGAACCCGTACCGAGTATACCCAAAGAAAAATACTATAACCTGAAACCTATTATGGTTGCTACTGTTTTAGGCGGGCCTATAGCTGCCGGGTATATGATGTATAGGAACTATATAACTACCGGAGAGGAAGAAGGTGCCAAGAGTATAATTATCTGGGCGATCATCTATACATATTTACTTTTTGGTATAATGATGCTGTTGCCTGAACCTGTAGTGGAACTGATACCCCGGATTTTAATACCTTGGGTTAACGGCGGTATAGCTTTCTTTGTGGCCAGAAAATACCAAAGTGACATATTACTTGATCATGAACTACAGAATGGGGCCTTTTACTCTGTATGGCGTTCAGTTTGGCTGGGGATAGTTTGTGCTCTTGTTACCGTTATTATGATAATCCCGCTTGTATTTTTTATGTCGCCTATATTATAGGAATACATTCGTTGCAAAGCGCAACTCGCAGCCCACAGAAAATTATTTTCTGTGGGCTGCGTCTTTTTATAAGTGGCTCCGTCATCAGGGTGTAAAACGAAATAAAACACCTTAAACTATTAGAGCCATGAAACGATTTCACGTTAATGTCAGAGTAAAGAACTTAGAAGAATCTATAGGGTTCTATACTGCCTTATTTGCTACAGAGCCCACTGTGCTGAAAGAGGATTATGCCAAATGGATGCTCGAAGATCCGCGTATAAACTTTGCTATATCGCTGCACCCTGAGAACGCTGGCATCGAGCACTTGGGCATACAGGCCGAAAGCGAAGAAGAGCTGACAGAGGTGTATGGCAACCTGAAAAAAGCGAAAGGCGCCATCCGCGAAGAAGGTAAATGTACCTGCTGCTATGCCAAATCTGAGAAGTCGTGGATCACAGATCCGCAGGGTGTAGACTGGGAAGCATTTTATACATTCGGAGAAGCCACTGTCTACGGCGAAGGCGCCAATGCCCGCAAAGCCGAGTCAGCCGTTTAGTACATTATAAAACTATAAAAAGTAAGGCGGCAAGTAAACTTATACTTGCCGCTATTGCTGTTTTCAGCTAAATTGAGCCACCTATGCAAGCCGAAACAACCGCACAAACTATAGTTGCCAACCTATTGCCGGAGCACTACCCGCAGGTAAAGGAAATTTACGAACTGGGCATGGCCACAGGCAACGCCACTTTAGAGACAAAAGCACCTGAATGGGCCGACTGGGATGCTAAATTTATGAAGAACTGCCGCCTCGTGGCGCTGCAAAACGATAGGGTAGCAGGTTGGGCTACTTTGTCGGCGGTGTCAGGAAGGTGTGTGTACGCGGGCGTGGCCGAAGATACCGTGTATGTGCATCCTGATTTTAAGCGCCAGGGAATTGGAAAGTTGCTGTTACAGGAACTGGTACGTCAGTCGGAGCAGGCGGGTATTTGGACGCTGCAGGCAGGTATCATTAACGAAAATAAAGCAAGCATACACCTGCACGAGCAATGTGGCTTCAGAATAGTAGGCGTGCGTGAAAAATTGGGCCAACTACACGGGCAGTGGCGCGACATCTGCCTGATGGAACGCCGCAGTAACATAGTAGGAGTTTAAGCTAACTATAATTTACCCGATGGAAAATTGCTGCAACACCTCTGCACCTCAAAAGCTAACTACCGACACCTGCGCGGCGGTAGCACCTGTTTTTCTGGCTTACGAAGCGCAACTAAAAGGCTTTGTGCAGAAGCGTATTTTAGACAAAGACGAAGCCAACGACATTCTGCAGCAACTATACCTGAAGATCTACAAAAACTGCGAACAGTTACCCGAAATTAAGAACATACAGGCCTGGCTCTACCAGATAACACGCAACGCCGTCTACGATTTTTTCAGGGAAAGCAGCCGCTACCAAACTATAGCTGAAGTAGAATTGGATGAACTGCCTGACGACACCCGCCACGACGTGGAAGCATTAGTTGCACCATTGATCAGCTTACTACCAGAAGAATATGCCGAAGCGCTGCGCCTGAGCGAACTGGAAGGAGTTAGCCAAAAAGAAATTGCAGAGCGTTTGGGTATCTCGTATTCCGGGGCAAAATCAAGGGTGCAGCGCGGCCGCGAAAAACTGAAAGCCCTGTTCATAGAATGTTGCCACCTGGAGTTTAGCCACGACGGCAACATCGTTTCAGCCACTATAAAAGATAGTTGTAAGCCCTTGCAGGGTTTGTAGTTGAGGTTATTAGTTGTTGACTTTCGTGGTTCGATTAACCCACCCCTAACCCCTCTCAAGAGGGGAATTTTGTAGCCTTGTATAGCAGTATTTATGTCGCGAGCGTCCTCGCTCGTGTTGTCTATAGTTTGGGCCTCCGGCCCAGTCGGATCACAGATCCATCTTTATAGTTAGTCACGGATTGTAAATCCACGCCAGCTAAAAGTAGCTATAATACTATAGTTATAACTATAGTAAAGCCCTAATTCCCCTCTTGGGAGGGGTAGGGATGGGTTAATCAGACCACGAACAACCACTAACTAAAACTTATACCTGACCTGCGCCTTCATATCTGATCTTGTAGAACCTTCAATGGTTTCCAGCCCCGAGCCGATGGTATCTACATTTCTATAGTTGGTAATGCCATATTTCACCCACACATCCAGATCACGTACTAACTGAAACTGTAACAAGGCATATGCTCTGGTACCTTTGCCACTCAGTGCCGGAATGGAGAATGCATAGAGCACGTCGCGCTCATAAACATACTGGCGGGTGTCGTAACTGTCAGTGTCGAATAGGGCGTAGCGGGTGCTGAGGCGGATGTTTTTGAAACTATAGTTAATGTCCTGGGCTATGAGGTAACCGGTTTGCTTTGGTGCTTCGTGCTCGTAACTGCTGAACTGCACACGGCTTTTTAAACTGAGCGCTGGTGTTGGCGTAAACTCATAGTATAACAGGTAATTGCGGCGCAGGGCTTGTGCTACATAATCTATAGTTGTGGTGTTGTTTGGTGCGTTCAGGCCTTTGTTTTCGGTGCGGAACTGGGCGTAAAGGGCGCTTTGCCGGTTGGGTTTAAAGTAGAGCCGCACCAGGTATTCGTCGCCGTAAGAAGGGGCATCAACGCGATAGCGCAACCACGGAAAGGTAAATCGGTCGTAATAGGCCGTTATCTCCCAGCGGGCAATTGGCTTTAGTTTGATGCCGGTGTAAAAGCCACGCTCATTAATATTCCGGCTGCCTTCGCCAAACGCGCCACCATACAAACTATGAAAATTCCGGCTATAGTATCGGTAGAGCATCGCCACCTCTGCTTTGTCAGATAGGTTCGCGATCAGGCCATTTACACCGCCTACGCCACCGCTTTTGCTCATAGCCGTTTCTCCGAACAGGTACACATTCTGCCAGGTAAAACTATAGTTGGTGCCGGCTGTATAGTTGCTGTTACCATTAAACTCAAAACGCTGGTAAGGGGCATCGGTCTTTTTAATGGGCGAACTATAGTTGGTGCCAACAGCCGTAAAGCCAACCGTAAAAGCCTGTTTCTGGTACTGCAAACTACTGCCAAAAATCTGCTCCCGCACGCGCCCTTTATTAGCTAACTCTGTTTCTGTTCTATGAAAGCCGGAAGTCTGAATGCCGGTAAATGTTTCGCTAACATCAGAGATGGTATCAGCTTGTAAATTTGCGTCAGTACGTTTGGTGGAGTAAAAGCCTGTTAGGTTCAGGTCATCTGACAAACGATAGGTAACCGCCGCACCCCTGAAAAAGGCTGATTCCAACACAGAACTATAAGGTCGGATGCCCAGGTTTGCCCGACTGATAGTCGTTATCGTTTCGCTGCCCTTGCCCACGCTGTACCCCGACGACAACTGCAATCCCTGACCAATCTGTAACTGGTAATCTCCAAGTGCTATCGTTTTAAACCTGCCTTTGTTGTAGAGTTGGAAATGCGCTGTGTAAAAATCGAACGCATAACGCCTTGTGTCTGGATCCCAAGTGAATGCTTCGCCGGCATCTTTTTCGGCCGTTATGCCCAAACTATAATCCTGGGCTACACTGTTACGATAACGCATAAAAAGCTTATCCGGTGAGCCCAGGTACCTGCTCTGCGACCGGCTGCTGGAATCAACTGAACTATAGCCTCGGCGTTGTTGCAGTGTCCGCTCATACCTGACTATAAGTGCGTTGTTATCTTCACCTATCATGCGTTGCCACAATGGGCGCGAATCGGCATACAAACCGGCATCATCCACTTTAACAAAAGGCAGCAGCTGGTAGATTGTGATCAGGTCAAAGCCTGGAATGGCTTGTAATTCATAAATACTGAGCAGTTTACCGTTGTCTTGGAGGTGCTGGAAAAACGAAGCGATTTGCGGGCGAGAAAGGATAAACAGCGAGGCTAGTTCTTCGGGCGTAGTACTGTTGAGGTCAATGGGCTGCTGATAATATTGGAAAAGCGTTTCGTACAGGTCTTCGTAGGAGATGTTTTCGTCTTCCTGCTGCGAAAAAAGTTCCTGTACAAACAAATCGAAATCTATTGTCTGGCGCGGGTAGTTCTGCGCCTGGGCCTGCGGAATTGAGCAGAAAATCAGTAACAGTACAACTATAGTCCGCACCATATTACATCGGATTAAGAGGGGCTGAAACTATGGCTTCGCTCCCAAAACTATAGCTAACCGACAAATGGTGGCTGTTGCCCAGGTGCGTAGTATTACCGAAAGCATAATCAACTATAAACTGCCGGGCCATAAAGCCGGCGCCAAAGTTAAGTGTATTGGTAAGCGACTGAAAGCCACTGCGAACTATAAATTTATCCAGAAACAGCTGATATTCGATACCTGCTTTAAAAGTAGCGTTATGGTCGATGTTCTTCTCAGTTTCAGCCAACAGTAACAGCTTTTTGTAAGGCGTGTAGCTGAGACCAGCTTTCATAATAGTAGGCAAGCGTTCATCTTCAAAATCAGAAAGTTTCGCCTGGTTGAGGTTGTAAGCGTATGCGCCGAAGTGCAGGCCTGGCACAATTTCGGCCTGCCCGCCAATGGCTATAGTTGCCGTTTTGCGGCTGCCATATCCTTGCACTGATACCTGCCAGATCTCCGCTTTTGCACCCAGACTGAACTGTCCCAGTTTATGCGCGGCACCCAGGCCAATGTGTTGCCGGTTGTATAGTTGGTCTCCAAACCTGCTCAGGCTGATGCCATACACACCATATTTTGAAGTCGGATAAACACCCAGAAGCGCTACTGTAGTGAAGGCCCGAACACCGAATCTGTTCTCAGCATAAGCTCCGGCATGTGGTTGCGAGAGCCCGGCCATGCCGGCTACGTTGTTGTGCAGTGCCCAAAGGTCGGGAATGGTTACGGAGGCATTGCCAAGTGCGGCGGCACGGGCACCAAACGGCACATCAGCCTGCGCCTTTACAAGTGAAGGGAAGAGGAATAAGAAGCAGTATAAACTATAACGCAGTAAAGCTATCCCATCCGTAAGGCTTTAACAGTTAGCGAAATAGGACTTACGGGAGGTTGTTGATTAAGTTGGAACTATGTTTTTTATTATGGAAGGATTGTCGGAGTAGGCTATAGTTATAGTTTAAATTAAGATAGATTAAATACCGCAAGTTTAGCGTAGCGTAACTTGTGGCTGTACATGGCAGCCAGTTTGTAACTGGCTTTGCTTTGAAAAAGCAAAAGAACTATATGCTTGACTATAGAACTAATGTTTTCTGCTCACGCAGAAAGCCAGTTACAAACTGGCACCATGGTTAACCACAAGTTACGCTACGCTAAACATGCGGTATGAATTCGAGGCTTGTAATTCGCTTAATCCCCATTAATCCCCGTTCAGACAATCCTATCTTACTCCGCCACCACCTCATCCACAAACAACCAGGCGGTTTTGCCGGCGGAGCGGTGGTTTGGCGGGCAGACTTTAATATTACGCGCTACTATTTTCACGAAGCGGACTTGAGTTGGCGCGAACTCAGCAGAGAATGTTTGGGTGAAAATGCCGCCTTTTAAAGGGTCGGTGGTGTTGGCTACAGTTTTAACAGTTCTGTACTTTTTACCGTCTTCAGAAACCATAAACGCTACGTGCGTAGGCAGGAAAATATTGGCCAGCATGTTCTGTAAATGCGAGCTGCTGATGCGTGTTATAGTGGCAGGTTGCTCCAGGTCAATTACAGCTTCAAAGTCGTTACCGGAAAAGCCGAGCCATTGGCCATCCGACTGGTTAAGGGAGCCGTTTAGGCCATTTACTATAGTTGCGCTGCCCTGCGCAGGAAAGTAGCGGCTGGGATTGCTGCTTAACTTTACTGGTCGGGCGAAGGCCTGGTGTATGGTTAGGGTAGTAGTGGTTGGCTCGTCCATTAGGTTGCCATCCATAAAAGAAGCCGCTTTTATAGTTGCTGATTTATCAACTATAAATGGCTTAGTGTATAGTTGGCTAGCTGGGGTAGGAGCGGAGCTATCCAACGTGTAGTATAGTTGTGTACCAGCAGCATCCGAGGTAAAGGTTATAGTTGCATGGCGTTGTGCGGTATCTATAGTTACCTGTTGTTTTACCTGGTAGGCGCTGGTGCTATAGTTTATGCCTAAGGCATCGTAGCGCTTATATTGCCCTTGCATGCGTTGTGTAAAATTGTCCCAGTTCTTGTTTGCAGGGTTGGTCCAGAAAACTTCGGAAGCGGCCGCAATGCGCGGGAACAACATATACTCTACCTGCTCGAAAGTCGGGATGTATTCGGTCCAGAGGTTGGCTTGCGCTCCAACTATAAAGCGCTTTTCGGACGGAGTGAGTTTGTCGGGAGTTGGGTTGAAACTATAGACTTTGCTGAGTGGTGTGTAACCGCCAAAGGCAAGCGGCTCCAGTTGCTGAACTCCCTGGTAGTAATCGAAATACAAATGCGAGGTGGGGGTCATCACCACACCATGTTGTTGCTCAGCTGCCTTTATGCCACCTGCTGTTCCGCGCCACGACATGATCAACGTATTGTTCGGAATGCCGCCATCCAATATCTCATCCCAGCCAATAATACGTTTATCTTTTGTTTTCAGAAATTTCGCGATGCGTTGGATAAAATAACCATGTAGCTCATTTTCGTTTTTCAGGTTTTCGGAAGCTATTTTAGCCTGGCATTTCGGGCAGGCCTTCCAACGGGTTTTGGGCACTTCGTCGCCTCCGATGTGTAGTACCTGCCCTGGGAAAAGGGCTGCAACTTCGGTCAGCACATCTTCCAGGAAACTATAGGTTTGCTCGTTACCGGCACAGAATACATCTTCAAAAATACCCCAGGCCTGCTCTGTTTTAAACGGGCCGCCGGTGCAGCTCAGCTCCGGGTAAGCAGCCAGCGCAGCCAGTGCATGGCCGGGCATTTCTGTTTCCGGAACTATAGTTATGTTGCGGTCCTGAGCATATTGCACTACTTCACGTATCTCATCCTGAGTATAAAAGCCGCCATATTTTTTGCCATCAAACTGCTGCGGACGCTCCAGGGCATGGCCAACTATAGTTCCGTCGCGCCAGCCTCCAACTTCAGTTAGTCTCGGGTATTTTTTGATCTCGATGCGCCAGCCCTGGTCGTCGGTCAAGTGCCAGTGGAAGGTGTTGAGTTTGTACATCGCCATGTAGTCGATGTACTTTTTGATATCTGAAACCGGGAAGAAATGACGCACTACATCTAAATGCAGCCCGCGCCAACTATAGGCTGGTTTATCGGTTATCTCCAGCGCAGGCACAGCCACAGATGTAAAATTAAAAGTAAGTGGCAACAGCTGTTTTATAGTCTGAATGCCCATGCCAATGCCCGCCGGTTGGTTAGCTGTAAGTAAGATCTTAGTAGGTTGTACCGACAAACTATAGCCTTCCGGGCCAAGCGTATCAGGAGTATTCGTGAGGCTCAGGTAAATATAGTTGGCTGCCCGCTTTCGGGGTATTTTGATAAGTACTTGTGGCTGCTGACCGGTTGCGGTTTTTATAGTTTGTGCCAGCTGCTCGGCGGTAGTTTTCAGGAAATGCTGCTCCGGGTTGATGTATAGTCTGGTATTTGCATTCAGGATAAAGTTGCCTTGCTGCACTATCAGGTGTTGGGGCCTCGGAACTATAGAAATATCCGGAACAGCGGTTTGCTGCGCTGAAGCTGACAAAATGGTAACTATAAAAACTAGAAGGGTGAGCAGTCGTGGCATCAGGCAAAGATTTGAACCTCAAGAATAAGCAGGATAAGTTTAAAATGCCAAGCCTGAACTAATATTTTTAAGATTTAGTGAATCAAATCATGAATAGAATGGCGCGAGCGTCTTCGCTCGTGTCGTGCTATAGTTGGGCTTTCCGCCCATTTTATAAAGTAATTACGGTAGTAAATGAATGCGCAGACTAAACTATAAAAAAGGGCCGGAGGCCCCGCTATACTTAGTCACGAGCGAGGACGCTCGCGCCATAGCCCTTAATCACTGATCCACAAAAAAAGCGCTGAGATTGCTCCCAGCGCTTTTCTATAGTTTAAAAAGGTACTTAGTCTTTCACCTGAAGTTTAACCTTCGCGTCACCTTTTTTCTTTTCGATCTTGAACTCAGTTTTACCGGCACGCAGTTTCTCCTGTGCTTCGGTCATGGTTGCGTTCAGTAGTTCAGCCTGTGGGGTAGTTGCTTCTGCTTTCGCAGCGTCGCCGGCACCCGGGCTTTTTGTGTCTACAATCGTCATCTCGCTGATCAGGTTGTTGGCACCTGCATATTTGTCGATGATGAACAGTACGTAACGGGCATCCACGTTAATGCAACGCTTGTAGTCTGCATCATAAACAAGGTCACCAGTCATCGCTTCCCAGTTACCATCAAACGCAAGGCCAGTCAGTTCACCTCTACCGTTAATTACCGGAGAACCTGAGTTACCACCTGTAATGTCGTTATCTGTGATGAAGTTGACTACCATTTCGCCTTTAGAGTTGGCATAGCGGCCATAGTCTTTAGCTTCGTATAGTTGCTTTAACTTGGCAGGTACTTCGAACTCTTCGTTAGTTGGGTCTTCTTTCGCCATTAAGCCTTCCATGGTAGTGTAGTAGTTGTATAGTACACCATCCTGCGGGCTGTAATCTTTAATAGCACCGTAGCTTAAACGTATCGTTGAGTTTGCATCCGGGTAATACACAAAGTCAGGATTCATTTCGCGCAGACCGGCTACATACAGGCGGTTGGCAGTGTTTAACTTCGCGTTAGCGCCAGCTAATTTAGGAGCGATGTTGGTCATATAGTTCTCCATTATCGGCTGCACAATTGCGAAAGCAGGATCGTTCTCCAGTTTCTTGGCAGTCGGGTTTTTCAGGAAGTCTTTCAGTTTCTGCTCCGATACTACAAACGAGTTGCTGTACACGTGGTCAGCCAGTTTGTTGAAATCGCCTTTGTACTTGGCAACCAGGTTTTTAAATGCTTCCGGCTGCTGGTCTTTTGCGATGTCTTCAGAGTAGAACTTCAGCATGGCAGCAAACACTTTTTTGTCTGTCGGCATGTTGTAGTCTTTAAAGAAAGCATCCACGCGTGGCATCAGGTCTTCTATAGCTTTCTGAGTAGCTGCTTTGTCGCCACCTTTCAGTGTCATGTAAAGCGGCATAAGGCGGTAAGCCATCATCAGCGATTCAGTACCCAGAATTGCTTCGTTCAGGTAAACAGAGCCCAGGTTGTATTTTGCGATCTCTTTGTAAGAAGCATCAATATCTGTTAGCACGTTACCGTAAAGGGCTTTGCGTTGCGGGTCGTTGGCCCAAGCCTGGTATTTCGCTTCATCAGCTACTTTGCCTTCTATGGTCTTCATGCGCTTAATGCCTTCGTTCTGACCGATAGAATATTTGTAGTAGTTAGAAGTAGACGCATATTTGGAAGCATACTTGATACGGGTAGCATCGCTCTTGTCCATATCTTCTTTCCAAAGCGATAATTTTTTGTCACGCAGTTTAATACGTGTTTTGTTCAGCTGGTCAACTTCAAGTTGCAGGCCCTGAGAGGTCATGAAACGCTTGGTACGGCCCGGAAAACCGAAAACCATAGAGAAATCGCCTGGCTCTCTGTCGCCGATGTTAATCGGCAGGTGGTGCTTAGGGTTGTAAGGAACGTTGTCTTTGCTGTATTTAGCCGGCTTGCCATCTTTGCCCGCGTATACACGGAAAACAGAGAAGTCTCCGGTATGGCGTGGCCACATCCAGTTATCGGTATCACCGCCGTATTTACCGATAGACGATGGAGGTGTACCTACCAGACGAACGTCGGTGTAACGGTTGTAAACAAACAGGTAGAACTCGTTGCCGTTAAAGAAATCGCGCACATACGTTACATATTCGCCGTTGTTGCTGGCCTCTTTGGCAAGTGCCTGCATACGCTGGCCAACCTGCTGGGCACGTTCTGCTTCCGGTGTATTGTTATTGATGCCTTCCAGTACTTTGCCTGTCACATCATCCATACGCACTAAAATATCCACAAAAAGACCTTCGTTCGGAAGCTCTTCAGCATAGCTCTTCGCCCAGAAACCATTCGTCAGGTAATCGTTCTCCGGTGTAGAGTGCGCCTGTATCTGGCCGTAACCACAGTGGTGGTTAGTAAGCAACAGACCATTTTTCGAAACGAACTCACCGGTACAGAAACCACCGAACTGCACGATGGCATCTTTCAGGCTCGAGTTGTTCACAGAGTAAATTTCTTCGGCAGTAAGCTGAAGTCCTTTTTTCTGCATATCAGCGTGGTTCAGGCGCTTTATCAGCATCGGTAACCACATACCTTCGTCGGCTTTGGCCGTAAACGGCACGCTAAGCGCAACTAAAAGTAGGAGTGAAAGGATTCTTTTTAACATGGAAATTTGTTTAGATTAGTTAAACTGCATGCAATTTAATAAAAATATTACGCACCTAACGCTTGTTAGGGTTTTAAGATAGCTGTTTTGTATATAGTTTTCCCGTTTTCTGATGCCCAGTTATAGTTTTACAAAAACAAAGGAAGCTACCCGATAACTATAGCCGGATACTTATTACACTGAAACATGAGCTGGATATTTAAGAAACTGATGCTTGGCCTGATCTGGATTTACCAGTACATGATCTCGCCATTAAAACCAGCTACCTGCCGCTACACGCCCACCTGTTCTACTTACGCGGTGCAGGCCATCAATAAATACGGCCCGTTTAAAGGCGGCTGGATGGCCTTGAAAAGAATTGGCCGATGCCACCCCTGGGGCGGAAGCGGCTACGATCCGGTGAAGTAAAGTCTGCTAAGGCGATCCTTTCAAGTTTCTTTAGTGTTGCCCTCGCGTGCCGCGAGTGTGAGTTACCAACGGCCTCTGGCCGCTTTAACCTATAGTTTAGCTTTTCTATATGCTCGTGTTTTAAAGTGGCGGGACGCCACTAGTAGCTCACACTCGCGATACGCGAGCGAGGGCGGTTACGACCCGATTAAGTAAAAGTAACTTCATCGGGAGTTCTTGCCTGTAAGTATAGTTTTAAGCCAGGTTCGTCTAAAGCCCGGTCCGGCAGATTGAGATTTCTGTCTTTTTTTAAGTATATTGAGAAAAGACAATATTCATTCTTCCTCTGCCTATGTTCCTGACGTTACTATCGCACCAATGGCGGTCCGAGCTGCGGTCTTCCGTTTTCCAGAAAAGCATCGCGCTTAACATTATACTGGGCCTGTTCATCGTCTATTTTGGTGGCATTTTCCTGTTCCTGGGTTTTTATTTGGATGATATTCTGGCAAAAATATACCCGGGACAAAATGTGGTAACCATCTTCAACGGCATGCTGCTGGTCTATTTCCTGATCGATCTGTTTTTTAGATTTCTGATGCAGGAGCTGCCAGTGTTGGCCATACAGCCTTACCTGCATTTGCCCATTTCTAAAAACAAGCTGGTGCATTATGTGCTCGTAAAATCTGTACCGAGCTTTTTTAACCTGTTACCGCTGCTGTTTTTTGTGCCTTTTATGGTCACGTCGGTTATACCGGCTTTTGGTTCGGGCATGGCTATAGTTTGGCTACTGACTCTGGTGGTTGTAACACTGCTTAACAATTTCCTGCTGCTGTATTTTAAACGGCAAATGAGCAATAAGCCGCTTTATACGCTGGCTTTCGGCATAACTATAGTTTCGCTGATGCTACTCGATTACCTGGATGTTTTGCAACTGCAGGTGATTTCCCAGGCTATATTTGGTGCCATATTGGTGCAGCCGTGGCTGGTTATAGTTCCGGTTTTACTGCTGGCTGGTGCTTACCTGCTTAATTTCTACTTTCTGAAAGCCCATACTTACCCAGAAGAACTGAGGGTACATAAGGCAAAGGAAGCTACAGGTGGCGACATCGCATTCCTGAACCGCTTCGGGGAACTGGGCAAGTTAATAGAGCTGGAACTGAAGCTGATCTGGCGACACAAGCGTACCAAATCGATTATCATCATGTCGGCTATATTCCTGTTCTATGGCTTTATATTTTATGGCAAGGGTAATTATATGGATGGTTTCGGGATCCTGATCTTTGTCGGAATTATATTGTCGGGGATGCCGATGTTTAACTATGGCCAGTTTTTACCAGGCTGGCAGAGCGGCCACTTCGACGGGTTGCTAACGCAGCGCATTTCGCCTTACCAGTTCCTGAGCGCTAAATACTGGATGATGGTGCCGGTTATGGTGCTTGCCTTTATTCTGACGCTGCCATATGGCTTCTTTGGTTATAAGATCCTCCTGATAAATGCGGCAGCACTGCTTTATAATGTCGGGGTTAACGTGTTCATCGTTTTCTTCTTTTCAGTGTACAATACCCAGAAGCTGGACCTGAGCAAGAGCGCGTCCTTTAACTGGCAGGGCGTAGGGGCATCTAAGTTTGTGATGATGCTGCCGTTAATGGTTCTGCCTATTCTCATTTACCTGCCTTTCGGTTTACTGGATGTTCCTTATGCGGGCATAGCGGCAATTGGCGGACTTGGCCTACTGGGCATTATCTTTCAGAAACAACTGCTTACATTCTCAGCTAACCGCTTTACAGCACACAAGTACAAACTGGCAGCTGGCTACAGACAATCTTAATCAACCGATCAACTATAAAAATCAGAGCAATGCTAACTATAAATAACCTTCAGAAAGTATATAACGGCACCACTGTCGTAAACATACCGGAACTAACTATAACAGCAGGCGAATCTGTTGGGCTGGTAGGAAATAACGGAGCCGGCAAAACCACACTTTTCAGGATGATACTGGACCTGATACGGCCAAGCAAAGGCGAAGTGTTCTCGAAAGGCATTAGTGTGATGGAATCCGGGGACTGGAAAAACTATACCGGCTCGTACCTGGATGAAGGCTTTCTGATAGATTACCTGACCACCGAAGAGTATTTTAAGTTTATCGGCGACCTGAATGGTTTGTCGGGCGGCGATGTGGCTGAGCGCTTGGCACCTTTTGCAGACCTGTTTAACGGCGAAATTCTGGGGCAGCGTAAGTATATCCGCGATTTCTCGAAAGGGAACCAGAAAAAGATAGGTGTTGCCGCAGCTGTGCTGTCGAACCCTGAGTTGCTGATACTGGATGAGCCTTTTGCCAACCTGGATCCCAGCTCACAGATACGCCTGAAAAACCTGCTCAAAAACCTGCGCGAAGAAAAACAAATGACCATGCTGATATCAAGCCACGACCTGAGCCACGTAATTGACGTATGTGAACGTATCGTTATTTTGGAAAAAGGACAGCTGGTGCAGGATATGGCAACTAATGAGAACACACTTCGTGAGCTTGAGACCTACTTTACCGTTTAAAAGGCAATTTTTACTTCGGTTTTAAGGATTTAAATTAGTAAACTGCAATAAATTAAGCCCGCATTCCGGCTTACGCCTAAGTTTTTCACCCGTTTAACGTAGGCAAAATGAATATTAAAGTACCCGTTCCGCAAGGCAGTAAGCGATACGTCATATCGCTTACTGATATTTTACGCATAGAAAACCGATCCCTTTCCTTTTTTGGTGCAGGGGCTCATAACCTGTATATTTTTGAAAAAACCTCGAAAGGCGACGAGCTTTTCTCGCTTTATAGTTACGGACATAAGCAGGACATGCTTACCGCTTTCAGTATCATCAATTCACTGTTAGCTAAGATATCCAAAGAGCCGGTAATGCTGGAGCTGGAGCCAATGGATTAGAAACCACCTATAGTTTGTGTGTTAATAGTTTAACCCCTAAGAGGCAGGCGCATCTGGTAAAGATCGAAGCCTTTTGCCCAGTAATCCTTCTCCGTGTGTTCCAGCACAAAGCCTAGTTTCTCATAAAATTTATATACTACCTGCGAGGTCCGAACTATAATCAAATCTATAGTTGGGTTTTTGTTGATATGGTTTATGCGGTGCTGCGTTAGGTTTGTACCAATGCCTTTGCCCTGAAAGTCCGGGTGAACAATATCCCATGAAAGGCGCGCCAGCCGCTCAGCGGGAAAGTAATTAATGCCGCCTGCTCCAACTATAGTTCCAGCCTCCTCTATTACAAAATAATCCTCCAGGTGTTCGTCCAGGTAAACTATAAAGTCCGGCGCTTCAGTCTCAGCAAAATAGCGCGGAATATTTAATTGCAGCAAATTAACAACCGCTTGTTTATCTGAGTGGGTGTAAGGGCGGATCATAGTTTTAAAGTAGGTTGGTGCTTAAAGTGGTGAGACATCTCCTGATCAGTTTTTCAGCTGGAGTTTCATCATGATGTCTGTCTGCTCGTCATCGCCTAATTTAAAAACGTGTTTATCAAACTCAACAAAACCGTTTTTCTTATAAAAGTTGATGGCTCTCGGGTTTTCTTCCCAAACACCTAACCAAACGTAGTCGGCATCTGTTTGCTTTGCAATTTTCATGGCATGCTCGTAAAGTAACTGGCCCACCTTCTTCCCATGAAATTCTTTTAACACATAGATCCGCTCTATTTCAAGGGCTTTATCGTCTTTTAATTCTGTTTGTGATGGGCCAAAGTTTAGCTTTAAATACCCGATCATATCACCGTTAACAGAAGCAAAATAGAATTCGGAGTTTTTGTTTTGGAGCTCAGTAGTTAGTTTTTCGACAGAGAATCCTTCTTCCAGGTACTTCTTCATATTCGCCTCTGTATTTCCTTCTGAAAACGTCTCGGAAAAAGTTTGCCTGCCAATCTGCTGTAATTGGTCTATATCATTTACCGTAGCTATTCTAATCTCGATGTTATGCATTTTTGGGTTTGAGGTTGTGTCTAGGTGCAGTGCAGTATTGTGAATTATACTTCTGCATAGGGTTTATTTATTCTGTTATTGGCTACTATTTATTCTTTTTAGCTAGAATTCCTTGAATAGGCTTTAGAATTTGTCTTTCAAAATCATTTTTCAATCTTCTGTTTTCTTCCGAATTGAAATCACTATTCAGGATTTTCCAGTTTCCAATTTCTAGTCCCTTATTAACTGAAATCAAAGCAAAAGTAGTTTTCCTCCTTCCAGCTGGCCTTGTCCATGTATTTAATATTTGATTTTTAGTAGCATCATAGAAATATACATGAAACCAATGGTCTGATTCATTTCTTCGCTGGTCTTTTAAAACAGAACCATCAGGAAGGATAGGTACTATTTTTTCGGGGTATTGCCTTTTAAATTGTGTGATAGCCTCAATTACTTCTGTTTCCGGATAATCCAATTCATATGTTTCAGCATATGCAAAACTACCAGCAGCAATCATATTTACCTGGTCACAACTGAATAAAGCCCCTAAGGTTATTGGGAATAAAGCTATTGTTCTTGCGCGCATTTCTTAAAAATGGATTTGTATATGGGTGGGCAAAGCGAAGCAGCAGCTCTGCTCATGCGCCCTATTAGTAGCTTTTATTCTTATTTTCTGCTAAAACAATTATTTCAAAATCTTCCAGATAAAGTTCAAGTTATTCCAAATATCAGAGTTAGCCAATAGCACTAGTTGATATGACACCGTTGCTAAACCTAACAATAAGACAGACCAAAAAAATAATTTCCATCCAGTACCTGTTGGATGAATTTTGTTATTATAATAGATAATTTTCACCCTTTGTCCCTCATTGTAAAGAGGTAGACTTGCACCTACTTCTAACTCTAGTTCTAGATTTCGATTATCTTCTGTTTTGAATTGCACCATCGGGAAATACAGATAACTCACTTTGCCACCACTACCACTCCATTTTCCGACTATTTTACTGACTGTTCCTACTGTATGGAAACCATACTTTGAATGATAATAGTCAGATATAGTAAAATACAAACCAGTACCAAGAATCAAAATTCCGATGAAAAAGTAAAAAGGGTCCATCTATTTATAATTACTACTAACGTGCTGGTGCTATAATATGGGGAGGCGTAGCCGAACCTTAATTATGCACTTTGTTAGCGGGAGGAGTTTTTATCTATTTTGTTTATAACTTGGCTCTCGAACACAGCAATCAGTTGTTCAACGCCAGTATTTTCGATTTTATAACCACCTGTTTTATTCGCCCTATCAAATGCACCAATAAGAGAGACTTCAGATTTGGTATTGTTGTCCCATCGGCTATCTCTCTCATAATAAGATATAGTGAACTCATAATCTTCGGTCCCACCCTCAATTGATATATCAGCATAATAGTGAAGATACTCCTTATCTGTTCCCGTACTGTCGTTTGGATTCAGAGTCATTTTTGGATTTGACTTAACTGTCTGCAATAGCCTTTCTTCAAGTTCTTCCTTTGTCATAGAAAACCGATAGGACTTCAATGGGTCATAGGTAGCACTCATTTGAGTAGCAAAATAAATCAACCATAACAGTATGACTACCACGAAGCCTATTATCAATCTCATTCTACTCAAACATTCCATTATTATTGCTCTTGCCGCTAACTATAGTATAAACGAAATAAAACATACAGCTTTTTGTCACTTCCTATAGACAACCTCAACCGGATAACCATCTATAGTTTCAATTACTTAACCACTCCCTTCATCCAATTTCCTATTACTTCCAAAGCTGCCGGAGCTATAGTTTCTTCGAGTTGGCCGTATTCGTTTACCATACCGGTTGTTGCCGTCTGGAAAAGGTGGTTCAGGTTGGACATCTCTTTTATTGTGTACTTTTTGTTGACGGCGGCTCTCAGGGCTTTTTCGGTGGCAGGCAGGTTTTGCTGGTAAGGTACCTGCAGGTCTTTGGTGCCATTAAGTGCAAGTACGGGCATCTTCAGTTTCTGCAGTGTAGGGGCAGGGTTGTACCCTAAGAAGTAACGCGTCCAGGGCGAACTGAGCTGGGCAACTATAGCCTGTTCGCTTTGCGGGGTAAGTCCCATTTGCTTCTGCTCTTCAGCGGTAAGTTTTGTTTTGGCTTCCTGCTCCAGCTGTTTTATAGTTTGCGAAGCTTTAAAAATATCGGTCTCGGTAGCGGCAACAGTAAACTGGGCCTTGCGGAGTTGCAGGTAGTTCTGTAGTTGTGCGTCGGGCATGCCGGTAGCTTTAAGCAATGCTTCGTTCTGGGCTAATAGCAAGTCTGTACCAGGCACGGCACTTCCGGCCATCAATACTACAAAAGCAGTCTCGGGGTGTTTGGCGGCGACTTTTGCTGCAACCAGGGCACCCTCGCTGTGGCCCAACAAACCAACTTTCTTTCCGTCAACGCCTTCAAAATTTTTCAGGTAAGTAAAAGCAGCTTCGGTATCGAAGGCAAAGTCTTCGGTAGTGGCAGCCGCGAAATTACCACCCGATTTGCCCACACCACGATCATCCAGACGAAGTACAGCAAAGCCCTGGCGGGTGAGATAATCGGCCAATACTAAAAATGATTTGTGGCCCAAAATGGTTTGGTCGCGGTCTTGTGGGCCGGAGCCAGTAATAAGCACCACGGCCGGAGCCTTGGTTTTGCCTTTTGGTATAGTTAAGGTTCCGGCCAGGGTTATGCCGGCGGTTTTGTTTTCTATAGTTACTTCGGTTTCCTGATAAGGGTAGGGTTTTACTGGGTGTTGCGGACGTTTAGCTTCTGTTGCCTCGCCTTTCGTAAGCGGAATATGCATGGTCTGGCCTGCCTGTTTCAGGTAGCCATCAATCGTTTCGGGACCGGTCACTTTGCCAACATAAGAGCCACCAATCGCTTTTATATCTAAGTACAAACTATCCTGCACCAGCCTGGCCGATGTTACCGGAATACCTTTTGCACCCTGGTCGGGGCTGTCCATGGTGGCGGTAAGAGAGCCATCCGGGTTAGCGCTTAAGTTAAACACGAGTCGCAGTTTTGCGCCGCCAATTGCCAAAGAGCCGTTCCAGCTGCCGGTTATAGTCTGGGCAGGTTGTTGTGCATAACTGGTAATGGTGGTAAGTATTGTCGCCAGCAAAACAAGCAGATATTTTCTCATAGAGGGATGATTGAGATTTGTGTAGTACTAAGGTAATAATTTCCGGGTATAGTTATGTATATCCGGAAAACCGGGTGAAGTGAAAATGAAGTACACAAACTATAAACCGGCTTTCTTTGCTTAAATTTGTAGCTGATTTAATTTCTGATCTATGAAGAATTTCCTGCTTTCAACAGTCTTACTAACTATAGTTGGCATGTTCTCGGCCTGCAACAATACTCCCGAAACTACTCCCGAAGATAAAGCGGCTTATGTAGCAACTATAGATGCCTGGCATGAACAGCGTGTCGAGAACCTGAAGAAAGAAGATGGCTGGCTGGCGCTTGCTGGTCTGTTCTGGCTGGAACCCGGCGAAAACACCTTTGGCAGCGACCCTGCAAATGCGATCGTTTTTCCGGAAGGTAAAATTGCAGCCAAAGCAGGTACTTTTATACTTGCTGATAACCAGGTAAAGGTAAAGTTAGATAAGGGCACTGATGTGCAACTGGATGGAAAGCCGGTGCAGGAGGCTATAGTTTATAATTCGGATACCGTGGATGCACCAAAACTGAAACATGGGTCGCTGACCTGGTTTGTGATAAAGCGTGGCGACAAGTACGGCGTGCGTTTGCTGGATACCGAGAGCGACATCAGGAAAAATTTTACAGGCATAGACCGTTACGAAGTAAACCCCAACTATAAGATACAGGCGAAGCTAGAGCCAAACACTACCGGCCGAAAGATTTCCATTACCAACATAGTTGGCCAGGTAAGCGAAGAAGAAACGCCCGGAGCGCTGGTCTTTACTATAGATGGGAAGCAGCACAAGCTGGATGCGCTGAAAGAAGGCGAAGAACTGTTCGTGATCTTCGCAGATAAAACAAACGGTCACGAAACGTATGGTGCCGGGCGCTACCTGTATACCGACCTGCCGGATGCAAACGGTAACGTTACCATCGACTTTAATAAAGCGTATAACCCGCCGTGCGCTTTCGTAACGTATGCCACATGCCCGCTGCCGCCTAAGCAGAACTTTTTACAGGTAGCTATACCTGCCGGCGAGAAGTCGTTTGAGGCAAATCATTAGTACTGGCTATAGTTGGCGAACTGCTGAGATGCGGAAACATTTCGGATAATGGCTTTGTTGTAAATAGAGACTTCCATTATCTATGGAAAGAACTATACTACAACATAAATATTTCCGAACCTTCAGATAACATGATAACCCAAAATACACCAAAAGTAATTACTCAGGCGCACCTCGAAAAAGCCCTGAATTATACCGAATACGTAGCTTTAACCGAACAATTACTGGCTGAGAACAAAACAACCGGCACTAACCACGCTGACGACCTGGTAGAATATACCCGCATGAACCTGCATCGTATGCGCCGCGGTGAAAAATCGGCGGTACTAACCGATGAGATGCTGGAAACACTGCAAAAAGTAGAGCGCAAAATGGTGTGGGTGGTAATAACCGAAGCCTGGTGTGGCGATGCAGCCCAGAACCTGCCGGGCATTATGAAGATGGCAGATGCCAGCCCGCTGATCGACCTGAAACTTTTACTGCGCGACGAAAACCTGGAGGTGATGGATGCTTACCTGACTAATGGTGGCCGTTCAATTCCTAAACTGATTGCCCTGGATGCAGAAACACTGGAAGAATTGGGAACCTGGGGACCACGTCCGGAGGCGGCGCAGCAACTGGTGATGGATGCCAAAGCGCAGAACATGGATTTTAAAGAAATGGCTGAAAAACTGCACGGCTGGTACGGCAAAGACCGCAGCCGCACCCTGCAACAGGAGTTTATTCCATTACTTAACGCCTGGACCAGCGTAGCAGAAACTATAACAGAGAACAGCTAATAGCTTATAACTATAAAGTAAAAAGGCGACACCTTAGTGTCGCCTTTTTTATTGTTGTCCAATGCCGGCAGTTTAGCGGTAGCGAAATTTATGGTGCCAGTTTGTAACTGGCGAAACTGTAGTTCTGAACAAGCCAGTTACAAACTGGCACCATGCCAAGCCACAAGTTACCGCTACGCTCAAACTTGCGACATGTATAATGGCCTTGTAGTTTTATAGTTTACAATTTATTGCATTGGCGCTCTTAACTTTACATAGTTTATCTTATCGCCTATCTTCAGTTGGTGCACTACACCCATGCCTTCTACTACTTTCGCGAAAATAGTATAGCGGCCATCGAGGTGCGGAGCCGGTGAGTGCGTAATAAACCATTGGTTGCTTTCAGTGTCTTTTCCAGCTGATGCCATGCCTACATACCCTTCGCGGTAATGCAGTGGCGCAAACTCAGACCGGATGGAATACTCCGAGCTTCCCCAGCCATCGCCACGTTTATCGCCGCCCTGCGCTACAAAGTTCGGAACTACTCTATGGAAGTATAAGCCATCAAAAAAGTTCTTTTTAGTAAGCTCTACAAAGTTGGCCACAGAGCCCGGTGCATCTTCTACAAATAGCTCCAGCACAATCAATCCTTTCTCGGTTTGCAGCTCTACCTGCTGGTTAGTAGATATGGTGGCCACTAATGTCCAGTCTATCGGGTGCGTGAAAGGATTCTCGGGTGCTACGCTTTCTTTGTTATTCAGGTAATCTAGCGTTCGTTGCAGCTCAATGTTGGTTTCCATGTCGCGGGGCAGTTGCAGTTTTTGCTGTGCCTGTGCCAGGAAACCATAGTCGTTATAGTAGCTGCGAAGGTTCAGTTTCGGGTCGCGGATTGCGCCGGCGCCCATGCCTACCAGTGCCACATCTCCCGAGCCAACTGCTTTCTTAAAGATAGCCGCAAAATCAGCCTCCATCGCTTTCGGGAAATCAGGCTGTGTACGCATCAGCAGCAGGGCATCCATGCCGGTGGTTGCAATTACGGGCTCTTTTGCTGCAAACATGGCATCTGCAATGTAGTTATAGTTGTTATAGTTGCCAGATAAAGCTTTCAGGAACTGGGCTTTGTCGTAAGGGTTTGTAGCGTTCTCGAAATAACTTTTGTAACGCTCACTCAGAAAATCACGCGCCGGGCTGTTCTTCAGAATTACCCAGATCACATTTGAGCGCACACGGGCATCCTGTATTTTGGTAAGCACCTGCTGCATGTCTGTAATATTTACGCCCTGCGGGTTAGCCAGCAAAAATTCTGATGTAGCCACGGCTGTATTTATATTCTTATCCTGCAGGCCTGCCAGTAAAGCTGTTTTTATTTCATTGTATTCCAGGCCGGTCATGGAACGGATGGCGCTTAAACGCACCCGGTAATCAGGGTCGCTTTGCGCGATGCCGGATAAAAATCTGCCCTTATCTATAGCTCTTACTTTACCTAATGCCTGTGCTGCTGCCATACGTACCTCTGCTTCCGGGTCTGATGTGGCGGTGGTAATTAATTGCTGCCGATGTGGGGTAATGTCTGCTTTTGGAGAACGTGCAAGAAAATGGGCGGCGCCCAGCCTGGCTTCAAACGGATTTTGTTCGGCTAGTAACTCTGCGCCTACGGCTAAGCTTTTAGGAGAGAACTGCTGGCGGGAACCGGCACGGTATAAACCCCAGGTTTGTCCGGCCGTGGCCTCCGGGGTGCGCGGCTTAAAGTTGGCCAGAAAATCAACACCTACGGGTGTAGCAACTTTGCCAAGCGCTTCCAGCATTTCGGCCTGTACCTGTGGGCGGGCTTCGTGCTCAATATGACGTATAAGTGCATTTTCGGCCTTTTTATCACCGACCTGGCCAAGAGCGTAAGCCGCCGCCGACCGAACTATAGTTGAGGTATCGGTTAGCAGGCTAAGCAATTGCGGAATAGCCAGCGTATCCTGCACGGAGGCAAAGGCGAGTGCTGCTTCCTGGCGGTAAGTATGTTTGCCATGTTGCAGAAATGGCAGCAGGTCTGCTGTTTTGCGCTCATCCTGCAACGTGTAAATCTGCTGTAACTGCGGATCTGTAAATTTATTTAATCCGGCTGGTTGTTCCTGGCTTTGTTGTGGCAAGTACTGGCAGGCACTAAGTAAAAGCAGGCCAAAGCCGAGCGTATGTATCTTTTTCATGTTAATCCTGGTTGGGTGCCTGAATATACTAAAATCAACCGAAATGCTTTTACATCCGGGCCGTAGCCATAATTTCTGTTGGCAGTAATATAAAATTTTGCTAAATTGAGTCTGGACAAGTAACTGAATATGCAAAATATCAACATCAGGCTATTCGAGGGAGCTTTTACCGGCAACCTGAAAGCTGAGCAGCGCACCAATCTGCTGACAGCTTTCCTGTTGCTGCTGCAGATCGGCCTGTTGTTGTACCTGGTGCTTACCAAAGGCTTTTCCTATAGTTTTGTGGGTATTTATTTGCTGCACCTGCTGGTGTTCCCGTTCCTGGTTGCCCGCATCTGGCTCGACCTGCACCCCGAGTACCGTCGCCATCTTACACTTACTGATCAGGGCGTTCGTTATCGTAAAGGTTTCCGGAAAAAGGAGCAAGATTTTGACTGGGAAGAAGTAGACGAAGTATACCTTAGCATTGCGGAAGTTGTGTTTGTACTTAAAAATGAGGAACGCCACCTTGTGCGGTTCAACATGCTGCATAGTAATACTGCGCTACATCGGGCAAGGCAGACTATACAGCACATTGTGCAGCAAAAAGGCATTACCCTAACTGTAAGCTAAATCAGCATGTTTATCTCCCTCTACTCTCGTAAGCAGCTTAAAAGGCTAAAACAAAATATTTTAATGCTGGGGTTGTTCCTGGTAGCAGGGGGTATCTTTACGTTGGTTAGGGAGCTACGCATGCCAGAACCACATCGTATCGAGTTCCTGTTTGCCGCTGTTTCCCTGATCATAACAGGAGGAATAGGAACAGGCGTAGGACTTGGCTTTATTCAGTTAAAAGAACTGTATTTTTCGATGAACCCGACACGCCTGAGTTTCCGGCATACCTTTTTAGGCAGGGAACATGTGCTGTACTGGAGCCAGTTGAGTGCCATTCGCGTAGCAGATTCCAGCATCGAGTTTAAGCTTGAAGATAACAGGAAAGTAACACTTCAGTTATCCACCATCCCGGATGAACGAACAGCCCGCCACATAAAAGCAAGTATTAACCTGGCCGCCCTGGAGCGGAACGTTTTAGTAAATGGTGTGCTGGCCCGCCCGAAGGGAGCGGTTGCTTAGATTAGATTTTACAATTGATATTCCACTTTTGTTATCCTGCGCGTTAGCGGAGGAGTCTTTTATGTCTTATAGTTTCCCTATTTGTCATTTCGAGCCTTTGCGAGAAATCTGAATTCTATAGTTGGCTACTCTACAACCTGAACCAAGCCTTCCTTTTATAGTTACTTCCAATCCTGGGAGCTCTTCCCGTCTATCGTTCCAAACCCACTTTGGTGCCCTCACGGCCGGGAGGCCCCGTCTTCGGGCATCGCGCGGTGTACATTTCTTTTGTTCGTTCCTCACAATACCTTCGGTACAAGAAATCTACAAGGCGCTCAACCCAAAGACTGAGATCAGTTCGATAGCTATAGTTTGTCTATAGTTTGAATCTGCTCGCTTCGAGATGTATCGTGGTAGTAATTCCAAAGGAACAGGTAAACCTGTCCTGGTCTTGGACTGTAACTCTAGCACTATAAAGCAAACTATACTAATGTCAGAATTGTACCCTTGAGGGGACTATAGTGGTGTTGAAACGGAAATTATAGAACCGAAGCTTAAATTACAGCTATAGCAGAAATTCCCCTCTCGGGGGGGTAGGGGTGGGTTAAAACGCTAACTATAAAACTATCAGTTGAACTATAGCAAAGGCCATAAAAGCTCCCCGCCTTAGACAAGGAGGGTATAAAGGGTGGCTGGACCACGCCAACTATAAAACTATAGTCTGACTATAGCAGTAGTAAGATCCTGCCAATCCTTTAATACTTAAAATCCTGATTCAGACAAAATCCGTACCTATCGGGCCAGTTAGGTCAGAAGACTCAACACCATCCTAAGTCACGAGCGAGGACGCTCGCGGCAGCAGTACGAACAATAGAACTATAACTATTAGAAAGCACAACCATAGCTAACTCCCATGCATCATTTTTTATAGTTTGGTAGTTTCCTAAGCTATACTTTGCCAACTTGCGGCCGATTTAGTGCTACGAATGGAAAAGCAGGAAACGCGGGTGTACGGACTTCAGTTTGGGCTACTTTGCCTGAGCTCTTTCCTGTTTTTTGCCAGCTTTAACATGATCATCCCCGAGCTGCCTGATTACCTTACCAGCCTGGGCGGCGAAGATTACAAAGGCCTTATCATTTCCCTTTTCACACTCACAGCCGGTTTGTCCAGGCCGTTTAGCGGGCAGCTTGCTGATAAAATAGGACGCATACCAGTAATGGTGGTGGGTGGTGCTGTATGTATTGTCTGTGGTTTTCTTTATCCGATTACAGGCTCTGTAGCGGCGTTTCTACTGTTACGTTTTGTGCATGGCTTTTCTACGGGGTTTACGCCTACCGGCACGGCAGCCTATGTTGCCGATATCATACCCGTCAACCGTAGGGGAGAGGCTACCGGTCTGCTAGGCCTATGCGGCAGCCTGGGTATGGCAGCAGGTCCGGCACTGGGCGGCACTATAGCCAACCACTTCTCTCTCGATACCATGTTCTATACTTCGTCGGTAGCTGCTTTTCTGTCGGTGGCGGTGGTAGTGCGAATGAAGGAAACTGTTCACGAAAAGCAGCATTTCCGGATGGGGCTGTTGCGTATCTCCCGAAGCGAGCTTTTTGAGCCGCGGGTAATTGCACCATCTGTTGTTCTGTTCTTTACGGTATTCTCGTTTGGCACCATACTTACTGTGATCCCCGATTTCAGTGAGTTCTTGGGTATAAAGAACAAAGGACTTTTCTTTATGAGCTTCACGCTTTCTTCGCTGGCTATCCGGTTTGTGGCAGGGCGTGTCTCCGACAAATATGGTCGGGTAAAGGTACTGCGGGTAAGTACATTTGTGCTGATGCTGGCTATGGTTGCGGTGGGGTTCTCCTCTAATCTAACAGAACTAATGCTGGCCGGCGTACTCTTCGGAATCGGGCAGGGAATGAACTCACCAACCGTTTTTGCCTGGACCATTGACCTGAGCCATGAAGCACACCGCGGGAGGGCTATGGCAACGATGTATATCGCCATGGAAGCGGGTATTGGCATTGGAGCACTTTCATCAGGTTGGCTTTATAATAATAACTCTGAAAACTTCCGACTTGTATTCTGGACAGGTGCTGCCGTTGTGTTTATTTCCCTTCTTTACCTGCTTTTCTTCGTCAAAATCCCTTCACGAAAATATTAAGCTTATTAAAGCAATTGTAATTACTGTTTACCAAAATCGGTTAAAATAAGCTGAGGTTTTGGAAGCAAAATCGTATTAGTAATATACTTATTTTAATAAATAGGATTTATAGTATATGTGCTGCATATCCAGGTTTTGTACTTCCACAAAGTAAGCCTTTCGCCTATAGTACGGCAGGCAGCACACTATTCTTCTACTTCCCCGGTGCACTGTGTTTACAGTGAGATGAGATGTACTGCTCAAACATTACAACAAACTTAAAACAGAACGATAATGAAGGGAATGAATGGAAAACTACTTACTCTATTATGTGCAGCTTCGTTAATTTTTTATGGCTGCGAAAAAGAAGAAGATCCACTGGTAAATGTCAGGGACGGAAAACAGGTAATCGGTGAAGAGTGCGATATGATCAGTTTCGAAGGCCAGACCGGTTACAGAACGTCGGTGGAATCAGATGGCGGAAGAACTATACACGTAGCCGGTATTGCCCGCGATGAGAACGACGAGCCGGTAAACCAGAACCGCGCCATGATTTTCGACTCGGAGAACTGGACCGGTGACGACGACGACCTGGCCACTACCGACTGGGGCAACGTGCTCATTGTGCAGCAGCTGGGTGAGGAAAGCGAGCCGAATGACAACCAGTGGGGTGCCGAGATGCGGATTGGGTTCCTGGAGCCCGTTACGTTAACGTCGATGCGGGTACTGGACATCGATGAAAACGAGCACGATTCGTGGGCCTTTGTGTATGTACAGGGAGAAGATGAACCACGCAGAATTTACCTCGAGCCGCATGGTGACAACGTGGGCTTTACCGTAGATTTCGGTCATATAGAAGAAGTAATAAAATTAGTAATATGGATTGATGGCGATGGAGCTTACGGATCTGGTGCTATTGATAATATTAAGTTCTGTGTTCCAATATTCGGCGATGAACCAACAGAACAGACAAACTGCGATATGATCAGCTTCGAAGGCCAGACTGGTTACAGAACGTCGGTAGAGTCAGATGGCGGAAGAACTATACACGTAGCCGGTATTGCCCGCGATGAGAACGACGAGCCGGTAAACCAGAACCGCGCCATGATTTTCGACTCGGAGAACTGGACCGGTGACGACGACGACCTGGCCACTACCGACTGGGGCAACGTGCTCATTGTGCAGCAGCTGGGCGAGGAAAGCGAGCCGAACGACAACCAGTGGGGTGCGGAAATGCGGATCGGCTTCCTGGAGCCCGTAACCTTAACCTCGATGCGGGTACTGGACATCGATGAAAATGAGCATGATTCCTGGGCCTTTGTGTATGTACAGGGAGAAGACGAACCACGAAAAATCTACCTGGAGCCGCATGGCGATAACGTGGGCTTTACCGTCGACTTTGGCAACATCCAGGAAGTGATCAAGCTGGTGATCTGGATCGATGGAGACGGGGCGACTGGATCTGGAGCCATTGACAACATCCGGTTCTGTGTGCGCTAGTTAAACTGAAGAGTAAAGGAAAAGGGAGGCGAAGGCTTCCCTTTTTTATTTTACCTCAACTATAAACTATAGCTTACAGAAGGAGCTACCTTATGCACACCTGATTTTTTTTAAATTTTTTCTGTAACAGGAGGTAAACCTGGTGACCAGCAGGCAAACGCCAGAAATGCCCCTGGAGTAATTTAAAGCTATGATGTAACAGCAATTAGTGCAATAATGAAAAAATAGCCATATGTATATAAATTTAAAATTTAGTGACTATTTTAAAAACAGGCTAACCTTTTTGTAATAACTGCCCGTACAAGGGTGAAATGTTTTTTGCCAAAGGGACATTAAAATATACAATTCTGATGATATACGCCTGGCTATAGTTGGGCTCCTCCGGCAACTACATTATTTAAAATTTACCCTTTACAATTAGTTGCGACATGAAAACAATCTTCTACAAAACCCTCGCCCTTTCACTTGCCAGTCTTTTAGTTGCTTCCTGCGCTCAGGAAACAGAAGCTGAAGTAAAACCATTAACTACCTCAGATACTAAAAAATTCGGTACTATACCGGGTGCAACCATCATCGATTTTTCAGAGTCCAACGGATACATCGACGAAATCAAAGTAAAGAAAGACAGCTACACCACGCTGCCTGTAAAGATCACGGCTACCCGCCTTGCTGCCGGAAAAAATACATCGGAGAATGCAGCTTTGGTTTACGATACCACAAATCCTGACAAGAAGAACGCAGGTTATATGGCTGTAAACCGTGGTCCGTTTCAGTTAGGTAATGTTCTTACTGTTGGCGAAGACCGTGGCAGTAACTCAACTATAAACGACAAAGGCGGCAGTATAGAAATGGACTTCTCCAGTTTCGGAAGTGTAGTGATGCGTGGCCTTTACATCGCTGATATCGAGGAACATGAAAGTGGCTCTACCTTAGAACTATTAGATGCTACCGGTACCGTTATTTATTCAATGGTTTTACCTGTAACTGGTGCCTACACCTTCCAGCCGCTGGTACTTGGCCCGGGCGTTGCTGGTGTAACTAAGTTGCGTGTTACCTTTAAATCTACGAATGGCCGTGGCGGCTCAGGTGCTATAGATGTAGTGCAGTTCTGCCCAGGTACTATCTGCTACAAATAACCAAACTATAAGCAGTAAGAACGCTGCAAACTTATTTAACCCGTAATATAACTAAGCTTATATTACGGGTTTTCTATTTTAGCTCTTTTTTCATTCATTTTTTCATCAGGCCAATGGTTTACCTGGTAATACTATCCGTTTATGATGTGTTTATAGGTTTCTTTATAAAGTTAGCAGGATTGTATACTGTAGCTAAAACTATAGTTTATGGTATCAGTATGTAGTGAATAATTGTACTTTTCGTGCTTGTGTAAGTCAAGTATAAGTTAAAACTTCAAACCTAAATTTATATACTATGAAAAAAACTTTATTAAAGACCGGCCTACTGAGCCTGGCAACATTAGCCTTTATGGGATGCGAATCTCAAAACGAGATCGAAGAAATGAACCCTACAACCTCCCAGGCTATAGTTGCCGGCACTTGTGATGTAATTGATTTTGAAAATGCTCCTGTAGGAGAATTTATAACAGGAGTAAATTCAGCAAATGGTGTTGCTGTAATGGTGCATAATAAAGCCCGTAACTCAAGCGGTGAAATGCTGAATGATAACAGGGCGATGATCTATGACACCAGAAAGATAACCGGCGATGATGAAGATCTGTACACACCAGAATGGGGCAATACATTGATCATCCAGGAAATTGGTGTTAACCCGGTAGATGATCCGAATGTGTATGGCGATGGCCCGAATGATAACCAGTGGGGTGGCGAGATGATGCTGACCTTTTCGAAAGCAATGACCCTGGAGTCTATGAAAGTACTTGACATAGACACGTATGAAGACAACTCGTGGGTATACCTTTACAACGAAAACGGAAAGGAACTATACAAGGTAAAACTGTTACCATTGGGCAACAGCAGCAAGCAAACAGTTGATCTGAAGAAAACTGCGGGTGTTAAAACTATGAAAGTAGTATTGGCTGGTACACAAAGTTATTCAGGTTCAGGTGCTATTGATGATATCATGTTCTGTGAAACAGCTGTAACACCTCCAACTGATGAAGTAACAGGTTGCACCCGTACACAAGGCTACTGGAAAAACCATGCAGATCCTAAGAAGAAGCAATACAACAATGCCTGGGATGACTATCTTGGTAAGATGTTCTATAACAGTGGCCAGAATTACCTGACTGTACTGAACACAGCTCCAAAAGGTGGAGACGCATACTATATTCTGGCACACCAGTTTATAGCTGCTGAACTTAACGTAGTATCAGGGGCATCTATACCAGCAGATGTAAAAGCTGCCTGGGATGCTGCGGAAGCTTACTTTAAAGGAGAAACCAAACCAACCAGAAGCGAGCTTCTAGCGTGGGCAGAATTACTGGATGCCTATAACAATGGTAAAGTTGGTCCGGGCCACTGCGACTAACCAGTAACTATAGATTACAGTAACTATAACTATAAAAAGGAGCTCAAACATTGGGCTCCTTTTTTTGTTTTGAAATGCACAAACCAGTTTACATTGCCGTACATAGTTTATGGATAAGGATTTTTTAGCACAGCTGTACGAAGACCACACGCATACCCGCCACCTGGTCCCGGCCTCCGCTACCTGCCACTTTGCTGAAGCTATCATACAATTACTGTTTCCGCCACTTTCTGAAAAGCGTTATACTTCCCTTTCCGATTTTGAGGAGCATACCCAACTGTTGCAGCAATGCCTGGAACGGATATTGGATGGAATGAAAAGTACATTGCCTGAGTCTCCCGCCTTACTTGCAGCAGCCGTAATGCAGGAACTGCCCCAGATACACAGCATGTTGTTAGGCGACGCGGAAGCTATTACACACGGCGATCCTGCCGCCCAGAGTATGGAAGAAGTAATCCGGACCTACCCGGGATTTAAAGCAGTTGCACTTTATAGATTAGCGCATGCCATGTACCGGTTAGATATCCCGTTACTGCCCCGTGTTATTTCTGAGTTTGCGCATGGCCGTACCGGCATCGACATTCATCCCGGAGCAACTATAGGTGCGTACTTCTGCATCGACCATGGCACCGGTGTAGTCATCGGGGAGACAACTGTAATCGGCGATTATGTGAAAGTATATCAGGGCGTAACGCTTGGCGCTATCAGTGTGGAGAAAAGTATGGCCAATATGAAGCGCCACCCAACTATAGAAGACCATGTCGTGATCTATGCCGGGGCAACTATACTGGGCGGAAATACTGTAATAGGCACACGTAGTATTATTGGCGGTAATGTATGGCTTACAGAAAGTGTTCCGCCTTATTCACGCGTTTATCATCATCCGCAAATAAAAGTACGCAAAGCTCCCGAACCGGAAAACGTGCTCAATTTTTCTATTTAATCATATAACTATGAAAGCTACCACTATACTTGACACAATAGGGCGCACGCCACATGTGCGCATCAATAAATTATTCGGCGATAAGGCAGAGGTCTGGATGAAACTGGAGCGCAGCAACCCGGGCGGAAGCATAAAAGACCGCATTGCGCTTGCCATGATTGAAGATGCCGAACAGAAAGGCATATTGAAAAAAGGAAGCGTTATAGTTGAGCCAACATCGGGTAACACGGGCGTGGGGCTGGCCATGGTGGCGGCTGTAAAAGGCTATGAGTTGATATTGGTTATGCCGGAATCGATGTCGGTGGAGCGCCGCAGACTGATGACCGCGTATGGAGCAAGACTTGAACTGACTCCACGGGAACAGGGAATGAAAGGTGCCATTGAGCGGGCCAAAGAGATTTTAACCGAACATGATCACTCCTGGATGCCGATGCAGTTTGAGAACGAAGCCAATACACAGGTGCATATTGAAACTACCGCAGAAGAGATATTGCAGGATTTTCCGGAAGGGTTTGATTACATGATAACCGGCGTTGGAACAGGCGGGCATATTACCGGTGTAGCGCGTGTTCTGAAAGCCCGGAATCCTGACCTAAAAGTTTTTGCTGTTGAGCCCGCAGCTTCGGCAGTACTAAGCGGCGGCCAGCCAGGACCACACCCAATACAAGGAGTGGGAGCAGGGTTTATACCAGCCATTATGGATACTACGTTGCTGGATGGCACCATACAGGTAGCAGCTGATGACGCCTTTGATTATACCCGGCGGGCAGCCCACGAAGAAGGCATCTTTGTTGGCATCTCGTCTGGAGGATCGCTGGCAGCTGTTGCGCAAAAACTAAAAGAAATACCGGAAGGCGCCCGTGTTCTAACCTTCTGTTACGATACCGGTGAACGCTACCTTTCTGTAGAAGGGCTTTTTGTGTAAAGTACCAGACTATAAATAGTAAAAGCCACAGCAACCACTGTGGCTTTTATGTTTTGATTAAGCCGTAGTTTAGTGCTATAGCAAATTTCCTAAAGCAACTATCTCTATCTCTTGTTACGAGGTTGAATTACCTGACTCTGTAGTAAAGCCCAAGTGTACTGTTAACAGTGGCAAAAAGCTGCTTGTAAGATTCATCAAACTTTAATTTGCCATATGTATAAGCTACTTCCACACCCATTCCAAATTTGCCAAAGTCGTGGCGAAAACCAGCTCCCAGACCAGCAACTAAACTCGGGGCACGTTTATCTTCTCGGCTGAGAGTCATCTTTTCGTTGCCTTTATATATAGTCGCCTCTATATCTCCCGATGTTAAAAAGCCCAGACCCAAAGATGCCTTAGCATAAAAAGCAGAATTATTTACAGGAACCTGGCCATAAATATCACCTGTCATATGGGTGAATTTATAGTTGTCAGCTTTTATTACAGGGTAGACGCCACTTCTGATAAAATGATCCCGATAAGTTTCTTTATCAAACTTATTAGTTCCTTTGGCGAAGGATAGGCCAATAGCAAAATTAGAATGCACGTCTTTGATAATACTCAAAGAGTAAAAGATGCCATTTTTAGCATATCCAGATTTATCATTGTTTACATCTGTACTTTTAAAGTCTCCTGTGGCCATTGTAACACCCCCACCAAGTCTTAATCTAATAGGATTTGACTCAATATCCTGAGCTGTTGCTGTGAATCCCAGAACTATAAGGGTTGCAGATAGTAATAATTTTTTCATGAACAGTAGCTGAAAGTTGAAATATTAAGTTTGTAGTTAATTTTAAGTTTGGCTGAAGTAGTATCAGGAATCTATAGTTAAGCTAAAGAACTTTGTATAGAAAGCCCCAAAGCATTAGCACACTTTCACAAAAGTATAGTTTTTAACTATATATGAGAGATAAAACAAAAAAAGGCAACTATAGTTATAGTTGCCTTTGGTGGAGAATATCGGAGTCGAACCGATGACCTCTTGCATGCCATGCAAGCGCTCTAGCCAGCTGAGCTAATCCCCCTTATGGTGCTACAAAAATAGACTAAATTTTGATATTCTGAAATTCGCAGCGATTATTTATGCAGGTTTTTATATAAAACAAAAAGGGAGAGCAATTGCTCTCCCTTTTTGTTTTATATAGTCAGGCGCTTATTTACCTCCGAAGATGTAACGTACACCAAACTGACCTCTCCAACGAGAAGTGAAATCCTGCATGAAGTAAGGGTTACCATCTGTTAAACCTTTACCTGTATAAGTGAAAGCTGGAGTAGGAGTACCGGCAGTATTACGATCAACGTCTAATAACTGGTATGCGTTGAAGTTAGCGCCATACTGACGACCCCAATCCTTGTTGATCAGGTTACCAACGTTCATTACGTCGAAAGTAAACTGAAGTCTATGAGAGTTCTCATCAGTTGTGTTCAGCTTAATTTCGTGCATTAAGCGCAGGTCTACCTGGTTAGTCCAAGGTAATCTGTCGCCGTTACGCTCTGCATACTGGCCTCTTCTCTCTCTTAAGTATTCGTTGCTCTCGATGTAAGCATTGAAAGCATTCCACTGTGCATCTTTAGAAGCTTGATCACCAGTAAAGTTGATTTCGCTCTTATCACGCGGGATGTATACAAGGTCGTTAGTAGTACCGTTGTCACCGTTTACGTCACCGTTATAGATGTAAGAAAGCGGAACACCAGACTGACCGTTATAGAAACCAGAGATTGTAGTTGCTGATCCGTTTTCGTAGTTCAGAGTGTAGCTAAGAGCAGCAATTACACGTGAACGAACATCGTTATCAGCCCATGCAGCTCTAACATCATTCAGACCATAAACCTGGTTAACGTTGATCCAGTTAGAACGTGCCTGGCTGGAGTTACCTGGGTTAGCATCCTGAGCTCTTGAGTAAGTGTAAGCTACTGAACCATACAGGTTAGAAGAGAAAGACTTCTGTAACTGACCTGTAATGCTGTAAGAGTAACCCTGATCTGTATTTGTTAAATAGATAATGTCGTTGAAATTAGCATCATCCTTTTTAAAGATAGGGCGTGTGTCACCTTTACCTTCAAGCTTACCATTTTCTTTCAGGTTCAGGTTCTGATAGAAGATGTTGTTCATTGTTTTAGAGTAGATACCTTCTAAAGTAGCAATTACGCCACCTGGTAGTCTCTGGTCAACAGCAGCGTTTGCTCTGAACAACTGAGGGAATTTGAAGTCAGGGTCAGTGATGTTGATTTCTGATACTTTTTCATTCAGGCCAAGTGAACCTGAAGTCGGCTGCGTATCAGGGTTAGGGTTGAAACGCAGTGTTGGCATACCAGAACCTCTTTGGCTAACGCTACCAAGTACTGTACCAGTGTTTGTGTACTGGTTAGAGATCCATACGAATGGTGCTCTACCTGTGAATATACCTAAACCACCACGTACCTGTGTGTTACCATCATCAAATACATCCCAGTTTACACCAACTCTTGGAGATACCATAAGCTGAGCACCTGGCGTTTTGTTAGTAGCTAAACCACGGCTGGCAAACTTAGTGTTGAAAGCCTGGTTAGTTGCTGGCTCATCGTTGAAAGTCGGGATATCTAAACGAACACCACCTGTTACTTTCAGGTTTGGCATTACAGCGTACTCATCCTGAACATAGAAACCTAACTGGTAAGCAGTAAAGTCTGATCCTTGCTGACGGTTGTCAGTGAGAGAGTAAGTTCTGTCGAACTGGTAAGGTGCCACTTCAGCAGCTGTACCAACTTTTTCCCAGTCTTCGATAGAGCGGTACTGGTAAGCACCAAACTCCTGACGGATGAACAGGTTGTAAGTTTTGTAGAACTCGTTGTGTGTACCGATAGTAAGGGTGTGGTTACCTAAGAACCAGTTGAAGTTATCTGTAATAGTAAGAACATCCTGGTCTAACTGGTTACGAACAGAGAATGCCTCGCTACCTAACGTTACTCTTCTACCACCTGACAGGTCAAGCTGTACAGTTGGGAAAGGATTACCATTGTATGTTCTTTTGTCTCTTACAGTTGTGTAACCAACTACAAATTCGTTAGCGAAAGTACCACCGAAGTTGCTGTTTAACTGCGCTACTGTAGAGTTAGTTGTGCTTGGGAAGAACACAGCGTTGTTTGAGAAACGAACTGTGTTAGGGTTTCTGGAAAGGTCCAGGTCTTCGCCATATACATAGCTATGACGTAGTGTTAACTGGTGGTTGTTAGTGATGTTCCAGTCTAAACGGGCAAAGAACTTCTCACTGTTTGTCTCTTCAGTCTGAGAGCCGAAGCTGCCTGCATCGTAACCTAAGCGTTTTGCAACTGCACCAATTCTGTTAAGTTCTTCTACAGTGAAGTTTGAGGTAGATGTACCTGGTTCGAATAAAAGGGGCTGGTTTTTCTTTGTTACTTCACCGTTTACGAAGAAGAACAGTTTGTCTTTTAATAAAGCGCCACCTAATCTTGCACCTACCTGGTAATCTGTGTACTCTGGGTACTCAGCTCTTGCTGCATCGTTGCTCTTACCTACCAGGCTCTCGTTGTTACCGAAGTAATAAGCTGAACCTTCTAAGTTGTTAGAGCCACTTCTTGTAATAGCGTTGATACCACCACCTGTAAAACCACTCTGACGAACATCGAATGGAGCTACTACTACCTGGATAGCTTCAATAGCATCCAGAGAGATAGGCTGAACACCAGACTGACCACCGTTCGTACCGTTTGATGACAAACCGAATACGTCGTTGTTTACAGTACCATCGATAGAGAAGTTGTTGTACTTGTTGCTCTGACCTGCGAAAGACGTACCTGAACCAGCTGTAGAAGCCTGTGGTGTAAGACGTGTGAAGTCATTTAAGCTTCTTGAAATAGTAGGTAGAGCCTCAATCTGCTCAGTAGAAACGCTGGTAGCAGCGCCAGTTCTGTCAGAGTTGATAACTTTATCCTGTGTTGCAACTACTTCAACCTCACCAAGGTCGGTAGAGCTCTGGTTTAAGATCAGATCAAGACGGTAGTTCTGACCTAATGTTAACGTAATGTTCTCTACGAGTTGCTCCTGATAACCTACATAAGAGGTTTTAACAGTGTAAGGACCACCAACACGCATGTTCTGAATGTTATAACGCCCCTCAGAGTTTGTAGGCGCTACATACTGGGTATTTGTTGGCTGATGGACAACAACTACCGTTGCTCCTGGCAGTGCCGTTCCACTATGGTCTTTTACCACACCGTTCATCGCGGCGGTAGTTGTACCCTGCCCAAAACTGGACTGAACTGACAATACCAATGCTAAAAGAAAGCATAAAGTACTATAAATGTTTTTCATAAAATGGGTTGATTGATTTTGGCGCAAAGTTAACTTCTTAAAGTCGATAAATCCTAACAGAAATATTAACTTAATATTAAAAAAAACTATTGCTTGCGAGCCAGCCCATTCTATGCACTTTTACATGGTAATTGTTGACTACGAACAAATTGCTGAGTATAGTTTGCCTACGGATAGGTAGCGACAGGTGTAGCCATGAGCCGCATGTGATTCTTGTGTTATAGGAGTATGAATGGTTTACTAAACCTGGTCTGAAATGCTGTATTTACTGCCCTCAAAGGCACCGATAAGGGCGTGCTTATAAACCCCTGAAAGCAATCCTAAGTCTCCTGCTCTGACAAGCCATAAACTATAGTTGCCCAGAAAGCCCGCAGGCAATTCACCTGCGGGCTTTCTGGGCAACTATAGCTTTTTGTTTCGTTATAATTTAATTAAAAATGTAGCGTAGTCCCAACTGGCCCTGCCACCTAGAATCGAATTGTGAAATATTATAGATCCTGGTATTTGTGTTAAACGTGAAAGTTGGAACACCATCAGCGTTAAGGCCCGCAAACCGGATGAGTTCGTTAGCATTGTTATTCACAAAATACTGTCGGCCCCAGTCTTTATTTATCAGGTTGCCAACATTAAAAATGTCAAAGGTGATCTGGAAAGTGTGCCTGTTCTCGCCGGAGGTGAGGTAGAAGTCCTGGAGCAGGCGCAGATCAAACTGATGGGTCCATGGCATACGGCCTCCATAACGTTCCGCATATTGGCCCCTTCTGTCACTTAAGTAATCATCGCTTCTGATCAGTGCATCCAATGCGTCCCATTGTTCCTGTGGCGTAGCACTTCCTGGAATTACTGCACCGCTACGATCTGTAAAAGGTACAAGAATTATGTCGCTCTGATTTCTCGGCACATAGATCAGGTCGTTTGCAATGTTGCCATCGCCGTTCAGGTCCTGAGAATAAACAAATGTAATTGGCAAACCTGACTGGCCCTGGTAAAATAAGGAGATACCGGTTGCAAAGTTTTCTCCGAAACGGAACGTATAGCCGCCTGTACCAACAATTCTATGCCTTACATCATACCTGGAGTATTCCAGTTCCGGATCGTTCGGGTTATTCACGATCTGGTTAAATTCATAGTTAGATAAGGCAGTAGAACTCGTGCCGCTGTTCACATCTTTTGATTTACCATAAGTATAGGCAATGGAGGTGTTAAGGCCGTTGGTGAAATCTTTACGTAGCTGGCCTGTTAAACTATAGCGGTAGCCTTCATCTGTATTATCTAAAAGAATAACATTTGTATAATCTTCGTTTCGGCGGCGGCTGTTATCTCTATCCGAGAAGATATTCCGGTTATCGGGCCCGGCTAGTCTGCCAATCGGGTCTACCAGGTTCAGGTCGCGGTACACCACATCATTCAGTGTTTTAGAATAAATACCTTCTACGGTAGCAATAATTTCTAACGGCAAAGTATAGTCGAAGGCCAGGTTGCTGCGCCAAACGCGTGGTAGCTTAAAGTTGTCGTTTATTACGTTTACTTCTACTGTCTGAACCGGAGGTCCTGCGGCTGTCTGGTTAGTTGGATCTGCAATAAATTCTTCAGGGTTCCTCACATCTATAGTTCCAAGTATTGTACCTGTGTTCACAAACTGATTCGACATCCACACAAATGGCACACGGCCTGTAAAAATACCTGTACCACCTCTTATCTGGAATGCTCTGTCTTCGGTAGGAGTGAAGTTGAACCCGAATCGTGGCGCCCAGAGTACCTGACCGCTTGATGTACGGTCTGTTCTAATTCCCGGATAAAGGCCTCCAAAGTCGCTTTCGAGTTTTGTGTTACGTTCCGGCTTGTCCGGGAAAACCGGGATATCTACGCGCAGGCCCAGGGTTAATTTTAACCGTTCAGAAGCTGTGTATTCGTCCTGCAGGTAAAAGCCAAGTTGTGCCGCGTTAAATTCGGCAGCCGGGCGTGGGTTACCTGACAGGGAATAACCGGCCCGTACCCTGGAGGGGTTATTGGCAATAAAGTCTTCGATGCTGTTAAAGTCCCAGCGGCCATTCAGGTTATTAATGAACAGGTTCCTGAATTTGAAGAACTCGTTGTGCGTGCCGACAGTAAAGTTGTGTTTGCCAACCAGGTACGAGAAGTTATCGGTAAATTCGAAGATATCCTGGTCGAGTTCGTTGGCAGTGGAGGAGCGTTCAGAGCCGAACACCAGTGTGCCTACCGGATCAAAAATAGTAACCTGCGGGAAGAGCTGGCCAAAAGGTTCGCGATTTTCTCTAATTCTGGAGTACCCTATGATCAGGTTATTTGAGAAACTGTTTGATATTCGACTGTTAAGTTCAGCTACTGTGGAGTTTGTTTTGCTGTTAAACCGGTAGGCGTTATTGCCAAAACGAGCCTCGGCACGGCTTCTTGAAAATGACACCTGGAAGGCATCAATATAGTTGTGGCGTAGCGTAAGGGAGTGGTTGTTGGTAATGTTCCAGTCGAGGCGGGCAAATAGTTTGTCGCTTTCCGTATCTCTGTCAAAACCTCCGAAAGACCCCACATCATAGTTGTAAGTTTCTCTTACAAAGGCGGCCAGATCCTGCGCAGCGCTAAGGGGTATCTGCGATTCTGCGGAGCCCGGAGCAAAACGAACAGGTTCGGTAATCCGTGTAGCATCATAGTTGGTAAAAAAGAACAGTTTATCCGGAATGATAGGCCCGCCTATACGAACACCATACTGATAATTTTTAAACTCATCTGCTTTAACCCGTGGTCCTTCCACTGCCTTACCGATTATATCCTGGTTACGGCCAAAACCATACACAGAACCGGAAAATTTATTAGTACCCGAACGGGTAACAGCATTTATACCACCACCCGTAAAGTTGCCTTGCTTCACATCGTAAGGGGCTATTACTACCTGTATCTCCTGAATGGCATCCAGCGAAATTGGCTGCGTACCGGCCGAGCCACCAGGCGTACCACTACCCGACAATCCAAACACATCATTGTTTACAGCGCCATCTATCGTTATGTTGTTATAGCGGTTACTGGAGCCACCTATAGAGTTGCCGGATGCTTGTGGCGTAAGTCGGGTAAAATCCTGAATGCTGCGGCTAAGTGTTGGCAACCGTTCTATCTGCTCCCGCGATACGTTGGTAGCTGCGCCTGTACGGTCCTGGTTAAATACATCGTTCTGCTCACCAACAATCTCTATTTCGCCCAGCTCGCGACTACTTTCTGTTAAAGTAAAATCGACCCGGGCCGACTGTCCCAACGCAAGTGTCACGTTATCAGAGCGCTGCTCCTGGTAACCTACGTAAGAGGTCCGGACAGTATATGGGCCACCCACACGCATGTTCTGGATATTAAAATACCCGTCGCTGTTGGTGGTGGCAACATATTGTGTATTTGTCGGGTTGTGTATGGCAATGATTGTGGCTCCCGGCAGGGGCGTACCACTCTGGTCTTTTACTGTTCCGTTCATGGCGGCTGTAGTAGCGCCCTGCCCCCATGCTACCTGTAATTGGAGCAGTAAGAACGTACACAGAAGTATGAAAGTGTAGATGTGTTTCATAGCACTGATAAGTAGTTAGTGGACAATAAGTTGTAACTACCTACAAGTACGTATGAAGTTGGAAATTTATATCAAACTATAGGATATATTTTGGATAAAAATTAAATATAGTTGTATAATTATAATATGATTATTTAATAGAGGATCTTAAATTGCCGGCCTCACAGCCTTGATGAAAATCTTCTGGTAGTGTTCGGCAAACAGGTTGTTTTCGATTACGCCGAGCGAAGTGGAGGCATGTATAAAACGGATGTTGTTATCATCGACTACTTCGGTTACCATGCCCACATGGGTAATCTGCCTGCTGTTCCTGTTAGCTCCAAAAAACACAAGGTCTCCTTCCTGCAGGTCTTTAACTCTTACCTCTTTCCCAAACCGGCTTTGCTCGTCTGAAGTCCGGGGTAGCTTTACATCTATACTTTCAAAAGACGTGCACAAAAGGCCGGAGCAATCCATGCCTACGCGGGTAGTGCCTCCCCAGCGATATGGAACGCCGGTGTAGGAGCGGGCCGTTTCGATAACGGTCTCAATATCTTTATCCAGATTTCGTTTTACTTTAGTGCGGCTGGTGCGGTCTTTAGATGCCAGCGGTCGTTCATTGTCGCCATTTCGGCGTGCCAACTTGCGGGCTTTGCGTTCCTGGCGTTTTTCTGCAGCTATCTCCCGTGCCGATTTGTAGGTTTCGCCACGCTTACTGAACACCGGCCCAGACGACTGGCACGAAGCCATCAGGACAATTAAAAAGATAAATAAGAGGGAAGTTGTAAAAGCTGTTCTCAAAACGTTACTTTAGCAAGGTAAGTACATAAAAATAATAGGGTCTGCTAATATAGCTATAACCCAGCCTTTTTTACAAATGAAATTTAACACAGTAACCCCGGAAGCCGTCGAAGTATTTGCAACTATAGTTGGCGATGCAAATGTGATTTTACCTGCATCTGCCGACGATATGCTCCGTTATACCCACGACGAAACCGAAGATCTTCGCTACATTCCGGAAGTTGTTCTTAAACCTGCGAACGCTGCTGAGATCAGCCTTATTATGCAGTATTGTAACAAAAATATGCTGCCAGTAACGCCACGCGGAGCGGGTACCGGACTAAGTGGCGGGGCATTGGCTGTGCATCAGGGAGTTATAGTTTCTACGGAACGACTTAATAAAATTGTAACGATAGATGAGCGTAACCTGCAGGCTATAGTTGAGCCGGGCGTTATTACCCAGGTTTTTCAGGAGGCTGTAATTGCCAAAGGATTATACTATCCGCCGGACCCATCGAGTAGAGGGAGCTGTTTTTTAGGTGGTAACCTGAGCGAAAGTAGTGGCGGACCGAGAGCTGTAAAGTACGGCGTTACAAAAGATTATGTACTAAACGTAGAAGTGGTGCTGCCAACCGGCGAAATAACCTGGACAGGTGCCAATGTCTTAAAGAATGCTACCGGCTATAACCTTACACAACTTATGGTCGGCAGCGAAGGCACGCTGGGTATTATCACCAAAATAGTGTTTAAGCTGATCCCTTACCCGCCGCAGAATATAGTGATGCTGGTGCCTTTCCGTAATGAAGAGCAGGCCTGTGAAGCGGTATCGAAGTTATTTATGGCTGGTATAGTTCCGTCGGCACTGGAGTTTATGGAGCGCGATGCTATTAAATGGTCTGGCCGCTACCTGGGTATTGAGGTGAACCTCCCTGAAGATATACAGGCGCATCTGCTCATAGAGCTGGACGGCAACGATATGGACCAACTCTTTAAAGAAGCTGAGCAGGTTTACCAGGTGCTGGAGCAGTTTGATATTGATGAGATACTGGTAGCTGATACCGAAAAACAGAAAGAGGACCTTTGGCGATTACGTCGTAATGTAGCGCATGCAGTTAAAGCCAACTCAGTTTACAAAGAAGAAGATACCGTTGTTCCACGTGCGGAACTGCCTAAACTGTTGCACGGTGTAAAGGAGATAGGTGCCAGGTATAATTTTAAGTCAGTTTGCTACGGCCACGCCGGCGACGGTAACCTGCACGTGAACATCATAAAAGGCGAGATGACAGATGAGGACTGGCAGCACAAGTTACCGGAAGGCATTAAGGAGATTTTCCGGTTGTGCGTAAAGTTGGGAGGTACCATTTCCGGAGAACACGGCATTGGCTTAGTGCAGCGACCTTACATTGATATTGCGCTGAATGAAGTGCAGCTGCGCCTTATGCAAGGTATTAAGCAGCTTTTCGACCCGAACGGTATTCTTAATCCGGGGAAGATATTTGCCTGAAAGCTATAGTCTGATCGTCCGTAATTCTGGCGCGAGTCTCCTCGTTCGTGACTTGCGATGGTGTTGAGTTTTCTGACTTAACTGGCCCCTAGGGACAGGAATTGTCTGAATCAGGATTTACAGGATTAACAGATTTTCAGGATAAAGCTATTGCCATAGTTGGAGGTAAAGTTTTATAGGTAGCGTGGTCCAACCACCCCCAACTCCTCCTTGTCTAAGGCGGGGTGAGCTTTTCACCAGTATACTTTCCGTTCTAGTTTTATAGTTAGCGTTTTAACCCACCCCTACCCCTCCCGAGAGGGGAATTTATGTTATCTATAGTTTGAGTTATAGTTCTATAGCTACTGTCTTAACACCCCTGTAGTCCCCTCAAGGGACAATTCTGCTTTTACAACTTTCTAAACTATAGTTTTATAGTTTAAATCCGAGATAAGGATAGGTTTACCTGTTCTCTCGAAACTCTCACCACGATCAATCTCGAAGCTTACCGGTTCAAACTATAGAAGAACTATAGCTATGCGAAAGATCTCAGTCTTCGGGTTGAGCGCCTTTGCTTTGTTGCGGTGCCGTCTGGCAGCCCAAGGCACGAGGGAAGCAAGAAAGCAGCAGCGCGATGCCCGAAGACGGGGCCTCCCGGCCGTGAGGGCGCCAAAGTCAACTATAGAACTGTAGGCAATTAGAGCTCTCAGGATAAGAGGATATCTGAAAGTATAGCTTGGATCGAAGTGTAGAGTAGTAAACTATAGGACTCAGATTTCTCACTGTGTTCGAAATGACAAATGAGAAGTAATCAACTAATTGCCCAGACACTAGCAGGAGCTGCGCACACTGATAGGTCTTAATCCTTAAACTTTATTTTTCTTTTCCTTCACCACCTCATACTCCAGCTCCCGCAGATTATACAAAGACTCCATGCGGTTGCGTGGCTTTTCGTTTACAAGGTCCTGTTGCGCATTCTGGAGATTTGTTTCGGTTTGTGGTTTTGCAGTAGTACCCATATGATATAGTTTTTCCTGCTGAGGTTGTTTGTTTTCGTCTGTTGATTCGGGTGCCCGAAGGATTGCTTCCTTCAGAGGTTTGTTCGCTTTCATAATAGAATAGGTAAGTTTGGCTTTAAGTTTTAGGATTACAGAGCCGGCTCGCGCTTTTTCTGCTCTTCTTTTATAAAATTACTGACATATCCAGCCAGCTCATCGGCATTCTCTTCCTGTAAAAAGTGTCCACTATCCTCAAAATGTATTACATAACATTCATGGAAGAAGCGTTTCCACTTTTGTAAGGCTTCAATTTTTACAAGTTTGTCCCGTTCGCCCCAAAGTATCAGGGTAGGTATGTCCCGTATGTTTTTGCGTTTTTGCCAAAGTTCTTCGTACCATTTGCTTACGCCTACCAGTTCGCGGGCGCAGGCAAGAGACCGTACCTGCTGCTCCGGAGTTCCAAGCGCATTTACATACTGCTCCTGAATAGACTTCGGCAGGTTTTGTGCATCTCCGAAAAGCTCATTCACTAAGGCGCCTGTAGAAAGGTTAAGCTTGGAATGTAAAAATTTGCCCAACGGCCCAACTAAATATTTACTGGCTTTGGAAAAAGTATTGTGCTTCGACAGCGACCAGGTCCATGTGTTGAGCATAACAATGTTGCGGATATTCTGAGGGTTGTTTAGCGCATAAGCCAGCCCCACGGGTGCACCGAAATCGTGGACAACTAACGTAATATCTTTCAGCTGCAAATGCTCCATCAGCCTTGCGAAGTTATCGGCATGTGCTCTGGGTTTGTAACTGAAATCTTCGGGTTTATCAGATAAACCGAAGCCGATCATATCCATGGCTACGCAGCGGTACTTTGGGCGCAAAAGCTTGATCAGGTTGCGGTAAATAAAAGACCATGCCGGGGTACCATGTACCATTACAATTACGGGGCCTTCACCCTCATCTATGTAATGCATTCTGCCACAGTCTAATTGTAAGTATTTAGATTCGAAAGGATATTCCTTAGTATCTAACCAGTCTGGTTTCATATTAAAATAGGGTGTTCTTACTAAGACTATACTTTGTTTCAGAAGGCAGGTTGTTAAAATTGAGTAAAACGAGCTTACTTATTAGGGCCGTTCGGCAGATTTAAGCCATCGACTGAATGAGAAAATCCTAACTTTACAACAAGTATGTGTGGAATAACAGGAGTTTTCGCATTTTCTGAGAATGGTTCAGAAACTATAGCGCAGTTGAAGAGAGCCAGCGGGGCGATCCGGCACCGTGGCCCGGACGCTGCCGGAACTTTCGTACACCAAAATGTGGCGCTGGCCCATCGCCGGCTTGCCATAATTGCACCTGCCCATCATGCTGATCAGCCTTTTACGGATGCTACCCTGCGGTATACTATAGTTTATAACGGGGAGGTCTTCAACTATAAAGCGCTGCAGGCCAAACTTGCTGCAAAAGGCATACAGCTTACAACCGACTCGGATACGGAAGTAGTACTGCAGTTATACATACTGTATGGGCCGGAGTGCTTAAAAAAGCTCCGTGGCTTTTTTGCTTTTGCCATTTACGATGCGGCTGAGCAGAGCCTGTTTGTTGCCCGCGACCGTTTCGGCGAAAAGCCCTTACTGTACTATAAAGATGGCGATAAATTCCTGTTTGGCTCTGAACTGAAGGCCTTACTGGAACTGGGCGTACCCCGCGAACTCGATTATACATCGCTTTTCCAATACCTGCAATTAACTTATATACCAGCTCCTGCAACTATACTGAAAGGGGTAAAAAAACTACTTCCCGGCCACTACCTTATAGTTAAGCATAACAAAGTGCACGACAGTAACTGGTATAAGCTGCCGTTTGATGGCGAAAAAGCCGCTGCAAATACTCTAAACTATAAGCAGCAACAATCAAAGTTACAGGCATTACTGCAGCAGGCAGTTACCGAAAGACTCGTATCGGATGTTCCGGTAGGGGCTCTATTGAGTGGCGGAATTGATTCTTCTATCGTTGTAGGACTGGCTTCGCAGCAGGTGAAGGAACTTCAGACATTTTCGGTAGGGTTTCCGGAGCAGCCTTTTTTTGATGAAACAGGTTATGCCCGCTTAGTTGCTGATAGGTTTAAAACCAATCATTCGGAACTACTTCTTACAAACCAGGATCTGTACAGTGATATTTTCGGGATGCTGGATGGCTTGAGCGAACCTTTTGCAGATTCTTCAGCGCTGGCAGTTTATAGTTTGAGCAAATATGCCGGCAAACAGGTAAAAGTAGCTTTGTCGGGGGATGGAGCTGATGAATTATTTGCGGGCTATAACAAGCATCGTGCGGAGTTTCAGGCGCTCTCAAATGGCCCTGCAGCCGCATTTATTACAAAACTTGAATATTTATGGGAAAATCTGCCTAAAACCAGAAACTCTTTTGTTACGAATAAAGTAAGACAGTTACATCGCTTTGCATCAGGCGCAAAACTACCGGCCTCGGACCGGTACTGGTTCTGGGCAACCTGGCAAAAAGAGGAGCAGGCTTTAGCGCTATTAAAACCAGAAAACAGGGCTAAAGCAGCTAACCGTTTATACACCGCCAGAAAAAGCAGGTTACTAGACTGTTTAAACAGGAAACATTACGACCTGAACAGCGTATTGTGTGCCGATTGGCAACTCGTTCTGGCAAACGATATGCTTCCCAAAACGGACCTGATGGGATTGGCAAACGGCCTTGAGATCAGAAGTCCTTTTTTAGACCATAGGGTTGTGAAATTTGCATTTTCACTGCCGGTAACATCAAAAATAGACAGCTCATACCAAAAAAAGATTCTGCAGGATTCTTTCCGGCAGATGCTGCCAGCTGAACTATATAAAAGGCCTAAAAAAGGGTTTGAGATACCACTGCTGTCGTTTCTGCAAACAGAAGGTGCAGGTCTGGTTAATGAGTACTTATCGGATGAACTGATTGAGGCACAACAGATTTTTGATGTAGCGCAAATAAGAAAACTCCGGCTGTCGTTTAAAGGTAACACAGCCGGCACATTACAAACCCAGGTGTGGGCGCTGTTGGTTTTTCAGTACTGGTGGAAGAACACCTTTTTAACGGGTAGTTAATTCAAGAAAAAAGAATCATCCTTATAATTAAGGATACTTTAATATATAATAGTATAAATTTGCAATTAAGATAATTCAAAGCATATGAGAATAGCTGTAGTTGGCACCGGATATGTTGGCTTGGTAACGGGCACATGTTTTTCGGAAGTAGGTATCGATGTTACCTGTATCGATATTGATACAAATAAGATTGAGAATTTAAAGAAAGGCATTCTGCCGATATACGAACCGGGACTGGAAGAAATGGTAGCGCGCAATACCCAAAAGGAGCGCTTATCATTCTCTACTGACCTTGCCACCAGCATTCAAGGGTGCGATGCGGCTTTTATAGCCGTGGGTACGCCTCCGGGCGAAGATGGCTCAGCCGACTTGAAATATGTACTGGCCGTTGCCCGTTCTATTGGCCAGAACATGAACGATTACCTGGTTGTGGTAACTAAAAGTACTGTGCCGGTGGGTACTGCTAACAAGGTACGTAAAGCTATCGAGGAAGAATTAACTGCCCGTGGCGTAGACATACCGTTTGACGTGGCTTCTAACCCGGAATTCCTGAAAGAAGGTGCTGCGATCGAAGACTTTTTGAAACCGGACAGAATTGTAGTTGGTGTATGTTCTGAGAAAGCAGAAACGGTGATGACCAAACTATACAAACCATTCCTGATGAACGGTCACCCGCTTATCTTTATGGATATTCCTTCGGCAGAGATGACCAAGTATGCGGCTAACGCGATGCTGGCTACCAAAATCAGCTTTATGAACGACATTGCCAACCTGTGCGAGATCATGGGTGCCGATGTAAACATGGTGCGTAAAGGTATTGGCTCTGATGCCCGTATCGGTAACAAGTTTATCTACCCGGGGATAGGTTATGGCGGCTCATGCTTCCCGAAAGACGTAAAGGCGCTTATCCGTACTGCCAACGAAAATGGCTACGAGATGCGTGTACTGAAGTCGGTGGAAGAAGTTAACGAGAACCAGAAATCGGTACTTTTCAATAAAATCAGCACACACTTTAGCGGTAACCTGGCCGGCAAAACATTTGCTGTATGGGGGCTGTCGTTCAAACCAAAAACCGACGATATGCGCGAAGCACCATCCTTGGTGATCATCAAGAAACTTTTAGAGCAGGGTGCGCAGGTAAAAGCTTACGACCCGGTAGCTATGGAAGAGGCTAAGCATTCGCTGGGCGATACCATCCAGTATGGTAAGGACGAGTATGAAACGCTGATCGATGCTGATGCGCTGCTGCTGGTAACCGAGTGGCCGGAATTCCGTTCGCCGAACTTTACCGTAGCCAGCAAACTGATGAAAGATAAAGTAGTATTTGACGGACGTAATATTTACGATGCCAAAGACCTCAACGAAAAAGGCTTCACCTATTATGGCATTGGTGTAAAACAGCCTGTGGAGCAATTAAATGCAACTGTTTAATCATGACTAAAAAACGAGTACTAATTACAGGGGGAGCCGGTTTTCTGGGCTCACACCTTTGCGATAGATTTATAAAAGAAGGCTATCATGTGATCGCCATGGACAACCTGATCACAGGTAACCTGGAGAACATTGAGCACCTTTTCAAACTGAAGGATTTTGAATTTTACCACCACGACGTATCTAAGTTTGTGCACGTGCCCGGTAAGCTGGACTATATCCTGCATTTTGCATCACCAGCCAGCCCGATCGATTACCTGAAAATTCCGATCCAGACACTGAAAGTTGGCTCGTTGGGAACGCATAACCTGCTTGGCCTGGCCAAGGCGAAAGGTGCACGCATGCTTATTGCTTCTACTTCAGAAGTTTATGGCGATCCGTTGGTACACCCACAGAACGAAGATTACTGGGGTAACGTGAACCCGGTAGGTCCGCGTGGCTGCTACGACGAAGCTAAGCGTTTCCAGGAAGCGATGACAATGGCCTATCACATGCACCATGGTTTGGAGACCCGTATCGTTCGTATCTTTAACACCTATGGTCCACGAATGCGCCTCGATGATGGCCGTGTACTGCCTGCATTCTTAAGCCAGGCACTGCGTGGCGAACCATTGAGCATTTTCGGTAATGGTTCTCAAACGCGTTCGTTCTGCTATGTGGATGATTTAGTAGAAGGTATTTACCGCCTGCTGCTTAGCGATTATGCCCTGCCGGTGAACGTAGGTAACCCATCAGAGATAACTATAAAAGAGTTTGCTGAAGAGATCTGCAACCTGACCGGTGTGGAGCTGAAAGTAGAATATCAGCCATTGCCGCAGGACGATCCGCAGAAACGCCAGCCGGACATTACCCGTGCTAAGGAAATTTTAGGTTGGGAGCCAAAAGTAGATCGCGCAGAAGGCCTAAGAAAAACCCTGGAATACTTTAAAGACAAAATTCAGGTACCAGCTGAAACAGCATAAAACTTCCTTAATTACATAAATCAGAAAAGGGCGTCAGACTATAGTTTGACGCCCTTTTTGTCTTATAGTTCGTTACTCAGCAGAATGTCTCTAAGTCTCTCGCCTGCCTTCCCATCGAATTTATAAAGCCAGTCCTGTTCGAATTTCTTTTTGTTGGGTAGTTGCTGCTGATGAAGTTGCTCTATGTTATTCAGGGCTTCTGGCAGTTCATCTAAACTATAGACTGGGTGCGCCACACCTGCATCCACAAACGATTTTGATACATCGAGCTTTCCTGCCGGGTGGTTTTCCAGGGTGATTAGGGTGGTGTGTGACATGGCTGCTAAGGGTAGTAATAGTGTAGAGAAGAAGCCTATAATGACTGGTGTGTGGGGGAGTAATTGCTTTAATTGTGTGTCATCAATGATTTTAACTGAAATTTTATTTAGATTATAATCACTTACTGCATTTATATCTGAAGGATGAAACTTAATATGTAAAGTAAAGCCGCTTAAGTGGCAGTAATGGTTTAGCTCCTTTAAAAATTGTTTGTAGGAGTCTATTCTCCAACCTAGTAAGTTCCGATTTGCTAATCCCTGATCTATCAAAACTATACTTTTAGATTGAGAAATTAAGGAGTCAGCTTTATAAATAGTATTTGCTAATTCATCATACAGAGGTACGCCAATAAAATGTACAACATGATCAGTACGTATTTTATCGAAATGCTGATGTACACTAAATACTTTTGGGCTATAAGAAATATATGCGTTCGGGAGTCTTAATTCTGAGATTACTTTTTGTTTAATCGTATGATATGTACTCTTTCTCCGGAGTCTTGTATAATCTTTTAGAAATGATTTCTCAGGTTCTGGAAGTTTTCGTAGCGTATTCAGCAGGAATAAGCGAGTTTTAAGACGAGGTATTAGTTCTGTTGAAAGTGTTTTAAATCGGTTAGATAAGCTAATGTTGACCGGATTAAAGAAATATTGTTCCAATTCAATATTGGCACGCCAGTCACGAATGCCGTGTTCGATAATATAAGTTCTAATTCCTTTTATTTTACAAGCTAAATTTAGCGCAACCTGCTGATAAGTGTCAATCCAAAGAAAAATTACTTTTTTAGGATTAACTTGTTCCAAAAGACTAAAGGCATCCTTGTATTCACTCCAGAAAGTTACTTTCCCATATTCCTTATAGTAATCGGCAGTAATACTCTTTTTAGAAGGAAACTCAAGGAACAGTAACTCTGCCTTTTCCTTAATACATTTGTAAGGCAATAAGAAGTCCTCTCTGTTATGATCGCATAGTATTAACAGTCGTTCTTTTTTCATCTAAGGGATACAGTTTGATTCTGCTCAAGTTCTTACATTTATACATACTGTTAAAAACAATTGTATTGGGTAGTATGAGAAATAAGAGGCAATTCAATGTAAATAATTAATCGAAATGGTGCAGGAAGACCAATTACTATATACCTGTAAAAGTGTGATGATAGTATTACCTATGGTTGCACATGAGGGTATTACAATACAAGTGCTTAACCAGATAAAAGCATTAGAGAAAAATTCGTATAAAGTTTTCCTTGTAGTTCTTTCGCAGTTTGACCAAAAAATATTTGACTCATTTCATTTAAAACTCGCTTTAGATAGAATATTGTTTGCTGGGCAAGCAGATTCTTATCTTTCTGTAAGATCACTTTTAACTTCCCTAAGCGTGACCTATAGAATAAGAAGATTTGTGCAGCAAAATAAAATTAATATAGTAATTGCTCATGCTGCTTATGCACATTTTCTGATGCGGCTGGTTAAAAGCACTTTAAGAAGCGAAGTTAGAAAATTAAGACTATACCAGTATTTTCATATCACACAATATAAACAGTTTCCTGTAAATACCTTTAAGCGCTATATAATAAATAAAGTAAACAAACTACTTGCAAAGCGCTATGATAATGCTCATTTGTTTGTGTCTGAAGCGGTGAAGAGAGATGTTGAGATCAATCTGATAAAACATAGCTACCAGCAAGTAATTTATAATGCTCTTCCTTTGCATGTACTTGAACAAGGTAGCACGTTAAGAGCTAGTTCACAGGACTTTGTTTCATTGTTAAAACGAAGAAAAGCTGTGTATAATATACTGTTGCCTGGGCGATTAGAAAACTATAAAGGTCAGATATTTTTCATAAATGCTTTTGCTGCTTTTGTGAAGAAGGAAGGGCTCTTACCAAAGCATATAAGATTATTTATTCTAGGAGAAGGGAGTCAAAAAGTTCAGATAAAACAATTGATTAAAGAATTTAAGCTAGATGATTACATCTATGTAAAAGAGCCTATAGAAAATAGCCTATTTCTGAAAGTTCTTCCATATTTCAACCTAGTTACCCTTCCTTCAGAGTTTGAAGGCTTACCTCTGGTCATATTAGAAGCACTACAGGCTAAAAGAGTAGTGCTATGCTCTGATATAGGAGGAACAAATGAAGTAGTCAGGGATGGAGAAACAGGCTTTTTGTTCAAGGCTCTTGATTTCTCTGAGTGTGTCAGGAAGCTAAGTTTCATTTATAAGAATAGAGATGCAAAACTCATTAATGAAGTAGCAATAGAAGAAGAACTACAGTCAAAGTTTTCATTTAATAAGCATATACACAAATTGCTTTCTGTACTCGAAGATGACCGCTAAAGTGAAGAAGTTGCGAATTTTAGTTATTAGCTACTGGCCACTTTCTGATGTGCTTACACATGCTGCAGTTTTTCCGCATCTAAAAATTTTACAGCACCTGAACAGCATCACTGAGGTTTTAATTATTACTATAGAACGTGAAGCAGCAAAGCTCCCGAAGCCTGACTTTCTAGCGTTGTACCCTAATGTGAGGCACATACCTCTGTACAGCAGAAACTATAAATTCTCATTACTAAATAAAATCAATGATTTTATAGTTTTTCCTAAACTGCTGCAGCAGATTGTAAAGCAGCAAAAGGTTAGTGCTATAGTTGCAAGTGGTTCATTAGCTGGTACATTGGCTTTGAAAGTATGGCAAAAAACTAAAATTCCATTTTATATAATATACGAACCACATGCAGATTATATGGCTGAAAGTAACGTCTGGAGTAGAATCGATCCCAGATACTTACTTCAGAAGAAGTGGGAAGCAAAGCAGTTAAGAGCTTCGAGCGGACTTCTTGTAGTAACAAGAAACTATGAGCAGGTATTATTACATAGCTGGGGTATAGCTGATGCAAAGATCAAACTGGGTCGAAATCCTGTTGAACTTAATAAATTTAAATTTTCGACAGTGGAAAGGAATCGGGTAAGACGGGAGCTATTCATTTCTGATACGACTATTGTAGGCATTTATGTCGGCAAATTTGGCGGACTATACTATAATGAGGAAGCTTTCCGGATCTACCAACAGTGTTTTAACTTCATCCCAGATTTCAGGCTGATCATACTGTCACCACAACCAAGTGAGGAAATTCAGCAGCAACTGAGTAACTATAAGATCGACCTGAGTAAGACGTTTGTTGCTTCAGTGCCACATGAGCAGGTCTCCCCCTACCTATCTGCTGCCGATTTTGCGTTGGCAACTTACAAGCCCGGGCCATCTAAAAAATATCTGTCACCTGTTAAAATAGGTGAATATTGGGCTAATGGCTTACCTATTTTACTGACAGAAGGCATCGGCGATGATAGTGATATCATAAAGAACGAAGGAGGCGGCGCGCTTTTTAATTTAGCGTTAGATGGAAGCCTTGAGAAAGCTATTCAACAGATTCAAACTATAGTTAGTGACCCAACTCACCGGCAGAAAATACCACAACTAGCAGCAAACTATAGATCACCGGAGAAGATCAGGGAAGCGTATGAATATTTCTTCAATCAACTCAGCAGTAACGGGCTATGAAAATTCTATTTGTAGTTCCTTACCCGGTTGGCAAAGCTGCTTCGCAAAGGTATAGAGTAGAGCAGTGGCTGCCTGTGCTGCAGGAGCAAACTATAAACTATAAACTTGCTCCTTTCTGGGATGTGGCAACCTTGGATATTCTTTACAAGCAAGGCTATAGTTTCCAGAAACTGTTCGGATTAGTGAAGGGTATGTTGAGAAGACTTTTACTGTTAAGCAGGCTGCCAGCTTACGACTATATTTTTATCCATCGCGAAGCCACCCCTGTGGGGCCGCCGTGGTTTGAGTGGTTGGCGGCAAAAGTCTTTCGTAAAAAGCTGATCTTCGATTTTGATGATGCTATCTGGATGCCGAATACCACGGAAGATAACAGCATGGCATCTAACTATAAATGGCATCACAAAATTGCTCAAATCTGTAATTGGAGTTATAAGGTAAGTACCGGGAATCACTTTCTGCAGCGATATGCCTTAAACCATAACCCGAATTCTGTTTATCTGCCTACTGTTATAAACACAACTGTAAACTATAGCAGGATTAAAGACCAGCAAGCGAAACGGGTAACTATAGGCTGGATCGGATCGCATTCTACGTTGCTGTATTTAAAGCTTATAGAACCGGTTTTGCAGCAACTGGAACAAAACTATAGTTTCGATTTTATAGTGGTGGCAGACCGGGAACCGGATTTAAAGCTAAAATCGCTGAAGTTTATAGTTTGGTCTGAAGCTACGGAAGTTGAAAGTCTGCTGCAGTTTAACATAGGTGTAATGCCACTACCCGATACCGAGTGGGCAAAAGGGAAATGTGCCTTTAAAGCCCTGCAATACATGGCGCTGGGCATACCAGCTGTAGTTTCCGAGGTTGGAGCAAATATGACAGCCGTGCCTGATAGTTTAGCTGGCTATAGTTGTACAACGCACCAGGAATGGTACGAAAAGCTGGAGCTCCTGCTACAGGATGCCGATCTGAGAGCTAAACTTGGCCGTGCCGGTAAGCAATGGGTTGCGCAGGCCTTTTCCATGGCTGCGCATGAGCAAACCTTTCTGGAACTGTTTACTTAACTTTTTTATTCGCTTTCAGGAAGTTGCGAGCTTCTTTAAATGCTGCTGATTTTTTTTCTGAAGAGTTGATTACGATAGTATAGTAACGCTTTGCCTTCGATTTATCTTTTTGCTGGTCGCTGATGCGGGCCAGGTTCAGGTAAGAGTTAATAAAGTAACCCGAATCACGTTCGTTGCTCATCTCCGCATACATAATGGATTCCTGGTAATACTGCTTTGCTTTTTCGAGGTCGCGGTATTTGTTCTGGTTAACGTAAGCCAGAATGTACGATGCGTAGCGGCCACTCACAGCTTCGTAGCCCGGCATTTTCTGTTCAAGTTTATGCAGAATATCCAACGATACACGCTCTGCCATCGAGAAGTGGCCCTGCACAAATAACAAACGGGCATAAAAGCGCTGGAAGTAGGCATTGTCCGGGTACTTGGTTGCCAGCGACTGCGCAATTTTCATCGATTCATCTAGGTTGCCTTCTTCGTTTGCGTAGATCTTCATCAGGAAGAACTTTGCTTCTGTTCCTGTATAAAAACCGCTGTTCGACACGTGGCGAAGCTGCTTTAAGCCTAAACGTTTATCACCATCCGGGAAGAAAGCCAGCACAGGACGCAACATTTTATAGTTTTCGTGTATCCAGATAGCGTAATAATTAAAAAGTGCCTCCCCAAAAAGAAATTCCGGGCTCAGGCCGTTACCGGCTTTGGCAATCTCCATATATTCTATCGCGCGTTTGCTGTGCACGGTTGCCTTACGCCAGTTGCTTCGCTCAGAATGCAGGCGGGCCGAGAAACCATTGGCTGCAGCCAGGAAAAAGGCCGCTTCCGTGTTGTTTTCATTCTTATCGTATAGTTCTTCCGCCTTTTGAATAGTGGTATCCATGTAAGCGAAAAACAGGTCATCGTATTTTTTCGTCTGAATGTTAGTAGGTACAATTTTCCACCACTGGCTCAGGCCCATCAGAAAGTATGGCAGCGGGTGCTCCGGATAACGGCGACGCAATGATTTAAACTGCTTTTCAGCGCGCTCATACTTAAAGTTGTACATGTTATCAACCGCACCTTCCAGTTCATACTGTACATCCTTGTTCAGCAGCAGCATGCCTTTTACCTTCACCGCAGTAGGAATTACATCTACTGTACCAATATTAACCTGGCGCATGGCAGTAGTATCTCCTATAGTTTCCTGGGTTTGTGCCGAAGCCATTACAGGTAAAAGTAAACCGAAGGCGATGTATAAAAACTTCTTCATGTGAAATTGTAAAATTCTATTTTTTGTGCGCCACTTGCTACCGTATCAGGATAGGAAATGAAAGTACAACTTTTATATTAATTTTGAGTTCAAACCCAAAACTACAAACATGCAGCTCCTGAAACAACTCTGCCAGATTCATGCACCGTCAGGCAACGAAAAAAAGATGACTGACTTCCTGCTAAACTATATCGAAACACATAAAGTTCAGTGGAAGGTGCAACCCGTTATAGTAAATAACGAAGATTTTCAGGATTGTATTTTACTCGTTTTCGGGAAGCCAAACGCCGCCGTTTTTGCTCATATGGATTCTATCGGATATACTGTGCGCTACGGCCACCAGCTGGTACCGATCGGTGGGCCTGCCTCTAAAACCGGTTACACCCTAACAGGCTCCGATAGCCAGGGAGATATTACCTGCACGCTGAAATACGATGAAGAAGAAGGCGAACTAAGCTATGAGTACCATCGGGAAATTGACCGCGGCACCGAACTGGTATTCAAGTCTGATTTCAGGGAAACAGATGAAACAGTGCAAAGCTGCTACATGGATAACCGCCTGGGAGTTTGGGCTGCACTAAAAGTAGCCGAAACCTTAGAAAATGGTATTATAGCGTTTAGTTGCTGGGAAGAACACGGCGGCGGTTCCGTTGCTTACCTTGCTAAGTATATTTATGAACATTACCACGTACGCCAGGCCCTGATCGCTGATATTACCTGGGTTACAGAAGGTGTACAGCCGGGCAAAGGGGTAGTCATCTCGATGCGTGACAGCTTGATTCCGCGTCGCTCGTATGTGCAGAAGATCATTAGCATTGCCAAAGAATCCGGTGTGCCGTACCAGTTGGAAGTGGAAGGGGCCGGCGGAAGCGATGCCAAAGAATTGCAGAAAGCCGCTTATCCATGGGACTGGTGCTTTGTAGGTGCCCCTGAAGATAACGTGCACACACCAGATGAGATCGTAAACAAGAATGACATCTATAGTATGGTAAAGCTTTACAAGGCATTGCTCGAAAAACTATAGCTAGTTAGAGCGTTTATGAGTTAGAGAGTTTAGGAGTTAAAGAGTGATTGTGTGAGTTTACAAGTGTCTGGATAGATCAGTCTAACATAAAAATCACTGTCATTCTGGAAGAAACTTGGTGGAAGGGAGATTAAACCTGTACTATTACCTCACAAGATCCTTTCAGGGTGACAAAATAGTGTAGGTTTATTTGCACATCTGGTTCGTTTAACGAAATCTACATACTGAATCAAAAGCATAATACACTACAAAAGCGCGGTCCAGAACTGCGCTTTTTTGCTTTTAAACTATAGTTGGGCTAATCCATGCAAACTATAGCTTCAACCGCTTCAGTCTAAGAAGTATAGCTGCTAATCGTTCTAAACCGCTTTCAGGTAAAAATATTTGGAATATTCAAGCCAAACTCATTTCTTTAATAGCTATATTCAAATATTCTTTAACCTTAACACTCTTAACTCTTTTAAATGGAAAATATTCTTTACGCGATTCCTGCTCTTGGTCTGGCGGCCTTACTGTATACTTTTATACGGTCGGCATGGGTAACGAAGCAGCCCGCAGGTAATGAGCGCATGACGGAGATTGCGCGCCACATTTCAGATGGTGCGATGGCTTTCTTAAAAGCAGAGTACAAAGTGCTCTTTTATTTTGTCATAATTGCTTCCTTATTTTTAGGTTATCTGGGCTATTCCGGTGGTGAGCGATCGCACTGGTCCATTGTAATAGCCTTTATTATTGGTGCTGTTTTTTCGGCTACAGCCGGTTTTATAGGTATGCGCATTGCCACAAAAGCAAACGTGCGTACCGCTGAAGCAGCCCGTACCAGCCTTTCCCGTGCCCTTGATGTATCGTTTGCAGGTGGTTCGGTAATGGGTATGGGCGTGGCTGGTTTGGCTGTTCTTGGCTTAGGCTCACTGTTTATAGTTTTATATTACTACTTCGTACAGAGCACTGGTGCCGATGTAAATGGTATCCAGATGGAGCGTGCCCTGGAGGTACTGACAGGTTTCTCGCTGGGCGCTGAAAGTATTGCCCTGTTTGCCCGTGTGGGTGGAGGTATCTATACCAAAGCCGCTGATGTTGGTGCTGACCTTGTAGGTAAAGTAGAAGCCGGTATCCCGGAAGATGACCCGCGTAACCCTGCAACTATAGCTGATAACGTAGGCGATAACGTAGGTGACGTAGCCGGGATGGGTGCCGACTTGTTCGGTTCTTATGTGGCAACTATACTGGCCACCATGGTACTTGGCCGCGAGGTTATTGCGCAAGATAATTTCGGGGGCTTATCGCCGGTTATTCTTCCCATGCTGATCGCAGGTCTTGGTATCATTTTCTCCCTGATTGGTATGTTGTTCATCCGTGTAAAAGAAGGTGGCGATGTGCAGGCTGCCCTTAACCGTGGTAACTGGATCTCTGTATTCCTGACAGCTGTAGGTGCATACTTTGTGATCCACTGGATGCTACCGGAACAGATGAACCTGCGTAATTTCGATTTCTCTGCAAACGATGTGTTCCTGGCAGTTATGGTTGGTCTGGTAGTAGGTACTTTAATGAGTATTATCACAGAGTACTATACTGCAATGGGTAAAGGTCCTGTTAACTCTATCGTGCAACAATCTTCTACAGGCCATGCTACCAACATTATCGCTGGTCTGGCAGTAGGTATGCACTCAACTGTACTGCCAATTATAGTTCTGGCGGCAGGTATCGTATTCTCTTATGCAGCAGCCGGTTTATACGGTGTGGCAATTGCAGCCGCAGGTATGATGGCTACAACCGCTATGCAGCTCGCTATCGATGCATTCGGACCGATTGCGGATAACGCTGGTGGTATTGCTGAAATGAGCGAACTGCCGAAAGAAGTACGTGGCAGAACCGATATTCTGGATGCCGTTGGTAACACTACAGCAGCAACTGGTAAAGGATTTGCAATTGCTTCTGCTGCTTTAACTTCACTAGCTTTATTTGCAGCTTTCGTTGGTATTGCCGGTATCGATTCTATTGACCTTTACAAAGCGCCTGTTTTAGCTGGTCTGTTCATTGGTGCCATGATTCCGTTCATCTTCTCTGCATTAGCTATTGCAGCAGTAGGCAGAGCGGCTATGGCCATGGTGCACGAAGTTCGTCGTCAGTTCCGCGAAATTCCGGGTATCATGGAAGGAACCGGCAAGCCGGAGTACGAAAAATGCGTGGCTATCTCTACTAAAGCTGCTATCCGCGAAATGATGTTACCAGGTGCTATTGCCCTCATCGTTCCGCTTATAGTTGGTTTCGGCCTGAAAGGTGTGTTTAAAGAAACGCCTTCTGCTGAAATTCTGGGTGGTTTGCTGGCTGGTGTTACCGTCTCTGGTGTGCTAATGGCCATGTTCCAGTCTAACGCCGGTGGCGCATGGGATAACGCTAAAAAGTCATTCGAGAAAGGGGTAATGATCAACGGTGTGATGGAGTACAAAGGCTCTGAGCCTCACAAAGCATCTGTAACCGGCGATACCGTAGGTGATCCGTTCAAAGATACGTCTGGTCCATCTATGAACATCCTGATCAAATTAATGTCGATTGTATCGTTGGTAATTGCGCCACATATTGCAACAGAAAGAACTCCTGCCATTCCGGAAGAGCCAAAACTGACTCCTGAGGAAGTGAAAGTTACTCCGGCAGCAGAAAAAACTATAAATGCTGAAAATACAGTAACGGTAGCTGGTATTGCCGCAAAGTAACCTCAACTATAGTTATTAGTATAAAGAAGCCCGGCTTTGCGCCGGGCTTCTTTTTTTATCATATTCTAAAATGCTACCTTTGTGTAACTCACCAAAAAGCAAACTATGAGCCCCCGTACGATTACGCTGCACGATTGCGACTTTAGCACTTACCTGTACGAAGAAGAGATAATAGCCCGCATTACCATGCTGGCTGAGCAGATCAGCAAAGAATATGAAGGCAAAAATCCCCTTTTTCTGGCTGTACTCAACGGTTCGTTCATGTTCGCCTCTGACCTGTTAAAACGTGTAGATATCCCTTGCGAGATTTCCTTTATCCGCTTGTCATCTTACCAGGATATGGAAAGTACCGGGAAAGTGAGAGAAGTATTGGGCCTGACAGATAATGTGGAAGGACGGCATATAGTAGTGCTGGAAGATATTGTAGATACCGGCCATACAGTACATAACCTGATAAACCAGTTGCATGCCAAGTCGCCGGCATCAGTAGAGGTAGCATCGCTGCTGCTTAAGCCGGATTGCCTGCAGCACCAGTTAGATGTAAAATACGTGGCCAAAACAATACCTAACGACTTTGTGGTAGGCTACGGACTTGACTATAACGGCCTTGGCCGCAACCTGCGCGATATCTATAAGATCGTATCGTAATTTATTTAAAGTAACCGGCTTACACTTGCCAGAGGCTTGAGGTTGGCAGGTCAAAAAATTTAACATTTCAGGAATTTTATACCTATTTTTGCTTTTTATTATAACCTAAGATATGCTCAACATCGTTTTGTTCGGTCCTCCAGGTGCTGGAAAAGGCACGCAAAGTCAGAAGCTGATCGATAAATATAACCTGATTCATCTGTCAACCGGCGATCTGCTGCGCTCTGAAATTGCAGCGGGTACTGAACTGGGTCTGAAAGCCAAATCTTTGATGGATAATGGTTTACTGGTTCCGGATGAAGTGGTAATCGGGATGATCTCTAATAAAGTGCAGGAAAACAGAAACGCCGGCGGCTTTATTTTCGATGGCTTCCCGCGCACCGTGCCACAGGCACAGGGGCTGGATAAACTGCTGTTAGAGCATGGCACCCAAATCTCGTGCATGATTGCCCTGAAAGTAGACGATGAAGAGCTAACCAAACGTTTGCTGCTTCGTGGTAAGACCTCAGGCCGCCCTGACGACCAGAACGAAGAACTGATTCGTAAGCGTGTGGATGAGTACAATACTAAGACTACACCTGTTGCTGATTATTACTCAGGACAAGGCAAATATTTTGCAGTAGATGGCATTGGCGAGATCGATGAGATCTTTGGAGCGATCTGCAACCAGATAGATTCTTTGAAAGCAAAGAAAGAAGAGAAGTAAGCATTTACCGGACTATAGTCCACATTACTACCATATTGGCATCATCAAATTTTATAGATTACGTTAAGATCTGCTCACGCTCCGGACACGGTGGTGGCGGCTCTGCTCACCTGCACCGCGATAAGAAAACGGCAAAAGGTGGACCTGATGGTGGCGACGGCGGTCGTGGCGGTCATGTTATACTGAAGGGCAATTCCCAGTTATGGACGTTGCTGCACCTGCAATACCGCAAGCATATTATAGCCGAAAACGGCCTGAATGGTGGCCCAAGCCACTCAAGCGGTGCGCAAGGCGAAGATCAGGTTCTGGAGGTTCCACTTGGAACAGTTGCCAGGAATGCTGAAACCGGCGAAATGATGTGCGAAATAACCGAAGATGGCCAGGAGATCATTCTTACTCCAGGCGGACGAGGTGGTTTAGGTAACGCACACTTTAAATCACCTACCAATCAGACGCCACGCTACGCCCAACCCGGCGAAGAAGGCCGCGAGGAGTGGGTAATTCTGGAGCTGAAACTGCTGGCCGATGTTGGCCTTGTTGGTTTCCCGAATGCAGGTAAGTCTACGTTGCTTTCTGTGGTATCGGCGGCCAAACCTAAAATTGCCAACTATGCATTTACAACCCTGGTACCAAACCTGGGTGTAGTTGCTTACCGCGATTACCGGTCGTTTGTAATGGCCGATATTCCGGGAATTATAGAAGGAGCTTCGGAAGGAAAAGGACTTGGTTTACGATTCCTGCGCCACATCGAGCGTAACTCTATGTTGCTGTTCATGATCTCTTGCGAGAGCCCTGACATTGCCGAAGAGTATAGAATATTACTGAATGAGTTGGAAACCTTTAATCCGGAATTACTCGACAAAAAACGCCTGCTTGCCATCACTAAATCCGATATGCTGGACGAAGAGCTGGAGAATGAGATGCGAAGTACGTTACCTAAAGAACTCGAGACCGTGTTTATCTCAAGTATCACCGGTAAAAATATATCTCAGTTAAAAGACATGATCTGGAATGCTTTAAACAGCTAAGCCAGTTATTTATAGTTTTATGTAAATCGGTAGTGGCTATCAGGCTGTCTACCGATTTTTTTTGAAGCGCCTATAGCGCAAATTGTTAAATGGCTGTATGGTTTAATTGTTAAGATTCGCAAAAGGCAGTAATCAACAATTTAGCAATTAAACAATTTAACAATCAAGCAGTGCCATTCTGGCACATGCGCTGGTTTGGCAAGACAATTGAAAAGACAAAGAAGACCTATTCATCTAACTTTTTTAAGGCATTATGTCAGATAAAGATATTAAAAAAGAACAGGAGCACGACGAATTGCAGGAGAACACTGCCAGTGCTGAAACGGAAGGAAACCTGAACCAGGTAGACGAAACCGAAGAAACTGCTACTGAAGACCAGCAAGATGGTGCCGCTGCAGAGTTGGCAGAAATGAAAGATAAATACATCCGTTTAATGGCTGAGTTTGAGAACTTCAGACGCAGAACTGCCAAAGAACGCCAGGATATCTTAAAAACAGCGAACCAGGATCTGATGGGCGAACTATTGCCTGTAATGGATGACATGGAACGTGCACGACTGGCGATGGAAGAAACCAAAGATGTGGATGCATTGTTGCAGGGGCTGGAATTGGTTTTCCATAAATTGAAGAAGGTAACAGAACTGAAAGGGCTGAAGCCAATGGATATTCCGGCTGGTTCTGATTTTGATGCGGATATGCACGAAGCAGTAACTCAGATTCCGGCGCCATCAGAAGAGCTGAAAGGCAAAATTGTAGACGTGATCGAGAGAGGCTATACGCTGAACGACAAAGTGATCCGTTTTGCAAAGGTTATAATAGGAGCGTAAGCAAATGGCTAAGAGAGATTATTACGAGGTGCTGGAGGTAAGCAGGGGAGCTTCGCAGGAGGAGATCAAAAAAGCTTACCGTAAGTTAGCCATCAAATTTCACCCGGATAAAAACCCGGACGACCACACGGCAGAAGATAAGTTTAAGGAAGCTGCTGAGGCGTACGAAGTATTAAGCGACCAGCAGAAGCGTCAGCGCTACGACCAGTTCGGTCACCAGGGTGTGAACGGCGGCGGAGGCGGCATGAACATGGACGATATCTTCTCTCAGTTTGGAGATATTTTCGGTGGCGGCAGCCCGTTTGAGAGCTTTTTTGGTGGCGGACGCCAGGGTGGCGGTGGCCGCAGACAGCGTAAAGGCAGCAACCTGCGCATTAAACTCAAGCTTAACCTGGAAGAAATTGCCAACGGCGTTGAGAAAAAGATAAAGGTAAAACGCTATGTAGCCTGCAGTACCTGCGGCGGTAACGGTGCCAAAAACGGAACCGATATGCAGACCTGTAACTCCTGCCAGGGTTCTGGTCAGGTGCGTAAGGTTGTAAACACGATGCTGGGCCAGATGGTGAGCACGGCAACGTGCCCTACCTGTAACGGTGAAGGCCGCATAGTTACCAAAAGCTGCGATGCCTGCCATGGAAGCGGACGAGAGCTGCAGGAAGAGGTAATAACTATAAATGTACCAGCTGGTGTAATGGATGGCATGCAGCTGTCTATGAGCGGAAAAGGTAACGTGCCGGAACGCGGTGGTGTACCGGGTGATCTTTTGATTCAGATAGAAGAAGAGGCGCACCCAACCCTGAAGCGTGATGGAAACAATGTTATCTTCGACCAGTATATCAGCTTTATGGATGCTGCCTTAGGTGCCGATATTGAAGTGCCAACTATAGGCGGTAAAGTAAAGATCAATATTAAACCAGGTACGCAAAGCGGCGAAATCTTCAGGCTGCGTGGCAAAGGTATTAAAGACATAAACGGATATGGCAAAGGCGATCAGCTGATCCATATCAATGTCTGGACGCCGAAACACCTGAGCTCAGAAGAGCGTGCAACACTGGAAAGCCTGCGCGATTCAGATAATTTTGCACCGCATCCGGGCAAAAACGATAAAGGTTTCTTCGAGAAAGTGAAAGACTACTTTCAGTAAATAACTATAAACTATACGAAGAGCCGGTTCTTGATTTAAGGGCCGGCTCTTTTGTTTTTGTGTCTTTATGTACAATAGCTTTGTCAGGGTATAGGTATAGTTTGTCGAAAAGTATAGTATAAAGCGGATATAAAGTTGTCGTTCTGATGCTTAAAAGCTATTTTTGATTACATCAAATGGTTTTTAAGCTTTGAGTATTCTAAAGATCGATGGCGTTACAAAACGCTATTCTAACCACACTGCCCTCGATAATGTGAGCTTTGCCATACCGGCAGGCTGCATTTTTGGTTTACTGGGCCCAAACGGAGCCGGTAAAACTTCTCTTATCCGTATAATTACCCAGATAACAGGCGCTGATGAAGGTGAAATTTACTTCAGAGGCGAACGTCTGAAACCCGACCATATAAAAGATATGGGTTACCTGCCAGAGGAGCGGGGACTTTATAAAAAAATGAAAGTAGGAGAGCAGTTGCTATATCTGGCGCAGCTCAAAGGACTTTCTAAAGCCGATGCAACCGCACGTATAAAAACCTGGGTTGATCGTTTTGAGATCCGGGAGTGGCTGGGTAAGCACATTGAAGACCTCTCGAAGGGGATGCAGCAGAAAGTACAGTTCATTGCCACCGTACTGCACGAACCAACGCTGATCATCCTGGATGAGCCATTCTCTGGTTTCGACCCGATAAATGCCAACCTGATAAAAGACGAAATACTGCGCCTGCGTGATAATGGTGCAACGATCATCTTTTCTACGCACCGTATGGAGTCTGTAGAGGAGCTTTGCGATAACATTGCCCTGATAAACCGTTCGCAGAAAGTGCTGGATGGCCCGGTGCGCGAAATAAAAGATGCTTATAAAACCGATACGTTCCAGGTAATTGGTAATGGTCATCTTCTCGTAACATCTCCTGACTTTAAAGTGCTGGAGCAACACGAGAACAATGGTGTTTTCCGGGCAAATATAAAACTGGAAAACGGTGTGAAGCCAAACGACCTGCTGCGCTACCTGGTGGAGCGGGTAGAGATCCATTCTTTTGTAGAGTTGGTGCCAAGCATAAACGATATTTTCATCCGTAAAGTAACAGAAACACACCATGCATAAGATCTGGTTAATAATACAGCGCGAATACCTGACACGAGTTCGGAAAAAGAGCTTTATCATCATGACGTTGCTAACACCGCTGTTGCTGGCTACTTTCATGATTCTGCCCGGTTTGCTGATTACCATGTCCGGCGATGAGGAGACGGTGATGGTGCTGGACGAAAGCGGCTTGTTTGGGGATAAGCTGGAGAATAAGAAAGACCTGAAGTTTGTGCACCTGGCAGGTAGCCTGGAACAGGCTAAAACAGTTTACCAGGAAACCGACAATACGGCCCTGCTTTACATCCCCAAAATCACGATAGATAATCCGGAAGGGATAACGATCTACGGCAAAAAGAACACCAGCATACAAACTCAGATGCGCCTTGAAAACGCATTGGAAAAGGAAATTGAGAACCAGCGGTTCATGGCTTCCGGTTTAGATCGCGCAACGCTGGATAAGATTGAGGCTGATGTAAAGCTTAATACTATAAACCTGAGCGAGGAAGGCGAAAAAGATAACAACGCTATTATTACATCGGCGGCAGGGGTAGTAGCTGCGGTTATCATTTACTTCTTTATTTTCCTGTATGGTGTGCAGATCATGCGAGGTGTTATTGAAGAGAAAACCAGCCGCATTGTAGAGGTTATTATTTCTTCGGTTAAGCCTTTCCAGTTGATGATGGGCAAGATCATTGGTATTGCGGCGGTTGGCCTAACGCAGTTCCTGCTCTGGATAATTCTTTCTTTTGTAGCTGTGACAGCTGTTTCTGCAGCTTTTGGTATAGATGCCGCGCCAAGCCCAATGGAGCAGTACCAGGCCGGTAAAGTCGCTGCTGAAGGCGAAAGTGTAGCCAACCTTGATGAGGAAACACCTGAAGAAGCAGCGGCCAACAGCGATGAGTTTGCCAACACCATTCAGGATGTGACCCAGAGCTTTGCCAACCTGCCGTTGCTGCTTATTTTCGGCTGCTTCCTGTTCTATTTCCTGGGAGGTTATTTGCTGTACGGTTCGCTTTTTGGTGCCATTGGTGCCGCTGTTGATAACGAGACTGATACCCAGCAGTTCATGATGCCGATTACCATTCCGTTGGTTATTTCCTTCATCATGTCCTACTCCGTAGTACTGAAGAACCCGGACGGGGCAGTTGCTTTCTGGATGTCTATCATTCCGTTTACTTCACCAATCGTGATGATGGTGCGCGTGCCGTTTGGTGTGCCTGCCTGGGAACTGTTGCTATCTATGGGGCTGCTTATAGTTGGGTTTATATTTACAACCTGGCTGGCCTCGCGTATTTACCGCGTAGGTATTTTAATGTATGGCAAGAAGATCAACTATAAAGAGCTTTCCAAGTGGCTGTTTTATAGAGTTTAAACTATAGTTTACTCTATTAGAGCCGGTGCTGAAAAGTACCGGCTCTTTTTGTATATTAAAAGTAATCTGCTGATTAAAAGGCCCGTATTATCAATGCGTTAACTATAGATATGAAAAAAACAGCCAGCTTATTCTGTTTATGTATACTGCTAACTATAACTGCTATGGCCCAGGACAAACCTGCCTACAAACTCTTCACGAAAGCCGGCAAGGATGTAAAGTATAGCAGAATGCTGGATGAGCTACAGAAAGCAGATGTAGTTCTGTTCGGGGAGCAGCATAACGACCCGATCGCACATTGGCTGCAACTGGAAATAGCTAAAGACCTGCATAAAGCCCATCAGCAAAAGTTTGCCATAGGAGCCGAAATGTTTGAAACGGATGTGCAGTTGGTGCTGGATGAATATTTGAACGGACAGATAGCGGAGAATAATTTCGAACAGGAGTCGCGCCCCTGGCCAAACTATAAAACAGACTATAAGCCTGTAGTCAGGTTTGCCAAAGATGCAGGCATTCCATTTGTCGCCACCAACGTGCCTCGCCGCTACGCTGCTATAGTTGCATCTGGTGGTTTAACTGCACTGGATAACCTGACCCCGGAAGCGAAAACATATATAGCACCTTTGCCTATAGTTGTAGAAATGGATTTGCCGGGCTATAAAAATATGCTGAGCATGTTTGGCAGCAACACTCACGGTAACACCAAAGCCCAAAGTATTGTGCAGGCGCAAGCCCTGAAAGATGCTACTATGGCGTATGTGATTCTGAATCAGGTTGTCAAAGGGAACAAGGTACTGCATTTAAATGGATCTTACCACTCCGACAACTACGAAGGTATTGGCTGGTACCTGAAACAGAAGCAGCCAAACCTGAAAGTAGCAACTATAACCACCGTCACCCAGGAAGATTTAGAAAAGCTGACCGACGAAAATAAGAACAAAGCTGATTTTATACTGGTAGTGCCGGCCACCATGACCAAAAATTATTAATCTACATATTTAAGCTCGACGGGCAGACTAAGATATCGCTAATTTTAAATTGGATAATTTTTCTTTATTTTCTATTGGTAACAGGGTTTACGGCAATAGGGAAAATTACTTTCGGGTATGGTTTAGGAGATATGTTTTATTTCATCCTTTTAGCTCTGGCAAGCTCCACTTCTTTAGTTATCTGCGTAATTATTAGCTGGAAATATTCTAAAGGAAGTAGAGATATTTATTGGATATCAGGAGCACTATTCTTACTTCTTGCTATATTTTTTACTTATAAGTTTACCTTAGGTCGTGGTTCAGAGTATAAGTGGAATGGAAATATATTTTATCATTTAAGTAAATGGTAAATGTCAAACCAAAACCTATTAGACCGGAAAGTATAAAAATGCAAAAGCCCGACACACGTGCCGGGCTTTTGCTATGTTAAGAGAAAAAAGGTAATTCCTTATGCCGAGAATGAGCTTCCGCAACCGCAAGTGCTTTTTGCCTGAGGGTTGTTAAACACAAAGCCACGTGCGTTCAGGCCATCCTGGAAATCAACTTCCATACCCATTACATACATGCCGTGCTTTTTGTCCATCACCAGCGTTACACCGTCCAGTTGATACACTTCATCTGTTTCTTTTGGCTTGTCAAAACCAAGCAGGTAAGACATACCTGAGCAACCACCGCCCTGCACACCAATGCGCAGTCCGTATTCTGCCGGTACATTTTTCTCTACCAGAATGTTCTTAACTTCTGCTAAAGCTCTGTCTGTTATAGTTATAGGGGCTAATCTTACTTCTGTTGCCATAGTTGTTTTGTTTCTAATAGATAGCAAAGTTACGCATTTCTGAAGATAAATACGTACCACTATACTTCGTTACTATGTAAACAGCCTGGTAGGCAAAATGATTTCAACTATACTAAATTAATTTTTTACGATATTTAGCGTTCTAAACCTGATAATATGGAGCTGATCATAGATATTCTGAAAATTACGATTCCGGGGCTTATAGTGGCCATAGCCATGTACAAATTAGTACAGAACCAGAATGAACGGGACTATAAACTACGCCTGCTGCAACTAAAGCAAAAGAACGGTGAAGTAGTTGTACCTATTCGCCTGCAGGCCTACGAACGAATTGTATTGCTGTTAGAACGAATTACTCCAAGTAATTTACTGCTTCGTGTAAGCGGCTCAGGCCACACTGGTTCAGATTACCACCGAATGTTATTGAGTGAGATTCGCAATGAGTTCAGCCATAACATGTCGCAGCAGATCTATATGAGTGAGCAGGCTTGGCAGCAGGTTAAACACGCCCGCGAAGAAGTGGTGAACCTGATCAACAGGACCTACCAGGAAATGCCGGATAAGTCAAAAGGTACCGACCTGGCAAAGCGTATTTTAGAGTCTATCCTCGCCACCGAAACAGACCCAACTGCTCGTGCTATTACGTTTGTAAAGCAGGAGATTGCTCAGGTTTTTTAATCTAAAAGCCCCACTTTTGTCATTTCAAACATCGTGAGAAATCTATCTCAGCTTATAGTTTGGGAAGCTACAATTCTATAGTTTGCTATTATACAACTCGAACCAAGCTTTCCTTTCAAAGCTGCCTTTAATCCCGGGAGCTTTACATACCTGCAGTTTCAATCCGGCTTTGGTGCCCTCACGGCCGGGAGGCCTCGTCTTCGGGCATCGCGCTGCTGCTTTCTTGCTATCCTCGTGCCTCGGATTGCCTGACGGCACCGCAACAAATCAAAGGCGCTCAACCCAAAGACTGTGATGAGTTCGATAGCTATAGTCTTTCTATAGTTTGAACCTATAAGCTCCGAGATTTATCGTGGCTATAGTTCCGTGGGGACAGGTAAACCTGCCCTGCTCGTGGTCTATAACTATAGCAAATTCAGATTTCTCCTATCGTCGAAATGACAGAACATAAAGCAGTAGCCAGAAAAGTCCCCTTTGAAGGAGCAGGGGGATGACAAACGGAAACTATACAGCTATAGCCACGAACAATAGCGACAGCCGAAATTCCCCTCTCGGGAGGGGCAGGGGTGGGTTAAAACCGTAATCATAGAACTATAACTCCAACTATAGCAGTAGCCTAAAAGCTCCCCGCCTTAGACAAGGAGGGATTAGGGGTGGTTGGATTAGCAGCAACTATAGCACAATAGCCAGCGCTACTACTTTTGCCTGCCCCTGCCGGGCCAATTGAGTCAGGAGACTCAACAACATAGCAAGTCACGAGCGAGGACGCTCGCGCCAGCGGAGAAGCAATAACTACAAAACTAAAGGCTTAACTATACCAACAACAGAAATTCCCCTCCCGGGAGGGGTAGGGGTGGGTTAAGGGCAGCAACCAGTAACTACAAGCCTAGTATCCAACTATAGCCCAATCATTAAACCCCCTCCCTAAACCAGCAATAGAATCTCCTGAAACAGAAATCCCCGATACAGGTCATTTACACCTGCACCGGGGATTTTATAATATCAAACTATAGTTTAACCGTTAATTTCGGCTAGCTGGTCCGCAATGATTTTCTGGTAGAAAGCTTCGTAAAGCGGGACGATTCGTTCCACATCAAAATCATGGGCGCGCGCTAAGGCATTTGCCTTGAAGGTTGGCAGGCGTTCATCATCCAGCACATAAAGTGCATTTTTAACCATGCTCTCTACGTCGCCTACGGAGCTTACAAAACCGGTTACACCGTTAATGTTCAGTTCCGGAATACCACCGGCATCTGTCGAGATTACCGGTACTTCGCAGGCCATCGCTTCAAGAGCTGCCAGACCAAAACTTTCCTTTTCAGATGGCATCAGGAACAGGTCAGCAATGGACAGTACTTCTTCCACAGCTTCCAGTTTACCTAAAAAGCGGACATCATGGTAAATGCCCAGGTCACGGCAAAGCTTTTCCATTTTAGGGCGCTCCGGGCCGTCGCCTACAAGCAGTAACTTACTCGGTATGTGTTCGTGCACTTTGCTGAATATCTCGATCACATCTTCCACGCGCTTTACGGACCGGAAGTTAGAGGTATGCACCAGCAGCTTTTCTTCGTTCGGGCTGATGGCTGTACGGAAGTGTTCTTTTTTCTGACGCCGGAATTTTTCCAGGTTTATGAAGTTTGGAATAACTTCAATGTCGCGCTCTATCGGGAAAAACTCATACGTTTCGGTGCGCAAACTTTCTGATACCGCTGTTACGCCATCAGACTGGTTTATACTGAACGTAACCACCGGTTCAAAAGAAGCATCTTTACCTACTAGCGTAATATCTGTGCCGTGCAGCGTGGTGATAACCGGGATATTAATGCCCTTCGTTCTCAGGATCTGCTTGGCCATAAAAGCTGCCGACGCGTGTGGGATAGCATAATGTACGTGTAACAGGTCCAGCTTTTCGAACTGAACAATATCAACCATTTTACTGGACAAGGCCAGCTCGTAAGGCGGATACTGGAACAGGGGATACGATGGAATATATACTTCGTGGTAGAAAAGGTTCTCGTTAAAGAAATCTAGGCGCGCAGGCTGGCTATAAGTAATGAAATGGACCTGGTGACCCTTAAGAGCTAATGCTTTACCAAGTTCTGTAGCTACTACGCCACTACCGCCAAAGGTAGGATAACAGACAATGCCGATCTTCATAGTTGTTCTAAATATGCTGTAAACAACAAGTGCAGCTAACTTTTGTTGCTGCACCTGCCAAATTACGGATAAATATTTATGTTTTTGGTACGATTGATTTATAGATCACATCATGTATCCTGGTTCTGATATTATACTTTACCAGCTTGGTATTTCCGGCGTCCGGGAAAACCCTGTTAGACAGGAAGATGTAGATCAGGTTATTGTCCGGATCAACCCAGGCAGCTGTGCCGGTAAAGCCTGTATGGCCGAAAGTATTTGGCGAAGCCAGATTAGACGTAGGCCCGTTGCCATCTGGTGCCGGTTTATCCCATCCCAGGCCACGACGACTGGTCTTGTACTGTTTCTTTGCAAATTCTGTAACTACATGTGTGTTAAAGAATTTATGTCCGCCATATTCGCCATTCTGTAAATTCATCTGCATCAGTTTGGCCAGGTCGTTAGCGTTCGAGAACAGGCCGGCATGACCACCAACACCTCCCAGCATAGCAGCCCCCTGGTCGTGCACCGTCCCCCAAACCAACGACTTTCGGAAATAATTGTCATCCTCCGTAGGGGCAATGACTTCGCGTGGAAGCTTTAAGAGCGGGTTATACGTTAACGTGCTCATGCCCAGCGGTGCATACAGGTTCTGATCCAGGAACTCATCTATCGGCTGGTTAAGCATGTGCTCAGCCATTCGCTTCATGATATAAAAGCCCAGGTCGCTGTACTTATACTCGTAGCTTTTCGCATCTTTTTTCTTCGCCAGTAATTTCGAGTTCACGGTCCAGGTCCACAGCGAATCCTCCATAGATTTGATAGAATAGATTCCCGGCGTTACTTCGTTCGGAAACACATCGGTCTGCGTGCTGGCGTAATATACCTGATCTAAGGTGCGGTTATCCATCGTTTTCTGCCAGTGTGGTAAGGTAGCCTGCAAACCGGCCTGGTGCGTCAGAATATCGCGTAAAATCAGCCCTTCTTTATTCGTGCCTTTCAGCTCAGGTAAATAAGTTGATATCTTCCCATCCAGGTTGATCTTGCCCTGATCCTTCAGGAACATAACTGCCTGCAGGGTAGCAGCTACTTTGGTGATAGATGCAATATCATACACGGTATTGTTTGTTACCGGCTTCACTTTTTCGTAGGTATAGTACCCGTAAGATTTATCGAAAACTACAGTTCCATCCTTTACAACTAATACCTGTGCTCCCGGTGTGGCAGCATAAGCAATAGCTTCCAGGGCAATGTTATCGATTTGGGCCAGTACTTTGGAGTCCATGCCTACACTCTCCGGAACACCATATTTCAGGCGACCCAACGATGGCGTTTCGATACCGGTACCTGATTTAAATTTGGTAGATGCGGTAACAGGAAGTTTACCTTTAGCTGCACGTGCGCCAAACAGTGCCTGTGCCATCAGTGATTGCGATACAGGGTTGTCTTCGTAGCCAACAGTCAGCCAGTTTGTGTTTTCAAAGTATTTTAAACTATACGCATTACCCATCACCGCTACGATCACTTTTTTATTAGTGCGGTCCTGCAGGTATTGGATAAAAGCGCGTGTACCTAAGCCGATACCAAAATCTTTAGCAGGCGTGCTGTTCATGTTATGGATACTTACCAGCACCACGTCATGGCCTTCCAGTTGAGGAATAATGTTGGTAAAAACAGAGTCCGGAGCAAAACGGTTGGAAATAGAGAATTTAGCCATCGGCGCATAGTTGCCCAATATCTCCTGAAACTTATTATCCGGCCCTACACCAACTGCCACCGAGGCAATGCTCAGCGTATCGAGGTTACGGAAAGGGAGGAGGTTATTTTTGTTTGCTACTATAGTTACGGCCTGTTCGTATAGTTGCTCCTGCACTACATTTGCCAGCGGACGATCCATGTCCTGCTTCAGGTTGGCAAGCTGTACGGGCTTATAGTTGTTAAGGCCAACCCAATATTTAGCGTGTAGTATTTTACGTACCCGCTGGTATAGTTCCGTTGTATCTATCTGGCCTGCGGCGATAGCGCCTTTGATCTTAGCGATAGCTGTAGGCACATCTTCCGGGAAAAGGAGGACATCGTTACCGGCCATCAGGGCTTTCAGGTCTACTTCACCAGGCTTGTAGTAGCTGGCAACGCCTTTCATGTTCAGGGCATCTGTAAAAACCAGCCCTTTGTACTTCATTTTCTCTTTAAGCAGGCCAGTTACAAGCGGCTTTGACAGGGTAGTTGCCAAATTCTTTGTACTGTCGATCTTAGGAATGTAAAGGTGTGCTACCATCACGCCCATTACGCCAGCTTCGAATGATTTCTTAAAAGGATATAGTTCCACCTCGGTCAGGCGCTTCATATCGTGTTTGATAACCGGCAAAGCAAGGTGTGAATCGGTATCGGTGTCGCCGTGGCCCGGGAAGTGCTTGGCAACAGCTATTACCCCATGGTCCTGTAACCCTTTAATGTAGGCAATACCACGTTTTGTAACTTCTTCCTTGGATTCGCCGAACGAGCGGTTGCCAATAACTGGGTTAGCCGGGTTCACATTTACGTCCATTACTGGCGAAAAACTTACGTTTACACCCAGGCGCTTCATCTTCAGGGCAATCTCCCTGCCCATCATGTACACGTATTTTTCGTCGTTCATGGCGCCCAGCGTCATCTGCTTCGCAAAATTCATCGTGCTATCCAGGCGCATGCTTAAACCCCACTCAGCATCCATGGCGATCAGCATTGGTACTTTGGCCTCGCCCTGGAAGCGGTTATTCAGGCGCGCCTGGCGCTCAGGTCCGCCCTGCATGAACATCAGTCCGCCGATGCCATAACGGGTTACCAGGGTGTCTATCTCCCGGAAATGTTTTTCGTTTTTGTTAGAGTAGGCAGCAACCATAAACAGCTGCCCGATACGCTGGTCAGGAGACAAAGAATTAAAGACACTGTCTACCCAGTTTCGCTCTTTCACGCCCACTACGATTTCGTCTGATGGCGATAACGACATCAGAGGGCCCATCCCAAGGAAAATAAGTATAAACAATCCTAAACTAAAACTCTTAAGCATCCTGTGCAGGTATTATATTATTGGAACAAGTCGAAATTAAGCCTATTTTTGCAAAAGGCAGTTACGGGAAACGGTGGTTAATCCGGCGAATTTAAATGATCTCAAAAGGCTACCCGGGAGCTCATTGGAACTGAGTGGGTGGCTTATCTTTGCAGCAGTGCAAAAGTTTGCTTTTAGCCAGTGCCTTTTTTCGTTAACGCCCTTAAACTCCGAATCCGTACATGCTAATATTGCAAATTTAAGGATAAAAGCAATCGGTCTTCTTATAAGTTTCCGGATGCCATTTCTTAATCGGTCTGTAAATTAGTAATAAATTTTTATCAGAATTAGTTCTGTTTTTACAAATTAGTGAAAGTCAAAAATCCGGCCGCTTTTTAAAAACACCGGATTTTGTGCAAATCGTTTGATTTAATTAGCCAGATACCGGATGCCCGATATTATAAATTTACTGCCAGACTACTTAGCAAACCAGATCGCTGCCGGTGAGGTAGTGCAACGGCCGGCTTCTGTGGTAAAGGAATTACTGGAGAATGCCATTGATGCAAAGGCAACCAGTGTGCAGCTGATCGTGAAGGAGGCAGGCAAGCAATTGATACAGGTAGTGGACAACGGCATAGGCATGAGCGAGACTGATGCCCGTATGTGTTTTGAACGCCACGCCACATCTAAAATAAGAAGTACAGAAGACCTGTTTCGCATCCGTACGATGGGTTTCCGGGGTGAAGCGATGGCATCTATAGGTGCTGTGGCGCAGGTAGAGATGAAGACCAAACCACATGGCGCCGATACCGGCACAAAGCTTATCGTGGAAGGTTCAGCTGTTGTTACCCAGGAGCCTGTTGTAACGCCATCGGGTACAAGTATATGCGTTAAGAACTTGTTTTATAACGTACCGGCCCGCCGTAATTTCCTGAAGACCAATGCAGTGGAGATGCGTCATATCCTGGATGAGTTTCAGCGGGTGGCGCTGGCTTACCCTGAAATTGCTTTCTCGTTGTACCACAACGATGTTGAGGTATTTAACCTGCCATCTGCCAAGCTAAGCCAGCGTATTATCGGTATTTTCGGGAGCAACTATAAAGAGCAGATGGCCCTTTGCGACGAAGAAACGCCGTTCCTGAGTGTGCGGGGTTATATTGGCAAGCCTGAGTTTGCCCGCAAAACCCGCGGCGAACAGTTCTTTTTTGTGAACAATCGCTTTATAAAGAGTGGCTATCTGAACCATGCTGTGATGACGGCTTTTGAAGGGTTGTTACCGAAAGAAAGCTACCCCTTCTATGTGCTCTTTATTGATATTGAACCGGATAAGATCGATATAAACGTACACCCCACCAAAACCGAAATCAAGTTTGACGACGAAAAAACGGTGTATGCTATAGTTCATTCGGCTGTTCGTAAGTCGTTGGGCACGCATAATATTGCCCCGTCGCTGGATTTTGAGGGAGACGTTAATTTTGCACCTTTGCAGCCTATCCGCATACAGAATAACGAAGATGCTTTTGAACAGGAGCGAACCACCTTTGCTTCAGGAGGGTTCTCGGCACCATCGTCAGCACCTAAAAGAATGAGTTCGGCTGGCTGGGAGCAACTATACGAGCCTATCCGTAACCAGCCAACTGGTGAAGAACGCATATCGTCATCGGTAAGTACAAGCTTTTTAGATGATGCTTTTGCTGATAGCCCGGCTACTTCCAATAAAACGCTGCAGGTGCATCAGAAGTACCTGTTGGTGCAGGTGAAATCCGGGATAATGGTAATTGACCAGCATGCAGCGCAGGAACGGATCCTGTATGAAAAGTATGTGGCCTCGTTACAGAAAAAAGCTGTGATCTCGCAGGCGTTACTGTTCCCGCAAACTATAGATCTGTCCCCAACAGATGCTGCGTTGGTAAAAGAGCTGAAAGCGGAGTTTCTTGAGTTAGGTTTCCAGTTCGAGGATTTTGGTGGTAACACGATCATCCTGAATGCGATACCTGCCGATGTGCAGGCAGCAAACGAAAAGGAACTGCTGGAGGAACTGGTAGAGCAGTACAAAAACAATATGGCCACTCTGAAGTTAGACAGAAGGGAAAATCTTGCGCGTGCAATGGCCAAAAGACTGGCAAGCCGTTTACAAACCCGTATGTCGGAACTGGAAATGAACTCGTTAGTAGATAAATTATTTGCCTGCCAGGTACCAAACTATACACCAGCCGGACAGAAAACACTTGTGATCATGGAGCTGAATCAGTTGCATGAGCTTTTCCAGAAAAATTAATTGCTGATTGTTGCCTTGCTGATTGTTGTTCGGCCAAACATAGTAGCAACACAAGTATAAACGCTGGCAACTTACGTAAGCTGACTTTATACTTCAAACGAAATAAAACATGTTCAATATAACTCCTATGGTCAGGAACCTGCTGATCATAAACATAGTAGTTTTTATACTTCAGGGTAATGTTTTTGATGCCCGGCAGTTTGCGCTTTACCACTTCGGCTCCGATTATTTTAATCCTGTACAGTTTTTAACGCACATGTTTCTGCATGGCGGCTGGGGGCACCTGTTCAGCAACATGTTCAGTTTGTTTATTTTCGGACCAATGCTGGAGCGGTTCTGGGGTTCGCAGCGTTTTCTGGCGTTTTACCTGATAACTGGTTTGGGCGCGAGTGTGTTATACTCTGGGGTGCGTGCCTACGAACTGCATGAGTTGCGCGAAAACACAATAGCTTATATTGAAAACCCAAGCCCAGTTGCATTCAACAACTATATGGATGAGCATCTGCGTGAAGGGTCCGGGCGAGAGCTGGCCGTAATGATGAAGCGTAACCCGGATATACCGGAATACACAGAGCAAAGCAAGGCGGTTGTAAGAGAAGTGTACGATACTATTTTTAACAGCCCAATGCTGGGTGCGTCCGGAGCTGTTTTTGGTATTCTGATGGCCTTCGGTATGCTCTTTCCGAATCTGGAGCTGATGCTGCTGTTTTTGCCGGTGCCTATAAAAGCAAAGTATTTTGTAATGCTGTATGGAGCTTACGAACTATACACTGGTTTTAATCGCGTTGCCGGCGATAATGTGGCCCATTTTGCACACCTAGGCGGAATGTTGTTTGCGTATATACTAATTAAAATGTGGCAGCGAAACGATTACCGCGAGTATTAAGTATAGAAACCCTGCGACACGAACTAAATCCCTAATTTGCTCTTTCGAATTGATAAGATACCTGATAATACCCGTGTCACCTAAAGTCTCTTTCCGAGCATCTAAAACATGAGTATACTTCAAGATATAAAAGACGCTTTCCGGCAGCCCAACAACACCCTGAAACAGTTGATTTTGATCAACGTGATCGTGTTTGTCGTGCTGATCGTGCTGCGCCTGTTGCTCACATTTACCATCGGACCGGGTGCCTACAACTACCTGATGAGCTTTGTAGCGCTGCATTCCGATATGGCAACATTTATCACCCGCCCCTGGACGCTGATCTCGTATTTCTTTACGCACCAGGGGTTTCTGCACATTATTTTTAACATGCTGAACCTGTACTGGTTCGGGCAACTGATACGGGAGTACCTGGGCGATAAAAAACTGCTGAGTTTGTATGTAATAGGCGGTATTGCCGGCGGTGTGCTGTATATGCTCAGCTATAACTTTATTCCCTATTTCGAAGACCGTGCTGCCAGTTCAGTTATGATCGGAGCCTCGGCAAGTGTGCTGGCTATAGTTGTGGCAGCTGCTACACTACTTCCAAACTATACGTTTAACCTCATCCTGATCGGGCCGGTCCGCATTAAATACATTGCCTTATTCCTGGTTTTACTTTCTATATCCGGAGCGGTAGGCGATAACGCAGGTGGTAACATTGCTCACTTAGGAGGCGCCCTCATTGGCTGGCTCTTTATTAAACAACTTCAGCGTGGCAGCGATATGGGGCGTCCACTTCACGCTATGTTCGACTTTTTTGGCAGGCTGTTCAGCCGCAGGCCAGAAATGAAAGTTACCCACCGTAAGAATACAACATTTGCAGGCAGATCGAATGGCAGCACCACAACTGTAACAGGCAAGCCAAGCCAGAAAGAGATCGATCTGATACTGGATAAAATTTCCAGTTCCGGTTACGAAAGTCTTTCCAAAGAAGAGAAGCAGAAGCTGTTTCAGGCTAGTCAGAAGGAGTAGTGTAAGGCTGTTTTATTTAGATTAGAGAGAATATAAATCGTCCTATAGTTGCTCTTTTGTCATTTCGAACGCAGAGAGAAATCTATCTCAGCTCATAGTTTGCGATAGTCGCTGATTCGAACCAAACCTTATCTTTCATAGCTTTCTCAAATCCTGGGAGCTCTACTAACTTATTGTTTCAATTTAGCTTTGGTGCCCTCACGGCCGGGAGGCCCCGTCTTTGTGCATCGCGCGGTGTACATTTCTTTTGTTCGTGCCTCACAATACCTGGCGGCACCAGAAATCTACAAGGCGCTCAACCCAAAGACTGTGATCAGTTCGATAGTAAAAGCTATAGTTGAGTGACTAACTATTGTTGCATGGCTTGATCGTGGTAGTAATTCCAAAGGGACAGGTAAACCTGTCCTGTTCACAGGCTGTAACTATAGCAAACTCAGATTTCTCCCGCTGGTCGAAATGACATATTGAAAAGTAGTAGCAGAAAAGTCCCCCTTCGAAGGGGGTAGGGGATGACAAAATCCAACTATAGAACTGTAACTCAAACTATAGCAATAGCAGAAATTCCCCTCTCGGGAGGGGTAGGGGTGGGTTAAATCAGCAAAAATGAAACCATACCTTTAGCTATAGCAAAGGCCGTAAAAGCTCCCCGCCTTAAACAAGGAAGGGTTGGGGGTGGTTGGACATAGAACTCAAACACAAACAAGAACTGCATAGGCTTCCAGTTCTTAACAAAACTGCAAATGCCAATATTCCCCATTCAATCTGATCCTGTGTAAACTCCACTTCAAACAGAATCATGATCAAAATATTATATCCTGATTACTTCATACTTCCGCAACAATTCACCAACTTACCTGATTAACAAAACCCCGTATGCTGTTTTACAGGCCTGCTTTCTGGAAAGTCTGTAACAGAATAAGTACCTTTGGGCCTTTAATTGAAATTACATGCAGGATATAAAAGAAGTGAGCAGCATTTTATCTGACAGAATAACTGCTCTGTCTGAGTCGCAAACGATAGCCATGGCTAAAAAAGCCCGTGAACTGGCTGCACAGGGGCACGATGTGATAAACCTGAGCTTTGGAGAACCTGATTTCCAGACGCCACAATACATAAAAGATGCTGCCAAAAAAGCTATTGATGATGGCTTTACATTTTATACCCCGGTACCTGGTTACCCGGAACTACGACAGGCCATCGCGGATAAATTTAAGCGCGATAACAACCTGGACTATAAACCAGAGAACATAGTAGTATCTACCGGAGCCAAGCAAAGTATTGCTAATGCCGTTATGTGCCTGGTTAACCCCGGAGACGAGGTAATTATTTTCTCACCATACTGGGTATCGTATGAAGAGATCGTGAAACTGGCAGAAGGTGTTCCTGTACAGGTGATGGGCAGCCTGGAAAACGACTTTAAAGTTACACCGGCTCAACTCGAGGCTGCCATTACATCCAATACCAAACTGATCATGTATTCTTCGCCATGCAACCCGACGGGCTCTGTATTTACTGCAGAAGAATTGCTGGGCCTTGCGAAAGTATTGGAGAAATACCCGAAGGTGCATGTCATAGCAGATGAGATATACGAGTACATCAATTTTGAAGGGGAGCATGCCAGCATGGCCAGCTTCGACTTCATAAAGGACCGCGTTATTACCGTAAATGGCTTCTCAAAAGGGTACGCTATGACCGGCTGGCGTGTGGGGTATATTGCTGCTCATAAAGATATTGCTGCTGCCTGCGATAAAATGCAGAGCCAGATCACTTCCGGTACCTGTTCTATAGCTCAGAAAGCTGCTTATGCGGCACTACAGGGCGGAAAAGATTCTGCCATCGAAATGCGTAATGCCTACTTCCGTCGCCGTAACCTGGTGCTGGAGTTAATGAATGATATTCCCGGATTTAAAACCAATGTGCCTGAAGGAGCTTTTTATATTTTCCCGGATGTGAGTTACTACTTTGGGATGAGCTACGAAGGAAAAACAATACAGAATGCCCTGGATCTCTGCATGTATTTACTTACCGATGCCCTGGTGGCGGTAGTTAGCGGCGAAGCATTTGGAGCACCGCAGTGTGTTCGCTTCTCTTATGCTACTTCCGACGAGAAACTGGTAGAGGCGTTGCGCCGCATTAAGGAGAGCCTGGCTAAACTTCAGTAATGGATCAGATCAATAGTTTAGAACATATTTTTGAAGCCTTTAATGGGCTGACCGTGCTTATAGTTGGCGATGTGATGATCGACTCATATTTATGGGGTAAATCAACACGCATATCGCCGGAAGCACCGGTACCTATAGTTAACGTTGTAAAAAGCGAGAAAAGACTGGGTGGCGCTGCAAACGTGGCGTTAAATATTCAGGCCTTGGGTGCAACACCACTGCTTTGCTCTGTGATCGGAGATGATACGGATGGAGGTGATTTCCTGCGTCTTTTAGAAGACAAAGGCCTTTCAGCAGAGGGCATTGTGCAGAGTCCGGAGCGGGTAACAACTATAAAACACCGCATTATAGCCAGTGCCCAGCAGCTGTTGCGCATCGATGCCGAGATAGAAACCGAACTGACAGAATACGATAACCGCCACCTGGAGGAGCGTTATCTGAAGTTGCTGGATAAGGCAGATGTAGTTGTGCTGGAAGATTACGACAAAGGTGTTTTTACAGAAGCCAATATTAAGCGGTTCATCCAGCTGGCCAACGAGCGCAACATCCCAACAGTTATCGACCCGAAAAAGAAAAACTTCCTGAGCTTTGTTGGGTGTACTCTTTTTAAACCAAACCTGAAAGAACTGAAAGAAGGCCTGAAGGTAGAGTTTGCTGACGAGAACCTGCACGCTTTTGAAGGAGCCGTTACCGAACTACAGAAACGCCTGCAAACAGAACAGGTACTGGTAACACTCTCTGAGCGAGGTGTATTTATAGCTGATGGCACCGAAAAGACTTACATCGACGCCCATCACAGGTCTATTTCGGATGTGTCGGGCGCCGGCGATACAGTTATCAGTATAGCTGCACTTTGTATGGCCTTACGTACGTCTGTTCAGTTTCTGGCAGGCCTGAGTAACCTGGGTGGTGGCCTGGTTTGCGAGCAGGTCGGCGTTGTGCCGGTAAACAAGCAACACTTACTGGACGAAGCAAAGAAGGTCAAGCTATTCGAGATGCATGAACAGCGAACCTCTTAACAGGTTTCTATACGGCAGCAAGCTACAGGCTTACGCGCTCATGCGGCGTACGACCTATGTGCTCACCATCCTGTCGGTGGGTTTGCTGATTTATGCGCATGGGGTAGTGGAGAGCCCGGTAAAATTACGCTTTCTGTACTATGCCATCGATGCCATTCTTGCTGTCTTTGTTCTTATTTATTTCCTCCGCATTCTCTATAGTTTTGAGCGTGTAAAATTTCTCCGGCGTACCTGGTTCGAGGGCACGTTAATGGCCATCATCCTGGTAAACCAGGTGGGTACTTACCTGCTCGACTTTCCGGTTGTCTACAATTTATTTGAAGGGATAGGTATTCCGCTTTCTGTGGAAATCTATCGGGTACTGGTGTCTTTGTACATGCTGATGTTACTCATTATTGAGCTGCTCGAGACCAAAGTACACCTTAAAACCCTGCAGGTAAAGCCAGCTATAATTTTCCTGATGAGTTTTATTTTACTGATTGGCATTGGTACTGCACTTTTCATGCTACCCAAAATGACCACTGTTGCCGGAGGTATGCGGTTTATAGATGCGCTGTTCATGGCTACCAGTGCGTCCTGCATTACCGGCCTTACGGTAATAGACCCAGGCACTTACCTGACATTTTCGGGGCAGGTGGTATTGCTTACATTGGTGCAGCTGGGCGGACTTGGTGTAATGACCTTTGCCACGTTTTTTGCTATGCTCATGCGGGAAGGGATTGGCATTAGGCATCATGTGGCTATGTATGAGATCATGGAAAGTGAGTCTATCTCGTTTACCAAAGGCCTGCTTCGCAAGCTCATCATCATGACGCTGTCTATAGAGGCGATCGGGGCGGTACTGATTTTTATGACCTGGGAGTGGAATACAGAGTTTGATGTGATAGGGAGTAAGATCTTCTTTGCTGTTTTCCATTCCATTTCCGGTTTCTGTAATGCCGGTTTTTCGCTCTACCCACAAGGCCTTTATAGTGATCCGCTCCGATCCTGGTATACGATGCACCTGGTAATTGCAGGGCTGATGATCCTGGGTGGAATCGGTTTCCCAACTATAATCGATCTTTTCTCACCGAAGGCCATGCGCGCGCGTATGGAGGCCCCTTGGCGAAACTGGAAACTGTTAACAAGAGTAACCGTGTACACGTCCGCTGGTTTGCTGGCGTTTGGTACGCTTGCCTTTTTCCTGCTGGAGTACTATAATACACTCTCACACCTGAGTTTTATAGAATCGCTTATAGCCTCGTTTTTCCAATCGGCAACAACGCGCTCAGGTGGGTATCATACAGTAGACATTTCAGCGGTGTCAGTTCCTGCCCTGTTAATTATGATGATACTGATGTTTATCGGGGCATCCCCGGGGTCTATGGGTGGAGGTATAAAAACAACAACTTTTACAGTAATTGTACTTTCGGTTTGGCGAACTATAGTTGGCAAGAAGAATGTCGAGATCGGTAACAGAACCATACCTCATTCGGTATCTTACAAAGCCTTTGCGGTTTTTACGTTTGCCGTGGTTTTCAATGTCTTTTTCCTGATCATCCTTTCCATTTCCGATTCCAAGTTTGATATTTTACGCCTGGCTTTTGAGCAGATTTCAGCTTTTGCTACGGTTGGGTTAAGTACAGGCATAACTGCAGGGCTATCTGATATGGGTAAAACTGTAATTATATTGTCTATGTATATTGGCAGGGTGGGTACACTTACGCTGGCACTGGCTATCAGTACGCGGGCGTACACTACAGCTTACAAATACCCGGATACACACTTAGCTGTTGGTTAATTTATAAAGGTGCTTACATTTGCAACTGCAAAATGAATACAGAACAGCTAAACAGAGCACTTTATGGCAGTAAATTAAGGGTTTACGCGCTCATGCGGCGTACGACCTATGTGCTCACCATCCTTTCGGTGGGTTTGCTGATCTATACGCACGGGGTAGTGGAAAGCCCGGTAGATCTACAATCACTTTATTTCGCCATCGATGCCATTCTTGCTGTCTTTGTCTTAATCTACTTCCTCCGCATTCTCTATAGTTTTGAGCGCGTAAAATTTCTGCGCCGTACTTGGTTCGAGGGCACGTTAATGGTCATCATCCTGGTAAACCAGGTGGGCACGTACCTGCTCGACTTTCCAGTCGTCTATAACATCTTCGAGAATATAGGCATACCGCTTTCAGTGGAGGTTTACCGCGTGGTAGTATCGCTTTACATGCTGGTGCTGCTGATTATAGAGTTGCTTGAGACCAAAGTACATCTTAAAACTCTGCAGCTAAAGCCGGGCACCGTCTTTATCATGAGCTTTATACTGCTGATATTGATCGGGACAGGGCTTTTTATGCTGCCTAAAATGACCACGGTGCAGGGCAGCATGCGGTTTATAGATGCTTTGTTTATGGCTACCAGCGCAGCCTGCGTAACTGGTCTTGCTGTGGTAGATCCGGGTACTTATTTTACTTTCTCAGGCCAGGTTGTTTTGCTTATGCTGGTGCAATTAGGTGGTTTGGGCATTGTAACGTTTGCTACTTTTTTCGCCTCCATCATGCGGCAGGGGATTGGCTTAAAGCAACACGTTGCGATGCATGAACTTTTGGAAGGGGAGAACCTGTTTTCTTCCCAGGGCCTGTTAAAGCAGCTTGTAGTGCTCACGTTTGTGATAGAAGGTATTGGTGCAACCATTGTTTTTATGACCTGGGGGCCGCAGGTAGAGTTTCCGAATCTGGGGAGCAAGATATTTTATTCTATCTTCCATGCCGTGTCGGCGTTCTGTAATGCTGGTTTTTCGCTTTACCCGGCGGGCTTTTATACAGAACCTGTGCGCTTCTCCTATATAATGCACCTGGCTATAGCGTTTATTATCATCTTTGGCGGTATCGGTTTCCCAACCATAGTGGATGTGCTTTCCCCAAAGGCTATGCGAACCCGGATGGATGCTCCCTGGAAAAACTGGAAACTACTAACGCGCATTACTATCTATACTTCTGCAGCCCTGATCGCGCTGGGAACTATAGGTTTCTTTTTACTGGAGTACTACAACACATTAGCTGACCTGAGTTTTGCAGAAGCCCTGATCGCTTCTTTCTTCCAGTCGGTGGCTACACGTACTGCCGGCTTTAATTCCGTTGATATTTCGCAGCTAACAACGCCCACTATGCTGATGTTTATTTTCCTGATGTTTATCGGGGCATCGCCAGGCTCTACAGGTGGTGGTATCAAAACAACAACATTTGTGGTAATTCTGCTGGCGGTAATAGCAACTATACGCGGCAAAAAAAACCTGGAAATTGGCAACCGTTCCATTCCGCATTCAGTGGCTTACAAAGCTTTTTCAGTTTTTGCATTCGCTGCCATACTTAATATGGTCGCCGTATTTATACTTACTATTTCAGATGGGCAGTTTGATGTCATAAGGCTGGCACTGGAGCAGGTTTCCGCATTTGCTACTGTAGGCTATAGTACAGGTATTACAGCTGCATTATCAGATATGGGTAAAATGGTACTGATACTCTCGATGTACATTGGCAGGGTTGGTACCTTAACACTGGCGTTAGCTCTCAGTACCCGTGTTCCATCTTCAGACTATAAATACCCGTCAGCCCATTTGCCGGTAGGATAACCTTTATAGTTAGAGAGTTAGTGAGTTAAAGAGTTAGAAAGTGATAAAAGAGAAAGGCCTGCAGCAATTGCAGGCCTTTCTCTTTTGGTTTATGTCAGAGTTTAGTTTACTTTATTTTAGGAGGAGTTTATACCTCCTAAACTCACTAACTCTTCAACTTTCTAACTTCTAAACTCTCCGTACTCTTTCACTGTCTGTACGAAGCATTTTACTTTTTCTGGGTCCGTATCCGGGTAAACGCCGTGACCAAGGTTGGCAATGTGGCGCTGCGGACCGAATTCCTTCAGCATTTTTATAGTTTCTTTCTGTATCGTGTCAAATGAACTATAAAGCAGGCATGGGTCCATGTTACCTTGCAGGGTCTTGTTCGGACCAACTTGTGCTCTGGATTGAGCCACTTCCATGTTCCAGTCAAGACCTATAGTTTCGCAATTCAGTTTTGCGAAATCCTCAAGGGCAAAGAAAGCGCCTTTCGCAAATACTGTTACAGGCACATCGCGGATGGCATTACAGATCTCACTGATGTATGGCAACGAGAATTCGCGGTAATGCGCCGGCGTAAGAATGCCTGCCCATGAATCGAATATCTGTATTAAGTTAGCACCTGCCTCAACCTGCGCTTTTAAGTAAGCTATAGTTGTGTCGGTTATCATGCGGAGCATTTGGTGCGCCAGCGTAGGGTTAGTGTATAACATACCACGCGCATGCGAGAACGTTTTAGAACCACTGCCCTCTACCATGTAAGCCATAATTGTCCAGGGTGCACCGGCAAAACCGATAAGCGGCACACGACCGTTCAGTGCTTTTTTGGTAACCTTTATGGCATCCAGCACATAATGCAGGTGCTCATGCGGGTCGGCCACGCGAAGCTTCTTAAGATCGGCTTCTGTTCTTATCGTATTCGGGAACCAAGGGCCACGTTTTTCTACCATTTCGTAGGTACAGCCCATCGCTTCCGGTACTACCAGTATATCCGAAAAGATAATGGCCGCATCTACATCCAGAATATCAACAGGTTGTATTGTTACCTCGGCAGCAAACTCAGGGGTTTCCACCAGTTCCTTAAAACCGCTCAGGCTTTCGCGTACGGCTCTGTATTCAGGTAAAATTCTGCCGGCCTGGCGCATCAGCCATACCGGTGTGCGCTCAACAGGTTCTCCTTTGGCAGCTCTAATAAGCAGGTCGTTCTTCAATTGCATGGCGCAAAGATAATCTAAATTGCCGACTATGTGAAGGTGATCGTTATCACCAAACTATTGGGAATGTTTACTTGGTTTTGTGAGGTGTGGTTTGGGGAAGAACTATAGTTTAAAGACTTATTGCTCGTTCTATAAAATCTTTAATCTCATTTTAAATTCATCTTCCTGAATGAAAGTATGTTTTTTAGGAAAGCCTTTAGTGAGAATCTCATCAGCCGCTGTACCACAGATTTCTGCATCAATCTCTTTTGCCCCTTTAATCATACGCTCAAATTCTGCTTGATTCAATTCTACAAGTTCGATACTAGGTAGTGAGTCTACACAAAAAGACTTTTCCTTTAAATCATAGTTATAAGTGAAATTTAGAATTACTTTTCCAGTGTTATTGTACTCGGTTACAAAAGAATCTTCTTCTTTAACAACCCTGGCGTTGCCATTCTCATTTCGTAAGTAAACCACCTTTCTCTCATCTCCATTCTTATTGGATAAATAATCAGCTATGTAAAATATAGCTTGATCTGCTGTATTCTGCAGTTTTCTATCTACAATGATAAAATTGGGATGAATAGAAAGAAATTTAAATGTTGAGTCGAGTTTCCAATCGTTACCGATAGACTGTAGACCTACCTTATATCTTATGTTTTCGGATTCTGCAATAGCTTTAGCTTTCTCATCCTTCACGTGACATGATAAACAAGCTAAAAGTAATATTGCTAAAATCGAGTTTTTCATCTTTCCTGATATCTACTGGAAAACCTACCGCCCTGTAAAGAACAGCGCATAAATAGCTGAAACTATAAAGTTTACCCCGATAGATAAAACTATAAAACCCATAATGCGCGAGAGGGCCGACAACCCAGATTTGCCCATATAGCGTGTAAGCTGATGCGAGAAACGTAGGATAATATAGCAAACTATCGCCAGCAACACGATTGATACCAGAATCAAAGCCATATCCAGGTAAGAAAGCGAGGTGGTATACATGGCTATACTTACCGCAATGGCTCCGGGACCGGAAAGCATCGGCATGGCCAGCGGCGTAAATGAGATGTCCTCTTTATGCTGCCCTTCTTCCACAACTTCCGGTGATATCTTCTTCTTGCTTGCTCCTGGCGAAAGCAACTCAAAACCAGCACGCATGATCATCAGGCCACCTGCAATGCGCAAATCGTGGATACGGATACCAAAAAAGTTAAGTACATACTGCCCTGCCAGGAAAAACACTGCCAGGATACCCACCATGTATAAACAAGCTTTCAGGGCCTGCTGGTTACGGTGCGCCGGCGTATCGTCCTGGGTAAGCGTAAGAAAGACCGGCATGGCGCCGAACGGGTTTACTACAGAGAATAATGCAGAAAAAGTGGCAAGTATGATTTCCATTAAAGATTGTGCGGTTTCAAAAAAAGTTAAGCTATCAATATAAGGCTTTGCGTATATAAATCAAAGTCTATCTTGTTGTAGCTGCATATTACTATAGTTGTGGCGGGTAGGTTTAACTATAATCCTTATTTTTGAGGAACGAACACTCAAAACCCTATCTATGAAAGGAGAAGTAAAGCTTGGTATACTGGGCGGCGGGCAACTGGGCCGTATGCTGATGCAGGCCGGGCTCGATTTTAACATCTATACCTTAGTGCTGGACCCCGATGAGAATGCACCTTGCAAGGATATCTGCAACGAGTTTTTTGTAGGCAGCTTCCGCGATTTTGACACCGTATATGAGTTTGGTAAGCAGTGCGATATTCTAACTATAGAAATTGAGCACGTAAACGCAGATGCCCTTGAAAAGCTGGAGCAGGAAGGTGTAAAAGTTTACCCTGATGCCAAGACTGTTCGCACTATTCAGGACAAAGGCCTGCAGAAAGAGTTCTTCCGCAAACACAACATCCCGACCTCAGACTTTATAATTCTGGCAGATAAGACCGAGTTGGAGCAAAATACAGCGTTCCTGCCTGCATTCCAGAAGCTGCGCCGCGAAGGTTATGATGGGAGAGGAGTTACCCGTTTAACAAACGAAGCTGATTTCGTGAAAGCCTTTGAAGAGCCAAGTGTGCTGGAGAAGCTGGTTGATTTTGAGAAAGAGATATCCGTCATAGTTGCCCGCAATGCAAATGGTGAAGTTACGGCTTTCCCGGTAGTAGAGCTGAGTTTTCATCCGGAGCATAATTTAGTTGATTCGCTTTTCGCGCCGGCCAATGTAGCTTATAAATTACAGCGCTACGCCATTGAGATTGCCACCCGCGTAATTGAAGCTTTTGATATGGTGGGCATCTTGGCTGTGGAAATGTTCCTGACCAAAGATGGGCTGATCCTGGTAAATGAAGTAGCGCCTCGTCCGCACAACAGCGGCCACCATACAATAAAAGCCAACTATACCTCGCAATACGAACAACATCTGCGCGCTATCCTTAACCTGCCGCTGGGCTCTACCGAGATACAAAGCGCCGCCGTAATGCTGAACCTGCTCGGCGAACCTGGTTTTGATGGCGAAGCGAAGTACGAAGGCTTGCAGGAAGCTTTGGCTGTACCGGGCGTTTACATCCATCTATACGGTAAAAAGTATACCCGGCCTGCCCGCAAAATGGGACACATTACTGTGCTGGGGCAAACGATAGAAGAAGCGCAGCAGCGTGCCGAGCAAATTAAAAACGTAATAAAAGTAAAAGCATAAAACGATGGCCGAGCAAACTACACATACACAACCTTTAGTAGGTATAATCATGGGCAGCCAGTCTGACCTTAAAATTATGGATGCCGCTGCCGAAATACTGGAAACCCTGGGCGTACCATATGAACTAACTATAGTTTCGGCGCACCGCACCCCGCACCGCATGTTCGAATATGCTGAGCAAGCGCGCAAAAAAGGGTTGAAGGTGATTATAGCCGGAGCTGGCGGCGCCGCACATCTGCCGGGTATGGTTGCTTCTCTTACAACACTGCCTGTTATCGGTGTGCCTGTAAAATCAAGTAATTCTATAGATGGCTGGGATTCAGTGCTTTCTATACTTCAGATGCCAGGTGGCGTACCAGTGGCAACAGTTGCGTTAGATGGTGCTCTAAATGCAGGAATTTTAGCCGCTCAGATCATCGGAACAACAAACGCTGCCGTTGCTGATAAACTGGAGAAATATAAATCAGGCCTGAAAGATAAAGTAATGCGCTCCGTAGATGAATTGAAGCGTGGCGACAGAGATTTGGATTAAGCTATAATTGCATACAATGGAGCGAGCGTCCTCGCTCGTGTCGAACTATAGCTAGGCCTCCGGCCCGTGTAAACTATAGTTCGAAGTTACTTACTGCTGTTCCGGACATCCATGTCCGGAACCAAATCTGCTGCGGACTTCTTAGTCCGCGTTATTCGTAATACGGGGATTAGGAAATCCCCGGCAGATGGCTTTCGGACAAGGATGTCCGAAAGAGCTATAGTATGGCAAAGTGGCGAGACGCTACCGAATACCTCAAACTCGCGGGACGCGAGCGAGAGCAGACACAAAACCTATAAAAACAAAGATCCCCGGTAATCTAAACTACCGGGGATCTTTGTTTTTAACTATAAGTGAGCGTTACGCTACTTTCAATTTCTTAAGGCTTGATTTCTCAAACTTTTCACGGGCATAATCACCTGTTATAACCAAGTCATGAGTTCCTTCTTCTGATGGCAGATCGAACATAGCGTCTGTCATAATACCTTCGCAGATAGAGCGCAGACCACGGGCACCAAGCTTATACTCAGCTGCTTTCTCTACAATGTACTCCAGGGCACCTTCGTCAAAGCTCAGGTTAATGTTCTCCATCTCGAACAGGCGCTTGTACTGCTTCACGATAGAGTTCTTAGGCTCCAGTAAGATCAGTCTCAGTGTTTCTTTATCAAGCGGGTCAAGATGCGTTAATACTGGCAGACGACCGATAAGCTCAGGTATCAAGCCAAAGTTTTTCAGATCCTGTGCCGATAAATAACGCAGGAAGTTTTCACCTTCTTCGTTATCGTCCTGCTTCGATTTAGAGAAACCAATTGGGCGGGTATTCAAACGGTTTTTGATCAGTCTGTCGATACCAACAAAAGCACCACCACAAATGAACAGGATGTTCTCTGTATTTACAGTGATCATTTTCTGCTCAGGGTGCTTGCGTCCGCCTTGTGGTGGCACGTTTACTACCGTACCTTCCAGTAACTTAAGCAGGGCCTGCTGTACACCTTCGCCGCTTACATCGCGGGTAATAGATGGGTTATCGCTCTTACGGGCAATTTTATCGATCTCATCAATATAAACAATACCACGTTCAGCAGCTTCCACGTTATAGTCTGCGGCCTGTAATAAACGGGTAAGTATACTCTCAACGTCTTCACCAACGTAACCAGCTTCAGTCAATACGGTTGCATCGGCAATACAGAAAGGAACCTGCAGAATGCCGGCCATCATACGGGCCAGGTAAGTTTTACCGGTTCCGGTTTCGCCAACCATAATAATATTCGATTTCTCGATCACTACTTCCTCGGCTTCCCCTTCGTTGTGCTGCATCAGGCGCTTGTAGTGGTTATAAACCGCTACTGACATTACCTTCTTCGCATCATCCTGGCCTACCACAAACTGGTCGAGATATGTTTTCATCTCGCGCGGCTTCATCAGGTTAAACTTAGGGCTACGGCTATTCGCTCTTATCTTGTTCTCCTCGTTCAGGATCTGTTGTGCCTGCCCGATACATCTGTCACAGATATGCGCATTTATACCGGAAATCATTACCGATACATCCTTCTTGTTTTTGCCGCAAAATGAGCACGTAATTTCAGCCATAAGTATTAGTTGGTACGGGGAATTAAGAGCGAATATTTTCACGCTCAAAACAAAGGTACAAAATTGGAAGTTTAATAAAACATAAAAAATTTAAGACATCCTTAGCAAAACGCTCAAAAATACCCTAAAAATTAAATTATTTATATTACTCTATTTTTGGTCAAAGGTTTGATTTATAGTTTGTTATACGAAGAAGGTATCCACATAGCCCTGTTGATAAATTGTTTGAGATTCTTTCACTTTTCAGTTAGGGCTATAGTTGGTGTACTATAAAGTAACTATAAACCATAAGCCCACTCCGATTTGGGAAGTGGGCTTATGGTTTATAGCTGGTCAAACTGATTACTGCTTCTTGCGGGTCAGTACCTCATCAATCAAACCAAATTCTTTTGCTTCTTCGGCACGCATCCAGTAGTCACGCTCCGAGTTGTCGTAAATATCCTGGTACGATTTGCCTGAGTGCGAAGCTAGAATCTCATAAAGCTCCTTCTTCAGTTTCAGGATCTCGCGGGCTGTGATCTCTATATCAGTTGCCTGTCCCTGTGCACCACCCATCGGCTGGTGAATCATAACGCGGGAGTGAGGCAGAGCAGAACGCTTGTCTTTAGCACCACCAGCCAGCAATACAGCCCCCATACTTGCAGCCAGACCAGTACAGATCGTTGCCACATCAGGGTTCACATATTGCATGGTATCGTAAATACCCAGACCGGCATACACCGAACCACCCGGTGAGTTAATATATAATAGAATGTCCTTCTTCGCGTCCGCCGACTCCAGGAACAGCAACTGTGCTGTGATGATGTTAGCGATAAAATCATCTACCTGCGTGCCAAGGAAAATAATACGGTCCATGATCAGGCGTGAGAAAACGTCGATCTCACGGAAGTTAGTAGGGCGTTCCTCAATTACCGAGCGCGTCATGCTCTCGATGTTGTGCATGGCCTTTCCTTCTATGTGATGGATATATTGGTCTACGCCCAGCCCGCTAAGGCCCTGGCCTTTTACAGCGAATTTGCGGAACTCGTCTTTGTTAAACATCATAGTTGTTTGTGTTACGGTTTTGTCAAAAATAAAAAAGTCCTTTAAAACTAAAGGACTTTTTTGGTAATATATAAACTTATTCGCTCAGATTAGAACGATAAGTTTCTGAAGTCCTCTGCAGAGATGCTTTTCTCTACAACAGTCATCTTTTCTTTTAGTTTTGCGAGCACCTTCTCGGCCAGCAGTTGCTCGTACTCATTAATATAGTTACGGCCGTTATCCTGCTGCAGATACTGCTGTGCATAGTTGTTCATGCTTTCAGCCAGTTCTTCTGGTATCTCCGGCATGTTAAACTGCGCCATCATCTTCTCTTTCGTGCTGCTTACAACTTCATCGTTGCTCACTTTCAGCTCGTTCTCTTCAACAACCTTGTTCTTGATCATCGACCACTTTAACTCCTTGGTGTATTTGTCAAAGTTTTCTTCGATCTGCTCAGTTGTTAAACGGCCTTCGTTTGTAACCTGTAACCAGCGCTTAAAGAAATCAGCAGGAATATCAACAGCTACGTTGTCAACCAGTGTGTCGATGATGTTGCGGTTAAGCAGGTTATCAGCTTCACGGTCGTAGTTTTCTTTTATAGTCTCACGGATCTTCGCATCAAACTCCTCTTCAGTAGTTATTGCGTCTTTACCGAAAAGCTTATCGAAAAGTTCTTGATTTAACTCAGCTTCTTCTGTGCGGTTGATCTTCTCTACAGTAAATTCAAATTCACCATTCAGCTCAGCTGTTACTTCTTTGCTCAGGCCGGTTACGTGTGCAAGGGCAGCATTGTCATCACCAAAAGCTTTACGGATGTCAAACTTGATAACATCACCAGCTTTAACACCGATAAACTGCTCTTTGCCAGCAACAACGCGGCTTGTCGGAATCAACGTCTTAGACTCAAACTCACCGTCAACCTGCTTCAGGTCACCATAAATAAAATCACCTTCTTCTGATGTTTCAGGGTTAGTGGTTTTACCAAACTGGCGCTTAATGTTTTCGTAAGCCTCGTCAATTGTTTTCTTGTCCAGTTCAATTGCGTAACCGTCTACGCTCTTATCCAACGGAAGGTTGAAGTCAGGCAGTAAACCAACAGCATACGTAAATTCAAAGTCTTTCTGGTTATCCCAGTCAATGTTAGCCTGGCTTGGCTCCGGAAGTGGTTCGCCCAGCAGTTTTACATCATTATCCTTTATGTATTTAGAGATCTCTTCCTGAAGCAATTTGTTGATCTGCTCTACCAGGATGCTCTTGCCATACATTTTTTTAACAAGGCCGGCAGGCACTTTACCAGGTCTGAAACCTTTGATCTGTGCTTTTTTGCTGAATTCCTTTACCTGCTGGTCTACCTTAGAAGCGTAATCCGCTTCTTCCAGAACCACCTTCAGTTGCGCGTTAGTGCTGTCGGTTTGGTTTAATGTAATATTCAAGGCTATAAATTTTTAATTTGGTACATCCAGTAATAACAAACCCCCAACATGACTGCTGAGGGTTCGTTTGTGTTGTGCGGATGGAGGGACTCGAACCCCCATGCCTCGCAGCGCTAGATCCTAAGTCTAGTGCGTCTACCAATTTCGCCACATCCGCATAATGTGTGCTTGTTTGTAATGATGATGCAAAATTACAACGCAGATTCTTATTTGCAATACCTGCCCCAAAAAAAAGTCAATTATTTTTCAGGTCTCATAGGTAACATGTTAATTATGTTTTATTTAGAGTTAAATAAATTTTTCAAACTATAGTTCAGGCCATGCAAACCAGTATGCTATTAGTGCTTCTTCAGCCATAGTTATAGTTACCGGATAGATTTTTATAACTATACCGTGCAGCTTTTGAGTGCTCCTATTGAAAGCAGCTATTTATCCTGTATATTTGAAACTTACTAGGTTAGCAGCTGTTTTATACTTATATAGATAAAGGGTTGCATAGCTGTCTAGTGGTTACCCGCTTTTTTTGATACCCTATTATTACTATGATCGATCCGGAAGCTGAACGCAAAGAGATCTTACGACTATACAGAAGATTACTTCGGCATGCCAAACCCTTTTTAAGGGATAACGATGCCAAGATTATAAAAAAAGCCTTTAACACATCTGTAGAGGCGCATAAAGATATGCGTCGCAAATCCGGTGAGCCTTATATCTATCACCCGATAGCAGTTGCACAGATCGCTGTAGAGGAAATTGGCCTGGGTACTACTTCTATAGTTGCAGCGCTTTTGCACGATGTGGTGGAAGATACCGAAATGGAGATCGAAGACGTTGAACGTGACTTCGGGCCAAGTGTAGCGCGCATTATAGAAGGGCTTACCAAGATCTCCGGTGTTTTTGATTACGGTACCTCGCAGCAAGCCGAGAACTTCCGTAAAATGCTGCTTACCCTCAGCGACGATGTACGGGTTATATTGATAAAGCTGGCTGACCGTCTGCATAACATGCGTACGCTCGATAGCATGCCCCGCCACAAGCAGCTGAAGATTGCATCTGAGACCATGTACCTGTATGCGCCACTTGCGCATCGCCTGGGTTTATACGCCATTAAATCGGAGCTTGAGGATCTGTACTTAAAGTATACCGATACAGCGACCTATAAGGATATATCAAACAAGATCAGGCAGACCCGTGCCGCTCGCAGTAAGTTTATTAAAGATTTTATTGCGCCTATAGAGGAGGAACTGGACAAGCATGGCTTTAAATTTAATATAAAAGGCCGGCCAAAGTCTATTTACTCCATCCTTAAAAAGATAAAGAAACAGAACATTACATTCGAAGAGGTGTATGACCTGTTTGCCATCCGTATTACACTGGATGTACCCTTCGAAAATGAGAAAGCAGCCTGTTGGCAGGTTTACTCTATTATAACAGACTTTTACCAGCCAAACCCGGACCGCCTCCGCGACTGGGTAAATACGCCAAAAGCTAACGGCTACGAATCGCTGCATACTACGGTAATGAGTAAGTCTGGTCAGTGGGTAGAGGTGCAGATTCGTACCAAGCGTATGGATGAGATTGCCGAACGTGGTTACGCTGCACACTGGAAATATAAAGATGGCGCCGGCAACGAATCGGGTCTGGAGCAATGGATAAATAAAGTGCGTGATATGCTGGAGAACAATACCGGCAACGCGCTTGAGTTTATGGATGAGTTCCGCAAAAACCTTTTCGTGGAAGAGGTGTTTGTATTTACGCCGAAAGGTGAACTGATCATTTTGCCGGATAAAGCAACTGCCCTGGATTTTGCTTTTGAGATCCATAGCCAGATAGGATTACAATGCCTGGGTGCAAAGGTTAATCAGAAACTGGTGCCACTCAGCTATAGGCTTTATAACGGAGACCAGGTGGAGATTCTAACTTCGCAAAAACAAAAGCCTAACGAGGAATGGCTAAACTACGCGGTCACTTCCAAGGCGCGGTCCCGCATAAAAGAGGCGCTGCGTGAGGAACGCAAACATAAAACAGAACAGGGTAAGGTTTTGCTTGATAAGCGTCTGGCGCAGCTCAAAGTAGCCGATAACCAGGCAAACATGAATAAGTTGATGGCTTTCTTTAATGTGCCATCGGTTCAGGACTTATACTATAGACTGGCCACTGGTCACATCGATACAAAAAACATTAAAGAAGTTATCTTCACTGCCACCGCCGAAAAAGGAAGCTCTACTCTTGATCCGAAAAGTTTTGACAGGGAAGTGCAGAAAATTCGTGGTGTAAACTCTGATATGCTCGTGATAGGGGAAAATACCTCTAACATGAACTATAAGATAGCCGGCTGTTGTAACCCGATACCGGGCGATGATGTTTTTGGCTTCGAGACCGGTGATGAAGATATTGAAATACACCGTACCAACTGCCAGCGCGCTATCGAACTGATGTCGAACTATGGTAACCGCGTGGTAAGAGCAAAATGGACAGATCAGAAAGAACTGGCTTTCCTGGCTGGTATCCGGATAAAAGGTACCGATAGGGTAGGTTTGGTAAATGACCTGACACGCATTATCTCAAACAGCTTACGGGTAAACATGCGCTCTATAACTATAGATTCGCATGACGGCATTTTTGAAGGTAATATAATGGTGTTCGTGAACGATACCGGCCACCTCGATAAACTGATGCAGCGCATGGGGAAAGTGAACGGTATACTTACCGTTGAGCGTTTCGATTAAGAGCATGGAAAAAACGAATTTTAAAGATGCTCTAGAGCTGGCAGCAAACTATAAAACAAGCACATGGTATTAAATCCTATAAAATTTGAAGAGGTAAAGAAGATTTTTACCGCCTACCTGGAAAGCAAGGGCCTTCGCAAAACGCCGGAGCGCTATGCTATCCTGGAAGAGATCTACTCCCGTGACGGGCACTTTGATGTAGAGTCGCTTTATATAAGCATGAAGAACAAAAACTACCGCGTGAGCAGGGCAACAGTTTATAACACCCTGGACCTGCTGGTAGAAAACGACCTTGTAAGCAAGCATCAGTTTGGCCGCAACCTGGCGCAATACGAGAAATCATACGGCTATCGCCAGCACGACCATGTGATTTGTACAGAATGCCATAAAGTGGTTGAATTTTGCGATCCAAGGGTACATCAGATCCAAACTATGGTGGGCGAACTACTAAATTTTCATATCTTGCATCATTCTCTAAACCTTTACGGTATTTGCGGCGATTGCCGCGCCAAAAAAGCGACTACAGAGCAAAAACATGAAGTACCAGACAGAGCTTAAAGATGATGTGCTATTCGTACGGCTGGAGGGTGACCTTATAGTCGGGAAAGATACGCATCAGATGATTGAAGAAGTGGATGGACTACAGGATGGTAAAGTTTTTCTTTGTGCGGTCGATCTCTCTAATGTAAGGTTTATGGATAGCAGTGGTATGGGCGTGCTTGTATCGTTGCTTACTAAATTCAGAAACAGGGGCGGTGAGCTCGTACTCATTAAACCATCAGAACATATCCGCAAGCTGCTGATCGTTACAAAGCTCAATGCTATTTTCACGATTGCTGAAAACGACGATTACGCGGCACAATTCTTAAAAGAATCAATTTACTAACACTTAAATGGCAGTTGATATTTTATTAGGTCTGCAGTGGGGCGACGAAGGCAAAGGCAAAATCGTTGACGTACTGGCACCCACCTATGACATTGTAGCCCGTTTCCAGGGTGGTCCGAATGCAGGACATACGTTAGAGTTTGAAGGCACCAAACATGTGCTGCACCAGATCCCGTCAGGTATCTTCCACTCTCATATTCAGAATGTTATCGGGAATGGCGTAGTGCTGGACCCGATCGTATTCCGCATCGAGATGCAGAAACTGCAGGACCGCGGTGTAGATGCTGCCCAAAACCTGTACATCTCCAAGAAAGCTTCACTGATTCTACCGTCGCATAAGGTTCTAGACAGAGTATCCGAAGAAGCATTGGGTAGCGGCAAGATCGGTTCTACTTTAAAAGGTATAGGCCCGACTTACCAGGATAAAATTGGTCGTGTTGGTTTGCGTGTTGGTGATATCCTGGCTGCTGATTTTAAAGACCGTTATAATAAACTGGTAGAACGCCATCGCAAAACTGTTGAGTTCTATGGCCAGTCGTTGGAATTAGGCGAACAGGAGCAATTGTTCTTCGAGGCTGTAGATTACCTGCGCACCTTAAAACTGGCTGACACAGAGTATTTGATCAACGAAGCACTGCAAAGTGGGAAGCGTATTCTTGCAGAAGGTGCTCAAGGCTCTTTACTGGATGTTGATTTCGGAACTTATCCGTTTGTAACCTCTTCTACTACTATGGTAGCAGGTGCGTGTACCGGCTTAGGTGTAGCTCCAAAATATATAGGCGAAGTATATGGAATCTTTAAAGCGTACTGCACACGTGTAGGTAGTGGTCCATTCCCAACAGAGTTACTGAACGAAGAAGGAGAGGCTATCCGTCAAGCAGGCCGCGAGTTTGGTTCAACAACTGGTCGTCCGCGCCGTTGTGGTTGGGTAGATCTGCCAACACTTAAGTATAGTATCATGCTGAACGGGGTTACCCAGCTTAATATGATGAAAGCAGATGTGCTGACAGATTTTGATACTATAAAAGTATGTACGCACTATAAGCTAGCTTCGGGGGAGATAACTGATCAGCTTCCGCATTCTTTAGACGAAGAAGGACTGGAGCCGATTTATGAAGAACTGCCAGGTTGGAGAGTTGACTTAAATAAAATAGAGGCTACTGAAGATTTACCTGAAGCCTTTAAAAATTACCTCTCTTATATAGAGTCTCATCTAAATGTGCCTATAACTATAGTTTCGGTAGGGCCAGATAGAAAGAGTACCTTGAAAAGAGAAGCTGAAAAAGTTTAGCTTTTGAATGAATACAAAGAAAGGCTCCTGTCATAGGGAGCCTTTCTTGTTTATAGTTTGAAAGGTTATCTATACTTAAACTCTAGTTCTATACTATAACAAGGACACTATAGAAACTAAAGCTTTAAATTAATCTGCTCTCGGGAACTTTCCGAGGTCAAATGGCTGTTATCACTTCACGTCCGGGGCCGCCGGGCGAACGGGGAAGGAAAGTAAGACGGAAGTCAGGCAAAGCATCTTTAACCCCGATAGCTAACAGCGACTAAAAAAGAATGTTTCAGGTTTCCAGCCACTTAGCGGTGCAGACAGAAAAACTTGAGCTTGAGGCCTTGCATGTTAACAAAGAGTGCGTACTTTTGCAACCCGTTCAGCAGGAAGGGAAAGGAAGCGAAGGGCAGAAAAGACACTAGGCGAGCGGGGCGTAAATCCCCTTTACGGTGACAACAGCAGCGATTAGCGCTACGGCCTTCTGAAAAAAAAACTTCCGAATTTATTTTCTTCACCCCTTGCAAACATCGCCTAAAGGGTGTTACCTTTGCAACCCGGTTTGACAGGAACCAGGCGCTTCACCGGAAGCTGAAAAGAAAAGAAAAAAAAAGATTTTGCTCGGGGTATTGCAGATTGAAAAAAAGCTACTACCTTTGCACTCCCA
>NZ_JAHWXQ010000003.1 GCF_019336435.1 Pontibacter populi | reverse complement strand
TCGATCTGAGCAGCGGTGATCGTTGCCTTACCCGTAGCATCCAGCTGAACGGTGAGGTTCTGGGTTACTACTATTGGAGCCAGGTCGTCCACTATAGTTACAGTTGCAGTTTCAGAAGCTTCGTTGCCATCGGCATCCGTTACAGTAAGCGTTACTGTGTTCTCGCCGATGTTTGAGCAGTCGAAAGCATCTTTATCTATAGCTAGGGTTACAGATCCGCAAACATCCGATGAGCCGTTGTTCACATCTTCTGCCACTATAGTTGCCTTACCAGCTGCATCCAGTTTAACGGTAATGTTTTTGGTCAGGGCTATTGGGGCTATCTTATCCTGTACTGTAACTATAGCTGTGTTGGTAGAAACGTTTCCGTTGTTATCGGTTACAGTTAATGTTACTGTGTTGTCACCGATGTTAGAACAATCAAAAGCCTTTTTGCTCAGGCTCAAGGATTTGATTCCGCAGGCATCTGAACTACCGTTGTCGACAGCATCCGCAGTTATAGTTGCATTACCAGCTGCATCTAACTGAACGTTGATGTTCTGGGTGATAGCAACCGGCGCAACTTTATCTTCCACCGTAACTATAGCTGTAGCAGTGTGCGTGTTGTTATTAACATCGGTTACCGTTAATACAACCTCGCTCTCTCCTACCATGCTGCAGTCAAACGTGGTCTTATCAAGGCTTATCGTTTTAATACTGCAGTTATCAGTAGATCCGTCGTTTACATCAGCTACAGTTATAGTAGTGTTGCCTGTTGCATCGAGTTGAACCGTGATGTTCTTTGCAACTGCTACTGGAGCGATATTATCAACTACTGTTACCGTTGCATCAACAGTTGCTTTGTTACCATTCTTATCCGTTACAGTCAGGGTTACGGTGTTGGCTCCAACGTTACTGCAATCAAATGTAGCTTTAGATAAAGCTAAGGTTACAGCACCACAGGCATCTGAACTACCATTATCTACAGCAGCTGCCGTCAGAGTTGCAACGCCATTGGCATCGAGCTCTATGGTTACATTCTGCGCTTTAGCGATCGGAAGAACCTTGTCCTCTACATTAACAATAGCGGTAGCTGTTGCCACATTGCCGTTGTTGTCGGTAACGGTTAAGGTAATGGTGTTGTCGCCTACATTACTGCAATCAAAAGCGGTTTTGCTTAAGATCATTGATTTGATACCACACGCATCAGAGCTACCGTTGTTGATGTCGGTAGCAGCGATTGTTGCTACACCATTAGCATCTAACTGAACGGTGATGTTTTTGGCAATAGCAACCGGAAGTATTTCGTCTACTATAGTAACTATAGCTGTTGCTTCATGCGCGTTGCCGCTCTTATCTGTTACTGTTAAAGTAACCGAGTTCTCACCTACATTGCTGCAGTCAAAAGCAGTTTTAGAAAGCGTGAGCGTTTTGATTCCGCAATTGTCAGAAGAACCATTATTTACATCTGCTACAGCTATAGTTGCGTTGCCGGAAGCATCTAAGGTTACGGTGATGTTTTTGGCAATTGCTTTTGGTAAAACCTTGTCTTCTATCGTTACGGTAGCTGTTGCGGTACTTTCGTTTCCAGCTGAATCTGTTGCTGTTAAAGTCACAGTGTTGGCTCCGATGTTGCTACAATCAAACGAAGTCTTAGACAGCGCAAGCGTTACTGTGCCACAGATATCCGAAGAGCTGTTGTCTACCATTTCCGGGGTTATAGTTGCAGCACCAGTTGCGTCCAGCTGTACGGTAATGTTCTTTGCTTTTGCCAACGGAGCTGTTACATCTTTGACCGTAACGATAGCTGTTGCTGAAGATGTGTTTCCATTGGCATCTGTTACCGTTAAGGTTACTGTGTTCGGACCAACGTTGTCGCAAGTAAAAGTTGATTTATCTAAACTATAACCGATAGCAGGTATAGAACAATTATCAGTTGAGCCGTTGTTGATCTGAGCAGCCGTTATAGTTGCATTACCTGTTGCATCCAGGTTTACTGTGATGTTCTGTGTTACTACTGATGGCTTTTGCGTGTCTGTAACGGTTACATCAAAACTGATCTCAGAGGTGTTGCCCGCTGCATCCGTCGCTACAAACGTGTTAGTAGTAGCGCCAATCGGGAACAAAGCGCCTGAAGAAAGGCCTGCTGTCTGGGTGATGGTTACATTGTCGCTACTATATTTTACTGAATTGATATAAAGCTTTTGAGCATTTATATCTGATAAGGTAGTATAGTCATTATAGTTTCCGGCATGTTGAAAGCCAACTGCTTTCCCTCCATTAGAGAATTCGCGCACAGCAACTGCCGCTCCATGCTCAGAAGTCATCAACACGATCGGCTGATTTGAACTATAAGTTCTAATTCCACCAACGTTAGCTGCTCCCATAGGTAATGCAAATGAAGTCGGAATACCTTTTAATATAGGATGGCCTGCTTGCGAGGCTACCATCGAATAAGTGAATACGCCATCAATACCATTTGACCTTTTAAGAACTATAATATCGTTCATTGTAGCCATTGAACCTTCTTCATATGCAGACCATTCATTTGTGATATAGGTCTTTCCTTTGTTGACTACAAAATCAACCAGTGCATTCTGACCTGCAATCGGCATCGGTGACATATATGTAGTACCATTGAGGTGAATAACTGCATCGAAACCAGTTAGAGAAGGGTTTGTACCGTTATAGCCGGTTTCATTTGTGGCACTTAATGTTACATTCAAACCAGCATCAGTAAGCGAGTTTACAAGGTTTGTCGTGTTAACATTCATCTCATCCCAGATCAACAACACATTCTTACCTTCACCACCAACACAATTATCAGCAGCAGTTGGAGCAGTATAAGTAACTATTGCACCACATTTATCTGCATCGTTAGACTTTGTGATCGGAGCAACTGTTGCAAATACAGGGGCTGTAACATCTTTTACAATTACCTGCTGCGTTTGGGTGGCAGTGTTTCCGTTCCCATCGTTGTAGGTCCAGGTAATGGTATAAGTACCTTGTTCTAAATATTCTAAAGGATCTGTAGTTGTTCCGGTAACCGTACCTGCGGCATTGTCTGTTGCAGTTGGTGCAATAGCAATTGCTGAGCACTCGCCGGTTATAGTTGGGAGTGTAGCTATAGTAGGTACTGGTTTCTCATTATCTGTTACCGTCACTACCTGCATAGATGTGGCTGTATTACCTGCAGCATCTGTAACCGTCCAGGTTACGGTAGTGTTACCTAATGGGAAAGTAGCTGGTGCATCGTTGGTAGTACTTGCTACCGCACAGTTATCAGCTGTAGTTGCAGTGCCAAGCACAGCTCCTGAAGCCGTATTTTTACCTGCATCGGTATTAACTGTTACTGCTATAGGAGCTGTTATAGTTGGGTTGATCTTATCAGCTACAGTAATTGTTGTGGTTGCAGTACTGCTCCCGCCTGTGCCGTCCGAAACAGTTAACGTTACATTAGTAACACCTGCAGTATACGGTCCGGATGGCGAAACTGTAAATGTTAATATATCTCCATCTATATCCGAAGAGTTATTGTTGAATGCGGACGCTTCAACTACTACCTGGCAATTTGCATCTGCGTCTGCTGTTAGTGGTTTGGCAACAGCAACCGGCGCATCATTTACAGCCACTATAGCTACATTAACTGTCGCTATTTCTGAATCCGAAGCACCATTATTTACTTTATAGGTGAATACATCTGTGCCATTTATGTTAGCTGCAGGCGTATAAGTAAAAGCACCGTTAGCAGTATTAGTTAGCGTAAGCGTACCATTTGTTGGTGCTGTAACTATAGAATAAGTAAGTGCGTTTCCACTCTCGTCGCTACCTGCCAGTTTACCTGTATAAGTAACATCCTCATTGGTAGTAAAATCCCCTGCAGTTGATGTTACCCGAGCAGTTGCCAGGTCCATGTTCTTGAGCGTGCCATGGTTTACGTTTGCAGTTGCGTCGTAAGCAATAGTACCTGTAGTTTCATCAAAACGCCAGTATCCAGCCAGGTCAGTTTCGTTACCATTGAGGGTGTTAGCACCTAACGTTTTAATTTCTTCAACGGTTAAAGCCTTTTTCCAAAGCGACACGTTGTCGATCTGGCCATTTGCAAAACCGCCATCTACGTTCATTAATGTACCAATACGGATAGGTGAGCTGGATGCAGATGAAGACCAATATAATGTACCAGAGCCAACTAAAACGCCGTTGGCATAAATTTCCATTTTACGCTGGCCATTAACATTGCGCCTTACAGCAGCAACGTGAACCCATTCGCCTACTTTATAAGCATCTGTTGTTCCTACCCAGGTCCAGCCGTAGCCATGTTTGTCAATTCCAAAAGTAAATTTCCCATTCGCTGCGGCTAGCCAGTACTGCATATCGCCACCACCTGAAGGTCTATTGAAAAGACCTGCTTCAGCCATAGAATTGGCCTTATACCACATAGAGACAGTAGTTTCAGTCTCAGAACTGAACTGGTTAGAAGCCTGAGAAGGAATTTCTACATAATCGTTAACGCCATCGAATTGCAGGCCATTTAAGTAACCGGCAACAGGTACAGATGGCTTTATAGCTATAGTAAAAACATCTTCCAGCGTTTCAGTTGCAGAGGCCGGAGTAGCACGAATTCTAACAGTATAAGCGGATTTAGTTTCGTAGTCGAATATTCCATTTGCCTTTAGCTCTCCATTCGTAATTGTGAATAGAGCGTTATCGTTATCACCATCACCTGCTACTAAACTAAAGGTTCCATTCGTACTCCCGTCTTCAAAAGAAGCAGACAAAGTGCCTATAACAGCCCCTGCTCTGTTACCTTCTGTAATACTTGAGTTAGATAATTCAATTGAATTTATGATCAGATTAACCGGATAATTAACACATAGATAATTAGACGAAAGACCAGTTATTGTTTGATATGTAATATCTGCAACATTAGCAGATGCAGGATTTATAAATACTCCAGGGCTTTCATATCCAAATAAATAGATGTTTTTATCTGGCCCTAACTGCAGGTCACCAAAAGCATTAGACCTCACCAACTGTCTTGATGCAATAATGTCTGCCTGGGTTCCGGCATTAATAGTATATCTGTTTAAAGAGTTACCACTACTTTCATGAATTGCATACAAATATTTAGAGTCATGCGTAAAATCAACACCGTATGTATTTTCTGTAGTATTTAAGATTTTATTATTTGATATAACTCCCGTTGTTGCGTTAAAATCTAATAAGTTGAGCCTTATATTCGTTGAGTAAAGGCTATAAGCTATTTTGGTTCTGTCAGGGCTTACCTTCACGTGACCCTGCGTGTAAGAGTTTACAGCAGATGGAGCAGCAAACTCATACGTTACAGGTACTGCAGATAAGCCTGTTGTCGATAGCTCAAATACTTTAAAAGCTACCTTACCTGTGCCTACAGTATGACCGGCAAATATTACCCAATAGTTATTACTGTTGCCTTTAACAGCAGTAACCCGAATTGCTTCAAAATCAGTAGCATTATATAAAGGAATTCGTACTTTATCTGCTTTAACCTGTGGTACTGTCATATCCACAACAGAGTAATTACCCAGTAACTTTTCTGCAGAAAAGATAAAATATTCAGATGTACTACCAGGCTTTGGTACTGCTATAGCAGAATTAGTATTGGAAACTAATATCTGAACTACATTTTGCCCATTAGGCATTATACTTCCATCCGCTTTATAAATACTATTTCTTCCAAGAATAAATTGGGTCACCCCGGCATTATCAGAGATAGTTGTAACCGCAGTATTATAAAAGTTTGTAGAGGACGCTCCGTTTACTACTGTAGCCGGACTGGTATCAAAGCTTAAATAAGACAAGTTACCAAAATGCCATTTACTTGCTCTATTTTGACTATAAGCGTTGTTAAAAAGTGCTCCAAGTGTAAGCAAGAGCAACAACAGTTTAAGCCTTGGCAAAGGGTTATATTGCCGAAGAGCTTCCCCTATGCTGAAGGGGGAGTAGAGTTTTCTCATAAGAAGAGGGTAAAGGTTTGGCTATAAATTGAAAATCAGATGCTGATAAAATAACTATTCTTCATAAAGCTGAAGTAGCTAGTAATCATAGTCTTATGTAGAAGTGCAGGAGGCAGATAATTGGGATGGCCTATATTGTTTTTTTCCTAACAAAAAGTAAGTGTTTGAAACACCCAAGCTTAGTCAATTGGAATATAGGTTTTCTTGCTGCAAGTTACATTTAACGATATGTATGTTCTAATATGGATTTGCACTAATTTGTCCTGTTTTGAAAACGGATACAAACTTTTCGAACAAAATTACGTTCGACTTGCACTTTTAAAACATTACAAAATTAGGTACACCATTTTCTAATCCTGCAATACAGCGAGAAAGGATTGTTGTATCTGATAAAGTGACTAAAATCCAGATAATGAATAAAACTTAAAAACCCGCTTACTTAAGTAGTAAGCGGGTTTTTTTACTGAATAACAGACAGAATTTGATAGACAGTTTATCCTCCCTTTTTAGAAAACACATTCTCCTTGTTCCTGGATCTTAATTCCATAATTAAACCTGAAACGATACACTGGTGTGGGTATTCATTTCATTCTATTCTTACAAGTCTAACACAGGAAACTATTTTCACCACCTATGCAACGGATAGCATATAAAAGCGATAGATAACAAAATTTGAATCGTGTTTTGAGGATTATAGGGGGTAATTTCCTTTTTGAACGGGGCAGCCTGTAATAGTGAAAGCCATTTTACAAGATGTAAAATAGCTTTCACTTCAATCATTTTTCACTCTTCTGTTAATGATTCCTATAACAGTTCATCATCTATCAATTCCAGCCACCGCCTAATGCCTGGTACATCGCAACGTGGGCACTTAGTTGTTGCATTTTGGTTTCAATAAGCTCAAACCTTGACTCCAACGCCTCTCGTTGCGTCAGCAGCACCTCCATGTAGTCAGCCCTCGCTGACTTGAACAACTCATTTGAAATGCTGACGGATTGCGTAAGTGCCTGCACCTGCTGAGCTTTCAGACTATAGCTTTTCTCCAGGTTGCTGATATTAGACAACTGATTGGCAACCTCGATATATGCATTTAACACAGTACGCTCATAGTTATAAACAGACTGAAGCTGCTTTGCATTCGCACTATAATAGGTGGCTTTTATTGCGTTCTTATTAATCAACGGAGCAGTCAGATCGCCGGCAATGGAGTAGAGCAACGATTCAGGTGTTTTCAATAAATAAGACGGATCAAATGCCTGAATACCGATTCCGGCCGTTATACCTAACGAAGGATAGAAATTGGCTTTAGCCACCTGCACATCCAGTTTGGCTGCTGCCAGATCCAGTTCCGCCTGCTTGATATCAGGGCGGTTTTCCAGCAGTTGTGCCGGAATTCCAGCCTGTATAGTTACAGGTACCAGATCATTAAAGGTCTGAGCGCTTCTCGTAACAGGTTGCGGGTAGCGGCCTATCAGGAAATTGATCTTGTTCTCCATTTCTGTGATCCGCTGCTGAATGCTATACTGCAAACTTTTAGTGCTCAATACTTGCGCTTCAAATCTACGCACCGCCAGTTCGTTCACCCTGGCAGCTTCTTTCTGGGCCTTCACTATTCCCAACACATTAGTCTGTAACTCAATATTCTGTTTTACAATATCCAGCTGATTATCCAATGCGAGTAATTCGTAGTAAGAATTGGCAACTTCGGCAACCAGGTTGGTAACCATAAAGTTTTTCCCTTCCACAGAAGACAGATACCGCATAACCGCCGATTTCTTTGCATTGCGCAGCTTGTGCCATACGTCTACCTCCCATTTAGCGTAAGCCCCCACCAGGAAATCCGGAAGCGGCTCGGGCATTTCTTTTTCACGGTCGATATTGGTGTTGGCTTCCATGGCACCTATATTAGTGTACCTGGCTACTTTGTCCAGCCCAGTCCCGGCCTTTAGCCCGACAGTTGGTAAATACTCCCCTTTTCTGGCTCTTACTTCATTTTGGGCAATCTGTATTTCCTGTAAAGTAATGTTCAGTTCCTGGTTGTTCTGCAGGGCTGTGTTTATCAGTGCTTTTAGGTTCGGATCAGCAAAATACTCCTGCCATTTAGTGCTTGCCGTGTTGGTGGTATCCTGCGAGTTGTTATAACTCGCAGGTACCTCCGGACTGGCTGATTTTTGTACTAAAGCCGGCACACTACAGGCCGTAAAGGATAGGGAAACGAAAGCTACGCCCACCCATTTTGATAAATTTCTTTTATACATGGCTTTCAATTTCCTCCTGGAGGGCTTTTTCTTTTTTGTGTGAAAAGTCGTCACTTACATAGGCATAATCTTCCGTTAGCGGGGTTTCGTGTTCATCCCTTATTAGGTGTCTGCCATCTGCCATTTTAGCGAATATGTAGTATAAGCCCGGAATGATAACTACCCCGAAAATGGTACCGAATAACATACCTCCTAATGCAGAAGCACCAATGGTCTGGTTACCGATGGCACCTGCACCTGTAGCCACGATCAACGGAATCAAACCGGCAACAAAAGCGAACGAGGTCATCAGGATTGGACGGAAACGTACTTTTGCTCCTTCAATGGCAGCCTCCAGAATAGAGTAGCCCTGCAGGCGCTTCTGAACAGCAAATTCAACTATAAGCACAGCGTTTTTACCTAACAAACCAACCAGCATGATCATACCAACCTGGGCATAAATGTTGTTCTCCAGACCCATCAACTTCAGTAACAGGAACGAACCAAAAATACCGACTGGCAGTGACAGCACTACTGCAAGAGGAATGATAAAGCTCTCGTACTGCGCTGCCAATACAAAGTACACAAACGCCAGTACCACTATAAATACATACAGCGACTCATTTCCTCGGATTGACTCGTCATAAGAAAGGCCTTCCCAGGCAATGTCATACCCTTTTGGTAAGGTCTGAGCGGCAACTTCCTGCACGGCTTTTATAGCATCTGCTGTGGTATAGCCTTTAGCCGGAAGCCCTTGGATAGCTGCTGAATTGTAGAGGTTAAAACGGGTAACTTCGTTAGGTCCCTGCGTTTTCTTCAGTTTCATAAAAGCCGAGTACGGCACCATCTCGCCCGCTTCATTTTTAACAGAAAGGTTTAACACATCAGAAGGCAGCCTTCTGAATTTTGGATCTGACTGCACGTATACTTTAAAGAACTGGTTAAACTTAATGAAGCCCTGCTCATAAGTACTACCTATCAGGATATTCAGGTTCTCCATGGCCTTCCCGATAGATACCCCTTTCTGCATAGCCAATTCGTTATCGATCTCTAATTCATACTGGGGATAATTGGCAGCGAAGAAGGTAAATAAACCGGTAAGCTCTTTACGCTTGGCCAGGTTATCCATAAACTCCTTGTTGATCTTATCAAACTCGTGGTAATCGGTATCGGAGTTTTTATCCAGCAAACGCATCGAGAAACCACCCGAAGAACCGAAGCCCGGAATTGCAGGTGGCTCGAAGAACTCAACCACGGCGCCCAACCCTTTCGATTTCTCTTCCAACTCTTCCATGATCTCCTTCACAGTATGCTCCCGGTCAGACCACGGTTTTAAGTTGATCAGACAGGTACCCGCATTAGATCCGCGTCCTTCGGTCATGATCTCGTAACCAGCCAGCGAAGACACCGATTCAACACCTTCGATTTTAGCACAGATCTTCTGCAGTTTCTGAGATACCTGGTTGGTTGTTTCCAGAGTCGACCCAGGAGGAGTCTGAACTATAGCATAGATGGTACCCTGATCTTCGTTTGGAATGAAACCCGCCGGCAGCATTTTGTTTTCGAAGAAAATACCTACACCAAAAGCCAGCAATATCCCCCAGGTAAGCCACCTTCTGCTAACTATAGTTCGTAACAAGCCTACGTACCTGCCGGTCAGTTCTTCGAACCCGCTGTTAAAACCGTCCAACGCTTTCGTTAACGGGTTTCGCTTCTTCGGCTTGCCATGGTTATTCTTCAGTAACATGGCGCAAAGCACCGGGGTTAATGTAAGAGCGATTACGGCCGAGATAACGATGGAGCTAGCCATGGTAATGGAGAACTGGCGGTAGAAAATACCCACCGGGCCCGACATGAATAAGAGCGGAATAAATACCGCCGTCATTACCAGCGTGATGGCGATGATGGCACCACCGATCTCACGCAGTACTTCTATAGTTGCCTTGTAAGGCGAGAGATTGGTTTCTTCCATCTTAGCGTGCACTGCCTCGACCACCACAATCGCATTATCCACCACAATACCGATAGCCAGTACCAGCGCGAACAAAGTGATCAGGTTGATAGAAAGTCCGAACAGCTGTATTACAAAGAAAGCACCTACCAGCGATACCGGCACCGCCAGGATTGGAATAAGTGTAGAACGCCAGTCACCCAAGAATATGAAAACAACCAGCGCAACAAGTATAAAAGCGTCTCTTAACGTATGAAGTACCTGATCAATGGAAGCATCGAGGAACTGCGACACGTCATAGCTGATCTTGTAGTCCACTCCCGGAGGAAAGGATTCCTTCATCACATCCAGCCTGGCTTTTACATCGGCTATTACATCGCTGGCATTACTGCCATAGTTCTGTTTTAAAACTATAGCTGCCGAAGGCTGGCCATTCAGGTTTGAGTAGATGTCAAAAAACTCACTTCCCAGTTCTACTGTGGCAATATCTTTCAGGCGTATGCTTTCACCTTCGGCATTGGCCCGGATAATAATGCCTTCGTACTCAACCGGTTTGTTGTAGCGGCCTTTGTAAGTAAGCACATATTCCAGCGACTGGGCGGCTATACCAGAGCTTTGACCTAACCTGCCCGGACGGCCAATGATACTTTGCTCCGCTAATGCCTCCATTACTTCTTCCACAGAGATACTATAGGCGCGCATACGATCCGGGTTTAGCCAGACGCGCATTGCGTACCGGCGGCTACCCAATATCTGCGCCCTAGCAACCCCTTTGATTCTTTGAATCTCCGGGATCATTTTCACAGTAGCGTAGTTGAACAGGAACTTCTCGTCAATACTCTTTTCCTTAGAATAGAGGTTGACATACATCAGCATACTTGGCTGAACCGGGGTAATTACAACACCTTCCCGCTGCACTAGTTCGGGCAAAAGCGGCATAACCTGGTCCACCCTTGTTTTCACCCTTACAACTGCATCATTGGGGTCTGTACCTGGTTCAAAAATAATTCTCAGGGTAGCTTCACCAGCACTGGTGGCATCGGATGCTATATAGCGCATTCCCTCCACACCGTTAATGGCCTGCTCCAGGGTAATGAGTGTGGAGTTCACAAGCACATCGGCACTGGCACCTGGGTAAGCGATAAAGATGTTTACCGTTGTGGGCGCAATATCCGGGAACTGGGAAATAGGCAGCTTTTTGATAGCCAGGCCACCTATAAAAACGATCACGACCGATATAACTATAGCAAATACGGGTCGGTGTATAAACTTACTAAACATGTCTTTTGATTTTTGGGGACATTGATTTATTCCGCATACAATTCTAACTGGGAAATAACTTTTCCTGGCTCCACGAATTGGGAGTGAATCTTTTCGTTTTCACGCACCAGTCTCAGGCCTTCCAGCAGGATCTTATCACCCTGGGCTAAACCATGTTGTACCACATAAATGTGTGGCATCTCTGCTCCCACGGTTATCTCTTTCGATTTGATTACATTGTTTTTATCAACCACATAGACATACTTTTTATCAAGCACTTCGAAGGTGGCCTTTTGCGGAATCAGGAGTGCGTTTTTAAGCGGAATGCTCATGCGTACATTTCCGGTTTCACCGTGACGCAACAGCCCGTCCGGGTTAGGGAAAGTAGCTCTGAAAGCGATGTTACCTGTCTCGTTGTTGAAGTTGGCCTCAATGGTTTCTACAACACCCGGATATTTGAACAGCTGGTTATTAGCCATCAGCAGGTTTACCTTCACATCATCATCCTGCTTCTCATTGGTTTGATAATCCAGGTATTCTGCTTCCGGTACGTTATAATAAACCCACATTTTGCTGTTGTCCGATAGTTCGGTCATTAGTTCGCCCTCCTCTACCAGGCTACCCAGTCTTACATGGAAACGGTCGATGATGCCATCGAAAGGCGCTCTGATCTCGGTGAACTGCAGGTGCACATTAGCCAGGGATACGTCTGCTTTCGCTTTATCCAGTTTTGCTTTCGCCATCGCCAGCTCATTGGGGGCTACAATGTTTCTATCGGCAAGGGATTTGGTGTTCTGGTATTCGATCTTTGCGAAGTTGGCTTCCGCCTGGGCTTTCTGCAGCTCGGCTTCGTACAGGTTAGGCATGATCTGGAACAACAGTTGCCCTTTTTTTACAAACTGTCCCTCATCCACAAAAATCTTCTGCAGGTAGCCTTTTTCCTGTGCTCTTAGTTCTATGTGTCTTATTGAATGGACCTGGCTCACGTAATCTTTGGTTATAGTTGTGTCCATTTTAACCGGACTGCTAACCAAAAACGTAGTTTCGTGTTCCTTTTTCTCTTCTCCGTTTGATGGTGTACAGCTTGTGTGGCACACCAGGGCATACATGCCGATAAGCATGAGAATTCTCTTCATGATAGATAAATTTATAAAGGGTTGGTTAATAACTTTTTAAGCGGTGTGTATCTGACCAGACACATCGCTAAAGGAGTAAGTATTTATAAACTATAGAATGAAATTTCTTTCCGGAGGCGGGCTACAGAGAATGGTAATAGCATAAGGCGACGCACAGGCACGAATAGCCCTTATAGCAGCAGATACACCGGAAGCAATTAAGCTCAGGCATATTATGCAACGCAGCCAAACTACCAGTAACAGCAGTCTGCACGAACCCGGAAATTAAAAAATTGAACTTGGTGCTTTAAAAGCAGGGAATTATAGTTGCAGCTGGCCTTGGGACAGGCCTACAGGAGCTTAAGCAACTGAAAAGGTATACTATAGTCTGAAATTCTGGTGCAGGATGTAAGCAGAAAGCTCTTTATCTTTTATGGATGTACCATAATGCAGCAAAAAGTGCTTGTTGAATAACTTAAAATCGGGGATGTAACTATAGACCTGGTTATTACTACTGTCAAATAGCACGGGTAAAAACAATTCATCATTTTCTGAATCATCTTTCTTAACCTGAACTACCTGCAGATCAACTGTTGATTTTTTTAAGTGGTACTGGCCTGGATTAGTAGGAATAGAAGGCAAGCTCTCTGTACCACCATGCGATATTACCGATGCTGCAATAGCGTACCCACCTGCCAGGTTAAAGCAGGTAATTAGCATTAGCAGAAAGAATAATATTCGCTTCACAAATCTATTTTTTGGTGCACAAAATTAGATGTTAATCTAAAAGATGCACCCATATTCACTTATTTATTTTTATCAAAAATATTTTACACAACACCTTTGCCCACTTTACTTACGATCAAGCAATACATAAACACCTGTCAACCAAAAGAATAAACATTTGAAACGAGATTAATATTGGGGTGATCCTTTTCTGAATTATACCAATGTTACTGAGTAAGATATCTACCAACAAATGCAACAGTTTACTGCCTTCCAACAACTTTAAAAAGGCTGTGGTATCAGTCGGGTTATAGTTCAGCTTCAATTATAAGGAGCTTTCTTTTATACAAGTCAGGTTTACCCATATGTCAGAGTAGTCCTTCATCGAACTATACTCCTGCAAAACCAAAAGAACCGCTCCTACCCTTTGGAGGAAGCGGTTCTTTTGGCATTTACTGGTAACATAGCATGGCTTTTCGGCAATTACTGCTGGAGAACCAACATCATCTTTCCTATTACTGCTGTTAAACTATAGTACAGTTGCATTAAAAGTATCGCCTTGAGACACATCGCCTGTCTCGAAGCCTTTTCTAAACCAGCGCACTCGTTGGGCAGAAGTGCCGTGAGTGAAGGAGTCTGGTACCACTCTTCCGGTAGCTTGCTTTTGAAGACGGTCATCGCCAATAGCACTAGCTGCATTCAGGGCCTCTTCCAGGTCGCCGGGTTCCAGGAAGCCGGTTGATCTTTGGGTATGATTGGCCCACACACCGGCATAGAAATCAGCCTGTAGCTCCAACCTTACCATTAGCTTATTAAAGTCTGTTTCAGATAACTGGCCCCGCATGGAGTTTACCTGGTCCATGGTGCCTGTTAGTTTCTGAATATGATGCCCTACCTCATGCCCTACCACGTAGGCCTGTGCAAAGTCTCCTGCTGCACCAAATTTGTTTTCCATTTCGCTAAAAAAGCTCAGATCGATGTATAGTTTTTCATCCCCAGGACAGTAAAATGGTCCAGTAGCTGAAGACGCAAGCCCGCAGGCAGAGTTTACCTGCTCTGAGAATAGTACTAAAGTAGGCTCCCGGTAACCTTGTATTAACTTGTTCCATACGTCTTCAGTATCTGCCAGCACTACCGCTGTCTGGTCGGCCAGCGCCTGCTCTTCCGGGCTTGGCTGGTAGGTGGTAGATTGTGCATACTGTGGCTCACCACCTACAAATTGCTGCAGGAGCGCTAAAGGGTTGGTTCCTGTCAAAAACATAATTATCAATAGCACCGCTACGATTATTAGTCCTACTTTCGAGAAAAGTAGCCGGAACAAAGGTACAAGCAGCATGGGACTGATGCCTCTGCCGCCACCGAAACCGCCTGCTGATTGTCCTCTACGGTCTTCTATATTGCTGCTTTTTCTTCTGCCTTGCCATTTCATAAGATTGCTTTTTAGTGAAGTGACTGTGAGTAGAATTACTTATTTTCCACGCTGCCACTTATAGTTTAAACCTGTTTACGCACAGTATAACGACAGGCGGCTTCACTTGGATGTCTGCTATTTATTCGGCACCCTTACTCCGGTGTGCAGGTGGGTGAGTTGCCCAGACCTTTTGCCCCATCCCGTACGCTGCCTCCATTGCCAATAGTAATTAATTTAGTGAAAATTTTTAGTTCTGGTTTCGGCCGGAATTATGCAGTTAAACTGCTACAGAAAGTGGGAAAACAGTGCAATAAGCCGGGGTTTTGGCAAGAAACAGGAAACAGCTAATTCCCTGCAAAATATTAAAATCAGAAGTGCCCCGCATTTTTGGCAAAAACACTTTAACTTCTCTCTATATATATCGTTTAAGATGCATAGTTTGAATGTTATTGAAGCAACCTCCCTCTATGCAACTAAACATACTGCTTTTTAAAATAATTAAGCGCCTTAAAAAAGTCACACAAAAGGTTTTACCCTTACGTACATATTTACGACCTACTGGCGTGCTTTTATTACTTCCTTTAAATGCAATTGCAGAATCTGAGAAGAGTGAAGTGATAGCGCATGTTATTTATCCAAAATATGTCACCACCTTAGACATTTCAGAGGAATTATACCAGGTCTGCTCAGAATACTGGAAGCCTGAGCGTAGCGTAATTACAGACTACATAGTAGCGGAAATACCAAACGGGCGTCTGCTTACAGATAATGAGAGCAGTATTGCAATTATCACCAAAGACAATAAAGTAGTTGATAATGTATCTCTTAGCCTGCATGATGGTAAGGTAACGCCACAGGAAAACAACAGCATCTTTAAACAACGCATGTTCTCAGAACCTGTATACTTTAAGGGTACTGTGTTCACGATGCTTTCAGGTGGTGCGGGTATAAATAATATAGGACATTGGTTCTTAGATGTCCTTCCGCGCCTGCACCTGTTACAGAAAAGCGGTCTTTACGACGAAGTGGATTGGTTCCTAGTTCCAAGTATGCGCTACAGCTACCAGACAGAGACGTTAGAAATACTAGGCATCCCAAGAGAGAAAATCATAACAGGAGAAGAATATCCACATATTACTTCAGACCGGCTTATTGCTTCTACTGCACCAAGAGGAAATCACTCGCTTGTACCAAAATGGCTGATAGACTATACCCGTAATGCCTTCCTTCCGGTAGTTGCAAATGACCAACAGCAAGTCGAGAATGCCGCTGATCCTTACTTATTTATCAGTAGACGCGATTCGTCGATCAGAAACATACTTAACGAGGAAGAGCTGCAGCAGGTGCTCGGCCAGTATGGGTTCAACACTATCCTGTCCAGCAAGTTATCTATTACAGATAAAATAAAGCTGTTCTCAAAGGCGAAAATTGTGCTTTCTCCTACTGGTGCCGGTTTAATAAGTATGCTCTTTTGCCAACCGGGCACCAAGCTGGTTGAAATCTTTAATGAAGGATTCGTCATTGAGCCTTTCTTTGATATTGCCACAAAACTGAACCTGGACTATGAATATATCATTTGCAAAGCACAGGGTAAGAAGGCTACAAATGCCAAACAAGGCCAGCTGGATCACCTGGTAGTAGAAACAGAAAAGGTTGAACAACTGCTTGAACAAATGATAGAATCAGACTCCCCAGTTAACTCATAGTCTGGTTACCGATTCTGCAGTAGGCAAAATCTTCATAGTATCTAATACATGTAAACTAAAAGGCCATTTTACATCTTGTAAAATGGCCTTTTAGTTTATGAAGCCGACTTCTATAGTTGATCAGCTTATTTAGTGGCAAGTTATCTACTCTAACTACCTGATGTCTGGTAATAGAAACAAACTAGCTTTAACTGAAGGCTATTTTACCCTCCGGTACGATTCACCTCTTCAAGGTTATTGCGACGGCGTTCTTCCACTTTTTGTCCTTTACTGAACTTGTAGCGAAGCGTTAATGCTACGTTGCGCTGCCTGAAATACTGATCGAAATCGTTTACGTTTCCTTCTCCGATTTTAGTGGCAAGTTTCAGGCGCTGGGTTTTAAAGATATCATTCACATTCAGTGTCACATCCAGTTTATCTTCCAGGAAGCTTTTCTTTAGACCGGTATTCACCCACCAGCGCGGCTCTACTACATACAGCGCATAAGCTGCTTTGCTCTGATACGTACCATTCAATTCCATCTTAAAATTGTAGGGCAAGGCAATGTTGTGGTTAGATTGCAACATGTAAAATACTCGGTCATTTACTACGCGCTCCTTATTTACCACTACGCTGTACTCGTTATAGGAAACTGAAAATGTATTCTGCGTATCCCAGTTCTTATGAATCCTGATGGGGGCAATAGCTGTTGCGCTCATGCTTTGGGAGTCGTCGACGTTACCTATTGTGTAAATGGTAGTAGATGTCTCCGTTTCAATGATCGGTATTTCTGCTATTACATCCTGGTGCAACTGGTAATTGAGTATCAGGTTATAGGTTTTCTTGAACACCTGTGTAATTCCGATCGAATGGGTATACTGCGCACGCAACTCCGGGTTCCCGAGCCAATAGGTATAAGGATCACGGTAAGCGAAGAACGGGTTTAACTGCCCATAGTTCGGGCGCTGCACCCGGCGGCTATAGTTATAGTTAATTTCATAGTTATCATTTACCCTCTGTTGCAGGAACAGGCTCGGAAACAGATCCAGGTAATTTCTTTTCTTCACTTCATCAGTGGTGCGTAAATCGCCTTCCGATATAGTTTGCTCTGCACGTAAACCGGCCTGTAATTTTATATTTTTCCCTAATAAACTATTCCAGTTGACATAACCTGCAATTATAGTTTCATCATAAATAAAGTGGTTTGTTCGCGTAGTATCCAGCACAGGGGCGTCGCCGTTATTGAAGTAAAAACGAGAGTCGTTATCAGAGGTAACCTTACTGGCTTTTGCCCCGAATTCTATTTTCCGGCTGTTCGATAAGGGTTTACTGAAATCAACCTTTCCTGAATAAATATCAAAGCCTCCAGGTGTTTCGGTATACAAAAAGTCTTCCCTGACCGGCCTGTCAGTTAACAACGAATCTTCAAAATTATAGAAGTTTGCATAGCCTTTATTTGTGATGCGCACATAGTCCAGATCTGCAGAAAGCGTCGTACCCAGCGTGTCAAACTTACCTGCATAGTGCAGGTTGGAGGTGAAATTCGTGAAGCGGTTCGTATTATAGTTGTTAGCATCTACGTACAGAAAAGGCTGGTTTGGCGCATAGCCCATGTAGGTATCCGTCAGAAAATCTGCATCCAGTTTGTTCGTGCCGTAGTAACCCATAAAACCAACCGAGTGTTTATCGTTCAGGCTATAGTCTGTACCTACCCTCACAAACGGCGGCCCCTGCACTATGCCGTTTCCATCGGCAACCTGGTCAAAATAGATCGTATTTTCGTCTCCTTTAAATACCCTGGTAAACGTGGCATCACGACCGAACACACGTCGCGCTAAATCCAGGTTCAGAAACGAATTCCACTGGCCGGCTTTATAGTTTACAATTGCGGATGTACTATAGCCAAACTGCTTTCCATTATAGTTCGCCCCTGCGGATGCGCTTCCGTTAACCCCGAATAGAGTGTTCTTCTTCAGGTTGATGTTCAGTATTCCGGATGTGCCTTCCGCATCGTATCGGGCAGATGGATTGGTAATGATCTCGATGTTTTTGATATTTTCTGCCGCCATGGATTCCAGCATCGAGCGCAGGTCGCGGGCAGAGAGGTACGTGAGTTTCCCGTCTATCATAACAGTTGCTCCTGCCCTGCCGTTTAACTGAATATTTCCTTCCTGATCGATGAAAACTCCCGGCGAAGTCGCCAGCACATCGTAAGCCGACTTGCCCGCAGCTAAAGCGGTGCCCTCGATACTTACCACCATCTTATCCGCTTCCTGGGTTATAGTTGGTCGCAAGGTCTGTACGTTCACTTCTTTCAGTTGCGTAACAGCCGGACTGAAGCTGATTTTAGGTAAAGTAACTTCCGGTTTCTGTTCGGTTATAGTTACCTGCTTTATAGTTTTGGTCTTATAGCCTATAAAACTGATGATCAGGTCGTAACTCCCCGTTTTTAAACCCGAAAAAGTAAACCGGCCTTGTCCGTCGGTCAGCTTCACATCCGATGATTGAGTGGAGCCACTGTGTAGTAAAGCTACGGTAGCAAACTCTACCGGCTTTGTGGTAAGAGAATCCGTAAGCACACCGGAAATTCTGCCGGTGCCTGCAGTTGTAACCTGTGCTAAACTGACGGTGGAGTTGCTGATGAAAAGGCATAGAATTCCCAGCAAAAGAAGTAATCTTTTTTTCATAGTTTATGAATTAGATGCTGTGTGTATTTAAGGTGTTATGTTCTAAAGACACACGAACAAAGCAGACGTTGCATGTACTTAAACTTTGTGCAGTATTTTTTTTAAGGGTATTCTTTTAACAGCAGATCAAAACCGCACGGGGCAAAAAGGCTGCGGCTAAAACTATTCCTGAATTGCGTAGTTTATATTTAAATCATAAAAGACTGAAACTCCCGGAACAACTATGGAATTTGGAATAACAACCTTCGTAGAAAACACACCAGACCCAACAAATGGTAATTTACTGAGCCCTTATGAGCGCATGAGTAACCTGATGGACGAGATAGAGCTGGCAGACCAGGTCGGTTTGGATGTGTTTGCTGTCGGAGAGCATCACCGCCCTGATTATGTAGTTTCGTCTCCGGCGGTAGTATTAGCGGCAGCGGCTGTAAAAACCAAAAACATAAAGTTATCGAGTGGAGTAACGGTGCTCAGTTCAGACGACCCGGTTCGTGTTTTCCAGGACTTTGCCCATGTGGATCTCCTGTCGAAAGGCAGAGCTGAAATTATGGCGGGCCGGGGTTCCTTCATAGAATCCTTTCCACTTTTCGGGAACGACCTCAAGGATTATGACACCCTGTTCTCAGAAAAATTGGAGCTGCTGATAGCACTGAATAAAAGCGAGAAGATAACCTGGGAAGGCAAACACCGGCCTTCTATTGATAACCGGGGTGTTTACCCAAGACCTTACCAGGATGAATTACCAATCTGGATAGCAGTTGGCGGTACACCGCAGTCTGTGGTACGGGCGGCCACTTATGGTTTGCCTATGGCATTGGCTATTATTGGCGGGGAGCCTGCCCGTTTTGTTCCGTTTACAAACCTCTACAAAGAGACATATAAAAAAGCCGGCCATGATCCTGCCAAATTTCAGCTGGCCATTAATTCACATGGGTTTATTGGAGATGATTCACAGAAAGCGGCAGACGAATACTATGGACCTTATGCGTATGTGATGAGCAAACTCGGGCGCGAACGCGGCTGGTCACCTATGAACCGGCAACATTACGAACAAATGCGGGCAAGGGAAGGATCTCTATTTGTGGGTAGTCCGCAGCAGGTTATAGATAAGATACTTTACAACCATGAGCTGTTTGGCAATACCCGTTTTCTGTTGCACATGAGTGTTGGAACCTTGCCGCATGCCAGCGTTTTGCGGGCGATTGAGCTATTAGGCACTGTGGTAGCGCCTACTGTTAAAAAGGCATTAGAGAAGGCAACATAAGTTGTTGCCTTCATCTTTATAGTTTAAGCCACTCTGATACTACGGTTAAAACTTCGCCTGTAATCTGATGGCCTCCGTTAAATTCGTGATAACCTGGTTTGATGCCTAAGTCTTCCAGGTAAGTTTTAGCTTCGCGGGCATAATGAACCTGCAAGGTGCCATCCTGTGTGCCATGTGCTATAAGTACTCTCAGCTCCTTTAACGAGGCTGGCTCTGCCACCAATGGTCTGATCTCCTGCAGAATTCTTCCGCTGAAAGCCAGTACACCAGTTATAAGACCTGGCTGTGTTAAGCCAATTGTATAGCTCATGATAGCGCCCTGGCTAAATCCACCCAGGTACACCTCATCCAGCTTGTACTTTTCTTTTACCTGTACTATAAATTCCCGGATGGTCTCTCTGCTCTGCGCTTCCTGTTTGGCATTAATCTCAGGTTTCCCAGACGAAAAATCTACCTGGTACCATGCAAAACGACCTTCGCCAAGAACAAACGGACCGCGGGGAGATATTATAGTATAGTCTTCCGGTAAATACTTCGCAAGACTGAACAAGTCCTGCTCGTTGCTACCTACCCCATGTAACAGAATAAGCGCTTTCTGCTTTCCGGTAGTTATAGGTGCCGGCTTTATCAGATAGCTCAGTCCCAGATCTGTGTTCAGGTTATTTTCCGGAGTTTCTATAGTTGCTGCCATAAGTTTATAGTTTAGTATAGTTTAAGAGAAGGCAAATCTTCTCTATCCTATTAATACCGATGTCATGGTAAGCGAACCGCCTACCACTTTGTCGTTAAAGAACGAAACATCATCTTTAGTGCCTTTCAGGCCCAGCGTATAAAGCAACGGCCAGTAATGTTCCGGCGTCGGGATGGCGAGTGCGGCTTCTTTGCCCAGTTGCTCATATTTTATCAGCTTGTCGTGGCTGCCATTACCGATCAGTTCTTTAAACGTGCTATTTATCTGCTTTGCCCAGTCGTAGCCATATTCAGGTTCATTTATTTTGTCCCAGGCTACCATGCGCAGGTTGTGTACCATGTTTCCGCTACCCATAATCAACACGCCTCTTTTGCGAAGGCTGGTCAGTTCTTTTGCCAGCTCATAATGGTACTGCGGGCCTTTGGTATAATCTATACTTAGCTGCAAAACCGGGATGTTGGCTTCCGGGTACATGTGTCGGACAATGGTCCAGGCGCCGTGATCCAGGCCCCAGTCGTGGTCCAGTTCTACTGCTGTAGATTTAATGATGGAGGCTGTTTCTTTAGCCAACTCCGGATTACCCGGGGCATTGTACTGCACATTGAACAGCTCCTGCGGGAAACCGCCAAAATCGTGGATGGTTTGCGGAAAATCCATGGCCGTGATGCGCGTGCCCTTGCTAAGCCAGTGCGCCGAAATTACCAACACAGCTTTAGGTGTCGGGATCTCGCCTGCAAGCTTCTTCCATTTCTGGCTGAATTCGTTATCTAATATGCCATTCATAGGTGAGCCGTGGCCCATAAAAAGTACGGGCATCAGTTTTTCCTGCTCGCCAAGGCTATCTGTAAATTTATTAAAGGCGGTTAAAGTGGTCATACCTACTACTCCTGTTACAAGTGTTTTAATGAACTGCTTTCTTTGCATGTTTTCAGTCCTGTGTTAATTTTCTATAATTAGATCACAAACTATAGTTGTGCGATCCACATACAAAATTACCACACTCAGATTAGTCCCGGAATGACATATGATAAGAAATTGACTTGATCTTTGTCAAGCAGGTCAGAGAGAGATCTGTTTTCGGATGCGGCTGAGGGTTTCAGGTGTTACGCCCAAATAAGAGGCGACCAGGTTTAGGGGCATGCGCTGTAGTATAGTTGGGTATTGCTCCAGGAGGCGGATATACTTTTCTTCGGCTGTAAGCCCGATCGTACTTTCTACCCGTCGCTGCAAAGCAATGTAAGCATTCTGGTAAAGTAACCGGATGTAGGTTTCGTACTTGGGTACACGTGCCAACAAGTGTTCGTGCTGCTCCCTGTCAATCATTAGCAGCTCGGCATCTTCCAGTACTTCGATGTTGAGGGTAGAGGGTTCCTGCGTAAAAAAACTATACAGGTCTGATATCCACCACCCTTCAAACGCAACCTGTATTACATTCTGAGTACCTTTGGCATTGGTCGCATACGAGAAAAGCGCTCCCGACTCCACAAACGTCATCCTGTTACAAACATCACCTTCCTGTAAAAGGAACTGCTTCTTCTTTAACTTTTTAGGCGTGAAAAAACTTTTACAGATAAGAAGTTCTTCATCGGTTGCAGATACTTTTTCGCGGATAGATTGTAAGAGCAACTCGGCCATAAACTATAGTTTGTTTCAGGAAATATAAGCGGATTATTTCTCTAAAGTTACAAAGCAGGGTAAACTAATTCCACTTAAAACTGAAGTGCCTATAGTTAATTCAAAATCCTGAAAACAACTATAGCCTGCCCAACAGATTATTGGGCAGGCTATAGTTATAAAAATATCTATCGTTGACCGATTCTATCAGATCTAATCAAATCTTAAATTTAAAATTGGATTTGCCCTGGCGGCTTTTAGTGCCTGGTAGCTGATCGTTAAAAATGCGATCAGGGCTGCCACTATTCCTGCCACTAAAAACACCCATAGACTTATATCGACACGATAGGCAAAGTCTTCGAGCCAGTTGTGCATCGCATACCAGGCCAGCGGGAAAGCTACCAGTGCAGCCATTATAACCAGCATCAGGAATTCTTTCGAGAGCAGGGCAACAATAGACCCGTTATCAGCACCCAGTACTTTTCTTATTCCGATCTCTTTTTTACGTCGTTCAGCAGCATACGCAGCGAGGCCAAACAATCCCATACAAGCCACAAAAATTGCCAGTCCGGTAAATATCCAGAGCAGGGTCTTAAGCTTGTCCTCCGCTTTATACATTTTCTCGAAATTCTGGTCCATAAAAATGTATTCCAGCGGGTAATCCGGAGAGAATTTAGCCCATACTTTTTTCACCTGGTCAATGGTATTGGCCATATTGGCTGCATCTACTTTCACAGCCACTTTTACGTTTGCACCTGGAAAAATCTGGAGCACTGTCGGATCTACTTTATCATAAAGGCTTTTAAAATGGAAGTCTTTTACCACTCCTATAATTTTACCTTCTTTCATTGAGTCCGGGTTTACATCGTTCCAGATCGGCCAGATAAGTGTTTTGCCCAGCGCATTTTCAGGCGTACCGTAACCCAGTTCTTTCACCGCTGTCTCATTGATCATGTAAGCATGATCGGCATCTGTTTTATACTCCTTCGAAAAAGCCCTTCCGGCTACTAATTTTACATCCAGTGTTTTGATGTAGTCAAAATCTACCATAAGCTGCGTAACGCCGTGGTGCTCTTTTTCCCCGTTCTTTGGTACTATAATGCGGTCTCCGGCCGTGGCATCTCCCGGGAAACCATATCCGATCGAAGCACTTTTAACACCGGGCGCTTTCTGCAGTTCATTTTTAAATGTCTGGTAGTTCTGGAACATGTTATCTCCACGCATCTGGAAAAACATGATCTGCTCCTTATTAAAACCGAGGTCCTTGTTGTGCAGGTACGATACCTGGCGGTAAACTATAGTTGCGCAAACAATCAGGAAAATAGACAAAGCAAATTGCACCACAATTAACCCATGGCGTAACCACTGAATCCTCCCGATTTTACTGTCTACCACTACGGCGCTCTTCAATACTTTTACAGGTTTAAAACCGGAGAGCACCAAGGCCGGGTACAGCCCTGCCAGTACCCCTACCACCAGCGTTAAGGTTAGTAATAATAGGAGTAACAAAGGATCCTGAAACACATTAAAGCTCATCTGCTTTCCGGTAAACCGGTTCAGGCTAGGGAGCACCAGCGAGGTGAGCGCTGCTGAAAAAATAACGCTGATAAGGGTCAGTATAATTGTCTCGCCCAGGAACTGTAGCACCAGTTGGCTGCGGCTGGCTCCTATAGCTTTGCGGACTCCTACTTCCTTAGCGCGCTGCATGGATTTGGCAGTAGCCAGGTTAACGAAGTTAAAGCAGGCAATAAGCAGTATAAATATGGCGATAATGCTCAGTGATTTTACATACGTTATGTTGCCTCTGATCGCCTGGTCATATTTAAAACTGGAGGAGTATAAGTAAATCTCATCCAATGGCTGTATAAAGGGTAGATACTCATATGGAGCATTCTTATCCGGATCAACCTGCTTTGCGACAATGTCTCTTAACTTTGACTGTACGAACTTGTAATCAGCTCCTTCCTTTAGCTTTATGTACGTATAAAACTGCTGCCATCCCCAACCTTTCATTCGCTCCGGAGGAATACCTGCCGCGCTCATCGGAAGTACGAAGTTTACCGGTAGGTGAAATTTACTGTTACTTTCAAATACTCCCTTTACCAGAAGTGTAGTCTTATTAACAGCTATCTCTTTACCAACCGGATCGGTGTTACCGAACACCCGCTCTGAGAACCCCTCTGAAATAACAATGGAAGCGGGATCATCCAGCGCTTTTTCTGGTGATCCATATTTAAAGTTCAGCTGAAAAATATCAAAGAACTGTGGATCCGCAATGAACATACCCGTTTCATAGATCTGTTTATCCCCGACCTCAATCAGCGTTTTGTTTTCAAAAGGCAGCATTAAAATGCGCGCCATCGTCTCTACTTCGGGTATCTCCTGCTCCAGCGTTGTTCCGAACATGGGTGGTACACTTGCAATAAAATCACTACCCGCTTCACCGGTCTGCTGGTTATAAACGCGGTATACCCTGTCTCCTTCCGGCAGAAACTTGTCGTACTGCAACTCATCGTGCACAAACAAGCCAATAAGCAGGCAGGCTGTAAGGCCAAGTGCCAGCCCTGCAATATTTATAAACGCGAAGCCTTTGTAGCGAAACAGGTTACGGTAGGCAGTTGTGAAGTAGTTTCTGAACATGGTAGTGTGCGTTAACTGTCTGGAAATACGTTATAGTTTTATCTTGTAATGGAGATCTTCTGGCATTGTACACACCTGATGCCAAAACAATATATTGCTGTAAATCAGCAAATTAACTACAACCCCTTACTAACTGTGTGCAAAACCGTGCGCTAACCGTGCGAATTCGCACACTCCTTTGCAGACCAAACCTGTAAAACTGGTTCAGATTCAGGTGGTTGTATAAGTGGCATAATTATAGTTTATTTAGCTGTTATAGAACTAAATGTATGCAATTATCAAAAGCTTCTGTACTTGTAGTAGATGATGATACCGATGTGCTGACCGCCGTACGGATGTTGTTAAGACCCCTGGTAAAAGAGATCATCACGGAAAAGAACCCGGAGCAGATTCAGTCGCTGCTGAGTACTAATGCTTTTGATGTGGTGCTGCTGGACATGAACTATAAGAGTGCCTTGAATACCGGCAACGAAGGCTTGTACTGGCTGAAGAAGATAAAAGAGCATCGCCCGCAGACTGCTGTGATCATGATAACGGCATACGGCGACATAGACTTGGCCATCCGCTCACTAAAAGAAGGCGCCCTTGATTTTGTGGTAAAACCCTGGCACAACGAGAAGTTACTGAGCATAATAACAGATGCAGTTGCTACCAAAGGCACCGATAAAAAGGCTCCCCCCCAAACTATAGATAAAACGCTTGCCGGTCCTGAACTGCTCGGCGAGTCAGAAGTGATGCAGGATATTCTGCTCAAGATCAGGAAAGTAGCGCCAACAGATGCCAATATCCTGATACTGGGCGAAAACGGCACTGGCAAAGAGCTCATCGCGAAAGCCATACAACAGCACTCTACCCGTAAAAACAAGCCTTTTGTAAAAGTGGATGTGGGTGCCCTTACCGAGTCGTTGTTCGAGAGTGAGTTGTTTGGTCACAAAAAAGGAGCCTTTACCGATGCCCGCGAAGACCGCGCCGGCCGTTTTGAAGCAGCAGATGGCGGTACTATTTTCCTGGATGAGATAGGCAATATTTCGTTGCACCAGCAGGCCAAATTACTGAGTGTGTTACAGAACAGGCAGGTAATACGATTGGGTTCTAATGAGCCCACCAATATAGATGTACGGCTGCTTTGGGCCACAAACGTACCCTTAAGCGAACTGGCCAATGAATCCCGTTTCCGGAAAGACCTGGTGTACCGCATTAATACAGTAGAGATTATGGTGCCGCCGCTTCGCAAGCGTGGCAATGATATTATACTGTTGGCAAAGCACTTTATGGACGTGTATGCCACCAAATACATGCGTTCTGTGCCGGACCTTTCCAAATCAGCTATCGACAAGTTGATGCACTACCATTACCCGGGCAACGTGCGCGAGCTGCAATACGCCATTGAACGCGCCATTATCATGGGCGACAGCCCTGTGCTGGAAGCCCAGGACATATTGTTCTCCCCTATCGAAAGTGCTCCGGCACCTGAGTCGGCTGTATTACAATCTAACCTGGGTGAACTGGAAAAAGCAACTATAAACCGCGTGCTCGAGAAGCATCATGGCAACCTTACAAAAGCAGCCAAAGAGTTAGGCATTACGCGCACCGCATTGTACCGACGGTTAGGCAAGTATGACATTTAAGACATTCGAAGGTCGGCTTACGCTACGGGTGCTACTGCTCCTGCTCACACTCAGTGCTCCGGCTATAGTTGTGGTAAATGGCTGGGCAGAAGCACTGGTATTTCTGGTTCCTTTGCTGATCTATCAGGTCTACGAACTTATTAGTTTCTCCAAAAAAGCGCAGGACGAATTTAACCAGTTTGTGGAGTCGGTGCATTACCGCGACTTCTCCCGGTTTTTTAACGAAACGCATTCCCCGGTGGAGCTGGAAGTATTGCGAAAAGGCTTTAACGAGATCAACTCCACCTTTAAAGCCCTGAGCAAAGAAAAGGAATCACAGTTTCAGAACCTGCAGCAGGTAATTGCGCTGGTAAACACGGGTATCCTAACGTATGAACTGGAAAGTGGCGAAGTAGTGCTAATGAATGATTCGCTGAAGAAATTACTGCACCTGCCGCACATGCAAACAGTACAGTACCTTGCCAGGCGCGACCAGGAACTGTATGAAGAAGTGCTGAAGCTACAGCCAGGCCACACCAAAATTACCACGGCGCACACTACTTATTTAGAGAAAGCTTCTTTTAAATTACTATTATCTGCAACGGGTTTCCAAAACGAAGGACTCAACTATAAACTGGTAGCTTTCCAGAATGTGAGTGAGGCGCTGGACGAAACAGAATCGCAGGCCTGGCAAAAGCTGCTGAACGTAATGACGCATGAGATAATGAACTCGGTGGCTCCTATCTCGTCGCTGGCCGATACGCTGAAGAACCGACTAAAGGAATCAACTGTACAGGGCATTTCGCACGATGACCTGGAAGACCTGAAGGTGGGTGTTGAAACTATAAAACGCCGCAGCCAGGGACTTTTACGCTTCGCCGAAACCTACCGCAGTCTAAGCAAGATCACCAAACTAAACCTAGAAGCCGTGTATGTGCAGGAGCTTTTCAGCAACTTAAAGCAATTAATGCAGCCTACCCTCGACCAGAAAAACATCCAGCTTAGCATCGCCCTTAAAGACACAACTATAGCGCTGCAAGCCGATACCAATTTACTGGACCAGGTGCTGATAAACTTACTAGTAAATGCGATCGAAGCAGTAAAAGATCAGCCCAATCCGGAGATAACTCTAACGGCTTATACAGATAATGAGAACAAGACAGTTATCAAGGTAATGGATAACGGTACAGGCATGTCGAAAGAGGTTCAGGAAAAGATCTTTATTCCATTTTTCAGCACTAAAAAGCAGGGCAGCGGTATCGGGCTGAGCCTTTGTAAACAGATCGTTTTGCTGCATCGCGGTTCTATACAGGTACAATCCGAAGAGGGAGAAGGCACTGCTTTTTCGTTGCGATTTGGGTAACTACTATAGTTGTCCGGTAACTACGATACTATAGCTTGTATTTTACAACCGAAGCTGGCGTAACTACCCTGATGGTCTGCATGGTTTTCGCGTTCAGCAATTCTACTTTCCCTGCTCTGCGAAGCTGTTCTATGACGGTAATATAGTTCTCCCGGCTATAGTTGGTATTCACGCTATCCAGTTCATAAATCGTCTCCACCGACTTGTATTTATAGCTAGCCGCATTCTCCAGTATCCGATCTGTCAGGTCAGGTAAACTATAGTCTGGAACCAGCTCAAACAAGGCAAGCTGCGACTGCGGAAATTCATTAGCTATAAATGTTGGTATTCCGTCTGGCTGCCATGTACTATAGGGCAAGAGCATCTCTTTAAAACTTCTGTAAGCCCGGCTACATGGAGAAGCAAAAAGCAGGTAATGTTCCGGCTCTTCTATACCCGGCAGGTTTACCTTGAAAAGCAGCGTGTAATGTTCCTGGCTGTTTAACAAGCTGATAAACCTGTCGAGCATGAACTGTTGCCGCCTGGTTTTGCTTTTTTCCTTTCTGCTATAGTTGCCGATGTCCTGCAGCTGCTCCCCGAAAAAAGCATTTATTGCTGCATTTACCTTTTTGCCGCCTACAGCTTTTGTAATATTATCCGGGCGCAGTAGCATAAACAGGTCTGACTGCCGGTTGGCAACAGCTTGCAGTAAAACCTGTGACGTAAAAATACTCTCAAACGGATCCAGGAAAATAAGGGAAGGAGTACCAGTATTTAAATGCTCTGTAAGTTGTGCTTTACTTTCGGCATCAGCAAGCAATACTGGCGGATGAACTAGGTCGCTATAGTTAGGGTGCGTCTGCAGGGCCTCTGCTGCCTGTTCCAGGGCAACTTTGCTTTTGGTGTAAAAGAAGGTCAGCAACTTTTCATTCAGGGTCGGCCTTTTGATAATGCTTTTGAGGTAGTGGAAGGTGTTGTTATTTAGGAATGTAGATACGGTTTGCGCGCCTTGCTCCTCTCCTGCCTGCAAATCCAGGAACAGCATAGTTTCACTGGCTTTCTCTTTGAGTTTACCCAGGCAGCCGGCACTCCGGTTTTCGAAGTATTTACCGAATAGCTCCTCTTTTATTTCCGTAAAACTGCGACTTTCTTTAAAAAAATCGTTGGGTTCTGCTGCAGACATAGGGTAATACTACGTGGCAAACTATAAAGCCACTAATGCGCTTTTAATTCAGGTGTAATGTTTCGCTAACTATAAACCATTAAAATCTATAGTTCTGAAGCTCTTTACGGTTAACAAAACACTAAATTACTTAGTACTTTTTTAAATAAGACTAAAGTCATTAGCTTTTATTTATACACATTTCCGGTTCTGCAGCTCAAGGCATTTTATTTATCCAAACTATAGCACCTGACAGTCAAAGCATTAAAAAAATAAAACATGTTTTAGAAGCTACCAGGCAACAATTGTAACTTTTTTATTGTATATTGTAAATAATAATGAACGCATATGCCGCTTAATATGTAGTAGGTATATCATAACAAAAATCACAATATGAATAACGGAATAGTAAAATTCTACAATGACCTGAAAGGGTTCGGTTTCATTAAAGAGACAAATTCAGATCAGGAGTACTTCGTACATGCCTCAGGCCTTGTAGATGAGATCAGAGAAAACGACGAAGTGGTTTTCGAACTGCAGGAAGGACGTAAAGGCTTAAATGCAGTTAACGTAAAACGCGCTTAGTTTTAACTATAGCTCACCAGGAAAAGCCTTACCCAAGTGGTAAGGCTTTTTTTATGGCTACCGCAGTTAAATCGCTGCATTTAATTAATTGTTAACCAAATACATACAAAGTGAACAGAAAATACCTAGTTGATACCGAAACACACGAATATCTTTGCATCGCTCTTAAAAAAGGACCGGACTGGGTTCCTAATAACCAGGCAGTTTTACCGGGCTTTATGAGTACCCGTACCCCGGAAACCGAAACAGACTCTGTGCTGATCTCCGGCGAGTTTAACGACAATGTATTCTTTGAAAAATGGATACGTAACGGAACAAACGTTCTGTTTCAATACTAACCAACCTTGTGTAAAGTGCTTCGGAATCTTAACCGTTGTTGTTAAGAGTGATCAAAAGCACGGCTGCCCTCCTCTTTCCGGGAAACTATAGTTAGCCGGATGGTCAGCATTATTTTACGTATTAAGCAGCACCCTTCATGAACATGAACGGATCAAAAACGATACAGCAACTTATAGAGCTGAATGATGAACTGGAAAACTATTTCAGAAACACAATTATACCACAGCTTTTTGTTGATGCTAACTTAATACTCCGCAAATTCACGCCGCCGGCCATGAAGCAATTCAGCTTCACTCCTGAGCATATCGGGAGGCCTATGCAGGAGATGGTCAATCACATCCGGTACTCTACTATAGTTGAGAACATCAACTCGGTAATTGAATCCGGAGAGATCTTCGAAAAAGAGATCCAGACAACTGACAGGCGCTGGTTCCAGATGAACATTATCCCCTATCTTATAAAAAAAGAAAACAGGGCGAATGGCGTCATCATCACGTTTGTTGATATCACTGACCGGATGAAAGTGCTCAAGCAACTGGAAAAGTTAAATGCGTCGCACGAAACTTTTATCTATGCTGTTTCACATGATCTGAAAGCGCCTTTGGCAAACATTGAGGGATTGGTGGAACAACTGAAGGTAACATCTGCCGAGCTAATGGCGAATTGCGACGAAGATAATCACGAGCAGGAAATGATCGCTAAGATGCTGGACTCCTCTGTGAATAGAATGCGCACGATCTTAAACGAGTTGTCTGAAATTGCGAAGATCGAAGGTAACTATAAAGAAATAGCTGAAACCGTTTCGTTCGAAGCTATCCTGAATGAAGTAGAGCTAACTATAAAAGATCGTATTGTAAATAGTAATGCCAGCATCACCTATGAACTGGGTGTTGCAACTATAGAAACCTCTCCTAAAAACCTGAGAAGCATCCTCTATAACCTTCTCAGCAATGCTATTAACTACCAGGCACCGGGCCGCCCTCCGGAAATAGTTGTTAAAACTGAGGAAAAAGAAGAATACGTAATGCTCTCGGTGAAGGACAATGGTCTGGGCATAGCTGAAGACAAGATAGACCTTTTATTTGCCCCTTATACACGCTTTACAAAAGATAGAGAAGGTACCGGCATCGGCCTTTACCTTATAAAAAAGCTTGTCGAAAATACGGGCGGCAGTATCTCTGTAAACAGTAAACTAAATCACGGTACCGAGTTTGTCATTTATCTCAAACCTATAGTTCAGGAGTCATAGTTTGTAATCGGACCTGTTTATTGTTCAAGGCATTAGCTTTCAACTACGTGATTTAGAGCCACCACTTACCTCAAAGGCACTATTCAAACTATAATCTATTCTATATCAGGTTATTCCAGTTTTAATATAGCTTCGTGCGTATACTATAAACAGGATAATAGAATATACCTTTTCCTTAAAATATGACTTACAAAAACATTTTATTTTCGCTGATAACAGGATTTTTATTGTTGGCAGCAACACAATCTTTCGCCCAGAACACTCCTACTATAGAAGAGCAGAAAAAAGAACAGGAATTCGCTAAAGAGAAAAAAATACGGGACGAAATACGCTTACAAAATGCCAAAGAATTAAAAGCAGACACAAAAGCAAATGCTAAGATTACTGAGGCGAAAGCGAAGGAAGCAAAACGAATTGATAAGGAGGCATCCTATGCCGCAAAACAGGCAAAACGGGCAGCTGCCATGGAAGCCAAAGCACAACGCAACCGTGCTGATGCAGATAAACAAGCCATAAAATCGGCTAAGGCTAATAAGAAGGCCGGTAACAATTAATTTACCACTACAGTCAAACTATAGTAAGGCGTAGGCGCTAACATAGTTGCCTTTGAAGCTCCAAACCGTGTCTTAGTAGTGAGGACTTATGCTAAACGGATACATTATGGCACATACCCGAAACATCTATTGAATAGTAACATGGTTTACTATGAGCCGGAGCTCTGGAGTGGTGTAGCAACTATACACACGTAACAAACTAAGGTTTAAAAAGCAGTAGAACATTCGGTTAAAAGTCACGGATAATCCGTCAGACATGAAAGAGAAACACGGTCCTGGGATCGCGTTTCTCTTTTGCGTTTATATGGATTTACAGCAGCATCAACGTGCTTTAGCAAAAGCCGTACTACCTGAGAACTATAATCCCAACACAGAAAACAACGAAACGATGGCTAAGAAGAAACCGATCGCAATTTTAGTTCATGGTGGCGCAGGACCGGACTCAGATCACATACATGAAAACAAAAAAGGCTATGAAAAAGGAATACAGGAAGCGGTAGATGCCGGCTATAAAATACTCGAAGATGGCGGCTCAGCAGTAGATGCAGTAGAGGCAGCAGTGAAAACACTGGAAGATAATCCCCTCTTTAATGCCGGCAGAGGATCTGCCCTGAATGCAAGCGGGGAAGTGGAAATGGATGCGGCCATTATGCGAGGTAGCGACCAGGCTTCCGGGGCAGTGGCTCTGGTCCGGAACATCCGCAACCCAGTATCGCTGGCAAAAGCTGTAATGTTGAACACTAAATATAGATTCCTGGGGGATATGGGAGCCCTGGAATATGCCAAGAAAATAGATATCCGGATGGAGCCCTCTTCTTACTTTATAACCGAGCACCAATTCGATGCTTTCTCTAAAAAGCGGGAAGAAGAATTTACAAGCAGTGACAGAATTGGCCTGGACGAACTGAACGCACGCATACATGGCACCGTCGGGGCTGTGGCCCTGGACCGGGAAGGCAACCTGGCAGCAGCAACCTCAACGGGAGGTACTGAAAATAAAAAGATGGGCCGCATTGGCGACAGTTGCCTGATCGGGGTTGGCTGTTATGCTAAAAACAAGACCTGCGCTATATCTGGTACAGGTGATGGCGAAGTGCTGATAAAGAACGTGATTGCCTATGATATTTCAGCGTTAATGGAATACAAAGGACTAACCTTACAAAAAGCCTGCGAAACGGTGGTGCTGGAACGAGTAAAACCGGAAGAAGGCGATGTAGGTGTAATAGGGGTTGATCCGCAGGGAAATATTGCGCTCGTATTTAACAGCGACCGCATGCACAGAGGCTGGAGAACAACCTCTAACCAACGTGGCGTTGAGATCTATAATAAGAAGTAAAAACTACTTGTTCTATAGTTTAAACTATAAGCCCTATAGTTAACCTAAAACCGTAATATCATAACTATATGTTAAGCCGCTCTCTACTGCTGAAGAGCGGCTTTTCTATTTGATTGTTCACCCTGGGTTAGCAGTTTTGCTTCACTCTTCTAAAGTTCTTTCTTCAGCTCGGCGCTAACTATAATCTGCTTATAATCAGCATACTCGCTAAAATAAACAACTGTAAAATCCGGCTATTTGTAGTGAAAACCAACCTGTTAGTATAATTCATTTTTTAAAGTGAGATGCTATTTTTTACTTACAGGTATACTAACATATCTGCCACTTCACTACCCACTAAAACTATGTTAAAGAACCAGTACCTGCTCATGCTGCTTATCCGTCTGTTCCTGGGATATATCTTTTTCTCGGCTGGCATCTGTAAACTCACGCACGGCAACTTCGGGCAACTGATTGGGCCACCGTGGCTGGAAGAAGCACTGGCAAAACATGGCTTGGGATTGTTTGCCAGGATAGTGGCCATTAGCCAGGTAATTTGCGGAACGCTGCTTTTATCGCAACGCTATAGTTTACTTGGGACTGTAATGCTGGTGCCCATGAATGTTGCCATCCTGGCCGTTACCATATCCATGGATTGGCAGGGCACGCCGTATGTAAATGCTGTTTTCCTGTTACTTAACCTGGTGTTGCTTGGCCTGGAACACCGTAAGTTCCTGTTCCTGCTGCAACCTGATAGAGAGCACAAAACCACACCTGCCATTACCGACACGATAGGCCAGCATAACTATAGTTGGATGGGGATCGGGTTTTGTACGCTTACCCTGCTGATGACTTCTGTGAGCTATACCCTAACCAACCTGGCGGCATTGCTGGCATTTATAAGTTTTGCTGTAACTATAGTTCGATCGGGTCTTCTCACCAGACTGGATGCAGCACTTATAGTTCTTCCTTTTGTTGCTATGATCTTACTGACCTTCGGTGATTTGCATGCACAGATACGGATTGCCCTGGTAGTTATAGTTGGCGTAGAAGCCATATTACTGTGTTACCGTTTGTACTTGGGCTCACGCGATAAGACCAGCATAGAAGTAGCTTCAGCTGCTGCTACTAACTAACCTATAGTTGACTAACAGGCTACAGGATAATTCATAAAAGATTATCAGAAACCAGCGCAGTCTGCCGGCGGAATGTTGACGCCACCTGCTTGGTTATAAACCACGGATGCACCGGTATGCCCTACGTAGACCAGGAAACCGGAACCTGCCAGCATTAGCAGCAGTACTATAACCTGCAACAGGGCTGGCTTAAACTTCAGCAACTGAAAACGCAAAGCCAGTTCCAGAGCAGTAGCTCCCGTAAAAATGTAGGCCAGGTTAAAAGCAGCTATTTCGTGATCTTTTAAAACAGTGGGGTCACATAGTTTGCGGGCTACAATACTTTCTGCCAGGCTACCGGTATACACACTAACCCAGGCAGCCAGGAAGCCAATATAAAGCAAATAGGCTCCGGCCCGTTGCCAGAACCCTTGCTGCTGCTCACGCAAAAGTACGGCTACTACCTTTACGATAGTAGCCAGTAATAATATAGCGACAGGGAAGTGTACCGTGAGCGGGTGCCAGACCTCTGTTCGCCAGAAGCTTTGATCGATCATGTTATTCCAGGATACGAACAGCAACTGGTTCTAAACGCTGACCAACTTTGTTTACTTCTACCTCTACCTTCTGGCCTTTCTGTAATTGATCGAACTGAACTGTTTCGCCGTTTCTTGTCAGCGTCGTGTTTTCGTTAAAGTATAGCTCCAGGCGTTTGTTATCATCTGTCTTCACATAGATCTCGGTTTTTGCCGCCTCTACTTCATCAACAGTACCCTGGTAAGTGCCCGATTCCACTACGTCAGTGCCCTGCTGGCAGGCATACATAAATGGCATCAACATGAACAGAAGGGCTAAAATTGCTTTGTAATTTTTCATAGGATTTAAGTTTTTGGTTTCACTCAAATATAGTCAAATTAGTCAAACAGGTTTTAAGTATTTTGATACCATATATTTAACAAGCGATCAGGTTCACCAGGTAAACTATAGTTCAGGATGACTGAGACAACTATAGATTTCTTCATACGATAGTGCCCGATACCATCGGCAGCACAGGTACCGGTATAACCTTGCGAAGCTGATGAGGGTAAAACCTTGTACAGCACTAAAACTATGGAACACACTAAAATAGACAGTACTTACTATACCATAACCCGTGGCGACAGCCCCCTTATAGCTACGGCCATACATAGCGGGCACGAGGTGCGCCACAACATCAGTAACCTGTTTGCACTGGCAGCTGAAGAGCGTCTGCGCGAAGAAGATCCATTTACGGACCATTGGGTTGAAATAACCGATAACCGTATCATAGGGCACAATTCCCGCTTCGAGCTGGACCTGAACCGCTCCCGCGACAAAGCGATCTATATAAAACCCGAAGATGCCTGGGGCTTAAACGTCTGGAAAGATGAGCTTTCGAAAGAGTTTGCTGAAGAATCGCTGGCCCACTACGACAGGTTTTATGCCGACGTAAAACAATTGCTTACAGAAGTACAGCAAAAACACGGCTGCTTTATAGTGTACGACCTGCACAGTTACAACCATAAACGCGATGGCGCTGAAGGTCCGGCCGCTGATCCGCAGCAAAACCCGGAAGTTAACATTGGTACCGGTAACATGGACCGCCGCAAGTGGGCGCCTGTGGTTGATGCTTTTACCAACTCCCTTAAAAGTTATGATTTCCATGGCCGGCAACTGGATGTTCGTGAGAATGTAAAATTTGAAGGCGGCCACTTTATGCGCTGGATACACGACAACTTCGGGGACAACGCCTGTGTGATGAGCATTGAGTTTAAGAAATTCTTTATGGATGAATGGACCGGTAAGCCCGATTACGGACAGGTAGAAGAAATAAAGAAAGCACTGGCCCAAACTATAACACCCGTCCTTGCTGCCATGCACGAAGTGTGCCGGGTACTATAGTTACGGATCAACAAATGGCATGATCGACAGCATTACCGACCATTTTATACAGAAGATCACCAAAAGCCTGCGCCGTGGCAAGCAGGTGCACCGTCGCCTGCCCGGTGGCGGCCTGGTTTACATCGACAGGCCCCTGCCCTTCTTACTGCTCTTCCGCCACCCGGCCGGTAACCCCGACCACGCTACCGCAGACTTTGTAAAAGCATCTGCCTCTTACATTATCGCGCAGGAAGAACAGACACCGGAGCTCACCAGGCTGATTGGCAGCATAGCCGAAGAAATGGCGCATCAGTTTGATGCTTTTCTGATCCTGGAAATAAAAGCTGCACCACAGGCAACTCCCACTACCCCACTTTTCAGAATTCTTGGCCCGAAAGAGCAGTTACCAACAACTATCAGTACCCTGCAGCATGAACTGGAACAGATAAAGATCGGCGGCTTTCATAGTTCTGTAGAAACAGTATCGAACCAGGAATTACTGGAAGGCCCATTAAGCCTTTTCCCGGAAGAAAAGCTAAAGAAACATAGTTACCTGATGCTTGGCCTGGAACTGAAACCGATCTATGTAAACCAGGAAACCGGAACAGCCTACCCCTTATTGCTGCGCACCCTGCGCGAGAAAATTGCTGCCGCGATCAAGAAAACAGTCTTTGATTTTTTATCCGTACAAACATCCCACAAGCCGATCCATTTCCAGTCGCTGGGCAGACAGGCGGTTAACAGATCGGTCTGGAAAATAGACAAGCAGCTCACCAGCATCAGCGATCAGTTCCGGTTCCTGTTGCTGGTAACACCTGTCAATAACAACGAAGCCTGGGCCGAATTCAAAAAATCAAACTATAGCCAGACGCCAACCTTCTTTTACCGCCTGATGCCTGTAGATGCTGACCAGCTGAAACGGAAACTATACAATATCCCGATAGAGAAAGTAGACGACCCTACGCTGGCTTACCTTTTCCGGGACAAACGCCACGAGCTCGACAAGATGCTGACAATGCTTGCTGACCGTAACACACCGGACTTTATGTATAGCAGTATGCAACTGTTTGGTACTGTAGATGACCAGTTACTGAAAGTAGCCGAAGGAATTCTGGCTGCCATTCCTGCCTCCACCCGCGAAGCTGATGTAGAACTGATACCTGTACCCGAATTTGCAGCGCTGGCCGAGCAGGAAATTGCGTTTCTTAAAAAGCAGTATGCCGGAGTAGATTCAGGGGTAGTTGTCAGCGATGATATAGTTGGCCTTATCGTTTCGAAAGGCAGGCTACATGTAGGTACCGATGCAAAGATACCCCGACACCGCGCCCAGGCCTTGATCCAGCACGAAGTAGGCACGCACATACTTACGTACTATAACGGCAAAGCACAACCGCTGCAGCAACTATACATTGGCAGCCCGGGCTACGAAGAGCTACAGGAAGGTCTGGCAGTGTTGAGCGAATGGCTGGTTGGGGGCCTGGACCAGGAAAGAATGCGCATACTGGCAGCGCGGGTAGTTTCGGTTTACCACTTAACCAAAGGCTGCAGCTTTATTGATAATTTCCTGCGACTGAAAGAGACCTATAAATTTGACGAAGAAACGGCCTGGGATATAACGATGCGCGTGCACCGTGGTGGTGGTCTCACCAAAGATGCCGTATACCTGCGGGGCCTCATTCACCTCCTGAACTACCTCAAAGAAGGTAATGCCCTGGAACCACTCCTGATCGGAAAAATACGGCAGGATTACTTACCTATTGTGCAGGAACTCATCTACAGAAATGTGTTGCGGCCGGTGCCCTTAAAGCCGCGCTACCTGCTCGATCCAACTATAAAACCCAAGTTTGAAAAACTAAAAGAAGGCATAACAGTATTTAACTTACTATAGCCAACCACCCTGGCACACTAAACTTAGAAGCACCTCACATGAATATTGGATTCGTAGTTAACGACGTAAATACAGAAAAAGCATCTTACACCACTGTTTTCCTGGCGCAGCGCATGCATAATCTCGGGCATAATGTGTACCTGATGGGCGTGGGCGACCTGGCCTATTACCCCGATGGATATATGGGTGCAACGGCCACACAGGCCGAGGCAAATCACAAGTACAAAACACCGGCTACTTACCTGGAAGCCTTGCAAAGTGACACAGCCACCAGGGTGCGGGTAACTGCTCCTGATCTGGATGTGCTGATGCTCCGCAACGACCCGTCTGCTGAAGGCGAAGGACGCTCGTGGGCGCAGAATGCAGGTATCATTTTCGGCCAGCTAGCGCTGCATCACGGAGTTATTGTGTTAAATGATCCTACTTCGTTATCGGATGCAGCAAATAAAATGTACTTCCAGCACTTTCCAGAGGCAGTAAGGCCACGCACGCTCATTACCCGCGATAAGGAAGAGATAAAGGAATTTTTTAACGAGCAGAATAACAACATCATATTAAAGCCGCTGCAGGGTTCCGGTGGCTCGGGCGTGTTTATGGTAAAGAAGGACGATGCCACTAACCTAAACCAGATTGTGGAAGCGATCAGCAGGGATGGCTACGTAATTGCCCAGGAATATTTAACGGAAGCTACCGAAGGTGATGTGCGCCTTTTTGTAATGAACGGGGAAGCCCTGCAGCATAAAGGAAAGTATTGCGCTATCCGCAGGGTGAGCAGTAAAGACGATATCCGGAGCAACATGCACGCCGGCGGTTCTGCCGTTGCTGCCAAAGTAGATCAGCGCATGCTGGACCTGGTGGAACTGGTAAAACCAAAACTGATTCAGGATGGCATGTTCCTGGTTGGCCTCGATATAGTGGGCGATAAACTGATGGAGATAAACGTGTTTAGCCCGGGTGCTTTGCCCGATGCCAGCGAATTGGAAGGAGTAGACTTTTCAGAACCCATCATTGCCGCATTGGAGAAAAAAGTACACTATAAGAAAACCTACGGTGTACAGGTCGATAACAAAACAATTGCCATGATCTGATCAACTATAGTTTAAACACAAAAGCCACACTGTATTATTCAGCGTGGCTTTTTGCTTAAGAAACAATTACTAATTTAAACACTAACTAAACTTTCACTTTATACTAACTGTAATTGGGGCATATACGATGCACCAACCGGCACTTCATTTCCTTTTATAGTTACCTGGTGCCGTTCAATCTTGTCTATCCTGTCTTTGGCCACTATATACGACCGGTGCACCCGGATAAACTTATCTGTGGGCAGCTGTTCACTCAGTTCGTTAATGGTCATCCGCGACAATAGCTTTTTATCCTGCAACACAAAGGTTACATAGTTGCCGGCAGCTTCCATGTAGAGTATCTCCTCGTAAAAAACCTTTACCTGCTCATAACCGGTCTTCAGGAAAATATAATCTTTTACCGGCGTTGTGGTTCCGCGTAGTTGCAGAAGTTCGTGTGCCTTGTTGCATGCTTTTATAAACCTTGGCAGCGAAAAGGGCTTCAGCAGGTAATCTATCGCGTCGAGCTCAAAACTGGTAACGGCGTGCTCGGTATAGGCAGTTGTAAAGATCACCATCGGTTTTTTCTGAAGGCTAGTCACAAACTCCAGTCCCGATATATCCGGCATCTTTATATCCAGGAAGAGCAGGTCCACAGACTCATTTTGCAGGAATTCCAGCGCCTTAAAAGCATCGGTAAAGCAGGCAACCAACTCTAGATACGGCACCTTGGCAGCGTGCAGGCGCACCACTTCCAGCGCCATCGGTTCATCGTCTATTGCTATTGCTCTCATAAGTTTCAAACTATACCTGCTTTAATTTCACCCTGAAGTTACTTAAAACTATAGATCGTTTCATAATGGAGACACAAGGTATTGCGTCTGTACTTCTCCATCACTTTCTAACCTTCTAACTTCAAAACTTTCTAACTATAGTTAGTTACAAATCAAGGGTGAGGTGCACAAAGAACTCTTCCGGTGTTTCGCGGATGATCAGTTCCTTCTTGCCCGGGTAAAGCAGATCCAGGCGTTGCTTCACATTGCTGAGACCGATGCCCGACTGATCTTTTTCAGGATCCTGCTCCAGCTTCGGGTGCCTGCTGTTATATACGTCGAAATATAGCTTGCTCTGGTCAGTGTGCAGGCTTATTCTTATCCACGATTTTTCTTTCAGGCTGATGCCGTGTTTAAAGGCATTTTCTACAAAAGGGATGAGCAGCATCGGGGCAATATAGCGCTCGGCCAGCACATCTTCTATCCGGGCCTCTATCACAATGTCCGGCGACGTGGACGTACGCAGCAGTTGCAGATCGATGTAGTTGCGCATATACTCTACTTCGCGCGAAAGCAGAATTCTGGGCTGGTGATTTTCGTGCAGCATAAAGCGCATCATGTCGCCCAGCATTTGTATGCCCTGTGCAGTGCGCTCACTGTTTTCCTGCAGGGCAGTACCGTAAAGTGTGTTCAGGGCATTAAACAGGAAGTGCGGGTTTATCTGCGACCTCAGGAAGTCAAGGTTGGCATTCGATCTACCCAGTTCTTTTTTCAGCACATATACTTCTTCGTTACCTTTGGTATGGCGCTTAAATAGCACCCAGGTTACCGGCACCGTTACAGCAAGCTGGAAAAGCGTGTTAAAAAAACTAATGCCAAATGATGAGTCTTCGTGGTAAACAACCGTCATTACTACAAAAGCAATGGGCAGAAAAGCCAGAGCTAGTACAAGCAACGTCCTTAAAATATAAGACCTCAGCGGCTTTTTAGTTTTTAAGGACTTCGGTATCAGGGTGTAAAATGAAATGCAATACAGCAGTAAGGCACTAAGTGAGAAAACAGCCCATACCACTGTAATCTCCTCGCCAACATCCATGATCAGTAACAGGAACACACTTACCATCCAGAACACGAAGGCAGTAAGAGCATCACGGGTTACCATCCTGTATTTAGACTGTATTACCATGGAGTTGGAAAGCAGGTAAAGCCCCGTGAACTTGATTGCAGAATAGAATCCGAACATCAGAAACAACCAGAGGGTATGGCTGAAGCTGATCTGGAAAATCTGGCTATACGTTTCATCTTCTGTTTCAAACCTTGAGAAAAGGTAACCTTTTGTATACGTATCGAAGATGCCGATAAACAGGCTGAGAACGACGAAGGTAAGCAGGGTTATAAAGACATGTAACCATACCTTTTGCTTAGCAATAAAGCCTGGCAGAACTCTAAAGTTTAGCAGCAGAAACGACAGATAGAGCAAACTATAACGTAGCAGTTGAGGCCAGAAATAGTTCTCATAATGTTGGAAGTCATATCCAGCGTCCCGGAAGAGGTGTTCATTCGGGCTGTCGGCGGTGATCAGCGAAAACAGTGCGAAAACAAAGATAGTGGTGGCTGCCCAGAACTCTACCTTATTCCGTTGCAGCGGTTCAGCAATAAAGCTTTTCATTGTCAGATCATTCATGGATCAATGATAAGGGAAAGCGTTGAGACAAAACAGCAAATGTGATGAAAGCCCGGATGTTTGTGACGAATACTTTCTCTCCTGAAACGGAGCTATAAAATATGGTGGTAGAGGCTTTACTGGCTGTGTAAACTATAGGGTCATGGCGCGGGCGTCCTCGCTCGTGTCGAACTATAGTGTGGACCTGGCCTAGTTGGATTACAAATCCAAGCTTATAAAAAGTTACGGATCACAGATTTGCCAGCACCTAATAGAGAGCTCAATTACTCTACTTTCTATAAGGGCATTTAATCGCAACTATAGTTAGTGGTAACCTCCACTTCGCTGGGGCGCCTCCAGGAAAAGTTGTAGAAATATTTTCTGCTCTGTTACTACTGATTTCTGATTTGGATAAGCAGCTAGTCGCCTGTTGGTGGCATAGCCAAAGTGCTCGTAACCCAGGCTCAGGTTTTTGTACAGTTGAACGGTTGCTCTAGGCCTGACGATGCCTATCGAGTTGTTTCCTTTGATCCCGTCAAATGTGTTGAGCCAGAAATGATAATATACAAATGCTATAGTTGCATGGTCGCTTAAAGCCAGCGTGCTTTCTATTTTCCCCTGCAAGCCAGTGTTAAAGGTATAGTTTCGGAAACCAGACACATCCGGGGCCGATCGGGTACTGTTGCCGGCCAGTGGAATGATGCCAAGGTGTGCGTTTGTAAATAAATTTACCCGGTTGCCCAGCTCCAGCATCGAAAAAACTCCTCCACCAAAACCCAGTGCGCCCAATTCAAAATTACGGGTGTTCCAGTAATCGTAATACTGAAAAGCGCCTGTTAAAAGTGATAACCGCCCCAACTGCATGTTACGACCAGCCAGTATGCCGTAGCCTGTTACATTATTTATTCTGCTGGCTATCGTATCTGCTTTCCCTGAACTAAATTCTGCCCTGAACCTGAAAAAGTCGAATGGCTGGCGTTTTACAGGTTCGAAGGGTCTGCCATAGTCCAGCTGCAAACTGAGCATGCTATTGCTTTTGCCTTTGCCGAACACATCGTTTTCCTCGGTGTTCAGGCGGTGCAGCCCTGCAAAAACCGTCAAGTTAAGCGGCTCATTTTCGTAGAGGTCTTCGTCAGTTACCCGGAAGGTTTGCCCCTGCAGCAACCTGTTCAAACCACGCACCGGATTTACGATACCTGCCGCCACTTCGCGTATGGTCCGCTCTCTGCCCCTGGTGCGGTCATCGAGAATATTGGAACTGAGGCGATGCAGGATCTCTCCAAGAGCAGCCCCATTCAGGGGCGTATAGATCATGTCGTTATAAGATGGAAGCGTATTTTCACCGAAATATTCCCAGGTTAAGCTACCTGCTACGGCAAATGGCAATGATTGCCAGTAGGTATACCCATGAGAACGAGCCGTATTAAAGTACAAAGTGCCCTGGTAAGGATGACCTATAAAGTTTATCCCGAATTCGTCTGTGTCCCATTCCGGCTCAGAGCTGAGGTTATGTTTCCAGGTATCGAAGTTTACATAAGCATAATCTGCTTTTGCTACATAGCGGTTATAGCCCATAAACAGCAGGTTAATGGCAGCTACCTCCACGGCAGGTTTCCAGAGTGGAGCTCGTTGGTTACTTACCTGTTCCTGCTCTTTCAAAAGAGACTCCTGTTTGTTCTCAACTATAAAGCCCGGATGGTTAGATGCATTAGCGTTCCGGGTTATAGTTCTGAAGTGTTCCTGCACCAGTTGGCGGCTGCCGGGTGCCGGATCAACTCCTGTGTTAGCTGTCACAGAAATTGCAGATCCGGTAGTAGTTACTGCTTCTGCATGCAGGTGTGTTGTAACCAGGAGGAGACAGAGTATTGTATAGAAGAATTTCATGAGTAAGGGTGCCGGGCGTATCATAATGTTTTTTTGATCGCTTATAGCATGTCATTAAACTTTGGCACTCATACGGAAATAGGTATTAATAGTGACGTTAAACTATAAATTCAGAAAAAAACAGCGTTTTCGATGAATCAGGGCTTATTTTAAAATTATTTCAACTATTTTCTAAGAATTCATAACCTTCTGAAACCCACTGCCGTATAAAAGGATGGCTAAAAGTTGAAAAGTTTTTTATAAACTTATCATATAAAAGAGGCTCCCAGACGGGGAGCCTCTTTTTATTTATACCTACCTGAGTTAAACTATAGCTATCCTCACCCAACGCTTAAGGCGGTTTTGCTTTGGAACATATTCCGGTAAACTATAAAGAGTACAGACAGTGCTACTAATGCAAGGCACAGCCATGCTGTTGTTATTATATCCGAACCTGATGTTAAACTCAGGGCCTTATGCTTGAGAATAATTCCATAGAACGCCCAGATGGTAACTAAACCAACAAATGCATTCCGGCGATTAAGCACCACAAAGATCGTAATACCAGTAGCCACAGCTATCATCAACATAGTCCAGAATTCCGGGGATAAACCGAAGCCGTGCCAGCCATAGCCAACCAGTGTGGCGCTTATGTTTGCGACAGTAGCGATGCAGATCCAGCCAAAATAGATACTCAACGGAAATTGTGTAAACCACCTCGAGGCAGCCGAGCGTTTCGGATTGTAAATTCCAACTGTAAGTTGTATCAGAATAAGCGTCACCAACTGTACCAGCATTAACCCCACCGAAACCAGCAACCATTCATGTACCCAGGCAATTGTCCAGAGGCCGGTGGCCAGGCTGTTGATTATAAACAGGTAGCCCATGCGCGAGATGGCCCGGTTCGCTTCGTGCGTGGCATTTTCTTTAAAGGCTTTTACCAGGTGATATATACAAAAGGCAGCTAGTGCCAGGTAAATCACACCCCAGATCGCAAACGTAATGCCGGCAGGTGTAAACAACGTAAAGTACTTATCCGACACTTCGCCGATGGTCTGGCCGCTCAGCAGTTTAAGTTGCGTTAGCTGCGCCGGCACCAGGTGCAGCAGGAAAAAGATAGCATTACATATGGCCAGGATTCTGATCCGTTTCATCGTGTCTCGGTTTGGGTTACACGCGGTTTACGCAATCAGCAGAAATGTGGTATAAACTCCCTGCCATCAAACCAAAATAGATATAAAATTATAGTTGAGCACGAAGCTTATTCTTCACTTATCTACAACTATAGAACTGAATTACCAGCAGTTATTTCTTTATAACTTTACCAGAGCCGGATATATTTTGGGATATGGTTGGGTTGCCTTTATAGTACAGGTTTCCGCTACCCGAGATCGTTACATCCAGTAAATCCAAAGCAGTTACTTCGCCAGTTCCAGAACCGGAAATATTTACCGTCACATTTTCCGAGCTGAGGTTAAACGTTTCGGCACGCCCGGAGCCTGAAATGTTAATGGTTTGAATTGGTGCCTCGCCCTGCAACACTACTTTCCCGGAACCTGTAACCTGCGTGATGACTTTGTTCGCCATAACATCCAGTACTATTCTTCCGGAGCCATTAACTGCCACGGGCAGGTCGGTGGCTGTAATCGTGTTTTGCCCTTCAATGTGCCCGGACCCGTTCAGGTACAGCGACTCTACTTCCGGAATGGTGATATACACCTCTACGTCTTCGCTTTTTCTTACACATTCCCGGTGGGTGATCTTCCAGGTATTATTGGTAATGCTTGTTTCCAGCTGACTCAGAATGTTGGGTTCACCTTTCACTTCAACTTTCTGATTTGGTCCCTGTGTCAGGTAAACTTTAAAGTCGCCGTTGGCTTCTATCCTGGTAAAAGGCTCCAGGTTCAGGACGCGTGTTTCGATAGTACCCTCGCCTTTGATACAGTTCGTGTCTTCGCAGGCGCTAAACGTAGTTACAGATAAAACAAGTAGTAAAAGTCTCCCCTTTCCCAACCACACTTTCAGATAATTCATTTTCATAGTTTTAATTTAGTTTATGCCTATAAGATACCCGACACCATTAATGGGTTGCATGCAACTAAGAAAAAACAAGAAATAAATTAAATATAGTAGCCTGAATATTTGATAGTTATAGTTATTTCAGCTTTCAAATCCCTCTCTTAATCCGGGCAAATTTGCGTAGCAAACCGGGCTGCTATAGTCTGCTTGTTCGCCAGTTTTAGAGGAAGTGGTATGGGGCTGTTTATAAGTGGGCATAAGCTTCAGGGCCTCCTTCCGGAAGGTTTTGCTGAACTGAAAACGCGGGAAAAGCGGAAGAAGAACCATAGCAGAGGCAAATTCAATTATTGATGTAAACTATAGTCAGGAGGATGTTACGCTGTCCAACGCTTTGATTTCCGACTTGTAAGCGGCAGGCATAATCAACTCTTTCAGCAATTTATCGGCATTAACAAACCGGCTCAGCTTGTATACGCCAAGTACAGGCTTAAGCAACGATGTTTTCCTGAACCCAAGTAGGGTACGCACCTTTTCCGGAACAATAAGTGTCTGCGCTTCCAGTAAAATACGGTACCGGACAACACCCAAATGTTTGCGGTACTGGCTGAACAGGTCAGCAGTGAAGTGACTCTTTTGCAGGTTGTTTTGCAGATGGTCCTCCCGCATAATTACCCAGTCTTTATAGTTGTCGGGCAGGCCTTTTACGCCCATTCGGTAACCAACCCGGTAAAACACTTCAAATACTTCTTCTTTCTCTGTTACTGCCAGTTTGCGTTCAAGCACTTCAAAAGAGCGGATGGAATAATCGATCAGCATGAAAAGTACATCGCGGTACGCCCAGTCGGGAATGCTGCTGCCACGCTTTGCCTCTACGGCTGCATGTATGGTAGCCATGGCATCAATGGCACGCCAGGCTGCCTGCTTTTCTGAAAAGACAATTTTACGGGCATACTCTACAGTGGAGAAAAGCCTGCCCAACGGATCTGCGGGAAGGCGGCCGGTAAAATAAAGCCAGTCAACTGCTTTGTTGAGCGCAAACTCGGCAGAGGCACCGGCAAATATAAAAAGTATCGTATCGCCTTTGCCCCAGATCTGCCGCACCACTGAGTCCTTTTCAACAAAATATTCCATACCAGTTTAACAAATTAGGAGTGGCAAATGTGCGATCCTACTTTTGGGTTTAAGTTGCTTTCCGGCGCACTTGTAGAATCACAACTATAGTTTCAGCAACAAAGCTGCTTTCCCAGCTTTTTCAGGCCTTAGTTTAGTACGAAAATTGGGAAAAGGCCGCTTTCAAAAATAATTTAAGTTTTTTTGACAAATATGTAACCTTGCCTAAACCAGGCCCGTAAAAGAACATGGCTAAAAGTTGAAAAGTTTTTATAAACTTATCATTAAGAAAGGCTTCCAGACGGGAAGCCTTTCTTTTTTTGTGCCTACCTTAACACAGGAATTACACCTCTGAAACAAACCAGACTATAAAAAAGGGCCGTCTTACAAGTTGTAAGACGGCCCTTTCTCTTTCTAATCACGCTACTCCGGATCACTTCATTTTATAGTAGTTCAGGTTGAGGGTGTTTTTGAAGCTTTTTTCGCTTAACGTAAAGTAGCCTTTGTTTTTATCCGAAAACGTAACGGCTTCGCCCTGCGGCTCCAAAACGTAAGGCAATGCAAGCGCATTCTTCTGAAGTGCCTGCTCTATAGTCTCAGAGCCAGTGCGGGTGTAATGCCACAAACCGGAATACGTTTTAACTATAATTCCTTTCCCATCGGCAGAAATTGCTGCGCTTACAACCCCGCTATAGCTCAAAGCACCCACCAGTTCAGCAGTATTTACACCTGTCGTTTTAGGGTCAGCTATTTTATAGATGCGCGATGGATTTTCTCTTTTGGTGATCAGGTAAATGGCTTTGCTTCCGGGGTCTATCAGCATGGCTTCTGCATCGTGAGAACCATCGGCGTAGCGGAATTTTATTGTTTCGAAGCTGGTAACCTTCGTGGCTCCTGCCGCCGGCTCCGGGAATTTATAGATCGTATAGTTGGCGTATACCTGGTTATTGTCTCCAATGTCGGCCAGGTAAATATCCTTGCCCGAAAGCGCCATATCTTCCCAGTCGCGGTTTACGGCACCAACTATAGCTACAGAGGTAGCCGATTCGCCATTATGTTGCAGTAGATGCAGTTGCGATGGATTTCCGCCATCTTCGTGCACCCATAAATAACCTGGATTTGTTTTACTGTCTGCTATGCCCGAGGCTTCGGTTATGGCCGGAACTACCAGTTTACTGACAGGCTCCGTCTCCAAAAAAGGTATTGTGGCTGATGTTTCCTCTTTTTCGCAACTCAGCAAAAGCGGAGATGTAAGTAGCACTATAAACTTTGCTGTATTCTGAAATAAACACCTGCGTAAAAATGTAAAGTCTGTAACCATTCCTTCTCTCCAAACTCAAGTTTACCGGACAAGCCAAAAGACCGCCTTTTTAAAATACTTCCTCTGCTACAAAATCAAATTTAAGAAAGTTCGATTTCAAACACTACAGAAAAGCATTCCCGGAGTCAGGAATAGATAAGGCAATAGCGCAGACAGGCTAGAAGGGCATCCGTAATAAAAATGATAACCCACCTGCAAACTATAGGGATAATAGGAAATAAAAAAAGCCGCTCCAGTAAAAGAGCGGCTTTGATTTGGTTAAAGCTTATAGGGTTTACACCACTACTTCGGGTTCGTACTTGATGGCCGGAGTTGCTACGGGCGTAAGAGTTTTAATAACGCGGGCCGGATTACCGACTGCCACGCTGTTGTCCGGGATGTCTTTCACCACCACAGAGCCGGCGCCGATCTTTACATTATTCCCGATCCGCACTTCGCCGATGATGCACACATTACTACCCAACTCCACATTATTGCCGAGTATAGGTGAACCGGTGTAAGAACCATCATCCAGCCGGATGTTACCGAGCGTAGTAGAGTGCCTGATAAAGCAGTTTTCGCCGATAATGCTGCAGCCGTTTACCACCAGCGCGTGCCCGTGGCCAAGGTAAAGCCCCTTCCCTACTTTTGTCCAGTGCGGTAACTCAATGCACATAAACCACTCCACGAGCAGCTTGTAAAATATAAGGTAAGGCAACCAGAGAATCCTGAAAAATTTGTTGATGGAAGCGGGGCGGGCTAACCGGAAAAGAACCATTACCAATCTTCCCTTCAGGTTCCCTTTGTTCGTTTCCCAATCCTGAAATATATATGAAATCATAAATTTAAGTATGCTATTGCGTTCGGCAATACGAGATACACGCAGCTGCTGTTACGCAATCTTAAAAAGTTAGCACCCGGGTAAAAAGTAAGATTTAGTTCAAGGTTCATTTTCTTTTCTGCAGTACATCACCTATACTTAGCCATGCTTTAGCAAGAGCAGCCTTCAACTTTACATAAATAACACAGAATGAAAACGATAGCACTGATCGCCCATAATAATCGCAAAACCGATCTGTTGAACTGGGTAAAAGAAAACCAGGAATCGCTGCGGGGTTACAGCCTGATCGGGACAACAAATACGGCCAAACTGATAAACGACCTGCTGGACCTGAACATTGAGCCCTTTGGCCATGGCCCGAGCGGAGGCGATATTCTGCTGGCTGCCCGAATTCTGCAGGGTGAGATACACAAGGTCATCTTTTTTATCGATGTAGAAACACCTCACGGCCACGAACACGATATACAGACACTGATTCGTACAGCGGTGATTAATAACATCCCGATTGCGTTAAACCGCGCTTCTGCTGACCTGATTGTACTGAACAATTAACAGCTTATCGTTTGATTTATAGCCGGAACTATAGTTTATAGTTCTGGTGCAGCGGTGGCGGTCTTTACAGCCAGTAATGATCGTAGAAGCTCTTAGGAGGTTTATTGCCGCCGTTCAGTTTATAAAGCAAATAGATCAGGGCACCCAGAATCAAAAATAAAGGCAACATAACTTCCATAACTACAACTATAAATTTAAGTTTCTTCTTCATTAACAGCTGCATTTTCCTGCAGCAACGGTATCGCTTCTTCGTTCCCCTGCTGGTAAGCCAGGTCAAGGGCCGTTAGTCCGCGAATATCCCGTATGGTTTTATCTGCTCCGGCTTCTACCAACAACTTAACCAGCGCATTACGGCCGAACAGTGTCGCAAACATCAGGGCTGTGCCGCCATTGCCATTCTGCAGGTTCAGGTCTGCACCGTGCGCTATCAATAGCTGAGCAATCTCGGGATAGCCTTTAAAACTCACACCCATTAATGCTGTGTTACCACCGCTATCCTGCGCGTTAGGGTCGGCGCCGGCATCTAAGAGCAAACGCGTGGCTTCCAGTTGCTCATCATAGCTGGCTATGATCAAAGGTGTAAAGCCCCTGCCATTGGTAATACTCAGGTCTTCGCCGTCGGCTATGCACTGTTTCAGGTACGCCACATCCCCGTTTCGGGCAGCGTCAAATAACAGGTGTTCCTTACTTGTTGAGTAGAATGTCATAGAGGCATAAGGTTAGATGGATGTATAGTAGCAGGTACGGAACAGGCACAAAAAAGCTGCTGTATCTCCCCCTTCAGATGGCACCTATCGTTCAGGTATAGCCATAGTTACACAACTGCCATATCAGCAGACAAACTATAGTTCAACTATAAAATGGCTGGTAAAACTATAGTTTAGGTTATCTTTGCAGCAGTTTAGCCTGAATTGTTACCTATGGATTTTGTTACCCTGGATTTTGAAACTGCCACACCGCAACGCGACAGCCCCTGCGAGATAGGGTTAACTATAGTTCGGGACCGGCAAATTGTGGAAACAAAATCGTGGCTGATAAAACCGCATTATTACCCGAATTTCAACCATTTTAATATTGCCGTGCACGGCATCCGTCCTGCTGATGTAGCAAACCAGCCTACCTTTGCGCAACTATGGCCGGATATAAAACCCTATATGGAAGGGCAGTTACTGATCGCCCACAATGCCAGCTTCGACTTCAGTGTACTGCGCAAAACCCTGGCCACTTATAACCTGCCGCTACCTCAGGCGCGTTTTGCCTGCAGCCTTAAGTTCTCGCGCAGCATCTGGAAAGGCCTCACCGCTTACGACCTGAAAACGCTCTGCAACATGCACCGCATTCATTTTCTGCACCACAGGGCCGCTTCGGATGCACATGCCTGTGCAGCACTAACCTTAAAAGCCCTGGACCACACCGGCACCAGGCACGAAACAGAGTTCCCTGAAAAAATGCTGAGCCCGATAACCCACCTACGCTAAGGACAAACTATAGCGCCACTATAAATTACGCAGGGTTTTTACTGAGATCTGAGATCAGGCCATCGAGCATGTCCTTGCTGTAGCCAATGCGGCGGGTATAATCCAGGCACAGCTGGTACTCTTTGTCTTCAACTTTGCCATCCTGCAGCACCATCATTACCAGTGTCTGTAGTTCTACTGTTTTCTGCATCCCTTCTTCCGGAACTATAAATGAGAGTGTAGGCAGGTTATCTGCAATCGGACTGGTATCTTCCTCGGTCAAGCCCAGCTGGTCGCCGATCATCACCAGGAAATCACTTTCCAGACTGTCTACAAATCCGTCGGCGGTTGCCACCAGTATCAGGTTCTGGAAAAAAGACAGCTTCTTCTGTTTTGTATTAAGCAGGTTATCTATTGATGTTCCGGTTGCCATACGCGTTAAGTTAGTTTTCTATAGATCAGATTGGTTCTGGGACTGTTCTTTTTCAAATGCATGAAGAAGCAGCCCAGCTCTTAACTAAACGTCCAAACCCCGCTATTGTTTATTTCCCTAACAAACTACAAGCGCACCATTCTGGCTACTCTCCCATTTAAAAGAAAGCGTAATTATAGTCAACCCTGTTTCCGTTACCCCTTCTGCCTTGCCCGTAAGATCAGTTTGTATAGTTCATTCACGATCAGGGGCACAAGTCCCAGCAATACTACCGTTATCCAGCCATTTCTGTCGGGCATATTTAATCTGAAAGCCTTTTGTGTGAAGGGAATGCTGACGAGTAGCAACTGCAGGATCAGCCCAAGTGCAATGGACGCTATTAAATACAGGTTAGAGAAAACCCCCACCTGGAAAATTGATTTGATCGGGCTGCGCATGGCCAGCGCATAATACAGTTGGCAGGCCACCAACGTCAGGAAAGCCATGGTGCGGGCATTCTGTAATGTTTCCAGAGGCACGTTTTTATCGAATGGACTATACCCATGTTCATAGTAACCGTACCAGAACGCAAAGATGGTTAACGCCCCGATCAGAATGCCGCCAAATACAGCTCTGCCACCGGCTCCACCCGCAAAAAAACTTTCCTTGGGGTCTCTTGGCTTTTCCTTCATCACATCGGGGTCGCCGGGGTCCATGCCCAGCGCCACAGCCGGCAACGAGTCTGTCATCAGGTTAATCCAGAGCAGCTGGGTCGCAATAAGCGGCGCTTCCCAACCTATCAGCAAGGTAACGACCATGGCCACCACTTCGCCCAGGTTACAGGTAAGCAGGAAAATAACGGCTTTTTTGATGTTGTTGTAGATGTTGCGCCCCTGTTCTATGGCCGTAACTATAGTTGCAAAGTTGTCATCGGTCAGGATCATGTCCGAGGCGCCTTTTGCCACGTCGGTTCCCGTTATACCCATGGCCACGCCAATGTCAGCGGTGTTCAGCGAAGGTGCATCATTCACGCCATCACCGGTCATCGACACGATATTGCCATGGTCTTTCAGGGCGCGCACGATCTGTACCTTATGCTCCGGCGAAACACGTGCAAACACGCGGTAATTGTTCACATGTCTGTCCAGTTCTTCCTTAGAGAGTTCTTCCAGTTCCTGCCCTGTAATGGCCTGGTCTATGGTATCGGCAATTCCCAGTTCGTGCGCAATGGCAAAGGCAGTGGTTTTATGGTCGCCGGTGATCATAACAGCTGTTATACCGGCCTTTTTTGCTTTTTCTACGGATGTTTTTACCTCCAGCCGGGGCGGATCGATCATGCCAACTAGTCCGATCAGAACCAGGTCCTTTTCCATCTCTTCGGCAGGCACAACAGCGGCTACCGGTTTATAGGCAATACCCAGGGTCCGCAGTGCCTTATCCGACATCCTTTCAGTTGCATCCAGGAATTGGCTTTTATGAACCTCCGTCATAGGCATAACCTGTCCTTCGTGCAGTACATGCGTAGCTATCTTCAGCAGGTTATCAATAGCGCCTTTGGTGTAAACAGTATAGTTGCCATCTTCCTCTACCAGCGTCGACATCAGTTTGCGGTCGGAGTCGAAGGCGAACTCTCCTACCCGACTGTTATTTTCATGTAATTCATGGCGGTCTATTCCCAGGTCATCTCCTAAAACAAGCAAAGCAATTTCGGTTGGGTCGCCGGTTCCTTCCCCGTTGTGGTAAGTAGCATCAGAACAGAGGATCATGGCTTTAGCCAGCAACTGGCCGGTTTCGGTAGGGTTAACCTGGTCCTCCTTGTCTATCGTTACTTCACCGGCCAGGGTAAAATATTTCTGCACTGTCATTTTATTCTGGGTGAGCGTGCCGGTCTTATCGGAGCAGATGATGTTGACAGAGCCCAGTGTTTCGACGGCAGGCAGGCGCCGGATAATGGCGTTGTGCCGCGACATGTTGGTGACCCCGATCGAAAGCACAATGGCAACTATAGCTGCAAGCCCTTCCGGAATGGATGCAACCGCCAGTGATACAGAGAGCAGGAACATTTCAGCCAGGTCGCGGCCCTGCAGCATGGCTACACCAAATATCACCACACAGATACCTATGGCCAGCTTGGCGATCGTTTTGCCCAGTTCATCCAGCCTTATTTCCAGCGGCGTTTTAGCTTCTCCGGTCTGTAGAATGTCTGCTATCTTGCCCACTTCTGTCTGCATGCCGGTACCCACAGCAACGCCCACTCCACGACCATAAGTAACCAACGTAGACATAAAAGCAGAATTGGTCCTGTCGCCGAGCGGTGTCTGTTCATCCGTGCATACCTGTTCTGCGTGCTTACTGCTTGGCACCGATTCACCGGTCAGCGCAGATTCTTCTACCTGCAGGTTTACCGTTTCAATCAATCGCAGGTCTGCGGCAATATACCTGCCGGTTTCCAGTACCAGTATATCGCCGGGCACCACCTCTTCCGAATCGATCTCTTTAACAATACCGTCGCGGCGTACAAGAGCTTTGGGCGTTGCAATTTTCTGCAGGGCTTCTATGGCATTACCTGCCTTCACTTCCTGCACCACCCCAAGCACCGCGTTCAGAATAATAACGACCAGGATGATCACCGCATCGATGTACTCGCCCATAAAAATGGTGATGATCACAGCCGCAAAAAGCACGAAGATCAGCCAGTCGTTAAGTTGCTGCACAAACAACTGCAGCACGCTTTTCTTCTTCTGGCCTTTCAGTTTGTTGGAGCCGTACTTTTCGAGCCTGGTTTGCGCTTCCGTTAAGGTTAACCCTGTTGCCGGATCAACCTTAAACTCCTTGAGTACTTCGTCTACGGACCTGCAAAACCACATACTGCTTAGTTTCTGATAAGAATATGTAAATACCCTGTCACCTTATGGAAAGATATAATTTACGTAAGCCATTCCTCCCGGAGTAAACGTGAACTATAGTTTAACCGCAACTATAAAACTGCCTGCTCAAACTATAGCTGCGCGCTGCTTATTTCTCTTTTGCCGGCGGCGGAGGTGTGATCATGATATGGGCGCTGTGCGAGCCGGGAAACATGATCCAGGGCATCCCTGGAGCTTCGGGTTTAAGAGGCAACCCGGTGCTTTCGGCAGTGGCGTACGGGATGTATACTACGTAGCGCAGGTAGCCATTCTTTACTTCTCCCGTTTTCGGGTCAACATCTTCGTCGGTGGCCGTGTAAACAAAAAGCGAGGTTGGCTGCTTGGGCATGTTGAGCTTACCGCTTTTGGCTTCTGCTTCCCGCATATCAAATATTTCCTGGTGCGCTTTGCCCTGCTTTTTCAACTCGCGGCCACGTGCCATAAACGGGTCCAGGTCTTTGTGGTAGCACGACACGGAAAAGCCTTTCTGTTTCGGATCATCAGCCAGGCAAACCATTTCGTTCGTGCCCTTTCGCAACATGACCATTTCGCCTTTCTGGTTGTACCCATACACCGCAGCACCGGCGCGTTTATCAGCAGGTGCGGCCAGCACCGCAGCTTTTATCTGTACTTCAGTTGTCGGAATGGCAGATTGGCCCATGGCGCAGAAGCCAACTATAGAAAACAAGAGAGTTGCCAGCGTAATTTTCATATCGATACCCGGTTTAGTTTATAGTATACAAGTTGCTCATTTATAATCATTTTGCCTATACGCATACCCGTAAAAAACAGCAAACTATAGTTGATGCTTCGGGCTATAGTTGCAGGCTACTCAAGTATGTGATTCAGGTAAATACTATGCTTTAGTATAGCTGTCCCAATCCCGGGTATTGCTGCTGCATAAACTTTATAGCAGGTTATCTAGTACAATAATTTTCAGCGCGTTAAATAATTATACCGATAGATTACCGGCCCGGACCGGATAAAAATTAAAGCGAAGTAAACTATGAAAAGACTGACACTTTCAGTAGCGGCAACTATAGTTCTGGCTCTTGCCGGAACAGGCTGCAATCAAAGCGCCACCACAACCGAAGAAGGCACGCAAACCACTACCACCGACACCACCAAGACAACGGAACCTGCAGCGCCAACGGCCCAGACTGACAGAAAGCCACTCGAAACCAGGGAAGCGAACGTACCAGACCAGAAACCAACATTCCCGGAACAGAACCGGGCCAGCGGCATTACTTCTGATGCTGCTTTTGATGTAGTGGTACTGGCAAAGAATCTTGAAAATCCGTGGGCAGTAGAGCCACTTCCAAACGGTGATTTACTGGTTACGGAAAAGTCCGGAAGGCTTCGGATGATAACAGCAGCAGGGCAGGTAGGGCAACCTATAACCGGCCTGCCTAAGGTGGACGCCCGCGGCCAGGGAGGTTTGCTCGATGTGGCACTTAGTCCCGGATTTGCTACTGACCGGACCATTTACTGGAGCTTTTCAGAACCGCGCGCAAACGGCAATGCTACCAGTGTGGCAAAAGGCGTGCTTTCAGCCGATAATAAAAGCTTATCCCAAGTAAAGGTTATTTTCCAAGCCAAACCTGCTTACAACGGAGAGATGCACTTTGGTTCACGCCTGGCATTTGGCCCGGATGGCATGTTATATGTTACACTTGGAGAGCGTTCTGATTTAGAGATAAGACCACAGGCACAGCAAATGAACAGCCACATGGGTAAGACGCTCCGCATTACAACCGATGGCAAACCTGCTCCCGACAATCCGTTCATGAACCAGCAGGGCGCCATGCCTGAGATCTGGAGTGTTGGCCACCGTAATGTGCAAGCGTCTGCATTTGATGACCAGGGAAGGTTCTGGATTGTAGAGCACGGCCCTCAGGGAGGTGACGAAGTGAACCTGATCGAAAAAGGCAAGAACTATGGCTGGCCGGTTGTTACCTTCGGCGAAGAATACTCAGGCAAACCAATCCCTAATTCTGTTACAACCAAGCAGGGGTATGTAGATCCTGTATACTACTGGGACCCTGTAATTGCTCCGTCGGGTGCGCAGTTCTATAGCGGCAGCGCTTTCCCGCAGTGGAAGGGCAATTTATTTGTAGGAGGCCTGAAAGACAAAATGCTGGTACGGCTGCAGTTAGAAAACGACCGCGTTACCGGTGAAGAGCATTTACTCACTGACCGCAACCAGCGCATCCGGGATGTACGCCAGGGCCCGGACGGCTCGCTCTTCATAGTTACCGACGAAAAGAACGGGGAACTTTGGAAAGTCTCTCCTAAAAAGTAAACTATAGTTTAATGCATAAAAAGAGCCTCTCAGTTTATAGCTGCGAGGCTCTTTTATTTAAGCTGTTATGGTTACTTGCTTTCAGCAGTGTTTGTACCTGCATCAGCTACCAGTTTCAGGTCGATGGTGAAGTTATCGTAAATGATCTTATCGGCAGCAGTGCCCATCATTCCGGATCTGTATTTAATGTCGTACTTGGTGCGGTCTACTTCGATCAGCGCTGTAGCCTCTGCCGATTTGCCGGTAACTTTTACAGTTGCCGGAAACGTGATTTGGTTTGTGATACCTTTTATAGTCAGGTTACCGGTTACGTTATAGTTCGGCTCCCCTGCTTTTGCTTTGGTCAGGCGACCTACTTTGGTTATGGTAAACGTAGCCTTCGGGTGATTCTCAACAGAGAAGAAGTCATCAGACTTTAAATGGTCGGTCAGTTTCTTGTTCGATTCGGCCCGTGTAATATCCTGCACAACTATAGAGCGCATGTCAATCGTAAAGTTACCGCCTGTTAATTTGTTGCCATTCAGCTGAAGTGCGCCATCTGCCAGGTTTATAGTTCCATAGTGTTCCCCGCCCACTTTTTTAGCATTCCACTTCATGGTGCTTGCCTGGGTGTTCACTTTCAGGTTTGCCGCTGCTACGGCAGTTACGGCAGGTTTGTCGGCAGCATTTTTAGTTGCCGGGGTAAACGAGAACGAGAGCAGCGCAGCCAGCGACAGGGCTCCCAACAGAACAGGATACTTCTTCATAGGAATGGTTTATAGTTTACGTTTTACAATTATACTAAACAGGAACTATAGTTTGTATCAACCGGGGCTATTATAGTTTGCAAAAGGCACACAACTATAACGTTACACAAAACCAGCATTTTCCGAAAAGCCATTTAGTTTTAAACGCCTTAATAGCATTATTTGAGGGTGCCTGTCAGACAGCTCAGAATTTGTATTTAGCCGTGTAAAGGCCTTGTTCTGCAAAAATAAATCAGGCTTTTTACAAATATTCTTATTTTTAGTGGCATTATTCACCTATTTATATAAGATATTAGTTTATTGTAAACTTTTTATTGTATATTGTAAGAAATAATGAACGTATATGCCACTAAACTTGTAGTAGGTATATAATAAATCAAATCACAACATGAATAACGGAACAGTAAAATTCTTCAACGACACTAAAGGTTTTGGTTTCATCAAAGAAGAAAATTCAAATCAGGAGTACTTTGTACACGTAACTGGTTTAGTAAACGAAATCAGAGAGAACGACAAGGTTACTTTTGATCTACAGGAAGGCAAGAGAGGACTGAACGCAGTCAATGTAAAGTTAGCTTAGTCTGGCTTAATACCTAATTATAAAAAGCCTTACGTTTAGTAAGGCTTTTTTATTGTTACCTAAGTGCCCTGGCACTTCCCTCTTTTCGCGGCCCTGGCTGCATCATTGTTATCCAACTTAACCTACCAATTATCATGAACAGAAAATACTTAGTTGACACCACCACGCGCGAGTACATATGTGTAGCCCTAAAAAAAGGCCAGGACTGGATACCAAATAACCAGGATTCATTACCAGGCTTCATGGATTCCCGTACAAACAAAGATGTAGCCGACTTTGAACTGGTAACAGGCGAGTTCAGCGACAATAACTTCTTCGAGAAGTGGATACGCAATGGCACCAATTTCCTGGCTAAGTAATTAGCCGGTTAGCGCCAACGATCACAGGAACAGAATAACAGAAATCAATAATCAAAATATGGGTAGATCACAGGAAACTTTTAGTAAAAAAGAAAAAGAAAAAAAGAAGTTAAGAAAGAGACAGGACAAGGAAGCAAAGAAAGAGGATCGTAAGGCCAACTCTGACAAAGGTAAAGGCCTGGACGAGATGATGGCTTATGTGGATGAGAACGGTAATATCACCGAAACGCCGCCAGATCCGACCAAGAAAAAGAAGGTAATTAAGCAGGAAGATATCCAGATTGGAGTTTCCAGACAGGCAGAAGCTGACCCGGCTGACCTGATCAGAAAAGGAACAGTAACCATGTTTAATACTTCTAAAGGCTATGGTTTTATCAGAGACCACGAAACCCAGGAAAGCATCTTTGTGCACCAGAATGGCCTTGCCAGCGCAATAAAAGAAAACGATAAAGTTTCTTTTGAAGTAGAGAAAGGTTTGAAAGGCCTGAATGCTGTTAAAGTAAAACTTATATAAGCAATACACTGCTGTGCTTAAGGCAAACTTCATAAACTGAAGTTTTACTTTAAGTCACACCCTGACAATAAAAACCAAAGGTATCGGTAAGCATATTCAGATGATGTGTTTACCTGTACCTTTTGTTATTTTATTACCTGCCGGATTCAGCCTTATTACAGGTAACCGCTAAGCTAAGTCTATAGTTGCTGAGATCTAAATGACAAGCCTCTCCATACCCGAGCGGCTTTTTTGTTTTAGTACCCGGGGTAAACTATAGTTTCCTGCTTCCGGGGTATAGTTTAACTGCAGCTTTAACCGCTTGTGCAACTATAGCGCTGGGATTGTTTGCCGCTTTCAAGTACTTTTGGCATTCAAGATTATCAGATACAAAACCCGCAGCCCATGGCCTTTTTAGATGTTTCAGGAATTAATGTGGTAGAAGAAGGCATCGTTATCTTAAAAGACATCAACTTCAGTATGGAGGAGCACCGGAAGATCGCCCTTTCAGGTGAAACCGGTTCTGGTAAAAGTACGCTGCTGCAAACGATAGCCGGCCTGGTACAACCAAGTGCCGGCCAGGTTATGTTCGAGGGTGAAAGAGTTATCGGTCCGCATGATAAGCTGGTGCCCGGCCACCCCGGTATCGCCTATCTGTCGCAGCAGTTCGAGCTGCCACAATTTTTGCGCGTAGAGCAGGTACTCAGCTATGCCAATTCCCTGTCAGCCGAAGAGGCCCGGACCTTGTATGAGGTCTGCCGCATCAGCCATTTAGCAAAACGCAGAACCAACCAGCTTTCCGGTGGCGAAAGGCAGCGCATTGCCCTTGCCCGCCTGCTCAGTTCCTGGCCCAGCCTGCTCCTGCTCGATGAGCCTTACTCAAACCTGGACATGGGGCATAAGCGTATCCTGAAATCTGTTATTCATGACATCAGTGATGAACTTGGAATTACCTGCATCCTCATCTCCCACGACCCGCACGATACGCTTTCCTGGGCCGATGAGATACTGGTTATACAAGATGGCAAACTGATTCAGCAGGGTAATCCGCAGCAGATCTATAAACAGCCGGTAAATGAGTATACCGCTTCGCTTTTCGGGAAATACAATGCTATACCTGCAGATAAATCAAAGGCATTTATTAAACCTGGCGACAATAAAACGAAAGGTAAAGATCTGCTCGTCCGCCCTGAAAACACAACGTTAGTTGCTTCGGGAGGTGTGCCGGGTGTGGTTATGGCAGCGCACTACTTTGGCAGCCACTATGAGCTGGACGTACAGGTTGAAGATGTAACGCTGCTGGTGAAAACAGGCAAAGACGGGTTTAAAGCAGGCGATGCAGTGCAGGTAAAGCTTAGCGATGTGTGGTGGGTGTAGTCTTGAGTTAGAGAGTTAGAGAGTTAGAGAGTTAAAAAGTTGGAAAGTTTAGGAATTGGGGAGTTTTGATTGCCCATAATAAAAAAGGCCTTGCAATGAGCAAGGCCTTTTTTGTATCTGGTGTTAAGCACTCGTGCTTATTCACTCAGCGTAACCATTACAGACTCAGATGCTTCGTTTCCGGCATCATCCAGCGCTGTTACAATAACAGTCCAGTCACCGGGAGCGGCGTTAGCATCTACGTTAATATCAAGGTCAAAATCTGCATTTCTATCGTCGTTCAGGAAGTCTCTGATTGTCATATCAGTAAGCTCTGTATTTGTACCACTTGGGTCCGTAATACTGATCGTAATTTCTTCCAGCCCCTCGTTATCTGTTACAGTACCTTCCAGGTTAATTACGCCACCAGCAGTAACTGCAGCACCTTCAGTAGGTGAAGTGATCGTGATAACAGGGTCGGTAGTATCCAGCGTTACTTCATCATCATCGTCATCGCAGGCAACAAACGCAAAAGAAAAAAGGATCAGGAATGCCCAATTAAGTTTTTTCATAGTAATAAGAATTTAGTGAGAAATATTTTATGCTTTCTTCCACGACAAATGCCATTCGGTCCGCACTTTCATTTCATCTTTAACGGCTGAAATGGTGCAATGTTGTTTACAGAGCCATAATGTATCTGCATTTTATTTATAGCCTCCCCAGTAAACAGCCCGATAAGGCCACTGTTTTTGGTATTGTTTTATGGTTGGAGTTTTACCTACCCCTGCCCCTCCCGGGAGGGGAATTGCGCCTATAGTTGATGTTATAGTTCTATGGTTTAATAGTCCTTTTTTCGCTGGCGCGGGTTTGCAACCCGTGCCTATCTATGGTGTTGAGTTTGTAACGCAACTGACCCGGCAGGGACAAGTATTGTCTGAATCAGGATTTACAGGATTAAAGGATTGGCAGGATTGGTCTTCATGCTATAGTTGGAGGTAAAGTTTTATAGTTGCCGTTGGTCCAACCACCCCTTTATCCCCTCTGAGCTACGCTCGCTAGTTTCAATCTCTCGTTCTCGGTAGTCTAAGACAGGGGGCATTTTACCTACTCCAGTACCAAGTTATTAAGCGACTTAAGAAGCTGATTATGCTTTCTTATAAGTGCTTCTTTCTTACTCCTGCTCCAGCCTTTCAACTGCTTTTCACGGGCTATTGCATCATCAGGCGAATTTAAGCGCTCATAGTAAATTAAGGTATAGCAGTAATAGCGCCCAGCAAATGTTTTCCTGTCTCCACTGTTATGATAGTGTTCATTTAGCCGACGAGCCAAATCGTTTGTTACACCTATGTAGTAAGTGGAGCGGGTGGTATTGGAAGTAATGTAAACAAAGTAGTTGCTGTTGAACATATGCATTCATTTTGAGCAACAAGAACCTCCCGGAAATGGCAGTAGTTCCATTCCCTCCATCAGTAAAAGAACTATACTTACTCAAACGTCATCCCGAGCGCAGCCGAGGGATCTTATGTGCCCATTAAAAGAGAAACAGCAAATGACTTATAAACTCTTTAACCTAATAAATAGTGAAAGTTAATCTTCTTGTTATCTGCTGTATAAGATCCCTCGGCTGCGCTCGGGATGACAAAAAAAAGCTGTTTAATACCGGAATTTACATAACTCCCTCCCCTGTTTTGAGTGTAGAGCCCCTAAATAAAGACGGTGGTTGGAACCGTGACTTTACTCCCTCCCCTGTTTTTAGGGGAGGGTTGGGGTGGGGTTACCTCTCCCACTTCACCTCCGGAAACACCACTTCCAGCTGCCGCTTAATCACTCTATAATTCCCTTTCCAGAAACTTGCCAGATCCGAAACAGTCGTAATCGCTTTCAGATCAGGCGTAAGCAAAGCCAGCTCTACCGTCATCTCTCCTTCATCTACTGTCGGGCTTTCTTCCCAGGCTAGTACATCCTGCAGGCGTATTTCTAGCTTTGGTTGTGCGCCATCGGGTTTGTATTCCAGTTCTATAGTTGATCCATCGGGTAAAGCTATAGTTGCAGGGGCCAGTTCGCCCAGTCTTGCCAGTTTATCTGCATCTAAAAACTTCTGAAAGATTGGTAGCAACTCCAGTTCCATCAGTTCATCGGGGTGCTCGATGTCGTAGAGGTAAGGTTTCAGCCACTCGGCATTTGTCATGAGCAGGGTACTGGTGCTAACGTCGGGCCAGAACTCGGAGGGGCGCCATTTGCGGAGGCTCAGCACGCGGTTTTGCCATTGCGTTACCTCGTGGTTAAAGTCCAGCAGGTGCTCGCCTTCCTGTTTAATAGCTTCGGACATGGCGGATATGCGGTACTTCTCGTCGGGTGGTGGCAGGGGTTTGCTTTGTAGCACTATACTTCCGATACGGGTATCCATAGAAGCCGTAAGTTCTCCGTCGTTTACGTCCCAGGTATAGGTTTCCTGCTGTTTTACGAGCGGGGCCAGGTCGCGCGGGTTTAGTGGTGAGGCCAGGAAAATGCGGCCCGGGTTATCGCCAGTGCCTGCGTGCAGGTGCGCTATCGCCAGCCAGGGTTCGTGCGCCAGGTCATCGCGGTGACCGGCAGAAGCATATTGGCCGCTGGCCAGCTGGAACTGCGCGTTGTTACCGGGACGGGCGTAGGCAATGCGTTCCGGGTAGCAATGCGTCAGCAGCACTCCCGTTTCATATTCATCAAATTTGCCGTTATCAGGCTCTATAGTAAACAGCTGGCGGTACGAGCGGGCAATCTTCTCTATCTTACCGAAACGCTTGCCCTGCCCCTGCTCTTTCCGATATCTTCTGAGTGCTTCAATTCTTAAATTAATGTCGATGCCAGCGTTGCGGTCCAGCGGGTCGCGCTCTTCCAGGATGGCGGCAATATCACTTGCCAGCGCCACCTGGTCGGTTTCTTCGGCTTTGAGTAGCATGTGCGCGATGCGCGGGTGGCAGGGCAGCGCGTGCATTTTTTTGCCGTGCTCGGTAATACGGCCATTCTCCAGCGCCTGCAACTGGTGTAGCATGTCGGTGGCCGATTGCAGGGCAGCTCGTGGTGGTGGGTTCAGCCAGGTAAGGCCACGGATATCCATAATGCCCCACTGCGCCATGTCGAGTACTAGGTTGGACAGGTCGGCTTCCATGATCTCGGGAGTGCGGTGCGGGGCCATGCGCTCCTGCGTGGTTTTGCTCCACATGCGGTAAGCCGTACCCGGGCCCAAACGACCAGCACGACCGGCACGCTGGTCGGCGGCGTCTTTGGAGATGCGCACCGTTTCGAGGCGTGACAAACCGGACTTCGGATCGAAGCGGGAAGTTTTGCCGAAGCCCGTATCCACTACCACCGATACGCCTTCTATAGTTAAGCTGGTCTCGGCTATACTAGTGGCGAGCACTACTTTGCGTTTGCCTTCGCGGTTGGGCATAAGGGCGGCGTACTGCTTGCCGAAGGGCAGCATCCCGAACAGCGGATGGATCATGACGCCGCGCATTTGTTTGCGCAAGATGTCTTCTACTTTCCGGATATCGTTTTCGCCGGGCAGGAACACGAGGATATCCCCTTCCTGCTCCTGCGCTGCCTGCTGCACTACACGGGCCGTCATTTCGGGCAGCATGCGGTCGTCGGCGTCGCCGGTGTAAAAGGTTTCGATGGGGTATTGCCGCCCCATACTTTGCGCCACCGGTGCCTTGAGCATACTGGTAAGCTGGGGCATATCAAGGGTGGCCGACATGACCATAATGCGCAGGTCCGGGCGAAGCGTTTGCTGCGCTTCCCGGCTCAGGGCCATGGCTACATCGGCATGGATGCTGCGCTCATGAAACTCATCAAAGATCACGATGCCCACACCCGTAAGCCCGCGATCACTGTGGATCATGCGGGTTAGGATTCCTTCGGTTACGACCTCGATGCGGGTTTTGTCGGAGATACGGTTCTCGAAACGGATGCGGTAACCGACGGTCTGGCCTACCTCTTCGCCCAGAAGTTGTGCCAGGCGCTCGGCAATGGTTTTGGCCGCCAGGCGACGGGGCTCCAGCATAATAATTTTCTGGCCTGTCAGCCATACTTCATCGAGTATAGCCAGCGGCAGCAAGGTACTTTTACCAGCTCCGGGAGGGGCGTTTACGATCAGCGTGTTCTGCGCTGCCAGGTGCTCCCTAACGGCAGGTATGATTTCCCGAACGGGTAAGTCTATGGTAAATGGGTTGAAGGGCAAGGGAGTAAACTTTTATAGAATGTTATTATCGAACTTTTAGGTTCTATACAAAGATACGAAAGAGAAATAGTGTTAATTTTATTAAAACAATAATCTTCGTTATTTAATGAATAAGAGATGAGAGTATAAAAATTAAAAAAGCCACCGTACTTAGAACACGGTGGCTTTTTTAATTTTTATAAAATGCTAGATATAGTGTCTACTATCCTTCAGATCAATTGTGCCACAATTACATTTCAAGTATTCTTGCCCACTAGGTCTGTCTAGTTTAACGTAACTCTTGCAATTACTACAAAAGATCTCTTCCTCAATTTCTTTCCATTTATCAAAAATAGCTTGTATCTCTTCTTTGGAAAATGTTGATGTTTCATTTTTCCAATGCACACAGAAATTTCGAAAGAAACTATTTTGGTCAAAATCACTAATTAGATTCACTAGTTTATGACTCACTCCAGCACCACCTCTCTTCAAAAATTTTTCGATTCGTGCTTTGAGAGGACCGAAAAAGTCAGAAAGTGTATAAATGTTCTCGATTCTGTAAGGTATTGGAGTTTGCAAATTTTCACATAAAGTGCCTAAGGTCCATTCTAAATAACGACCTAATGTTTGTCCAGCTTTAACAGGATTGTCATCATCTAAATCTTCTTGAATTTCTTCAAAATAACTCCTTGCAATCTTGTACCGTGGTCCATTAGTAAAATCCCAACTGACAAATTTATACCTATTCCAGTTTGGAAAAGCTCTTTGTACTGTATTGAAAAAAATGTCATCATGTGTTAAAACTAACACTTGGAAATCATTAAAATGAGTAGCTAATAGCTGAGATACCTTTGGTCTTTTATAGTTATCAAAACTATTTACTACATCATCAAGAATAAAAAACTTGAAGTCGTTATTAAAGTGTTTAACAGCTGCTAGAAAAATAGATAATCCAAAACTGTTTACTTGTGACTCACTCATGAACTTATATGCTGGAGTTACCTTTTCTGAAACAAATTCTATTTCTAATTCTACCGCCTTATCCCTACCGGTTACTAATTTAAGCTCAGGATTTTTAAGGAATGGGTTACTACCTTCAAGTATGTTGTAGCAAGCAAGTACGTCTGCAGAAATAATATTAAAAGTACTTTGTATGCTGTTTTGAATATACTGAGTTAATTTTTCGTACAGTTTCTCTAAGTTTATTAGCTTATTACTGAGGTAATTGACCTTTTCTTCACTAATAATATGCTCAAAATAGGTGATAAGCAAGGTATGGGAATTATGATAGTCTTCAGCTAGTCGTTTATTTCCTTCATCATCTTCAAGCGACTTAATTTTCTCGTTTACTGTCAATTGAAGTTCTTCACCTTTTAAGATAAGTTCCTCTAAGTCTGATACGAATTCATCTTCGCTAATATTAAGATCAGAAATCTCTAAAAAAGATTTTGATAGAATATCTTTAGCATTTGGAACACTTTCAATAGTCAAATTTACTGTTGAAAATAGGTCCTTGTAAATTTTTAATACTGTTGTACTTGATTCTGTATTTAAGGCTAAACACTTCTGATTAATCGAGTCAAGTTTATTAATTATTTGAGCTGACTGGATATCATAATTGGATTTCTTAGTTCGAAGCTCTGATAGGGCTAAATGCTTAAAGTTTATGTGTTCAAGTAGATTGCCTTCAAAACTTTTATCACAGAGTGGGCAAATATTGGAATTCTCTAATTTGGGAATTACTTCTAGACTTACATTATATAGATCGGATAAAATTAATTTCGTGAGGTTCTCTTCTTCCTTTCTAAGTTCAACAAATTTGGTTTCTAACTCCTGTAAATCAGTCTTCAAAGATGTTATCGGAAAAAAATTATTCAGTTTAATCTGAAATGCGTTCCACTCAGTCAACTCTTTAATTTTTGGATTCCTTTCAACAAGCTTTTTTAACTCACTTCTTACACTTTTGGAATCACTAAAGTTTGTTATAGTTGTTAAACTATGTCTAGAGGCTAAAACATTAAAATATTTAACTATCTCGGTTTCAGATATGTCATCCGAGCCTGTAACTGATTCTAACGTATTTTTATTCTTTTCTAACTCTTCTCTTAAAGAAGATAAATCCGTAGTTAACTTCTTAATTGATGTTAATAGTTGACTCTGTACACTTGTATATTTTTCTAACCCAAAATACTTAGCTATATATTTATACTTTTCGTTTTTGGTCTTATATACAAAATCTTGTAAATCAATATATCTAAGATAATTAGGGTATTTACAGTATGTCTTAAAGAGTTGATGTTCCCCAGAAATCGTAGGTGCTGTAGTTTTTGAATTGTTAAATTCTACTTTAGTAGAGTTTATAGTAGAGTGGGCAAATTCAACTTGTATATATGAATTATTTCCTCCAGATGCTTTATGAGGATAATCTTTCGCAGATACTCCTTCCTTTTTAAGGCTAACTATATCAAAATTTAGAAGCCATTCCCAAGCATTTAGAATGGAGCTTTTCCCTGTTCCATTTCTTCCGTAAATAGATGCTGAAGTATATTGCCCTCCTTTATTGAAATCAATAACTAGAGGTTGTCTAATTCCCCTAAAGTTCTCAATTGTGATTTTCTTAATCTTTAGAGCCATCAGTTCCTTGCAACTTTGATTTTACTTCTTCTCTGATAGCAGCTAATCTACTGTTAAGCTCATTTTCAAAATCTGTACTGTTGAAGCCTTTGTCTGTAAGATAAGGTTCAATGGAAGATATGAAATCTTCTATTTCAGGATCTTCGTCTTTAATTATTTCTAAAAATATTTTCATAGCTTTTCTCCAATAAATGAAAGCTAAATATAGAGAATCTATATATAAATCTGAATGTTACATCAAGAATATTATTCTACCCCGCAGGAACAGCTTGTAGCTCGTGCCTATCCTTTCCACGCAGCTATACCTTCAGCTAAAGTAACAGTACGAGCTACAAGCTCGCACTAGCGCAGAAACACAATAGCGGGGCACTACTAACCAACTAAGCACAGTGTTGAACCTGAAGTAGTGCCGAAGCAGTATAAGCTTTTCATGAGCAGGAAGTATAAATTTCATAACCAGGAAGGGCTATACTTTGTCAGCTTTGCGGTGGTGTACTGGATAGACGTGTTTACGCGGGAAGAGTACTTTGCTATAGTTACCGACAGCCTGGACTACTGCCGCAAGAACAAAGGTATGGAGATCTATGCCTGGTGTATCATGCCCAGCCACGTGCACATCATCTTCAGAGCCAAAGATAATAACCCGAGCGTGCTGCTGAAGGAGCTGAAAACGCATACCTCCAAGCACCTACAGAAAGCCATAACCGAGCACAACCAGGAGAGCCGGAAAGAATGGATGCTCTGGCTCATGGAGCGGGCAGGGTTGAAAAACAGCAACGTAAAGCACCGGCAGTTCTGGCAACAGCACAGTAAACCTATCGAACTATGGAGCGCAGCCGTGATAGGCCAGAAAATTGACTACATTCATAACAATCCCGTGGAAGCTGGCTTTGTGTCGGAGCCGGAGCATTGGAAGTATAGCAGCGCGATAGATTTTAGCGGCAGCAAAGGTGTGCTGGAGATTGATATTGCCTGAATGGAGGAGGCACGAGCTGCAAGCTCGCGCCAGCGGGAGACAGTGTTTGCCAGCCAAATTTAGAATTAACTAACTGGCAACAGCATAAGGCTACAAGCTTGCACCAGCGGGTGAAACAGCCAGGTATATTTTAAGTAGATTAGCATATGAGAAAAGCTGAAACAGAGATCATCAACCACCTGCACTTTCATGAAAAATACCTTGAACTGGTGCGGCAGCGCCGGAAAACGTCTACGGTCCGGTTAGGTTATGTTCTGCCGAACGCCATACAGTTGCCGCTGGTTTTTGGCGATATGCCTTTACCAGAAAAGGCACAGATAGAAAAGCTGGATTTTACCAAATCGTTTGCCGACTTAACCGAGGCTGATGCCCTAACGGATGGTTTTGAGAGCCTGGAAAACCTCCGGGCAGACCTGAAAGTGTTTTATCCGGAAATCACAGCCGAAGACCATTGTACCATCATTTACTTTAAGTTGCTACCCGCGTAAAAATTAAAATGCAGGCGAGTCCCCCGCTGGCGCGAACTTGCAGTTCGTGCCTTTACTTCTCCACACAACTATACCTTCAGCAAGTGTAACCGTAAGTCTCCCGCTGGCATGTATAGTTGTTGCTGCGCTTTGCCGCTGTTCCTTGCAGTTAACCTAAATTGGCAGGTAAACCCGGAAGGTAGTCCCTACATTTTCCTTACTCTCCACCTCTATTTTCCCGTGTGCATTCTCCACAATCTTCTTAACCATGTACAGGCCAATTCCTGTACCTTCCACGTGACTATGGAAGCGCTTGAACATGGTAAAAAGACCGCTCCTCTGCCCTGGTGACATGCCGAGCCCGTTATCGGTGAACGTCAGCACATGGTAGTAGTCGGCCACGTGGCAACTGATCTGAACCCGCGGAACACGATCAGCAGCCTTGTATTTTATAGCATTGGAGAGCAGGTTGTAAATTACGCTCCGCAGGTTCTTGCCGGAGAAGCGGACAGCCGTATCTGGCGCTACATTTATTTCCAGTACGGCCTGCGTGGATCTTATTAAAGGCGCCAGGTCCAGGGTCACTTCTTCGATCACCCCGGCCACGTTCACCAATTCGGTATTGTATTCGTTTTCCTGCTGCAGTTTGGCCACATCCGTCAGGCTGTCTATGGTTTTTTTGAAGCGTTCTACGGAGCCCTTCATCATTTCCAGTATCTCCTGTGTATCACTACTCAGGTTGCCTTCAGCTGCGTACACTTCGGGCAGTAGTGCCAGCAAGCCCTCGATGTTGATGATTGGTGCCTTCAGGTCGTGCGAGGCAGTGTAAATAAAATTATCCAGGTCGTTATTGATGCTGATCAGGTGCCTGTTCTTTACCTCTATAGCCTCCTGGTGCTCCTTCCGGTCGTGCACATCAGTAGCCGTTCCGAACCAACGTGTCACCTTGCCTTCGCTGTCGCGTTGGGGTAGTGCGCGGCTCAGGTGCCAACGGTGGCTGCCATCACGCATCCTCAGCCTGTGCTCTATCTCGTATGGCGTACCTGTCCGCACTGCCTTTTCCCAGGCTTCTATAGTTGGCTGCTCGTCCTCCTCAATAAGCATGCTCTCCCAATGCCAGTTACCATTTGGCAGTTTCGTGGCTCCTGAAAACTCAGAAACCCGTTCGTTATAGTACGTTACATTGCCTTCCGGTGAGGCAATCCACACGATCTGCGGCATGGCGTTGGCCAGGTTCTGCAAGTCCCGGGCGCTTTGCTCAATTTTTTTCCTGGCCTCAACCTGCTCTGTTACATCAAGGGCTACATGTATCACGCCAGTCACTACACCTTCTTCTTTCAGCGGGGTGTAAGACAGGTTTAAATAATGCGGTTCCACGTTCCCCTTTTTCAGTAAATACACCAGCTGCTCGTCTGCGGTGATGGTCTTTCCTGTTTTCAGCACTTCCCTAACGATTTCCAGCACAGGCTGGTCCTTCACCTCGGGCAATGCTTCCACCAGCTTTTTACCGTTCACTTTGTCTGCCGTCTCTCTGCCCATGATCTGCAGCATAGGCGCGTTTACGTTTTCAATCACCATGTCCTCGCCCCACGTTAAGGCAATGGCCACGGGCGCCTGCTCGATCATATTCCGGAATCGCGCCTCGCTTTCCTCTAATCGCTTTTGAACCAGTACCTCTTCTGTTACATCAATCGCGGTATGGTGGATGCCGTATACTTCGCCATCTTTGTTTAAGAGAGGCTTATAGGTATAATTGAAGTAAGCAGATTCTAAGCGGCCGTCTATTTCCAGTTCCGCTTTTTCTTTTACACCAATGTAGGTTTCGCCGCTTGCATACACCTTTTCCAGCAGATCAAGGAATGGTTGCGCCGCTGGTTCTGGCAATGCTTCTCGCAATGGTTTACCTACTATTGTGCTGTCCTTCCCCCAATAGCCCAGCATGATGTTGTTGGCATACTGTAATTTGTTGTCTGAGTTCAGATAAAGGGCAGTGGCGATCGGGGCTTCCTCGATCAGGGTGCGGTAACGCCATTCACTTTCAGCTATCCTTTCGCGCGCCTGGTATAGCTCCGTAACATCCGCCCCGGTGTTAATGACACCGTAAACCTCTCCGGCTGTATTATACAGGGGAGTAAAACTAAAATCAAAGTAAAACGTCCGCAACTCCCCGCCTACTACCAGGTCCAGTTTATGATTTTTAGCCTCGAAAGATTTGCCTGTTCTATAAACGGTTTCCAGCAGCTCGAACACCTGCTGGTTCTCCAGCTCTGGCAACACGTCTTTGTAGGGTTTGCCCACGATGTCGTTGCCTTTACCCAGGCCATCCTTGAGTGCCTGGTTGGCAAACTGGATGCGCATGTCACTGCCAATGTAAACGCCTATAGGGTGGTGCGAGCTTTCAATAAAAGAGCGTAACTGCTGCTCACTTTCCTCTACCTTTTGGCGGGCCAGTACCTGCTCCGTTACGTCATGTGCCACGCAAAATACGCCGCCAGCAACGGTGTCGCCTGGGTTTGCATAATATGGCTGATAGACAAAATTGTAGTAGCAAAGCGTTTCCTGCCCATCCTTTATCAGCTTGGAGGGGTACTCTTTTCCAAAATAAGGCTGGCCTGTCTCACGCACCTGGACCAGTAATTCGGGGAACCCGTGCGCTATAATTTCCGGGATGGATTCAAACAGGGGCTTACCAATGATGTCAGTTGTCCTGCTTAGGAGTTTAAGCATCTCCTCATTGGCGAGCTCTACCGTATTTTCAGGCCCGGTTACAATGTAAACTGCCACAGGCGCCTGCATAAACAAGCTGTACTTTTTTTCAATCTCCCGTATGGCAGTTGCCTTCTTCTCTGCCGTTACTTGCTGCGTTGCCTCCGTTTGTGTGTGCAGGATGTAGCGCACATTGCCTTCCGCGTCTAATACCGGCTTATTACTTATTTTCCAGTACCGCTCTTCAAATTTGCCGTCTGCGTTCAAAGCATCATATCGTACTACTGGTAACTGGTCGGGAATTTTATTCTTCAAAACCTGCATAAAAGACTCCCTTAAGGCAGCAGGACCTGTGGCTGAGCTAGCATTCGGGTTCTCCGGGTAGGCTTCAAAAACACTTTTGCCCACTACCTCGTGTTGCTCCTGCCCCGTAAGGCGTAGCTGTTCGTCGCTGGCAGCCAGTATGGTAAATTGAGGTGGGTTGGGTTGCAGCAACAGGAAGCTGCCTGGCAGGGCATTGAAAACTTGCTGAAAGTCCGGTGCCGGAATACCTTCCCCGACAGAATTAACCTGGTGCATGCTGTAGCTGATAAGTAATGTTGTAAGTTACACAATTACTCAGCAAGATTGTTTACGCTGCTTAACAATGTCAGTTTGGTATCAGAAACTTTATACCTCTGCGTGTTTACCCGTGAGGAGTAATTGCATTGATCTCCTATAGTCTGAATTACTGCCTTAGAAACAGCGGCATGGAGCCCTGTGCCTGGTGCATCATGCCTAGCCACAGGGCACCTTATCTTCCGGTCCGGAGACAATAACCCGACCGTGTTGCTAAAGGAGATGAAAAACTATACATTAAAACAACTATAGCTAGGTATGGACTATAGCGGCGGCAAAGATGTGCTGGAGATTAATCAAGTTTGAAGTAATAAGGCACGAGCTGCAAGCTCGCGCCAGCGGGGCCAGCGGGTCCTGATTGCATACAGTCATCAAAGTTCGACAGCTAACTTTAGTTGTTAACTATGAAACAGTCACCGGAATTGTTAATCCTTACCAAGTGTAAACTCATACAACACCCTGACCGAAGCATCCCAGTCGGGATGGTTTAAACTACGACGAACACCTGCAATTATCTCCCACCCATGCAAACGGTTGATGGCAATACCAGTACCAACAAACCAGTCCGCTTCTTCCAGGTAGGTGCCTGTTACTTCCAGCAGCGGATGCCAGCGCCCGGCTCCATATACGGCTGCAGCATTGTAGAACCAGTCGGCTTTGTCTGCCTGTAGTTCAGTGCCACCACTCAGGTGCAGTTGTGTTTGGCCGAACTGCCGGGCATAGATCAATACAGGTGAATAAGACAATTCATCTTCTTCGGCTACTGCTATATCTGTATCATGTTTGTTAAGCGGAAATTCAACATCCAGGGCAAAAGTGGCCGCATGTTGGGGAGAATTGAAAATACGGATCATGGTTCCCAGTTCCAGGCGGCGCAAGGTGTGATTTCTGTCAGTGCCTTGCAAAAGGTTATTTTCTAACTCCGCAGAAAACTGTATCCAGTCCGTTAGGCCATATTCCAGGTCCAGGCTCAACGAATTACCCACCTGTATGTCGAACTCCGTCCTGTAATAACTTAAGGTTGCCTGCACTTCCCGGCGCTCCTGCAGATACACTGCCTCGGTAAACGCAAACTCCTGGATAGGCTGCCTGAAGCCCTCCTCCTCTTCTTCCTGTTCCTGGGCAACAGCGGTAGCCGTACTACCAGCAAATAGCAACAGGAAAAACAACAGGAACAGGTTGAAGTTCTTCATAGTGTAGCAGCAACAGTTTATACTTGTACCAAAACGATGCCCCTGAAGTTACTTTGCCCTTCTAATACCGAATTGCAGTACTTGCCCGCTGCCGCGAGCTTGTAGCTCATGCCTTTTCTTCTCCACGCAGCTATACCTTCTCCAGCCCAGCATCAAGTATACTACCTTATTGTACACTCCGCACACACCAACTTCGGCTAAGGGCACTCGTACCTATTTATAGCTTACTTCACAAATTAAAGTCCCTGTATATGAACGAAAATACGACTTCGGTTGGCGCTGCTGAACCTCGCTTTGTGGAACGGCTGGCCGAAAAATTAGGCACAGCAGCGAACAGCGCCACTATTTATGGCGAGCCAGTGGAACGGGATGGGGTTACGGTCATTCCTGTAGCAAAAGCTGCTTATGGTTTTGGTGGCGGTGAAGGTAACGGCACAGAAGGAAAAGGAGCTGGCTCTGGGGGAGGCGGCGGCATGGTGTTAACCCCAGTAGGTTATATTGAAATGAAAGACGGAGCTACCCGGTTCCGCACCATCCGCGACCCGCAGACGGTAGTAAAAGTAGTAGCCATCGGCAGCCTGGCTTTATTTCTGACCACAAAGAGCATTGTCAGTATTTTCAAGAACAAGAAGATGGTTAAGCTATTGAAGAAGTAATCTTTCTGCTGCTATAGTTGGGTAGCCAGGGCAGGCGAAATAGAAGTTTTACCAGGTACTGATAAAAACGAACCTACAGCCTGAGAACTATGTTTCTAGATATGGAAACTGCAAATGTGTGCCAGTTCTGTTGACAGGTTTCACTTGCCTTTGTCGGCTTCCACTCTGTCCCCGCCGGCACGAACTTGTAGCCTGTGCCATTTTTTGTCCATACAGCTACACATCCTACACACGTAACCGAACGAGCTAATAGCCCGCACAAGTAGCTGATCAGGCATATGTAGCTAGACTAACTTTTAATCAGCAACCGGTACAGCAGGATGAGTATACTTACAAGGAAAATAGTGGTGTAAATCTCCTTGTTATACCTGGCCAGCCAGTTTGGCAGGAAAATATCAAAATTATCGCGTGTTGAGTCGGAGTATTTTCGGGCAACAACCGTTATAGGGCACATCTTCCGGAAGACCAACAGCACAAGCCCTTCCAGCACCACCAACCCAATGCAGATCCAAACCCATTTATCAATCCGATCCGTGAGCACGGCATAAAGCAGGTAGAACATCACCACATTATAAAAGATCCAGATCAGCGTATGCACCAGTTTTAAGAGCAAAAGCTTCCGCTCATTTGATACCTGATCCTGGAAATATGGTTGTCGGGTTCGCTTCATAGATCAGTATAGTATACGGCATACCCAGCCATCCTGACCTGCATGAAATACCAGCCTGATCTACCAGCAAACAGGAGTTTGGAGCTTTTGTCTTTCCCCCGCTGGCGCGTGCTTTTAGTGCGTGCCTGTTCTCTTCCAGCGATACCACCCGTAGTACTACCAATTCAATTAAATCAGCGGCACTTCCTGTCAATCAAGGCACTAACAAAACCTGTTTCTTTCCAACGCTATAGTTAGCGTTCAGGTCGTTTCAGTTGCCTGCATAACATAGGGCAAAAAGCTCCTATGATCCGTGAATAGCTTGCATGTACTAGAGTTATCATTTCGCTAAAATGTAGCAGTATCCCTAAACTATACGCTGTGTTATACTTCCTTTTACAGTCCCTTTACCCTTTTATGGGGTACGTTCTACTTAGTAATACTACCAGCTAGCCATCTTTAGGATAATCAAAATCCAATTTACTCGTATTAAACTCCTACATCAATTCAACTTCAGTATCTGATTTCAATCTTATTCCCTAATTATAGTTTCACTTAACAGTTTGTAGTATGTTTAAAATTAAGTACACTTCCGCGAATGTAATATGGCCGGCTCTTTTTGCAATGGCTGGTCTTGTAGGCTGTTCTCAGGACGAGGACCTGATGGCAGGCTCGGAGAAAGACCAAACCTCTGTTAGTGCCATTACTTCCGCCACCGCACCAACGAATCTTTCTTTCAGGGCCAACCATTATATCGTGCTCTCTACACAGGAAAAACTGCCAGCCGGTTTAGAAAACAAGCTGGCAACTGCCAATGGTAAGGTTACCTCGCTGTTATCGGGGGCAGGTGTGGCACTGGTATATTCCGAGGACCCTGCCTTTATAACCAAAGCCAGTAAGATCAGCGGTGTGCGCTCTGTAGTGCGCGATTTTAATGCGCAGTGGATAAACCCCAAAGATCAGAAGCTGGTAGCTGTTGAAGCGTACGGTACCCCGCCTGCCAGCGGAGACAACGACCGCTTTTTTGATATGCAATGGGGACATGCTGCTATAAAAGCTTCGGAGGCCTGGAACAAAGGCTATCGTGGCAAAGGTGCCCTGGTTGCTGTACTTGATTCCGGTTTCGATACCGATCATCCGGACCTGGCTGCCAATATTGAAAGTAAGTTAAGCAAGAGTTTTGTAACCGGCGAAGAAGTAGCATACAAACTGAACGACCCGTTCAGCCATGGTACACACACCGCAGGAACTATAGCTGCCGCCGACAATGGTATTGGCACAATCGGTGTTGCGCCGGAAGCAAGGCTGATGCTGGTAAAAGTACTTACTGATGAAGGCTCAGGTGCTTTCTCCTGGATCATGCAGGGTATTTTATATGCTTCAGCCAACGGAGCTGATGTAATCAGTATGAGTATAGGGGCAGCAGTACCACGCAACGGCAGGTTCCTGGATGATAACAATACCCCGGACGACCCTTCAGATGACTTTATAGTAAATGATACCAAAGCTGTTCAGGAACTGTTGGTTGCCCTTAGCCGCATAACAAACTATGCAACGCAGCAAGGCTCCCTTCTGATAGCATCGGCAGGTAATGAAGCTAACAATGGCATGACAGATCAATCGCTGGTTCATCTTCCGTCAGCTGCCGGCAATGTGGTTTCTATCTCTGCTACTACTCCTATCGGTTGGGCACTAAACCCAACTACTACCTTTATGGATAATTTAGCGTCGTACTCCAACTATGGAATTACTGATGTTCATTTTGCAGCTCCCGGTGGCGATGCCCTGTATGAAGGAAATGAAACTGCTACGGTATCCGGTTTAACCCGCCCGGCTTATGTATTTGACCTGGTATTTAGTACTGGTAGCTTAGATAGTTATTACTGGTCGGCGGGTACAAGTATGGCTGCGCCGCATGCTGCCGGAGTGGCCGCGCTTATAGTTGGCAAAAATGGCGGGCAAATAAGTCCTTCCGGTTTACTGGCTAAACTAAGAGCATCTGCCGACGATCTTGGCAAGCCTGGACAGGACCCATATTATGGTTACGGACGTGTAAATGCTGACAGGGCAGTTTCTAACTAACTGGCTTTAGATAAAAGACAAAGAGCCCGGCAGAAATTCCTTTCTGCCGGGCTCTTTGTTTATACGCTAAACTTTAGTATCATCACATATTATAAAGTCCGAAGGGGCTATCCTCAGCAGGCGCCCCTTCAGCAAAACAATTAGATATACTTTACTCCGGGCAACTATATCTACTTCCTGTTTGCCGTCAGGTCGAATTGTATATCAACTTCCGGCAGAATGTGGTGTTCGCCCAGCGCAGGATCGGCGGCATAGGTCATGCCCCATTTGGTTCTGTCCAGCTTAAAGCTTGCCTCCAGTTCCAGGTTGTTTCCTGTAAAGTTGATCCTGGCCGGGAACGTGATCGGGTGTGTCTTCCCAAGCATAGAAAAGTCGCCGGTCACAGTGTAGTTTGCCTCCTCCGATGCGCTGGCAAGTGGTTGTACCTTTGTGATTTTGAACGTGGCCGTTGGGTGCAGCGCCAGGTGAAAGAAGTCCGGGCTCTTGAGGTGCTCGAGCAGCATCGGCTTCACCTCGTCAGGCAAATCGAAGTTCACAATCGTCGCGATCGGAATAGTGAACGTGCCGGACGTTACCTTGCCATCCACCACCTGAATATTCTGGCTTTGCACCTGGAAGGTGCCATCGTGATACAACTCCGGGCTGTAGCCTTTCCACTTCACCACAGACGCGCTCTCCTGCAGGGCATAAATGCTTTGACTCAACTCCTCGTCTTCGCAACCGGTTAAGCAAAAGGTACTAAAAAGAACACACGCAACTAACATTACTTTTTTCATGGTTTTATTTTGTTTGAGTTTTAAATGATTTCGATTGAGTATTTGGATAAGATATAGCATTGAACTTCAGCCGCTGGCGCGAGCTTGCAGCTCGTGCCTTTTGAGGTAGAGCTACGGGGCGGAATACTTCTGTTAGCAAAAGCCGGTGAATCTGCAGGTGTAAACACCCCTCTGCGCTCCCCTCAAGGGGAGAATTCACCAGAATGAAACGACTCTGTCATCAAGTGGAGATTTTTATGAATCAAAGCCTAATGAATCACGATAAGACTAGTGGCTTTCCTCTAAACCGCCTTGTTATTAGGCATCGCTTTTCTGTTTGCCATCGCCAGGGCCAGGGCAAGAACAAAAAACACTGACTCTGTCATCAGCCATTGATTTCCGAAGTCGCCCAGGGCCCCTTCCGAGAAAATGGTAATGGTGCGCGACAGAGCATAGAAGCCCCAGAGCAGGCACAGAAACAGCAAGCCGCTTTGGGTATCGCGCAGCATCAGGTAGATCAGGCTCAGGAAGAGCGTCATACCGACGCCACCATACACCCCGCGTATAGAACTGAAGGCATCGGTATTATTTAGCTGCACATGTACCAGGTCCATCACGGACTGCGGGTTGGCAAATGCCATCACACTAACAGACAGGAGGCTTAGCGCCGAGAGGAGAATAAAGCCTTTGGAGGCCAGGGCAATGGTTCTTTGTGTCTTCATAACAAGTTTTGTTTAAGTTTCTGTTACAAAGATGGGGTACCACGGAAAGACTATTCTTGGTAAATACCAAGATTTCAGATTCTTACTTTATTGAGCAGCTTGCTGAAGTTTGTCGGGTCGATGCCCAGGTAATTGGCCAGGTACTTATGCGGCACCAGATGCAGGATGTGGGGGCTGCGCTGCAGCAATTTCCTGAACCGCTCTTCTGACGAAAAACACTGCAGCTCTACCAGCCGCTCCAGCAATCCTGACAAACTATAGGATAGCCCTGCCCTTATCATTGACTCGATGGCCGGCCTGGTCTGCATCAGCCGTTGCAGTTCCGGGTAAGGCGCTCTCAGAAAGACGGATGGAGCTAAGGTTTCATAGTAGAAACGTGAAGGCTGCTGTAACATAAAGGAATCGAGCACGCCGCCAAAGGATGGGGAATAGGTAAATACCAGCGTCGCTTCCCGGTCCTGGTCATCGAAGTAATATACACGCTGCACCCCATCGGCTACAAAGTACAGGTAATGCTCCACCTCGCCCGCCTGCGTAACAGGCTCCTTCCGTTTGGCCACATGGCGGCTCCAGAGAGCAGCGAACACCTCCCAGTCTTCGTCGGACAAGGGGCGGATGCCGTTAACCAGTTGCTTAAGCTGCTGCAATTCTTTGTCCATAGTTGGGGAGGTTGCTGTTGGATTTTACTGCAAGTTAATGGGAGTTAGGAGGTTTGCAAAGTATGGGTTTAGGATAGATTCGGAGTTGGTGTGGGCTTGCGTTTGTTATTCTATAGTTAACGTAATCCAACCACCCCCAACCCCTCCTTGTTTAAGGCGGGGAGCTTTGGATTGCTCCTCACTTTGTCATCCTGAAAGGATCTTGGTAGAATGGAGGAAAGACCTTTGCTATAGTTCAACAGATAGTTTTATAGCTGGTGTTTTAACCCACCCCTACCCCTCCCGAGAGGAAAATTCCAGCTATAGTTATAGTTGATGCTATAGTTCTATAGTTAGAGTCTTAACACCCCTGTAATCCCATACGAAACATTAATATCCCGGCAGTATAGATCACCACGATAACACTATAATTTACCAGACTAATATTGGTGTATTAAACCGACACATATACGCATGCGGAATAACCAAAGTACTCCAATAAAACCACCTCACCCTTCTCCCTCCATTCTACTGCATTATCCCAGCAAATACGTATAGACCTTAGCCGTAAAACCGACCTGCGGCTGGCTAAGGAACACAGAAGTATAAAAGCATGGCAAAAGACTTTTTGTACGCACACAACAGCATCCTGATTGTGGCAGTTTTGTATGTGTTGATCATGCTGGCCCAGGAAGCCGGCTACCGGATCGGTCGCCATCACCAGCGAAAATCTGATAAAGATGTAAAATCGCAGACCAGCACCATACAGGCGGGCACGTTGGGTTTACTGGCCCTAATACTTGGTTTTGCCTTCAGCATGTCGCTCCAGACCTACAACAGCCGTACCGAAGCAGTCGTTAACGAGGCAAGCGCTATTCGCACGGCCCTTATGCGTACGCACCTGCTCCCCGCTCCTTACGATTCACTTACCCACGTGCAGCTGCAACAGTACGTAGACCTGCGGCTTGCCTTAAGCAACACCAACTATGCCATGGTAAAAGATCAGGAAGCACTCGCCGACAGGACAGAAGCACAGCAGCGCGCCATCTGGGACCAGGCTGTAAAAGCGGCCCGCTTAGACCCAAACCCGGTTACAACAGGCTACTTTGCAACGGCCCTTAACCAGATGGTTGTCGCGCACGACGAACGGAATGCCTTACTGGCCATGCACGTGCCCGAGGTGATCCTGTACCTGCTGTTCATCGTTTTTATAATGGCGGGAGCCCTGATCGGGTATGGTAGTGGGTTGGGACAACGGCGCACCAATCTTCCGTCGGCCTTACTGAGTTTAATGATCTGCCTGGTAGTTTTCATCATCATCGACCTGGACCGCCCCATGCGGGGTATCGTAAAAGTAGACCAGCACAGCCTGGAGCGTCTTAAATCAGATAGGTACCCGTAACAAAAGTAAGAGGCCGATCAAAAAGAATATGGTCTGTTAATTCAGCAGACAGCAGCAAACTATACTCTTGCAAACTTTACCATCAGTAATTTAGCTGGTCAATGTTGGGAGCGCACAGTCACTTCGGGTTATACTAAAACTTTAAGGCTGCGCTGGTTTGTTCTCCCCTTTATTCGCCATCCTAAAGAATCTTTTGAGCAGAAAGTAAGCACACCTGACCTTCGGATCACCAGGTTTCTTGCCTGAAAACAGAGGGTTTTAAAGCACGGGAATGTAGCGCCCTTTAATGATCAGAACACAGGTTTTATAGTTCGAAACACAGCTTATTGCACGTTATCTCAACTTCCCCTAATTGTTTTCAAGCCATTCTATAGTTCAGTTGTATTCGGTGGTAAAAGACCGGTAAGATCATAAACTGCTACTTCCAGGTTCCCTTGTGCCTGCAATCGTAGCGAGAGCCCATCGGGCTTTGGGTCGATGTCCTGCACTGTTACAGTTGCTACAGCGCCTTTCAGTTTCAGTCCTTTCAGTTCAAGCCCCTGCGCCAGTTGAGCATTTACCTTCTCCAGTTCCGCTGCAATGATGGGCTTCAGGTCAACTCGTGCCTTTTCGATGATCTGGTTGTAGGCTACCTTATTTACCAGCACCTGCAGGGCAGTGTTGTAAAATCCACTCGAGGTAGCAGACTCCATTGAGAAATGCTGTACATATACCTCTTGTGTGGCATTATCAAAGTCCAGGGCAACCGATGCGTAAAGATCTACCATGTCCCGTTTCAGTACTGTGCGCAGAATTTTCAGCTGGACACGTAGCTGTACATTATAGTCTCCACCCCTGCTCCCTGTTATGCCTACATTCAATACCTGGGCGTACGGATTTAATGCTGTACCTTCTTCGGGCTCGGGTATATACATGCCGATCAACTGCTGTTGCAGTACACTTTCGAGGGCAGAATATGAAACGGTAAGGGGAATATTCAGTTGTATAGCGTTTTCCATAGAGATGAGTTTAGGAAAGGAATAGCACGTATCAGAAGCAGTTAAGTTACAACTATACAGGTATGTGCTGCTCAAAAGCCTTTAAGCAAGGCTTCTTTCCTCAGGCATTAAACTGCATAAAGGTAAGCAGAGAAGGCTGGCAGGGCAAATTAAAAACGAATGAGGACGCTGTCTATAGTTGGCGTGGCCTGCTCCCCTAACCTCCCTTTCAACAAGTTTCCTTACAGAATGACAATAAATTTTTAACTACTTTTCTTAGAATGAAGTGCTCCGGCCCTAATCTTTCAGAGCCCCGTTCGCTAACTTCAAACTTGCTTTATCTGCAGTCTAAGGTTGTTAGTTTTACTTACTAAAGTTGCTCCTGACTTTATGTAGAACGGCTTCAAGATTTGTAAAAACATATGTAGGTCTACTAATTCAATTGTATAGTTGAAAACGATATGTTAACTGCGAAGCTCAGACTCAATAATTAAATAAGAACAGCCTCTCAAACTAAGGGTTGAGAGGCTGTTTTCCTAAATCAAACTATAGGTATTTAAGGTTACTTGTTGCAACCGCAGTTCCACGAAAAGCCGTTAAATTCTACTGTCACCTGGGCTACGGTTGTTCCTTTCTGGTATTTGGATGCTTTAGGCCCTTTCCCTTTCATGGGGCCGGAAAGCCAGGTGATAGCGCCTGTTTTAGCATTGTAACTATACTTGCCTGTTCCCCCGTCATCCAGCCAGCGGTAAGTGCCATCTTTCTTCAAGGCAAAATAGCCTTTATATTCATTCCGGTAAGCAGGGCTTACGTTCGGGCCGTTCCACACCGACTGGTCGCAGACATACTTGCCGTATACCAGCGCGCCGCCGTACGTTACTTTTTTGGCCGGTGTGGTTTTTACCTGTTTAGAAGCCTGTAATTTATTCCATTTAGCTTTGCCCGACGCTACATCTCCAATATACCGTGCAGCCAGCGCCTTGTCGCCGGCAACAGCTTTCTGGTAAAATGGTTTTGCCTCTGCATCTTTGCCCTGCGCGGCAAGCGAAACAGCCTTCAGATAGTTGGCATACGGGTTTTCCGGGTCTACACTCAGCGAAAGACTGAATCTTGTTTCGGCACTGCTGAATTCACCTTTCTCATAGTACAGAATACCTTGTATGGCTTCCTGGCCGGGAGCAAACATCTGCGTTTCTTTACCGCCAGTAGCATACGAATGCTTTAATTGGGAAATATAAGCATCCAGTCCTGTCGCTATAGTTTCTGGTTTTGCGGGAGCTGCTTCGGCCGGGCGATTGGCTGGTGTAGCTGGTTTCTTAGGTTCGGCAGCAGCCTGGCCAGGCACGTCTTTTTCGTAGCGTGCTTTAAGGGAAGGCTCCAGCTCTATTGCTTTCTGAAAATACTGCTGTGCGAGTTTCGCTTTTTCAGTGTCTTTTTGTTTTAGAAGCGAAACAGCATACTGGTAATTGGCAAAGGCATGCTCCGGATGCGCCCGCACAATACTTGCAAAACTATACTCGGCAGATGAATAGTTACCGGCTTCTAAATAATCCTGTGCATACAAAAAATCGGACCCTATAGACAAGAAACCTGTTTCACTTCCGCCTGTTGCCAGCGAGTGTCTCAGTCGCTTAATGTATGCATCCAGGTCATTGGTTTGCTGTGCATAAAGCTGTGTCATACAAAGCAGTAGTGCACCAACTAATAGCAGTTTTAGTTTATTACCCATTTTAAAATAGTGTCAAATATCTTGCTATAAATATATAATCTTTTTTATAAGAATATAGCTAAATAATAGCCTGCGACTTAAATGAGCTTAATGGGCGAGTTAAAATGAATAACATAGAACGCAAGTGTTTACACTAAACAAATCCAGCAGTTGCCCTAGATCCTCGCCTGGTAGGTATATAGTTGATAATACCTTCCTTGTTTCTCCAACAGTTCTTCGTGGCGGCCCTGTTCTACGATGTGCCCCTGCTCTATTACTAAAATCTGGTCGGCCTGGCGGATGGTGCTGAGGCGGTGTGCGATCACGAAGGTAGTGCGGCCCTGCATCAGGGTCTTTAAGCTGGCTTGTATCAGGCTTTCGCTTTCGGTGTCGAGGTTAGAGGTTGCTTCGTCCAGAATCAGGATGCGTGGGTCGGCCAGGATGGCCCGCGCAATGGCAATGCGCTGTCGCTGTCCTCCCGAAAGTTTCACGCCGCGTTCTCCTATCAACGTATCCAGGCCATCCGGGAAACGGTTGGTAAACTCCAGCACGTGTGCAGCCTGTGCGGCCGCCATCAGTTGGGCTTCAGTAGCGTTAGGGCGCGGGAAAAGGATATTATTGCGTATAGTGCCTTCAAACAGGAAATCGTCCTGCAACACTACGCCCAGTTGACTGCGGTAGCTTTGCAGGGTTATGGTTTGTAAGTCGTGGCCGTCTACAGTTATAGTGCCGCTATCGGGGTTCAGGAACGAGGCTGCCAGTCCGGCTATAGTTGTTTTACCGGAACCGGATGTACCAACCAGTGCCGTAACAGAACCGGCAGGAGCCTGGAAACTGATCTCCTTTACCACATCTTTCCCGGACTCATACGCAAACGAAACGTTATCGAAAACAATGTTGCCATGGATGTTCTCCAATGTCAGCGTGCGGTGTCCGCCATCACTTTCCAGGGGCGTGTTCAATATCTCTTCGGTGCGGTCGAGGCCGGCAAAGGCTTCGGTAAACTGGCTGCCGATGTTACTCATCTGCAGGATAGGCGCGATCATAAAACCAAGGTACAGGGTAAAGGCCAGGAAATCTCCAAAGGTAAGTTCACCCTTCATGATCAGGTAACCGCCAATGCCCATAATGCCCGCCGAAGCAAGGCCAAGCAGCAAGGTAGCGGCACTGGTTACCATACTGGTGGTGGTCAGGCTTTGCTTCACATTCTGGAATAATCGAGTCACGCCATTCTCAAATACTTTTATCTCCTGCTCTTCGGCATTAAATCCTTTTATCACGCGCACGCCGCCCAGTGTCTCGGTCAAACGGCCGGTTACTTCTGCATTTATCACACCGCGCTCCCTGAAAATAGGCCGTATCCTCCCGAACGCTTTTAAAGAGATCACCCCAAAAATAGCTACCGGAATCAGGGCAAAACCCGTCATAAGCGGGCTGATATAAATGAGCAGCACCAGGCAGATAACAGACGTAAGCACACCACCCACCATCTGGGCAAAGCCAGTGCCAACCAGGTTACGCACGCCTTCCACATCGGTCATGATGCGCGACACCAGCTCGCCGGTTTTGGTATTGTCGAAAAACCGGATGGGCAACTGAATGATGTGCCGTTGTACTTTGGCCCGCAACTGCGAGATCAGATGCTGTGCTTCCACACTCAGTATCTGCGTAAGCGCAAACGAAGTAACCGACTGGATAACGATCGCCACTACAATGGCAACTATAAGCCACTTCAGCATGGTAGAATCGTTCTTCGGAATTACATCGTCGATCAGGTATTTACTGGCACCCGGCAACACCAACCCAGCCAAACGGCTTATGATGATGAGCACCAACCCCATGGAAAGGTACTTTTTCCGTGGCCAGATGATGGTTTTAAAGACCTGTGCTAAAGTTACATTCTTGAGTTTTTTGGATTTGGCCATAGTTTATTTTATCCCTTTAAAGGGTTTTAGAGCGATGATGAGGAAGCTTGCTACAGGTATAGTTCAGCAGCCGGGTGCAAGTTAGCGGTTTTATAGTTTGGTTGATGACCGCGTTTGCTTCTGCCTGTATAAATCACCTCCCTTTAAAACTATAGTTTCGGTTGCTCATGCTTTACCCCTGCTCCGGACAACTGTTCTGCTGGGTTAGCCCCAATGCCATCAACCTAAAGAATAATTGCCTTCTCGTCACATACAGATAGCCATTTTTAAATACTCTAGAATTCCTCTAAAATAGCTTTCTCACTAAGTTCGAAATGACAGCGGGAAATCAGAGTCTTTAAGTTGACGGCTTTGGACTTTGCTCTGCCAATACCCTCCGAATAACCCGGCCTGGCATTCCATCTCAAAGCTATAAAAAAGATAAACCTTGCCCTGTTCTTCTGTCGTTAAAAAGAATAAGACAAACAGCTAAGCATATGAACAACAGACACATAACACAAACACTATTAACTATACTGTTAGTAAGTATAGTATTCCTGAGCGGCTGCCGAAGCAGCTCGGCTACGGAAAATACGGGAACAGAAAATAATAGAAGCCTGGCGCCACAACGGGTTGACATCAGGGGACAAATTGTGATGTTGCGCTATCATGAAGGGCAGTATGTAATGGAAGTGGAAGGACGCGCGCCATCGCCAAACTCACGCTACAACCGTGCTTATGTGCTGGTTTTACCAACAACAGAAATTACAGGTCTCGACGGTCAGTCTGTAAATATGAATGAACTGACGCAGGGGCAAAATGTAGCTGTATTATTGCGCGGCCAGGGCGAAGGTGATTTTGTAGGTATGGGTGTAGCCCGTAAAATGTGGCTTGAGGAGTTTTATTAAGCGTGATAGGTAGTGCACCTCTGGGTTGTCGCTAGCAGTAAAGTTATTCACTTGGCTTCCTGATTCGGCAGGTGAAAGTCTCTATCTTTCAACGAACGCAGTCCTTACTTTTCAGTAATTACAAACAGCTATAGCTCATAAAAAAACCAGCCGCTACCTTTCGGAAGCGGCTGGTTTTTTAGCACCTTTTATAGTTATAAGCTGCCTTAGTCGTTGGTGTCGCGGTTGTAATTACGCGGCGAGTTACTGCGTCCTGAATTTTCACTGCTCCTGCCGCCATACGAACCGCTGCCCCTGGAGCCATAGCCACCATAGTTGCCTGATGAGGAGCCATAGTTCTGATTGCCGTACGATCCGCCGCGGTTACTGTCTGAGTAGCCTGCGCCTCCACTATAGTTACGGCTGCCGTAACCACTGTTCATACTGCCATAATCATCTGCAAAACTACTGCCGCTATAGTTCGGAATGCCGCGATCAGAGTGAATAGATGATTCGCCCATACTGCTTCCGTAACGGGAGCTGCGGTCTTCACGGGATCCGGAGTAATCGGATTGATTATTTCTGCTGCCGCTACTGTACTGGTTACTGTTTAAGGTATTGAAACGGTCTGAAGTACCTTCGTAATCAGAGATGCCATACCCCCGGCGTACATTACCGCGCAGCGACCGGTTGTTATCCATGCTGTCGCTTCTGTCCATGCCCTGGTAACTTCTATAATCATCCTGGTAATTGCTGAACCTGTCGCGGTCGTGGCTCATGTTATCGGAGTAACTTCGCTGCTGGTTCCGGTTGTTCTGGCGATAATCTGAATTTCCCCTGAAGCTATTTTCTTCTCTGCTGCGTCTTTCATAGGCATCTCCCATATCGCCTTCGTGGTACGAACGTACCCGGTTGTCCCGGTCCTCGTCGCGGTGGCTTCTGCCGGCACGGTAGCCTCGCTCAAATTCGTCTGTCAAATTTCTGGCGCTATGATAATGTGCATCATCGCGATAGTCTTCATAGCTTCCGTAGTCGTAGCGATCTCTTTCTCGTCTGTCCATAGTTTTTAATTAGGTTTGTTTCCTTTTTAAACGACTGATCTGCTTCCCGGTTATGTTCTTCTTGTTTGCTATAGTGCTATAGTTGCCTTAAGATGATTATCTTGCCACCTACATCCGGCTTTAAACTCCATACCTTGCGCTACTTCTTCCATATCAGCTATAACGGCACCAATTACAAAGGCTGGCAACGTCACCCCTATGGCCTGGGCGTGCAGGAAGTGATAGAAGACGCTCTCTCGAAAATACTGAAAAGACCCGTGGCTATAGTTGGCTGCGGCCGTACCGATGCCGGGGTGCATGCTAGTCAATTCTTTTTCCATCTGGATGTAGCGGAGCCGTGGGAATTTGATATGCTGTTCCGGTTAAATAAGGTGCTGCCCGATGACATCTCCGTTTTTAACATTATACCGATGGATGGCTTGCCACATGCCCGGTTCGATGCCACTGCCAGAAGTTACGATTACTTTATACACACCTACAAAGATTCTTTTCTGAGCAACGGGAGTTCGCTTTATCTGCTCCATAACCTGGAACTGGGAGCTATGAAAGCGGCCACCGCCCTGCTCCTGCGCTATACAGACTTCCGGAATTTCTGCCTTACCCCCGCCGACCAGGAAAGTACGATATGTTATGTAACTGAAGCCCGCTGGCTTACCACAGAAAGTGGCGACAGGCTTCGTTTCCGAATCTCGGCAAACAGGTACCTGAGCCGGATGATCCGTATCATAGTTGGGCAACTGCTGAAAGTTGGTAACGGCACACTAACTGTAGCTGAATTTGAAAGCTACCTTCGCTGCGAATCCGCTCCAAAACACTTAGCTCCCGCTTTCCCGCAGGGCCTCTATCTTTCTAAAGTTACCTATCCCTACCTCGATCTGCCCACCCGTAGTGCCATTTCAACTATAGTTCAAACCCCCGATTCAACTACCTGGCTGGAAGTATAACCTCAAATTACCGCCGGCAATCTGATGTCTGGTAAGCAGTCTGTTTTAAAAAATTCACGACATTAAAACGTGACGGGAGTTGACAACACAAAATACGCATTACTATAGTTACCGCTTTACGCTGTTAAGCAGCAATATTTTAAAAATACAATTATCAAACGCTAAAATTAAATCTAAACTATAGGCTTAAAACGGATTTAAAAATTTTATCTATAGTTTCAAAAACAACCCTCACAGCTCTTTATCAGACATTTACCAGCTTCCACAGCCACGCTGTTAGCGGAAAACGCACCTCTTTTTGCATCAAAACAGATTTTTTAAGTAACCCGCTAATTTAAATTCCGTTATATCTATATCTGAATAAAAATAGTATAAACATTACCTGAGTACGTGAGCGATCTGAAACCCTGACCGGAATGAGGCGTAGCTGAAAGAAATTTGATTTTTGCGCTGTCACAGCTCTTACAGCAAACTTCTACGATCTACTCACAAGTGTATTCAGTAAAACCAAACATCCTTATCAATTAAATATTTTTATGAAAAAGCTATTATTACTGCCTCTGCTTGCTCTATTATCGTTAAGCTCTTGCAACGACGACGAAGGTGAACCAACACCACCACCACCGGTATCTGAAGTAGATGCTGACATGAGAGGCGACTGGACAAACAATTTCCAGAAAAGAGTTTACTATAGCATAAATGATACGATCATGTATCAGGATTCTGTCGATGTGGAAGCTTACTTCAAATTCGACGGAACAAAAATGACTGTTACTTTACCGGGCAGCAACGAAAAAGACGTATGGAACTATAGTTTCCCGGATAAAGATAACCCGAACTACATTCAGCTAACCAAGGGTAGTGTTACCACCGACTGGTTGATAAAAGAAATATCGGATACAGAGATGGTTTGGGAAGATGAAGAAGCCTGGGCTGGTTTCCCATACAATGTGCCAGACAGCGAAAAAACAACATCTAAAAAAGGTGTTTATACTTACAAATTCGTTCGGAATAAATAATCCTGTAACGTAATTAAGGTTAAAACTGAGTAGGTGCGGACGTATAGTCCGCACCTGTTTTGTTTTGGGGCAGTTTCGGTTTAAGTGAACAGCCGGCCCACTAAAAGTTACTCTTTAAAATGCTGGTACTTTTCACGAACTTGCTACCCTACTAAGAGCAATTTACCAGTTACCTATGCACCGTTTTCTGCCCACAAACAAAGCAGCCGACTTACTAAAAACGATACAGCAGTCAGATTTCAGAGCGGAATATGATGCTGAGAAACACCGGCTTACTTTACTGGATGAGCAAGGAAACGACCAGCTTTTTTTCCGGTTACCGCTCACGCTTCCGCCAATATCAAAAGAACCAACTAAGCCGCAGGTAAACTATGTGGTCCTACTAATACAATCCGGCAACTGTGCGCTGGGATATTTTGAGAATGGCGTGAACCGAGATCATAAAGTTTTCAGGTCGTATATGGTGCGCAAAAAGCAGGGAAAAAGTCAGATAAAATACCTGAAAACAAAAGGTAAATCCAGAGCCGGGTCGCGTGTGCGGCTTGGTGAAACAATTGAGTTTTTTGAAAACATAAACGGAAGGCTGCAGGAATACTTTGAAGACCACCAGGTACACCGCATTGCTATCAGCTGTTCTAAAACACTTATCCCCTACCTGTTCAGTTCTAAGGTTGAAACACCATTTGACAAAAACGACCCACGACTCTACAAAATACCCAAACACATACACACCCCTATTTACGAAGTGCTCCTGGATGCCAACAGGTTCCTGCAGCGCGGCGAACTGATTTACGATGAAGCACAGCAACCTCTTGTTGACAACTTATTACAAAAAGCCGGCATTACAGGTATTGAGGAAGAACCCGAAGAAACAGAAAATGCTTTTGAGGAGCACGATGATTTTGAAGAGGATGTACTGGAAGATGATGAGGATATGGATGACGAAATGGAATGGTAGATTACAGCACAACTGAAATCAAAAAAGGCAACTATAAAACTATAGTTGCCTTTTTATTAAAACATTGTTTACTGTTAGTCGCGGCTGTTACTGCGTGCCAGCATAACTACCGCAGCCGTAATTCCGGCTAGAATAGCAACCCTTGCCAGTAACCCTGATTTGTTATGATGCCAGTCGGCTACATAGCCTTTCTCTGCAAAAATGTTAGGTATTTTGCCATGCTTAAAGTCATCAATAACACCTTCCACCACATCTACACGGTCAGCCAGGATAAGTGGCAACCAATGGCTGTATTCATTTTCACTTCTCTTATAAGCCATTCTCCGGATAGCTCCACTCAGGCCTCTCAGCGGTGCAGCCGTACCAAAAACAGCCGTCATGTTAGGTCGTTCTATTGAGTAGAGTACTTCCATATTTACAGGTTGCTGTGTAGGCCGCTCCCAGGTATAGCCTTCGTGCTCCCCGTTGGTCCGCTTTTTCATCGGATAGGTAGGATCATTTTTCGGATCCGCATCAATGCCCCAGCCTTTAATATGTGAGTGGTCGGCAGGGCCTCTGTTATTTTCGAAAGGTATAGTATCTTCCAAAGGTCTTTTATCTTCCATAATAGTTTTCATTAAATTTTGGCTGATGGTGGAATAAGAACCGGCTTAATGCAGTTATCCAGTTTGTTTGAGAACATACGGTACCCCTCGGCAACTTCTTCCAGCGGTAAACGATGTGTGATCAGTGCTTTAGGATTTAAAACGCCATTTTGCACGTGCTCAATCAATCGTGGTAACAAGCGTTTTACCGAAGCCTGGTTCGCCCGTATTGTGAGTCCTTTGTTCAGCACATTGCCGATCGGCACCAGGTTATCGGTTGGGCCATATACCCCAACTATAGATACAATACCACCTTTCTTAACGCAGTTTATAGCCCAGTGCAATGCTGTAGCCGAGCCAGCCTGCAATAGCAGTTTCCGGCCGGTTATGGTTTGCATGGCATTACCAGCTGCTTCGGCACCAACGGCGTCTATACACACATCAGCCCCAAGCGAGTCTGTGGTTTTCTTGGCAAATACGGCCATGTCGCCTATCTCCTCAAAGTTGTAAGCCTCGCATTGTGCGTAGTTGCGTACAAACTCCAGTCGGTACTCTTCCTTATCTATAACAATTACGCGGCCTGCACCGAACAACCACGAACATTTGGCAGCCATAATACCAATCGGGCCGGCACCAAATATCATGACCGTATCTCCTTTTTGTATACCGGCCATTTCAGCAGCCTGGTAACCGGTTGGCACCACGTCAGTCAGCAGCACGGCGTCATCCAGATCCATGCCCGGCGGTATTATAGTTGGGCCTACGTTGGCATACGGAACACGCACATACTCGGCTTGCCCGCCATGGTAACCACCAGCGGTATGCGAGTAACCATAAATAGCACCTACTGCTGTTGCTTCCGGGTTTGCTTCGTGACAGTTACCATACAGTTCCTGTTTACAGAACACGCATTTGCCGCAGGAAATATTGAAAGGCACCAGCACATTATCGCCTACTTTTACCTTTGTCACTTCAGAGCCTACTTCTACTATCTCGCCCACAAATTCGTGCCCGAAGGTGGTTCCCACGCGCGTATCCGGTACGTTGCCATTGTATAAATGCAGATCAGACCCACAGATGCAGGAGCGTAACACCCGAACAATGGCATCTTCCGGATGCAGAATTTCAGGCATTGGTTTTTGGTCAATTCGGACCCTTTTTGGACCCCGGTAGTTCATTGCCAGCATAAGTTTGTTTTCAGTTTATTTGAGACATATACATCGCTTAAAATGCTAAAAATGGCCAGCGTTCTGGTAAACATTGGTCGGAAAGCATACTAATTATGTTTAGGTAGATACTAATCTATAGTATCAAAGTTGCATAAATTGTACTTTTAAAGTAAAACGCTATATTTAAATAGTGGTATGTAAGCGGCTGACTATAGTTTAATTGCACCTGATATGTTTGGTATCCTTCAACTATAAAAAAGGCCCCTGCAGCGCAATGCTCTAGGGGCCTTTTTCATTCTGAGTAGCGTAATGCAATTACTTTTCGGATTGTTTTATCTTATCCAGTTCCTGCAGGTCCTCGTCCGACAATACGATGGATGCCGCTCTGTAATTTTCTTCGAGGTGTTTTACTTTAGAAGTACCGGGAATGAGCAGGATGTTTGGAGAATGGTGCAACAGCCAGCTTAACGCTACCTGGTGCGCCGACGCATCGTACTTTTTACCGATCTCAGTCAGTTTATCGATTGCGCCCACATTGCCCGCATTTATCGGGTTCCATGGAATAAAAGCCATGTCCTGCTCTTGGCAAAACTTCAGTTCTTCTTCCCACTTGGTCCGGAAATCAACGCTGTACTTGTTCTGTACCGATACCACTTTAAAATACTTCTGCGCTTTCCGGATCTGGTCTACCGTAACTTCCGACAGACCGATATGTTTCACCAGGCCTTCTTCCTGCACACGCTGCAGAAATTCGAGGGTTTTCTCGTAAGGTACTTCCGGATCTACCCGATGCAGTTGGTACAGATCTATCCGGTCCTGCTTTAAGCGTTCCAGGCTGCCTTCCAACGCTTTCTGTAAATAATCAGGATCTGCATTAATTGGCCACACGTTTGGCCCGGTACGCGTAAGGCCACCTTTTGTAGCGATAACCAAGTCTTTAGGGTAAGGGTAAAGTGCTTCAGCTATCAGTTCTTCCGATACGTTGGGTCCGTAACTATCGGCGGTATCAATAAAGTTTATGCCTAGCTCTACTGTTCGATGCAGTACTTTTATGGCTTCGTCCTTATCTTTTGGTGGTCCCCAAATTCCCTCACCTGTAATGCGCATGGCGCCAAAGCCCATCCGGTTAACTGTGAGATCATTGCCGATTGTGAATGTCTTGGTAATTGAAGTGTTATCTGCCATAAATATAGTTTGCTGTGGTTACAGAATTTTGAATAGCTATACGAGCCAGTGCAGAAGCTTGTAATAAAGCCACTACGCTGGTTCGTAAACAAACTATACTATACGCGAAAAGTTTTAAACGTATGACTCAGACACGAGAGCGATGCACGTCAGCATCCGCCACGGTTCCCCGGTGTCGGGCAGCATCAATACTCCAGATACCGGACCCGCGTGCGGCCATGTACAGGAACAGGAAACAGTAAAGTACGGCTACCTCTCCCTTATTAAGTATCGGCCATGCGCCCTGCGGGGCATGCGCCATAAAGTAGGCTACTGCCATCTCGCCACTGGCAATAAATGCGGCCCAGCTGGTAAATAAACCAAAAGCGATCAGAAGGCCTCCTACAAACTCAATAATTCCTGCCAGCCCCATCAGCGACGCAATTTCAACAGTATCGCCGCCTCCTGGCCAGCCAAACAATTTTTGAGTGCCGTGCATGGCAAAAAGGAGTCCTGCCACAATGCGAAGTACCGCGTACAGCTGCGGACTGTAATTTCCTAAAACTCTGTTCATCGTTTATTATTTGTAAAGTTTAACACATAAGCTAAGCTATAAAACTCTAATATACTGTTGTTTACACAAAGCCATAAACGTATTACTATATATAAAGTTGAACTTAATTTATGTAAAACATGAGTTATCCTTTACTTGTGATTTGCCGGTTACTAACTGTAGGTAGCGCCCCGTTCTTTCCTACGCTCTCTATCTACAAAATCGTAGTTGATGGTTTCTAATTGTCATCCTGAATGGGGCTAAGAAATCTAATGTATCCTATGGTTGCTTCACACATTATGGTCATTTCGAATGCAATGAGAAATCTGGCTTCTATAGTTCCACTTCTGTCATTTCGAGTGTAGCGAGAAATCTATCTCAGCTTTTTGCTAATTATAGTTGCAACTAGAACCAAGCCTTCCCTTCAAATATCCTTTTATCCTGGGAGCTTTACTTACCTATAGTTCTATAGTTTGCTTTGGTGCCCTCGCGGCCGGGAGGCCCCGTCTTCGGGCATCGCGCGGTGTACATTTGCTTTGCTCCTGCGTCGCAATGCTTTCAGCACCACAAATCTACAAGGCGCTCAACCCGAAGACTGTGATCAGTTCGTTAGCTATAGTTCTTCTGTATTTTGAACCGGTAAACTTCGAGATATATCGTGGCTATAGTTCCGAGGGGACAGGTGAACCTGTCCAGTTCGTAGACTGGAACCATAAAATATAGCTTGAAAATTAGCAAAGGTAGAATTGTCCCACTTGAGGGGACTACAGGGGTGTAGAAACGGAAACTATAGAACGACACCTCAACAATAACTACAGCCGAAATTCCCCTCTCGGGAGGGGCAGGGGTGGGTTAATTGTCAACTATAAAACGGAAACTTCAAACTATAGCAATGGCAGTAAAAACTCCCCGCCTTAGATAAGGAGGGGCTGGGGGTGGTTGGACCACGCTACCTATAAAACATTTAACCAACAACCACATCGGCTTAACCTTCGCTGCTGCTTTGGTCGTACAACTATAAGCCCAATCAAAAATTGGGTACCGAATTTTAATTTTTAACCAAAAGAAAACAAACGATGAGCAACAATAACAGAAACGTACCAGAGGATCCGAATTCTAGAAAAGGTGAAGGTGTGAGCGGTCTGGGCAAAGGCTCGGAAACAAAAGGTGTAGCCGGTGGCGCTGACAACACCCGTGGCGAGAACAAGCCTAGTCGTGAGGGCAGCAGCGGTGGTGCCAAACATGGCAAACAAAACCCGAATCAGAAAAGTCCGCAGGGCTCTAACGCAAACCCGCAAACTACTACCCGCGGAGCCGACAGTACTGATAAGGAATTCCGTAACAACCAGCCAAATGCCAGCACTCTGAAAGGACACAAAAGCAACGAGAATTTAGGCAACGAAAAAGAATAAAATTCTTCTTACCAACAGATCTAAAGGCACGGATACCTCCGTGCCTTTTGTGTTTCTGTCTTTTGTGCTGCAACTATAGCCGGAAGCTTAAGTTTATAGTTATTATCTTTGTATGTAAAGCAATGCATGGCTAAACTATAGCCGTCCACACTTTCAGCACATCAACTCCAAAAAGCACATGAGATTAAAAGGCAACATACAGGATATTAAAGCCAAACGCGACAGCAATAACAGCGGCATTGAGATACACCTGGACAAAATAGAATACATTACCCAGAAGAAAGACGGCAAATATTACCAGCCTTTTGATTTAGTGGTTGATCTTGCAAAACCATTGGTAATAACCGGCGACTGCCTGGCCCGCATCCCGAACAAGCAACTGGAAGAAGGTGAATACGAGTTTGAAGTTTACGATAAAGTAGGCGATGACTATGTGCTGAACCCAGGCAAGGAATTAGCCCTGACGGTAACGTATGATTTTGATGCTGACCTGAATATCCTGACGGAAGTGTACTATACCGTAACTATCGACAACGAGGAATTTAAGCAACTAAAAACTGAGCAGAACAAAGCCCGGAAAACCAAAGGCAGAAAATAGAACTATTGTTGATCTTATAAAAGCAAAAAGGTATGAGCCTGAGCCCATACCTTTTATAGTTGCTGATTAGCTGTGTTGCCTGCCCAGGTAAATGGCATACCCGATAAGGCCTGCGGCTGCAGCAAATAAAATATACTGTTGCTCTTTTACAGTTAAGTTGTTATAAAAATCCAGTCCTTGTTTACCCGGATCTTTCATGATATCTGCCAGTTGAGACGGATTCTGGATCAGACTTTTGAGTGATGTATTTGACAGGTTATTTTCCATTTTTATAGCTTTAAATTCATTTCACTTTAGATACGGTTTGCAGCCCACATAAGATATAACTATAGTTACATTTGCGTTTATTGCTGCTTTTGATTTACTGCTATACTTTATATAAGCCGTTAAAGTTCAGCTAAAAACTACGCAGCAGTTTTATCAATATTTTTGCTGAATGCTGTCGTGAAAACTCAACTAATACTGCCTTTTACTTGTTATGTTGGGAAGCCTGAAAACTATAAGCTATAGTTGGTAAGGATGAACAACTATAAAACCCTGAACTATGGAGAGCCTTCGCTCAAAACATTATAAAAAAGATTTTGTAACCGCTTTCCCCGGCGACGAAAGCGGCAACCTGACACCCCGCCAGACACCCGGCGTTTTATACAGCAAAACCATACCCACGCCTGTAGAAAAAGTAAGCCTGCTGGCTTGGTCTGAGGAACTGGCTGAGGAGCTTGGAATTGCAAAACCAACAACCCAGGAGGAGCTTGACATTTTAGGTGGCAATCAAGTTACCGAAACCATGTATCCATATGCGGCCTGCTATGCCGGACATCAGTTCGGTAGCTGGGCCGGGCAGCTGGGCGATGGCCGGGCCATTACACTTGGCGAATGGGAAACTATAGCCGGCAAAACGGTTGAACTGCAATTAAAAGGTGCCGGACCAACTGCCTATTCACGTCGTGCGGATGGCCGTGCAGTGTTGCGATCGTCGGTGCGTGAGTATTTGATGAGTGAGGCGATGCATTACCTGGGCGTGCCAACTACACGCGCACTTAGCCTGGTAACTACAGGCGAACCGGTTTTGCGCGATATGTTTTACAACGGAAATGCAGCTTACGAGCCCGGCGCTATAGTGATGCGTGTTGCACCAAGCTTCCTGCGTTTCGGGAACTTTGAAATGCTGAATGCCCGCAAGGAAACAAACCACCTGCAGCAACTTGTAGACTGGACTATTGAACGCTATTACCCGCACCTAACCGGCGAGGACAAAGTACTTACCTGGTTTAAAGAAATAGTGGAACGCACGGCCACTTTGATGGTAGAATGGCAGCGCGTAGGTTTTGTACATGGCGTGATGAACACCGATAACATGTCGGTGCTTGGGCTAACGATTGACTATGGCCCCTACTCTTTTGTAGATGATTACGACCCGGACTTTACACCAAACACCACTGACCTTCCGGGCCGACGATACGCGTTTGGCAAGCAGCCATCCATAGCCTACTGGAACCTGGGTTGCCTGGCCGCTGCGCTACTTCCATTGCTAGAGAAAGATGCCTTGTTAGCTGCACTCGAAACATATAAGGAAATCTACTGGAAGAAGTATTACCAGATGATGGGCAAAAAACTGGGCCTCGATAAAGTAACCAACACGGATACGGAGCTGGTAACACAATTCGAGCAAACGCTTGCCGCCGTTAAACCCGATATGACGATCTTTTATCAGTTGCTGATCGACCTTCCTTTGTTCATGGAAAGTGCCGATGAAGTGGCCAGCTATTTTAAGGACAGTTTGTATGATGACCTGACTCCGCAACAAAGCGAGCAGCTTTATAGTCTGATCACAAATTACCTGGAGCGACTGAACAAAAATACCATTACCAGGCAGGCTTCACAGGAGATAATGCGGAAAGCCAACCCACGATTTGTACTCCGAAATTACCTGCTGCACCAGGCCATAGAAGAACTGGAAAAAGGAGAAAACACGCTGTTCCTGAAACTACAGGAAGCCATGAAACAACCTTACTCTGATAAGTTCGACGAGTTCTTCCAGACACGTCCGGAATGGGCCAGCCAGAAAGCAGGTTGCTCCATGCTCTCGTGTAGTTCGTAAATCAAGCCTATAGTTCAAACTATAAAAGCCACATTGATACTTTCGGTGTGGCTTTCTTTTTTAGCTATAGTTTGCCTGGAGCAACTATAGCTCTTCTTCTCTCCTATCTCCTTTAACTATAACCTTAAAAATATTTTTAACCTGGTGCAACCTCTCCATTTATAGTTTGTCCTTAATGTACGAAACTCATCGTATATGCTATTAACTTTTGATACTCCTATGATGAACTATAAACTATGGCAGTGTTCATTTTCAGACGAATTGCTGTTCGAAAACAGACAGCAACGTGGTGTTTCTGTGAACTACAAAAACATAATAATACACACAAGTCACTACAGGACAACACGTTACACAACTGGCACACGAATTGGTATTGGCGTTTCTTAAAAAGATGGGATCAACTATAAACTGCTTATAATAACTAATACAGTTCACAAATAAATCAACCTCTAAAACTATGAAGAAATTACTACTACCACTTTTGCTGCTACTGTTCTCGAACCTGAGCGCGCAGCAGGCAACGATAAAAGGCACCTTACTCGATGGCAACAAAAAGCCTGTCGGTTTTGCCAATGTGCTGTTGTTGCAAGCCAAAGATTCGTCGCTGGTTAAGGGCATGTTATCCGAAGAATCCGGGGCATTCCAGTTTGAGGGAGTTGCTGCCGGAAATTATAGGATTGCAGCCAGCATGGTGGGCTACGCCAAGGTGATGAGCAACGAGATCGCACTAACTGAAACCTCCGGTGCTGTGCAGGTAGGAACGTTAGTGTTAAATGAGAACAGCACCAGCCTGAAAGAAGTAGTAGTGGAAGGACAACGACCACTGATCGAGCAGCACATGGATAAGACCGTGCTGAATGTGGAAAACAGTATCGCGGCGGCAGGCAATACCGCGCTTGAGGTACTGGAAAAAGCACCCGGCGTAACCATAGATCAGAACGATAACATCAGCATGCGCGGCCGTAGCGGTGTGATTGTGATGATCGATGGAAAACAAGTGCCGATGACGGGGGCAGAACTTGCCAATGTGCTGCGCAGCATGTCGGCTAATTCGGTTGATAAGATTGAGCTCATTACCAACCCATCCTCCAAGTACGACGCAGCGGGTAATTCCGGCATCATCGACATTAAACTGAAGCGCGACAAAAGCCTGGGCACCAACGGCAGCATCACCTCTTCTTTTGGTTACGGCGAGAAGTTCAAAACCAACCAAAGCTTACAGCTCAACCATCGGGCTAAAAAACTGAATCTGTTCGGAAGCTACAACTATGTGTACCGCGACGATTTCACCCAGCTGAACATCGACCGCACGTTCTTTGATGAAGACAAGAACTTTGCCGGCAACTATGATCAGCAGAACAGGTTCAACTTCCAGTTTAAAACGCATAACGCACGTGTTGGCGCAGATTATTTCCTGACCCCAAGAACTACTGTAGGCATCGTAGCTAGCGGTTACCTGACCAACATAGACAGAGACAACCTGAACAGAGCAGCAGGACGTAATGCTTCCGGCGTTGCAGATTCCACCTTTATTACAAATGCCATTGCCGGCCACAACCGCCGCAACCACGGTATTAACCTGAACCTGAAACATACCATAGACAGCACCGGTCGCGAACTAACAGCAGACATAGACTACATTGTTTATGACAACACTGACGAACAGGACTTTACCACCAAAATCTACACCCCGGAAGGCAATCTGAAAGGCGTTCCGAACCTGCTATATGGCACCCTGGATGGCAACCTGAGCATCCGGTCTGCCAAGGTGGACTATACACAGCCACTTACCAGCATAGATGGTAAACTGGAGGCCGGTTTTAAAAGCAGTTTGGTAAGTGCCGATAACAACCTGGAGTTTTATAACAGAACCAATGGCGGAAATATATTTGATATTGATAAAAGCAATCACTTCCTGTATGACGAAAACATTAATGCTGCTTACCTGAATACTTCAAAAAAATGGGATAAGATGAGCCTGCAGCTTGGCCTGCGCCTGGAAAACACCAATGCAAAAGGCGAGCAGTTGTCAGAGACAGTAAAAGAAGAAGAACGCAAACTGGACAACAACTATACACAGCTATTTCCGAGTGCATTTGTAGGCTACACGCTAAGCAAAAAGCATGACCTTGGTTTATCCCTGAGCCGCAGAATCAACAGGCCATCGTATAACCAGCTTAACCCGTTCAAGAATTACTTAGACCCAAGCACTTACTCAACAGGTAACCCGTACCTGAATCCGGAGACGTCTTACTCGTTTGAGTTTACGCATACATTTGATCAGCGCATTGTAACCAAACTAAGCTATAGTTACACCTCGGATCCAATCATACAGGTACTGCAGCAGGATTTGTCCAATAAAGAGGAAGGTAAAGAGCCAGCAAAAATTGTAAAGCAATCGTTCGAGAACCTGGACCGTTTTGAATATTATGCTGCTTCAGTTACCATACCTTTTTCAATTGGCAACTGGTTTAACAGCGTTAACAACTTTACGTCGTTTTATGGTGTGTATAGCGGCGACATTGCCAATAATGAGCTTAACAACCAGCAGTTATCCTTTAACATCAACTCTAACAACACATTTAATTTAGCTAAAGGCTGGTCTGCCGAGGCGACCGGTGTTTACAGAACGGCAGAGGCCTATGGATTCCTGGATGTAGAGCCTGTCTGGTTTGCATCGGCAGGAGTGCAGAAACAGCTTTGGGAAAAGAAGGCAAGTATCAAACTTAACGTGAGCGATATCTTTTACACCAACAAAACCAACGGAGCCACCACTATAAACAACTATTCCGAAAACTTCTACCAGGTGCGCGACTCGCGGGTAGCAACGCTAACCTTCAACTATAAATTTGGTAAAGCGCAGGCCTCTGCACCACGACGTAAAACCGGTGGTGCCGAAGAAGAGAAAAACCGGGCCGGAGGCAACTAACAGGACTCAAAAAAATGCTTCAGAACTGTAGCTGGATGAACTGTAAAGTTACCAGCAAAAGTCTGTCGCCAGGACAGGCTACTTAACAAAAGACAGCCCCTGTTTATAGTTGGGCGGTCTTTTGTTTTAAGTTAAACTATAGTTGGCTCACAGCACCAGCTGGTTAAAGAGTTTGGTCAATGTTGCATTGGCATCGGTGGTAAGGCCCGGATGCACCGGCGATGTTTGCACGATGGTGCTGCGTGCCGCTGTCAGCCACCTGAACCGCTCCGCAAGTCCCAGTTGTCCGATTCTGCCCCCTTCTTTCCGGCCACAGCAGATGCGCTCAAAAGCCTGTAAGCGCTCCTGTAATTCCTGCAGATCAATATCGCCGGCAAAGGTACACAGGCGATGTTCGTTTATCGTGTAAAGTGTATGTAGGAAGCCCTGGTCTCGGCAATACAAGATTACGCCTACGTTCAGAAATTCCTCGCGCTCTACCCGGGGTACCACCCGGATTACGGCATACTCAAATAAGTGCTTTTCTTGCATGTTGCGCTTCTTTGGTAAAGGTTTCTGAATGAGCTATCCGGGTATTGATGAAATGTGCGTAAGCCTGTCGGTGCTCCTGGGCAGTTTCAAACGGCGATTCTATAGTTATCAGCCACTCCTCTGGTATCAGCGCAACTATAGCCTGAATGCGTTCCGGTGTAAGAATGGCTTTAAATTCGGCATCAACCATTTCCAGTTCGGTGGCCTGGGGTAACAACACGTGGTCTTTTACCTGCGCAAAAGGGCGCTTGGCCTGCTCCTCCCAATTCTGCCACGCATGATGGAAATACAACGATGCCCCATGATCGATCAACCATAGTTGCTTGTGCCACATCAGCATGTTGGTGTTGCGCGGCGTACGGTCTACGTTGGTTATCAGGCTGTCGAGCCACACTACCTGCGAGGCTGTGGTGGCATCTATCGTTGTAACCAGCGCATCAAAGGTAATGGCCCCGGAAAGGTAATGCAGTCCCAGGTTCAGGCCTTCGCTGGCGCGCAGCAGGTCCTGTATTTCTTCGTCGGGTTCGGTTCGGCCAAAGGCTTCGTTCAACCCTGCAAACACAATTTCGGGTACCCGGAAACCAAGTAAACGGGCAATCTCCCCGGAAATAAGTTCGGCTATGAGTGCCTTTATCCCCTGCCCTGCTCCCCTGAATTTCAGCACGTACATAAACTCGTCGTCGGCCTCCACGATGGCAGGCAGTGAGCCTCCTTCGCGTAATGGCGTCACATACCGGTTTACCTGCACGGTTCGTATCTGTTGTTCTTCAATCATAAAATTTGCACGCTTCCGCTTCTTCCGCAACTAAACGAACGGCAGTAACGCAAGCCCGAATTTAAGGTGAATTTCTGAAAAAGTGGTTGTATAGTTTCCTGTTGCTGATTTATAGTTTACTCTTTTAACAGTCTATAACCCACAGCTGGTTTTCCCAGTTGAAGGATAAAACCGCAATCACCAAACTATAGTTTATGCCGCACATCGTCATAATTTCATCCAGTGTACGCCATGGCCGCAATACGCATTGTGTAGCCCTTTTCTTCCGGAAATTTATACAGGAAAATAATTTAGCCACCACAGAAATCCTGGACCTGAAAGAATATAATTTCCCAATCTTCGAGGAACGGCTGAAATTCCAGAAAGATCCTACCGAAGAAACTATAGCATTTGCTGAAAAGATAAGACATGCGGACGGTGTGATAATTGCAACACCCGAGTATAACGGCGGCTACCCTGCCAGCCTGAAGAATGTAGTAGACCTGCTGTACGAAGAATGGCACCGCAAACCGATCGGATTGGTAACAGTATCGGATGGAAATTTTGGAGGCACACAGGTCATGGCATCGCTGCAATTCACACTATGGAAAATGCGGGCCTGGGTAGTGCCGGCCATGTTTCCCGTGCCAAACGCTGCAGATAACTACGATGAAGCCGGAAACCCTACCGACAAAGAAAGAACAGAGAAACGGGCTAAGAATTTCCTGAATGAAATGCTCTGGTGCATAGAGGCAAAACGCCGGATGGCTATAGCTTCAGAAGTCAATATATCCTGATTTTCAGAAAACTATAGTTTACAAAAACAAGATCCACCCCAGCAATACATAAAGTAGCACCAGGGTGGATCTTAAATAATTTAGCGGTTAATAGCTTAACTGGCCATAACAGTATTTACAGCTTCCAGTGCTCTGATCCGCCACGGGCTGCCTACTATCCAGATGATATCGTTTACCTGGAACCTGAAATCTGACTCCGGATTAAGGATACGCTGGCCTCTGCGTTCGATACCAACTATAAGTCCTTTAGTGCGTTCCCTCACTCCTGACTCCCGTATAGTTGCGCCCAGCAAGGGCGAAGTTTCAGAAATGACAAGTTGCTGTAATTTCACGTCTTCGGCCCGGTCGCGCTCTACCTGCAGATCAGCTTCCGATTGCACAAACTGCCTGAATTTCTCTATCTGCTCATCCGAACCAAAAACATAAATCCGGTCGCCCGGGAAGATTAGTTCCTGCCGCGTAGGCGCCATAATGGTCCGGTCGCCGCGCTCAATAACGGCAATGTTTACGCCATACTTTTCGCGTACCTGCAGTTCAAACAAACTACGGCCCACCACTACCGACTCATGCGACACATCAAAACTGGTCAGGTGCACATCCCAGGGTGTAAGGGTGTGGTGCATTTTGCTCGCCGCCTTTATTTCGCGGGCATTCAGGTTCATCATAAAGCGTTGCTCAATCCGGATATAAAACTTCTGAATCCTTTTAGAGAAAATAGCCAGCACGCCAATTATTGCCAATCCAACAGCTATAGACACCTGCACCGGGAAGAACTGGTTGAGCAGGAAACCGATAAACAGAATCGACAGCCCTATCCGGATGAACTCTATAACGATAAGCAAACTGCGGTAATTACGGTTGGCCCAAAGCCTGCCTAATGCTTCTTTCTGTGGATGATAAACTGCAAACGCCCACAGGAAAGGTGCCATAAAGATAAGCGTAATGGTAGTTGTAACGATATCGCCGTATTGGCCATTTATCACGTTTTCGGTGATGAACGGGTTAAGGTAACGCGCTGCCAGCAATACGATGGCAATGATGATTACCGAGTAAAGCACCAGGTTTACGACATACGAGCGCAGCACAATTTTCCAGTCTGAGGTAGTGTTGATTGCCTGTGCACCTGAGCTATACTCATCCAGCGAACGCTTCCATTTTTCGGGCAACAAACGCTCCAGGAATTTATAAAGCGGTGTAGAAAGCTGGATCATGTACGGCGTTGTAAAGGTGGTGATGGCCGAAACCGCTACCGCTACCGGGTACAGGAAATCGCTGGTCACCTTCAGGGTAAGGCCAAGCGTGGCGATAATGAACGAAAACTCACCAATCTGCGAAACACTCATACCCGACTGCACCGACGTTTTGAGTCCCTGGCCTGCCATTAAGCCGCCTGCTGTAATACTCACCGCTTTACCAACCAGCGTAACTATAGTTATAATAGCAATTGGGCCGGCATAAGTAATGATGGTTTCCGGGTTAATAAGGATACCAACCGACACAAAGAAGATCGCTCCGAACAAGTCCTTTACTGACATGACAAGGTGTTCAATCTTTTCAGCTTTGGTCGTTTCGGCGAGGATTGAACCCATAATGAATGCGCCCAGTGCCGGTGAGAAGCCAACCTGTGCTGCCAGTATCACCATCAGCAGGCAGAGCGCCAGCGACACAATCAGCAGTGTTTCGTCGTTCATCAGTTTGCTGGCCTTTCTTAAGAAAGTAGGTATTAGGAAAATACCAGCCAGGAACCAAACTACCAGGAAAAAGCCCAGTTTCAGTACGGCATTCAGCATCTCGGAACCCGCAAATTGCTGACTCACGGCTAACGTCGAAAGCAATACCATTAACAGTATCGCTACCAGGTCCTCTACTATAAGCACACCAAAAACCAGCCCGGCAAACCGTTGTGACTTTACACCCAGTTCTTCAAAAGCCCTAATGATAATAGTAGTGGATGAAATAGAAAGTATACCACCCAGGAAGATACTATCCATGGTGGACCAGCCGAGCAGCTTTCCGGATAAGTAACCCAGCAACAGCATGACGACGACCTCGACCAGCGCCATGATAGACGAAGCCCCGCCCACTTTAACCAGTTTCTTAAAACTGAACTCCAGCCCGAGGCTGAACAACAGGAAAATTACGCCTATCTCTGCCCAGATCTGTATGTTCTCTATTTCGTGTATCGTTGGGAGAATGGCCACGTGCGGCCCCACAAGTAAGCCGGCAATAATATAGCCCAACACCAGGGGCTGCTTTAATTTTTTAAATATAAGGGTAGTGATACCTGCAGCGCCGAGTATAAGCCCCAGGTCTAAAATAAGGTTTGGAAGGTGTGTCATATAATTAAACAGGCAGCCTCATGGCCGCAGATAATTTTTTATGCTTAAAAAGGATAATTGCTCTCAGAAAATAGGTACCAGTGCACCAGGTTTTATAGTTTGATACCAAAAACCAACAAACTATAGTTGCAGTACGCCCACGAACTATAGTTATCTTTTACATTTCGGAGCTTATTAAGGTGCGTTGGGAAGTAAAGCGATCAGCAGCTGATCTTTGCGCGCCGGATCCTTAAAACTATATCCGGTAAAAGAGGAAAAGGTCGCAGCATTATCCGGTGAGAAATAAAAACTACCTGACTCGGTTCCCAGAGGTTGAAACTTGATCTTACCTGCGAAAGAAGTAGCCGGTGCAGCTTCCAGGTAAGCATAGCTCTCCTGCTGCTGTTTCTCAGATGAGCTGACTTCTGTCCGGGCATACCCAAATACAGTGGTAGGTTTACCAGCCAGGGCACGAATCAGAAAATTGTAGATTCTCACCTCGTGTCCGGGCATCGTAAAAGCCCATAACAACATCACCCACATTAGCGGGTATTTCAGGTAGCCATCTATTCTCTTCTTCAGTTTCAGCATTGTGTGCTACAAAAATATAAACTTTTCCCCTTTACCTGCAAGCCTAATTTCCCAGCAAAGCATAAAAACTGGTTTCTTTATCTATAATTTTCCGGATGCATATTTATTATCCCTAGCTGGTAGGTTGTGCTTACAGCTATAGTTAGTCATTCTATCCTACAGGCTAAATTGAATTATATTGATCAGGGAGGTTAAAGCAAATCAGCTATTCTTAAACCTTTTATTGCATTTAATTCGTACTAAAACAAAGAACGGTATCTGGCTATAAAACTCCGGATATTGTACTGTACATGTAGAACTAAACTCTAAAACGATGAAAAAGATATTAGTAGCAAGTGTGTTTGTACTGGGCTCGCTCGGTATGGTAGCCTGCGATAGAACAAATGATAATACTACCCATGCCGAAGGTGACAACAGCAAGGTGGTAGACCGTGACTCTGTTGCAACAGAATATGAAGTTACTGAAACTGTTGTAGATTACGATACAACAACCCATACTAAAACTGTGGATGCAGATAAAGACCGGGATCATGATAAAAAAGACAAACACTAATTCAGATAAAACTGAATTCAGTTACTAGTTTGTATGAACAAAAAGAGCTGCCTATACAAAGGCAGCTCTTTTTGTTTTTGGATAAAGGTTCCTATAGTTCCAGTCTACCTATAGTTTTACTTCGCTACCGTGCGCTCTATTTCACGCAGGTTCTCCATTTTCTTATTTCTCAGGAAACCATTAATATCTTCGAAGTGCTCCCGTATGCGCTTGTTACCGAATTCAAATACTTTGTTCGCCAAGCCATCCAGGAAATCACGGTCATGCGAAACGAGTATCAGCGTTCCATCGAATGCTTTTAAGGCATCTTTCAGAATATCTTTTGTTTTGATATCGAGGTGGTTGGTAGGCTCATCGAGTATCAGCAAGTTAACCGGTTGCAGCAATAGCCTGATCATAGCCAGTCGGGTCTTCTCCCCTCCTGAAAGTACTTTAACTTTCTTCTCGATCGTATCACCACTGAACATAAACGCACCCAGCAAATCCTTAACACGCGTACGTACATCGCCAATTGCAATTTCGTCTATCGTCTGGAAAACAGTCAGGTCTTCGTCGAGTAACGAGGCCTGGTTCTGCGCAAAATAACCGATCATGCAGTTATGGCCCAGTTGCAGTTTCCCATCAAAATCGATCTCGCCCATGATGGCTTTCACCAGTGTAGATTTACCCTCCCCGTTCTTACCAACAAAAGCGATCTTTTCGCCACGCTCTATAGTTAGCGACGCATCACTAAATACGGTGTGCTCGCCATATTTTTTGGTCAGGCCTTCTGCAATTACAGGGTAGTTACCCGAACGTGGTGCTGGCGGAAATTTAAGGTTTAGCGCAGAAGTATCTACTTCATCTACCTCAATTATCTCCATCTTCTCCAGCATCTTCACCCTTGACTGAACCTGCAGCGTCTTGGAGTAAGTACCTTTAAAGCGGTCTATGAATCCCTGAATATCAGCAATCTCTTTCTGCTGGTCATCATACTGTTTCTGCTGCTGCTCACGGCGCTCTTTGCGTAGCTGCAAATACTGACTATAGTTAACTTTATAGTCGTAAATGCGGCCCATCGTAACCTCAATCGTTCGGTTGGTAATGTTGTCTACAAAAGTCTTATCGTGCGAGATCACAATTACCGCCTTCGCATTGTTCACCAGGAAATCCTCCAGCCACTGGATCGATTCTATGTCCATGTGGTTGGTAGGCTCATCCAGCAATATCAGATCGGGCTTCTGTAAAAGTATCTTGGCCAGCTCAATTCGCATGCGCCAGCCGCCACTAAACTCACTGGTAGGTCTTGTAAAGTCAGCTCTCAGGAAACCCAGGCCAAGTAATGTTTTTTCAACCTCAGCATCAAAGTTTATCTCCTCGATAGAGTAATACTTTTCCCCTAGTTCGGATACCTGCTCGATCAGTTTATAGTAATCGTCAGAGTCGTAATCGGTGCGTGTCTCCAGCTGCGCGTTCAACTCATCCATCTGCTTTTTCATGTCCAGCACCTTAGCAAATGCCTTCGATGCTTCTTCAAACACAGTGCAGTTATCTTCAGTCAGCAGATGCTGCGGCAGGTAGGCAATTATAGCTTCCTTAGGTGCGGATATTTTACCACGCGTAGGCTTGCTAGCGCCTGCAATAATTTTTAACAGTGTAGATTTACCGGCACCATTCTTACCCATCAGGGCAATCCGGTCATTTTCATTGATATTAAAAGAAACGTTGCTAAACAGCGTAGAGCCATTAAACTCCACCGCAACCGCGTCAACTGAGATCATAAATTTATAGTTAAGGCTGCAAAGATAAGGGTTATCTTTCGAATTTTGGTTTACAAACTATAGCCGTAGCCTGTGCTCTTGGGTTTAAGGAAATTGTGTTGCAAAAGGTTTCATCAGTAAGAGTTAGGCTATAGTTGTTTTCTATAATTGTCCGTAATCCCAAGCGGACTCGAGGGACCTTATATGTTCTATAGTTTCACTTTTGTCATCCCGAGTGTTAGCTGTGGGATTTTAATTTGCCTCTCTTTTGTCATTTCGAACGCAGAGAGAAATCTATCTCGGCTTATAGTTTGATTTTTTATTAATTAAACTAAGCCTTCTTTTCAAACATCCTCCTATCCTGGGAGCTTTACTTACCTATTGTTTTATAGTTGGCTTTGGTGCCCTCATGGCCGAGAGGCCCCGTCTTCGGGCATCGCGCGGTGTACATTTCTTTTGTTCGTGCCTCACAATGCCCTTTCAGGCATCAGAAATCTACAAGGCGCTCCACCCAAAGACTGATATCTTTTGCATAGTTGCCAGCATCTATAGTTTGAAACTATAAGCTTCGAGATTGATCGTGGTGATAGTTTCGAGGGAACAGGTAAACCTGTCCTGCTCATGTTATGTAACTATAGAACTATAGTTTAAAAATTAGCAATAGCAGAATTGTCCCCTCGAGGGGACTACAGGGGTGTTAAAACCTCAACTATAAAACTTTATCCCTAACTGTAGCTATAGCCGCAATTCCCTCTCGGGAGGGGCAGGGGTGGGTTAATACAGCAACTAACTTAGCCTAAACCATAGCCGTAATCGAAAGCCCCCGTTTTTAGATAATGAGGGCTGAAAAGGTTGCAGCACCAAAAACTATAGCAATAGATCCACTAACTACAGTAAAAGTTGCATTCTGAAAACCCACTGATCATGTAAACCCCAATCCAGACTAAAAACAATAATCCCCATCATTCTTGGCCTAAACCAGACTGATGGGGATTATTCGCTAATTGTTAACAGTTTTACTCCGTTACCGTATCCAGCTGTTCAAATCGTGAATTTTTGCTTAAAAATTCCGGCACCATACCTTTCATTTTCTTTACAGCCGCCAGTTCTTCACTTTCTTTACTTAAGGTCAGAAGTTCATTTACATCTGCTACAACCTCATTATAAGCATACTCTCTCACTTTCGAGATTTTTATCTTATTGTGGTGCGTAGGAATAGTCGTTTCCTCCTCATTTAGTAATTCTTCATACAGTTTCTCTCCGGGTCTCAACCCTGAGTAAACGATATCAATATCAACATCAGGCACCAAACCTGCTAGCTTGATCATCTTTTTAGCCAGGTTTACGATCTTAACCGGCTCCCCCATATCAAATATAAAGATTTCACCACCTTTGCCCATAGTTCCGGCTTCCAGCACCAGTTGCACTGCTTCCGGGATGGTCATAAAATAGCGGGTAATATCCGGGTGCGTTACTGTAATTGGTCCACCCTTCTGTATCTGTGCCCTGAAACGCGGAATAACGGAACCATTCGAACCTAACACGTTGCCAAAGCGCGTAGTAATAAAACGTGTTTGCTTTCCTTTATTCTCACTGCTTTGTTTCACATCCTTTCCTACGCTATTAAGCGACTGAATATAGATCTCAGCAATTCGTTTGGAAGCCCCCATTATGTTTGTCGGGTTGACGGCCTTATCCGTGGAGATCATTACAAATTTCTCCACATCAAAAGTCATCGATAAGTCAGCCAGGTTTTTAGTCCCCTGAACATTGGTAAGTATAGCTTCTGCTGGATTATTCTCCATCATGGGTACATGCTTATAAGCAGCAGCATGGTACACGAAGTGAGGTGTGTACTCTTTAAAAATTGAGTACATCCTGTTAAAATTCTGGATATCAGCAATACAAAGCTTAAGTTCAGAACCAGGATAAGCTTCTTCCATCTCCAACTGCAACTCATGCAATGGCGACTCCGCCTGGTCGCAGATAATAACCATCTCCGGGTTATAGCTCAGCACTTGCCTTACAATTTCAGAACCTATTGAACCTGCGCCGCCAGTTATTAATACCCTTTTACCTGACAAGTCGCGCGATACTTTCTTATTCTCAATTACAATAGGTGGTCGTTGTAAAAGGTCTTCTATTTTAAGGTCCTGTATCTGATTTAATCTAAGATGTCCAGTCATCCACTCAGCCGTAGGTGGCACAGTCAGCACCTTAATTCCTAGTTCAACACACTTCTCAATTACTTTCTTTTTATCATCCGTTTTAAGATCCTCACTTAAAACAAAAAGCTTATCGATGTGTATGGCTCTATGCAGTTTTTTAATATCCTTGCCACGATATACCCTAACCTGCTGTATCGTTTTATCTACTTTATTAGGATTATCATCTATGAAACCAGCAATAATGTATTTCCCCATTCCGCTTGTTTCGAGCGCCTGCTTTACCAGCAATGAGTAGCCATTTGAACCATAGATCATAACCGTTTCTCTTTCACCTGAAGTACTACGTTTTATGTAGTAGAACAGTGCCTTAGCTCCTATGCGAAGCATAATTAACAGCGAAGAAGAAATAAAGAAGTTAACTAGCAGTACAACAAAGATATTGACTGTCCGCAAATGAAACATCGGTCCCACAATTATAGCAACCGCAGCTCCATAGATTAGGCTCGATGTGAGTACAGCGGTAAATATCCGGAGGATATCCTGTGTACCGGAATAACGGATTAGCCCCGTATGTATACGCATCAGGTAAGACGTACACAGGTATACAAGGCAATATAGGCCTACGTAAATGGTAAAGTGCCCTCTTAAAAGATCAGTAAATTCAAATTGGCGTATTAAAAGAAAGGAAAAGACAAAAGCCCAACTGGCAATTACTTGGTCGATCAACAGAATGATCCATTTAGGTAAAGACTTATTAAGTAAGTATAATTTCATATTAGGGTGAACAGCGCGAAACTAGTAAAAATACTGGAAGGCAAATTTAATCAAAATTTGCACTATGTGAGCATAACGGTCAGTATTACTTTTAATTGTTAGTATTACATTTTCGTTTCACGGCAACTATAATTTTTATAGTAGCTTAATAATTAGCCACTATAAAATAGCAGCTAACTATTTAAGTATCTGGTTTAACAAAATTTCAGGGCCACTATACTGTAAATTCAACGATAAGGTTACAAAAAAGAATTTAAAAGATTTTATGTGCCTGTTACACTGATATAAAGATTTAAATTTAGGATTAAAAAAAGGGCTGTTTTACAGCCCTTTTGATCTATCACCTTAAATTCAAGTTGTCTGTGAGACGTTTGAAAAGCAAGTGTTTATGATCTTTATCACCCTTTCAATTTCAGTCTGTAACAGGTTCGATCCGGAAGGTAAACATAAACCATCTTTAAAAAGCCTTTCGCTTGCACCGTCCCCATAAAATGGTGCATCTTCAAAAACAGGTTGCAAATGCATTGGTTTCCATAAGGGTCTGCTTTCAATATTCTGCTTTTCCAGTGCTAATCTGATATCTTCACGACTTATTCCTGAGTCTTCGTTAACAAGCACTGTTGAGAGCCACCGGTTGGAATAGAAATCTGCAGAAACTTCCTCATGGAAAGAAATGGCTTCATTAGCACCAAAGACAGCTTTATAACTTTCAAAGTTGTTGCGACGCTGCTGCACCCTCTCCTGTAGTACCTCCATTTGCCCACGGCCAATTCCTGCACAGATGTTACTCATACGGTAGTTATAGCCTATATGTGAATGCTGGTAATGTGGCGCATTATCTCGTGCCTGCGTAGCCAGAAAACGGGCTTTTTTAATCCATTCTTCATTAGGAGAAACCAAGGCTCCCCCACCTGAAGTAGTAATGATCTTGTTGCCGTTAAACGACAGTATACTCATGGCACCGAAAGTACCCAGTGGCCTGCCTTTATAGCTTGAACCTAAAGCCTCAGCTGCATCTTCAACCACAGGTATTTCATATTTGTCGGCAACTTCCATAATTGTGTCCATCTCTGCTGGCATACCATACAGGTGCACCACTATAATGGCTTTTGGTTTCTTGCCTTTGCGTATCCTGTCCTGTATCGCAGCCTCCAGGTACTCTGGCGACATATTCCAGGTGCGTTCTTCGCTATCTACAAATACAGGAGTTGCCCCCTGGTAAGCTATAGGGTTAGCAGAAGCAGAGAATGTCATCGACTGGCAGATCACTTCATCACTAGCTTTTACCCCAAGTATGATGAGTGCTAAATGCAGTGCAGCTGTTCCTGAGCTAAGTGCTGCCACATGAACATCATTTCCTAAAAAGCTTTCCAGATCTTTCTCGAAACCATCAACGTTTGGGCCCAGTGGTGCTACCCAGTTGGTATCAAAAGCTTCTTTTACATATTTCTCTTCAGTTCCACCCATGTGTGGGGAAGAAAGCCATATTTTGTTATTCATTCTGATTGCTTTTTATAATTTTTGCCGGGTTACCTACAGCAGTTGAAAAATCCGGAATATCTCTGGTAACGACAGCACCAGCTCCTATCTTACACCATTTCCCAATCTTCAGATTTGGTAATACGATGGCACCGGCGCCAATATGTGTGCCCACACCTACTTGTACATTGCCACACAGTACCGCCCCTGGTGAAATATGTACAAAACTCCCAATTAGGCAGTCATGGTCAATACTTGCACGTGTATTAATAATGGCGTGTTTACCTATATGCGTACTAGCTTGTATAATTGCGCCTTGCATCACAACTGTACCTTCTGCAATGTCTGCAGAGTTTGAGATAGAAGCACTTTGGGCTATGGCTTTACCAAACTGTACCTGAAGTTGATTAGCTATTTTAGATCGTATGTTGTTATCACCAATACTAATGATTACATCTGCATCAAGTTCTTGACCACTATATTTACCTGACACTGCAACGCCATTAAGTTCTTTAACAGCAGGGTTATCATCAAACAAGCCTGTTACAGGCTCAGCCATACTTTTTAGTATATCCATAATAACCTTGGCATGGCCACTTGCTCCGAATAAATACATATTAGTTGCTCCCCTGAAACTTAGGCATGGTTACATTACCGTCCGCACTTATCCCTTCCAATTTAAAAACTTTCTGGATAGTAAGAAATATGATTTTCAAATCCAGCAGAAAGGAAATATTATCCACATACCACACATCATACTTAAACTTCTCCTCCCAACTGATCGCATTTCTGCCATTAACCTGTGCCCACCCGGTTATTCCCGGCCTAACCTCATGCCTCCTACTTTGCACTTCATTATATAGCGGCAGATATTCCACCAGCAAAGGACGAGGACCTATTAAACTCATATCGCCTTTGATCACGTTCAGCAGTTGTGGGATTTCGTCTAAAGATGTTTTGCGGACAAATTTACCTATAGCCGTGAGCCTTTTATCATCCTGAAGTAGATTTCCCTGCGCATCTTTCCGATCGTTCATTGTTTTGAACTTGATGACACGGAAGACCAGCCCATTTTTACCAGGGCGGGGCTGCAGGAAGAATGGCTTGCCGTGGTTTGCAATTGTAAGACACAGGGTTACTATGGCAAAAATGGGCAAGGCAACTATAAAAGCAGTTGTTGCTAAAATGAAATCAACTATAAGCTTAATATGGTTCCGATACATATTCCACTATTCTTTCCTGATCCGTTAGATCGCCCATCTGTTTCCTATATTCTTTCAGAAGCTCTTGCCATACATATTTCTGATCATAACGCTTAATAATTATTTCTCTACTTACATCAGCCATTTGCTGCAATGCTTTGTCATCATTAAGTAAAAAATGTATGGCATCTTCTAAAGCTTCCGAATCTTTCGAAGGTACTATCAGACCATTTTTTCCATGCTCAATTATTTCATTGCAACCATTAATATTACTAACAATACATGGTACGCCCATTGCACCTGCCTGCATCACTACATTTGGAAAACCTTCTCTATAGCTTGGGAAAACAAAAATATCACTTACAGCTAAATATGGTCTTACATCCTCCTGATAATCTGCAAAACATATATTAGGATGATTTAATACAGCATTTTCAGTTTGCTTATTTAAAGCATCTAATTCAGGTTCTAAAGGACCTATTAGAAGTAACTTTAAGTTAGGATTTTGATTAACCAGATTAAGAAAAGCAGACACTAATTCATTAATTCCTTTATCTGAAACAACACGACCAATAAAGCATAATACTTTATCAGTTGAGCTTATTTTTAATTCAGCTTTGAGATTCTCTTTAGCTGTATTATTAATAGAGGAGGGGGCAAAATAGTTAGTATCGATTCCGTTTGAGCTTCCGTTACCTATTACACCAAGTTTACTAGGAGAGCACAAATCGTTATCTAGCATGATCTCCATCATTTTATAGGAATTAGAATAAACATTACAAGCGCAAGCATTCGTAAGCCTTTCAGTCAGCACTAATATTTTCCGCTTAATACCATCAGCTTCTAACAATGGTAATCCTGCAACAGTATGCATACGAACAGGAACTCTTGCCAGCCATGCCGCCAACATCCCTATCAAACCTGCTTTAGGGGTATGCGTATGTACAATCTGGGGCTTCTCCTTTTTAAACAATAGATAAAGCTTACACAGTGATATGAGATCACTAATAGGAGACACTATACGAGTCATATTTATTCCAACAACTCTAATATTCTGTTCCTCAGACACTCTTCTAAGGAGCTCACCTTTTGAAGCCACCCCAACTACCTCATAATGGTTACTCATAAACTTAAGTTGTTTTCCCAGCAGTTTATGTAATGATAGAGGTACTGTCGTGACTCTTATCAATTTCGATTTGGGTAACATAAAGAAAATGTCTAGTTAAGCTAATTTAAGACTTAGATCTTTAACAATAGATTGGTAAAAACTATCTCTCTTCTCATCTAGTTTTTCCTTCGCAAACGGTTTAATTAACTCAATACTTCTTAGAGATTGTTTGTATAGTATTTCCCTATCATTAATGACCTTATTAATTTGCTCAGATAAACTTCTAAAGTCTTTTGCATCATGTAAAAATTCATTATCAATAATATCAGGTATACCACCTACTTTAGATCCCATCACTGGGCATCCAACACTCATTGCTTCTAATAAAGCTCTTGGCATTCCCTCAGTTAATGAAGGCTGAATATATAAACTAAGGGTTGATAAAAAATCAAGAATCTCTTTTCCAGACTCTTTAGGCCCTATAAATTTTATACTTGCTGCTAATTCTAATCTATTTGCCAAATCAATTATCCAAGTATGATCTCCCTTGCCAACAAAATATAGCTCTATCTGGCCTCTCAGATTATTGTTTAATAATGATATCGCTCTTAATAGGACGTCTTGGCCTTTATATTTTGCATCAAATCCACCTATCAACCCAATTTTCACTTTTTGCTGGAAAAAACGTTCCTTGTCAATATCATTATTATCAAATGTTCTTGTTATGTCAACATCTGAAATTGAAGCACTAACCCCATTAGTTGGATAATCTATCTGAAGCTTTTTCTGTGTAACGTAAGAAACGTAACTAGCTCTCTTAACCATCCACCTATTTATAGATTCGAAAATTGAGCTGATAATTTTTCCTTTCAATGAGCCATGAGTAATCATTGCCTCTTTAGCATTTCCAACTTGTTCAACAATAAATGGTTTATTGCTCTTTATACATATAAAACCTGCTATAAAGCTTAAAACGCTTGGCAGTCTTATTAAAATCACATCAGCCTTATGAACCTGCAGATAGATTTGTTTATACAATCTTCTGAAGTTAATCAAAAGGCTTAATGTTGAAGAATATCTTTCTGTTAATTCAAATACTACTGAATTATCATCAAGAGTGGAAATTACTTTCTTATCTTTCTTATTTCTACTTCTCCGTGCAAAGACATGGACTTTCCTAAAATACTTTAAATAGTTTGACCAAACCTTACCAGGAAGTCCACCACCACTATATACTTTGTCAAGTTCTTGAAAGAACGGATGATCATGTACAAATAATAACTTCATATTTCCTTTATTAATCGCGCAGGTACTCCACCAAAAATTGCGTTAGATTTTACATCTTTATTTACGACTGCACCAGCTGCTATAATTGATCTTGTGTTGATTTTAACTCCTCCTAAAATTCTGCAACCACAGGCGATCCACACATCATTACTGATAAGAACACTTTTAGTAGTTACACTATTATACTTTATTGGTAAAGTATAATCACTCCAATTATGATCAGCAGACAATATGGATGTATTGTGTGCAATAGAAACATCATTTCCAATCTTTACTCCACCTGCACCATCTATATAACAGTTTGGATGAATACTAACATTGTCACCAATTTCTATATATTCCCAATATATAAAATTTACGTTCTTGCCAATACGAATATTACTCCCACAGTTCTTTATCAAGCTTTTCAAAATAACATATCTAAGACCTATAAACGGTATTTGCGAGAAGGGACTAACTGTATCCCATATAAATATGCGGAGGAACTTCGGAAGAAACTTCATAACATAGACTAGCAGGTCTATGATGCGCTTGTTCCTGTTAAACTTATCTCTTCCTGTTTGTCGCTCTTTAATTTCTACGTATGTCATGCGTATGAATCTTAACTATAAGATAATAGTAGCTTTTATAGCAATTGATCATTTAGTTAAAAACTGCTATCCTAATTTTAAGTATACTTTCTAAGTGGCAATAGACTAAGTCAATTTCTTTATAGAAAGTTATAAACTAATTAAATTTAAAAAGTCTGATCTATATCTTATTACTTAAGTATCGATGTTTTAAACTTCTTGTTATTATTAAAGAGTTCTGCAAGTTGCTAATAAGAAAACACTTATAAAGTAGGTAAGGACCTAATGTATACCAAAAAAAGCTTCTGACTACAAACAAAAACTCTCCTCTAGCATACATAAGAAAAAATGAAATAAAGCATGCGGCCAATATTGTTCGAGAATGCCTTTTTATAGTAAAAAAGTCAAACTGAACTAATGAATAGCCAATGATCCAAATGAAAATTAAACCGAAATAAGAAAAGTTAATATAGCTTTCAGCAATAAATGAATACCCAAGTCCTCCACCTAAAGCAGCTACATAGGGGTCTATTCTGTGGGTAAGCCAATTGCCATATTCAGCATTTGTTACAGCTGGATGTATTTTATCATCTGTAAAAATGTTAGGAGATACACTTGTTAGAGCCCATAGGTAGCCACTTCCATAATCAAAGTCCCTTTCTTTGGGAACAAGATCAATGGTATAAGCAACAGTATTGGCACTACTACCCATCTCCTGCAATATTCCTAACTCTTTAGTGCTATTTAAGACAGATGTCCAAGCATCATCAGTAATACTATTTCCCTCAATTCGATATATTTTCACGAGGGGGAACAAAAAAAGGAGAACTAGAGCAGCAATCACTGCCTTTTTAAGTTTTAAACGCTTATAGCTTCTATCATATAATAATGCGAGCCCTAACAAAGGCATAGTAGAGGCACCTCTAAAGCCCATCAAAAACAGCATTATTGAGTGCATGAAAATCAAACTGATCCAAATAAACCTTCTCCAACTTCTTTCCTTCACGTCGCACCAGAAAAGAATATAAAGTGAGGGAATATAGAAATTCTTAATTATATTTAAAGAAGCTCCCACACCATATACTTTATCTTGTTCATATATAGAAGAGTACCCCCCACTTAAAGCTACCATTAAAGTGTTAGTAATGAAACTGAACTCTGGAATGACTGCTACAGCAAACAAAATGGCCCCTACTTTTCTAAATGAAGATACTGCATAAAGTTCTTCATACATTTTAGGCACTACAGACATATTTTTTTTGCCTCTGCTGAGTGCAAACAAAGCGCCTAAGTATAAAGCTGATAATGAAAGGGCAATATACAATACTGCAACTTTAGTAACTTCAAAAGTTACTACTTCGTTGAAAAGTTGAAAAGAAGGATTTAAAAGTTTAACAAAGAAGTGTCCAGCATTAAAAATAGTAGCTGCAACTAAAAAAAAATAAAATATTCCTATCGTTCTTCTAGTAAGAGTATAATAACTAACTGTTTGCCAGACAAATTGAGTAACAACTATTAAAGAAAAAGTTAACTCAAAAGTTTCTTGGTTTACAGTATTATGAGTAAATGCGTAAACTAAGATGATAGTTACTATAAATACAACTTGATATACTATTCTCTTAAATATATCAGTTTTCACTATATAAATTAGTTAGGGATGCTAAAGAACTCTTGATGTTATACTCGCTCTCAATCACTCTCACGAGGCATTGTTTTCTAAAGGAAGTTTCATTGGGTTTTGAAGCTATTACAGCCTCTACCCATGCTGATGGCTCTTCAAGGCTCAATGTTGTAAATAATTCAGGAATTTCACGATCTGCTACTGATATCTTATTAGATATTATGCAATTTAATCCTGCCGCCTGAGCCTCTAGTAGGACAACAGGCGAACCTTCATATAGGGATGGCATTATAAAAATAGAAAACACATCTTTCAATAAGAAGGGAATATCATCTCTTAAGCCTATTAGCCTAACGTTATCTTCAAGCTTGTAATCCGATATCTGTTTTCTAACCACTTCCTCAAGTTCACCACCACCCACTAAAACTAAGAAGTAGTTTGAGCTTACTTTATACACTTCTTTGAATATGTCTATCAAAAATTTATGATTTTTTTGATTTGAGAATCTTCCAACATGCCCTATAATAGTGGCATGTTCAGGGATATTATGTTGACAATAGAATTCTTTCTTTTTTAGTTCTGAATCAGAGCTAAATCTTTCAATATCTATACCTAGTTTAATGATTTTGTAGTCATTATTTAAAAACAAAGCTCTCCCTGCCTCAGGTGAGCAAGCAACATTTTTGGTTGAGAACTTATTAATTAAATATCTCATTAAATTAAGATATAAGTTTCTCAAACCTTTCTGATGTAAGTCATCACTACTTGTGTCCAGGTGACTATGTACTATTCTCGTTTTTACTCCGGCCAAGAATGCAATAAAAAGAATCAGACCACTGAAATAATGTACGTGAGAGTGTATATTATTAATTTTTTTTCTCTTGAGAAACAAATATAAATTTATACAGAACTTTATAATATTAATGCTTCCGAGCTCGTTATAATAGATCTTTGAACCTGCTTGCTTAACTACCTCATCATAAGCACCTTCTCCTGTTCGGGTAAGAAGAAAGTCTATTTGTAAATTAGACTCTTCACTATTTAAACAGAGATCCTTCAACCACGTTTCGGCCCCACCTCTATCTAATTTTCCCAGTACATGCACTGATACTATTTTAGTCATTATTTCTTATTTTTAAAATATTTAAATCTTCACTTACCTTATAACTCTAAGAGTTCTAAATATTATAAATGAAGTAAGAATTATCTGCAAAAAAGTAGCAGTGATTGTTGCCATAACAATACCTTGAAGTTCATATTTATCAATTAGCAAAAAACATAATAATACGTTAGTGGCAAACACACAAACATTTATATATGGTTGAACTTTAAATAATCTCATTGCAGTTATACTATAGCCCAAGGCAGAAGCCGGTAATATAAAGACAGAGGATAGCATTATTAAATTAAAAATCTTATAATGTAAAGCAATCTCTTTGCTAAAGAATATTAATAAAAAGCTCTCCCCTAATACTATAAAGCTTAGATAAAGAATAACTCCTACCAGCCAGTTAAATCCTACAAATTTTTTAACTAACCCTACAAAAGACTTTAAATCTCCAATAGCGTAAAAATTACTCAATCTAGGTATAAAAGCTTGACCTACTGCATAGCTAATAAAAGTTCCTAAAACTATCACATATGACAAGGTAGAATATATCCCTTGTTTCTCTGTACCTAGCTTAAATTCTATTATATATTTTGAGAAGTTACCATTAAGAGAAATAATCAATACAACAAGACCTAATGGAAAAGCTTTAACAGCTAGCTGCTTAAGTAGTCTCCATTCAAATCGAAGTACTTTATCTTCGGTGAGTAACGAGGAACAACTACGGTAGTCATAAAGGTAAATGATCAGAACATTTAAAACGACTGCAATGAATAGCCCAATATTAATATCTTTTAAAAGGAATACACCAGTATAAAGAGCAAAAGTGGTTCCAACTCCCTTTAAAATATAAGATTTCGCAACTTCTTCCATTCTTTCCAACGCTTGCTGCTTTGTGTTGAAAATCTCTGAAATTCCTTCTAATATCTTTAGTATAGAGATTAGGTAGAGTAGCATTTTATTCTCCCAATCAAGAAATAGAGAGAGAGCAATTATTGTGGCTATACCTAGCACCGAAGTAATCACTCTAAGCCCCAAATAATGACCAAACTGCCATTCACCATTATTATCTGTAACTTGTATCGCACGTAGCTGTAGGCCAGTGAATAAAAGAACAGGCGCACTAATTGCAAGAGCTATTGTATAGGACCCAAGTTCAAAAGGCTGACAGAACTTTGCTATTAATGAAAGTTGAAGCCATTGGCACATAGCATATACACTGTTACCAATAAACATCCATGACACATTTTTAAGCAGACTTGGCTTATCAGAATTAAGTTTGGTTAAAATATTCCGTGTAGAAGGCAAAATATTATTTTAAAAATATACTCTGGTACCACTTTAGTGATGGGATCAACCCATCTTTCATCGAAAATACAGGTTTATATCCTATGAGGGAAGCGGCTTTATCGATATTTGCTAAACTGTGTTTTACATCCCCTTTCCTCTCTTCACAGTATTGTGCAAGTACATTGGTCTTAGTGATTTCACTTATTTTGTTCCATAGCTGGTTTAAAGTAGTACGTTCCCCGAATGCAATATTTATTACTTCATGCTGTGTTATATTAGTAGCTAACAGTGCTTTCACATTAGCCTGCACCGCATTCTCCACAAATGTAAAATCTCGGCTCGTTTCACCATCCCCATTTATAAAAGGTGCCTCACCTTTTAAAGCTGCTTCTATAAACAAAGGAATTACAGCTGCATAAGGTCCTCTAGGATTCTGCTTTGGGCCGAACACATTAAAGTAGCGAAGACCTATAGTATGAAAGGAATAAGTTTTAGAAAATACTTCCCCATATAACTCATTCACATATTTAGTAATAGCATAAGGAGAAAGCGGCTTCCCAATTTTATCTTCAACTTTAGGTAAACCAGGATGATCACCGTAAGTACTGGAACTTGCCGCATATACCATTCGCTTTACCCCAGCATCACGGGCTGCCAATAGCATATTTATAAAACCACTCACATTTACTTCATTACTGGTAATTGGGTCATTTATTGAACGTGGTACAGAGCCGAGTGCAGCCTGATGGCTCACATAATCTATTCCTTCAAGCGCTTTTCTACAAGTTTCCAAGTCACGAATATCACCTTCTATAAGTTCGAAAGCAGGGTTGCACATAAACTCCTTAATATTAGCAAACGAGCCTGTTGAAAAATTATCCAAAACTTTTACTTTGCCTGCACTATACTTCAATAGATATTCTACAATGTTAGAACCAATAAAACCTGCACCTCCTGTCACTAAGAAATTACAATTGCTAATATTCTGTGAATGATATAATATATTATACACTGTTCCTAATTTAAATTTCGAACTTATCTCTAAGCATCAACAATAAATCAATATAGCTAGCCATTTTAGGGAGCTAGAAGCAACCTATTCAAATCAATTAGTTAACCGGACTTTTTAAAGCTCATTGCTATACCCAAACGTAAAGTTAATATAGCTCTCTGTAGCTTTCTCTTTTCTTACTACTCGAACTGGATTTCCAATCAACAAAGAATTATCTGGAACATCGATATTAACAAATGAGTTTGGTGCAATAAGCACATTAGACCCTATTTTTACTGCTCCAACTATAACAGATCCAGTTCCGATCCAAACATTATTGCCTATTGTTGGATAGCCTTTCAGCTTACCTCTATTTGCCTGACCGATAGTAACTCCATGCGCTATATTACAATTCATTCCTATTTTTGCTTTACCATTTATAATTATAGCACCAAAGTGCCCTATATAGAAGCCCGCACCTATCTCGGTTCCCGCAGGAATTTGAAAGCCATACTTGAAGCTATACTTTCGCCTTAATATTGCATAAAAGAACCATTTGACTGAATACTTATTACACCTAGATTGTTTTCTTAACAGGTAGGTATACCTAAATCCAGGGTATAAGAGCCCCCGAACAAAGCCTCTAATTCCTACTAATCCACCGTAACGATATAAATCAGCTTTAATTATTTCATCCATATTTTCCAAATACCATCAAGCTGAGAGCTTATAATCTTGCATCTACAAAATCCTTAGGTAATATGCCCTTTACATCATAAATCACAGCGTTCTCTTTACAAAGTTTAATTATATTTAAGGCTTTGAATTCGTCGTGAGAAACAGCAAGTATAACTGCATCATGATTCCTGGTGTCATGAAGCACTTTTACTGAATCCCAGCCATATTCACGCTCTACTTCAGCTGGCTCAGCCCATGGATCATAAATTGTGATATTAGTGTCATAATCTTTTAACGTATGTAAGATATCAACAACTTTCGTATTGCGCACATCCGGGCAGTTTTCTTTAAAAGTAATCCCAAGCACCAGAATATTAGCTCCCTTTACAGGAATATCCTTTTTCACCATGAGCTTGATCACTTCATGTGCTACATATTCACCCATACCATCATTAAGTCTACGGCCAGCCAGGATGATCTCCGGGTGGTAACCTACTTCCTGCGCTTTCTGTGCCAAGTAATATGGATCAACGCCAATGCAATGGCCTCCTACTAAACCTGGCTTAAACTTCAAGAAGTTCCATTTGGTACCGGCTGCCTGCAGGACTTCATCAGTATCAATATTAAGGCGGTTAAATATCTTTGCCAGTTCATTTACAAAGGCGATGTTGATGTCGCGCTGTGCATTTTCGATAACCTTGGCTGCCTCTGCTACTTTTATACTTGTTGCCTTATGTGTACCAGCAACAATTACTGATCGGTATAGTTGATCTACTTTCTCAGCTGCTTCAAGAGTTGATCCAGAAGTGATTTTTAAGATCTTAGCAACTGTGTGCTCTTTGTCTCCTGGGTTGATGCGCTCTGGGGAATAACCGGCAAAAAAATCAGTATTAAATTTTAAACCAGAAACTCGTTCCAGTACAGGAACACACTCCTCCTCAGTCACACCAGGGTATACTGTAGATTCATAAATAACTATATCCCCATTCTTCAATACCTTGCCAACCGTTTCACTTGCCTTATAGAGAGGAGTTAAGTCCGGACGGTTATGCTTGTCTACAGGTGTAGGCACCGTGATAATGTAAAAATTACAGTTTGCAATCTTAGCAAGCTCATTAGTACAGTATAAACCAATTGAAGTAGAGCAGTCAGTCGTTAGTACAGCCTTCAGTTTTTCTTCTTCTACCTCCAGTGTGTGGTCTCGTCCTTCACTGAGGTCTTTTATTCTTGTTTCATTTATATCGAAGCCAAACGTTTTAAATTTTTTTGCAAATTCTACTGCCAACGGTAAACCAACGTAGCCTAAACCGATAACAGCTATTTTTGCATCTTCTACTAAAGCTATATTTGACATTTTAGTTATCTATAGTTTGTTATTCCTTAATTGTTAGACTTCGATGCGCATCCCTTTTTTTAGCGTATTTTTCAGAGATGGTTTTCCGAATTCGTTATAGCCATAGCCATACCCGTAGCCATAGGCCTCTTTCATCTCAGCATCATTCAACACGATCATCGGATGGTTAAGCTTTTTGTTCTGATAGATATCATCAACTATGGCTACCTGAGATTTAAACGTATAATTATAACGCACAATGTACACACTGGCATCAATGAGCGGTGCCAGGGTAAAGGCATCTGCTACCTGACCGGCCGGCGACGTATCTAATAAGATATAATCGAACTGCTCACGTAATTCAGCAAGTAAGTGCCCCACCTTTGGACTCATCATCAGCTCAGCCGGGTTAGGCGGAATAGGCCCTGAACCTATAGCATACAATCCTGTTACTTCAGGAGAAGGAATAAGGATATCCTGAATATTGAGCTGCTCATCAATAATATAGTTCGTGATACCTATTTCATTTGATAAGTCCATATCCTGGAGGAGGCGTGGTTTGCGTAGGTCGAAATTAACTAGTACTACCCGCTTACCTGTTAAGGCCAGGCTGGCCCCTAAGTTTATCGTAAAGAAAGTCTTACCCTCGCCACTCATACTAGACGTCACCATGATAACCTTGTTATCTTTTCCTAAGGTAGCAAACTGAAGATTTGTACGGATAAGGCGGAAAAGTTCTGCCACTGTACTACGGCTGTTTTCCGTCACCACCAGTTTCTCAAAGGTATCATTATGGGCTATCTCACCTAAAATTGGTGTATTAGTCGCTTTCTTTACATCCTGCTGGCTCTGTACGCGATCGTTCAGTAGTTCTTTTATGTATATACCTGCAAAAGGAATACCAAGGCCCACCAGGAATGCCAGTAAATAGATCAGCTGTTTTTTTGGCTCAACCGGCGTGTCACCAGAAATGGCAGGATCTATGATACGCGAATTGGCAACAGTAGCAGCTAATGATAAAGCAGATTCTTCTCGTTTCTGTAACAGATAAAGGTATAAGCCTTCCTTTATACTTTGCTGTCGTTTGATCTCGATCAGGTCCTTTTCAATACTAGGCACTTCTTTGATACGCGACTCAAACTGGGCAGAACTGGCCTGCAGGTTACTACGGGTGATCTTAAGCCCATCTTTTATATTGCGCAGGTTCTCCAGGATATTACTCCGAAGATTGCCTAACTGCTCATTAATGTTCTGTACCAATGGGTTTCCCGACTGCGACACACGCAACAGGCGATTGCGCTCTAGCTGCAATTCATTAAACTTCGAGATTAGCCCTAACAAGGTAGGATCCTGAATTGTAAGCGTACTTGGTACCAGCTCATATTCGCTTTCCTGTTTTAACAGGTATCTTTCAATAGATTCGAGCACATCAATCTGGATTGCCCATTCTGATAACTGACGATTATAGTCGCTGGCTTTCTCAAGGTATAGTTTGGCCTCAGAACTCACATCCGTTACACGGTTATCTTTCTTATAACTCTCTACATCCTCTTCCACTAAAGACAACTCTGACGTCAGGTACTTTAACCTTTCATCAATAAACTGAATAGTACTACCTGCAATCAGATTCTTATCTTCCACAGCTTCCTTATTATAGACCTCTACCAGTTTATTTAGTATAGCTACACCCTTAGCTGGAACAGGATCTACAAGACTCAGACTGAGTACACTGGCGTTCTTGTTTACCGGGGCAACAGTTAGTTTCTGGTTATAAGACTCTGCAACTTTTCTAATATCATGAAATTTAACCGTTACTTTCTTATCTTTTACAGCTTTACCGGTTCCGGCTACTACCGTGAAAACCCCGTACAGCGTTTTTATCTGCGCCCCAAATTTATGCTGGCTTAGAGCACCGTCTGCCTCAATCTGGAATTCATTATGATCCTTTGGCTGAATCACTATAGCCTTGTTGAATGCAGATGAGTCTAGTTTGCTTACGATCACTTTCAGCGGTATTGTAGCACCATAGATCTCGGTGCTCTTTACACGCCCATCAACATAGTATGTGGTGTTCAACGACAGTTCCTGCAATACCCTATTCATAAGGCTTTTAGACTTCAGTATCTCGATCTCATTATCGATATTTTTACCTGACTGAAACAGGTTGAGATCATCAAGTACTACATTGTCTGCCAGGGATGGGCCTTTCTTATCATCTTTTATTAGCAAGGTGCTGCTAACACGGTACTGCGGGGTAGTATAGCGCAAGTATACAAAAGCAACTGCACCGGCTGTAATCACACTCAGAACAAAAAGGTACCAGTATTTAAGGTACTTCTGTAGTACCTCTTTTATATTAATCTCTTCTGACTCGAACTGAAAAATTTCTTTTTCTGACATATAAACTGGTACTAAAATAATCTGGTAGCAATAACTATAGCTAATGAAGTAAGTGAAGTGATAATAGCAAGCGTACGTGTATTAGTGCTTGCCTGAACCTGTTTCATTTTATCTGGTTCCACATATACTACATCGTTTTGATGCAGGTAAAAGTAGGGTGAATTCAGCACTTCTTTTTTATTGAGGTCTAACCTGGTAATTGTTCGGGTTCCTGCCTCTTCACGCATTACAATTACATTCTCACGTTTGCCAAAAGGTGTCATATCCCCAGCCATACCCAATGCTTCCAGGATTGATATTTTCTCAGCAGGAACAGTAAAAGTAGACGGCCGGTTCACTTCCCCGATCACGGTCACCTTAAAATTCATATTCCGGATGCTAACCACAGGTGCTTTTAAGTACTTCTGAAGCTCGTTGGCAAGCTTCTCTCTTGCTTCCTGCTTGGTAAGACCCGCTAATAGTACCCTTCCAATAACCGGAAAATTAACATACCCATCCTCATTAACCAGATACCCTTCCAGTTTGCTATCATTCGCTGCCAGCATGCCGCGGTTAAACTGCATGTCAGATTCCGGGCTTTCGCTGCTCACAGTGATGCTAAGTAGGTCATTAGGCTGAATCTTAGAAACAGTAATATTCTTGATTTCCTCCGAGTATGTAGTTTGTTCTTTCAGATCACTGAAATAAGCCAGGTTACGGGTAGGCCCGCAGGAAGAGACCGCTAGGAGCAATGCAAATAAGAATATCCTTAAGTTCATTTATGCAAGGGTGATAAAACAGGGTATAGCACACCAGTGGTACCAAAATCCGTTTCAATGTTAGAACAAGAAAGCAAAGGTAAAATTTTCTACTCTAAAATGTAGCCCTTTCCCTAAAAACTTACAAAATGCAGTTTACTCATAATTAACTTCGGAATGGGTAAAATAGTATATACATATAAAAAGTAAAGCCTGTCAATAGTGAACTGACAGGCTTTACTTTTTATATGTATCTTGCTTTTCTTATCTTCTTATCCTGAAAGGGCTTCTGCGATGGGCTGTAATGTTGTACATAACTTTAATCGTTGCACTTAAGTAGGCATCATTAGATCCGGTTAAAGGACTTACATATCCATAACTGGTATTATCTAAATAATCAGATGTAGTGAAATAAACATTCAGTTCAGGAGCGATAGTTAATTGCTTCGAATATTGGATCTTAATACCCCCACCTACCGGTGTAACAAGTGCTATATCTGGATAATCAGTTGCTTCGGGATATTCAACACCTAGTCTTTCGCTTGATGAAGAGGACTTATAGGCTAATAGTCCAACGCCTGCCTTTACATAAGGAACTAATAGGCGTAAATTACGTGAACGAGTAAACCTTGAACCAACATAGGTATTTGTCAGGTTATAAACTAACGAGGCTGAGGCTTCTACAGCATTGGTCTTAAAGGTGACATCATTAATATTTATATTTTCTCTTGCTCGGGCATCTTCCTTTCCATTAAAGTTCAAATACCCTAAGCGTCCTTCTACACCGAAGTCATGAGAGAATTGATAAAGAGCACCAATACTTAATGTTGGGCCCATACCGTTATTTTTAAGAACACCTACTTTGTCAGCATTCCCCGGATCACCCTCATTTTCACTATTCATGACGGCAATACCTGGCGAAGCAAATACAGTCCAAGATGGTCTGAATTTACGTTTGTAGGCTCCTCTGAATTTAGCACCGCTGTTACCACGCTGTGCTTCAGCTGTAAAAGCAGTTGCCAAACACATAAAAAAGACTGCCGCAAAGAAAGTAAGTCTGAACTTCATCTATTTGGTTAATATTTTATAATCGGTTTAGCTTTTCAATTTTTCACAATTATACATATAAAAATCAATATGTCTTAATTAATTGTGTTAAAAATCATAATTTTCGACTCGAAAGGCTAGTACAAAATAAACAGAAATCACTAAAAAATTATTACAAACACTCCATAACCATAAATGTTTCCATAAGGCATTAGAACGACGAGTTCCTCTCGTTATTACGTTAGCACCTCTTCAATCTTAATTAGTAAATAATCCCGCAGGACTTGTTATCTCATCTACCGCCTGTTTCCACAACATTATCAGTCAAACTCTTTCCTGCTAAAACAGGCTTTTACTGACCCCTGCTAATAATTTAACTACTTAGCAAAGAACCCATTAATTTATCCAGATCTTACCTATAGTTATATAGAAATGTTAGTTTACCTAGAGTTTTAATTTCAATAAACTTCATACTAAAAACCTTACTACTATTACAGCTTTAGATTGAGCATATTCTTTCAGGTTCTGCATTTCTTTATCCTCTGCTTTATAGTTTAAAGTAAGGTTATAATCTGTTTCCCCTATAGCTACGCTTATGTTGATTAAAAACCCCTACTACATTACTGCTAATAAAGTTTATCAGTATATACTAACCACCTTGTTACACAAATAGTATCTACTCTCTTTTACAACTAGGTTAGGGCTTACTACTACTAGTTTTTAAATCCTCCTTCAGAAGCTGAAAAAGCATTCATAATTTATCTTGAAGTTAAACCAAAGTCACTAATTATGGTCAAAGAAAATATTATGAAGCAGGTTGCTACAAAAAGCCGCTTATTAAATCAGAAATACTATTTTTAAGAAGTTTTAATTTGCGGCTCTTACCTAATGCAAATTTCAACTTTTGTTACTAAGTTTTCAAAAATTAACACAATCTAACTAACCATTATGCAATCTACTACCTCTGGAGAGCGCAAGATCAGGCTGAAGTCTCAGTTCAAATATCTTGTGCTTGGTGCAGCTTTTATGTTTGCCTTTGATGCTTCGGCACAGTATGGCTCAAAAGCGCCTGCCAAAAAAGCCTTTATAGATAAGGCGAACATGGACCTGAAAGTAAAGCCAGGCGACGACTTTTATACTTATGCCAATGGCGTATGGCTGCGTAACAACCCGGTTCCTGCTAAAGAAACACGTTGGGGTAGCTTTAACGAACTGCGCGATTTCAACATTAAGGCAGTAAGAACCATATTAAGCGAGTCTGCAGCTAAAAACAATGCAAAATCCGGCTCTGTAGAGAAGCGCGTTGGCGACTTTTATGTAGCCGGTATGGATAGCGCTGCCATAGATAAGCTGGGTTACACACCGATAAAAGCTGACCTTGAGCGCATCAAAACTATAAAAGATGTGAACGGCGTACTGAACGAGGCTGCTTACCTGCGTACTTCCGGTGCTGGTTCGCCAATGTTCGGCTTTTTTGTAGGCCAGGACAGAAAGGATGTGGAGAACATGGTGCCACAGCTTAGCCAAGGCGGTACTACTCTACCTGACCGCGATTACTACCTGAAAGATGATGCCCGTAGCACAAAAATTCAGGATGCCTACAAGAGCTACATTACTACTTTATTTACACTAACAGGTGTAGATAAAGCCACTGCTCAGAAAAACGCGGAAACCATTTTTAATTTAGAGAAGAAACTGGCTGCTGCGCAGATGGCTCGAGTAGAGATGCGCGACCCGTATAAAACGTACAACAAATTCTCTGTTGCCGATTTCAGCAAGACCACTCCGAACATGGACTGGAAATCGCTGATGGCAAAAATGAAAGTGACCGGCCAGGATACTGTACTTGTAAACTCTCCAAAATTCTTCTCTGAGTTAAATGGCTTACTAACCAGCACTCCGGTTGTAGAATGGCAGACCTATCTTCAGTGGAATGTTATGAAATCGGCTGCGCCTTACCTAAGCTCTAATTTTGTGGATGCCAATTTTGCCTACACGCAGGCATTAACAGGTCAGAAAGTACAGACGCCGCGCTGGCAGCGTATGTCTTCGTTAACGGACGGAACTATAGGTGAATTACTGGGCCAGCTATACGTAGAAAAACACTTTAAGCCGGAAGCTAAAGCCCGCATGGACGAGATGATCGCTAACCTGATCAAGGCGTACGAGATCCGCATCAAAGGCTTGGATTGGATGAGTGCTGAGACAAAAGAAAAAGCGTTGGCTAAACTGCATGCTTTCCGTCCTAAAGTAGGTTATCCTAACAAATGGGAAACGTATGAAGGACTGGATATCAGCCGCAATAACTTCTTTGCAAATGTGCGCAACTCTGGTGCCTGGGGTTATACCAAAATGGTGAACCAGTTAGGAAAACCAGTAGACCGTGAGCGCTGGGGAATGACTCCTCCAACTGTGAACGCATACTATAGCCCGGTTATGAACGAAATCGTGTTCCCGGCCGGTATTCTTCAGTTCCCGTTCTTCGACCCGAATGCGGATGATGCAGTGAACTATGGCGGTATTGGTGCGGTGATAGGGCATGAAATTTCACATGGTTTCGACGACTCCGGTAGCCAATACGACAAAGACGGAACGCTACGTAACTGGTGGACTGCAGAAGACTTAGCTAAGTTTAAAGAGAAAGCTACGGAACTGCAGAAGCAATATGATGCCTATACAGTGCTGGATACGATCCATGTAAACGGCAAACTAACTTTAGGTGAGAACATTGGTGACCTAGGTGGCCTGAGTGCTGCTTACGAAGCCTTTAAAATGACCAAGCAGGGTAAATCTAAAAAGAAGATTGACGGATTTACACCTGATCAGCGTTTCTTCCTGGCGTGGGCACAAGTTTGGAGAGCTAACACACTTCCAGAAACTTCTGCGCAGCTGATCTTAACAGACTCCCACTCACCGGGTCAGTACCGCACTATTGGTGCACCTGTTAATATGGATGCCTGGTATAAGGCCTTCAACGTGAAACCTGGCGATAAGCTTTACAAGAAACCTGAAGATAGAATCAGAATCTGGTAAGTATTATCGGATAAACTTTATGCTTATAGAAGCCGCTCGAACTATAGTTTGAGCGGCTTTTTTATTGTCTGAACCATTATTAATTTGGTTTTGTAATTGACATGAGAGAGTTAGGAGTACTTCCCCTACTTTTATATTGTTGGCAACTATAGTTAGCGTAAGTCCAACCACACCCAGCGCCTCCTTGTCTAAGGCGGGGAACTTTAGGTTACTGCTATAGTTTTATCGTTGTGGTTTTAACCCACCCCTACCCCTCCCGAGAGGGGATTTCCGGCTATAGTTGTAGTCGATGGCTGTAGTTCTATAGTTACTGCCTTCACATCCTTATAGTCCCCGCAAGGGGACAATTGCTGCCATTACCAACTTCTAAACTATAGTTCTATAGTTACAGACCACGATCAGGGCAGGTTTACCTGTCCCTTTGAAATTATCACCACGATCAATCTCGAAGCGAGCAGGTTCAAACTATAGAATAATATAGCTATGAGAAACGTATCAGTCTTTGGGTTGAGCGCCTTTGATTTGTTGCGGTGCCTTTAGGCAGCCCGAGGCACGAGGGAAGCAAGAAAGCAGCAGCGCGATGCCCGAAGACGAGGCTTCCCGGCTGTGAGGGCACCAAAGCCAGATTGAAACGATAGGTGAGTAGAGCTCCCAGGTTTGGAAGTGGCTATGGAAGAAAAGGCTTGGTTCGAATAGTAGAGTAGCAACCTTTAAGCCGAAATAGATTTCTCACTCCGTTCGAAATGACAAAAAGGAGAGGTCAAAAACAGAACTCAGATTTCTCCTTTCGTTGAAATACCCAAATTAAGAAACTCATCTAAACCTTCCGCTGAGTTTATAGTTGATAAATCTGTTAAACCGTACACTACAACAATGTCGAATTTATTTTCTCCCCTAACTATAAAAAGTATCACGCTTAAAAACAGAATTGCTGTATCCCCAATGTGCCAGTATTCCAGCGAAGATGGATTTGCGAACGACTGGCATCTGGTGCACTTAGGAAACCGTGCCGTAGGTGGTGCCGGATTGGTAATCGCCGAAGCAACTGCAGTATCGCCGGAAGGCAGAATTACACCGGATGATATTGGTCTTTGGAAAGATGACCATATTGCGATGTGGAAACGCATCAACACTTTTCTAGAGACGCAAGAATCAGTACCGGGTGTACAGTTGGCACATGCCGGGAGGAAAGCCAGCCATAAAAGTCCATGGAAAGGCGGTACCGCTTTAGCTCCTGAAGAAGGTGGCTGGGAAACGGTGGCACCAAGTGCTGTTCCTTTTTCTGATACAGAACCTGCTCCACTTGCTTTGGATAAAGAAGGTATACAGAAAGTAATTTCAGATTTCAGGGCAGCAGCAGTGAGATCGCTGGAAGCTGGTTTTAAAGTAATAGAGATCCATGCAGCCCACGGTTACTTACTCCACGAATTCTATTCCCCGCTAAGTAACAAACGGACAGACGAATACGGAGGCTCTTTCGAGAAACGGATTCGATTATTGCTGGAAGTAACGGAAGCTGTAAAGGAAGTTTGGCCTGCTGATTACCCGCTATTTGTACGCATTTCAGCTACAGACTGGACCGAAGGTGGCTGGACTGGTGAAGATTCTGTAGCGCTGGCAAGAATTCTAAAAGAGAAAGGGGTCGATCTGATCGATTGTTCTACGGGTGGAAATGTGCCGGCTGCTAAAATTCCGGTGGGCCCATTGTACCAGGTGGAGTTTGCTGAGCGTGTAAAAAAAGAAGCAGGTATAATGACCGGAGCTGTTGGCATGATCACGACAGCGCAGGAAGCGGAAACTATAGTTACAACCGGCCAGGCCGACATCGTTTTACTAGCCCGCGAACTTCTACGTGACCCGTACTTTCCGATGCATGCTGCCCTGGAACTTGGCTATGAGCATACCTGGCCATCTCAGTACGAACGGGCAAAGCCTCGCAAAGTATAAACTTTATAAACTATAAATCTAAAAAGGACCGACTAAAATAGGTCCTTTTTAATGAAAATATTAACCTATACTTTATTTCAATTTCTCCAGGCACTTTTGCAGATCTATACCTTTGCCTAGCACTCCTTTAAAAAGATCGCCTTTTTCCTTAATCCGTGCTGGTACATTTTTGATCGTGAAGGCTTCAGGAGTCAAACCTGGTTTTACCTCATCCCAACTGAGTGGCGTAGAAACAGTTGCACCGGGTTTTGGTCGGACGGTATAGGCCGAAGCTATAGTTTGCCCGATGGAGTTCTGCAGGAAGTCTAAATACACCTGCTTGCGTCGCTCTTTCGGGCTGCGTTCCAGGCTGGTGAGTTTTGGTAGCTTTTCGTGCACTAGCTGCGCCACCAGATGCGCAAAGTCACGCGCCTGATCGAAGCTATAGTTGGCGCCGAGCGGGACAAAAATATGCATACCGGTCGCTCCGGATGTTTTACAGTATGTTTCTGCTCCTGCCTTATCCAATACTTCTTTGGTTGCCAGCGCTACTTCTACCACATCATCATAGGTATTCTCCCCCGGGTCTAAATCTATTACCATGTAATCCGGTTTTTCCAGATTGGGGATACGTGAGTTCCAGGGGTTTAGCTGAATGCAGCCCAGGTTGTTCATGTAGGCCAGGGTAGCTTTATTATCGCATACCAAGTACTCTACATCTTCGCCGGTGCTTTCAGCTTTCAGTTTTATAGTTCGTACCCAGTCGGGCGCATGTGTTACGTCTTTCTGGAAAAAGCCGGGCTTTACGATGCCTTCTGGGTTGCGGAAAAGCGACTGCGGCCTGTTCTTCAGGTAAGGCAAAATGAACTCGGCTATAGTTTGGTAGTAATCTATCAGGTCGCCTTTGGTAATCTGCTCATCGGGCCAGTATAGTTTATCCAGGTTGCTGAACTGTACTTCCTGCCCGGCTATAGTTTGGGTAGTCCGGTTTTTATCTTTTGATGTCGCCACTTTCTTTGTTTCCGTTTTCTTTGCTTTTGGTTGATGTTCTGCTTCTTCTACAGCTTCAGTTGTATGGATGGCGTTTTCGCGTACGACGTCAGTTGATTTTTTATCTTCGCGCAATCCCTCGTATATCGCCTGCCGCATAATGCCTTCCTTTGTCCATTCGGCAAAGGTTATTTCGGCTACCAGTTCCGGCTTAACCCAGGTGGCAGGCGCATTTGGCTTTACTTTGCCCACGAACGGCGACTCCGCTTGTACCAGTTTATCAAGTTTTGCCTTCAGTGCTTCCAGCGATTTAATGTTGAAGCCACTACCACTCTGGCCAACATAGGTAAGCTTTCCATTTTCGTACACGCCAAGCAGCAGTGCGCCGATATGTTTCCGCTTGCCTTTTGGTTCTGTAAAACCGGCAATTACGGCTTCCTGACGCATGTGTGTTTTGATCTTGAGCCATTCCGTGCTGCGTTTGCCGGTGCGATATGGACTGTCGGCTTTTTTGGCCATAATGCCTTCCACATTGTTGCGCTGCGCTTCCTTAAAGAAAGCTTTGCCATTCCCTACCACATGATCAGAGTAACGCACCGCCGGCAATTCATCCGCTAGCAATCTTTCCAGGTGCTTTTTACGCTCCAGCAAAGGCAGATCGCGCAGGTCTTCTCCGTTCAGGTAAAGCAGGTCGAACACATAAAAGTACAGATGCTCCGATGGCGTGTTCTGATAATTCTGGAGTTGCTGAAACGTCGCATATCCTTTATCATTCAATACTACAATTTCACCATCCAGCACAGCATCCTGCCCCAACTGCTTTAAACTATCAAGTATGGGTTTGTAAGTTTCGCCATACGATTTGCCGTTTCGCGAGTATAGTTCTATGTTGCCATCCTGCACCTCAGCTACTGCCCTGAAACCATCCCACTTTATCTCATAAATCCAGTCATCGCCATCAAAAGGACCATCGGTGAGCTTCGCCATCATGGGCACAATGTTGTGCGGCATCTTTGACTTCCTGGCAATGGGCTTTGTTTTGGTTGATTTGGTTGAGGCGCTTTTAGATGCAGGCTTTCGGGATGCTGTTTTAGCGATCTTTCCCAGGTGATCTTCACTGTTATATGGTTCTGTCACAGCTTGTTCGTCCTTCTTCTTCACCAGCAACCAGGCTCCTTCCTGGCGGCCTTTCATCTTCACCAGTGAGAAGGCCCCCTGTAGTTTTTCTCCATCCAGCACAAAACTTATGCTACCATTTTCCAGTCCCTGCAATAGCAGCTGCTCCCCTTCTTTGAGGTCATCGGTTTCTACTGAACTATAAAAACCTTCGTCCCAGATATCAACGTGGCCGGCGCCATAGTTGCCTTCCGGTATATTGCCTTCAAAGGTGCGGTACGAATACGGGTGATCTTCTACGTGCATGGCCAGGCGCTTATCTGCCGGGTTCATGGACGGTCCTTTCGGCACTGCCCAGCTTTTAAGCACCCCTTCCATCTCCAGTCTGAAATCGTAATGCAGCGTGGATGCCTGGTGCCGTTGCACTACAAAACGCAGCTGTCCTTTATGTTTCTGTTGCTTTCCTTCCGGTTCAGGTGTTTCGCCGAAATTGCGTTTCTGGTTATACTTCTGTAAGCCCATATCGTGTAGCTATAGTTTATATCTGTTTAGGATGCACGCATGCGTGGCTGATCAGAACTCAGGCTGGCTTTGAGCTGAGCCATCAGGTCCTTTGTTTTGGTTGGGATAGTTTCCACTTTTTTAGCAGCAGGTTTCTTTTTCCCTTTTGCCTTGGCTTCTATCATTTTCATCAGCTTTTCGGTGTAGGTATCGGTATAATCACGAATGTCGAAATCGGAGGTAAACTGATTGATAAGTTCAACAGCCATATCTAACTGCGCCCCGCCGATATCTACTTTATGCGGCAGGTCCAGGTCTTCGGTTTTATTCACTTCTTCCACAAAACGGAGTTTCTGCAGCACCAGCGCATCGCCCAGCGGACGGATGACAGCCAGGTCTTGTTTGCAGCGCATCACCACGGTGGCTATACCAACTTTGCCTGTTTTGCGCATGGCATCACGCAGCAGGCCATAGCCGGTTTTGTTCCCTTTTTCAGGAGTCAGGTAGTAAGGCTTTTTAAAGTAGATCTCGTCTATGTCTTCTTCCTCTACAAAAGAATCCATTTGTATGATAGTGTTCTTTTCGTTTTCTGCCCTTTCCAGTTCTTCGTCGGTCAGCTCCACGTATTTGCCTTCGTATTTATAGGCTTTTACGATCTCGTTGTAAGGCACTTCTTCACCGGTTTTCTCGTTCACGCGTTTGTTCCGTACGCGGGCATGGTTACGGCGGTCGATCAGGTCAAAATCAAGGCGGCGGTCTTTGGTGGCGCTATACATTTTTACCGGGATGTTCACCAGGCCAAAACCCAGCGATCCTTTCCATATTGTTCTCATAGTTTTATAGTTTGCGTTGTGTATCGGTTAGCTGCGACTGTCAAGGTTTTTACCCATATCCGGCACTTGCCGCATAAAGGCCTCCACCTGAGAATCTGAGTAGGGACCATAAGCGTCCGAAATGGTACCTTTCTCGCCTGTGTTCGTTTCCAGCACATAAAGTATAGCCATGTCATCGGGATTACTTTCGCCTTCAAAACGGTAAAAATTCACGATCTTTAGCTGGTCCGGACCGAACTTCAGCGTGCTGTCCATGGTGTGCATCAGGCCATCGTCGCCTACTGTAAAATCAGTTTTATAACCCTCCTTGCGCACATTAGTCAGTACTTTTGTAAGGGTTGTCAGTTCTTCTTTATTCTGCATATCGCCTCTGTTTAAGTTTAATAGACTTTAACGCTAGAAGCTGCTATAGGTATAGCGTTTTGCTATTTTATGGTTTGCTAAGGCGTATTTTTAATACTTTTGCGGGATTCCCGTAAGGAGTTTATAGTTGCTAAACCTGCATTACCTATGCCTGACTTTTTCGAGCTGAAGAAAAATAACACGACGCTGCAAACCGAGCTTTTTGCCGGAATTGCATCCTTTCTGGCAGCATCATATATTATTGTGGTTAACCCAAGCATTTTGAGCGAGGCCGGCCTGCCGTTTTCGGGAGTGCTGACGGCTACTGTGCTGGTCTGCTTTATCAGTAGTGTGGCAATGGGCCTTTATGCCCGAAATCCGGTACTGATCGCGCCCGGCATGGGGCTGAATGCTTTCTTTACTTACTCTGCCGTTATTGGCATGAACATACCGTGGGCTGTTGCGCTGGGAGCTGTGTTCTGGTCTGGTATTGTGTTTCTGCTGCTTTCGGTCTTTAACATCCGCACTTACATCATCAAAGCTATTCCAAAGCCGCTACGTTATGCTATTGCTGCCGGTATTGGCTTGTTTGTTACGCTGATCGGGTTAGCAAATGCACGCTTTATCGTACAAACTCCCGGAACTATAGTTGGCGTAAACGAACTGAGCCCTGCTATACTTACTTTCCTGGCCGGGTTGCTGCTTACGGCTGTACTGCTGGTAAAAAATGTAAAGGGCGGCATCCTGATCGGGATCATCGTCACCACCTTGCTGGCTTACCCGCTGGGTCGCTGGTGGGGCAGCGAAACTATAGTTAATTTCCAAGGTATCTTTTCTGCGCCGGACTTCAGCCTGCTGCTAAAACTCGACCTTATTAATTCGCTGCAGTTTGCGCTGTGGCCCGTTATTTTCGCTTTTGTTTTTACCGATCTGTTTGATAGCCTGTCGACGTTTGTAGGGTTGGCAGAAGCTGCTAACATGGTGGATGAACACGGCGAACCGCTCAATATCAAACGCTCGTTGCTTGTGGATGCTGTGGCTACTACCATTTCTGGCTTGCTGGGCTCCAGTCCGGCTACGGCTTATGTTGAGTCGGCGGTGGGGATTGAAGCGGGTGGCCGAACAGGATTAACAGCAGTGATAGCTGGCATGCTTTTTCTGCCTTTCCTGTTTCTGGCTCCGTTGCTGTCTATGATTCCGGCTATTGCTACGGCTCCGGCGCTGGTGCTGGTTGGGGCATTTATGATCCGTCCGGTTATCCGTATTAACTGGCTGCACCTGAGCGATGCAATTCCTGCTTTCCTGGCGATGGTGCTTATTCCTTTTACTTACTCTATTACGCAGGGCATTATCTGGGGCTTCCTGAGCTATACTTTGCTAAAAGTAGTTGATGGCGAGTACCGGAAGATTCCGATCACACTCTGGATCATAGATGTGTTCTGTATCCTTGCCTTGTTTGTGCACTAGGTCAGGTTACGAATAAACTGCTGCATGCGCTCGTAATGCGAGCCTTTCCAGTACACACGCCAGCAGTGCTGGCACTGGTAAAACTCATGAAAGTATAGCTTTGATTTAGGTGGAAGCTGCTCCTGTACCTTGTCTTTGGCTACCGGAACTATAGCACCATTGCAAACCATACAACGTGTAAAAACTTGGAACTCGCCATTTAAACTATAGTAGCGGATCACTTCCTGTAATTGCTCTTCCGGTTGTTGAGAGCGCAGCCAGTACCCATAAGCTATCGTTTTATGTTTCAGGATGTTTACGCCACGGCTCAGCAGAATCCGGTTTTCGTTTACAGCTATCGTTACAAGTTCTTTTTCGGATAATTCAGCATCAAAAACAGTATCGAAACCCAGTAACCGGAGCAGTCGCGCCAGCTTGCCCAAGTGTACATCCAGCACAAATGTGTATGGAGAACTATAGTTGGGTATCAGGTTTATAGTTGCCTGAAAGCCTTTAGGGTAAACTTCAACTTCGTCGCCGGATTGTAACTTATAAGTAAAGTCAACTGCACTGCTATTCACTACTATAGCATTCACTTCGGGGTGCGGCACACCCATGGCTTCTAGGGCATCTTTCACAGCCGGGCTCTCCACGAAACTATAGTTTATCCAGGTGTCTTTCCTGTGCAGCTCCAGGAAAACGTTAAGCGTAGCGTGGAATTTAAAACGTGCCGTGCCTGCCATAGTTTGTTTGAGTTAAACTATAGATACGTAACCTAACCACGGAATTTAAACTATAATTGCACAATTTTGCCGGAAATTACGTTACAAACCGGATCTGGATATGGCGCAGTATTTGTGTCCAATCCGCCAACTGCCGATAATAAACTATAGTTACAGGCAGTGAATTTAACAGCATACATGAAGCGCGCGCTTTTAAAATTAATCAGACTCATAGTAATCGGCATCCTGGAGCCACTGGCCAGGTTTATGAAGGTAGAGTGGTCAGCCTTCTTCAGGAGCCAGAAACCCAAACTAACTACAGCTTACTGGAAACAGAAATGGGCCAGGCTGCGCACCTTTAACTGGCGCCGCGATCGCAGATCGGTGTTGCGCATTGCTTACCGTTCGGGCCTGTACATGGTGCTTCTTTTCACGTTTTTTTACCTGCTGGTATACATGGGCGCTATGGGTGCCATGCCTTCGCGTAACGAACTGAAATCGGTGCAAAACAATACAGCATCGGAAGTATATGCTGCCGGTGGCGAGCTACTGGGCCGCTATTATATACAGGACCGCACTAATGTTAAATATACTGATATTGCTCCTGCTGCTATACATGCGCTGGTTGCCACCGAAGATGCCCGGTTTTATGAACATGCCGGGGTAGATGTGCGCAGTTTAGGCCGGGTTATAGTTAAATCTATCTTGATGCAGGACCAGAGTGCCGGTGGTGGCAGTACGCTTAGTCAGCAGTTGGCGAAAAATTTGTATCCCCGCAAGAATTTCTGGTTCTGGGATATGCCGGTAAACAAGCTCCGCGAGATCATTATTGCCCGCAAACTGGAAGGTATTTATTCTAAAGAAGAACTGCTGGAACTATACCTGAACACGGTGCCGATGGGAGGAAACCTGTATGGCATCGAGCGGGCTTCGAGTCGTTTCTTCAACAAATCTGCCGCAGACCTGAAAACCGAAGAAGCTGCCGTTTTAATTGGCATGCTGAAAGCTACCACCACCTACAACCCGCGCCTGAATCCCGAAAAGTCGAAAACCAGACGTAATGTAGTGCTGAACCAGATGGTGAAATACGGCTACCTGGAAGCCGGTAAAGCCGAAGATCTGAAAAAGAAACCGCTTAAACTGGATTACACTGTTACGAACCATAACGATGGCATGGCACCCTATTTTCGGGAGCAATTGCGCCAGGAACTGGTGGAATGGGTAGCAACTAAAAAGAAGAAAAACGGTGACCCTTATAACCTATATACCGATGGGCTAAAGATCTATACAACAATAGATGCTGGTATGCAGGAGCACGCCGAGAAAGCTGTTCGCAATAAAATGGCAGCCCTGCAACGTACGTTTGATGCTCACTGGAACGGCCGCAACCCGTGGGGCCGCGGCGCTGGTTTCCTGCAGGAAGCCATGCGCCGTACCGACCGCTACAAAAAAGCAAAGGCCGATGGCAAAACCGATGCTGAGATCATAGAGGCTTTCCGAAAAGAACGCCCAATGATTGTGTTCAGCTGGCAGGGAAACAAACAACGCACCATGTCGCCGATGGATTCGTTGGCCTATTACCATAAATTCCTGAACGCCGGCCTGCTCTCGATGGACCCTTACTCCGGCGAAATAAAAGCCTGGGTAGGTGGAATCAACCACCATGTTTTTAAATATGACCATGTGCGATCCAGGCGCCAGGTAGGCTCTACGTTTAAACCTATAGTTTATGCCGCAGCCTTAGAGCGTGGCGTGGAGCCCTGTACTTGGTTCCCGAACGAGCGCATCACTTACCCGGAGTACGACGACTGGTCACCAAGAAATGCTACTGACCAATACGGTGGCGAATATACCATGCGTGGTGGTTTGGCGCATTCGGTAAACACGGTGTCGGCGCAGGTAATGATGAAGGCTGGTGTAAATAAAGTAGTAGATGTGGCACATCGGTTGGGAATAGAAAGCGATATACCTGAGGTGCCTTCTCTTGCGTTAGGCGTGGCAGATCTGTCGCTGTATGAAATGGTAAATGCTTACGCAACTATAGCTAACCAGGGATATAAAGTTGAGCCAGTCTACATCCGTAAAATAGAAGACCGCAGTGGTAAAGTACTTCATAAACACAGGTCGGATCGGCACGTACGCAGGGCTATTTCAGAGTCTAATGCTGCAATAATGTTGTATTTGATGCAGGGTGTGGTAGAGGAAGGCAGCGCCGCCAAATTACGTTCTCAGTACGGACTGCAGATGGATATTGCCGGTAAAACCGGAACAACCCAGGACAATGCCGATGGCTGGTTTATAGGAATAACGCCTAACCTGGTAACAGGCGTATGGGTGGGTGCCGAAAGCCCGAAAGTACGTTTTAGAACTTTAGCTTTAGGCCAGGGGTCCAGTACTGCTCTACCAATCTGGGGAGATTTTAACAAACAAATTGCGCTCGATCCGGCTTATGTAGGTTATTATAAAAGTCATTTCACAAAGCTGGCACCCTACCTGCAAAACCTGGTAGACTGCCCATCCTTCCGGGAAGAGCCTCCCCACGAGACCTTTTTTGAAAGGCTGTTTGATAACGTAGGCGGAAAGGTAAAAGACACCTTTAAAGACTGGAAGGAAGAACGAAAGAAACGCCGCGAGGAACGCAAACGCGAACGGAAAGAAAAGCGAGGGCAAGATTAAATTACCTGAACCGGGATTAAGGGGGGCGGTTTGAGATATTAGTAATAGTTTTAGTTTTATAGTTGGCGTGGTCCAACCACCCCCAACCCCTCCTTATCTAAGGCGGGGAGCTTTTAAGGTTACTGCTATAGTTGAAGGTATGGTTTCTTTGTTGCTGATTTAACCCACCCCTACCCCTCCCTAGAGGGGAATTGCTGCTATAGTTGTGGTTGATTTATCGTTCTATAGTTACTGCTAGTCATCCCCCTGCCCCCTTCAAAGGGGGACATTCTGCTACTGCTTTTAGAGCTGTCATTTCGACGATAGGAGAAATCTGAGTTTACTATAGTTTAAGCCCACGAGCAGGACAGGTTTACCTGTCCCTTTGAAACTACTACCACGATAAGTCTCGAAGCTTACCTGTTCAAACTATAGTTGCTGGTAGCTATGGGAAACTTCGCAGTCTTTGGGTTGAGCGCCTTGTAGATTTGCGGTGCCGTCAGGCATTGCGAGGGACGAGCAAAGCAAATGTACACCGCGCGATGCCCAAAGACGGGGCCTCCCGGCCGTGAGGGCACCAAAGCTGAAAATGAAACGATAGGTGTGTAGAGCTCTCAGGAGTAGAAGCAGCTATGGCAGGAAAGCTTGGTTCAAGTTTGTAGTGGACTTCAACTATAAGTAGAGATAGATTTCTCTCTTCGTTCGAAATGACAAAAGAGAAGTAAATCAACTATAATCCAGACACTAGCAGGAGCTGCGCACACTGCCAGGTCTAAAGAAATCTTTTATTCTTTATTAATCTCGATTGAAACACTACTTCAACGCATCAAAACTATACTTGGCATTACTCCAGAATTCATCCAACGCAATAATACGGGGCTTAAAGAAGGAAATAAGCTGGGGCCAGTCTTCCTTATTGAAAACGTTTACCTTGGAAATTTCTTTGTAAATCCTGCTTACCGTTCTGCCATCTTCGTCTTCACCGTGCAGTTCCCACTCCCATTTTTCTCCCAACGTTTCATGCAACAGGGTTTTTAGTTCTTCGAACTGCTCAAAGTAAAGTTCCTGTATTTCAGGGTCCGGGTGAGTGAGTTCTATGCTTATTGTTGCCGTTTTCTTTTCGGCGCGCATCCGGAAGTAAACATGCTTTAAGCCCGTTTTATAGTTAGACCAGTTCGTCCGGTATCCGTCTGCCGACAGTTGCGGTGCAATATATTGCCCGAAAGCTGTCCAGAAGGCCTGACGAAGTTGTGAAGCTTGTTCGCGTGTATACATGCAGCAAAATTGGCAATTACTCCCGACAATCAGAAATTTCGGTAGCAACTAACATTTAAATCGGAGCGCCTGACTTACGGGCCATCTCAGCAACTTTAGGCTTCTTTTCAGTTTTAGAATGTAGTAGAATAATTGATCTGGGGCCTACCTCCAGCATTTTACCTGCACTGTATGCTTTACCATTTTCACCTACCTGCCCGGTAGTAGTATCAATCACTTTAATCCATTTGGTGCCATATTTTTCAGAAGGCAGTTTATACTTAAGCGGCTCATGGTGCGCGTTGAAGATCACGTAAAAGTCGTCATCGATCATCTGTTCTCCTTTCGGGCCCACGCTGCGCAACCCGTGACCGTTCATATAAATGCCGAGTGATTTCGCATGATCGTGGTTCCAGTGTTCGTCCGTCATTTCTGTCCCATCCGGCAAAAACCAGGCAATATCTTCTACTCCAAGGCCTTTTATCGGCATCCCCTGGAACCAGCGCCGGCGACAAAAAACCGGGTGCTTTTTACGGAGCGCGATCAATTTACGAGTAAAATCAAGGAATTCGTTATCAGCCTTTTCCCAGTTCAGCCAGGATATTTCGTTGTCCTGGCAATAGGCGTTATTGTTGCCCTGTTGCGTGCGGCTTATCTCATCTCCGGCTACCAGCATAGGTACGCCTTGCGATAAAAAGAGCGTTGTAAGCAGGTTGCGTTTCTGACGCTGCCGTAGTTCAACTATAGCTTTATCATCGGTCGGGCCTTCTGCGCCGCAGTTCCAGGAGCGGTTGTGGCTTTCGCCGTCCTGGTTATTCTCACCATTTGCCTCGTTATGCTTCTCGTTATAAGATACCAAGTCGTTCAGAGTGAAGCCATCGTGGGCAGTTATGAAATTGATACTGGCCGTCGGGCGCCGGTAATCATCCTGATACAGGTCGGAACTTCCGGTAAAGCGATCGGCAAACTCAGCCAGCATACTGTTTTCACCACGCCAGTAATCGCGCATGCAATCCCTGTACTTGCCGTTCCACTCGGTCCAGCCCGGCGGAAAATTACCTACCTGGTAGCCGCCTTCCCCTATATCCCAGGGTTCGGCAATTAATTTTACCTGCGAGATAACCGGGTCCTGGTGAATGATATCAAAAAAAGAGCCCAGCCTGTCGACTTCGTGTAGTTCACGGGCCAGTGTTGAGGCCAGGTCAAAGCGGAAGCCGTCAACGTGCATTTCCAGAATCCAGTAACGCAGGCTGTCCATGATCAAACGAAGCACACTTGGCAAACTCGAATTCAGGGTATTGCCGGTGCCAGTATAGTCCATGTAAAAGCGCTTGTTGTCTTCCGTGAGTCGGTAATAAGATGCATTGTCGATTCCCTTGAACGAAAGTGTCGGCCCCAGATGGTTGCCCTCGGCGGTATGGTTATAAACCACATCCAGAATAACTTCTATTCCCGCTTTATGGAATGCCTTCACCATATTTTTGAACTCTACCACCTGCTCGCCCAATGTGCCACTGCTGCTATAGCGTACATCCGGAGCGAAGAAACCAATAGAATTGTAGCCCCAGTAGTTTGTCAGGCCTTTTTCGGCCAGGTGCCTGTCTTTTATGAAATGGTGAACCGGCATAAGTTCTATGGCTGTTATACCTAGTTCCTGCAGGTACTTTATAGTTACCGGGTGTGCCAGCCCGGCATAAGTGCCGCGAATTTCTTCTGGTATATCGGGATGCAGGTAAGTAAAACCCTTTACATGTGTTTCATAAATAATAGATCTGAAGTAAGGTGTCTTAGGTGGTTTATCACCTTCCCAATCATAGTTAGGATCAATTACTACAGCCTTTGGTATAAAAGGAGCACTATCGGTTTCACTGAAACTCAGGTCCTCTTTCGGGTCCCCTACTTTATAGCCAAATAAGGAATCATGCCACTCTACAGCTCCTGAAATAGCTTTGGCATAAGGGTCGAGGAGCAATTTATTATCATTAAACCGATGCCCGTTTTCAGGCTCGTACGGGCCCTGCACTCTAAAGCCGTATAGTTGACCGGGTCCTACTTCGGGCAGGTAAGTATGCCAGATCTGGTGTGTACGCTCTACCATCTTTATTTTTACCGACTCCTGCTCGCTGGTTATATCATCAAACAGGCAAAGTTCAACGCCTGTAGCATTGTCGGCATAAAGTGCAAAGTTTACTCCTTCTCCGTCCCAGGTAGCGCCCAGAGGATACGGGTTGCCAGGGTATATTGGTATACTCATATAGATCAGCTTATAGAATGAATGCACTCGGATTGTACTTCTGAGTGCCTCTATTATACTTTGTTGCAAACAAATAGTTAAGAAGACTCCAACTATAAAAAAATTGGAAACCCCTGAACGACTTTATTTAAAGAATATGATTTTTCATACATTTCACACGCTCCTCCTACGCTATCCCAATTTAATAACATCCTTCTAACAAGTCTCGGGTTTTACACCCTTAATTTCCAATAATTAACATTTTAGCAAGAATTCAAACATACTTATTCCTTATTATCAGATACTTATAAACCACATACATCTTTAAACTATAGTTGAAACAATATTGTACAAAACATAAACCAACATATATTTTATTTACTTTTTTTTATTCGACTCGTATATAGTTCTAAATATTCAAATTAACTTATTTACGGAAGGGGGAAGTATGGGAACCGTTCGATGTATTCTGCAGAAAAAACGCGGTGATGTTATTTCTGTGAGTCCGGAAACCACCGTTTATAGTGCACTTGAGCTGATGGAAGAAAACCGTATCGGCTCACTTGTAGTGATGAACAACGGCCGTTTTGCAGGTATTGTCACTGAACGGGATTATGCCCGCAAAGTGATCCTGAAAGGCAGGGCGTCAAAAGAAACGCTTGTAAAAGAAATTATGAGCGAGCACCCTGTAACCGTTACTCCCCACACAACCATGGAGCAATGCATGGCCCTCATGACAAGCAAATATATCCGGCACCTGCCGGTTTTCGATAATAACAACCTGGTCGGCATCGTCTCTATCGGTGATATTGTAAGATACATGATAGAAGAGCAGAAGTTCATAATAGAAGAGCTGGAACATTACATTACCGGCCACCAGGAGTAAGTACCAGAATTTATAGTTGCGTGTAGTATAAAACCATAAGCATTATGGACGCTTCAGAAGTAAATAACGCGCCTTTGTGGCCCCTGCTGGTATACGGCGCTATAGTGCTGAGCCTCGTTGGTGCTATACTTGCTATCTCATTTGTGCTGGGTCAGCGTGGTAAAGGCCGTGCCGTAAACGAGCCTTACGAAGGCGGTATAGTTAGCGAAGGCTCCGCGCGCATCCGTTTCTCCTCACAGTTTTACATGGTGGCCATGCTCTTTGTAATTTTTGACGTGGAGACGGTATTTATACTTTCCTGGGCTATAGCTTTCAGAGAACTGGGTTGGTACGGTTATGCCGGTGTGGCCGTGTTTATGGTGATGCTGGTGGTGGTATTGATCTATGAATGGCGCATGGGCGCGCTGGATTTCGGTCCGGATGGGAAAAAGATACTGGCAGCCTATAAGCGCATGCAAAAGCCTGCAGTTTGATTTCCAGCCAGAAAAGTATTTGAAGAAAGACATACTATTCATAGTTCGATTAACGAACACCACGCCACAAATAACCAGTAACGACCCTCACCCAACCCTGATGCACTGACGAAATACGACATAGAAACACCAAACCTCTACGCCTATGAAATGGTGGTTAAGTAAACCGGAAGAACCTGCCAACACCGTGAAGGGCAACAGCTCTTACGAAGAAACCGTGCAGCAAAGTATTATGCTCACCACCGTGCAGGACCTGGTAGCCTGGGGACGCAAAAACTCCATGTGGCCTTTCCATTTTGGGTTGAGTTGTTGTTTTGTAGAGATGGCGACCTCCATGACTCCCAAGTATGACGTGGCGCGTTTTGGTGCAGAAGTTATCCGCGGCACTCCCCGCGAAGCCGATATCATGATCATTGCCGGTACAGTTTTCATTAAGATGGCCCCGATCATTAAGCGCCTGCACGAGCAGATGATGGAACCGAAATGGGTGATCTCAATGGGTTCCTGCGCTAATTCCGGCGGCATGTACGACATCTATAGTGTGGTACAGGGTGTCGATAAATTCTTGCCGGTAGATGTGTACGTGCCAGGTTGCCCACCCCGCCCCGATGCTTTTATGGAAGGCCTGATGCTGCTGGCAGAATCAGTTGGCAAAGAACGAAGACCACTCAGCTGGACCATTGGTGAACAGGGTGTCATCAAACCTGAGAAGATAGAAGTGAAAGCCCGAAAACGCGAGCGATGGGACCAAATGACAGAGTTCAGGTCGCCGGATGAACTATAGTCAGTTTAGGAGTTTGAGAATTTTGGAGTTAAAGAGTTATACAGATATAGTATTTGGAAATGTAGTGACGCAATACGTTGCGTCTCCGCTATGAGACTATAGCTAACCATTTTAATAAGCTCTTATAGTTCAGATAAGTATAAAAGAGTAATAGCAGGATATAATTAAAGTTAGAAAGTTATGCCCAAATATGTAATTGAGCGGGAAGTGCCGGGAGCCGGAAACTTATCAGCAGAAGAATTAAAAAAGATTTCTCAAACTTCTAATGGTGTTCTTCAGAGTATGGGACCACAGATTCAGTGGGTGCATAGTTATGTAACAGGCGATAAAATCTATTGTGTGTACAATGCACCAAACGAAGAAATGGTGCGGGAGCATGCCAAACAAGGCGGGTTCCCTGCTAACTCTGTGAGTGAAGTGAAAGCGATCATAGATCCTGTGACAGCAGAATAATCAACCGACTATAACAATAACTATACTTATCATAATAATGCAACTATAGATTTAGCATGAGTTAATACTTTACTGGTCCCCTCAATTAAAGAACCTGGCCATGGAAAACAACAGCAACACATTATTACAGCTACAGGCACGCTTCGGCGAAGATACCTTCACGCAGCAGACAACCAGAGATGAGATGCTCACGCTTTGGCTGCCGATGGATAAAACTATAGATGTGCTGACGTTCCTGAAAAAAGAAGTGCCAGAGCCTTTTAAGCTGTTATTTGACCTGACGGCTATCGATGAGCGGACCAAGAACCGTGGTACCAACCACATACCTAAATCCACTTTTACGCTTGTTTACCACCTGTTCTCTTTTACCCGCAATGAGTTTATTCGCTTGAAAGTAGCCTTACAGGGAGATTTTCCGACGGCACCAAGTATAAGCAGCCTGTGGGCCAACGCAAACTGGTATGAGCGCGAAGTATACGATATGTTCGGTATTCGCTTCTCCGGCCATCCGCACTTGTCACGCATCCTCATGCCACGCACCTGGGTGGGTCATCCGCTTCGAAAAGAACATCCGGCCCGCGCCACCGAAATGGGGCCATTCCAACTATACGACGACAAAGTAGACCTGGAACAGGCTGCCCTAAAATTCAACCCGGAAGAATGGGGCCTGAAACGCCAGAGCGACGACAGCGATTTCATGTTCCTGAATATCGGCCCGCAACACCCCGGCACGCACGGTGTTTTAAGAATTATACTTCAGCTGGATGGTGAAGACATAGTTGATGCTATTCCGGATATTGGTTTCCACCATAGAGGCGCCGAGAAAATGGGCGAACGGCAGTCATGGCACACTTACATCCCTTATACCGATCGTGTAGATTACCTGGGCGGCGTGATGAACAACCTGGCTTATTTGCAGGGAGTTGAAAAACTGGCAGGTATAGAAGTACCGGAGCGGGTAAAGTATATCCGTGTCATGCTTTGCGAGCTCTTTAGAATTGCCAGCCACCTTGTATGGTACGGCACCTTTGCACAGGACATTGGCCAGCTCTCCCCTGTCTTCTACATGTTTACCGACCGTGAAAAGATATTTGATATCATAGAAGGCATTTGTGGCGGACGCATGCACCCGAACTGGTTTAGGATTGGTGGCGTTGCGCAGGATTTACCAATAGGCTGGGAAAATCTGGTTCAAAGCTTTATCGACTACTTCCCGAAACGCTTGAAGGAATATGATGCGATGGTAATGAAGAACAGCATCTTCAAAGCCCGCACCGTTGGTATCGGCATTTTTACAGCTGAAGAAGCGATAGAATGGGGAGTAACCGGGCCAAACCTTCGCGCGTGTGGCATGGACTGGGATTTCCGTAAAAAGCGTCCCTACTCCGGCTACGAACTATTCGATTTTGAAGTACCCGTTGCCAGCAACGGCGACTGCTACGACCGCGCTATAGTACGCGTAGCCGAGATGCGCCAGAGCCTGCGCATTGTAGAGCAGTGTCTGAAAAACATGCCGGACGGCCCGTTCAAATCAGACCATCCGCTCACCACACCGCCAATTAAGAAGAATACCATGCATGATATCGAAACGCTCATCACGCACTTTTTAGGTGTGAGCTGGGGACCGGTTATACCTGCCGGCGAAGCGATGAGCTGCATAGAAGCAACCAAAGGAGCAAACGGCTATTACCTGACCAGCGATGGCAACACATCGCCGTACCGGGTACGCATCCGGACTCCATCGTTCCCGCACATGCAAATGCTCCCCTACATCAGTAAAGGTTACACCGTAGCCGACCTGCTGTCTATCTTAGGAGCCATGGATTACGTGCTGGCAGACATTGATCGCTGACGCTGTCGCTTAAATTAGAAATTAAAAATTAGGAATTAGAAATGGAAAGGAACACAAGTTAACTATAGTGTACGCTACGTTGCTGGTGCGAGCTTGCAGCTCGTACCGTCTTATCGAAGCTTAAGAACTCACTCCTACACCTGCTTCAGATGATCCAATTTCTAATTTTTAATTTCTAATTCATAATTATACAAAATGTTAACCGCCGAAGAGAAACATCAGATAGACCATGAAATAAGCCTGGTACCGGCGCCTAAAAATGCCTGCATCGAAGCGCTGAAGATCGTGCAGCAAAACCATGGCTGGGTGTCGGATGAAAGTCTGAAGGATGTGGCCGATTATGTGGGGATGTCTTCTGCGGAACTCGACAGCGTGGCAACGTTTTATAACCTGATCTTCCGCAGGCCGGTTGGCCGGCACGTGATCCTGCTCTGCGACAGCATCAGCTGTTATGTGATGGGGTATGAAGGAATTAAAGAGGCATTACACGAAAAACTGAACATACAGTACGGCCAGACTACAGCAGATGGCCGCTTTACTTTGCTACCAAACTGCTGCCTCGGTACCTGCGACTGTGCCCCTGCCCTTATGATAGACAACGACCTGTACCGTAACCTGACGGTGGAACAACTGGATGAGATCCTGAATAAGTATACCTAAAACTTAAAAGCGGGACTATGGAGAAGCCGCTTACCCAACACATTGTACCCGGTCGCGCGCCACTCAGCTTAAAAGAGTATGAGAAGGTGGGCGGATACCAGTCTGTGCGCAAAATTCTGAAGGGAATGACTCCTCAGGAAGTACAGGCACTAGTAAAGGAATCGGACCTGAAAGGCCGTGGCGGAGCTGGTTTTAACACCGGCTTAAAATGGAGCTTTGTCCCGATGGGTGATGATGCTGCCACCCCGAAATACCTGGTAGCCAACGCCGACGAAATGGAACCAGGTACCTTTAAAGACCGCGTGCTACTGGAAGGAAATCCGCACCAGCTGATTGAAGGCATGATCGTAGCCGCTTATGCCATACAGGCAAGTATAAGTTATGTGTTTTTGCGCTGGGCATACAAAGTAGCTGCCCGCGAGATCACAATAGCCATTCAGGAAGCTTACGAAGCCGGTTATTTAGGTCAGAATATACTTGGCTCCGGCTTTAACCTGGACATGCACCTGCACACCGGCGTTGGTCGCTATATGTGTGGCGAGGAAACCGCATTACTTAATGCCCTGGAAGGCAAACGGGCCAACCCGAGGGCAAAGCCGCCTTTCCCGCAGGTAAGCGGTTTGTTCGGGAAGCCAACTATAGTTAACAACGTGGAGACACTTTGTTGTCTGCCTCACATTGTAAACAATGGAGCCGAATGGTTTAAAAAGTTAGGCCTGACCGCTGATGCCGGGACCAAGCTTTTTGGCGTGAGTGGAAGAGTTAAAACACCTGGCTGCTGGGAGCTGCCGATGGGCACCACTATCCGCGAGATCCTGGAAGACTATGCCGGCGGCATGCAGGACGGTTATCTGTTTCGGGGACTATTGCCCGGCGGCGCATCTACAGACTTTTTAGTAGAAGAACACCTGGATTTGCCAATGGATTATCCTTCGATACAGGCAGCAGGTAGCCGTATGGGTACCGGAACGATGATCATACTGGATGACCAGACCTGCCCGGTTGGCTTTACGCTGAATCTGCAACATTTCTTTGCCCAAGAGTCGTGCGGTTTCTGTACGCCTTGCCGCGAAGGTCTGCCCTGGGTCGAGCGAATATTACTAGCTATCGATAAAGGCGAAGGCAAACCCGAACACCTGCTTACACTCGATTTTCATACCAAATACCTTGGTCCCGGCAACACGTTTTGCGCGTTGGCACCCGGCGCTATGGAACCTCTGCAGAGCGCTCTGAAATATTTCAGAGAAGATTTTGAACGGCACATTCACGAACACCACTGTCCCTGGAGCAAAGCAAAAGCATGGCAACCATCTATATAGATAATACCCCTTTTGAGGTACCAACCGGAAAGAACCTATTGGAGGTTTGCCTGTCTTTGGGCCAGGACCTGCCCTACTTCTGCTGGCACCCGGCTATGGGTTCTGTTGGGGCCTGTCGACAATGTGCGGTAAAGGTGTATAAAGATGAGAACGATACCAAAGGCAAGCTCTTTATGTCGTGTATGGAGCAGGTACGCGATGGCATGCGGATATCTATAGTTGACCCCGAAGCCAAGGAATTTCGCGCGCATATCATCGGCTGGCTGATGACCAACCACCCACACGATTGCGCGGTGTGCGACGAAGGCGGCGCCTGCCATCTGCAGGACATGACCGTGATGACCGGCCACAATTATAGAAACTATACGTTTGATAAACGCACGTACATAAACCAGTACCTGGGTCCGTTTCTGAACCACGAAATGAACCGCTGCATACAGTGCTATCGCTGCGTGCGCTATTATAAAGATTATGCCGGCGGAAAGGACCTGGACGTATTTGCAGCCCACAACCATTTATACTTTGGCCGTGCCGAAGACGGTGTGCTGGAAAGTGAGTTCAGCGGAAACCTGGCAGAAGTCTGCCCGACTGGTGTATTCACCGACAAGACCTTAAAGCAACATTATACCCGCAAATGGGACCTGACCATGGCCGCATCGGTGTGCCACCATTGTAGTTTGGGTTGCAACATTACAGCCGGCGAACGCTACGGTACCTTGCGCAACATTACCAACCGCTACAACGGAGAAGTAAACGGCTATTTCCTGTGCGATCGCGGCCGTTTTGGCTACGAGCACGTGAACAGCGTGAGCCGCATCCGCAAATCATTAGTCCGCAGCAACCTACCCGAAGCTACTGATAAATATACCGCTTTGCAGACAGTAGTACAGCTTATGCGCCAGGGCAGGGTAATTGGCATCGGTTCGCCACGGGCATCGCTGGAATCTAACTTTATGCTGAAGACCCTGGTAGGTGAAGACAATTTCCATCACGGGGTATCAGATGCAGAACATGACCTGACAGAACTTTCGCTGAAGATACTAAAGGAAAGCGACGCCCGTACCCCAAGCCTGCGCGAAGTGGAGAAAGCCGATGCCGTATTTATACTTGGCGAAGATCTGACCAACACAGCTCCTATGTTAGCGCTGGCCGTAAGGCAGGCCGTGCGACAGGAACCACTATTAGAACAGGTTTCGGAGGCAAAGATTCCGGTTTGGCAGGATGCGGCTGTACGCGAACTGGTACAATCAGAAAAAGGCCCACTTTTCATAGCAGTTCCTACCGCCACCAAACTGGATGAGTTGGCTACGCAAACTTACTTTGCTGACCCGGATGCTATTGCGCGTTTAGGCTTTGCTGTCGCCAACATCATCTACCCGGAATCGCCAGGCGTAAGAGGTCTGAAAAATAATGACTTGCACCTGGCACAGCAAATTGCAGATGCCTTGATGAAAGCGAAAAACCCGGTTATAATTTCTGGTACATCCAGCGGCAACGAAGCTATAGTAAAGGCAGCAGCTAACATTGCCAATGCCCTGGTGGCAAAAGAGAAATCCGCAGGTATAGTGTTGACCTTACCGACCAGCAACAGCATGGGATTGGCTATGTTAGGCGGCCACCGGTTACAGTCTGCTTTTGAAGCAGTAGAGAACGGTTATGCTGATACCGTAATTATAGTTGAGAGTGATCTGTACCGTCTGGCCAGTGAAGGTGCCGTTACCAACTTCCTGAAGTCCTGCAAAAAAGTGATTGTGCTGGACTACCTGCACAGCCAGACTACCGAACATGCTGATGTATTGTTAGCCGCGGGCGCATTTTCAGAAGCCGATGGCACACTTATCAACAACGAAGGCCGGGCCCAGCGCTTTTACCAGGTATACCCAACTATAGAAGACATACAGGAAAGCTGGCGCTGGCTGGGGGAACTCGGAACTATAGTTGCCCACGATCAGATCAGCTGGTGGCACGGCTATGACGACATTCTGAGTGCAATAGTTAAAGAACATCCTGAAATGAAAGGCATAGAAATGGTGACACCACCATCTGATTTCAGGATTGCCGGGCAAAAGATACCACGTGAACCACACCGCTTCAGCGGCAGAACTGCCATGCGGGCCAACATCAATGTAAGCGAACCAAAACCTGCCGAAGATCCGGATTCACCGCTGTCTTATACCATGGAAGGTTACCGCGGTCAGCCACCTTCTGCCATGATCCCGTTCTTCTGGGCACCGGGCTGGAACTCGAACCAATCTGTTAATAAATACCAGCAGGAAGTAGGCGGGCATCTAAAAGGAGGCGATCCGGGCATCAGATTAATTGAGCCAAAACCTGAACATAAGTTCTCCTACTCTGCAGCTGTGCCGGAGAAATTTGAGCCGATGGACGGACACCTGTTTATACTTCCGTTGCACCACATTTTCGGGTCTGAAGAATTGAGTGCGCAAGCTGCTGCCATACAGGAGCGCATACCTGAACCATACATTGCCATTAACACCGACGATGCGCTGCGCATGAAGCTGGATGAAGGCCAGTTAATGCCATTTGCCATAGACGGAAATCTCTACCAGTTGCCAGTAAAGTTAAGCACAACTATAGCCAGCGGAACCGCCGGCTTACCTGTGGGCTTGCCTGGAGTTAAGTTTGCCGAATTACCTGCCTGGGCCATCCTAAACCGAGAACTGCAATGGAAACCGCAGCACCAAACTACTTTCTGATCATCGGCGGCGTATTGTTCGTGATGCTAAATGTGGCAGCCGCCCTTATTTGGGTGGAACGGCGCATGCTCGCACTCTGGCAGGACCGTTACGGCCCTAACCGCGCTGGTCCGTTTGGCCTGCTCATAGTTGCCGCCGACTCTATCAAACTGTTCTTTAAGCAGGATTGGGTTCCGCCATTTGCTGATAAACCCGTGTTTGTGCTGGCCCCTGCAATCGTTGTGATCAGTGTGCTGCTCAGTTTTGTAGTGATACCATTTGCCCCCGGAATTATAGTTGCTGACCTGAACATTGGCTTGCTGTTTTTCCTGGCGATGTCATCTATGGGTGCCTATAGTATCATCCTCGGTGGCTGGTCATCAAACAACAAATACAGTTTGTTGGGTGCTATGCGTGGGGCCGCTCAAATGATATCCTATGAAGTATTTATGGGTCTGGCGCTGATGGGCGTGGTGCTGATGGCCGGCTCTTTCAACCTCCGCGAGATCGTAGAAGCACAACGGGGTTTATGGTTTTTCATTCCGCAGATCCTCGGCTTTATCATCTTCTTCATCGCCGGCATTGCCGAAACACACCGCTTGCCTTTTGATATTCCGGAAGCAGAAAGTGAGCTGATCGCAGGTTTCCACTCGGAGTATTCGGGCATGAAGTTCGGGATGTTTTTTATCGGGGAATACATGGGCATCACGCTCATTTCCTGCATGCTGGTAACCTTATATTTTGGTGGCTGGCTCGGCCCTGATTTTCTGCCACCTATCGTGTGGTTCATCATCAAAGTAGTCGCCTTTCTGATGATCTTCATCCTGCTCCGCGCATCCATGCCAAGACCAAGATATGACCAGTTAATGGAGTACGGCTGGAAGATATTGCTACCATTGACCTTGGTTAATTTGATGGTAACTGCTGCTGTGTTGCTGTGGTTGGAGAGTTGAATTTTGAATAACTGAATATTGAATGACTGAATAAGTAGCTGTCATTTCGAACAAAGTGAGAAATCTGATACAGCTTATAGTTGAAATAGATCTCTCCTGTCGTCGAGATGACAAAAAAGAACCTAATGCTGGTGCGAGCTTGCAGCTCGTACCGCAATTCAGCTTGTGTAAAAGGTACGAGCTGCAAGCTCGCACCAGCAAGGGACAATAAAAACAAAGTATAAAGAAAGGAGCAGCTATGTTTAGTTTGTTGCGCAGTATGTGGCTTACATTTCTGCATGCATTCCATAAGCGGGACACCATACAATATCCCGAGCAGAAGGCTATACTTCCTACCCGTTGGCGGGGCCGGATCGTGCTGTCACGCGATCCGGATGGTGGCGAACGCTGCGTAGCCTGTAACCTGTGTGCTGCTGCCTGCCCCGTAGACTGCATCTCACTGCAAGCTACCGAAGATGAAACAGGCCGCCGTTATCCTGAGTTTTTCCGCATCAACTTTTCGCGGTGCATTTTCTGTGGTTACTGCGAAGAAGCCTGCCCTACTTACGCCATCCAGCTTGTTCCCGATTTTGAGATGGGAGAATACAATCGCCAGAACCTGGTGTATGAGAAAAAAGACCTGCTGATAAACGGGCAGGGCAAATACCATGGCTACAACTACTATAAGGTAGCGGGCATGGCCATCGGCGGTAAAGATAAAGGCGAAGCCGAAAATGAGCGTCCGCCGGTAGATGTTAAAAGCTTAATACCTTAAGGCCATGGAACTAACATTTTACATAGCGGCAGCAGTTGCCACAGTCGCTACCATCCTAACTATAACACGCTACAACATCATCCATGCGCTGCTCTACCTAGTAGTTTCTTTCCTGGCGGTGGCTGTCGTGTTTTTCACACTGGGTGCGCCGTTCATGGCTGCGCTGGAGATCATTATTTATGCCGGAGCTATAGTTGTACTCATCATTTTCGTGATCATGATGCTGAACCTGACGCATGAAGACGTGGACAAGGAAAAGGCCTGGCTTACTCCCCGGGTTTGGGTTGGTCCGGCTATACTTTCTTTAGTACTGTTGGCTGAGCTGGCATATATCATTTTAGCCCCTGACACACAACCTACCGAAGCACTCGTGGCTGTTGATGCCAGAGTGGTAGGCATGTCGTTGTACGGGCCTTATATGCTGGGTGTGCAGTTGTGTGGCATATTGCTGATGGCCGGTATAGTTGGTGCGTACCACCTGGGTCGCCAGAAGAAAAAAGTGGTGCACAGGTTTTTACAACCAAAAGAAGGAAGGAGCGCCGCCATATGACACCCGCACACATGGAAGCCGCTTTACTGCTGGCTGGCGTACTTTTTATGCTCGGCCTGATCAGCGTACTCATCCGCCGCAACATCATCTTCATGCTCATTTCTGTGGAGATCATGCTGAATGCCGCCGGGCTGGCTTTTATAGTTGCCGGCTCTAAATGGGTGCAGCCCGACGGGCAGGTGATGTTCATTTTTATACTCACCATGGCTGCTGCCGAAGTATCGGTGGGGCTCGCGCTTATACTTCAAATCTATCACCAGCTCAAAACCTTGGACAGTGATGCCGCTAACTTAATGAAAGGATAACCAACTATGGAAAATCTACTCTGGCTTATACCTGCGCTGCCTTTTCTGGGAGCACTGCTGCTGATTGTTCTCGGCACCCGTTTGTCGCGCATGCTAGTAGCTATTCTTGGCGCGAGCAGCGTGGCGGTTTCAGCACTTATTACCATCCTGTTAGGAATAGAATTTCTGCAGACCCGGCCGGAGTTTTACCACCAGGAAGTATGGCAATGGTTTAATGTGGCAGGCTTCACTCCTTCTATTGCTTTCCATGTTGATGCACTGTCTATAGTTTTCGTTTTCGTGATCACATTTGTAGGTGCGCTCATACATTTCTACGCCACCGCTTACATGGCCGACGACCAGGATTATTCCCGCTTTTTTGCCTGTATGAACCTCTTTGTAGGCTCCATGCTTATGCTGGTAATGGCTGATAACCTGCTGCTTTTATATTTAGGCTGGGAAGGGGTAGGTCTGTGCTCGTACCTGCTCATCGGGTTCTGGTACAAAGAGCCGGAAAACGGTTATGCTGCCCGAAAAGCTTTCCTCATTACCCGTGTGGGCGATACCGCTATGGCAATCGGGTCATTCATGCTGTTCCAGGCATTCGGGACATTGCACATCCAGACAATACTGACCGAAGCACCTGAAGCCTGGAGCGTTGGCTCGCAGATGGCCGTTATAGTTGCGCTGTTACTATTAGGTGGCGCAGTAGGTAAATCCGGGCAGTTGCCGCTGCAAACCTGGTTACCCGATGCAATGGCTGGTCCTACACCGGTTTCTGCACTGATACATGCAGCTACTATGGTGACGGCTGGTGTGTACCTGATCGCGCGTATGTATGTTATCTTTGAACTGGCTCCACTGGCACAAACGATTGTGGCTATAGTTGGCGCTGTTACATTGCTTTTGGCTGGCTTCTCGGCCCTAACCCAATACGACCTGAAACGGGTACTTGCCTACTCTACCATCAGCCAGATCGGCTATATGTTTTTAGCCTTGGGAGTTGGTGCCTGGTCGGCAGGCATCTTTCATTTCATGATTCACGGCTTCTTTAAGGCGCTGCTCTTCCTTTGCGCCGGGGCAATCATCATGGCGTTGCACCACGAACAGGACATGCGCAAAATGGGTGGCCTTCGCCATAAAATGCCTGTCGTATACTGGACCTTCCTGATCGGCGCTGCATCGCTGGCGGCCTTGCCACTTATCACTGCGGGTTTCTATAGTAAAGACCAGATTTTGTGGTATGCGCTGGCCGGGGAGAATGGTAGCATCTGGCTATACCTGGCGGGATTGATCGGCGCTTTTATCACATCTATTTATACGTTCCGGATGGTATTCATTACCTTCTTCGGAGAGAGCAAAACGCACTTGGAGCACCCACCGGGCAAAGTCATTACTATCCCGCTTATCATCCTGGCTATACTTTCGCTGGTTGGGGGATTTATAGAGCTGCCACACAACTTTGGGCATGTTACTTTATTCTCTAACCTGATGGCGCCGGTGCTGCCGGCTATAGCAGCCAATGAAGGGCTGGCGGCAAACGAATGGATGTTCCAGTTGGTGGCTGCTATAGTTTCATTGGGTGGTGTTTTCGTAGCGTACCTGTTCTACATTAAAAGTCCGCAGTTGCTGGCAAGTATAGAGCGCTCTGACTTTGCTATGGCGCTGCACCGTTTCTGGCATTCTGGCTGGGGCTTTGATGCGCTGTATGATGCCCTGATCGTGCGGCCGTACGTGTTCATCTCCAAGCTCAACAAGCGCGACTTTATCGACAGCTTTTACACCGGACTTGCCCGTATGGCCGAAGGCTTCCATGTGATGTTCTCTGAAACGCAGAATGGTGTGCTTCGCAACTACGTGGCCGGCATTGTGGTTGGCGCGATCATGATTCTAACTATAAGCCTGTTCCTATGATACTTGTCTGGCTGATTGTGATACTGATGGCTGGTGGACTGCTGGCCTGGCTCTCTAAAAAAATAAACCCGGAATTGCCTCGCTGGGTGGCACTGGCTGCCGTACTGCTCGATCTTATACTTATAGTTTATCTATGGATCAGCACGGAAGCAACAACTGGTTCTGCCTGGCTGATGCGCTATGAAATATCCTGGATTCCGCAATGGGGAGTGAGCTTTAGTCTGGCGCTGGATGGATTAAGTCTGCTGATGTTATTACTGACCTTCTTTCTCGGATTGCTGTCGGTGCTTATCTCCTGGAAAGAGATCAAAGCCAAAGTCGGCTTCTTCCATTTTAATTTGCTGTGGGTTTTGGCCGGTATCGCAGGTGTGTTCCTGACCATGGATTTGTTTCTGTTCTACTTTTTCTGGGAAGTAATGCTGATACCAATGTACTTCCTGATCGGGGTTTGGGGGCATGAGAACCGTACGTACGCAGCTTTCAAATTCTTCCTCTTCACCCAGGCAAGCGGCTTACTCATGCTGCTGGCGATCCTTGGTCTGTACTTTATTCACGGCTCCGAAACAGGCAACTATACTTTTAACTACTTTGAGCTCCTTAATACGCCGCTTGCCCCGGATGCTGCACGCCTGCTGATGTTTGGTTTCCTGGCTGCGTTCCTGGTGAAGTTACCGGTAGTGCCCTTCCATTCGTGGCTGCCCGATGCACACTCACAAGCTCCCACTGCAGGTAGTGTTATACTAGCCGGACTGTTGCTTAAAACCGGGGCTTATGGTCTGCTTAGATTCGTCGTGCCACTCTTCCCGACTGCTGCTGTGGAATTTGCGCCCTGGGCCATGCTGTTAGGTGTGATCGGCATTATTTATGGAGCTATAGTTGCTTACTCGCAAACCGACCTAAAACGATTGGTAGCCTATACTTCTGTGAGCCACATGGGCTTTGTGATACTGGGTGTTTTTGCCTTTAACGAATGGGCATTGCAGGGCGTGGTGATGCAGATGATCGCGCACGGTCTAAGTACCGGTGCGCTGTTCATTTTGGCCGGCTTCCTGTACGAGCGCCTGCATACCCGCGATTTGGCACGGATGGGCGGCTTCTGGTCAAAAGCTCCGAAAATGGGCGTTGTGGCGTTAGTGTTTGTAATGGCAACGCTGGGCCTTCCCGGACTGGGCAATTTTATAGCTGAATTTCTGACCCTGGTTGGCTCGTGGCAGGCAGCTAACTGGCTTACTGTTTTTGCAACTATAGGCATTGTACTGGCAACTGTTTACTCGCTGCGCATCATGCAAAAGGTATTTTACGAACCCGGTCCACGACACGAATCATTCCGCGACCTGAACTTCCGCGAAATGCTGATCGCTGTACCCATGGTGCTTGGTTTACTCTGGTTGGGGCTGTATCCGCAACCGATCATCGATATGGCCAGACCATCAATCACGGAACAACTACAGGCTTACAATATGGAGGAGCCAACTATAGCCGAGCCCAAAACTGTGGTTGAACAGCCGCAATCTGAAGCAACTATAAACACGAACCAACTAGCTATAAATCAGCGTGCATTTTCAAATCTCCAGATCATTCAATCTCCAAACTAAAAGACATGAGCCAGACTGATTTTTTATATCTGATGCCGCTGTTGATCCTCACATTTGCAGTACTTATCTCGATGCTTGTCATAGCAGCATGGCGCAACCATAAGATCATTTATGTCATTACAGCGCTGTCTTTTATAGCTGCTTTTGGGTCGCTGTTTGAGTTGCGCACCACCACAGCTTATGTCATTGAGCCCATGTTTGTGATTGATGGTTTTGGCGTGTTCTATATCGGGATGATCCTGCTGACGTCGCTGCTCGTGAGTATGCTGTCGTACGCTTATTTTGAGCAGCGCGAAGAACGGAAAGAAGAGTATTACCTGTTGCTGGTTCTGGCTACCCTAGGTGCCTGTGTGCTGGTGATCAGTACACATTTTGCCTCGCTTTTTTTGGGTCTGGAAATCCTCAGTATCTCGCTTTACGCACTCATCCCCTACCTACGCACACGTCCCCGCTCCGACGAAGCAGGAATCAAATACCTCATACTAGCTGCTTTTTCATCTGCCTTTATGCTGTTTGGGATGGCGCTGGTTTACTATAGCACAGGCACGATGGTTTTCTCAGGCCTGGCTCAAAGTATAGCCGGTATGCAGGAATTGCCGCTACTCTTACTAACTGGTATCGGCATGATGCTGATCGGGGTTGGTTTTAAGCTGGGCATTGTACCGTTCCATATGTGGACGCCGGATGTGTATGAAGGTGCGCCCGCTCCCGTTACGGCTTTTATCGCTACCGTTTCTAAGGGAGGAGTATTAGGCTTGCTGATCCGTTTTTTCATGGAAGTCGATGGTTTCCGTTATCCGGTGCTGGTTACGATTTTAACTATAGTTGCCATTGCGTCCATGTTTGCCGGTAACCTGCTGGCGCTCATGCAGAAGAACGTAAAACGCATCCTGGCTTATTCTTCAATCTCGCATTTAGGGTATATTTTAGTGGCCTTTATGGCCGGAAACCAAATGGGCGTAGAAGCAATAACCTTTTACCTGGTGGCGTACTTTATTACCAGTGTTGGTGCGTTTGGTGTGGTAGCCATGCTCTCGGATAAAAACAGCGATGCCGAGTTGCTGGAAGACTACAAAGGCCTGCTTTGGCGACGCCCTTGGACAGCTGCTGTGTTCTCGGCTATGTTGCTATCGCTGGCGGGTATTCCGTTAACTGCTGGTTTTGTCGGTAAATTTTACATTATCGCCGCTGGTATAAACGATCAATTATGGCTGCTGGTGGTAATGCTGGTACTCAACAGTGTGATCGGCTTATACTACTACATTAAGATCATAGCCGTCATGTTCCAGCAACCGGAAACGGAACGTGAGCCAATTATACGGTTACGTCCGTCTATTTATGTGGCCAGTGTTGGTACGCTGGCGGTGTTGGCGCTGCTGCTTGTTTATGTTGGTGTTTATCCTACTGGGTTGGTTCAGCTGATTCAGAATGTGTTGGTGAGTGTGCCGGAGATAGTGGCTAAGTAGGATTTACCCCTTCCCAGCCTTCCCCTAAAAACAGGGGAAGGAGTTCTTCTGGACTGCTGTTGTAGCTGTTGTGTTATAGTTGGCCTTGTTCAACCACCCCTTCCCCTCCTTGTCTAAGGCGGGGAGTTTTGATTGCTCCCAGCTCTGTCATCCTGAAAGGATCTCGGTAGAAGTGACAATAAGACTTTGCTATAGATAGAGCTATAGTTCTATAGTTAGTGTTTTAACCCACCCCTACCCCTCCCGAGAGGGGAATTTCGGCTGCTGCCATAGTTGGTGGCTATCGAACTATAGTTTAAGTTCAGGATCAGGACAGGTTTACCTGTCCCCTCGGAATTATTACCACGATAAAGCCAAGCAACTATAGCAGCTCCTTAAACTATAATTTGGCTATCGAACTGATCGCAGTCTTTGGGTTGAGCGCCTTTGCTTTGTTGCGGTGCCGCCAGGCAGCTCGAGCAGAGCGAGGGAAGCAAGAAAGCAGCAGCGCGATGCCCGAAGACGGGGCCTCCCGGCCGTGAGGGCACCAATGCTAACTATAAAACTGTAGGCAAGTAAAGCTCCCAGGATAAAAGTATATTTGAGAGGAAGGCTTGGTTCGAATAGGGAAGTAGCAAACTATAGGCTGAGATAGATTTCTCACAGCTGCGCTGGCTCTTTTCGACTCGCGTCTCAAGAATGTTCGAAATGACAAAAGTAAAACAACAAAAAAGGCTCTTGAAACAAGAGCCTTTTTATCTATTCACCTATACTAAAACTTCTAAACTTTATCTTTCTCCAAACTAAACAAAGCAGCTAATCCCTCTACTAACGCTTCCGACTCACCACGCATACAGGCGGCTTTCAGTTCCAGGGCGGGTAGCTTTACGATCTTGTTGAGAATGTTCTGTGTTAATTTTTCCACTACTTCTCTCTCTGCTTCGCCTAGGTTCTTCATATATCGGTTTAGCTCCTGCTGGCGGATTTCTTCTAGCTTGCTTTTGAACTGCTGCAGGGCTGGCGACATCGCCATTTCGCGGGTCCAGGTGCTGAACTCAACTATAGCTGCTGCGATGATCTGCTGCACTTGTGGGATGGCAGCCATACGCATTTCCAGGGCTTCAGAAGCACGGTTTTTAATGGTATCTACATTGTATACTTCTACACCTGCAATTTCTTCCAGTGTGCTGTCGATGCTACGTGGCATAGACAGGTCCAGGAAGAACTTAGGGGTATTTACACCCTGCTGCGCTATCACTTCTTTACTTATGAAAAAGCAGTCGCCGGGAACAGAGGAGATAACAACATCTGCCTGAGCAATCTCTTCCCACACGTTTTCCCAATACACAGCTATAGCGTTGGTTTTCTCGGCCAGCGCCTGTGCTTTATGATGCGTGCGGTTAACGATAACTACATTGTTTATAGTTGACTTCTGAAAGTTATCACACACATTCGCCCCAATCTCTCCTACACCGATCATCAGCACACGCGGATTAACCAGGTCAGTTATTAGTTCTTCCACTAACTCAACAGTAGCATACGATACCGAAGCAGCGCCATCGAAAAAGGAAGTCTCATTGAAAACCTGCTTGTTGGTAGAGAAGATCGTGTGTAGCAAACGGTGCAAAAAGGGGCCGGCCATGTTTGCTTCTGCAGACCATTGATAAGCTTTCTTTACCTGGTTCAGGATCTGCATATCGCCCACCACCTGCGACTCCAGACCAAGGCCTACATAAAATAAATGCTGAACAGCCAGCTCAGGATCGGTAATATGCTTAAAGTAGGGCGTGATCTTTTTTGTAGATATAAAGCCACGTTCCATCGCGATCAGTTTTATAATCGCCTGGTCCAGCTCTCTCTCAGAGCTATAGTATACTTCCGTGCGGTTACAGGTAGAAAGTACCAGCACATCCTGGGCATCTGTAAACTCCTTGATCTTATCCAGCAAATTGCGGCAACCTATCTCGTTCAGGGCTACTGCTTCGCGCACGTTTATCGGTGCATGTTTGTAAGATAAAGTAAGGGCTTTAAAGTTGTTCTGCATGGTGGTGTTTCAGATTACAATGCAAATGTCTGAAAAGCAATTCAACAGAAACATGACTTATGTCAACTATAGCCATTGATTGATGTCAACTTTATAAAAAAATTATAGCCCGGACTACATTTCTGAAGTCCGGGCTATCTCATTAGTCGTTTTTATGTTGACATCCTGAAAGTATCCTTATAGTTGGTAGGACAAGCTAATCTCCTTTCCACCAGGTTTCTTAACAGAATAATGGTTGTTGTCTCACTTTTAGTACAGTAAGAAACAATAGTTTCATCTATAGTTTAATTCCGCATTTTGGCCAGCTTGGCTGAATCAAGTATAAAAATGCGGCTTCCCTGGCTGTCGATCAGTTTTTCGTCTTTAAAATCTGCTAAGGTTCTGATTACAGTTTCTTTAGATGCGCCAACTATACTAGCCAGGTCTTCGCGGGTAATGCTGATCTGGGTTTTATCGCCGGCCTGTTGCTGGTATTGTTTTTCTACTAGCAGCAAGGCTTCGGCCACACGCTTGCGTACCGAGTTATAAGCTAGTTTCAACAGGCGTTCTTCGCGGTCGGCCAGGTTATCAGAAAGCAGTTTTATAAATTTGTTGGCAATGTCGCGGTTGTGGTTGAGCAGCGTAAAAAAGTCTTCTTTAGGGATGATGTACACTTCAGAGTCTTCCAGCGCTACAGCCGATTCGCGATAAGGTGTTTCCTCCAGCAAGTCGAGGTAACCGATAAAGTCGCCGTCTTTGTAGAGATTGGTAATGTATTCGCGGCCTTCTTCGTTAGCCTTAAAAGTCTTGATCTTGCCTTTGTTCAGGAAATACAAAGCCGTGGTGCGGTAACCCTCCATAAACAGGTGCTGCTTTTTCTTAAACACCGTCACCTTGCGCTTATCCGACAGCAGTTTGTTCAGATCCTCGAAGCCGCGCGCTTCCTGTATAAAACTATCGATGCCTTCAACACTCTTGTTAAACTCTGCCTTCAGTATCTCGTTCTTTTTCAGGCGCATTTCCACCGCATCCAGCAATTCCAGATCGTCAAACGGTTTGGTCAGGTAGTCGTCGGCGCCCAGGTTCATGCCTTTCCGGAAGTCTTCTTTCTCCGATTTTGCAGTCAGGAAAATAAACGGAATACTGGATGTTGCCGGGTTTTTGCTGAGCATGTGCAGCACGCCGTAACCATCCAGTTGAGGCATCATAATGTCGCAGATGATCAGGTCAGGTCGCTCGCTTTTAGCAAGCTCAACGCCTGCTTTTCCGTTCTCAGCTTCGAGCACGCTATAGTTTGCCAGCGAGAGTATTTCGGCTGTATTTTCTCTGATTTCCTGATTATCTTCTATCAGCAATATTTTTTTCATGCGTCGGGTGTTGTGTTTGGCAATGTTATCCTAAAGGTTGTTCCCTCGTTCAGTTCACTAGTATAGTTCAAAGTACCGTCCATAATCTCTACGTAACGGTTCACAATGTTTAATCCAAGGCCGGTTCCCTGTATGTTGGTTACGTTCTGCGCTCTGAAAAAAGGCGTAAACAAATGTATCTTGTCAGCATCCGGTATCCCAATACCTTCATCTTTTACAGTCAGGTTTATTGTACCATCGACTGCTGTATCAATGTAGATCTGCTTGCCTTCGCCGGAGTATTTGCTGGCATTAGAGAGCAGGTTTAGAATGATATTCTTTAGTAACTGTTTATCTAATGTAACTATAGTTTCGGAGCCGGAATGCGTATAATGTATCTTCTGCCCAATCTTTACCAGCCCCTGCATCTCGTCTACAATCTCAGCGGTAAACTCTTTCAGGTCGAAGGTAGTAGGCACATTGTAAATTTTACCTTCCTCTATCCTGCTTATCGACAGGAAGTCGTTGAGTATAGTTGTAAGATTACTTACCGCCGATTTAATGCGCTCTACGTGTTTCTGCCGTTTCTCATCGTCTTCGGTAGTTTTGTATTTCCCAATTAAAGATGCCGAAGAAAGCACCGTGCTCAGCGGCGTACGGAATTCATGCGAAGCTATAGTTACGAACCGCGATTTCAGTTCATGCAGCTCCTTTTCTTTTTGCAGTGCTTTGCGTATCTCAACCTGCGCCTCGTACAGGCTGCGGTTGGTTTCTTCCAGCTTTTTAATGGCTTCACCCAGCTCACGGGTACGCTCCTCCACGCGCTGTTCAAGCTCAGAGTTCAGCTTTTGTATCTCGGCCATGCTTTTGGCATGCTCGATACTATAGCGGATAGAACGCTCTAAACTAAACGGGTCAAACGTACCTTTTACAAGATAATCTGAAGCGCCCACGTGCATGGCCTTTTCGTCAGTTTCGCGATTGCTCTGGCCAGTTAAAAGAATAAATGGCGCCAGGCTTCCCCCTTCCACAGCTTCCGAAATCAGTTCAAGCCCGTCGTGCGCGCCCAGCCTGTAATCTACCAGGTAAACATCATGTTTTTCCTGCCGGATCAACTCCAGCGCTTCACCGAAAGAAGCCGTCCAGTCGAGCACATAGTTGCGCCCCGGAATCTCGTCTATCGTATCCCGGGTAATGATAAAGTCATCTTCATCATCATCAACAAGCAGCACACGGGTTTTTTTGTCAAGCATATTTTAAGTGATAAGTTAGAAAGTTAGAAAGTTGATAATTGAAACTTCTCAATCGGTTAAATCAAAAGGCAACTATGAACTTTCACTTTTTCATAACTCTAAAACTTCTAAACTTTTTAACTTCTAAACTTTCTAACTTTTCGGCAGTTCCACGATCTCAAACCAGTACTTGCTCAGGGTTTTCATGACATCAACCAACGAGCTGAAGGTTACTGGCTTGGTAATAAAAGAGCTTACGCCCAGGTCATATGTGCGCAGGATATCTTCTTCGGCTTTGGATGTAGTGAGCACTACTACCGGAATGATGCGCAGGTGATCTTCGTTCTTTATTTCTTTCAGCGCCTCACGACCATCTTTTTTAGGCATGTTCAGGTCAAGCAGAATCAGGCCCGGAGTCGGGTATTTATCTTTGTCTTCAAACCTGCCTTTGTTATTCAGGTAGTCCAGCAACTCTTCCCCATTCTCTACAAACTGTATATTATTATTCAGACGGCTCTCTTCCAGTGCTTCTTTTACAAGCATCCGGTCTTCGGCGTCGTCGTCGGCAATCAGTATGATAATTGATCTTTTATTGCTCATGCTACTATAGTTATTCCTGAAGATGTTTTTTTGCTAAGGTAATAATAAATCGGGTGCCTTCACCGGGATGGCTTTTGGCAGTTATGTCGCCGCCATGGCGAACAGCAATTTTCCGGCAAACGGCCAAACCGATACCCGATCCCTCATACTTCTGCCCTTCCAGTCGCTGGAAAATGTTAAAGATGCGGTCCAGGTACTTTTCGTCAAAACCTATTCCGTTGTCTTCAATTGATATTTCTACCATTTCGTCGCCGGGGGTTGATGTCAGGTGTGCGTGCAGCTGAACATTTCTGGATGCAATCTTAACGACAGGTGTAACACCATCTTTGCGGAACTTAATGGCATTACTGATCAGGTTCTGAAATAATTGACGGATCTGGGTAGGTTCGCCTTCTATAGTTGGCAGCGGCGTACGTTCAATTATAGTTCCTGTCTCTTCTATAGTTACTTCCAGATCCGAGAGTACTTCCGTAAGTATCTTATCCAGTTTTACTTTAACAAATGCTTTTGATTTGCTGGTGACTCTCGAGAAGTCGAGCAGGTCGTTTATCAGGTTTTGCATACGCGAAGCTGCATTCAGCATTCTGTCCACGTAATCTTTGCCCTGGTCACTTAGTTTGTCATATTCTTTGGTCTTGAGCCGGTCGCCAAAGGCCTGTATTTTGCGCAATGGTTCCTGCAGGTCATGCGACGAAACATAGGCGAAATCCTGCAGTTCACGGTTACTTCGTTCCAGTTCAGATGCATAACGGCGCAGGCGCTCCTCACTTACTTTCTGACGGGTAATGTCGTGCACAAAACCGGTGTATACTTTACGGTCGGCGAGCTGTACTTCGCTTATGCTCAGAAAGAACGGAAAAACAGAACCATCTTTACGCAGCCCAGAAACTTCGCGACCAATACCAATAATGTGTGGTACACCGGTGTGGTGGTAACGCTCCATATACCCGTCGTGCTGACTGCTGTCCGGCTCGGGCATCAGCATGTTTATGTTGCGGCCAAGCAATTCGCTTTCGTTATAACCAAAAAGCTTTTGAGCAGCCGGGTTCACCATCTCCATCAGGCCATGGGTATCAATCGTTATAATGCCGTCAACAGCTGTTTTAATGATGGAGTTAAACTTATTTTCGCTTTCGCGTAGAGCTGTTTCGGTTTTCTTCAGCTCTGTAATGTCGTGCACAATGCCCGTAAATATCTGCTTATCCTGCAGCTTTACCTCACTTATACTCAGCAGAAACGGGAAAATGGTACCGTCTTTCTTTTTACCCAGCACCTCACGTCCAACGCCGATGATCTGGCCCACTCCGGTACGATGGTAATTATCAATGTACACATCGTGCAGACTCTTGTCTGGCTCGGGCATCAGCATCTTAATATTATTGCCGATCACTTCTTCCGGCTCGTATCCAAAAATACTGGCTGCGGCAGGGTTCATGGTTTCAACTCTACCCCTGTTATCAATGGTGATGATACCGTCAATAGCTGTATCAATAATGGCCTTTAACCGTGCCTGGTTGTCAATGCTGTGGCTGTTGTTCTCTTCCAATTCAAAAGGATTTTACTAAATATAAGTGTTCTGTATGTAATGGCAAAACCTGAACTCCAAGCCTGAAATACGATATTTATAGTTTAATGGGCTATCTTCTTAACGCTCAGGCTTATTTATACCTTCTGTTTATAGGTGCGGGCTGTTCATTTCACCCTTCAAGTCTATATTAAATCTGCACTATAAACAAAATGACTCTTGTCATTTTTTGGGCTGATGCTGCTCATTTATAACTGGCAAGTTGCTACATACCTTGCGGCACGCTTATCATGTATCCATAACCTACTATAGTTTATAGTTGCTGCACTTATTTAGAACAGGTAAACCAGCAACACTATAGTTATTTATATAACCAAATTACAATGCAACTATCTACACCGCACAACTTTCATTTGCCTGTAATGGGGCTTGCTTTCTCTATTGATTCGCCGATTAAGGTAGCCCGCTTCGGAATATCCTCTGTGGCTTCGCTCAGCGACGATGCCTTGCTGGAGCATACCCGCTCACATTACGCCCAGGTATATAACCGCCCTTACGAACCAATCACCGACAAACAGGAAGACTACAGAGCCAAGCGCACCACTGCTTTCCTGAACCTGGTGGATGAGATCGTGAAAGAACAGATGGAAGCGTTAAGGATGCAGAAGTTTACACCGGAATCAGAAATTACCAAATACTTTACCCTGCTGCCTGATAACTCTCCGTTAAGAGAGCGCTACAACCAGATGCTGGAAACTACAGATCCGGCACAAAAAGAACTGCTGCAAACTGAATTACTCAATGCGCTGGTACCCGGCAGAATTGACGTAAACATCATGACCAAACTGGATAGGACAAACTATAGCAAATCAGGGGAAGCGTTGCCTCAGGAATTTTCGGATGCGCTGGCAGCTTTGCGTGGTTTTGCCAACAGCACGGTTAACTCATCGGTTGTTTTCTCAGCGGGCATGAACATGCGTTTGTTTGCTTACCTGGAGCAGTTCCCATGCTTTCTGCCGGATGCCAAAGGCCAGTTTGAAAAGACCGTGATCATTAAAGTAAGTGATTACCGCTCGGCGCTGGTACAAGGTAAAATACTGGCTAAAAAAGGTATCTGGGTATCTGAGTTCAGAATAGAGTCCGGGTTAAATTGCGGTGGCCATGCGTTTGCAACAGACGGTTACCTGATCGGCCCGATACTGGAAGAGTTTAAGCAGAACCGCCAGGCTCTACAGTCTGAGCTTTATAGTTTGTTCAGCTCATCGCTGGCAAGTAAAGGCATACACGTACCGGGCGAGATACCGGCACAACGCATTACCATGCAGGGCGGTATAGGCACTGCTGCAGAGCACAACTTTTTGCTGGAACATTACGGGATGGATGCCACCGGCTGGGGAACTCCTTTCCTGCTGGTACCGGAAGCCACCACAGTTGACGAACCAACCTTACAGCAATTATCTAATGCCAAAGCGGAAGACCTGTATCTGAGCCCGATTTCGCCTTTAGGTGTTCCATTTAATGCGTTGCGCGGTACATCAAGCGAGGAACTGAAACAGATACGCATTGATAAAGATAAACCTGGCAGCCCATGCATTAAAAAGCACCTGGTTTCAAACACCGAATTTACTGAAGAGGCGATCTGTACGGCATCGCGCAAATACCAGCGCCGCAAGTTAGAGCAGCTTGATGAGCAATTAAACACACAGGTTTTAACACCTGAACTATACAAGGCTGAAAAAGAAAGTGTGCTGGCCAAAGAATGTTTATGCGAAGGCCTGGCGAACTCGGCACTACAGATCTTTAACATTGGTAAAAAAGCCGCCTCTAAAGCTGTAACCATCTGCCCAGGACCGAACCTTGCCTTTTTCTCGGGTGTGTTTAAACTGCACGAAATGGTTGATCATATCTATGACCGTTTTAACGCGCTTAACCAGACCTACCGTCCGCATATGTTCATCAACGAGCTGAAAATGTATGTAGACTACTGGAAGAACAAAAAAGCAGAACAGTTTGAAACGCTTACAGACAAGCAGGAAAAATACCTGAACAATTTCTGGCAGAACATGCAGGACGGCATTACTTATTACAAGCAGCTTTTACCAGAGCTTTTCAGAAACCAGCTGGAGCGCCAGGTACTGATGCTGGATGAGTTGCTGGAAACGGAAGATGTATTAATACAAGCCCAACTGAGAAGAGCAGAAGCTGTAGCTTAACTGTAATGGATTTTATCAGACTTACGCGCCAGTTCACCTTCGAAACGGCGCATGCCTTACTTAACTATGATGGCCCGTGTAAAAATATACACGGGCACTCTTATAAACTGCAGGTAACGATAATTGGTCAGCCCATAACCGATGTTTCGGACCCGAAATATGGCATGGTACTGGATTTCGGCGACCTTAAAAAAGTAGTGAATACCTTTATAGTTGAACCCCTGGATCATGCCCTTATCCTGCGACTAGGCAGCTCACCTGAGCTGATTACCTTACTGCAGCAGCTAAATCATAAGGTGGTACTTACCCCGTACCAGCCTACCTGCGAGCACATGCTCCTCGATTTTAAGAACACGCTAACCCAGCATTTACCGGCAACTATAAAACTGCATAGTTTAAGGCTTTGGGAAACAGAAAACTCTTTTGCGGAGTGGCACGCCTCAGACAACGACTAAAGTATAATAAACTATAGTTTAAATGCTACAAGCCTTTAAACTATAAAGTTAAACCAGGCGGGTCAAAACTATAGTCTCAGGCTGCAACAAAGGGTTTGCTGCAACTAATCAATTTCATAATCGTTGCAAGTAGAATATAGGTTTTTGAAGATTTAGCTATCTTATACAAAAGCCTTTAGACTATAAACTATGATACAATGAAAAGATTATCGATAACGGTTTTAATGACCAGTATAATGCTGTTCTTTAACGCCTGCTCTACCAACCCGGTAACAGGTAAAAAGGACGTGATCCTGATGTCGGAAGGTCAGGAACTGGCGATGGGCCAGGAAGCAGACCCTCAGATTGTGGCGCAGTTCGGGATGTATGAAAACCCGGCCATACAGCGCTTTATAGATGAAAAAGGCCAGGCAATGGCCGCTGTATCTCACCGCAGCAATATCAAATACAACTTTAAAGTACTCGACTCACCGGTTATTAACGCTTTTGCGGTGCCGGGCGGTTATGTATACTTTACACGTGGTATTATGGCGCATTTTAACAACGAAGCGCAGTTTGCCGGTGTACTTGGCCACGAGATCGGGCACATTGCTGCACGCCATTCTGCCCAGCAGCAAAGTAAATCGATACTGGCTCAGGTAGGCTTAATAGCCGGTATGGTTATCGCTCCGGAACTGGCACAATTCGGAGATGTTGCCTCGCAGGGCCTGGGTTTGCTCTTCCTAAAATTTGGCCGCGATGATGAACGGCAGTCGGATGAATTAGGGGTGGAATATTCGACCAAAATCGGGTACGATGCCGATGAAATGGCCGATTTCTTTTTAACGCTGAAACGCAAGCAGGAAGAAAGTGGTCAAGCCATTCCGGAGTTCTTATCTACTCACCCTGACCCGGGCAACCGTTATACGACCGTGCATGAACTGGCCGCACAATGGGAGAAGAAACTAAACGTCACTAACCTAAAAGTCGGACGTGACTCGTATCTGCGACTGATAGATGGTATTGTGTATGGGGAAGACCCTAAGCAGGGGTTTGTGGAAAACCAGATATTTTATCATCCGGAGTTAAAATTCCAGTTCCCGATCCCGCAAGGCTGGAAGTACCTGAACTCACCACAGAGTTTCCAGATGGCTGAACCGAACGGTAAAGCGATCATAAACCTTACGCTGGCACCCGGCACCTCGCTGGAAGACGCCGCCCGCCAGACGCTGGAAGGTTATAAGCTGACACTGGTAGAATCGAAAAATGTAACAGTGAACGGAAATAATGCTTTGGCTATGGTTGCCGAGCAGAAACAGGAACAAGGAACTATAGGCACGCTGACGTATTTTATCCAATATGGCAGCAACATTTATAGTATCATGGGCATTACCACTGCTGCTGATTTCAATAATTATTTCAACACTTTTTCGGGCACCATGACCAACTTTAAGCAGCTGACAGACCAGTCAAAGATCAATAAAAAACCGGAGCGTGTTCGAATTAAAACTGTTGCCAACGCGTCATCGTTGTCGCAGGCGTTACAGTCTTTTGGTATGCCAACCAAAAGGCTCGAGGAACTGGCAGTACTTAACGGCATGCAGCTTAACGACCGCGTTGATAAAGGAATGCTGTTAAAAGTAATTACCGAATAACAGGTAGGATTAGCTTAAAAGTAAAGGCCCAACTATAGTTTGATAGTTGGGCCTTTACTTTTATAGTTCAGGTAACTGTTAGTTTAGTTTAGCTTCCCTTCCAGTTCCTCTACTTCCATCATCTGCTCTTCCCACTGGCTGTTGGCTTTTTCGAGCTCTTTCTGCACAGATTCAAACTTTTTAGAAGTCTCCTGCAGTAAGCTTACATTGCCATACACTTTCGGATCAGCCAGTTCGGTCTCATATTTTGCCAGTTCCTCCTCCAGGCGCTGCACATTCTTTTCCAGTTCGCTCAGTTTTTTGTTAGCCTGCTTCAGCTGGTTGCTCAGCTGGTTAAATTCAGAATTGTTGCGGGCTGGTTTCGGCTCTTCTTTTTTAGGAGCGGGCGCGACAGTAGCCTGTAGTTTGGCCTCTTTCTCACGCTTCTCCTGGAAAGCTTCGTATTCATGGTAAGTGCCAGGGTATTCTTTTAACTGATAATCTTCGATGTACCAGATCTTGGTGGCCACATTCTCTACAAAGTAACGGTCGTGCGAGATGATCACAAAGGTACCTTCGTATTGCTCCAGTGCCTGTATCAGGATGTTTACCGACTGCATGTCCAGGTGGTTGGTAGGCTCATCCAGCATCAGGAAATTAGCTTCTGAGATCAGTGTTTTTGCCAGCGCTACACGGCTCTTCTCCCCTCCTGACAATACCTTTATCTTCTTGAAAACATCATCGCTGGTGAACAGGAAAGATCCAAGTAGGGTACGCAATTCCACCTCAGTTTTCTTAGAGCCTGCCTGCTGTAGTTCCTGCAGGATCTCGTTATCTACATTTAGTGATTCCAGCTGGTGCTGTGCGTAGAATGACATGATCACATTATGGCCCAGTTCGCGTTTGCCCTGTATAGGCTCAGTGCCGGCAATAATGCGGAGCAGTGTAGATTTACCTTTACCGTTTGCACCAACCAACGCAATCTTATCGCCGCGCTCGATGTGCACGTTCGTATCCCGGAAAATAACTTTGTTGCCAAAGGCCTTGCTCATGTGCTCTAACCGGAAAATATGGCGGCCCGGTTGCACGCTGAACTTAAAGCTGAAATTTACCTTTGCTGATTCCGGTGCAACATCTTCTATCCGCTCCAATCGCTCCAGCTGCTTCATGCGGCTTTGCGCCTGCTTCGCTTTGGTCGCTTTGGCCTTAAAGCGCTCAATAAAACGTTCTGTCTGCCTGATATGTGCCTGCTGGTTTTCGTAAGCGCCTTTCTGAATCTCATTGCGCATCACCTTTTCTTCCAGGTAAAAACTGTAGTTACCTGCATACACATTCAGCTTGGCACCCGATACTTCTACTGTAATATTGGTAGTACGGTCCAGGAATTCACGGTCGTGGGAAACGATGATAACAGCCCCTTCAAAGCGCTCCAGGTAGGTTTCCAGCCACTTAATAGATGGTAAGTCCAGGTGGTTGGTAGGCTCATCCAGTAACAGCAGCGAAGGTTTCTGTAACAGTATCTTGGCCAGCATCACACGCATGCGCCATCCACCAGAAAAGGAAGCCAGTGGCTGCTGCAATTCCTCCGTCGTAAAACCAAGGCCTTCCAGAATTGCTTCGGCTTCGGCCTGCATGGTATAGCCGCCCAGCGCTTCAAAGCGCTCCTGCAAATTGGCCAGCTTTTCTACCAGGTTATCATGGAAATTATTCTCGAACTCCACCAGCACCTTATCGATCTCGGCCTGCAGATAGATTGCTTCTTCAAATGCCTGCATCGCCACCGAGAGAATACTTTCGTGGGTCTGGTAGCTGAGCAAATCCTGGTTCAGGAAGCCGATGGTGGTTTCCTTGCTCATTTGTATGCTGCCACTGTCTGGTTTGTACTCGCCCACTATAATGCGCAGCAAGGTAGACTTTCCGGTACCGTTCAGGCCAATAAGGCCTATTTTATCTTTTGGACGGATGTGCAGGTTGGCATCGTCGTACATCGGGCGGCTGCCAAAATGAAAGCTAAGGTTGTTTATGGAGATCATGTAATCAAATCAACTATAAAGTGCAAAGGTACTTAAATAAACCCATACTGCGCACCTACAAGCTAAACCTAAGACCATGAACTATATAACTTATTGCCGCTACATACTAAAAACTATAGTTGCCGCGTTTTAAAACGTTTAGCTAAACAATTACGGTAAGCAATCGTTTCATTAGCACATGCAGTTGTTTAAATGCATACCTTTGCCGGTTGGCAAAACATTTACTTAACAGGCAATTATGATCGCGATAACTTCGCTGTTAGACAAATTTCATTCCGACCGCGTTTCTGAACTGACAGAACTGCTTGAGACCAAGTTTGGACTGAATGGAGTAAAAATAACTCCTTACCCGCACCTGACTATTCTTACTGCAGAAATACCGGACATGGAGGAGCTGAAGCAATACCTGGAGCTTACCTGTTTTGAGATGCCTGATTTTACGATCCGCACTACCGGGCTGGGCATTTTCCCGGGGCCAACGCCGGTGGTTTACATACCTGTGCTGCGCACTTCCCCCCTTAACCAGTTACACGCAAAGCTGCACCGCGACATTTCTGAAATGAGCAGCGAGATGGGTGTGTACTATAATCCGAATATGTGGCTGCCTCACATTACCCTTGCCCTCGGCGATACCACGCCAGAGATGCTTGGACCTGTGCTTTCGTTTTTGTGCAACTATAACTTTAACTGGGAAGTAACCATCGATAACATTACCATTCTGCAACAGTGCGGCGACTTTTACCTTAAAGAAGAAGAGTTCCGGTTTGGCCGGCGCGAACTGATAAGCTAACTATAAAACAAGAGCGGCTGCAGGTTTTCACTTGCAGCCGCTCTTGTTTTATAGTCTAATCTTAGACTGTATTACATATCCAGAACTATAGCGAAGATAAGTGGCGCTACTATAGTTGCATCCGACTCAATCACGAACTTTGGTGTTTCTTTGCCCAGTTTGCCCCAGGTAATTTTCTCATTCGGCACCGCGCCAGAGTAAGAACCGTAGCTGGTTGTAGAATCGGAGATCTGTGCAAAATAACCCCAAAGCGGAACGCCGGTACGCTGCAGATCCTGGTGCAGCATCGGTACCACACAAATAGGGAAGTCACCGGCAATACCACCACCAATCTGGAAGAAACCTACAGTAGAATCATCTTTCGCATTCTCAGTATACCAGTCAGCTAAGTACATCATGTACTGGATACCAGTTTTTACAGTATGCACGTTTTTAATGTCACCGTTGATCACGTGGCTGGAGAAGATGTTACCCAGTGTTGAATCTTCCCAACCCGGGCAGATGATCGGAAGGTTTTTCTTGGCAGCTTCCAGCATCCAGCTGTTTTTAGGGTCGATCTGGTAATACTGCTCCAGATCACCTGATAACAGAATCTGATAGAAGAACTCGTGCGGGAAGTAAGCTTTACCTTCCTGGTCTGCTTTCTCCCAGAATTTAAGCACTGTGTGCTCAATGCGGCGCATCGCTTCTTCTTCAGGAATACATGTGTCGGTTACGCGGTTCATGTGGCGCTCCAGCAGTGCTTCTTCGTCAGCTGCAGATAATTCGCGGTAATGCGGCACACGCTCGTAGAAATCGTGCGCTACCAGGTTAAAGATATCTTCTTCCAGGTTAGCACCTGTACACGAAATGGCATGCACTTTATCCTGACGGATCATCTCAGCCAGAATTATTCCCAGCTCAGCTGTAGACATTGCGCCAGCCAGTGTGATCATCATTTTACCACCGTTGTTCAGGTGGGTTTTGTATCCTTCAGCAGCGTCTATCACAGAGGCCGCGTTAAAGTGTTTGTAGTGTTTCTTTAAGAAATTTGTTACTTCCATGTTCATTAGCTTAAGGCAAACATATCCGGTCTGCCTGGATCCCAAAGTTAAGACTTATTTCGTTATTCGTTCTCCGTTATTCGTTAATCGATGCTATAAGGTTAAGTAAGGGCAAACTACAAACCAGAAGGGCTTCATTGCACTCTGACCTTACTTTAAAATTAACACACCCTGCCCCTCTCTAGAGGGGAATTTGATCGTGGTCAACAAGACGCAAAATATTGCGTCTCTACACTTTCTAAATTCTTAACTACTGAGTCGGTTTCTCGATGATCAGGTTATGGTTGGTATAGATACAGATATCAGCGGCAATGTTCAGGGCCTCACGCACCATCTCTTCTGCTGATAAATGTGGAGCATGCTTTTTCAGCGCCAGTGCTGCCGAATGGGCAAACATACTTCCTGACCCGATAGCCGCAATCTGATGGTCGGGCTCCAGCACATCGCCTGTTCCTGAAATAATGAGTAGTTCTTCTTTGTTGGCTACCACCATCATCGCTTCGAGTTTGCGCAGGTACTGGTCTTTACGCCAGTCTTTGGCCAGCTCTATGGCAGCACGCTTCATATTGTTCTGGTAAGCGTTCAGTTTTTCCTCGAAGCGCTCCAGTAAAGTAAAGGCGTCGGCAGTGGAGCCGGCAAAACCTGTTACTACTTTGCCATCCAGCAGCTTGCGTATCTTCTTAACATTGCTTTTGGCAATATGCTTGTCCATAGTGGCCTGTCCGTCGGCGCCCAGGGCTACTTCGCCATTATGGTAAATGCCTAAAACGGTGGTTGATCTTATCTTGGTCATGTGTTGTGCAATTACGTTTATAGTTTGCTGCGGCTATAGTTTATAGTTAGCGGCTGTTTGTAAAACTACGCCATCCTCAAACAAAAAGCCAATTGTATAGTTTGCGCCAAATTGTCGGTATAGTTGTTTTGTGAAGAGCTATAGTTTAAGTCGATATAAGGTAAAGCCGTTATAGTCGCTTTTTGTTCTCATGTCCTTCCAGAATGTCGTTTATGGTCATGGCGGCGCTTATCAGGCCCAGGTGCGTAAAGGCCTGCGGAAAATTACCCAGGTGGTTGCCTTTCAAACCCAGCATTTCTGCGTATAGGCCCAGGTGGTTGGCGTAACCCAGCATCTTATCGAAGTATAGCCGTGCCTTGTCTATCTGCCCTGCTTTAGCCAGGCACTCCACATACCAGAACGTGCACATCGAGAAAGTACCCTCATTTCCTTTCAGGCCATCGAAACCTTCGCTGTTGCGGTAACGGAAAACCAGCGCATCCGAAACCAGCCTGTCTTCAATGAGCTTCAGAGTAGATAGCCAGCGCGGATCTTTGGGACTGATGAATCGGATAAGCGGCATAAGCAGCGTAGCTGCATCCACGGAGTCAGCACCTTTGTATTGCACAAAGCTTTGCAGTTCTTCACTCCAGAAGTCGTGGTGTATTGAGAAAAAGATCTTGTCGCGCTCCACGCGCCAGCGGGCCGGCAACGGATATGAGTGGTTTTCGGCAATCTTCATGGCCCGGTCTATTGCTACCCAGCACATCATGCGCGAGTACAGGAACTGCCTTTTGCCGCCGCGTACCTCCCAGATGCCTTCGTCCTCGCGATGCCAGTTGTCGCAGACCCACTCCACCTGTTGCCGCAGGTCGTCCCAAAATTCAAAGGCAATGGGTGCACCATATTTGTCGTAGAGGTAAACAGCATCCAGCAGCTCGCCGAAAATATCCAGTTGCACCTGGTCGTGGGCCGCGTTGCCAATGCGTACCGGCCTCGAGCCTTTGTAGCCTTCCAGGTGATCAAGTGCAATTTCGTCTAGCTCCAGTTTGCCGCTTAGGGTATACATTAGCCTGAGCCTGCCGGCACTTTGTAAAGCATCGCACTGACGATCTACCCAATCCACAAAATTCTTGGCTTCCTGTTTGTAGCCCAGCCGTAGCAAGGTATACACGGTAAACGAGGCATCCCGGATCCAGGTATAGCGGTAGTCCCAGTTGCGCTCGCCACCTAATTCTTCGGGCAAACCAAAGGTGGGCGCTGCCACCAACGAGCCGTATTTGTTCGACACCATCAGTTTAAGCACCAATGCCGAGCGATTCACCATCTCTACCCAACGGCCCTTGTAATGGCAACTAGTCACCCAGTTTTTCCAGTAGGCAATGGTTTCGTACAGGCTTTTGGTCACAAAACTTTCCAGCTCCTGTGTGGCCGGCTCCTGGTCAGAGGCGCGTTCCAGTAACAGATCCACTTTTTCCCCAGTCTTCAGGCTGAAGGTGGCAGCGGCATCATTATTAGTTATTTGCAGCGGCGTCGTACTTTTTAACCTGACCGCCATACCATCGGTTTCTTGGCAGGTAAATACCACTTCATACTCATTTACCTGAGTAGCGGTATGGGGCGAACGAGCATAGTTAAATCGCGGACTGCACTGCAACCGGAACGTCATATCGCCATGCACGCATGATACGCGACGAATGAGTCGGCTGCCTTTAGTCTGCTCTTCTACAGGCATAAAATCGGTCACTTCGCCAATTCCATCATCAGACAGGTAACGCGTGAGCAGCACATTGGTATCCGGCAGATACATCTGCTTATGTTTCATGTCGTTGTGCGTTGGCTCAATCGTAAAGTTCCCCCCCTTCTGATCATCCAGCAGCGATGCAAAAATGGAAGGCGAGTCGAAATCAGGGAAGCACATAAAATCGATGGAGCCATTCAGCCCGACCAGTGCCACTGTATTCAGATCTCCGATTACGCCATGATCTTCGATGGGTAAATATGCCATAGTGCCGTGTAGGTGTTAATAAAACTGGTACGGCTGCTAAGGGCATGGGTTCAGAAAGAGCAATATACTGTTCTACAGTCGTTTATTTGCTGCTGCATATATCTCACACTTTGGGCTACAGCAGATAATCAATCAAAATTACACTAACATAACCACCAACTTTACACTTGGCCCGTTTTATGCATTATACAGGAGGTACAACTATAAAACTATACATGAAACGGACTTTTCTGATCTTTCTGGGTTTGCTGCTGTGGTTGCAGGGTTTTGCGCAGGACTACAATGTGCTGGCTTATGAAACAGACCGCAAACTAACATGGCAGGATTTTAAAGGCAGACCTAAACCTTCGGATGCACACAAAGGCGCTGAGATCACAGTCAGTATTTTTCTGAAGATACGGGATACCAGTTTCTGGTCGGGCAGGGTAACGTATGATGCTTATGCGGTTGCTTTTAAAGATGAGTCGTGGGTGAAACCTGCTTACCGGGAAAACTATTCGTTGCAACACGAGCAGCTGCATTTTGACATAGCGCACCTGTACGCTGAAACCCTGGAAGTAAAACTAAACAGCCTGGACAGTAAAACATCAAAAGACGAAGCTGAAGTGGAGAAGATCCTGAAAAACCACCTGGCTGAGATGCAGCAGTTCCAGAACAAGTACGACCGCGAAACCAACGGCGGTAACAACTATAAACAGCAGATGAGATGGGCCAGGAAGATTAGTAAAGCACTTGGAATTCTCAGTACGACAGTAGAAGTTTAACTATAATCTACCTACATAAAAGACCTTTCCGAAACTGGAAAGGCCTTTTGTTTTTATAGAGACGATGTCTGAACCGAAGTTAATACCACGGCCGCAAGTTTAGCGCCAGCGTAACTTGTGGCTTTGTATGGCAGCAAGTTTTCAACTTGCTTTGCTTTAAAAAAGCAAGGTTAGCGCTGACAGTAACTATAGTTGGGTCTGAACTATGCGGGCGTAGATCTGTGACCTGCCTATAAAATTGGATCTATAATCCAACTGGGCCAGAGGCCCAACTATAATCGACACGAGCGAGGACGCTCGCGCCATGGTAATTGCCACAACTATAGATTTAGGCAAAACTATAGTTTCCAGCTCGCGCAGAAAGCCAGTTACAAACTGGCACCAAACTCAACCACAAGTTAAGCTGGCGCTAAACTTGCGGTATGTCTGCCAATAAAAAAGCCTCTTCGTTTCCGGAGAGGCTTTTTTATTAGTCTATAGTTGATGGAATCTACACCAGTATTCTTACCGGGTTCTCCAACAGATTCTTAAATGTCTGCAGGAACGCTGAGCCAACGGCACCATCCACTACGCGGTGATCGCAAGAAAGCGTAACTTTCATTACGTTGCCGATCTGGATATTACCGTTCTTCACAACCGGCGTCTGCTTGATAGCGCCAACGGCCATAATGCAGGCATCCGGAGAGTTGATGATAGCAGTAAACTCTTCGATACCGAACATGCCCAGGTTAGAGATGGTGAATGTGTTACCTTCCCAATCAGATGGCTGCAGTTTTTTGTTCTTTGCCTTGCCACCCAGGTCTTTCACTTCGGCAGCTATAGTTGACAGCGATTTATAATCGGCGTTGCGCACAACAGGTACTAATAAGCCTTCCTCAACTGCAACGGCTACACCAATGTTTATCTGCTTGTTGTATCGGATCTTATCACCTAACCACGACGAGTTAACCGCAGGATGCTGGCGCAATGCAGCAGCAGCAGCTTTTATTACCAGGTCGTTAAACGATACCTTAACCGGAGATACTTCGTTGATGCTGGCACGTGCTTCCATGGCCTTATCCATGTCAATTTCCATGGTCAGGTAGAAGTGCGGCGCAGAGAACTTGCTTTCAGACAGACGGCGGGCAATTACCTTACGCATCTGAGAAACATTCACATCTTCATAAGAATCGGCAGGAATGCCTGGTGTAGTAGCAACTGGTGCAGCGGTAGGTTTAGCAGCCGGAGCAGCCTGTTGTGCAGGTGCAGCGCCTGGCTTAAAGTTCTCTATATCACGCTGAACAATACGGCCACCTTCGCCGGTACCTTTTACCTGTGCTAAGTTAATGCCTTTCTCCTGAGCCATTTTCTTAGCCAGCGGAGAAGCTTTGATACGGCCACCTTCAGCAGTTGTACCTTCAGTTTCAGAACCTTGTGCAGGTACAGTTGTGCTCTCTACTTTATCAGAAGTAACGGCATCTACGCCGGCTTCAATACCTTCATCAGTCTGTGCGTTTTCCTGACGTTCCTGTTTGTCGGCAGTACCTTTGTTATCAGATGCGCCACCTTCCAGCAGGGCTTTGTAGTCAGCGCCTTCTTCGCCGATGATCGCGATAATCGCATCAATAGCTACAGAGTCGCCGGCATTTACGCCAGTGTACAGTAAAGTACCATCTTCGTACGATTCCAGCTCCATAGTTGCCTTATCGGTTTCTACTTCTGCTAAAACATCACCTGATTTTACTTTATCGCCTACTTTTTTCAGCCAGCTAACCAACACGCCTTCCGTCATGGTATCGCTCATTTTTGGCATTCTGATAACAGATGCCTTGATGTTGCTGGTATCAACAGACGTTTTAGCAGCAGGTGCTTCGGCTTTGGCTGCAGCAGGTTTCGCTTCTTCTTTCTTCTCTTCTTTCGGGGCTTCAGCTTTTGCAGTTTCAGCTGGCTGAGCGCTTCCGCCTGCTTCGTTCAGTAAGCCCGAAATATCTTCACCTTCTTTACCAATAATAGCTATAACTGCATCAATAGGAACAGCTTCGCCTTTTTTAGGACCAATGTAAAGCAGTACGCCGTCGTTGTAAGATTCCAGCTCCATAGTTGCCTTATCGGTTTCTACTTCTGCCAGCACATCACCGGAACTTACTTTATCACCAACCTTAACAAGCCAAGATGCGATCACCCCTTCGGTCATCGTGTCACTCATCTTAGGCATTTTTATTACTTCAGCCATAGTTATCGTATCTTTTAATCGCCCGGTCCGGGCATCCTTATAATCCGCCCAAAATTAGATTTAAAAATATTTTATTCAAACTATACTACCTAAATTGTTCGTGGGGAGCTGTTATAGTTTGGTCTGGCAGTTTAGGAAGGTGCAGATGCACTGTGTCGCAATACTTTTTTACCGTGAACATACTGCCCGTATAATCCAGTTGGTAAAGGCACAGGTTCTGATGTTCGAACTGGTCCATGCAGCGTAGCGGGTACTTTAGCAGCTTACACAGCAAAATGCGCATGGCCCGCCCGTGCATACAAATCAGTATCGTTTCTTCTTCGGGCCGGCTCAGTATAGTTTCAATTACCGGAACCTGCCTGGCAGCAACCAGGTCCGGGCTTTCGCCGCCTTCTATACAAACTCCGGTCTCGCCATTAGTCCAGGTTTGCAGAATGTTATGGTAATAGGCATCTTCTTCGGGTGTGATGCGGGTGCCTTCGCGGGTTCCCCAGTTTATTTCGTTCAGGCCGGCGTGTGTTTCGTGTGGTATGCCCAGCTCCAGGAAACCCTGCACCGATTCTATGCTGCGCTGCAACGTGGAAGTATAAACTTTATTGAAAGGGATGTGTTTATAGTGCTGGAAAAACAGGTTGGCCTGCTGCTGGCCTTCGTTGTTCAAATGCGAATCCACACCGCTGCCCTGCACAATGCACTGCACGTTGTAATCTGTTTGCCCGTGGCGGATGAGGTATACTTTTTTGATACTCAAAATTCTTCTACTTTTGCTTTTTAAGACTTTTCAACCGCGAAAATAGCCATCGCAGCTTATGGATAAAAATAATAGTACGTTAGAGCGCGTAAAGGAGTGGAATAAAAATACCATGGTTGAGCACCTGGGTATTGAAGTGACTGAAGCCGGCGAGGGTTATTTAATTGGGAAGATGCCTGTCGATTTCCGTACACACCAACCCATGGGTTTGCTGCATGGTGGCGCTTCGGTGGTACTTGCCGAAACACTGGCTAGTATAGGCGCTGCGCTTCAGGTTGATCTAACAAAAAAAGCCTGTGTTGGTTTAGAGATAAACGCAAACCACATACGTGGCGTGAAAGAAGGCTGGGTTTACGGCAAAGCAACTGTTTTGCATAACGGCCGCAGTACGCAGGTATGGGAAACTAAAATTACAAACGAAGCCGGCGACCTGGTGTGCATCAGCCGTATGACGGTGGCTGTTATCGATAAAAAATAATACCATGGCAGATATTGCCCCAGGCACTACAAATTCGGGAACCGATTCTATCGTTTATAGTTTAGAGCAGGTTGTACATGCCGCCTTTGCCTTAGGCTTACCTGTAGCCGCCTGGCGCTTACCTTTAGCTACAGAAACCACTGTTTGCATCACTTTTGATAAAGATTTAAAGATAAGCAAGCCTGCGCTAGAAAGTAGTCCTTACGGTTTCGTTTTCAGTCCATTTGTAGTTGGGGAGCAGCCTTCCATTTTTGTTAAAGCAGATATAGTTTATAGTTCTGAAACAGGGCATATCCGGTTTTCGAAAGCTGTTACAGAAGCTCAGAAGCAGGAATTTATAATTACCCTGAAACAACCCCAAACGACAAACTATAGCTGGCACCTGCATGCCTCCGAAACTATAAACCAGCAAACCGAAACCGGATTTAAAAGTGCCGTTACAGAAGCCATTGCAACTATAAACAGTGGCCACATGGAAAAAGTGGTGCTGTCGCGTACGGCTTTAAAACCATTGCCTTCCAGCTTTAACCTGGTCGCTGCCTATAGGTTGGTTCTGCAATCTTACCCGGGAGCTTTTGTATCATTGGTTTCGGTACCGGAAGTTGGTACATGGCTGGGAGCTTCGCCGGAAATTCTGGTAAGTATTGATCCTCAGAAAATATTCAGAACGGTAGCTTTGGCTGGAACACAGCCTGCCTTGGATGGTGAACCGGTGGGCAATGCGATCTGGCGGCAAAAGGAAATTGAAGAACAGGGCATGGTGGAGCGCTACATTCTGAGCTGCTTTAAAAAACTGCGGTTACGTGAATACACTGAAGTCGGCCCCAGAACTATAGTTGCCGGAAACCTGATGCACCTGCGCACTGATTTTAGCGTGGATCTGAAGGAAGTAGATTTTCCGACGCTGGGTACGGATATGCTGGAACTGCTCCACCCTACTTCTGCGGTCTGTGGCTTGCCCAAAGAGCCCGCTCTTACCTTTATTTTAGAGCACGAGGGTTATAACCGCAGCTACTACAGCGGCTACCTAGGCCCGGTAAACAGCCCGCAAGGCACTCATTTATATGTAAACCTGCGTTGCATGCAATTGCTGAAAAATGAAGCTATACTTTACGCCGGCGCCGGCATTACCGGCGAATCTGACGCTGAAAAAGAATGGCAGGAAACTCAGCACAAAATGCAGACGATGCAACGTATACTTGCTAATTTTGAGTAACAATAAATTGTTAAATTGTTGAGTGGCTTAATTGCTAATCACTTGTCATTTCGAGCAGGAGGGAGAAATCTGGTTATGATCTTCGATAGATCTCTCCTATCGTCGAGATGACAGCATACGACAACCAACAATTCAGCAATCAACAATTTAACCATCAACCCGTGATCCTACAGCCAGTTGTTAATATAGCCGAAATCTGTGCCCGCAAGGGAGTGGAAAATGTGGTGTTATCGCCGGGCTCTCGCTGCGCACCGTTAACTATAGCTTTTGCCCGCCACACTAAACTGAACGTGCGAACTATAAGCGATGAGCGCGCCGCTGCTTTTATTGCCCTCGGAATGGCCTTAACAACCGGAAAACCAACCGTACTGATCTGCACATCCGGCACTGCCGCTTTAAACTATGCACCGGCCGTTGCCGAAGCATTCTTTCAGCAAGTACCTTTGCTCATTCTAACCGCTGACCGCCCACCAGAATGGATCGACCAACTGGACGGACAAACGATACGACAGCAAAACGTGTATGGCCAGCACATCAAACACAGCTATACTTTCCCGGCTGATCTCTCGCACAAAGACAGTATCTGGCATAGCGAACGCATGGTATCTGAAGCGCTGAATGAAACCATAGCTTACCCAGCCGGACCAGTGCATATTAACATTCCTTTACGGGAGCCCTTTTACCCTGCTCCCGGCGAAGACCTGGTATTTGATACGGAGGTAAAGATCATTGAAGAAGAGCCGGCTAACTATAGTTTAAGTGAAAAGCAGGTTGCCCAACTCCAGCAAGAAATAAGCAACTATAGCCGCATTCTTATAGTTGCCGGACAGCAGAACCATACAGCAGAACTACAGCCTGTATTACAGCAATTTACCGATAAAAGTGGCGCCGTTATAGTTGGGGACCTTATCGCGAACCTGCATGAACTACCTGAAACTATACGACACCAGGATGCTATCCTTGCCTGCCCTGATCCTGAGAAGTTAGCTAAACTACTGCCGGATTTACTGATCACGTTTGGCAAATCGGTTATTTCGAAGGCGCTGAAATTATACCTGCGCAAGTACAAACCAAAAGCGCACTGGCACATACAACCTGCCGGTCAGGTGGCAGATACTTTTCAAGCCCTCACGCGCATTATCCGCTGCACGCCGGAAGCTTTTTTTGCAACTATAACTACCGCTAAAAACGAAGCAAACTATAGTTCAGCCTGGAATGAAATTGAAAGTAAAGCCGCCGCATTTCTAAAAGAGTATACTTCTGAGGCTGCGTTCAGCGAACTTTCTGCCGTTGCCCGGATTTTTGAGAGTTTGCCAACTAAGAGTAACCTGCATTTAGCCAACAGCATGGCCGTACGGTATGCCAATATCATCGGACTAGACGCTGGCAAAAATGTGGAAATATACGCTAATCGCGGCACCAGCGGCATTGATGGCAGCAACAGTACAACAGTAGGCTGCGCCCTCACAAGCAGTAACATCACGACCTTGCTAACCGGCGATATGGCTTTTTTCTACGACCGGAACGGCCTATGGCATAACTATCTACCTCAAAACCTGCGCATCGTAATCCTGAACAACCACGCCGGCGGTATTTTCAGGTTAATAGACGGCCCAAAACAACAACCGGAACTAGAGGAGTTCTTTGAGACCAAACAGACTTTGGATGCTGCCAACACAGCCCGGGATTTTGGCATGAACTATACTGCCTGCAGTTCTTTGGAAGAATTGGAGCAAGCGCTGCCAGCATTTTTCTCATTACAATCCGGCGCCGGCATCCTCGAGATTTTTACAGACAGCAAAGCAAACGCAGCTGCCTTTGCGGATTATAAGCAGGCGTTGTTTAAGGCGTTGTAGGTGTTAGTCTATTTCCGGCATTCTGTAGGATTTATGTTTGCGATCGTTAGGTTTATAGTTCTATAGTTGGTGCAGTCCAACCACCCCTTTATCCCCTCCTTGTCAAAGGCGGGGAGTTTTTTACTACTATACTTTCCGTTCTAGTTTCATAGTTAGCGATTTAACCCACCCCTGCCCCTCCCGAGAGGGGAATTGCTGCTATGTTATAGTTTGCGATACAGTTCTATAGTTAGAGTTTGTCATCCCCCTGCCCCCTTCAAAGGGAGACTTTTTGCTACTGCTATAGTTGGTGGCTATCGAACTATAGTTTAAGTCCAGAATCAGGACAGGTTTACCTGTCCCTTGGAAACTATCACCACGATAAGGCGATGCAACTATAGCTTCTCAATCAAACTATAAAATACCTATCGAACTGATCGCAGTCTTTGGGTGGAGCGCCTTTGATTTGTTGCGGTGCCGCCAGGCAATCCGACGTAGGAGGATAGCAAGAAAGCAGCAGCGCGATGCCCGAAGACGAGGCCTCCCGGCCGTGAGGGCACCAAAGCTAGATTGAAACTAAAGGCAAGTAGAGCTCCCAGAATGAGAGGTGGCTATGGAAGGATAGCTTGGCTCAAGGTGAAGTTAATCCTACTGTAAGCTGAGATAGATTTCTCACGCTGTTCGAAATGACAAAAGAAGAAACTACAGTAAAATATACCTTTTACCCTCCAACCTTATACTCCATAAAATAATTATAATTCCCTTTACTTCCTTTTTTACGGGCCATAATGGCGAGGCTACCCGGTGCTGGTTTTACCTGAATGGTGTGGTTAGATCCTTTAGTATCAAAATAAAACCATTGTTTGTTATTTAGCACAAGCAGTTCCACGTCTTCAGCAGTTGTAATCGACAAGCTGTAAGGTTTTCCGGGCTGCAATTTACCGTGCAGCGGTGCACTTTCTACTTTTATGGGTAAGTCGGTATTCCAGGTAGTAGCTACTGACTGTAGTTTACCGCTGGTGAGGCCGTTTAGAACTTCAGATGCATCTATTCCCAGCTTAAAAAGCGATTCTTCCACCGAAGTTAATTTTTCATACTGCGCAAGGGTGATCGGTTTTTCAATTTGCTGCCATTTCGGGTCTTTCGGCAGATGACTGAACAGAAAAGCGTGTGGGTCAACATCAAACCAGTAAGGAGTATAGTTAACAATGGTTTTTAACTTACCATTCACCATTTTGGCGCTTCCTGAGCCCCAAGTGGCATCTACTAAACGCCAGCTCCCGTTCAAAAACACACTGTTCCAGGCATGATTTGTTTGGGTAAAGCGCTTGCCAGGAGCATATCCGTACCCTTTGGCATAACCGCTTACAGTTTCCACTTTCAAACCCATTTCCTCTCCCAGCGCTTTATACAGGCGGGCATAGCCATCGCAAACCGATATGCGGCTCTTCAAAACTACCTCAGCCGAGTTGTCGCCAAAGTTGCCGGCATTGTAGCCGTTGTCGTTGTAGCGAATATTTCGGGCAACCCACGCAAAAATGATTCGGGCGCGTTCGTAGTCGTTGGTTGCTTCTTTGTTAAGGTAGGCGGCAAGTGTTTTTACATCTTTGGAGTAGCGCGCATCGGCATTAAAAGCAAACTGGTCGAGTTGCTCCAAGCGTTTCGAGCCTGGTATATTGGTTGCAACAGCCTGACTAATGCTAACCGCGACAAAAAGCAGCACCAGTTGTAAGCGCAGAAAAAAGTGGCGGGATTTTAAAATATGTATAAGGGGTAAAAAATGCAAGGTAGAGCGCATATACAACTATAAGTAATTAAACTATAAGCTACAATGCCGGTTGTGGCAGCATTGGTTCAACTATAACGACATGTTTAAAGCGCCAAGTATACTATTCCGGGACCATTTTCCTAAAATATAAAGATACAGAAGTAGTTACAGGCATGTATTTTGTGAATGATTTGGTTAGAGCAGTTCAGGGTTGTAATCTTGCACTGCCTGGCTATACCTTATTTTTACCGACTGGTAGAATTTTATCAAGCCAGAAAAGTAACATTTCGGGTTTATTGCTTTTACAGAAACTATAGACCTGACTTGTTGGTTTTTATTTAAATTTTGAGCCTATGACACAATACAACAGGTGGTATCACCCGTACGATATTGACGAAAAATACAATAAGAGAGTCGCCTACTTCAGCATGGAGTATGGTATCGATCAAGCCTTTAAGATCTATTCTGGCGGCCTCGGGTTTCTGGCTGGTTCGCATATGCGCAGTGCCCATGATCTGCGTCAGAACATGATCGGTATCGGAATGCTCTGGAAATATGGATATTATGACCAGGTGCGCCACGACGATCAGAGTATGCGGGCCCAGTTTCAGAAGAAATTCTATACGTTCCTGGAAGAAACTGACATCACTGTTTCTGTTGCTGTTAACGGCCACGAGGTAAAAGTAAAGGCGCTTGTGCTTAAACCAGAAGTGTTTGGTACTGTCCCGATGTATTTCCTGAGCACCGATATTCCTGAAAACGATTACCTGGCACAAACAATTACGCACCGTTTATACGACCCGGAAATGAGCACCCGAATTGCCCAGAGTATTGTGCTGGGTATTGGCGGCGGTAAAGTGGTGGAAGCCCTTGGCGGTGCCGAAGTTTACCACATGAACGAAGCACATGCTCTTCCGCTCTCATTCTGGTTGCTTGATAAATACAGAAGCGTAGAAAAAGTGCGTGAGCACATGGTGTTCACCACGCACACCCCTGAAAAAGCTGGCAACGAAGAGCATGACACCAACTTCCTGGACAGAATGAGCTTCTTTAATGGGACTCCGCTGGAAGAAGTGCGAAAGTTAACCCACATGGACGGCCACTTATTTAACCATACGCTGGCTGCCCTGCGTCTTTCTAAAGTTGCCAACGGTGTATCGCAGTTGCACGGTGAAGTAGCCAGACAGATGTGGAATGAGAACCACGGAATCTGCGAAATAAAAGCCATTACAAACGCACAGCACGCTAATTACTGGACCGATGATGACCTTTGGGATGCGCTGCAGTCTGGCAACGACAATGTTCTGGTGGTTCGCAAAAAGGAAATGAAACACCTGCTGTTCAAGATTGTATCTGACCAGACAGGGAAGCTGTTTAATCCTGAGGTGTTAACTATAGTTTGGGCACGCCGCTTTGCAGCTTACAAACGTCCTGATCTTCTGGTTCGTGATTTTGAACGCTTCCTTACAATTATCAATAACAAAGAGCGTCCGGTACAGGTTATTTGGGCTGGCAAGCCTTATCCTTTTGATGAAGGAGCGGTAAATACATTTAATAAGCTGGTGGACCTGTCGGAGAAACAGCCGAACATGGCCGTGTTGTCCGGTTACGAAATGGAGCTTTCGCGCAAACTAAAGCAGGGTTCTGATGTTTGGCTTAACACGCCACGTCGTCCGCGCGAAGCATCGGGTACCAGCGGTATGACTGCATCTATGAATGGATCCATAAACTTTTCGATCCAGGATGGCTGGTTGCCGGAATATGCACGCCACGGCGAAAACAGCTTCATTCTGCCTATAGTGGATACCAATCTACCAGAGCATCTACAGGATTCAGAAGACCATAAAAACCTGATGCATATCCTGGAGCACGAGATTGCCCCTGCTTATTATCATGATCGGGGTAAATGGCTCGGCATCATGAAGCAAAGTATGTTTGATGTGTTACCGTTCTTCGGCTCAGACCGTATGGCACATGAGTATTACGAGAAACTTTATAGTTACTAATCTATATTCAGCTTAAAAAAAGCCGCTTTGTTTATCGCAAAGCGGCTTTTATGCTTACAAAGCATTGATAACTTTTATACTTCTGTCAAACCAAGCTTGAGGCGAGAAAGCTAGGTACAAAAGCCTTTCTTTTGTCATTTCGAACGCAGAGAGAAATCTATCTCAGCTTTTAGCTAACTACAGTTGCAACCTGAACCAAGCCTTTTTTATAGTTACTTCTAATCCTGGGAGCTTTACTAACCTATAGTTGTCATAGTTGGCTTTGGTGCCGGGAAGCCCCGTCTTCGGGCATCGCGCGGTGTACATTTCCTTTTCTCGTACCTCGAAATGCCTGGCGCCACCAGATATTCACAAGGCGCTCCACCCAAAGACTGAGAAGTTTCTCATAGCTACCACTAACTATAGTTTGAGCCGGTAAACTTCGACTTTTTATCGTGGCTATTATTCCGAAGGGACAGGTAAACCTGCCCTGCTTGTGGTCTGAGACTATAAAACTATAGCCCCAAATTATAATCAAGGCAGAGATTGTCCCCTTGAGGGGACTACAGGGGTGTTAACGCTGCAACTATAAAACTATAAACCAAACAATAGCAAAAAACTCAATCCTGCCAATCCTTTAATCCTATAAATCCTGATTCAGACAATTCCTGTCCCTGCCGGGCCAGTTGAGTCAGAAAACTCAACACCATAGTAAGACACGGGTTACAAACCCGCGCCATCAAAAAAGAGAAACTATAAAACTAAAGGTTTAGCTATACCAAACACCCCCCAAATTTAGCAAACGACTGAGTTATGATAACTCCTGAACAACTAACTCCTCAACCCTAATCCATCCAACTCATCCCTGAACTCTCTAAAAACCTCAGCCAGCTTAACCGGCGGAAAATGTGCGTTTAAACCACTGGGGTTAGGCAATACCCAAACATTAGTGTTAGCGATTAATTCGGATTGGCGGCCCAGTACGGCTTTGGGCTGGTTAAAAGCAGTTCGGTAAGCGGAGATTCCTAAAACGGCCAATACTTTTGGCCGGAACACCTGTAGTTTACGCTCCAGGTTAAGGCCGCCCTGTTTCAGTTCTTCTATAGTTAAATCAGCTGCTGCTGCCGTAGCCCGGTCCACAATGTTGGTAATGCCGTAGCCTAACGAGATCAGTTCCAGTTCTTCGTCGGGCGCAAACAGGCGTGGCGTAAAACCTGAACGGTAAAGCGTAGGCCAGAAACGGTTACCCGGGCGGGCAAAATGGTGCCCCGTAGCAGCAGAATACAGGCCGGTGTTAATTCCACAAAAGAGCACATCCAGCCCAGGCGCTATCACATCACGTATAGTGCTGTTCTGTGAATTTATAATATCCGCCTTTGTAGGTTTTATCATTGATTTTATGCTATTCTTTTTACCCAGCGAGCAACCAAATTGTAAGGATTAAGCTAATATATAGTGTTTTACATATTTTAATACAATTCCGGCACATAACAAGGGTTGTAGTTAATACAACTCGCCTCAACCTTATAGTTTCATAGTCGTACTTAGTCAAAACGAAATATAGTCGGGAGCAATTCTTAATACCAGTTGATGTACGAACGTACGCCTCCAGGAAAATTAAGTCGTGTTACCGGCTACCGATCTGATACCTAACCGAACGAAACAGTGTATAGCAACTTTCTACCGAACACTATCGCTTTTCTGGAACAACTTTTCGACCGCCAAGCTACGCCTGCGGCTGCACAATGGCTGAAAGAAAAACAAAACCTGGTGAGATCATCTGAAACCGGCAAGGACTTATACTTACCCTTCAGTGCTGCGCCACGTTACGTAGGCAAATCGATGTTAAGCCTGACACCAGATGAACTGGAACAGGCAAGCCAGCTGCGTAAAGGTTTTAACCCAACTAACTGGACCACAGACCAACTGGCCCGGACTATACTTTTGCTAAGCCTGCCGCACGATAACGCTGATAACTATAGCAAAACGATACTAAAGCTATTTGGCACCGCCGACATGGGCGAACTGGTAGCACTATACGCTGCCTTGCCACTATTGCCGCATCCTGAAAAATTTGTAGCGCAGGCCACCGAAGGCATCCGGACAAACATGGGCAACGTGTACGAAGCCATTGCTTTAAACAACCCCTACCCTTTCGAGAACTTTATAGAAGCCGCCTGGAACCAACTGGTGCTGAAAACAATATTCACAGGCAAGTCGCTGCATAAAATTTATGGGCTGGATGAGCGCAGCAACCCAGACCTGGCTCGCATGCTTTCAGATTACGCGCACGAGCGCTGGGCTGCCGGCCGCACCGTTACACCCGAACTATGGCGCCCGGTTGGTCCGTATATCAACGAAACTATAATCTCCGACATCAAAAAGCTGTTCGCCAGCGAAAACGAGACGGAACATGAAGCCGCTGCCCTTGCCTGCACACAAAGCAGTTACCCGGAAGCACAGGCGTTACTGGACCAACACCCCCTGTTAAAACACAAGATCAAAGAAGGGCAGCTTAACTGGAGCCACATCGGCCAGAAAGCGATCACAGCCTAAAATTATATATCACCCCGAACCTAACCCTTTACGCTAATGAATACTTTGAATATGAAATTCATCGATCCACACATTCACATGACATCCCGCACCACCGACGATTATGCAGCTATGCAGAAAGCCGGTATTGTGGCCATTATTGAACCTGCTTTCTGGTTGGGGCAGCCCCGTACCGAGTTGGGCTCTTTCAAAGATTATTACAGCAGCCTGATTGGCTGGGAGCGTTTCAGGGCAAGTCAGTTTGGGATAAAGCATTACTGCACCATTGGTTTGAACTCTAAGGAAGCCAACAACGAGGCGCTGGCCGAAGAAGTGATGGACCTGCTGCCGCTATTCATCTGCAAAGAAGGCGTGGTGGGTGTTGGTGAGATCGGTTACGACGACCAGACCGCAGCAGAAGACAAATACTATAGATTACAGCTGGACCTGGCCAAAGAAGCCAACCTGCCGGTACAAATACATACCCCGCATCGCGATAAAAAAGCCGGCACCATCCGTAGTATGGAAGTGGCTCTGGAACATAAGCTGGAACCACACATGGTTATTGTGGACCACAACAACGAAGAAACTGTGCGCGATGTGCTGGACCGTGGCTTCTGGGCAGCCTTTACCATTTACCCAAACACCAAAATGGGCAACGAACGCATGGTAGAGATCGTGAAGCAATACGGCTCGGAACGAATTATTGTGAATAGCGCTGCCGACTGGGGCATCAGCGATCCACTGGCCGTACCTAAAACTGCTTCTTTGATGTTAGAGCAAGGCATCAGCGTGGATGATATTCATAAAGTGTGCTACCAGAATGCGCTGGACGCTTTTGGCCAGAGCGGTCAGATGAAGGAAAGCGACTGGATGGACAATACAACCATAGACCAGAGCCAGAAGCTGTTCAACAACTCTATTCTGCGTGGCGGACAGCTGCCAACTATAGGCGAGATCAGAACCAACCCGATCTTCGATTCTAACATTATCCGTTAACATGACCTCATTCGGAGCTTACATACGCCTGATGCGGCCAGCAAACATCGTAACCGCCATTGCCGATATCCTGATGGGTTTTGCCGCATCAGGTGCTGTGGTCTTAACCTTTACACATGTTCGGGGAGATTTTCCGGAGAATGGATTTGAGATCCTGGCCTGGCTTATACTGTCAACGATTGGCTTGTATGGCGGCGGCGTGGTGTTTAACGATGTATTTGATGCGGATCTAGACAGAGTAGAACGCCCGGAACGCCCTATCCCGAGTGGAAAAGCAACTATAGCCGGTGCATCTTTACTGGGCATGTTGCTTTTAACAGTAGGTATAGTTGCCGCTTTACAGGTTTCTGTAGTTAGTGCCATCATTGCGGCTATTGTTGCTGGCCTGGCCGTGCTTTACGACTGGAAAGGCAAACACCATCCTGTACTCGGCCCGATCAATATGGGTAGTTGTCGTGGTGGTAACCTGCTGCTGGGTGTAAGTGCCATACCTGCTGCCCTGGAGCAACTATGGTTCATCGCTTTTATTCCGATCATTTACATCTCGGCTATCACCATGATCAGTCGCGGGGAAGTGCACGGGGGCAGCACAAAAGCACTAAAAGGTGCGGTGGCGTTATACCTTATTGTTTTTGCCGGAATTGCCAGTTTAGCCTTATTGCCGCAGTTTTCGTTAGCATATAGTTTGCCGTTCCTGGCGCTGTTTGCGTACCTGGTTTTTCCGCCATTGTTCCGGGCTATGCCGTCGCCGGAGCCGCAGTTTATTATGCGTGCCGTAAAGGCAGGTATTCTGGCCCTGATCGTGATGAACGCAAGCATTGCCGCTGGATTTGCCGGCTGGCAGTATGGCTTAGCGGTTCTTTTGTTGTTACCAGTATCGATGTTTATGGCGAAACGCTTCGCTGTAACCTGATCTATAGTTAAGGTTTATGAGATCAATTCAACAATCTTTTGCCGTGCAGTTTAACTACGGCATCTATTTTACAGAAGATATTTTTGAGCAGGAAAACGCCATGCTACGCGATGTAGTGCAACAAAGCAGCCATGCACCTGCAAAAGTATTTTTTGTTATAGATAGCGGCGTAGCCGAATCGCATCCGTTCCTGCTGCAGTCCATCCTGAACTATACGACGACTCATGCTGATGCGATGACGTTAGCTGCCAAACCGCTTATTATACCGGGCGGCGAAGCCTGCAAAAACAATCCCGAAGTGCTGCAACAGGTACTGGAAAGCATCAACCAATACGGCATCTGCCGTCACTCTTACCTGGTAGCCATTGGCGGTGGTGCCGTGCTGGACCTGGCTGGTTTTGCAGCGGCTATTGCGCATCGCGGCATCCGCCTCATCCGCATCCCAACTACGGTTTTATCACAGAATGATTCGGGTGTGGGCGTAAAGAACAGCATGAATGCCTTTGGCAAAAAGAACTTCCTGGGCACCTTTGCGCCGCCGGTTGCCGTTATTAATGACAGTAATTTTTTACTAACTCTAGACGAACGCGACTGGCGAAGCGGCATTTCAGAAGCCATAAAAGTAGCCCTGATAAAAGATGCCAGCTTCTACCATAGCATAAAAGCCGATGCCAGTTTACTGAAACAACGCGATATGCGCGCTATGAACCGCCTGATACACCGTTGTGCCGAAATGCACGTGGAGCATATTGGTGGCGGCGATCCGTTTGAGTTCGGCTCTTCCAGACCGCTGGACTTTGGCCATTGGGCGGCCCACAAACTGGAACAGCTCAGCAACTATAGTTTGCGCCACGGCGAAGCAGTAGCCATTGGCATTGCCCTGGATATAGTGTATGCCAGGCTAAGTGGAATGCTTTCTGCGGAGGCCTGTAATGATATCCTGAACCTGCTCCACAAACTCGGCTTTGATATTTACACAGAACATCTTTCAACTATAGAAAATGGCCAGCTGAGCATCTTAAGAGGCTTAACTGAGTTCCGGGAGCACCTGGGCGGGCAACTGACCATTATGCTGCTGGACGAAATAGGCCACGGCGTGGAAGTGCATCAGATAAACGAAACTATAGTTACCGAAGCAGTAAAAGTGCTGCAGCAAAAGCAACATCAACTTTCATCAAATATTTTATCTGAATCAAAAGAGACAGAACTTGTAGTACCCTTATAATACCTTTAGCCATGATTTTACCAAACGGCACCCATCTTACCTATTGCACTAACATACACCCCGGCGAAAACTGGAAAGATGTTTTTGCAAGCCTGAAACAATACCTACCTGAAGTTAAAAAGCAGCTGTCGCCGGATGCGCCTTTTGGTGTTGGCCTGCGCCTGTCTAACCTGGCAAGCCAGGAACTGCTGATCGGCAATAATCTGACGGAGTTTAAAAGCTGGCTTGATGCCGAAGGATTGTATGTGTTTACGATGAACGGTTTCCCGTATGGCGGTTTTCATAACCAGGAAGTAAAAGATGCTGTGCACAAACCAGACTGGACCACTCAAAACCGCCTGGCTTATACCATACGTTTGGCCTATATTTTGGCAGAACTGCTGCCGGAAGGCATGGAAGGCGGCATCTCCACCTCGCCCCTCTCCTACAAACCATGGCTGGGCTTTAACAAAGAGCGTTTCAAGGAAGTGTTTGAGGTATCAGCACTGCATTTGGCGATGGTAACCGAAGAGTTGCTCTACCTGAAAGAAAGCAAAGGCAAGACCATCCACATCGACATTGAACCGGAACCAGATGGACTGTTAGAAAACACGCAGGAAGTCATCCATTTTTACCAGAAATGGCTTTTATACATTGGCTGCAAGCGTCTGGCCTGCACCAAAGGCATGTCTCCGAATGATGCGGTAAACGCATTACTGAACCATATCCGGGTTTGCTACGACGTGTGCCACTTTGCGCTGGCTTACGAAGCTCCTGAAGACACTTTTGCTAGACTCCAGTCCGCTGGTATTCAAATTGGCAAGATACAGCTGAGCGCCGCTTTAAAGACCGAATTGCCTACCGGCGAAGCAGCCCGCACCGAACTGGCCACAAAGCTACAGCCTTTTGCTGAATCAACCTACCTTCACCAGGTGGTAGAACGCGATGTGTTTGGCAAGCTGAACTACTATAGCGACCTGCCTTACGCGTTGCAACACATCCAGAAACCAACTGCTGCCGAATGGCGCACCCATTTCCATGTGCCGCTCTTCACTTCAACCTATAACGGCCTGAACTCAACCCAAGACGATGTGGAAACGGTGCTGAACTATATTTCGGAGCGCCCGGAGCTTACGCAACACCTGGAAGTAGAGACCTACACCTGGGAAGTGTTACCAGAAGGCCTGAAATCGGATTTAACCACCTCTATTGCCCGCGAACTGGAGTGGGTACTGCAACAAATACAAGTAAACGAAAATGCGTAAAACCGTAGTTTTAAACGTAGTGGGCCTTTCTGGCTCTCTTATCGGCGAACATACCCCTTTTTTAAAGCGCTGGTCCGATCAGGGCCAGCAGGCAACTATACAGCCTGCCATGCCAGCGGTTACCTGCTCAGCGCAGGCAACTTATATGACCGGCAAATGGCCCGAAGAGCATGGCATCGTGGGCAATGGCTGGTATTTCAAGGATGAATGCGAGATCAAATTCTGGCGTCAGTCTAATAAGCTGATACAGGCACCTAAGATCTGGGACGTTGCCAAAGCCATGGACCCGAGCTTCACGGTTTCGAATATGTGCTGGTGGTACAACATGTATTCCAGTGCAGATTATTCGCTAACGCCACGTCCGCAATACCTGGCCGATGGCCGCAAACTACCCGACTGCTATACCCAACCAGCCGAGCTTCGTGACACCTTACAAGCCAAACTGGGCACGTTCCCGCTGTTTAATTACTGGGGACCAGCTACTTCCATTAAATCGAGCCAGTGGATCGCGGATGCTTCTAAGATCACCGATGACCTGTATGACCCTACCCTGACGCTCATTTACATGCCTCACCTGGACTATAACCTGCAGCGCTTCGGCCCCAGCGACCCGCGAATTGCAAAAGACCTGCGTGAGATAGATACGGTTTGCGAAGACCTCATCAGCTTTTATGAAGCCAAAGGCGCACAGGTAATGGTGGTTTCGGAATACGGGATTTCGGATGTGAGCCAGCCGGTGCACCTGAACCGCGTGCTACGCGAAAAAGGCTACATTGCCGTGCGCGATGAGCGGGGTACCGAGTTACTGGACGCTGGCATAAGCAAAGCCTTTGCCGTTACCGACCACCAGGTAGCGCATATTTATGTAAATGATCCGAAGGACCTGGAAGCTGTGAAAAAGCTAATCTCGGGAGTGCCGGGTGTGCAGGAAGTACTCGCGGGGGATGGACGCGACAAGTATAAAATGGCTCATGAGCGTTGCGGCGACTTGGTAGCCATAGCCGATAAAGGTGCCTGGTTTACCTATTACTTCTGGCTCGATGATGCCAAAGCACCCGACTATGCCCGCATGGTCGACATCCATAAAAAGCCTGGCTTCGACCCGGTGGAGATGTTCATCAACCCGACTATAAAATTCCCGAAGGCACTGCTCGGCACGAAGCTATTGAAGAAAAAACTCGGCTTCAGAACAGTGATGGATGTGATACCGTTGGATGCAACTTTGATAAAAGGATCGCATGGCAGAGTGCCCGAAGACAAGGGAGAATGGCCGGTGCTGCTGACCAAACAAAAGGAACTGTTACCCCAGAAAGAGCTGCAGGCAACCGATGTTTTTGAGGTGATACTTCAACATCTACAGGCCGAACAATTTGTACTTAACTAAGCAGAAGAGCAACCAACCCGGTTGCTCTTTTTTTATTCGTGCGAGAGGTTCGTTGTGTTTGGCCGGAACAATAGCCAGAGCACAAGCCCGAGTGGCCACGACATCAACGCTACCAGAATAGCGACCATCCAGCCCGGCTTTCCCCGTCGGTTCGCATCCTTGTAAGCCCAAACCACGCTCCAGCAATACAGCACCAGCAGCACCAATCCGATGATAATACCAATGATACCAAAGCCCGCCCAGAAGTTATCCATGTTCATCTCTGCCACCATCATAACAAAGCCTGTTTTACTTTATAAAACGAAGGTCTTGCAATTCCGTTTACTACGCGCTTAATCAATCACTTATATTCATTTTAATAAATATTAACTTTAAACTATATCCAAATTAAAATACAACCAAACGCCTGCGCATTAGCCTTCCTGATTCTACCTGTAGCCCGGTTTCTGCTTATCTGCTCCTGTAAACTCCAAACAAACTACTGACAAGGCGCCATATTATCTCCAAAAATGCATTCTCTGCCAAAAAATAACCTGTAGTTATAGTTTAACAACGTTATCACAACTACATCATACTCAACCTTTACTATATTAAATAAGACACAATGTCAGGCTCATTCAGATTGCGTTTTAAATAGATCAGACCACTATACCTATAGTTGCTTGCTGCTCTTTACTAACCACATGGTCTGCAGTCGCGTAACTCTAAGGTCTGGAGTAACAGAAAAAAGCTTAAACAGAAATTTTATGGGACTGAAAAATATCATCAACAAAATAAAAGAAGAAGCCGAAGTGCTGAAGGGCGATGCTTCGAAAGACAAAGTGTATAGCACCGAAAACACCTACCCCGATGCGACCTCGGCCCGGCAGGGATTTGAAGATTCAAAGAGAAAACTATTTGACGTAAACAGCTGGTCGGACCTGCCAGGCATCAATTCAAAATTTGTACTTTACGACCAGCACGGCAACGAGCTAAACAGACCACTCACCATACCCGGATGCTACATCCGGATAAACCTGCCGGGGCCAACGCCGGAGAACTGGGTGCGGGTAACGGACGTGCACGAAGAGGAAAACATAGCCGAGTTTATAGTGCACCCCAGCGAGAAGCCACAGCCCGAACCCGGAAACGAAAACGTAACTGAACACTTTTTTGCGAAAGAAGCCAGCAGCACTTTCCGGGTGGAGCTGAAGGGAAATAAGCTGACCGCGTACGAGATCGGTAAGAACGAAGCGATAAACAACAAAGGCGAAGAAGCCGGAGACCGCGGACTTGCCAACACCTTGCTGGCCGAAGGGGGCTGGGCCGGCGTGCAGGCTTTGCAATGGAACAAACTTACCTCCTACCTAGTGCACCAGACCGAGAGCAAAAGCAACTAACCAACATACACTATGAAAACAGACGAACAACAGCAAAGCAAGGGGGTGGTGGTAGTAACCGGGGCATCAGCAGGACTGGGCCGCTGCATTGCCCGCGAATTTGCCAGCAACGGCTACGATGTAGCGTTGCTGGCGCGCGGCGAAGACGGCCTGAAAGGTGCTAAAAGCGAGGTGGAAGCTATGGGCCGTCGTGCGGCTTATTTTATAGTTGATGTTGCTGATGCAGCTGCTGTGGAGCATGCCGCCGAAGAAACAGAAAAGCAGCTTGGCCCGATAACGGTTTGGGTGAACAATGCCATGAACAGCGTCTTCAGCCCGATAAAGGAAATGCAGCCCGAAGAATACAAACGCGTGACCGAAGTAACCTACCTGGGCCAGGTTTACGGCACGCTGTCTGCTTTAAAGCGCATGCTGCCCCGCAACAAGGGTGTGATCGTGCTGGTAGGTTCGGCACTGGCCTACCGTGGCATTCCGCTGCAGTCGGCGTACTGCGGCTCCAAGCATGCTATCCAGGGCTTCTTCGACTCGCTGAGATCAGAGCTGCTGCACGACAAGACCAACGTACGCGCAACCATGGTACAACTGCCTGCCATGAACACTACGCAGTTTATGTTTGTAAAGACCCGCCTTCCCAACAAGCCTAAACCAATGGGCAAGATATACCAGCCCGAAGTAGCCGCCAGAGCTATAGTTTACGCTGCCGAAAACGAACGCCGCGAAGTGTATGTAGGCTACCCTACCGTGCAGGCTATAGTTGGCGACAAAATAGCACCGGAAATAGGCGACTGGGTACTGGCAAAAACCGGTTTTGATGGGCAGCAAACCAACATACCCGAAGACCCGAACCGGCCGAATAACCTGTGGGCTCCTATCCCCGGCGACCATGGCGCACATGGCACCTTCGATGCGGAAGCCACCTACGACTCGCTGCAGTTATGGCTAAGCATGCATAAAAAGGATATCCTCACTACAGCAGCCGCTTTAGGCGGATTTCTGCTCGGAAGCATGGCCTTGAAAAAGTGGTTTGGCAATGGTGAAAATGACTGATCAGAATTTATTATATGTTGATCTTAAAATTGAACTATAGGGATTTATTTATAGTTTGTTAAATTACTTTACAACGTTTGCTTTAGCAGCTTTTTAGCGTGAAAATAAATTGTTGTAATTTAGTAGTATGTATCATGGTATAAGTGCCTTAGAAAGGATCAAAGTTTTGCTTTTCTCTATACTAAAGCATTCTTACTCAAACCATTTCATCTTTTAACAAACTAAAAATCAATGACAAGATCAGTACTCAGATCGCTGCTGTTACTCGTGTTGGGTGTTTTCATTTTTACAGCCTGCGATGACAAAGAAACTACGGAACCAAAAACAGAGTTTAAAACCGATACTGCTTTCCAGATCGGCCCAAGTTATGCAAGTGTATCAGTAGACCTTAACTTAACTGATGGCACCAAGATCGAAGAAAAAGGAATTTGCTGGAACACATTCGGCGGCCCAAGAATAGATAATGATGTACTTAAGGTTGGCGAAGGTTCGGGCTCGTTTACCGGTAACATGACAGGCTTATTAGCCAACACAGAATACTTTGTACGCGGTTATTACATCAGTAACGGAGCAGTAAAATACAGCAACGAAGTTAGCTTCAGAACACCGGAATCACCGTTTAAAGGCGAATGGGCTAATGAGCAGGGTACACTTAAGTTCACCGGTTCGGGGCTGGGACTTATCTTCAAAACTGCCAATACTCCGGATTGGTCTGAGGCTGTTGCTGAAGGATATGTAACACTGAACAGTACTTTTTTCCTGCGTAATTTTGTGCCAGCCGGAAAAAAATACCGCGCTGAGGCGTTATGGAACTATGGAACAGGCACGGATGCCGTAACCGGTGTGCAATACAGCACAAACACTACGGTAACGTTCAACACGTCGGGTTCTGAGATCCTTATTGAAACTTATAGCCCTATAAATAACGCCTATAAAGCTCTTACTCTATACAGGCAATAAGGCGCACAAGCAAAATTCATAGAAGCCCCGGCAGCAATGTCGGGGCTTTTTTTGTAGTTGAGATTAAGGGTCTTTAAAGCATGTTTAGTGAAGCCTGTTGCAAAGCCCGTTCAGCCAGAACCGACTAGACCATCTCATCTCTAAATGACTACAAACAAGACATTTACACACTAGCCACTAACCTGCGCCCTCTCCTGTCGTTTATTTAATTAGAAGCATTTTCCATTATTACACACGTTAAAGCTATGAATTACAATACACCAGACCGATACGAAAGAAGCCAGAGAAGTTACTTCGCACAACGTTCAGAGCGCTATCGCCACCCCGATCAGGGCAACAGCAGGTACAGTTTTGATGACTATGGTGATCCCGCACACGGTGGCTATGGAAACGAAGGCTATACAGGCACTTTTGGGAACCAGGGCAACGAGGCGGGAAGCTCCCGACACGTAGCGAACCGTGGCTCCGAAACATATGCAACATCGCAGAACTATGGCAATATGGGCAGTTATGGCGGTGCACAGGGATTTGGTTCATCACGCGCCGGTTATGGCTCGCAGCGTACGTCTCATACAGGTTCGCAATTCGACAGCGGCCATGGAAGAAGCCGAAGCGATGCTGATTTTGAACGTGAGCATGACCATCACAGACGATATGGGTATATGAGCGATTACGACAGTCATGGTCAGAATTCGGGCAGTTATGATCCTCGAGAACACGACCTGTATGGGGATTATACACCCGGAAGATCGCAGCGACCAGACCAGCGGAACTATAACTTTGACCGCGACACCTATACGACCCACAGCTTTGGAGGTGATCGGGGTAATTACATGGGCAGTGGCTACGAACGCACAACCCGAAGAAATGAATATGGTACCAACCGTGGCGATTATGGCTCCTCAGGACAGTACATGCCCTATCCATCCGGCAGAGATAACTATAACGAACCTTATGGCATGAGCGGTTACTACCGTGGCGGCTATTACGACTCAGACTATGAAAGCTACGCCCGCGACCGCGACGAACGCAGCAATGACTGGTAGACTGTAAGACCGGTTATCAGAGAGATGAACCGGATGAAGGGATTCCGGGAATAGCAGGACTACATATCTGCCGCAAGTTTAGCGCTAGCGTAACTTGTGGCTGTGTATGGCAGCAAGTTTTCAACTTGCTTTGGAAAAGCAAGAATTACGATGGCTGTAACTATAGAACTATAGTTTTTGCACTGACCTGAACTATAGATGCAGCTCTTTCAAACTATAGTTCTGCTGAACTATAAACTTTCGCAGCCTTTCCTGTTCCCGCAGGGAACCAGTTGTAAACTGGCCCCAAGCATAACTATAAGTTACGCCAATGCTAAAATTGCTCTATAAAACAGGCTAATTCCCAAATCCCTTCACCCAGGTTTACAACTATAGAAAGCTCTCCGGTAAGCCCGACAGGTGTTCCAATCGCTCACCATCCAGGGTAAGATAGCTTTTCATGCTGTCGGCGGTGAGGCACGAATGAATGGGCAGAATGTACATGATATCGCCAACGGTATAGTTTGCAAACTGCTCATCGGTAGCTTTAACAATACCATGCTCCTGCGACAACGACACCAGGTTAATACCTTCCACGGGCTCCGACCAACCATTTTCCGTTAATTCCACTACCCTTCCGAACAAGCTGCAACCATCCGCTTCCGGCAACACGTCTTTCGAGAAATGTACGCTACCTCCATGTATAATGAGTTCGTTGCGCTCAGGGTGTTTGGCAATAACCGGGCAGGCCATGCAAATAGCAATCTGGTTATAGTTGTTGCTGCCGATATGCTGCTGCGTAAGGTCGTAAAACACGAAATTGCCGGGCCTGATCTCGTCAACACCAACTATAGTTTGCAAAATGCTGCAGCTTGGTGTGTCGCCGATGGAAAGTTGCAGATCCGGGAATTGGCCTTTGTAACGCTCGCGCAGCTGGTTTAGTAGCTCCACTGTAGTTTTATGGATAGCGTGGATGGCTTCGGCATCGGTTTGTTTGTACGTGTGGCCGTCGTGAGCCATAAAGCCCTGGAACTCCAGTTTATCAGAGGCAGCTATAGTTTGCAGCGCGCTTTCGATGGCGTTATAGTTGGTAGCCGGAATGCCGGTGCGGTGATAGCCCGTATCGATCTTGAGCCAGACAGCTACCTTGTGGTACAGACCTTCCTGCAGTAAAGGCAGCACTTCTTCGTTCACAACTATAAGGTGCAGACGAATGCGGCCTGCCAGCTCATTTATAGTTTCCAGTTCCAGCACATTTACCGGTATGGCCACCATAATATCACTCCAGCCGTGGTTGGCAAAGTACCGCGCCATGCGCAAAGATGAAACCGTTATTGCTTCTACCCCTTCCTGCATGAACCACTCCCCCACCTGCGCCGACTGGTGCGTTTTAAAATGCGGCCTTAGTCTGAGATTATTCCGCTTCGCTTTATTCACCATCATGCGGATATTTCGCTGGCATTTTTCTTTGTCGAGGAGTAGGGTTGGGACGGTAATTTTCATGGTCAGAATCGGGTAAAGTAAAACCGTGAAGTTAGTAAGATTCGGGGAGAGATGCTTTTGTAGTTTGAAGACTATAGTATTAGATAAAGTTTATATATTGTGACTGATGTATTTCTAATAATATTTAGTAATCAACATAGTCTGTGATTCTATTTATCTAAAACTAACATAAAGAGTAACCTACGACTCCAAAGTATGACATCTGAGAATTCAATACTACAACTACTTGAAATTATTGATAATAACTTTATGATCTCAAGGAGACATTCATTTGGAGGCTTTTATAGTTTGTCCTTGAAAGAATTTGCTGATCAAAATTTGCATTTAATACCTTCTAATTGCACCTCAGCAGAATTCTTAAAACATTTAGTTGCTCGAATTCAGATTGAAGAAATAATTGAGAAATACTCTTCTGAAAATGAAAACTTGAGGTGGGCCAAAAGCATGCCTGACATGTTTAATATTGAATCCGATTTCATCCAATTAAATGAATATGCGAAAAACTACGTGCGGTCAAATAATCTATTGAATACATTCCAAGATATCTTAGACCAAGCTCGAAACATAGTAATCCCCAAACAAGAAAAAAAGCCAACTAACCAAATAGGGTATATCTATCTTATTAAATCTGAGCTTGGTTATAAAATAGGAAAGACAAAAAATATTAGGCAAAGAAGCAATTTATTTTCTGTTAAGCTTCCTTTCGACTTTGAATTTGAAGATTATAAGAAGTGCTTAAATTATCATGAAGTTGAAATCGAGTTACATGAAAAATTTGCAAATAAAAGAATCAATGGTGAATGGTTCGAACTTTCTTTAAGTGATGTAAATGAGATCAAAAATTTTCTATCACAAATCGAAATTTAATCTCTTTAAAAATCATTGAATAAACTCCTAAACAGATTGCTCTTCGGCTTACAACTCGGATTTACATTCGTGGTATTAGTCGGCATTTACATGCTGTTTGCGCTGCTGGATTATACTGGCGGTTTTGATAGTTTTATAGGTTTTATAGTTTTCCAGCCTGTGATAGCAGCTGTACTTTCCGTACTAACTATAATTCTTTGTTTTATAATTGGTTTACCTATCAGGTTTAACCGAACTGTAAATCAATGGTGGACGAAGAATTTTATAGTTGCATTTATGCTGGCTATTGTTGGCTTTACATTTTTAATCTTGTCTGTGCTTCCGCTATTTACTGAAGTAGTACCTGTAACTATAGATAAAGACAGTTTAAACGAAACTATCCCTAATGGTTGGTTTGCAATTACGGGATGGTTCGTTACAGCCTTTGCTTTACTTCACACTTTTCCGCCTTATATTCTCAAACAAAAAACGATAACACTCTTAAACACCATCAAACTATAGTTTCCCAAACCTGACAAATATCTCCCTTTCTACTTCCCTACGACTGACATATATCATTTCCTGCGGCGCAGCTTCTTCGGACCTTTGTAACAGAAATTCAGCCCAAACTATAGGCTGGCTTACAAAAAACCGAAGTTATGACCGCACCAGTAACTACACCATCTGAACTACTTGCCAAATACGATGTGCCTTCTCCGAGGTACACCAGTTACCCAACTGTGCCCTTCTGGGACGAAACTCCCCTGAGCGAAGCCTCCTGGATGCTACACGTAAAACAGGCTTTCGATAAGACCAACGATACTGATGGCATTAGTGTGTACATGCACCTGCCTTTTTGCGAGAAATTGTGTACCTATTGCGGCTGCAACAAGCGCATTACCAAGAACCACGCTGTTGAAGAGCCCTATATAGTAGCCATTTTAAAGGAATGGGAACGCTACCTGCAGGTTTTCGGGAAGAAGCCGCGCATTACAGAACTGCACCTGGGTGGTGGTACACCCACTTTTTTCGGAGCCGAGAACCTGAAAGTGATGCTGGGCAAACTGCTGGAGAAAGCTGAACTGGCCCCCGATGCCGCTTTAAGTATAGAAGTACACCCGAACGCTACCAATGCCGAGCAACTGCAGGTGCTTTACGATCTTGGTTTCAGAAGACTGAGTGTAGGTGTCCAGGATTTCGACATAAAAGTGCAGTTTGTTATAAACCGCATCCAGACTTTTGCTAAGACCAAGGAGATATTTGATGCAGCCCGCGAAATTGGCTATACATCTATAAACGGCGACATTATTTACGGCCTGCCAATGCAGACTGCCGAGAGTGTGCGCTATACTATAGAAAAAGTAAAAGAGCTTCGTCCGGAGCGTATTGCGTTTTATAGTTACGCTCACGTGCCCTGGAAGAGTAAAGCCCAGCGACGCTACTCAGAAGAGGACCTGCCGGAACCATCCGTAAAACGTGGTTTATACGAGATGGGTCGCGCCATGCTGGAAGAAGCCGGCTATGTAGAGATCGGCCTGGACCACTTTGCCTTGCCAACTGACGAACTATACATTGCTGCGAAAAACGGAACCCTGCACCGCAACTTTATGGGCTACACCCCACGCCACACTGAGCTTCTGATCGGTTTGGGTTGCTCGAGCATATCAGATACAGGTACTGCCTTTATGCAGAACATTAAAGAAGTGGAAGCCTACGAAGCTGCTGTTAATTCCGGTGTTCTGCCAATTCTGAAAGGACACGAACTAACCGCCGAAGACCGCCTGATCCGCCAGCACATCACAAACCTGATGTGCCAGTTTAGCACCAGTTGGGATACAGCAGTTGCACCATACTTTAATGATGCCCTGGTCCGCCTGCAGCCACTTGCCGACGATGGATTAGTAGAGTATACAAGCAACAGTATTACTATCCTCCCTGCTGGTCACCCATTCGTGCGCAACATAGCCATGTGCCTGGATGCCAGATTATGGTCGCAACAGCCAACTACCCCGGTGTTTAGTAAGTCAGTATAAATAAAATTGCCTGAACCGGGATGAATGGGATAGAATTGATTTTGTAAGATTTGGATTTTGATTTTTAAAGGGCTGTTCTTAGGGGCAGCTCTTTTTTATTCCGTGATTAAGGTGTTTGATGGATTGATTGGTGTCTTGTAGTTGAGGTTATTGTTGTATAGTTGGCAAGGTCCAATCACCTCAGCCCCCCTTGTCTAAGGCGAAGAGCTTTTACTGCCATTGCTATAGTTGCTCTATAATTCTATAGCTGCGATTTTAACCCACCCCTACCCCTCCCGAGAGGGGAATTTCGGCTATAGTTACTATCAGATCTATAGTTCTATAGTTCCTGTTTATCATCCCCCTGCCCCCTTCGAAGGGGGACTTCTCTGCCTCCGCCAATTTCTAAACTATCATTCTATAGATTAAGTCCAAGAGCAGGACAGGTTTACCTGTCCCTTTGAAATTACCACCACGATAAAGATCGAAGCTTACCGGTTCAAACCATAGATGCTGGTTGCCATAAGAAACGTATCAGTCTTTGGGTTGAGCGCCTTGTAGATTTCTGGTACCGAAGGTATTGTGAGGGACGAATAAAAGAAATGTACACCGCGCGATGCCCGAAGACGGGGCCTCCCGGCCGTGAGGACACCAAAGCTGGATTGAAACAATAGATTTGTAGAGCTCCCAGGATTGGAATTGGTTATGATAGGAAGGCTTCGTTCGGGTCGCAAAGTCTCTAACTATAAGCTGAGATAGATTTCTCCTGACGTCGAAATGACAAAAGAGAAACTATAGACCAGACACTAGCAGGAGCTACGCACATTGCCAGGACTTCCCTAAACGCAAAATCAATCTAATCCCATTTACTTCCGGATTACACTCAACTTTTACACTCCACTGAGAAACCTACATTTTTAGTTACTATATTATGAACTACTTTTGTAGCAAACTTACTATAGTTCATGGACTATTATTTCTACGTTAAGGCGCTGCACATCATATTTGTGGTTACCTGGTTTGCCGGGTTGTTCTACATTGTGCGGCTGTTTATATATTTTGCGGAGGCTGCTGAGAAACCGGAACCTGAGAGAACTATATTACAGGAGCAGTTTAAGATCATGCAGAAGAGGCTGTGGTATGGCATAACCTGGCCATCGGCAGTACTAACGCTTATATTCGGTCTGAGCATGTGGAATTTGTATGGCGGCACACCTAACTGGCTTATCTGGAAAATATGCTTTGTAATAGGGCTTTACGTGTATCATTTCCTGTGTCATGCTATTTTTAAGCAGCAGCAGCAAGGCACATTAAAGTATACTTCTACGCAATTGCGCATCTGGAACGAAGTAGCCACACTTTTTTTGATCAGTATTGTGTTCCTGGTGGTGCTGAAAAGTTCGCTGAGCATGCTGTGGGGCATTATCGGACTAATACTTTTCTCGGCAATCCTGATGCTGGCCATCCGCATTTACAAACGAACACGCGAAAAGAGTTAGCAGTAGAGCAGCCATATACTATAACACAGTAGTTTTTAAGATCACCATATACACACAGTTTCCTATTTATCGAGGTTTACTACTAGTTTAAGTAACACAAAACGGGAAGCAACACTTAACAACCGAACAATCCAGCAATTTAACAACCCATGAAGCAGCCAGAACTGAAAGCCAACGAGCGTGAACTGATCAAATTAATCCGCTTTTTTAGTAAGCGTGCTAAATTGCTGATCGACAAAGGCCAGCTGGACCCTGAACACGAAAAACTGACTTCAGCTTGTGAGAACCTGGAGCAGCAACTATACACACATGCCCAGAACCGAAGTATTATCCTGGAAAAGCGTGCCCGCCTGGAAAAAGTGGTAGAAGATAATGCACAGTGTCCGCAATGCAAGCACGCAGATATGCTGAAGCGTACTGGCACAACAAGCAATGAGCACGGCTGGCGCTGCAACACCTATAAATGCCGCAGGTGCAACATCACCTTTACCTGGAATCGCCCTAACAACCCGTGGCACCTGGTAGAGTTCTTAGAAGTCTATATGAAGGAGTTGGAAACTACCCTGGAAACGGAACAGAATCCAGCTATGCGCGAGCATATCCTGCAGTCAATCGCGCAGATGCAGGAAAGTTTGAACAGACTTCGCCCTGTTTTGTCTGACTCTAATGAAGAAGTAACAGCACTTGACCAAAAAGAACAGGAGATGACACGCCTGATCCACCAGTTTAAAAATTACCTGCTGATCGAAAAGATAAAACTTGATACATTAGAGGAACCTGAAATTTAATCTACAGACCTTTCTGTTCATAATATTGCACCGTTCTGGCGCGGATTACGGATCCTTATTAGTGAGTTTATAGTTGGCTTATACTTAATAAGTTACATTTTACCCTTAGCTAAACGTTGAAACCATTCATCGCTAATACCAACCTGTAACTTATAGATCAACAGGTTATTTGCTTTTATTCCTGAACTTATGCTGTACACTGGCCATCTGTCAATTGGACTTAAACCAACAAACTGGAGTAATAGGCTGTGTTTTATATAATTATACCAATGCGTTTATTAATTTTTAAAAAAATATAACCTTCTTCACTAAAATTCCGTAGCCCGGCCGTACAACCTGTGTTTTTATTTTCTATATTGTCCTTGAAGTTAGTTATATCACTATGGAGTACAATATTATAACCGCACCTGATCTTGATTCTTTAGCCACAAAAGTGGCCGATTTTTTCCCAATGGGCTGGAAACTGAAAGGCAGTATTCTGGAACATAACGATGGTTTTGCCCAGCAGCTGGAACGCAGGCCTTCTGATGCGCTTCGTATGCAGCGTACCAAGCAGCGCCCGTCCAAGCAAAAGCGCACTAAATGGATTGAGTAATTAATAAAAGTATAAGCCAAAGACGAACCACTCCGGCAATGCACTTAATGCAATTCCCGGAGTGGTTCTTTTTTTTGAGCCAGCCCTCAGACATAAAACCCAATGATAGGTCCGATAGTATAGAGTGGGTATAATATTACCCTAAACCTATACGAACATGGCACAACTTGCTACTATACCTGGCAATGCTATGGGCATACAAAACCGTTCTTCTTTAAAGAACCAGTTTTACCTGCCCCTGAAACGGTGGCTACTTCTGAATTTCCGCCTGGATGATACGTATTTTAGAAAGCAGCCGGACCGTATCTGGCTTAACACACAACTTTACCCCAGACTTGCCAAACTAGAACAAGGCCGTATCCTGTTTGTAGGCTGCGCTTATTATACCTGGGAATCGCTTAAACTTTTTAACAGAGGCGTAGACCTGGTTACGGTAGACATTGATGAGAACAATGTGATCTGGGGTGGCAAGAAACATTTAGTAGCCAGTATTTTAGATATAGATAACTTTGTAGCCCCCGCCAGCTTCGATATAGTTTTGCTGAACGGCGTTTTCGGGCATGGAGTTGACACCCGGGAAATGCAGGAACAAACCTATAAAGCGCTGCATAACATACTTAAACCAGATGGTATGTTATTGGTAGGTTGGAACAACGACCTGATTCCTGACCCAACAGAGTTACAGATCTGCAAAGAACTTTTTTACAAATCAGAATACGAAGGGCTTCCGCAACGCACCAGCTTTCAGAACTCAACTCATGTAATGGATTTTCTAAGGGCAAAGAAAGTATAATTGTTCCATTATTAACTGTCCAGGGCCTACTCTATAGTTGCTCTCATCATATTACAAACCAGAAAAGGCACCGCTAAACTATAGCAGTGCCTTTATAATTTGTAAATCCAGTCAGGTTATCCTTTTGCTTTAAACTTCTGCAACACCCCTTTCACTTTATCAAGCACATGGTAGTCAGACCTAAAGAAATCGCATTGGCTTTTAAGGTCTTCGTTACCCCAGATAGTAAAGCGGTTTAATGTTAGCAAGTTATCCGGCTCGTATAGCCGCGGACTAAAGTTTTTGGCGTGTTCCACTGTAATTCCCAGCTTAATACCTTCCTGTTTGCAAACCTGTAAAACAGTGTCGTTAAACTCCCCGCAAGGGTACGCTATCGTTACTGGCCGATACCCAACTATATCCGCTATAATATCCTGGGCCTTACCTATTTGTTCTTTTATACCTTCAGCATCGTAATTTATAAGCACGGCATGGTCGCAGGTATGATTTCCGATATGTACCAACGGATGCTGTGCAAACTTTTTCAGTTCTGCAGGGGTAAAGGGCCGGTCTGTATCCCCTACCGGCTTAAAGCACTCCGGGCCATATTTAGCTATGATATAAGCATCTACGGCATCATCGGTCAGGGTTATCAGGTATTTTTTTTCAGCTAAAAGTGCTTCATCCGTCATGCCTGCTTTTTTGCCTTCGCGGTAAGCCACATCCCACCAGAAAGCTTTGTTATGCAGCACATGGTTTGCCGATATAAAGAAAAGTGCAGGCACATTAAATTCTTCAAGTACAGGTATGGCACGCAGGTTATTATAATATCCGTCATCAAACGTAATCATGATATACTTTCTATCCGGCGCAAGCCCCTGCAGCACATCAGCCGGTGAAACAAACGTGTAATCCTTCTCTTTATGGTAGGCAATAAACTGGCGGAATATATCAACTGTTACCTGTTGCTGCGGGTCCGCAATACCTGCTGACAGCTCATTTTTATCTTTAAAAAGCGCATGAAAAAGATACGTATTAAGAGCATTCAATTCTTTAACCGCAGAAAGTACCAGGGGCGCAATCATCACGTCTATCTGCCGTATTGTTTTTCTTAAAGTCGTCTTCATCGGGATAAAAGCTCTGGAGATTCTAAGTACCGCTTTCGGGAGTGTATTTGGAACAAACCAAATAATTTCGATAATATACTTTGTTAGATAAAATTTGGTTTGCTTATAATTTATACGAGGCCGCATCTTTCATGTCATTACTTGCAACTACAGAGGGCTTACTGAAGAATACGAAGAATACGACTCAATTACAGTTTAAACACTAAAAAAGAAATAAATTATTCAAAACCCAGCAACTTTATATAAGTATATGTATCAGTCGGCGCAGCAGTATTGCTGTCCTCTCTTTCCAAGCTTACAATAATAGACTGTTTACGAAATCCCCTACCTATGATGACTGTTGGCGTATGTGGCCCTGTTGACCTTAAACTACTACACTGGGATATACCGAAAAACTCGCTCCCTTTAACAAATACATTTCCGCTTACTTCTTATTTTGTTAACGCACTGCTTAAACGTGGCCACGAGGTTATTGTATACACAAACTCGCCTGACATTACAGAGCCCCAAGTGCTTAAAAGTGGTAAACTGACTGTTTGTGTCAGCAGAGAAAAAAAACAACCCGGACGACGATTTTTCAATTTTGAGGTAGAAGATCTGAAAAGAATGATCAAGGCGCATCCTGCTGAGGTTATCAGTGCCTTCTGGACATATGAATATGCATTGGCTGCATTAGGCTCTGGTATTCCAACTATAGTTAACATACACGATGTAGCCCTCAAGATCCTGCTGAAGCAGTTCGACCCGTTCAGGTTAGTAAGGTGGATGATGAATTACCGGGTAATAAGAAAGTCTGACGTACTGGTTGCCAACTCTGACTATACCTATAAACAACTATCTGCAGCAACAAGGGCCAAAACTATAGTTATCCCTAACTTCTATCCGGATGAGCTCGAAACTATAAAAGCTCCTGGCGGGACAAAGGGCAATTATATAGTTGCTTCTTCAAACGGTTTCACCAAACGCAAGAATATACATCTGGCTTTAGAAGCATTTCAGAAAGCACGAAAAAAATTCCCGGATGTAGCACTGCATTTAGTAGGTGTGGATATGCAAAAGGACGGCCCTGCCAACCAGTATGCACTTTCAAAAGGCTTAGCTAATGGAGTGCGGTTTGTAGGCCCATTACCTAACCTGAAAGTTTTAGAAGAGGTAGCAGGCGCAAAAGTACTGGTATGCCCGTCTATGGAAGAATCGTTTGGGATGGCGCTACTGGAGGCTATGGTTGTAGGCACTGCTGTGATAGGCGGAGAAAAAAGCGGGTTTGTACCAACACTGTTAGATAATGGCAAGGCTGGCATATTATGCGACATTTATTCTCCGGATAGTATGGCCGACGCCATAACAAAGTTGTTAGGCGACGAAGAACTTAGGTTAAACATGGAACAGACTGCCCAACAGTTTGTAAGGAATAACTTTTCTGAAGAGATCGTCCTACGTCAGCACCTGGCGCTAATGTACAAGCTGCTTTCAAAAACAGAACCCACACCTGAAAAGGAATTGATCAAGCCTGAGCTAGAAAGCAAAAAAATTGAGATTTATTAAAGTAATAAACCGTTGGCTGCATCGGTCACACTAACCGGCTTGCTATTTTATAAATCTCAGGTTCTGTTCAGGGAGCCGACAATCTCTTTAGCTGACCTACAATTTGCATTTTAATCATTTTAAAAGAGATGCAGCCCTGCTTTTTCAACAAATTGCCTGAGGGTATCTTTTTGTTTATAAGCAAATAGCAGCCCGACCAAAAAATAACATATTAAAATATTAAACTTATTAAGAACCCTTTTTTAACAAGAGAAGTATATATGCCTGAACTAATAAACAGGGTAGTATAAAAGCCCCGATTTACTCAACTACTGTAATATTTCAGAATATTACTTAACCCTTAACACAACACCCTTACATAAAATCATGAGAAACCTTTTATATTTTCTCTCATTCCTTGTGCTTGTTTCTTCGTGCATGACCAAAAAGGAACTTGTTTACATGCAGAACCCGAACTATAAGGAGACTACACCAACAACACACGCCACTTCTTATTCAGTATATAAGCTACAGCCAAACGATGTACTATCTATTAAAGTGCTGAGCGTAGACCCGGACATGGCCGACATGTTTAACATTGTAAACCCTACAAATGCTTTTGGTATGTCTGATCCTGGCTCTATGTACCTCAGCGGCTATACTCTAGATAATGAGGGCAATGTAAACCTGCCTACGGTTGGTAAACTGAAGATGGAAGGACTTACCACATCACAGGCCCAGGATCTGATCCAGCGTAACCTTAACCGCTATATAACAGACGCTACCGTTGTTGTAAAGCTTATCAGTTTTAAAATAAGCGTTTTAGGAGATGTTAAAGCGCCTGGCCGTTATCATATTTATAACGACCGCGCCAACCTGCTGGAAGGACTAAGTATGGCCGGCGACCTGACCCAGGGAGCCAGCAGACAGAACGTGAAACTGATCAGGCAAAAAGGAGATCAATCTGAGGTTGTACTGTTAGACCTCACCGATCCCAACCTCGTACAATCACAGTATTATTACCTGATGCCAAATGATGTAATTTATGTAGAGCCACGTAAAACACAATTGAGCCGGGAAAACCTGGTGGTTGTGGGTGTAATGCTCAGCATCATCTCTACTGGTGTCTTGTTGCTTAATTATCTGAAATAACCGATGAGAAAAAATAAAAAAAGTCACGAAATAGACTTAAAAAGCTGGTTCTTTAAGTTTAGGTCAAAATGGTATTTATTTGCTGCCTTTGCCCTTATATCGCTTGCAGTTGCTTATGTATATGTTAAAACTTCGCAGCGTGTTTACCAATTCAAAGCCACTCTCCTGCTCGGCGACCAGCAGACCGGATCTAAGAAAGCGCAGGAGCTGTTAGAGGTTTTACAGGTACAAAGCAAAGGTATTAAAGTTGAGGATGAGATTGGTTTAATACAATCTGCTGAAGTAATCAGAGAAGCACTTCAGGGCCTTGACTTTGCGGTAGCATACTATAAGGTATCTGATCATTGGCTGAATAAAATAGGAAACCTGGTGGTGGAGGAACAGTACGAATCTGCTCCTTACACAGTAAACCTGGATACCAATGCACATCAGTTAGTAGATGTTCCTATAGTTGTCCGGTTAGTGGATGACAAAACCTATGAGATCAATATTGAAGCTGAGCATGTGTCGCGCTATAATTTTAAGACGCACAGCGTGGTTGAAGCGATACCGGAAGTAAACTTTAAAAAGCAGCTTAAGTTCGGCGAGCCCTACAAAAGCGAATTCCTGAATTTTACACTGGAGCGTAACAAAGTAGAAGACCTGGCTCCGGGTAAAGAATATTATTTCCTGATCAACAGCCTTGAAAGTCTTGTGAAACAACATCAGGCTTCGTTAGGGGTTGCCCCTATCGAGCGTGAAGCACGTGTGCTGTCCTTATCAACAAAAGGAAGTATACCTGAAAAACAGCTTGCTTTCCTGAATAAGCTGATGGAAACATACGTAGCACGTGACCTGGACGAAAAGAACCTTAATGGTCAGAAAACACTGGAGTTTATAGATAAACAGCTGGCTACGCTAACCGACTCGCTGCGCCAGAGTAAGCAGGCTTTATCATCATTTAGGTCTACGAACCGCATTGCCAATATCGGTGTGCAGTCAAACATCAGCTACGAGAAGCTATCACAACTGGAAGCAGAACGTGCAAAGCTTAACACGGACAAGTCTTATTTTGAAGCGATACTTGACCAGGTGCAGAACGGTAATGGTATCGCGCAGTCTGTATCTCCTACTGTGGCCGGCATCCAGAGTCCGATCATCAATGACCTGTTCCTGCAGTTAGCTGACCTGAATCAGAAAAAGGCAGGCTATAGTGTTACAGCAAGCGCTGAAAACCCAATGCTTCGCAAAATTGAAGGCGAGATAAATAACACCAGAGGCGCTATAGTTGCCAACCTTAAAAACCTGATCCGTTCGGCCGACATTTCCATTAACGATGTTAACCAGCGAATTGGCAAAATTGAAGGAAACCTGGCCTCTTTGCCTGAACACGAGCGTAGACTTATGGACTTACAGAATGAGTCTGAGTTTATAGCTAAGAAATATGACTTCCTGCTGGAAAAACGCAGCGAAGCAGCTATCGCGCTGGCAACTAACACTACCGACAAAAAGATAGTGGATCATGCCTCTATGGTAGGCAACGCCCCGGTTAACGTGAAGCCGAAAATGATCTACCTGCTTGCGCTGCTTATAGGTATGGCTATACCTGCCGGTTTTGTGATATTGATGAACAATGTTGACAACACTGTACAAGGGAAAGATGACCTGAGCAATATTACCAGCATTCCATTCCTGGGTGTAGTGGCACATAGCCCTAAAGCAGATAAGCTTGCCGTACAGAACATGCCACGTTCTGCCATTGCAGAGTCGTTCAGGTCAATACGCATTAACCTGCAGTACCTGATGTCTGACAGTAACTTTAAAGTGATCGGTATTACATCTTCTGTATCAGGTGAAGGCAAAACATTCTGTTCTGTAAACCTTAGTACTGAATTGGCGCTATCGGGCAAGCGTGTAGTGTTGATAGAATCAGACATGCGCAAGCCTACTTTCACGAAGTATTTTAAAGATACTATTAATGTAGGTCTGTCTTCGTACCTGACTGAAGGCCTGCCGTTGCATGAAGTTGTTCAGAAAACACAGAACGAAAACCTGGACATTATACCGTGTGGCGTGATACCTGAAAACGCGCTTCAGTTACTGGAACAGCCAAGAATGCAGCAACTGATAAACCAGCTGAAAGAAGAGTACGACTATGTGGTGATCGACACGCCTCCTATCGGTTTTGTTTCTGAGTATTTTGTACTCATGCGCCACATGGATGTAAACCTGTATGTAGTAAAACACAAATATACCAACCGCGACCTGCTAGCCCAGATAGAAGAACTATATGCTGCTAAAAAGATCAAGAACATCTATACAATTATAAATGACCTTGACTATAGCAACACCTACGAGTATGGCTATAAGCGTAAGGCAGAATACTATTACGTATAGCACGTCAAATTAATAAATACACCAGAAGAGCTGTAGGTTAAACACACCTACAGCTCTATTTACGAGACAGTTTTGAGGGAATGGGACAGAGTTTAGCATCTAAGGCCATCAGCGGCCTAAAGTGGAATACCATATCAACTATAGCGAATGCTGTAATGCAGATAGGGTATACCTCTATCATGGCGAGACTACTAGATCCTGAAGCTTTCGGATTAGTTGCTATCTCTATAATAATACTGCAGTTTGGCGGATACTTCGCCAACATGGGTCTTAACAAAGCCCTTATCCAGATCGATGAGCTGAAGAATGAGCACATACGTGCCGCTTTTACCTCTTCCTTTTTGCTGGGTCTTGTTTTTACAGGCCTGGTATGCGCACTTGCTCCACTGGCTGCCCAGCTTTTCAAAAACCCTGATGTAGCGCCTGTAGTACGCGTAATGTCGCTAACGTTCCTGGTAAATGGTATGTCAGCAACGGCATTTAGTTTACTGGAGCGCAACATGCGTTTTAAAGCCATCAGTATTCTCGAAACAAGCTCCTATGTTATTTCTTACCTGGGTATAGGCGTACTGCTGGCTTACCTGGATTTTGGCGTTTATAGTTTGATAATTGCGTCGCTGTCGCAGGCAACTATAGTTGGACTAAGCTCCTATGCTATAGTTAGACATAACATCATCATGCTTTTTAAATGGAGCGCCTGGAAGCCCCTGTTCAGCTATGGGAGCAAAATGTCTGTAAACAGTTTACTGGAGTGGTTTTCCGCTAGTTTACCTTCTATTCTGATCGGGCGTTTACTTGGCGACTATAAACTGGGTATTTACGACCGGGCCCATAAGCTGGTAAGTTTGCCTATGTACATGCTTACCCGCACCATCTCGAAGGTTATATTCCCGTCTTTCAGTAAAATGCAGGCTGATAATGAAAAGCTGGGTAAAGTTTATCTCTCGAGTATAACACTGGTCATAGCCCTTGTTATACCTGCGTGTGCCGGCATTTTTGTAGCAGCGCCAGAGTTGGTTTATGTGCTGCTCGGCAAACAGTGGGGCGAGTCGGTTCCTATTTTGCAAATCCTTTCTTTTGCGGTTGCCATAAACTTAATAACCATGTTCGCAGGCATTATCTGCGACGCTAAAGCAGCTTTAAATTCTAAGATCGTTCTCAATATCGTTTTTGTATCCGTGCTGGGAATATTAATGTTCTCATTAAAAGGCTTTGGCTTACAGGGATTTGCAATGGCATTTTTGCTGGCAGAACTGGTGCGTACCCTCTTTTATCAGCGGGCAATGCATAAAATTCTGATACTCCCATACAGGCAACAACTATCCGTTTATTTACCCGGGATAATTAATGGTGCTGTAATCGGCGTTTTACTATATCTGTTCAGCTCTTTCTTACGTACTACAGCGCTGGCACCTTTACTTATACTAGTTGCCCAGGTTATAACAGGAGCTATATTGTTAGCAATACTCAGCCTGTTGTTCCCGCACAAGATCCTGAAATCGGAGATACAGGCTATTTTAACTAAAACCGGCCTTTCAGATAAGTTAAGTACACGTTCAGGACGGGCATTTCAACTATACAAGAGTTACATTTTAAACACCAAATAGAACTGACACACTACACCGTAACAATGCGTAAAACGACATGCATAGCTTATAAGGTGAACTATAGTTGCTGTTAAACCAAGTTATACCATGAAACTGAATTACTCCTTTCTTTTTGTAATTCCCCTGGCTCTTATCCTCTTCATGGATAACATGTACATTGAGCTTGCCATGCCTGATAATCCGGTTGGCCAGGAATTGCTGCTTAACACGTTGGTGAAAGGATCAGCTGTGTTATCCATTGTGTACTGCCTGATCTATTTTCAGCGCATGTCAACCTATATGCGGTTTGCCTTCTTTATGCTGCTATTGTATGTGGCAGGCCTCGTTTTCGAATCAAAGTATGTTTACGGGTCGTTTATGGTGTACCCCCACGTGTTCGTGAAGGTGCTCATTTTCTCCTATTCCTTCTTTGTCTATACCTTTTATAAAGCAAACTACTATATCAAGACCAGCCACGTGGTATGGTTCATTCTGATCGGTTTCTGGTTAAATGTATTGCTTATCAAACCACATACGCTCAGTATCTCCGCTTTCACTAACCACGAACGAGGTGTTTATTCTACTTCGGTATACATGCTGGTAGTACCTTTTCTATACTTCATGAGCAACTATTTTTATAAAGGGAAGTTCATGAGCCTTTTCTGGTCCTTTTTTGTACTCTTTGCCATCTTCTTTTTCCAGCACCGTACCGTCTGGATCTCGACAGCTTTCGTGTTGGTGATTTATTACTTCTTTATAAGGTTAAAAACAGACAAGCCTATAAATTTCGTAGCCAAGTTGCTGCCTGTTGGTACTTTAGTCGGTATTCTGGGTGTAATTGCCAGTGGCTTTGTGCTTTCCATTCACCCCGAGATCATCGAAAAAGTACAGGAGAACTTCTCGGATATAGAGAACTATGATAAACAGGGAACAGGTGGCTGGCGCTATATCCAGATCATGTCTTACCTGCCGTTTATACAGGATAACTTCTTTTTCGGAATGCGCTTTGATGGATTTGAGCTACCTATCCAATTCTGGAGAGATGATATTGACGCTCCGGTTTTCGAAGACGGCCACGGCCATCACTTCCATAGTTTTTATTTAGAAATCTTCTTTTATACCGGCTTAGTCGGATTTGGCTTGTACCTGCTTATTGCATTGTACCCTATCGTTCAGGCGTTTAAGAAGCGCGTGCTAACTATAAACCAGATCATGCTGGTTGCGTTTATATGCAGCAGTTTCATATTCTCGATCTCCTATGTGCTTCCTGTTTTCTTCTATGGCATCTTAGGTTGGACTATAGCCGCCATTGAAGTAGAACATGTACCATATGTAAGTTTTATAAAGAATTCCGGGCTACGAATGAAAGCCCGGCGACTTTTTCCTCAACGTACGCTTCCATCAACCGTAGAAGCCACAACTTCTTCTTATTAATAGCAGTAGAAGAATATACTAAAACCCTTATTGATGTATGAATACTTCATTACCGCAAGAACCGCTGCACACTCCGGTGTTGCTGATCATATTTAACAGAGCACACACGACCCAAAAAGTATTTGAACGCATTCGGCAGGTTAAACCTAAAAAACTTTATGTTGCTGCCGACGGCCCCCGCGCCCATGTAGCCACCGATGCTGAAAGATGCGCTGAAACCCGCCGTATAGTGGAACAGGTAGACTGGGATTGTGAAGTAAAAACGCTTTTCCAGGACCAGAACCTGGGTTGTGGTGTAGCTCCCTCCCGCTCTATTTCCTGGCTCTTCGAAAACGAAGAAACAGGCATTATCCTGGAAGATGACTGCATTCCATCGCAAAGCTTTTTCTGGTTTTGCCAGGAGACACTTGAGCGCTATAAGAAAGATACCCGCGTGATGCACATCAGCGGCAATAACTACCTGGATGGCTGGCGCCGCGACTCCGACTACTCGTACTACTTCTCTGATAAAGTGAATAGCTGGGGTTGGGCTACCTGGCGCCGTGCCTGGCAACTATACGACTTTAACCTGGGTAACTATAGCGAGCTAAAGAACAAAGGCTATTTAAACGGCATTTTCCTGAACAAACTGGAAGAAACTTACCGGTTAAGCAAGCTCGAAGAAACGTTTACCAACATACAGAAAGGCGACGTATGGGATTACCAGTGGGAGTTTACAGTGTACAGCAACTCCGGCCTTTGCATTGTTCCGGAAGTAAACCTGGTTCGTAACATAGGCTTCGGCGAGGATGCTACCCACACGTTTAACCTGCATGATAAAAAAGCACAGGTACACGAACAGGAGATCGAGTTTCCGCTCCGCCACCCAAAATTTGTGATCCGGGATGTGGAATCTGATCGCCGCAACTTTAATAAGATGATGCGCGATAAAGCAAGTGCCAAGCTAAAGGCTTTGTTCAACTTCAGTCTTTAACAAAAACTTATTTGATACGATGAAACCTATATATATAGTAATACCAGTTTTCAACAGGAAAGAGCATACCCGGGAATGTTTAAACTCATTAAGGGCACAAACCAACCCAAACTATAAAGTAACTATAGTTGATGACGGCTCTACGGATGGTACCGAAGAAATGCTGAAAACGGAGTTTCCGGAAGTAGACATACTGAAAGGCGACGGCAACCTGTTCTGGACAGCTGGCGTGAATATGGGCTTAAGGCATGCTCTTAAACGAGGATCGGAGCTGTTTATGACCATGAACAACGATGTGGTTACAGACGAACAACTGATCGAGAAAATGATTTACTGGCACAGACAGAAACCGGAAGCCCTGATAGGTGCACTGGAACTGGATGCCTTTACAAAACAGCCTATTTTTGGTGGCGAAAGACTTAACTGGAAACTCAATACCATAGACCAGGTGCTTGCCAAACTGCCAGAATCGAACCGGAAAGGATTGCACGCCGTTACGCACCTGCCCGGCAGGGGCCTCCTTATACCGAAAGTGGTGTTCGAAAAGATAGGCTTATTTGACGAAGACAGGTTCCCGCACTACATTGCTGACTACGACTTTACACACACCGCGCGCAGAGCAGGTTTTGAGCTGTTTGTAAATTATGATGCCAAGTTGCTCACTTACCCGGAAGAAAGCGGCGAGCGCCAGTTGCGTAGCAATAAGAGCCTGAAGAATTATTACAAGCACCTTTTCGACCTGAAAGGAGGCGGCAACCTGAGAGATTTTACCAGATTCACGCTTAAGAACTGCCCAACACCATATATTCCTTATCATTTACTGAACGGGTACACCCGACGACTTTTAGGCTATTTTCTGAAGTAATGCGCAATGCCAATGTAGCTACTGCTGATCGAAGAACTACCCAGTCTGGCAACTATAGTACTATAGTTGCCAGACTGCTGGTGGCTCTTATAGTTATAGTAGCAGGCAGTTACATTGTTGCCACTTATAGTTTCAAGCCTTTTACTACAGATAAGTCGGTTTCTGGGCTGGCTCAGAACTATAGCAAACCTATAGTTATAACAAAAGGCGGCACGTACACCGGCAACTGGGAATCTAACAATGCTGATGTCCCGGCCGTTGATATTCAGACCTCTGAACCGGTCGTGATCATTAACTCCAACATTCGGAGTGCCGGTATTTTAATAAAGAGCTGGTATCACAACGCCGACATAACTATAAAGATCACCAATGGCTATGGCCTCTCTCCTACTCCATATACAGGGTCTGCTAAGACGCGGCGCTTTGTTGCACTGAATGATTTTAAAAACCTGGTAATTGAGAATTGTTACCTGGAAGGCACAGCCGGCATAGGTGTTGGCGATAATTACCGTGGCAATGGCACTCCAGACCAGACGATCAGGATCCGGTATAACCTGGTAAAGAACATAGACGGGAGGGTTTACGCCGGCACGGTGCATTCGCAATTCGTGCAGTTTAACTTTAAGGGAAGCCTGCCTCATGCCGAGATCTCCTGGAACCAGGTGATCAACGAACCTAACCGGTCTTTGGTAGAAGATAACATCAACATCTTCAACTCTCGGGGCACGGCTGCTTCTCCTATCAAAATACACAATAATTATATACAAGGTGCTTACCCGTTATTTGCTGCCGACAGCAGTTTTTCGGGCGGCGGCATTCTGATGGATGGGGATGGCAATTTAAAAACCTGTACGGCTTACGTGGAAGCTTATGAGAACCACCTGGTAAACCTGGGCAACTATAGCATGGGAATAGCCAGCGGAAATAATATCCGTTACCACCACAACAGGGCTATAAATGCTGCAACTTTCGAGGATGGTGAAAAGTTTCTGATGTATACCTCCGGTTTCTGGAGCCTCGACTATTATAAAAAAGGAACAACCTTCTCAAATTCTATTGATAACAATACAATTGGCGTAATGGCGTGGGAATGGCCGGATAACAGGAGAGATTTTTCAGATATAAAAGGAGCTATAGTTGCGGAAAATACGCATATAACCGGCACTATTACCACGCAGCATGAAGCCGCAGAATTTGGCATTTGGCAGCAAAAGCTTAAAGTAAATGCTATCACGCTGGGACCGGTCGGTAAGAACAAACCATTCATCCCTTTTTAACCGGTTACTGAATTATGTATTCCCGGTCAGCAGGAATTTGTATTAAAAACAGAAGCTGAATTGTACACGTAAAAGCTGCAAAAGAAATCAATTGTTAACATAGTTAGTAAACTGACTAAATATTTACACACTTTCTACCCAAGTCTGAGCCCTACAATGAAAACCATACGAGCTGGAATAGCTAAATACAGAGTACTGATATCCAGGAAAGCAACCCAACTGTTACTTGGTAAGTTAAGTGGAAACACACCGGCTACTATAGTTAACTCTGTGGAAGAAGATTTTCACCAGCCTTCTGTTAGCAGGCATGTAAACAGAATCGTAACTATTTCGCCCCCAACTATAGCACAATACCCTTTCCCTGAAAGCTTTCCTGTAAACTTCAGAAGGTCCAAAGCATTCGAAAAGAAGAACATGTATCTGCTGAAAGATGTGAACGTCTCTCCTTTTTCGGGCTTGACCTGGCTTGAGAACAAACATTTCTTAGTTGAAAGCATCGGCTCGCTGTTCAGGTTAATTGGCTGGGATAATGTGTTGCACGAGCCGTTGTTACCTAATAGCAAATTAAAAGAGCAGGATATTATAGTTAGCTGCCCCAACAACCCGTTTTATCACTGGGTATTCGAATCGCTGGGAGGCCTGCTGGTAACGCTGGAGCATTTTCCGGAAGCTAAGGTTATGATACCGGCCAATAGCCCACAGTATTGCAACGATGTATTAAAGCTTATTTTTGACGAAAATACGTATGCCCAGCGAATTATAGTTGCCGATGGGGTAAAGCAGATCTCAAACTTTGCAATGTTCCAGCAGGAGCAGGATGCAGGTTTTATTCATCCCGTAACTATATGCGCACTGCAGAACTTCCGCAATAAGGTGCTAAGCCAGATGCAACTGTCTGTACCTAAAGAGCCCCTGATATACATCTCAAGAAGTAAGACAAAGAACCGGAGCCTGGCAAACGAGGAAGAACTGGAGAAAGCACTGGAGGCTATTGGCTTCACCATTATATATAGTGAGCAACTTTCTTTTGCACAGCAAATTGCTTTATTCTCACAGGCTTCATTTATAGTTGCCCCCCATGGCGCCGGACTTAGTAATATAGTCTGGACAAAAGGCAAAGCACGACTACTGGAGATATTTGCGCATAACCATTTTAATGACTGCTTTGCAAGATTAGCTTCCGGTTTGGGATTCGGATACAGGTATACCCAAGCTGGGCCGCACCCGGGCACATGCGGGCAGGTTAATGTGCAGGAAGTAACTGACCTTGTAGCTGAAATGCTTAAAACAGAAGCACACACTTCGCAGCAGGTAGCTTAAGTAGCTATAGTCTAATCTCTTACATAACAAAGGCTGATCATTAATGATCAGCCTTTGTTATGTAAGAGATTTTTTATTTACAGCCAGCGAAAGGCAGTTCCACCTGTTGCTACAGTCTCATGATCTCCTCTCTCTACAATTTCTGGGTGCTGACTTCAGGCTATAACATAGTATGAAACCTATATTTAATTAGTATATAAACTCTTAAGCTTAGGATAGTTCAACATAGCTTTACATATATAGTTATATTTATATGTACCTATAAAAACATATTAAGCTATATTTCTTTCAATTTATATTCATAATTTTTAATTGACGATACAATAAAATGGAACTCATAGTTTTATTTAAAATAAACAACCAAATAATTACATAAAAATAATATAACTATTTTAATAATATAACATTTCTTGCAACCTTATTTTTTCCGTAAACCTTTATATTTAAGCTCTAAAGCATTTTTTAACACATATAGTGCTTATAAATTTTTAAAGTAATTATAATTTTATTCAGAAATTTGAGAATGGTATTAGCATTTGTAAAATTTTACCTCATATATTTGCAACAACTTATATATGAGCAATTTATACGGCACGCTTATTTTTGAGATGTTCGTTAAAAAAGCTCTTCTTCTCTTAGGTAAAGTAAATTTCTTAAGATTACCTAAGAGGGGAATAAGTAAGGTAAATTAATATTTTCAACTTTTAGCCAAAAAAGATGAATCCAAACACCTCTTATGCAAATAAGAAGGCGAGCTCAGTATTGCTCGCTCTATTGCTCACATTCATCGTGAGTGCATTCTTACCCAAAACAGTTCAGGCTCAGACCTATAGCGGTCCTTTAGTGATCACAAAAGGTGGTACTTATACCGGGAACTGGCAATCTACAAACTCCGACGTTCCTGCCGTTGATGTCCGCACTTCCGAGCCGGTTGTGATTATCAACTCTAACATACGTGGCGCCGGATATCTGATCAAGAGCTGGTACTATGCTGCTGATATAACAGTAAAGAACACAAATGGTTATGGTATCACCCCTACTCCTTACTCGGAGTATCCTAAAACCCGCCGTTTTGTTTCGCTTAACGACTTTAAAAACCTTGTAGTAGAAAATTGCTACATGGAAAGTACAGCAGGTATAGGTGTTGGTGACGATTACCGTGGAAACGGTACTGCAAGCCAGACGATCAAGATCCGTTACAACAAAGTGAAGAACATTGACGGCCGCGTACACGGCGGTAAAGTGCACTCACAGTTCGTGCAGTTCAACTACCGTGGCTCAGTTCCTAACGTAGAAGTTGCCTGGAACCAGGTGATCAACGAACCAAACAAGTCGTTGGTAGAAGATAACATCAACATCTTCAACTCGCGCGGTACTTCTTCATCTCCGATCAAAATCCACAACAACTATATTCAGGGTGCTTACCCTGTTGATGCTACAGGCAGTAGCTATTCTGGTGGTGGTATCCTGACAGATAGCGATGGCGACCTGAGCAGAGCTACAGCTTACATTGAAGGTTATGAAAACCACCTAGTAAACCTGGGTAACTATAGCATGGGTATTGCAGGCGGTAATAACATCCGTTACCACCATAACAGAGCCATAAACTCAGCTACTTTCGATAACGGATCACGTTTCTCGATGTATACTTCAGGTTTCTGGAGCCTTGACTACTACAAAATGGGAACAACCTTCGCTAACTCTATCGACAATAACACGGTAGGTGTAATGGCATGGGGCTGGCCAAGCGACAGAAGAGATATCTCTGACATGATTGGCGCTACACAATCAAGCAACACTTCTATTTCTGGTGTAATCACAAAGCAGCACGAAATCGATGAATTTAACAGATGGCAGCAAAAGCTGAGCAGCAAAGGTATTGTATTGGGTCCTAACGGTTCAGGTGCAACTATCACTTCACCGGAGCCAGCTCCGGCACCAGCGCCAGCACCTTCTACAGAAACAACTGCCCCAGCACCATCTACTGGTACTATTACTGGTACTACTACCGGTACAGGCAAGATTACGCATGAGTACTGGGCAAACGTACACGGCAGCAGCACTTCTGTTATCCCGGTAAGTACTACGCCCGCTAAGAAGACAGAGCTAAGCCTGTTTGAAACACCTTCAGATGTGGCTGACAACTATGGCCAGCGTGTACGTGGTTACGTAACTGCGCCGGTAACAGGTAACTATACCTTCTGGATTGCTTCGGATGACATGGCGGATCTTTACCTGAGTACGTCGGAAGACCCCGCCAGGAAAGTAAGAATCGCTTCAGTATCTGAGTGGACAAGCCCACGTGAGTGGAACAAGTTCGGCGAGCAGAAATCAGTAGCTATTAAGCTGGAGGCCGGCAAGCGTTACTACATAGAAGCATTGCACCTGGAAGGTGGCGGCGGTGATAACCTGGCCGTGGGCTGGATGTTGCCAAACGGTACACAGGAGAGACCAATCCCGGGCAAGTACTTATCACCAATGGGAAGCACTGCAACTATTGCTCCGGCTCCTGCGCCAGAACCAACGCCTGCACCAGCACCTGCGCCAAGTGAACCGATCGTAACGTCGCCAACTACTGGTACTACTACAGGTACAGGCAAGATCACGCACGAGTTCTGGACAAACGTACATGGCACAAGCACTTCGGTTATCCCGGTGAGCACTACGCCAGCTAAAAAGACAGAGCTTAGCCTGTTTGAAACGCCATCGAATGCAGGAGACAACTATGGCCAGCGTGTACGCGGTTATGTAACAGCACCTGTATCTGGCAACTATACGTTCTGGATCGCTTCTGATGATCAGGCTGAACTATACCTGAGTACTTCAGAAGACCCGGCAAAGAAAACCCGTGTAGCATCTGTTTCACAGTGGACCAGCCCACGTGAGTGGACTAAGTTCGGTGAGCAGAAGTCAGTAGCTATTAAACTGGAAGCCGGCAAGCGTTACTACATCGAAGCATTGCACATTGAAGGCGGTGGCGGTGATAACCTGGCTGTAGGCTGGACATTACCAAACGGTACACAGGAAAGACCGATACCAGGTAAGTACCTGTCGCCAATGGGTAGCACTGCTACTACAACAGCACCTGCTCCGGAACCAACTCCTGAACCAACTCCGATCGTGACTACACCAACTGGTAAAATCACAAGAGAGTACTGGGCAAATGTACATGGCTCTAGCGTGAGCGTAATACCAGTAGCTAACACGCCTACTTCGAAGACTGAGCTAACGCTTTTCGAATCGCCATCGAATGTAGGTGACAACTATGGCCAGCGTATACGTGGTTATGTAACAGCACCGGTAAGTGGTAACTATACGTTCTGGATCGCGGCGGACGACATGGCTGATCTTTACCTGAGTACTTCAGAAGATCCTGCCAAGAAAGTGAAGATCGCTTCGGCAACTGTGTATACTGACTCACGTCAATGGACAAAAGCAGCATCTCAGAAGTCAGTAGCCATTAATCTGGAAGCCGGCAAGCGTTACTACATTGAAGCCTTGCACCTGGAAGGTGGCGGTGGAGACAACCTGGCCGTGGGCTGGACCTTACCAAACGGAACGCAGGAAAGACCGATACCGGGCAAGTACCTGTCACCAATGGGAAGCTTAGATGCTATATCAGTGGCATCGGTTACAACAGAAGATACGCAGATAACTTTTGAGAACACTACTGCCTATCCGAACCCATTCACGAACATGATCACGCTTGATTTCGGAAATCAGCAAGGTGTGAAACTGCAGAAAGTAGTTCTTCTGAACCAGGTAGGCAAAGTAGTTTACGAGCAGAAGGCGCTTGAACTGACAAATAACAAGCTTGAGATTAACCTGGATGGCATCAACATCAATAAAGGATTGTATATCCTGCGATACACTGATAGCCAGGGTTCAACCAAGAGCATTAACCTGATGAAACAATAAGATTTCAGAATCATAAAAAAAGGGCACTTCAGTTGAAGTGCCCTTTTTTGTTTTTTATAGTTATGTTAATCTGTAACTACCAGTTTCCTACTGATACTTCTTTCGGTAGAATATAAGGTAAGGTTATAAAATCCTGCGCTTACCTTGCTTAACGAAAGCGTTTTTTCCAGAAGGCCGGCCGAGTTTGCCTGCACTGTTGTTTCCAGCACTTTCCTTCCGGTAGCGTCGGTCAGCAACAATGTTAATTTTTCATTCGGCTTAAGGGTGGTAACATGCAATGCAACCTGCTTGCCCTTGGTAGGGTTCGGATACACATCAAACCTGCCTTTAAAGTTAACATCTGTGCCTGTACCAAGCGGGTTTGTGCCGCAGTACTTACCATTACCTCCATTAAACTCTTCCGTAATATCGGCGCCGGTCAGTGCCCTGGAATATAGTTTGATCTCATCCAGATCACCCTCAAAGTGATAACCATCTCCCAGATCAAGGTAACCGATATTCAACGCTGGCGAACCTTCAAAACCATTGTCATAGTTGATATCAATCTCATCAACCTTTGCACCATCTACATAAAGTATATTCTTTTTAGCGCCCGCATCGCGGATTGCAGTTATATAGTGCCATTTGCCATCATTCACCTTTGGTCCTTTTGCACCAACAAAATTACCCTGGTGGTTTATGTCCTTTAACATGAACATGGCGTGTCCCTGATCGTCGGTACCTATCCACCAATGCATAGCCGATTCGGTGGCATTCCGGCCCATGATCACGGAGTTGCGGTTTACAGTTGATGAAGTACGCATCCAGAAACTGATAGAGAATGGCGTACTAGCTCCCCAACTGAAATTAGATGCATCGTTCAGGTTTAAACGGGTTGCAGCAGAGAATTTAAGGGCATTATGGAACTTGCCGGTAATTACTTCAGGGCAGTCAGTGCAATTGGCTATAGCAGCAGAAGCATAATCTTTAAATCCGGCATCCGCCGCCGCTTCATCAAACCCAAAGTAATGTGTAATGCCCGGCAAACAGTTTGGCAGCTCCACCTGTGTTGATCCTCCTACAGCTATTCTAACTGCGTCCGAAGTCTGGAAGTGCACTCCATCATCGGTGGCCTGTACTGTAATGTTATAAGTACCTGCCGTAGCTCCGGTCCATTTAGCGTTGAACGGTGCCGTAGATGATTCCGCGATCTGGGTATTGCCTGCATAGTAAACTACTTTTGACCACTTACGGGTAGCATCTGTAAAGCTTACTTTTAAGTCGATCTGCTGCCCTATGCCATAGCTGGCATTATTGGCCGGAGAAGCTATAGCTATTGGCTTGGTTATACCACCGCTGCAATCAGGGTACACATCTACAAAATCGGTGGCCGAGAGACCGCCGGCATCTGTTACCTTCAGACTGATCCTGTAAAAATACGTTTCGCCGTCGCAGCCGATTGGCGTAATGATAGCCGTTGTCTCTTTTTTGGTGTCAATTGGCTCCGGGTGATTGTGCGTGTTATGGTATAGTGCCGTTTGCCACTCATACTTCAACTGGTCACCGCTATGTTCCTTATCCGTAACATCAGCCTTTAAGTTATAAGTAGTAGCCTTGTCTAGCGGGTAGAGTGCGCCTTTGGCCGGACTGGTAATTTTTACTACAGGAGGCGTATTATTAAGCGTTATCGTTAGCTTCGCTATGGAAGTTAAACCACCAACGTCAGTCACTTTCAGCACCACATCACGGGTTACGATCTGGGATGACGTATAGGTATGTTCAGGATTGGCAACTGTAGACTTTGCAGAACCATCGCCAAAATCCCATTCGTATTTCAACGCCTTATTCTCAGGGTCTGTCGATTCGCTGCCAGTGAATTTAACTGTTAAGGGGCTTGTGCCAAATAATTTATCCGCTTTCGCAACAGCCTTAGGCGGCAGGTTTCCACCGTAATAAGAGATCTTAATAACCTTGGTTGCATAGTTTATATAGTATAAACCGCCGGTTACCGGGTTTGTGGCAAACCCTGTAACTGTTGCGTCTTTACCAATAAAATTCCGGATAGCTGTAAGTTTATTATTCGCATCAAATACAGCATTCTTTATCCAGCCAGCGCCATAGTCACCAAAAAAGTAGGTGTTTTTATACGCTGCAGGCAGGTCTGATCCGGTGTACCAGATACCACCTGTTGAGGAACTTCCATAAAAAGGACTGCCTTCTACATTAGAACCCGCTGTGCCGATACCGACAGTAGCTGCGTCTTCGCCATTAAATGTTCCAATCCTGGTAATTGCTTTTGGAGTAACACCATTCTGCTCAATATCATTTACCCAATCAACTTCCGGTCTAGAATGAACAAAAGTATACTGATCTGGAATAGGAGAATTATCGCATGGATTCAGGAATTCGGGTTGGGTGGTTTTACGGGCCTGCTTTAACAAACTACCGAACGTGTAAAATTCTTTACACATATCTGAGTTACCAGCATTAGCGGCACTATACTTCGGGTTTGGCACAAACGGGTTCATCACTACCCGCGCCTTCTCAAAGTAAGATGGTTGTTCCATCAAGCCCTCAAACATAGGCCACCCCAGGTTCATACCACCTTTATTCACAACACTGATCTCTTCCCAGTCCATCCAGCCTACATCACCAACATACAAAATACCCGGAGAGGTAGCACTACCAGTTCCTGGCTTAATAGTAAAGCGGAATGGGTTTCTTAAACCTAAAGCCCATACTTTTGATGCAACCGCGTTAGGTTTGCTGGCATCATAGAACGGGTTTGTAGGTAAACCATTACCTGTTGCAGGGTCTATGCGAAGGATCTTGCCGTTGTAAGATTGTATCTGCTGCGCGCGGAATGCACCAACATCTTCTTTAGAGGTTATGATGCCATCAGCAAGCGCCTGCGGAACAAAGGTGTCATTCATAGGATCATTCGGGAAATAGCCAAAATCTACCCCATTAGCTGTAGCGCCATCACCGGCAGAAACCAATAGAGAACCATCTTCACCGAAAACCAGAGAACCTACCCCGTGCGAAATGTAAGTAATAGGAATACCTGTTGAAGCGGTGGCACCCAGCAACACTTTTCTGCTACTGGTATTAACAGTCAATGCACCGTTTGCCAGGGTGGCTGTGTAGCGCGTAACTCTGCCTATAGTTGCTTCATTCTGACTAGTTTTTGAAGGATCATAGCCGCTTTTTCCTGCGTTCATCAGGTGGTTGCGATCTACTACATAAAGCAGGTATATAAACCCGTTTGTATCAAAATTAGGGTCGATCTCAAAACCAAGTAAGCCGTGGTCACCCCAATCTCCTACTTCGTCGCTGATATCGAGCATCGGTTTAGAGCCTCTTTCCCCATTTTCAACAACCCATACCTTTCCTGCTTTCTCCCATACAAACATCTTTTTGCCGTCTTTGGAGAACTTAAGGCCTACTGCCATGTTCCATTCCCCTCCCACGGGCTCTTCTACAAAACCTGCAGGTAAACCTGAAGTAGATTGAGCAGACGCTTGCGATACACTAAAAGCAGCAAGAAATACCAGGAGTATCCCCGCAAAAAATGTTGAATTGAATCGGACAGGGTACCTGAACGTTCTATCACGGGACTCTGAGAGTTGTGCTTGAGCAGAAGGCTCTCTTGCCGTTATGTAAAAGTTATTCATAATTATCAGTAACTATTTAATTTACTATATATTCAACTTGAGTATTTTAATAGACACAGGAGCCGAAAAGATACTATAAAACGCAGCCTTAGCCGGTCTATAGTTATAGTTGCCGGGCTGCTGTTTTGCAGCAGCCTTAATCCAGAACCACTATTTTTCTGCTTATTGTTTTAGCTTCTGAGATCACAGAAAGCACATAAATGCCCGCCCTTAACTGCTCAGGTATCGGAACTATAAAATCCAGAGTGCCATCAGCAGCGACCTGTATTTCCAGGGTCGTAATTTTTTTGCCTGTTATACTCGACAGCATGTAGACCACACGCTCGTCAGGCACCATGTTGGTGATATTTACATTAACATCTCCGCTCTGCACCGGGTTAGGATACAAAAAGAAACTGGATGCAATGGTGCCGGCAAACTCAATTATAACCACATGCGAGTACGTGAATGCGCCATTTTCCTTTACGATGCGCAGCCGGTAATACCCGCGTTCTTTGATTGGATTTGGATCGGTAAAACTATAGGCAAGTCGTTCTGAACTGGTGCCATTCGCCTGTACGGTTCCTATTTCTGTAAACTCGGTACCATCTGCTGAACGCTCCACTATAAAATGCGACAGTCCTACTTCTGTCTGTGTTTCCCAATCCAGCACGACGGAGCCATTTGCAAAGTGGCCGTCAAATGATATAAGCTCCACTATACCATCAAAAACAGTCTGGTAACGCTCTTTTATTTCGGCTGCAGTCAGGGCGCGCCCGTAAAGCATTACCTCATCCATATCGCCTTCAAACCTGTATCTGCCTTCGCGATCCAGGTAGCCTATGTTTACAGGCGTTAAAGACTGGAAGCCGTTTTTATAAGTAAAGCTGCCCTGGGCTACCTGCTCGCCATCCACGAAAAGCCTGTTTGCCCCGGATGCACCGTCTCGTACAGCCACTATATGATGCCATACGCCGTCTGTCAGTTTAGGGCCTCCGCCTATTCCTATGCCATCCCAGAGGTAATCTTTCAACTGAAAACTAGCATGTCCTTCATTATCTGCTCCTATCCACCAGTGCAGGTCCGAATCCAATGCATCGCGGCCAATAAGTACCCTGTTACCGGAAGTGCTGGCAGTAGTTCGCATCCATAGTTCTATCGAGAAACTTTCGTCAGGCAACCAGTTAAAGTTGGAGCTGTTTTCAACATTCAAGCCTGTCTTTACACCATCAAAACGCTGCCCTCCTGAAATTACCCCAGGAATTGGTTCCGGCTTTGCTTCGGCGCTGCTGCTGGCATTATAAGGTGTGTAATAATCTCTGTATTGTGTACCGGTTACTTCGTGCAGCATCCAGTGGTGGCGCAGGCCTCTGAGGTCAGTAATGCTGGGTTTAACACTAATTGAAAAAGACTGCTGCACTTTACCCAGGCTGTTCTCTACGTTAACTGTCACATTAAATTTACCTGAACTGGCAGGCGCCCATTCAATTTCGCCGGTAGTCGCATTTATCTTCATTCCTTGCGGGCTGTTTACCAGCGAGTAAACCGGTGCCGGAACTCCGATTGCCTGTACATCATAAGTATAAGGCTGTGCAACCACACCAAATGTTACAGGCTCAGACATAATAACCGGCGGAAGGTTTTCAGGGCCGCAGTAAGCAGCAGAACCATAGTTGTACCTTGACCTGACTTCTCTCTCATCCAATGCCTTGTTATACACCATCAACTCATCTATAGCTCCGGAAAAATGGTAGCCATTATCGAGTTTATAATAGCCTATAGTTACCGGCGCAACGGTCTTGAAATCGGTCGTGTATTTATCGTAAAAGAAATCGGCTACATTGTAGCCATCTATGTAGAGTTTGTTCTTGAGCAGGCCGCCATTACGCATGACTACAATATGGTGCCATTTGCCATCATTGATCTTTTTGCCCATTTTCTCGGTCTTGAAGCCCGCCCGGTTCTTGTCATACAACTCAAAAACGGCATAGCCTTCCGGGTCCACCCCTACCCACCACGACATTTTGGAGTCTGTGGCAACGCGGCCCATGATCACCTGGTTTTTGCCTGCATTACCGGTTACCTGCACCCAAAATTCTATGGTAAAATCAACATTATTTTCCCACTCAAACCGCTCTATATCAGGAATAACGAGACCGTCATTTTTGCCATCAAACTTTTGAGCGCCAGCAAATAAACTTGATGTAGGCGACGGGCATTCGGTACAGGTGGCTGCTACCGGGCTTACATAATCGGCGTAGTTTCCGGCGGCTTTTTCATCGAACCGATAGTGATGAATCAGGTTGGTTGGGCACTGGGCCTGAACCTGGAATGAAGGCAGGTAAAGTAATACTGCTAAAATGATTGCAACATAACGCTGGTGCCTGCAACTGATAATCTGGTTAAAGGGCACTGCAACGGCCTTAACCATATTACTTATGGAGTAACAGTAAGTATATATCATAAGTAAGATCGCTCTTGATAAAGGGTAATTTTAGGTACAGGAAGTAAAAAGCTGCTTATTAAAACGAATGATCAGAAATAGGCAGATCTTGCTTCGCAGGCCGGAAATGACCGGCAACCGTAGTGTATTTATGCTAAGTATTCAGATTCCCTTTTATTGGAAACTTCTTATATTACGGAGGTTTGATGTATAGGTTTACAGAATTACCTCCGTTCTATTTCTTTACTTATTTGCCGATTATTTGTTCTTGAATTTTAGCTATCAGACAGTTACAAAACAGCTCAAGCAAGTAACTATGGCTCAGAAGCATAGACCACATTTTACTTACCTGAATTACAATGCAATTTTACTCCTCTTATTACCAGAGAAGTACCTGCTTTTGAGGTGCTGCTGATTGCCTGCCACGGAACTGGTAGGCAAGTGTGATTTCGTTAGACGGCTTATCTATATTTGCCGCATCAGCTACTGGAGATTCGTACAGGTAGCTTATTTGCAGCTTGCTGATTTTGATACCGGCGGTGGCCGTAAAAGCCAGGTTATTTCTGTAGCCGGCACCTGCCCATAACATGTTCTGATAAACCGTTTTCAGTTGCCCCTCTATAGTTGCATCGGCCTGCTTATCGTGCTGGTAAATGGTGTTAAGCACAAGTCCCAGGTCATCTGTTATGGCAGTGCGATATCCGGCCAAGCCAACATGCCTGCGGGCATACATCTCCTCCATAAACACATCCCCGGACTTGATCATTTTGCCTTCGGTAACATCCTGCATGGCATAGCTGAGGTAAAAGTTCTTTGCTTCCAGGGTCAAGCCTAAGTTCAAATCCATTTTGCTGCCCCGGTTGTGCTGGCCCAGCAGGCGGACGTATTTCGGATCATTTTCCTGATCTACCGTAAGTTTATTCCCATCTAAAGCCAGTAAGGTATATGTTAAAGCACCACCCCAGCGGAGAGTAAACTTTTCTGATAACCGCAGGGCCGAACCATAACTTAAGTTTGCCTGTGTTTCGCTGTATGGCCCAAACGACTCGCGGAGTAACAACAGCCCCAGGCTATGCTGCATGTCGGTACTATAGGCAGTTCCGTTATTCAGCTGGTAGCCTTTGCTTTTTTTAAAGTCACTCAGGTTAAATTCTGCCGAGGCAAATATGGTTTTAGGTGCATCTTCAAAACCGGTCCACTGGTTGCGGTAGAGCGTTTTTAGCTGGCTTCCCTCCTGCCCGGTCAGGGATGGGTTATAATAGGAACGCACCTGCGAAAAGTTGCCAATGTATTTACGTGTCTGCGCTGCTGCGCTCAAACTACAGAATGCCAGTATAGTCAGGAGTATGTAATTTTTCATGTTAAGCTATTATAAAACGGTTAGCACCCCTTTTTGTACCAGCCCTGTATCTTTTACATGTATGATATAGAAGTATGGGCCCTGTTGTACCTCTCCGTTCTTTCCTTTTCCATCCCATCCCTTTTCAGGATCGGTGCTATAGTACAGGCGCACGCCGGCTCTGTCCATCACCGTAATCTCTACTTCATTATAGAAGCGTAATTCCGGCACAGTCCAGGTGTCGTTTATGCCGTCTCCGTCCGGCGAGAAAGTATTTACCAGCTTTATTTTTTCCTGTGGCTGGTAAACTGATTTGGTTAAAGTGAATGTGCGCTCGATGGTATTGTTGTAAGGGTCCTTGCTTTGCACCCTGATCTTAAAGTCAACGATACCGGAAAGTCCCTTGTTCGAGGTCAGGTGTAGCTCATTCCCCTGGATAAAGAAATAAGCATTCTGATCATCTCCTTCGCCGGCAATTAACTTATAAGTAAACGTTTTGTCGTCCGGGTCTTCGGTCGTAAATGTTCCCAGCACTTCACCAGGCTCCGCTTCCGGCTTAAACTTGCTGATGCTCAAGTTCAGGGCAGTAGGCGGTTGGTTTGGCTCTACTACTATTATTAAACTTCCTTTCCTGTTGCTAAAGTTGGTTGTGTTTGCAGCCAGTTTGATGTCACCACTGACCGTGTATTTGCCTGGTACTAGTTGGTTATAGTTGCCTTTCTGCCAGGTTACATCCAGGTAATCCTCTTCGCCGGTGTTGTATTTCACTTTTACTTTCTGCGGCAGTGCTATCTCACTGAAATCAGTGTTGAAAGGCACTTTAAGCTCGCCGGTTGCCGTAATGGATGCTATATCTTTGGTTGCTTTCACCACCTGTGCCGTTGCATTCTGCCCTTTATTTCCGGCCTTGTCTGTCAGGTAAATGGTAACGGTTAAGGCACCATCTTTTAGTCCTGAAAGGTCGAGATCAGAGATATTTATAGTTGCTGTTTTTGCTTCACCAGCGCCTGTTACCGGATCACCACCGTTGCTACTTGTAATAGTGTAAGTATATGTTGCGCCGGTTTCAGCACCTGTGATGCTTACTGGTACTTTGTGCTCGTTGGTAATGTTAACCTGCTCTACGCCAAAGGCAACCGCATAACCTGCCGGGGCAGCAGAGTCATAAACACGCTTCAAACTATTGGAAGCCTCGTTGCCGTTTTTAGCTGCATCCTGTGTTTTGTTAGCACCTATAGTTACCGTTACTTCACCTTGAGCAGTTGGCGTTATCTGAACAGTGTACGTTTTGTCATCAACTTTCGTAAGCGCAGCGGCGGTACCATTGGTCACCGTTACATCACTTACATCAAAGCCGTTTACAGGTTCGCTTAATTTTATAGTTACCGCAAAGGCTGCATTTATAGTTGCAGCTGCATCTGTGCTTAAAACTATAGTTGGCCTGGTAACATCATATTGCATTTCAAAAGCATTGGAAACTGTATTGCTGTTCCCAGCCAGGTCAGTAACCTTAGCAGCAGGTAACTGGACAGTTATGTTGCCATCAGAAGCTGGTGTTATAGTTGCGGTATAGTTTGCTGCATCAGAGCTCTTCAGGTTGCTTATAGTTCCGTTGGTTACAACCACATCAGCCACAGCCAAACCATACACAGCTTCATTAAACCTGATACTGGTCTCGAAGGGTCCGTTTACAGGTCCAGTCTCCGCCGCGGCAATTACTACAGTAGGTGCCGAAAGGTCTATTGTTACGGCGAAGGCATTACTCGAAGCACTTGTGTTTCCTAACGCATCGGCAGCAGTAGCTGTAAAGGTATAGTTGCCAGCTGTCAGGGCTGTAGTTCCGTAATCAAATTCCCAGTTACCGGAGCTGTTTGCTTTTGTGGTTCCTATAGTTCCTTTTCCGGTTAAGGTAATCGCTATAGTTGCATCAGCTTCGGAAGTACCCGTTAACTTTAACGTATTATCAGATGTGATCTTATCATTGTTTACTGGACCACGGTCTTCTGAAACAGCAACTATAACAGGAGGCGCAGGCGGTGTGGCATCTATCGTCCAGGTGTGTGTTGCTGGCGAAGCATCGGTATTGCCTGCCGCATCAATGGCCCTCACACTGAACGTATGCGATCCATCTGCCAGGTTATTAAATGTTACCGGGTTGCTGACAGTTGCAAAGGCTACTCCATCCAGGCTGGCTTCGTAGGCTACGCCGGGTTCGTTGCTGGTTAAGTTAAACTCAGCGGCTTTACTGCTGGTGGTCGCTGGCGGACCGCTAACTATAGTTGTCTCAGGCGCTTTTGTATCGATCGTAAAGGTACGAATGGCGCTGCTCGCACTTATGTTACCTGCAGCATCGGTAGCTTTCGCGGTAAGATTATGGTCTCCATCTGTTAGCGCAGTGCCAACTACAAAACTCCAGCTACCGTTTGCGGCAGCGGTTGCCGCTCCAAGCTGGGTACTGCCTTCAAAAACTTTAACTAGAGCCCCAGCTTCTGCTGTACCGCTTATAGTTGGTTTGTTCTTATTCAGTAAAGCATCCTCTTCCGGAGCTAAAACGATAGGTGCGCCCGGTGACTGCGTATCTACAGTCCAGGTATATACGGCTGGTGTCGCGTCAAAATTACTGGCCTGGTCAACGGCTCTTACTTTTATTGTATGAGATCCGTCTGCCAGGTTATTTATTGTATAGGGGCTTGCTACAGTTGTAAATGCAGTACCATCAATGCTTACCTGATATGTTACTTCCTGCTCATTGCTGGTAAAAGTAAAGCTGGCTGATTTACTGTTCGTGTTTGCAGCTGGTTTTGTGGCAATGCTGGTTTCCGGTGCTTCCGTATCCTGTGCCGGGGGCTGTACATTTAAAAGCTTATCTAACACGGGGAACCAAACCGTAGCCATTTTATTATAGCCGCTCATGGCCGGGTGCATCCTGTCTGCCATATCGCCACCGGTGTAGGTATATTCGTATTTAATACCGCCATCTGCCATATCAACCAGTTCCAACCTGTCGCCTGCTGCTATACGTTTGGTTGCCAGGGCCTGCATTTTGTTATTATACAGCTCTATAACGTCATTTTTAGAGCCATTTGGTCCTTTAAAACAGTCCTCGCCAATACACAGCGACTTAATTATTTTGGCAAGCACAACAGTAACTTCCTTTCCTGAACTCTGCTCATACTTATCTATTTCATTCAGTATGGTTTCCAGTTCATTTACAGTTACCTGGGAGTTATCAGTACCATCGTTATTGATATCGTTGGTACCCATGTGCAGCAATACTATATCAGGAGTAAAAGTTGCCAGGTAATTACCAGCATTATCCATTCCCATGTGCTTACCATCATACCAGCGGGTATAAAAGCCATTACGCAGCATCGTAACTATATCCTCGTTACGGGCTCCTCCCATACCGGCGTGGTCCAGATCGTTCACAAACTTACTTCCGGACTGCTCGCTGCCTACAAAATCATAGTTATCTTTTATAGCACTGGCATCTAAGAGTTGTTCTAACCTGGCACGATAGGAGGCCATTTCATCATGAGGAACAGTAGATGCACCACCTTCGGTATTCGAGTCGCCAAGCGGCATAATCTTATAGGCTTTGGTCTGTGCATGGGTAGTTGCGCTGGTAACTGAACTATAAGGAGATTCTTCTCCGGTGCCAATAGCCTTTATTCGGTAGTATATTTTTTGATTATAGTACAGACCTGTGTGTCGGAAGTAAGTTTCAGAGGCTCCGAAGGACTTAAGTGTCACAAATGTTGAGGCATCTCCGGTATTCGACTTCTCCAGAACATAGCCTGTGGCATTTGCAACTGGTGTCCATTTTAAACTAATGGCACCAACCAGCGATGCCTTTGCCTGTAAGGTAGGTGCTGCTAATGCAACTATAGTAACACGGGCTGCAAATGAAGCCGTAACATGAGTAGTAAGTACAATAAGAAATAGAAAAAACAGGCAAAACAGCCTTTTAGAGTAAGGGTGGGGCATACACACTGTAAGTTATATACAAATTTGCTGCCCTCTTAAACGACTATATCCGGGGAAGGTTATATTATTTTAATACAATAAAACTTAATTAGTTATACAGATAAAAGATAAAATCATATTCAAAAAAAATAATATACCGTATAAACGCTTATATAAGGTTAACTATATTCTGGTCAAAAAATATTTCAGATTTGGCCCAACCTTTTTACCCAATAACTATATAATAGAAAAAAATGAAAAGGTATAAGCTTAAGGCTGGCTTATATTGATTACCCGGAGACTATCCAAAGCTCTGATAAAAACTATCCTCTACACCCAAATAGGCCACAAATATGTTATTTAACTCTACTGAATTCTTCATTTTCTTTCCGGTAGTAGTTACCCTGTATTTTCTGGCGCCACGCAATAAAAGGTGGATCATCCTGTTGCTTGCCAGCTACTACTTTTACATGTCCTGGAAGCCAGCTTATACCATTATCTTAGTGGCGTCCACAGTAGTAGATTACCTGACAGGTCGTGCCATGGGCCGCTACTCTGACGAAGAAAAAGACAAGCGTAAACCCTACTTATACATATCACTGATTGCCAACCTGGTTACATTAGGGCTCTTTAAATATTACAACTTCTTTAACGACAGTGCGCGTGGTATAGCCGAAGGCCTGGGAATGAATTATGCCATGCCTGCTTTCGAGTTGTTGCTGCCCATGGGTATCTCGTTCTATACCTTCCAGACGATGAGCTATAGTATAGATGTGTATAATGGCCGCATTAAAGCAGAAAAGCATTTAGGTATTTTCGCACTCTTCATTACTTTCTTCCCGCAGTTGGTGGCCGGGCCGATAGAGCGTGCCGAAAACCTGCTTGGCCAGTTGCGCTCCAGTTTCGACTTCGACTATTATCGTGTAGTAGCCGGTTTGCGCCGCATGGCCTGGGGTTTCTTTAAAAAGTTAGTGATAGCAGATAACCTGGCTTTGCTGGTAAATCAGGTATACAACAACCCGACAGATTATGAGGGAATTACGCTCATACTGGCAACTATATTCTTCGCTTTCCAGATCTACTGCGACTTCTCGGGTTACTCTGACATAGCCATTGGGGCAGCACAGGTGATGGGCTATAACCTGATGGAAAACTTCAGAAGGCCCTATTTTTCTAAATCGATCTCAGAGTTCTGGAGCCGCTGGCATATTTCCCTTTCAAGCTGGTTTCGCGACTATTTATACATCCCAATGGGCGGTAACCGCGTGGTAAAATGGCGCTGGTACTATAACCTGTTCCTCACGTTCCTGGTAAGCGGACTCTGGCATGGCGCCAACTGGACATTTGTTGTCTGGGGAGCATTGCACGGCTTTTACCTGATATTTGCTATAGTTACCGCTAAGCAGCGCGACGCACTGGCCCGAACAATAGGCCTTACCAGCCACCCCTTGTTATACAAATGGGTGCAGGTACTCACCGTGTTTGTGCTGGTATGCTTCTCCTGGATTTTTTTCCGGGCTAATAACATCTCAGATGCCTTCTATATCATCAAGTATAGTTTTGTAGGCTTAGGCAATATCGGTCAGGTATTTGCCGGTGTTAACCTGGATCACCTGCTCTTCATGGACCAGGGAGCAAAAGTATTTACAGTTTCTGTGGTGGCTATACTTATCATGGAGACCGTGCACCTGATTCAGCGGAACGGCAGTGTATCGCAGCTGATCATGCAGCGACCTGCTGTAGTGAGGTGGGGTGTATATTATGCCGCTCTGATTGCAGTGCTGCTTTTCGGGCAGTTTGGCAACCAGGAGTTTATTTATTTTCAATTCTAATTGTATAAGGTTATGAAAAACAAGGGCGTAAAAAAGCTGCTGGTTAAACTAACCTTGCTGGTGTTGCCATTTGCTTTGTGGCCGGTTATCGAGGCAACTATAGTTCCGATCAACTTCTTCACTTTCCGCATCTGGGAAACGATATCTGTTAATACAATGGATGTGATGGCTGGTCCTTTTTACCCGAACCAGCACATGATTATGGAGGAAGAAGGCGAACTTGCCCCGCATACTCCATTTGCCACCAAGCGTAAAGTAGAATGGTTTACAGATGCATACGGCTACCGCAACCGTGATACCGAGCACGATGTACTGCTGATTGGGGATTCTAATATAACAGGAGCCAAACTATCACAGGATGAAACGCTTGCCGAAGTATTGGAGCGCCAGCTGCAAAAGGACGTTTATTCTTTTGCGCCTGCTACTATGAGCCGTTTCCTGGCCACTGACAGGTTTATCCAGAATCCGCCGGAGCTGGTGATCGTTTCCAGCATAGAGCGCAGAATTCCACACCTTACTCCGGTCGGAGCAAATAGCTTAGGTTCCAGGATAAGAAACTTTACAGGCAATCACATCAACTCTTCCCCGCTGCTTACTAACCTTTTTGTAACAGCGGACCGCGTAACCAAATTGGGTCTATACCACCGTACCCTGGCCAGCCTTGAGCGTGCTTTCGGCAGAAAAGAATATATCTCCTATAATAATGAGTTCTTTATTGAAGGAGAGATTGCGAACCGCGACTTTACAGAAGAAGAGATCATGGAAATGGCAAACACCCTGGAAGGTTACAAAGAAGCGCTTCAGGAACGTGGGATCAGGTTTTTATTCATGCCAATACCTAACAAAGAAAACATTTACTACCAGATGCTGCCATCTAAGAAGAAACCTGACTTTTTACCAAGGTTAATGGCAGAGTTGCGTAAACGCAATATTGATGTAGTAGATACACAAACAAATTTTGAGAAACTTCACCAACAGGAAAACATTGCTTTGTACCCAACTGATGACGCGCACTGGAACAATACTGCAGTTAAAGTAGCTGCTGATCTGGTTGTGCAACAACTCAGTAAAAATGATCCGGACAAAAAAGATACGAGTCATTTTGTGAACTATACCAAGTAATAAGAACCAAACATTTCCTGTTTATTAAAAAGCAGTTGGATACTAAGAAATAGACAAATGAAATTTAAGGCCTACTACCAGAAGGGGAATAAACAAGTCAGAAAGATTATGGGACGCATCATCCCATACAATACACGCTATAGGCCATCAGATGTCTGCAGGGTTAAAATCGAAGACGCAAATTCCCAACACCCGAAAGAAGTAAAAGTACATAGTATTTATCCCGGGCTTAAAACACAGCTTAACATACCCGAAGAACTATACGAGGCAGGCTCCTTTTACTGGAAGCCTGCACGCGAGGTAAAAACTGATTACATGGTGGTAGAGGTGCCAAACGGCCGTATCTACACCGACAATGAAAGCAGTGTAGCTGTTGTTACTCAATACAACCGCCTCATCGAGAACGTATCACTGAGCCTGGTTGGCGGAAAAGTAACAGAGCCAAACCTGAACAATATTTTTGAGCAACGCTACTTTACTGCTCCCCACCGTTTTGAGGGAACTGTATTTTCGTTGCTAACCGGCGGCGCAGGTCTTAATAACATCGGCCACTGGTTTATAGATGTATTGCCTCGCCTGCACCTGCTACGCGAAAGTGGTCTTTACGATAAAGTAGACTGGTTCCTGGTACCAAGCATCCGTTACGATTACCAGCGCGAAACGCTTGAGTTGCTGGGCATACCTGCTGATAAAATTATTGAAGGCGATAAGTACACGCATATTACTGCCGATTGCATTATAGCTTCTACGGCACCACGTGGTAACCATACCCTTGTGCCGCAATGGCTTTGCAATTTTGTACAGTCCTCGTTCCTGCCTTACGCGGAGGAGGAAGACGAGCTGATCACACCGGAAGCTCCATCCTTATATATCAGCAGATCAGACTCGAGTTTAAGGGTTGTAGTAAACGAGGATGAATTGATGGAAGCCCTGACGCCGCTTAATTTTCAGAAGATCATTTCGAGCAAACTAACTATAAAAGAAAAGGTAAAGCTGTTCTCTAAAGCCAACGTGGTAATGGGTGCAACCGGCGCCGGCCTGATCAGTCTGTTCTTCTGTAAACCGGGCACAAAAGTAGTAGAGATCTTTAACGAAGGCTTTGTAGTGGAACCGTTTTATGACATTGCCACCAAACTGGACCTCGACTATAACTACATTATCTGCCCTAACAAGCGTAAAGTGTACAACTTTGACCAGGGACAGCGCGCCAACATTACCGTACAGATAGGTAAAGTTGTGGATCTGCTTCAAAACTTAAAAAAGAAGGCCGTACAGGCTAAAATGAAAGTTGCTTAAAAAAAGAAAGGCTGTTATAATTTAACAGCCTTTCTTTTTTTATGGAGAACTATAGTTACAAGTCTGCTTCGGCCAATACCGGGGCAGACTTTCTTTTCGCCCGGATTGCATCCGTATAGATATCCAGAAGCAGCTTATAGTTTACTTCAGCTGTATAGTTTTGCAGATACGTTTCTCGCGCAGTCTGCCCGAGTGTGTTAGCTAAATTACTATCGTTTTCAAGCACCTTTACCTGTTCTGCCAGTTCTTCGGCTTTTTGCGGCGTATACAGCAATCCGTTATAGTTGTGTTGTACCAGGTGCGCTGCACCGCCGATATTTGAGGCAATGACCGGAGTACCAGTCGAGAAAGCTTCAATGATCGTCATACCAAACATTTCGGGCCACTCAGATGTAAAAATGAGTCCTTTTGCACGTTTCAACTCCTCCTCTACCCGTGGTCGTTTCTGGTAACCCAAATATTCTACATTCGGATGTGTGGCGGCATGTTCTTCCACAGCTCCGCGTAAAGGGCCGTCGCCAATTATTTTGAGCCTGAATGGATGTAGTTTATTTGCTTTCAGGAGTGTCTCTATGCCTTTTTCCGGTGAAAGCCTGCCTACAAACAGGAAATAATCTTCCCTCTCAGTGGCACCTTCTCCCAGGTCTGTTGTAAAGTTGGGCTTTATAGTTAACTGCTCCGGCTTTAGTCTTAAAGATGAATTCAGGAACATATCCGCAGCTCCCTGAGTAAGCGCTATGTAACGATCAACTTTGGTCTGCCAGGTGCCCAGCAGTTTGTGTATACCAGTTGTTAGCACCACCGATGCCGTCTGGAAATACGAGTCGCGATAAGCCTTCTCAACTATAGCTTTTACCGGAAAAACCTGTGCGGCATTTTCCAAATGCAACCGGCCGTTATAGTGCTGATACGCACTTGGGCAGATCAGCCTATAGTTATGGAGCGTCATCACAACCGGTATGTTTTGCTTTTGTGCTACATAAAAAACGGCTGGGGAAATTAATGGAAAGAAGTTGTGAACGTGAACTATATCCGGTTTAAAGCACTTTAGTTTTGCCTCAAATAAACCAGCACTGTCAGTATTGTATAGTACACCAACAGCAGCCCGGAGTTTTTCAGAAACGGAGTTTACTTCATTGTTGGTAAGCGTAAACATGTCAACTTCATGACCATGGCTTTCGAGCAAGGCTGCTTCGGCAAAAAACACCGTATCTTCTCCGGCAGATTGTTTGTAATGGTTATGTACCAGTAGGATTTTCATCAGGGTATAAGGGTAAATCAGGTTAAGCGCTTAATGGCTTTTTTCAGGTCTTCGGGCGTACCGACATCCAGGCAGCTGCCTCCGGTGAAACATACGGATTGCACTATCATTCCGTTCTCAATAGCTGCCTGTATTACGGCTCCCATCGGTAATTCTTTTCGCTCGCCAACTATAAATTGGGGCTCTATCTGCTGCAAGTCCTGATGCATAAATTCTGTAAACTCAGGACTCCACACAGCCAGGCACCAGGCCATCGTTAAATCTGAGCTCTCAGGCTTTGGAACTATAGTTTTAACATTTCCGGCTTTGTCCGTCTCCACCATATCCCATTTGTGCGGATGTTCCACTTCAAACAAACCCAGAACTATAGTTGCATTGGTTTCCTGTAGCTTTACCAGAAGCTGGGTAAACACATCTGCAGGCTCAACCAGAATGTCCGGAAAGCCAAAAACGATCGTCTTACCTTTCACGAAACTATAAGCCTGGTCAACGGAAAACGGTGTGCCGTAAGGCCGGTTCATCAGCAGGTAAGCGAAGGCCATGTTATAGTTGCTTCCGTCGCCAAAGTAACCTGGTATATCCCACTTTCCGCTACGAACTATAAAACAGACCTGCTCGGCTCCTCCTTCGCGCATCAGCTCCAGCAAATATTCAGAAACAACTTTAGGTGTTCCTTCAGCCTTAAAACCCAGTGGAAACAGTTCCTTGCTGAATGGCATTTGCCCTAACCTGGAACCTAACCCTGCAGCCGGAATAATGCCCGCTACTTCTTGCATCATTGCTATCGTTTAACTTTTTCTTATAATGTATTAACCCACCACTAACCCCTCCCAGGAGGGGATTTTTCTGCAGTACCCAATTCCCCTCCTCGGAGGGGTTAGGGGTGGGTTAACTCTTCCTGATTTAATCTCCAATTATAGTTAAACAAAACATCCCGACGAGTTATACTTGCCGGGATGCTCATATGTATAGTTAAGGAGTATTACGCTTCCGTTAAAGACTCGCTTTTGCCATAAACACTTTTCAGTATCTGCTCTTTTTCAGAGCTTTCTGTAGCATTAAAGTAACGGCGTTGGATATCAACTAACTTGTCAACTAAACGGCCTTCCGGCAACACGACATCATCGTACGTTAGTACCTGATCTTTCGGTATATCGCGCTTCAGCACACAGCCTTCGGCCACACCGATCGGTAACAGGTTCTCAGCTATAGTTGTATCAGCATTCTCGCATAAACCATAGGTCATGTAATGGCCGATGCCATCCACCACCTGCCCTGCTTTCAGGTCTATTTTAGCGGCAGAAACTACCTCTACACAAGGAGCGCCCATTGGCGTAAGCGCTGCATCGTTAAATAACACTGCACGTGCTACGGTAGTTGGCACTTCAAAATGGCACAGGTGATATGGTGTGTAGAAGCAATACAAAGGACCTTCGCCCAGCTTGTACAGGTTCAGGTAATGCTGCTGGATCGGATCGTCGTGCGTACCTAGAACAAATACACCCGGACCCGGCTCTGCTGCCACCACATAATCCACAATACCCGGACCATTTACCAGGTCTTCCAGCGGATATAAGTTTACAGCTTCTTTGATTGGCGTTCCTGCAGGAACAGTCGGGCCGTGCATACCGCGCTTGGCAACGCGCATACCAGTACCGTTGGCAACTATAGCCTGCTCAAACGAAATCTTGCTACCGTCGGCAAACGAAGTAACCATAGATGGCTGCTGTCCCCATTTCTCGGCAAAACCTTTCTGCGTAGTCGGGTTACGATACGGGTCGTGCAATCCTTTGATGTTACCGCAAAGCACCGGCTTCACACCAAGTGACTTCACAAAACGGTACAGGTTCATGATCACACCCGGCTGGTCACCGTCTGCGTTCGTAAATACCACACCTGCTTTGTCAGCATACACTTTCAGGATCGGGCCAACAGTACCATCCACTTCAGCATTCATCATAATGATATGCTTACCGTTTTCGATGGCGCGCATGGCTACGTTTGTTCCGAATTCTACAGCGCCTGTTACTTCAATAATGGTATCAATGCCTTCCGCTTTGCAAAGCAGCATCGCATCGTCTGTGATGCTGTACTTACCGTTGCGGATGTTTTCTTCCAGTTTCTCAACAGAAGCTACCTCTTCCACACCAGACGCTACGCTGGCTTCAGTATAAGCTCTTTTTGCTTTGGAGATGTCGCGGTTTGCGATGGCTACGAGCTCCATGCCCTGCACATATTTGCAGATCTGAAGCGCGATGCCACGGCCCATGAAGCCGGCACCAACCATGGCAACCCGGATCGGGTTATTTTCTGCGTGACGCTTGGCTAGCGCACTATCAACTATAATCATATCTGATACTTGAATTAAAGGGTTATATGCAGAAAGCTGCCGGCGTTACACCAGCAGCTTTCCTTCAGTTTCTTTGGATACTTCTTCAAAATCAGGATGTGCCTGGTCTTTTTCAGAAATTACAACCGGCTCAATTGGCCACTGGATATTGAAAGCAGGATCATTCCAACGGTAGCCACGCTCAGCACCAGGTGTGTAGAACTCTGTTACATTGTAAGTCACGTCCGTATTATCTTCCAGCGTGATGAAGCCATGCGCAAAGCCTTCCGGCACGAACAGCATTCTATAGTTGTCGGCAGTTAGCTCCACCCCTATCCACTGCTTGTACGTTTCTGAATCAGGGCGCATGTCGATGATCACATCATAGATAGCACCGCGGGTGCAGCGTACCAGTTTGGTTTCTTCGTTCGGGGCCAACTGCATGTGCATACCGCGCAGCGTACCTTTTTTCTTGTTATAAGATACGTTCGCCTGGCGGATGTCATTGGTCAGACCAAACTCTTCGAACTCTTTCTGGCAGAAAGAACGGCCAAAAAAGCCGCGCTCATCTTCGATACGCTTTACATCAATTATATAAGCGCCTTTCAGCTTTGTTTCTGTAAATATCATGGGTGGGGATATTAAGCGATTTCCAATTCAGTTTCTTTAGCCACTTTTTTTGAGCCGCGTTGCCATTGCAGTTGGTCGTTAATGGCATTAGTTTCCTGCAGGCTGGTCAGCACTTTCAGGCGCATCAGCAGTGAGTTACGGAAATCACCATCTTTAAAGTCCATCTGCGTCAAGCCATCGCGCAATTCCTGAATCGCCTGCTTCAACGATACCTGCGGCTGATGATTCGGTGCCAGCGACTTAAACTTGTCGAAGTTTACACGGTAAGAACGTTTGTCCGGAGCAGCTTCGAGGTTAACCGAAACATCAGTACCCGGAATAACCTCAGCTACAGTTTCAGCAAGCTCTTTTACCTGGTAGTTCCATTCATTGCTACCGGCATTCACCGCTAAGAATTCACCACCGTTATCAGGAGTTCTGGTAATGGCCCACTCAATAGCGCGTGCCATGTCTTTTACGTGGATCAATGGTCTCCAAGGGCTACCATCGCTCAGGATCGTGATTTTGCCAGTTGAGATAGCACCAGCCACGAAGTCGTTTAGTACCAAGTCCAGACGCAATCTGTCGCTCATACCGCAGGCTGTTGCAAAACGCAGGCAGGTTACTGTAAAGCCATTGCCGGCCAACGGAGCAAGTTCCTTTTCAGATGCTACTTTAGAGCGGGCATATGCTGTTAATGGGTTCAATTCAGAATCTTCTGTTTTAGCTTGTTCTGATGCCGCACCGTACATGCTGCAGCTCGAAGCAAACACATAGTTCTTAACACCGGCAGCTTTCGCCATTTCAGCAATTCTGATACTTGATCTATAGTTTACATCCAGTGTTACTTCTTCGAATTTCGTACCCATCGGGTCATTTGAGATAGCTGCCAGATGTACTACGGCATCCATGCCTTCCAATACTTCAGCAGGCATCGTGCGCACATCACCAAACAGCTGCTGATCCAGTTTGCTTTCCGGCAGGAATGGAGCGTTGGTCAGACTGGTTGCAAAATAGGCCATATCATAGCCAATAAGTGTAGCTTCCGGGTAGGTAGCGCGTAACTGGCTAACAACGCCAGGGCCTACATAACCCATATTTCCGGTTATTAATATCTTCATCGGTAAAGGGAATTTATAGTTTGGGAAGGGATTTTTTAATTTTTGGCGCTGGACAACATTTTTTGCCATACGTTCCATGGTGCTTCGTTTTTCTGCCATAGTTCTTCCAGCACATGTTTATCACGCAGGGTATCCATAGGCTGCCAGAAGCCAGTGTGGCGGTAAGCAGAAAGCTCACCTTCTTTGGCCAGTTGTTCCATTGGCTCACGCTCCCAGGTAGTGTTATCATCTTCAATGTAATCAAACACGCCTGGCTCCAGCACAAAGAAACCACCGTTGATCCATGGCATTTCACCACCTGTTGGCTTCTCCTGGAACTGGTTGATTCTGGTTGCTTCTGATGAAAGGTTGAAAGCTCCGAAACGGCCTGGCTGCTGCACGGCAGTAAGTGTAGCCATTGTTCCCTGGGCTCTATGGAACTCTATAGATGCAGCTACATCCACATCGCTTACGCCATCACCATAAGTTAAACAGAAGGTCTCGTTTCCAACATATTCTTTTACACGCTTCAAACGACCGCCGGTCATAGTACCTTCTCCGGTATCTACAAGCGTCACTTTCCACGATTCGGTGTTATTTCTGTGTACTTCCATGCTGTTTTTGCGCATATCGAAGGTTACATCAGAATTATGGAGGCAATAGTTTGCAAAGTATTCTTTGATCATGTGGCCTTTGTAGCCGCAGCAGATCACAAATTCATTTATGCCATAGTAAGAGTAGATCTTCATGATGTGCCAAAGGATAGGCTTTCCACCAATTTCGACCATAGGTTTAGGTCTTACGCCGCTCTCTTCGCTAATTCGGGTTCCGTAACCGCCAGCAAGTATAACTGCTTTCATAAGTATAAGGGTTTAGAGGGTTTTGTTTAAGTTACCGCCGCTGTTATGTTCGTTCAGCTTTTGTTGCGGTCGGTAATTGATACGGCAATAGCTATATTTTGATTTATTAAATTTTGATTTTTTTTAATAGCCTCTCTTCATGCTGCAGATTCGACAGGTAAAGCACTTTGGGGCATGTGTTTTCTGGAGGTATAAAATTGCATGCAGGTGGCTACACACATTTGTTTTGGATAGAGAATGGCACTGTTATTTCGGCGGGAGTGGCACAGTTTGGTATAGTACCGAACTACGCAGCGCCGGTAATGGCTATAATTAGTTCTATAACGATAATAATGTTCTATGTAAGTGCCATATCTCATCTTACATATTTAGGTCTGTAAATCTTACCTGCTCATCGATTCCTGCCCGGGGTTAAGTCCCGTTTTATGCTGTAATACCAATTTTAAAGCAAGTGCCACAAATACACTATTCGTAACCAGATAGCGTTTCCAGAGACGTTTCGGCTCCTGAACCAATCTGTAAACCCACTCCAGCGACATGTCGCGCGCCCATTTAGGCAAACGTTTTTCTAATCCTGCAAAAGTCATGTAGGCTTGGCCTACACCGAGCATACAGGCATTCACCCTGTCTTTATGATCCGCCATCCAGCGCTCCTGTTTTGGGCAGCCCAGGGCTACAAATACCAGATCAGGCTCAGTGGCATTTATCATGTCTACAATGGCTGTATCTTCTATGTCAGTCAGTTTCCTGAAAGGCGGCGAATAGTAACCGGCGATCTTTAATTCAGGGTGTTTCTCTTTAGCGGTTTCAACTACAGCTTTCAGTACCTCATCGGTAGAGCCATAGAAATATACCGATTTGCCACGGGCAGCGGCCTGTTGCAGAAGTGCAGGTAACAGGTCCATACCTGCTACCCGGTCCTGCTGCTGCCCATAGAGCAGTTTCATAAGCTTGGAAAGGGGGCCGCCGTCCGGGCAGGCCACATCCGCATTATTAAGTATGTTGTTAAAGTCTTTGTCTTTATACGCTTCAACCAGCATGTGTACGTTGGCAAAGCATACATAACTCGACTTTTTGTGTTCACTAAGCCAGAACACCTGCTCTACAAAACTTTTAAAAGAACCCGCTGTAATATCAGCGGTAAGTAACCTGCGCTTTAATTGTAAGGGTGGTGTAACGGCAGGTTTGGTATAGGTATCATTAGTAAGCATTTTTCTCGCCTTTTATCATATTCCAAACGGTCAGGAAAATAATTTTCATGTCCATCATAAAACTCCAGTTCTCCATATATTTTACATCATACTCTACACGCTTCTCCATCAGATGCACTTCTTTGGTTTCGCCGCGGAAGCCGCTAACCTGTGCGTAACCGGTAATGCCTGGCGTTACAAAGTGGCGCATTTTGTACTTTGTTATAACTTTTGAATAATGATCCAGCTGCGATACCAGGTTCGGGCGTGGCCCCACTACCGACATGTCGCCTAACAGTACGTTAAAGAACTGCGGTAGTTCATCTAAATTGGTTTTGCGAAGGAAAGCTCCGATTCTGGTAATACGTGGATCGTTTTTGGTTGCCTGCAGTTCTGTCTGGTTATTCACAAACATTGTTCTGAACTTGTAGCACACAAACAGGCGGTTCTTTTTGCCCGGACGCAACTGCTTAAAGAAGATCGGTCCTTTAGATTCCATTCTGATCAGGAGTGCTATAATCGGCAGCACAATCGGGAAGATCAGCAGGATAACGGCCATTGAAAAGGCAATATCGAATACACGTTTGATAGCACGGTTTGTAACCTGCTCTAGTGGCTCCTTACGCACACTGATCATCGGGATGTTATGGTAGAAGTATAAGTTTACATCCTTCTGCACGATGGCACTAAAGTCAGGCACAATACGGAAGTATACAAAGTTATCGTCGCAGAAAGAGGTAAGTTCATCAACCTGCTCGCGGTTATTCAACGGTTTGGTATAGTAAATCTCATCGATGCTGTGCTGCAGGCAGTAATCCTGCAGATCTTCTACAGAGCCTTTTACCAGGTTAGCGTAGGGATTATTTTTGTCTACTTCATCATCAAAGAAACCCATAAATTTAGTACCCGGGTTTTCTTCGTTCCCGAATGTATGATACAGGTTAATTGCTGCCTGGCCACTACCAACAACCACAAAGCGGGAATACGCCATGTCTGATTTAGTGAAGTAACGGCTTAACTGTGTGAACAACAATCTGCTGAAACCGATCAGCATCGCAGTTGACAGGTAAGTATAAAGCAGCAGAAGTCGTGAAATTTCTTCGAGGTTAAAGATTACGATACAGCTTGCCAGAATAAAGGCGTGTAGTACAAAGGCATTAATCAGGTTTGCCATCTTTTTGCCTATCGGCAGGAAACCATCTATCCGGAATACGAAATTAGAGAAACCAGATACGATCCACCATACAAGAGCAAACAACACAAAGAAGATGCTGTACTGGTGGTCTAACTCTACTGTTCCATATCTGAAGAGATTTGATAAATTAAATGCTAAGGCTATTAGGGCTACATCCAGAATCAACAGAATAATCCTATTGAAGCTGTAATAATGCTGATATTTATTCATTTTTGAGACGCTGTAAAATTATAACCATATAAACTCTGGTCATTTTATCGGGTAATGTTCTGCATACTTGTTACTGGCTGCATGCGCTCCAACTTCAAATCCGGCTTCTCCGGAACGTTTCAGACTTACACGATAAAATTGTATAAACTAATTAGTGCCGGAGTGAGATCAGTATTTTGCCAGCTGGTTCCTCATCTTGCTCCAAGCAGTCTAAATTACGGGTGTAGTTTCTTTATGGTTTAGTGTTTTCTTTATATTTATTAAATAATTAAAATTGATTAATAGATAAAACTTACTATATCTAAATATACATATATTAAGGATTATAGCAGTTTTTCACATCATTTTGGGCCATAACATAGGGTTTAACGCACATTTCTACCCATCACCACTAATTGCACTTTTCACATTTAGCCATATAATTACCGGCTATTACGGGCAAAACCTGAAATGCAATTGTGAAAGATTTTTTTTCTGAAAGGCCTTGATAAAACCAGTTTGCGAAGAAATAAAGTGTAGGCGACTGTATGGTTGCAGAAGTTGGAAGCAAATAGAAAGGTGTATTTGTAACTAACTATAGTTTTACTACAAAAAACATTTTCAATTCAAACTTAGATTTGTTCAACAAATAACAAATATTTAAATTCTTTACTTAACCAGATTCAGAGAGTCATTAAAATACAAGTGCTGATTAACTTCATAAAATTCAATGGCTAAATGTGTTATAATCGTATTAAACAGGTACCTTTCTAAAAAAAAGCAGGTGATTTAAACTAATTATTTTTAAAATTGGTTAGCCTGTCATCGTGATTTATATTTTATAATACTTTTTAAATTACAATTTGCGACTGATTCTTTAAAAACGATCTGATTATATTATTTCATTTCGTTCGACACTGTAGCCTGGACTAAATTAGACGGGTTACATTGATGGCAGGAGCCTTGATATGCTGTTAAAGCAAAACCAACCGGATGTACCTGTTTAACTACCAAACAAGATGGAAAGCATGACCTTCCATTTTCTGTTTAACTTTTAATACAATTAAAAAACTGCTTCTGTAATAAACTTTACAAATTTTAGCCATGCAGCCATTTTTTAAAGGCAGACTGTTGCCTTTCCTTGTCCTTTTTTTGGGGATGTGGTTTAACAGTGCTGCTGCCCAGGACTGTAAACCTGTCATTAGCACGCCTGATGGTACCTCTCTCTGCAGCGGAACAGCCGTTGTTTTACAATCCTCCGAAGCCAAAACCTATACCTGGTCAACCGGCGAAACCACCGCTAGCATTAGCATTACCAAGCCCGGATCGTACTGGGTTAAAACAACCACAACCGACGGTTGCGAGGCAACTTCCGAAACTATAACTATAGCCGGCGCTCCAGATGCCAACATCATTGATCCGGAATATGAAAACCTGAATTTTACCTACTGTAGCTATGCGGGTAATACTTCTAATTTCAAGTTCACCCTGAATATTCAGAATACCTCTATTACAAAGGAAACCAACAAAGAGTACCTGATTAACTGGGGCGATGGCAAGACCGATACGTATGGCAAAAACTTCGAAACAGCTTCCCACACCTACACTGCTTCCGGCGGATATGACATTACACTAACTGTTACAGGAGAAAACGGCTGTACCACCACCACTGTAAAACGCATGTTTGTAGGCAGCAATCCTGGCCTGGGTATTTCCAGTGATGGTAACAACACGCAATGCGCGCCGGCAACATACCGCTTCAAAATTACCGGTGTAGAGGGCAACTCCCCTGAAACGGTTTACACGTTCCAGTTTGATGACGGCACACCAGCTATAACCTACAAGCACAATGAACTGCCAGCTGACCGTTACATCGAACACACTTTCAACGAGTCATCGAAAGACACAGAATTTGGATTTACATTAACCGGTTTTGCCAAAAACCCATGTAGCTCATCTCGTGCCACTTTCTCCGGTATTCGTATTTCCAAAGGCCCAGAAGCTGATTTTGCTATAGCCGGAGGTGAGTCGCTATGCATTAACCAGCCTGTAAACCTGCAAAACCTGACCAAGAGCGGGTACGATGCTACTAACAATACGGAAAATTACCTGAGCGAGTGGAGCATAGAGCCTGCAACCGGTTGGAATTTTGTTTCGGGAACAGCCAACTCCAAGAGTCCTAAAATTGTGTTTACAAAGCCGGGCAAGTATAAGCTTATACTGGTGGTAAAGCCTTTAGACCCGAACACAACCTGCGCACGGAGCTCGAAGGAAATGGAAATCACGGTCAGCGAGCCGCCAAAGGCAAACTTCACCTTACAGCCAGCTTCCTCCGACAACTGTACGCCAACTTCATTTAAAACGCAGAATACCTCTACTGGAGATGGTGTAGGCTACAAATGGGAAGTTTCACCGGCAAAAGGATGGGGCTTTGCATCAGGCTCATCGGCAACATCTGAGCATCCTGAATTTAACTTTACAGATGCAGGGGACTACGCTATAAAACTGACCGCTACCAACAAATGCGCGCCAGCAAGTGTAAAAGAAGAAAAGATAACTATACGTAGTAAACCTGTTGTTAAGCTACCTGCAAATGCCGTGTATTGCGGTCCGCAGACGATAGCGTTTACAACAGATAATGCTGCACACAAACCAACTTACGATGCTAAATCGGGCGCTATAACAGGCTATAGATGGACCGTGTCTGGTAACAATACTACAGAATTTACCTCTGGCACCAGTACATCCGCTAACCCAACTATAAAATTTACTGAAGCCGGTATATACACTGTTAGCGTGGTAGCACTAAATGAGTGTGGTGAATCGGAGCCAGCTACGCAGCAGGTCAGAATTGATGCATTACCTGAGTTAAAGGCTATAGCTGCAACGCCAAATATGTGCCTTGGTGGAAGCACAACTATAACTGTAAGCGGTGCCGATACTTATACCTGGACGCCTGCTGATGGCTTAAGCACCACAACTGGCAATACTGTTACAGCCAAACCTACCAAAACTACAACCTATACCATAACTGGCAAAAACAGCGCTACCGGTTGCAGCAGCACAACTTCTGTTACAGTTATAGTTAACGAACCGCCAAAAGTAGAAGTGAAAGCTGATGTGACCGAGATTTGTGTTGGCCAGGGGCAGGCGATACTGACAGCAACGGGTGCCGATCGTTACGAATGGTCTCCTGCTATAGGCCTTAGTGCTACTACAGGTGCCAGCGTAACAGCAACTCCGGCACAAACTACAACCTACATGGTAACCGGTTTTGATGACAACACAGGTTGCAGCACATCTAAACAAATAACTATAAAAGTAAACCCCTTACCTGTTGTTAGTGCTGGTGCAGATATTATAGTTTGTAACAAACCGGTAGTAAATAAGCTACAGGGTAGCCCGGTTGGCGGTAACTGGAGCGGTGAACATGTAACAGCAGATGGTACCTTTACACCACCCTCACAAACCGGTAACTATACTTTAACTTATACCTACACCGACCCGAAAGGCTGCAGCAACTATAGCACCATGCAGGTAACTGTAAACGAAGCCCCGGTTGCAGATGCCGGCCAGGATGTTACAGTTTGCCTGAACAGCGGCAGCTTCAATTTAACTGCTAACCTGCCAGGCGGTAAATGGAGTGGTTCGGAGTTGGTAACTGCCAGCGGAAAGTTCACGCCATCCAAAGCGGGTACATTTACCTTGACCTATAGTTTCGGAGAAGGCAGTTGCGCTACCTCAGACCAGGTAACAGTTACCGTAAACGAACTTCCAAAGGCTCCTGTTGTAGCAACTCCCGCTATACTTTGCCCGGGCTTCGGAACAACGCTGCAGGTACAAAACCCGGTTGGTAAACTGGCCTGGTACGATGCTGCAACTGGTGGAAAACTGCTGGGCGAAGGCGCTACTTTCGAAACTCCAGCCTTACAGGCAACAACTACTTATTATGTAGAGACAACTATAGAAGGCGGCTGTACCAGCGTGCGCACAGCAGTAAAAGTTACGGTTCGTCCGGCAACGCCTGCTCCAACGGTAGCTCCTGTTACGCTATGCGGACCGGGAAGTGGTGCAACGCTTGTAGCGCAGGGCAATGCTACTATTTACCAGTGGTTTGATGTGGCGGAAGGCGGCACGATGCTTTACCAGGGCAGGTCATTTGGTATTGCAGCTGTAAATGAAAGCAAGACATACTATGTGCAGGCGGTAATCGAAGGTTGTATCAGCCCCAGAACGGCAGCAACTATAACAGTGCTGGATGTTATCAGCGACAACACTATAAAAGCAGTAACTGAGATCTGTGCCGGAGAATCACCTGCAAAACTGGAAGGCTCCACTCCTATTGGTGGCGGCAGCAACTATAGTTATTACTGGGAGATCAGCACAGTATCGGCCACAGAAGGTTTTAGCAAAGTGGAGGGCGCTACGGCAAAAAATTACCAGCCGGGTGCACTTTCAGTACCAACCTGGTTCAGAAGAGTGGCTACTTCAGGTGTGTGTTCACATGTGTCGGAGCCGGTGAGAGTAAGTGTAACACCTGTTATTGCCAACAACACAGTAACAGAAGACGCGACGTACTGCATCGGTACAGAAGTTGCGCAGTTGAAAGGCAGCGAACCAGCAGGCGGAACCAAAACCTATAGTTACCTATGGGAAATGAGCACCAACGGCGAAAACGGCACTTATACTGCAGCCACAGGCACAAACACCGAACAGCACTATAAGCCAGGAGCTATAGAAGAAACAACCTGGTTCCGCCGAAAAGTTACGTCCGGCACTTGCCAGGTTAACATCAGCCAGCCAGTTAAGATCACGATCTATAAGCCAATCTCCAAAAACACGATAGTTGGTGAGCAAACAGTTTGTGCGAATGCGATACCGCAAGTGCTGGAAGGAAGGCAGCCTGAAAACGGAGATGGCAACTATAGTTACCGCTGGTATATGAGTACCGATGGCGAGAACTTTACATTAGCCACAGGCCAGAACAGCGGCATTAACTATGCAGTGGGCGCATTGACCAAAACGACCTGGTTTAAGCGTGAAGTAAAAGGTGGTCCATGCGGTGCCAGCATCAGCAATACAATCAAGATTCATGTTAACCCGGTTATCGCGAACAACATCATTTCAAAAGACCAGGTGATCTGTTTCGGGGCGGAAGCCACTATGCTGAGCGGCAACCAACTAACTGGTGGTGATGAAAACTATAGCTACCGTTGGTTAGTGAGCACCACCGGAGCCGACGGCGCTTATACACTTGCTGCAGGAAAAAACAATGAGCCAAATTATACGCCGGGTCAAGTAGCGACTACCACCTGGTACAAACGCGAAGTGTTATCCGGAACGTGTGTGGATGTATCTCCGGCCATTGAAATTACAGTTGTTCCGCTTCCGATAGCGCCTGCTGTGGCTCCTGTTACCATCTGCGAAAATACCAAAGCCACGCTTGCTGTTACTGCTTCCGGAAACTATAACTGGTACACTACTGCAGATGCAACAACACCGGTTTATAGTGGTCGCAACTTTGAAACGCCGGCACTAACGGCTACCACTACTTATTATGTAGAGACGGTTAATGCCAATGGCTGCGGAAGCTCCGAAAGAACAGCTGTCACCGTTACGGTTAACCAAAACATCAAAAACAACAACCTGATAGCTCCAACCAAAGTCATCTGTGCCGGCCAGATACCAGATGCGATTTCAGGAATACGTCCGGAAGGTGGAAACATATTGGGCATAACGTATCGCTGGGAGAAGAAAACAGAAGGCGTAGATGCTGAATTCAAAACTATAGTTAACGCAACTTCAGAAACTTATCAGCCAACTGCACTCACTAAAACTACGTGGTTCCGCCGTGTAGCCATCTCTGGTCCTTGTGCCGAAAACGTGAGTGAAGCAGTAAAAGTAGCTGTACTGCCAGTGTTGGAGAACAATACCCTAACTATAGCAGAAGCTATCTGCGAAGGCGAAACTCCTAAACTGCTGACTGGCTCTGCCCCGACTGGTGGTGATGGTGCTTATACCTATAGCTGGTCTTTCAGCGAGAACGGTACACTGTTTACAGAAATCCCGAACAGCGATGTGAAGGACTTCCAGCCAGGCAAACTGACTAAAACTACGTGGTATAAGCGTACTGTAATCTCTGGTCCTTGCACGCAAATCGAGAGTGCAGCTATTCAGGTTATAGTTCATCCGGCTATAGTTGCCAATACGATAACTCCAACAGAAACTATAGTTTGTGCAGGTTCGAAGCCAGGCATTATTAACGGTTCCAAGCACGCAGGCGGCATCAGTGCCTTTACTTATCTATGGGAGGTTAGTACCGATGGTGTAAACTATACAACTGCTCCGGGCGTGAACAGCAATCAATCGTATCAGCCGACAGCGTTAACGGAGTCAGCCTGGTTCCGTCGCAAAGTAACGTCAGGCAAATGTTTCGATCTTTCTGCAGCGGTTAAGATCAATGTTAATCCGGTTATCTCTGAAAACACGATAACCGAAGAGCAAATGGTTTGCGTTGGCTCTGCTCCTGCACTACTGAAAGGCTCTGCTCCGACAGGTGGTGATGGTATCTATAGTTATGAGTGGCAATCTGCTACCTCAAACACACCGGCAGCCTTTGCTCCTATCACTTCAAATGGCAAAGGTGTAAACTATCAGCCTGGCGTACTATCCACTACAACTTATTTCAGAAGAGTGGTTACTTCAGGAGCTTGCTCGCATGTGTCTAATGTTGTGAAGGTGACCGTATCTCCTCAAATCACGAAGAACACGATAACGATAGACCAGACGATCTATGCGGGTCAGCGTCCTTCCCCGCTAACTGGCTCCTTACCAGCTGGCGGTGATAACACATACACCTACCTGTGGGAAGTAAGCACCAACGGAAACAACTATACAACTGCAACTGGTCTGAATGATGGCAGAAATTATTCACCGGGAGTACTGAATGCTGATACCTGGTACAGAAGACGTGTTTACTCTGGTGGTTGCGAAAGTATCTCGAACCCTGTGAAGATCACGATCACGTTAGGCATCTCGAACAACAACATCCAGGCCGACCAGGTGATCTGCTATGGCAACACACCAAAACCGCTGAAAGGATCAACCCCGGAAGGTGGCGAAGGAGATTACATTTACCAGTGGCAGTACAAAACAAGTGATGCAGGCACTACCTGGGTATCTGCAAAAGGTACCAGTAATGGGATAGATTATGCACCGCCAGCGCTAACGCAGGATACCTGGTTCCGCAGAGTTGTTATTTCAGGACCACGAACAGATAACAGCCAGGAAGTAATGATCACAGTGAAGCCAGCGATGAGCAACAACAAGATCAGCACGAACCAGACAATTTGTTATGCAACGGCACCTTCAACGTTAACGGGCTCTACGCCAGCAGGTGGCAGCGGCAGCTATACTTACCTGTGGGAATACAGTACCGAAAGTGCAGACAAAGGATTTACCACCGCACCGGGCGCCAACAACGGCCAGAACTATAATCCGATGCCGCTGACCCAAAAAACATGGTTCCGCAGAATTGTGACTTCGGAGTCGTGCGACGGGCTGGTGAGTAACGTGGTTGTAGTCAGCATAAATGCACAGCCATTGGCACCGGTAGCCCAAAGTGTTATCACCTGTTCCGGCAGCAGTGTTACGCTGAAAGCAACCGGCAAGGAAGGCCGTCTGGAATGGTATGCATCGGCAAGCTCAGGTGAGGTACTGGCAGTAGGTAATACTTTTACTACGCCGGTTTTAACACATACTACTACTTACTATGTGCAGGAAGTCACGTCATCGTGTGCCAGCGACCGCACCCCGGTTAAGGTAACCGTTATGGAACCTTCGGCAGATGCAGGACCCGACAGGACCATCATTAAAGGCAGAAGCATAACACTGGAGGCAAGCGGCGGCGATAGCTATAGTTGGTCTCCGGCAGCAAGCCTGAATAACCCGAACATAGCAAACCCGGTGGCAACGCCAGAAAAGACAACAACTTACATCGTAACTATAACGACGGCTGGTGGCTGTACTTTCACGGATGAGGTAACGGTAACGGTGCTGCCTTTTGTAGAGATACCAAACACCTTTACGCCGAACCGCGACGGCATTAACGATACCTGGGAAATTGCCAACCTCAAGAAATACCCGAACTGTAAAGTACAGGTTTTCAACCAGTGGGGCACTATGGTGTTCCAGTCGAACGGATACCAGGCACCTTGGGACGGGCGCTACAACGGGCAGGAATTGCCACTGGCTACCTACTATTATGTGATACAGCTGGAGCCAAGCGAGAAACCATTAACAGGAAGTATAACAATCGTTAAATAACGTATATGCAAAGACTTTTAGCCTTAGGATTTGTGTTACTTTTTGCCGGCCAGGTAATGGCACAGCAAAGACCACAGTACACGCAGTACTCTACCAACAACTACCTGCTTAACCCGGCCATTTCCGGTATAGAAGACTATGCCGATCTGAAACTGGGAACAAGGCAGCAATGGTCTGGCCTGGAAGGTGCGCCTCAAACGTATTATGCCTCGTTTCATATGCCCCTTAACAAGGATATGAGTAGTTCGTACAGGGGCAGCCGCCTCGGAACGAACGCAAAAGAAGCCAGCACCAAAAAGCCAAGCAAGTACAAGCGTATCCGTCCGCATCATGGCATTGGCGCAATGGCAAGCAGCACAAAAACAGGTCCGTTGAAGCGTGGCAGTTTCAGTATGAGCTATGCTTACCACCAGCCACTCACTAAGTCTTTGCGGATAGCGGCTGGTGTGGCTCCGGGAATTATTCAGTACAGCTTGGATCCGGGAACTGTAACGACTGCCCAAGGCAATGACCCTGCTATTTATGACGGTCGTGTAAACGAAATGAAGTTTGACCTGAACATGGGCCTATGGCTGTACTCGTACAACTTTTATGTAGGCGCCTCAGGCTCGCAACTGGTACCCAGTAAGCGTAAATACATAAACGATAGTACAACTCCTGAAGACAAAGAAGGAAGATTACAGCAGCATTACTTCGCCACTGCCGGTTACAGAATTGATATGACACCAGACCTGGCAGTTATCCCTTCTGTTATGGTGAAAATGGCACAGCCAAGCCCTGTTTCGTTTGATGCATCAGCCAAAGTAATGTATGCCAACAGGCTCTGGGCAGGCCTAACGTACCGCCATAACGAATCGGTTGCAGCCATGGCTGGTATGAACATCAGTCACCTTTTCGACCTGGCTTACTCATATGATGCGAGTACGTCACCGTTAGGAACGGGACACGCCGGGAGCCACGAAGTGGTGCTGGGTTTCAAACTTCGCAATACCCGCAGGGTCATTTGCCCGGAATGGGCGTGGTAAGCCTGGAACTTCCTATAGACTAAAGAAAGGGCAGCATAAAGCTGCCCTTTTGCTTTCCGGAACTATAACCTTTGCTATAGATTCAAGTATAACTATATAGTTTAAACTATAGCTATACTATGCTCAGGAAGATCATCGGAATTATACTCGGATTAGTATTCATCAGCTTTGCTGCCATGCAGTACAACGACCCGGATGCTACTGTCTGGATACTGATTTATTTATACGCGGCTGCTATAACTATACTGGCAGCATTTGGCAAAGTGCCTGTTCTGGTGTTAGCGATAACTACTGTAACCTGCTTATTGGGTGCCTTTTACATGTGGCCCGAAAAGTACGAAGGCCTGGAAGTTGGCGGTGGCGACATAAAGAATATTGAAGAAGCCCGCGAAGCATTAGGCTTACTTTTGATCGGCGTAATTATGTTCCTGTATGCTATTATGCCGGGCCGGGTGCAAAAAATAAACCACTCCCCTTACAACACAAAAGGCTGATCATTCCTGATCAGCCTTTCTTTTATATAGTTGCTATCGTTTATAGTTGCTCGGCTTTAAATCCGGCTTTCTCTACTGTATTTTTAATATCTGAGGCTTCCAGGGTTTCAGATTTCACTTCCAGGATCTTGTCCGGATTGTCAGTATCTACTTCCCAGCTTATACCTTCCAGTTTGTTCATGTGTGGTGTTACCGCTTTAATGCAGCTCCCACAGTTGATATTGGTTTTGAATTTATAGGTCTTCATATTTAACATAATTATTTAACTGATCACTTATTTTAATTTAACTGTTCTTAAACGTAAACTATTTGCCACCACCGACACTGAACTAAAGGCCATGGCCGCTCCCGCGATCATCGGGCTAAGCAGGAAACCTGTGAACGGAAACAACAAGCCAGCCGCCACCGGAATACAGATCACATTATAGAAAAAGGCCCAGAACAGGTTCTGACGTATCGTTTTAACGGTTTCCCTGGATAATTTAATGGCTGCTGCTACTTGTGTCAGTTCAGATCGCATCAGTGTAATGCCGGCTACATCCATCGCAATGTCAGTGCCCTGTCCCATAGCAATGCTGATGTCAGCAGTAGCCAGCGCCTGTGCGTCGTTTATGCCGTCTCCCACCATGGCCACGTGTTTGCCTTCGGCATGCAGCTGCTTCACAAAATCTGCTTTATCCTGTGGCATTAGCTCTGCTTTATAGTTAGTGATGCCCACTTGTCGCGCAACGGCTGCGGCGGTCTGCTTGTTATCACCTGTCAGCATATACACTTCTATTCCGGCCTCCTGCATTGCTTTTATTCCCTGGGCAGCCGTTTCCTTTATCGGGTCTGATACGGCAAATACAGCCAGTGCCTGCTGTGCATCTGCAAAATAGATCACAGTTTTGGCATCCTCCTGCAGTTTTATAGTTTGCTGGGCCAGTTCTTCGGGGATAGTTACCCCCTGTTGCTGCAGCAGTTTATAGTTACCTGCATAATACCTAACTCCATTAAAGTCAGCTTCTACGCCCATACCTGTCAGGCTGTTGAAATGGTCTGGTTGCTGTACCTGGGCACCGGCTTCTTTGTAGTAACTATAAACCGCCTGTGCTATCGGGTGCTCCGACTGGGCTTCCATAGAGTAAAAGTACTGCTCTAACTGCTTCGGTTGCTGTACCTCATTTGCCCATACCACATCCGTAACAGTTGGTTTACCCAGGGTTATAGTTCCGGTCTTATCCAAGATCACAGCGTTTACTTCATGGGCACGTTCCAGGCTTTCCGCATCTTTTATAAGGATACCGTTTTCAGCTCCGCGCCCCACACCAACCATAATAGCTGTCGGAGTTGCTAAGCCAAGCGCACACGGGCAGGCAATCACCAGCACTGATATCATCGACAGGAATCCTTCCGTCAGGTAAGCCTGTCCGCCAAATACGACCCAGGATAATAAAGTAAGCAACGCAATGCCCAGCACTACAGGCACAAATATACCGGCAATTTTATCCACCAGTTTCTGTACTGGTGCTTTACTACCCTGCGCTTCCTGCACCATTCTGATGATGTGGGCCAGCATGGTTTCGCCGCCGGTTTTCTCCGCTATCAACTGCACACTGCCTTTCTGGTTTATGGTTCCGGCAAACACTTTATCGCCTGCCTGTTTCTGCACCGGCAACGGCTCGCCGCTTAGCATGCTTTCGTCTAAATAAGTCGTTCCGGCAGCAACCTGGCCATCTACCGGCACACGGTCGCCGGGCAGCAGAATTACCCTGTCTCCTACCTGTACTTCTTCAATTTTTATTTCCAGTTCTGTTCCATCGCGTAGTATGCGCACCGTTTTGGGCTGCAGGCCCATCAGCTTTTTAATAGCTGCAGAGCTTCGGTTCTTGGCCCCTTCTTCCAGGTATTTACCAAGCAGAATAAAAGCAATAATAACGGCTACGGCCTCAAAATACACGTGCGGCATCAGGCCACGGCTCAGGAAGAACTCAGGATAGACGGTATTGAAAACACTGAATACAAAAGCAATACCGGTACTGAGCGCCACCAGTGTATCCATGTTGGCGCGGCCATGTTTAGCCTGTGCCCATGCACCGGTAAAGAACCGCTGACCAGCCCATAACAAAATTGGAGCTGTTAAAAGCAGCATGGCCCAGTTGCCCCAGGCAAACGTATCGTGAAAGAACATACCCAGGATAAAAACAGGAAGGGCAAGTATGCCGGCAACTATAGTTTTCAGTTTCAGGTCCCGGATAGCTTTTGCTTCGCGCTCTTCAAGTTGTTCCTGCGTCTGGGTTTCTATCAGTATATCAAAGCCAATTTCCTTTACTGTTTCGCGTAACTGGTTGGGGTTAACTATAGTTGGTTCATAAGAAACCTGCACACTTTTGCCGGCAAAGTTCACGTTGGCTTCCGCTACGCCTTCTCGGGCGCGCAGCATGCTCTCGATACTCGAGGCGCAGGACGCACAGGTCATACCCTCTACCGGGTAAGTAGCCTTTTCATATGTATTATGTGTAAGTGTTGCCATCTCGTTCTTCTTTTTATAACACTACAAAGATACAACCGCACTGCCCGCCTGCTGTTACAGATTTGTTTTTATCATTTACAGATTTTCAGATAAGCCGATTTATAACTTTTTTTTCTGGCGCTGCTAAACAAAAGCTGGAATATTAGCAAACAGCTATTATATTTAGGACTTATCTGATTTGCATCCTGACATGAGTATTACTAAATCCTTTCATCTTAATGTTTAAACATAAAGCCAACATACGCTGCTGATTTAAAGTATGCTTATCTTAACCTACTTACAGATCAGATCAAGGCTTATATTTCGCTAAGCTGATCCTCAAAACAATCTAAGAACCGCTACCCAAACAGGTAATGAACAGCAGCCAGGACGAACACCACTATAGCAGACAAAAGATTACCACACGTTATGCCGCTATTGCGTTCGCCGTGTTGGCTGTTGCGTTGCTTACCATCAGCGTCTACTCGTACCTGACAGCCCGTGAAGTGCAGGAAAACTATAACCAAATGGTTTCTGATTCGCTTTACAGGCTGGAGCTTATAAGTGACCTGCACAACAAAGAAGACTTTGTTTACAACACGGCCATAAAGCACATCAATTCTACTGATGCAGCAACTATGGCAAGGCTGGAATACAAGATACAACAGGCAAATGAGGCCATAAATAATGACCTGGTTAAACTTGAGGAACTTATAATAGTAGCAAGCCGGAAACAACTGTTACAGCAATACGTGGACAAAAGGAACCAGTACGCCGGCATGCTGGACAACCTTATTGAACTGAGTCGTAAAGGCCGGCAGGACCAATCGTATGAAGAACTTATACTGACACCGGCCTACCACCGCCAGCAGAAATTCCTGAACGAATTGGGGGATACCATAAGTACCAATACCCGCAAACGTGGTACCGATGCCCTTCAGACAATAGACAGTACCATCCGCAACTATAACATGCTTTTGCTGGCATCGCTGCTGGTTACCGCTTTTGCCGCCATCTTTATCCGGAAAGCCTTTAATCAGTTGCGCTTTAGCGATGCCATTCTAAGCACTGAAAAGCGTGAAAGGCAACAACTGAAAAATGCACTTAACGAAAGCCAGGCACTTTACAGATCGTTGTTCCGGAATATCGCGATTCCGATGTGGGTTTTTGATTACGATACCAGGCGTATACTGGAAGTGAACCAGGCAGCCCTGGAAGAATATGGGTATACCCGCGCCGAATTTCTGAACCTGACCATAATGGACCTGCAGCCTGAAGACCAGGTAGCAGACCTGGTAAATTTACTACCTTTATTTAACGAAAATTATAGAATCCCTAGCAATTGGAAACACGTCCGGAAAGACGGCAGCGTGTTTTTTGTTGATATAAAAACCCATGGTCTTCCACCACAGGGTAACTTTAAGCCAAAGATAGTTGTAGCCATTAATATTGATGACAGGGTAAAAGCGATCTCGAACCTGGAGCGACGCGAAAAGCAGCTTCTCGAAATCAGTTCAAGTGTTCCGGGGGCTGTTTACCAGTTCCAGGTAGATAAGGAAATGAATTTCTCTTTCCCGTTTATCAGTGGCAGCTTGCTACAGCTCTACGGTGTTACATCTGAAGACATTTACCAGAATCCGCATTTGCTTTTCGAGGCCGCACACCCGGACGAACTGGAATACATCTGGGAAAGTATCCGGGAGTCTGTCAGAACGCTTACGCCATGGTTAGTGGAGTTGAGAATGTGGAGCCCACCTGAAGAAAAATGGATCTGGATCCGGGGCCATAGTTTGCCAACACAAAAAGAGGATGGTACTGTACTTTACAACGGAACACTGATAGATATTACTACCCAGAAAGAAGCGCAGCAGCACCTTATACAGAGCGAAGCAAACCTTACAGCGTTGCTTAACAGCTCGCCGCAGGCTATCTACCTGCTCGATAAAGATCTCAAAATTCTATCGTTCAATAAAGTAGCAGCAGAAGAAGTAAAAAGACTGCAGGTTAAGGAGTTAAAAGAGGGACAAAGTATACTGGATTTCACAGCAGAAGATCAGCAGCAGGATCTCATACAAGATCTTCAGAAAGCGTTGCGGGGTAATACGGTAAGCTATGAAACAGGCCGCGGAAATTTGTGGTTCGAAATTTCCTATCGACCGGTATTTACTAAATTTAACGATACGATAGCGGTTGCTTTAAGTATTAACGACATTTCGGAGCAGCGCAATATTGTAAAAGCTATTAAAGAGAACGAGGCGCAGCTGGTACGGTCTCAGTCGCTGGCAAAAGTTGGTAGTTGGGAGTATGATCTGGAGCGTAACCAGCTTAAACTGTCGCAGAATACTTATACGATATATGAGCTGCCGGAAGACTTTACCCCAACTTTCCATAATATAACCTCCTATTTTCACCCGGATGATCAGGAATTTGCCCTTCAGGAATATCAGCGTGTCGTAGATTCAAAAGAAACGGTACATATGGAGCATCGCATCCTGCTACAGAATGGCAATCAGAAATATCTGTATCACATTATGGAGCCTGTGATGGATATGGAGGGAAAAGTAATTAAAGTGGTTGGTACCACGCAGGACATTACAGAGCAAAAAGAGCGCGAACACGAAATAACAGAAGCCAAGAACCGCTTTCAGTCAACTATAGAAAACATCCCGGAGATCATCTTATCAGCAGACACAAATTCTAACATCTTGTATATAAGCCCGCAATGCTTCGAACTGACAGGCTATACCGAGGATGAATTCATCAGTGATGAACTCTGGCCGAAGATCATTGTTAAAGAAGACATACCCTTACTCAAAGAAAAATTTGAAAATGAAGCCTTGCAGGGGCATAAATTTGAACAGGAATTCAGGATTATAACCCGTTCAGGTGAAATCCGCTGGATGATGCTTCGTTCGTCTCCGATGCTGAACGCCGATGGAAAGGTAATTCGTTTGGATAGTTCCGTAGCGGATATAACAGCAGGTAAACTGGCAGAAGCAAAGCAGGCACAACTAACAGAGAAATTACAGCTACAGAACCAGAACCTGCAGCAGTTCGCCTACATTGTGTCGCATAACCTGCGCGCGCCCATTGCTAACCTGCTTGGCCTTAGCTCTATTTATGACCGGACAAACCCTGAGGCACCTATCAACCAGCGCGTTATCGACAACATGTTCCGGTCAGCCAGGTTACTTGATAGCACCATCCGTGACCTGAACGAACTGCTCGCCATGCGCAACGACCAGCACGATGCAGAGGAAGAAGTCTACTTCGAAGAAATCTTTCAGCATGTAACCGAGAGTTTATCAGACGAAATAACAGAAGCTGAAGCAACTCTGACGCATGATTTTACAGCCAAGCCGGCTATAGTTACCATCAGGAGTTATCTTAAAAGCATTATACATAACCTGGTGTCTAATGCCATAAAATACCGGGATAGAACCAAAAAACTGCAGATAAATCTTAAAACTTCTGCTGTGGATGACTATATTTGTCTGCAAGTCAGCGATAATGGCCTCGGAATTGACCTTAGCAAAGAAAAAGGCAAGGTTTTTGGGCTGTATAAGAGATTTCACCCGAATATTGCTGGCAAAGGCCTTGGCTTACATCTTGTTAAGAGCCAAGCGGAGTTGCTTGGCGGAAAAGTTGAAGTTGAAAGTAACGTTGGAGTAGGCACCACTTTTCGTGTTTACTTTTTAAAGAGTAGTGTAGTAAATGAATACATTGAAAAAGGTAATACTGATTGATGATGATCAGATTAACAACTTTGTGTGTGAGAGCATCATCAAAAATGAGAAGTTTGCGGAAGAAGTTTGTAGTTTTGAATGGGCTGAAAATGCGCTCGAATACCTGAAAAATACTGCCTTACAGCAACCTGAAGCATTCCCCGATCTTATTTTCCTGGACATAAACATGCCTGGCATGGATGGCTGGAGTTTTATAGAAGAATACAGACAGATTCCGGAGGAGATCACGAAAAACTGCTGCCTGTTCATGCTCTCCTCGGCAGTAGACAGGAAAGATATCATCTCGGCAAAAAGCCTGAAAGAGGTTAAAGACTTTTTCTCTAAACCACTTTCACCTGAAATACTCAGTTTTATAAAAGAAGAATTTATCTGTTCTTAATAAACTATAAAAAAGAAGCCCCGGCATATAACATCGCCGGGGCTTCTTTTTTATAGTTCATTTATAGTTTGGCTTATTGTAACTGATCCAGCGGCTTACGGGCTACAGAAGTGCTGTTTTTGTAAGCTGAAGGCGTCAGGCTGGTGATCTGCTTAAACTGATTAGACAGATGTGCAACGCTGCTATAACCTAATTTATCAGCGATCTGGCTCAGGCTTAATTCATTATAATCGAGCAGTTCTTTTGCCATCTCAATTTTCTGCAACACCATATACCTGGCTATAGTTACCCCTTCGGCAGCCGAGAACAAAGCACTGAGCGTGTTATAATCTCTGCCCAGTTGCTCAGATAAATAATCAGATAAGTTAACATGCAGCTCTTCCACTTTGCCGCTACGCAGCAGGTTAATAACAGCTATCTTAACTTTCTCTACCATTTCAGCTTTAGGGTCTTCCAGTAATTCGAAACCTTCCGCGGCCAGTACTTCTTTAACCTTTTCCAATTCCTGCTGGCTGGGCTCCTGCGATAATTTTGCCTCCCCTAATTTAACCTCCTGCACAGGTAGCGCGAGTTTGTCCAGCTCATCGGTTACCACTTTAATGCAGCGCGGGCACACCATGTTCCGGATGTGCAGGGTATAAGGTGACTGGTCAGGCATGTTGGGTTGGTTCTAGTTTCAAGCTAAATGCGTGTAACAAACTTAAATTATTTAGTTTATAGTTGCTACCCCACTTATAAAACTAAAAACGGAGACCTTTGTTCTGGCCTCCGTTTTTAGTTTCTTTTTAGGTTCTGCTTCTGTCCGAGTCTGTTTCTTCAGTCTTGGTCTCCCCCAGCGGCTGGTCTTTGCTCCTGATGCCATTCAGGTCGTCATTCATGGCAGTATCACTACCTTCAAATTCAAAGCCAGGGCCCTGTGCCAGGTATTCTACACTCTTGCTGGTATCGCTTGCACCGTAACCTGTTGTTTCGTTACCTTTTATATGCATATTCTCCAGCTTATCTTTTTGCCCGCTACGCTCTGTTTGGCCATCCGGTCCTATGTTGCGTTTTGCCGACGGGTCGGGGTGGTTGCCCATTGAAACACGTTTGTTGAAATCGCTGTTTACGTTCTTAGCACTACTTGGTGTATTTTGTATGTTTTCTTCTTCAGTTGCCATAATCAGTTTCTAAATGTTGTACCTTATATACGCTTGGCTGGTAGCCTTGTTCCTTATTGGTAAAGTTTACTTAACATAATTTTACAACTAAAGATAAATAACCGAAATATAAATCAACTATAGTTAGAGGTGGAAACGATATCTGCGTACAAGACCCACAGACTAATAACGATTGGTACCAATTGCCTGGAGGGGCTAATCAATCGAATCCTGTTAGTTATCTTTGTGCGGAGCACTGTATAGATGGCACCTAAACTATAACAGGCTTGTTACAGAGAAAAAATTTATAAACTGAATGAAGTTATCAAAGATATACGACCCGCGTGAAATGAATTCTTATCAGTTTGTAGCTGCTACTGGACTGGTAATGACCCTGCTGGCGCACCTCATACTTGCCCTGATCGGTAAAAGTATCAATAACTTTGCGGCGTTATATATTTGCTGGGCGGTGTTCTTTACTCTCGGAACTATAGCCAACTATAACAGCAGACCCAATGATAACGACCATCATCACCATTAAAACTATTGACTTCCGGTAACTATAAAAGGCCATTTTGCAACTATAGCAAAATGGCCTTTTGTATTAAACACAACGGGCTCCTGAAATTCAGCAGCCCGTTGCAATCACCAAAACACTAAATAAGTAACTCTCACTAGAAGGTATAACCTACTGAAGCTTTAAATGTTCTGTTGTAGGTTTCGAAGTTTGCGTTTTCATCTATGGTATTCAGGCCGTAATCGTAACCTGCGCTCAGGTTAAGCCCGTTTGTGAATTTGTAACCAACACCACCTACCACACTAAAGTCCATCTCCCGGAAACCGTTTTTCATATCCCATTCGCGGTTAAAGGCATTAAACCCAAGTACGCTGGCCTGTGCCTGTACTTTGTTTGATATAAGATAAGCCACCTGCGGTCCTGCAAAAATATGGAAACCATCTGCCACGTATAGTTTCGCCAGTACAGGCAGTTCAATGTATTCTGATTTGTTGGTGATAGTCATGTTGGCGTTCAGGAACTCGGTTTCTACCCAAGGCAGTTTACCTGTTAAGCGTGTACCTTTCTGAGAGTACTGCAGCCCCGGCTCGATCTCGAAACCCGAACCCAGTGGTATGCTCATGTATAAACCGGCGTGCACGCCTTCGCGCATCTTATGGTTAACATTCCCGTCCGACAGATCGATCAGGTTCTGGGCACTGTTAACAGTTTCGCCCTGCCAGTTTGATAAGTTTGCACCAACCCGAACCCCGAAACGGATAGGTTGTGCTTGTTGTGCGTTCACTTTTGTAGCCGCAAAGCCCAGCACTACGGCTATGAGTAAAAATATCTTTTTCATGATCCCCTTAAGTTAAAATTCTGTAGTTTGATAAGCTTCGCGGCTCTGGAAACTCATTATGTAAAAACCATGCCAGAAAAGGAATAATGATTCATAAGGAATGAAGAATTATTCATAACAACCTGTAAAACAATGGATAGCGAATTCATCATTCAATTCTCAGTATGGTAACCATAGTTTGAGCGAGTTGCTAAACTATAGTTTGCGTGAGGGATGGAGCGGTTGTTTGAGCTCCTATAGGTGGGCACAAACTATAGAGCGAGCCGCGAGAGCCCGACGGCCATGCCGGCACGCCCAAAAGTTTGATATGCGATCAACTATAGGGAGGATGTACTTTTCAGAAAAACGATGAGATGTACCTTTGAACTTACAATCTACAATTCAACAATCAGCAATTAATAATACCTTTGCGGTCCGTTAGCATACAAAAGCATACATGAGCGAGAAGATACAGGTAAGATTACAGCGTTTAGCTGTGCACAGAGTTGGAAATAAGTCGAAAGAAGAAGGTGTAGTAGCCTCGCAGGACCTGGTTGACCTGAATGATGGAGAACTAAACGAACTGTTGTTACGCTACTTTATTTCGCCGTTTAAGCAGGAAGAGTTTTTCAGGTTTACGCACACCTCCGACCTGGCCCTGAACGAGATGTTTGCCTATGCTACGCTTATCTTTAACGAGCCCGCCAAGTTCCATACATATTCTGTTCATATCCTGAATCACCTGTACGAGCAGTCAGATCACCCTAAAGTAAAGAGTGGCGAACTATACGTAGCTTATTTTAAAGGCTGCATTATAAACGACGAGGAAGTTGACGCCATCGGTATCTTTAAATCCGAGAACAAAGACACGTTCCTTACCTTTAAAGACAGCCATGACGACCTGAGCATCGATTACCATGCCGGTGTAAACCTGAAAGGCGTAGACAAAGGCTGCATGATTTATAACACGGAAGCTGAAGATGGTTACCGCGTAAAAATGGTGGATGCCAACAGCACAGATGCCCAGTTCTGGAAAGACGATTTCCTGCATGTGGATGAACTGAAAGACACCAACTTCTCGACGAGAACGGTCCTGAACATGTGTAAGGATTTCTCGGAAGAGGTGTTTGCCAAGAGTGAAAGCAAAAAGGACCAGATTGAGTTTATATCCCGTTCCGTAGATTATTTCTCGAAGAACGAGACTTTTGACCTGGAAGATTTCACCAGCAGTGTAATTGACGAACCGGAGTCGGCAGAACGTTTTAAGAACTATAGCCAGAACTTTGCTGAGGAGCGGAACCTGGAAGATATACAGGGTTTTACAATAAATAAGAGCACTGTACGTAATATGAAGCGCAAGTTCCGCAACTTTATTAAACTCGATACGCAGATCGAGATCAAATTTAGCGGTTATAACCCGGAACAAAGCGAGCAATATGTAGAGCGTGGCTATGATGAAGAGCGCGGCATGCACTTCTACAAAGTATTCTTCTACAGCGAATCGTAAGTAAACCAGAAACTATAGTTTGGCTACGCTTGTTTTGAAGGCCTGCAAGTAACCGGAACAATTCTTGCTTAGACTATAACCGAGATAATTTAACAGAGATATGAGAAAAGCACTTTTAGCAGCTGTATTTGTTTTCGCAACCATAACCGCATTTGCACAAGGCCAGAAAGCTCCTGCACAATCGGCACCCAAAACGGTAGAGCAGCGCGCCGCCGACATTACCGCTGGCATGGCCAAGAACCTGCGTTTAACACCTGAGCAAACAAAAAAAGTGTCCGAAATAAACCTTGTCAGTATGAAGGAGGCCGATAAAGTATTTAAAAAGCATAAAAACGATCCTAAGAAAGTAGCTTCTGAAATGGAGATCATTACTGAAACCAGGCTTTCGAGGATAAAAGATATATTAACACCTTTACAGTTCTCACAGTACCAGCAGCGCCGCGAGGAGAAAATGGGTGTTCCGAAAGAAGCACAAACCTTTCCTGCTTCCAGCGGTCAGGGAAGCTCAGGTTATAATGAGCAGTATAATAATTAAGGTTTAATAATATCGTTTAAAAAGGCAGCGGAAATCGCTGCCTTTTTACTTTTATATCCTCTCCATTGCTGGGATAGACCTTCTAATTTTTTAATTTTTCGCTTTGTCATTTCAAGCATTTCGAGAGGCTGGTTGAAGAGAGCTAATGTAGCATTGAGGACACTTAATCATCTTATAGTTTCTCTTATGTCATTTCGAACAAAGTGAGAAATCTATCTCAGCTTATAGTTGAAGTCTCTTGCAACTCGAACCAAGCCTTCTTTTCAAGCTTCTTCCAATCCTGGGAGCTCTAGGTGCTTATCGTTTCAATCTAACTTTGGTGCCCTCATGGCCGGGAGGCCCCGTCTTTGGGCATCGCACTGCTGCTTTCTTGCTATCCTCCTACGTCGGATTGCCTGGGGGCACCGCAACAAAGCAAAGGCGCTCCACCCAAAGACTGATACATTTCTCATAGTAACCAGCATCTATAGTCTAGAACTTCTCGCTTCGAGATTGAACGTGGATATATTTTCAAAAGGACAGGTAAACCTGCCCTGCTCGTGGACTGTAACTATAGCACCATAGTTTGTTGTAGCTTGGTAATGGCAGAAACTCCCCTCTTGGGAGGGGTAGGGGTGGGTTAAAACTGCAACTATAGAACGATAACCTTAACTATAGCAATAACGGAAAAGCTCCCCTCCTTAGACAAGGAGGGGCAGGGGTGGTTGGATATACGGTAACTATAGAACTATAGCTAGCGCTACTACCAAGCCTGCCCCTATCGGCCCAGTTGAGTTAGGAGATTTAACAACATAGTTAGTCACGAGCAAAGACGCTCGCACCAGCTGTACAAACAATAAACTGTAGCTTCTATAAACTCCCTCTCCTGTTTTGGGGGTAGGGGCCCTCTTTAAAAGGAGAGGGCTGGGGTGAGGTATTCCCCAATTGAACAAACACTACCTATGAAACAATAGCCTGTTGTTCTGCAAGTTCCGGAGCAGCCTCTTTTACGTCTTCCTCTCCCCTCTCCTGTTGCATTTGATGTTGGGTAACGATAGCTCCTGGCGGATAAAAAAGGACTTTCCGGGCTTCTGATACTGAACGGCACTGCGATACGTCTTTAGCCAGATCTACCCACTCATGAAAAACAAGATACACTGGGTTATATGACGTTACAGGCTTGGTTAAACCGTAGACAGGTTGTTTTACTTCCGGTTCAAAAGTGCCGAAAAAACGGTCCCAGATAATGAAGGTAGAACCATAGTTACGGTCTATGTATTCGGGATTGGAGCCGTGGTGTACCCGGTGATGCGAGGGTGTTACAAAAATATACTCTATAGGTGCAGGCAGCTTTCTAACCAGTTCGGTGTGTACAAAAAACTGATAGAACACCGCTGCCTGGTGGCATATAAAAAAAGTAAGCGGATCGATTCCCATTAACGGCACCGGAAGAAAGAAAACAAACTTTAAGGGAGCAGTCCAGCCGGTACGAAGCGATATCAGGAAATTCATTTTAGTGGAGGAATGGTGCGTGACGTGCGTTGCCCACCAGAACCGTTGCTCATGAGAGATGCGGTGTGCCCAGTAACGGCAGAAATCCACGGCTATAAAACAAACTATAAATCCCCACCATACACGCGGCATTGCCCAGGGTACCATATTATAGATTGTCATTGAGATAGCGAATAACGCCACCTTTAGTACCACCCCGATCAGGGCATTTCCCAGGCCAATGCCAAGCGCTACCAGCGTATCTTTCTTCTCGTAATAACTGCGGTTCCTGTAGTAACTTATCAGCCACTCGGCTATAACCAGCCCTATAAGTATAGGTGCCAGGTATTGGATCATGGTCAGGTCGCTAAGTTGTTGGAGTTCATCCCAGGTGTAAAGTTTTTTCTCCATATGCTACCCACTTCCGTTGCTTTTTGTAAAAACGGCGGTAACTATAAAGAGTTGGGCGGAATGCGACTATAAGCCTTCCTCATTTCAGATTATACCTGCAAGTTTGTACCTTTAGCCGGTTAATTTACAGGTATGAGAATTCGAAAAAGAGTAAAGGCAGCCCTGCCGACGACCGGCAACAGGTATGCTGCGATCGCTGTTTTTGTAAAAGCTGCTGAAAAAGAAAGCTGGTCGGAACAGGAAATACAGTTTGTGATAAACGAAGTAGTAGAGGCGAAAGACGAGAAAGAAGGCTTCGAGATACTGAGTGACTATATGCAATAAAAAAGCGGGCTCTAACCCGCTCTGTTTATACCTGTGCTCCTGTTTGTGGCTGTAGTTGCAGTTCCAATTGGTGCTCTTGCAGCACTTGTATAATAAATGCAATATGTTCCTTCATATCAACGCCAAACAGTTCTGCCCCAATTCTCACTTCGTCGCGGTCCACGGAGGCGGCAAAGCTTTTCTGGCCCAGTTTCTTTATAACTGATTTTGGCTCCAAACCTTCCAGGCGTTGCGGCCGAACCTGCGCGCAGGCAACTATAAAACCGGTCAGCTCATCGCAGGCAAGCAGCGCTTTATCCAGTAAAGTATCATACGAAACACCCCAGTGGGTATAATGCGCCGATATGGCGTGTGCAATTTCAACTTCGCCTCGCTCCCGCAGCAGGTTAACTATCACGTTAGGGTGCTTTTCCGGGTAAGCCTGATAATCTGCATCGTGCAACATGCCTGTCACGGCCCATTTCTCCGCATCTTCGCCAAGCTTGGTGGCATATGCTTCCATTACCAGTTCCACGGTTCGGGCATGGCGCAAAAGGCTTTCGCTGGTAGTCATCTGGGTAAGTATCGTTCGGGCTTCTTCTCTGGTCATAAGTGTTGTATAGTTACACTTCTAAAATAAGTGTTTTCTACGTTACGTCAAAAAAACTTATAGTTGCGGAGGCTCCTGGGGTGGTTTATAGTTGCCGGCACTTTTCAAAACAGCCTGCAGTTCAGTTCGGAGCTCTTTAATTTCGTGCTGCAGCACTTTTATTTGTTTTGAGCCGGCAAGTTCTCCCCTTGCATTTTCTGCATCACTGTCTATAAAAAAGGTAGCCAGCGTGGCAGTAAAATAACCAAACACGGCAAAACCATAAACTGCCAGTAAAAAACAAAGTACACGCCCTTCCGCTGTAACCGGAAAATAATCGCTCCCGATAGAGGTCAGCAGCATAACCGTCCACCATAGAGCTTCGCTGTAGGAATACAAACCATGTTCGTTTTCAAAAGCAAACATACCGGCTGCTCCGGCCACAATTACAACCAGGGTTATAGTCAGCACATAGCCAAAGGCACGACGCTGCATGGTTTTGCCAAGGCTGCGCATTCCCCGGTTTATAGAGCCTACCACTTTTACCAGTCGGAGCCCCCTCACCGCCCGCACAGAACGCATCACCCGAAACAAACGTGCCAGCCTGAAAACCCTTAACGCCGGAACTGCCAGCGATATAGTTGTCAACACATTGTGTTTTAAGAATTCTGTTTTGCGAGGAGCAAGGATGAACTTGATGATGAAATCAAGAATGAAAATGACCCAGATGACGGTGTTGGCGAATTGCAGGATAGGCGGCAAGCCCCTTGTAAGCTCTATGACCAGTAAAACCAGCCAGATAACTCCCAGCACCACCATCGGGATTTCCAGTGTATGCTGTAAGCGGTTCAGGAGTTTGTAGCGCTCCCGTTCCAGTTGTTTTGCTTCTTGTTGCTTTAACCGCTCCTGCTGCATAAGTTCTGAGGAACCGGGTTGGTGCAGGGTGCAGCGTTACCCGGTTTAGAATTAGCTAGTTGGTTACGGCAACTGCTGTACTTCGTTGGTTAGTTTGTTCAAATTTAGCAATGCCTACATTCTTCCAGAAACCCATTACCTTATCTTTCCGGCCAACTAAAATATCAACCTGGTTCCGGAAACGGCGGTTCATTACATCACGCACTATGTATAAGCCGTCCAAGTCATCTGAGATACCGGTTACCCATAGCGAATCTCCGAATTCAAGGTCGCCGCCCCAGCGCGCATGCAGGTTCCGGGACACGGCAAGCCAGCGGTGTTTGCCCGGGTCTTTGCGATTAATTCTGGATCCATCAGCAGTTATAAAAGGGGTGCTATCGGTTTGGTGCGGTTCGGGGTGGTAAACTGAAGCGGAGACGGTAAGGGTAGGTAGTAATATGGGTTCAGGTCGGGCAGGTTCGGTAATTGTAAGCCATTGTTCTTCTACTTTCGGGGAGAGAGATTCTGACTTTAGTAATGAAAATTCTTCGGCGACGGCAACTATAACAGAAAACACAGCCGCAAGTATTTTGTACCTAATCATAAGAAATCCTTTTAGTGAAACATCGATTTGGCAACAACAAACCGCTTAAACGACACTTCAGGATATAGGTTATAGTACTATGGGCTGGAATTGATAAAAAGGTACTTTTTTAATAATTTTTTATACTTATAGATTTAAAGAAAAATCATCTTCTTTAAAATGGCATGGCTATAGTGGTATATAGCTTTCTACATAATGCCTTTACGATAAGACTGTCAGGGTTTTGCCCCGTTAAATGGTGCAATTTTAAAAAGGCTTTTCGGCCTGAAAAAGCTGCCCTAAAAGACGAGGTAATGAGAGTTGAGAAGATGGTTATTCTACCGATTTATTTTAAAAATATTTATCATAAATCACATACCCGATAAACAAAACAAGGCTCACAACAGACACCCAGATGAGGCCAGTTTTAAGACGTTCATTATTTTCGCCGAGCCAGGCAAGCAAGATGGTTAGCGGAACTATACCAGCTATAGTTGCAAGTATAAATTGCCAGTAACGCATTGTTGCAAAACCAGCTACAAAACTTACAGCGTCGTTAGACAAAAACGGAGAGATACGGGCAATAATAATAGCCCAGATACCATATTCATCCATAAAATCAGTAACCTTGCGCTGGGCTTTTGCGCCTATCAGTTTGCTCACACCAGCTTCGCCTACACTTTTGCCTATCAGGTAGCCAACCGAGGATGCTACCAGCACAGCTACCACCGCTATCACCGAACCCCAGACAGGACCGTAGGCAATAATTGCAACCAGCATCAGCAACACCACATTTACAACCAGCAGAAACATTTGGGCAACCATAGCCAGAATTATAAAAACCGGCCCCCAGAAACCAAACTGGCTTACCCAATCTGAAATGCGCTGCTGATCGCCACTGGTCAGTACCTGCCAGCCTTCGGTTATAGTTTGCTTAAACTCCGGAAAAATAAAATACGAGATCACAAGCGCGGCAACTATAAGCCCGGTTATGATCATGGGCCATTTGCTTTCTTTTATTTCTGTTCTGTTCGTATCCTCGGCGTCTATGGATTTCTGTTTCTCTGTCATATCAGGGTGTTTTTTGCTCTTTTACAGACGCAGGATGCTGCAATAGGGTTGGTATTTGATTCGGTTGATTGTCTGGCTTTAAACTATAGATGAATGGTTCGCCCGCTTTACCGGGCTGATGCATGCTATAGTTTATCGTATAATGCATGTAGTATGGCACAAACGTATTGCTTACATGGCGTTGCGTTACATCAGGTTGTATAGCTATAGTTGCCTCTTTAGGAATGCTTTTGCTGAATGTCTTTTTCCCATAGATCAAGGCTGCCAGCAATCCGGCAACCATGCCGGCCAGGTGCCCTTCCCACGATACGCGCTCTTCCTTCGGAAACAGACCATAGAACAAGCCGCTATACAGGAACAGTACCGCAAACGCTACAGCCATTGCGCCACGGTCGCGGGTAATAACCCCTCTGAAAAGAAGGTAACCTGCCATGCCATACACCACACCGCTTGCCCCGATGTGATACGCCTGCCGCCCGATAAACCAGGTAAACAACCCGCTCAGGATATAAACCAATCCTATCACCTTAGCTCCTTCCCGCCTGTGTATAAAGAGTATAAACCCCGAAAGCAGGACCAGCGGAAAAGTATTGGATAACAAATGCTTGAGATCTGCATGGATGAGCGGGCTAAAGAACACCCCAACCAGGCCCAGAAAGTGACGCGGATATACACCCAGAAATCCCAGGTCTGCTCCCGTAAGATAAGAAAGCAAATGGATGAGCCAGATCAGCACTATAAATAACAGTCCCGGCAAAAAACTATAGGCAAACCGGCTGCTTTCCTGCTGCGTGCTTTCAAGTACTCCGGGCCCTGTCTTCATGTGCTATAATTGTATTCAAGTGATCAAAAAGTAGCCAAATTTGCGTAATAAACCTATACGTACCAGTACAAATGCTTCTGCAAAACACTTGATTTACCTGTGAAAATAACAACAAGATAAAACCTAATCCGAGATAAAAAGTAAGTACAGTTGTGTTTTACTTGACTATGCGTTGCTTACGTTACCACCCTGCGGCTAAGCCATACTATAAATTACTGCTTTTTGTGCTGCCATTTATGCTTTGGAGCTGCGAAAGTTCCGACGCGAGCCGCCACCCCCGGCAGGAAGAAAATTTTGCTCCTGAGGAACATGTGCCGTACGTGCGTCCTGCATCCATTATAGAGGCTCTTGAAAATCCTTCGTCCCGCTGGGTCGATTCCGTATTTAATACCCTTACCCCGGAACAGCGTATTGCCCAGCTCATTATAGTGGAAGCTTTTTCTGATAAGGGACCAAAGTACGAAGCGGATGTAATGAGACTGATTAAAACCTACCAGGTAGGTGGCATCATCTTTTTCCAGGGAGGACCGGTACGGCAGGCAAAACTCACAAACAAGTATCAGGCAGCTGCCAAGGTCCCGCTCATGATCGCGATGGATGCGGAGACCGGTGTAGGCATGCGCCTGGACAGTACGGTACAATACCCCTTCCAGCAGATGCTGGGCGCGATAGAAGACAATGGCCTTATTTATAAAATGGGCGCCGAAGTGGCGTATGAATTCAAGCGGTTGGGCATGCACGTAAACTTCGCTCCGGTTGCCGATATCAACAACAACGCTGCAAACCCTATTATTGGCTACCGCGCCTTTGGCGAAGACCGGTTGGATGTAACAGCCAAGAGCATGGCCTATATGCAGGGCATGCAGGATAACGGGATACTGGCAACAGCCAAGCATTTTCCGGGACACGGCGATACCGATGTTGATTCGCATTACGACCTTCCCATAATTCCCTACGGCAGGCAGCGACTTGATTCGCTGGAACTATACCCTTTCAAGGAACTCATCAAATATGGAATTGGCAGTATCATGGTGGCGCACATGCACATCCCTAAACTGGATTCTACCCGGCACCTGCCTTCTACCCTTTCCAAACCTATCGTTACCGGCCTGCTTAAAAATCACCTTAAGTTTAAAGGATTGATCTTTACGGATGCTATGGTGATGAAAGGCGTTACTAAATACTTTGAACCCGGCGAGGCCGAAGTGCGAGCCCTGATGGCCGGAAACGACATTCTGGAACGCCTTAACAACGTACCTAAGGCTATACAAGCCATTAAAGTAGCGATAGTCAGAGGCGACCTTACACAGGAAGAAATCGACTTGAAATGCCGTCGTGTGCTTGCCGCCAAGCAATGGCTGGGCCTCGACAACTATAAACCCATAGAATTGAACAACCTGTACGAGGACCTTAACCCACCTATTGCTGATAGTACCAACCAGATACTGGCCGAGGCCTCTATAACCGTACTACGCAACTATAAAAAACTTATACCTATAAAACCTCGTCGCAAACACCGAATCGCGACGGTATCGGTGGGTGCACGCAGAACTACGGTTTTCCAACGCGAGGCCGATAAATATGCCCGGAACAAGGAGTTCATCTTATCGCGGAAGGCAAACAAAAAAGAGGTGCTTAAACTACAGAAACAGCTTCGGAACTATGATGTGGTACTGCTGTCGCTTTACGGGCCGAGCATCAGGCCAAGTAACACGATGGGGTACTCCGGTGAGGCAAAAGCGTTTGTGCGACAGGTCATCAGAGACAAGAAAACGGTAACGATACTTTTTGATAATGCTTACGCGATTAACCAGTTCCCGGGGATTGAAGAAAGTGAGGCGCTTATAGTTGCGTACCAGCCGCTTTACCACGCGCAGCAGGCAGCTGCAAAAGTTATTTTCGGAGAGTTGCAGGCACGGGGCAGGTTACCGGTTACTGTAAACCAGGATTTTGGGTTCGGCGATGGTATCCGGAAAGGAAAAGTAATCGCATCCTTTCATTAAAGTATCTGAATAACGATGTATTGCGTATGAAGGCTGAGACAAGAAAAATTGTCCAGAAACCAAACCCATCATGAACAAACAAAATAAAACTATAAACTGGCTGGTGGCTATATTATTTTCCACCGCCCTTTTTGCATGCGAACGAACCCGTACTGTAGAAGAAACAGACGCCACCGAACGCGACAAAGACACAACTATAGTTGCTACCACCGGCGAGACAACCGAAGATAAACTGGAAAAGCTACGCGGCTGGATGAATGAAAAAGCTGATCGTACTGATACAGCCATCCGGGATAACTGGCCTCAAACCAAAGAAGAACTGCGCCGCATTAACCAGGATATAGAACGTAACTTCGATAGCTTATCTACGGAATCGAAGGAAGAGTACCGCCGACTGAAACAACGCTACGAAAGCTGGGAGGCAAAACAGGAACACCGCCAGAGCCAGCCATTAGACCCGGCCAAAGTGAAGACCTGGGAAGAGCAATTACTGCGAGAATACAAAGATATCCCAACTATAGGCCCATCTAATATCCGCGAGGCATACTTAACCTTTATGAGTACTGTGCGCATTAAAAAACGCAGCTGGACTCCGGGAGATTGGGATTATGTAGACCACGTGTATGGTAAGCTAAACGAGCGCCGCGGACAGATTGAAGGACAGATAAGTACTGCAGACAAGTTAAAGATCAGGACACTACAGGCTGAATACCTTGCTCTGGAAGGAGCTGCTGATACCCGAAGCATGCTGAACGAAGTAAACGAAAAATAACCTATAAAAGAGAAAGCCGGTTGATTGACCGGCCTTCTCTTTTATAGGTTGATGCTATAGTTGCTACTTCTGCTTCAGCCTAAACCATAACTGTGAAATGATAGTTTTGGCATCCGGAGTATCAAGTTTCAGAAACTCACCGGCAGTTAGCTCAACGATTTCGATCTTTTCATGTTCATCGGCTTTACCACCACCGTCTGCGTGTTGTTTGCTAACTTCCGCAAAGTATAACAACACCTTTTCGGTAGTGCCTCCCGGCGACGAATAGAATGTATACAAATGCTCCAGCTGATCTACATGGTAGCCAATCTCCTCTTCTATCTCGCGCCTGATGCTAACTTCCGGTGCTTCACCGTCGTCAATCATACCTGCTACAATCTCAATCAGCTCTGATTCCGAGCCTATCCTGAACTGTTTGGTAAGTATAAAACTATCTTTCTCAGTGTCGTGTACCAGCGCAGCTACGGCTGTGCCTCTGTCGAACTGTTCGCGTTTAAATGTGTGGCCGTCCTGCTCTACGGTTAGCTCATACATTTTAAAGTAACCGTCATATACTTTTTGTTTGCCTTTGATCTGCATTTCTTTTTATGGCTGCCTGCGCAGCGTTAAGGGTGAGTGCTATAGTTTATAGTTCGTTATTGCGCATAGCGGCTTTCTGGGTCCGCTTTGTTAACCAGGACATGGACAGGTCTGTCTCGCTCTGAGCTCCTGTTTTTCTATTCTTTTCTATGCCTCCTTCGCCGGGCAAAAACCTATTGATAACCGAGAAAGCGGAGGTCATAAAAGCCGGTGAAATGCCATGTATGAATTCGCCCAGCATAGCCGGGAACGTGGTCGTTACCTGCGCATCGCCATATCGTAACGCATCCAGGATGCTTTTAGCTGTAGCTTCGGCACTATTGGATGTAAGCACACTCGAGTCCATGATCTTAAACAAAGCGTATTCTTTTTCGTGCTGGCCTTTTATAAATGCGTGGCGCGGACTGCCTGTACGCATCAGTCCCGGCGTAGCGGTTGTCACGGTGATGTTGTACTGCGCCAGTTCTGCCCGCAACCCTTCTGATAATCCTACTAAAGCAAACTTGCTGGCACTATAGGGCACCAGGTGCGGTACGCTTATCTTTCCGCCGATAGAGGAAATGTTCAGGATACGGCCTTCGCGCCGGGCTTTCATGGCTGGCAAAATGGCAAGTGTGGTGTAAACCGGACCCCAGTAATGCGTTTTTATAGCTTCGTCAAAGTCCTGTACAGTCATTTCAGTAACCGGTCCGGCATGTATCACGCCTGCATTGTTTATCAGCACATCAATCGGTCCGAATTCGTTCTGCACATTCGTGATCGTATCGTTTACTTCCCGCTCTATTGTAACGTCGCATTTCATTACCAGCACATCGGCACCTTTTCCGGCCAGTTCAAAACGGGCATTCTCCAACTCCTTTTCATCGCGGGAGCAAAGCACCAGCCTCGCTCCTTCTTTGGCCAGTTGACGGGCCATTACCAGGCCGAGGCCACGGGAGCCTCCGGTTATCAATACCACCTTACCACTAAAATCGTAGGCGTTCAGGTTACGGTAAACGGCTCTTGCAGCCATTAAAGCACCGGCACCTGCTGCCAGCCACCACAGTTTCTTATTGTTATCAGTTGTTTTCATAGTGCGTCCTTTACAAGTATAACCCTGCCAACCGGCAAGGAAATGTATAGTTACACTACGGCACCCGATAACTCTGGTTAAACTATAGCCGCTTACTTGCCTGTCTGGGCTTTGCGGGTAAAGATATTGGTTTTTATTTCCGGTGTGTACATCAGCCTGATAACGGCTAAGGCAAAATGGTCTCTGCTTTTGCCGGGAGCCAGGCGCGGCCCCACATTATCAAGATAATCGCTGGAGGTAAGGTGGTAAATAAGCTCCGGAGCCACGCTTATCTGGTCTGAAAAACGGAACCTTAAACCACCACCAAATGGTACAACTATACCAATGGCCGGGTATTTCCGTTCGGGGTCATACGTTGTCTGGGATTCGTCGAGGTCGCCGCTGCCAGGGTATGAAGTGGCCGTATAGTAAATAATACCTGCGCCCATTTTAGCGTACGGCACTACAAAACGCTTGCGCGACGAACGGTACCCGCCCGAACCACTGTAAGCATCCAGTAAATTATAGAGTACAGAGCCGGAAAGCTCAATTACATCTGTTCTGAAGGAGAGGTTACGGGGGCGTGTCGGGTCTTTTTCGGTAGCACCCAGTTTAACATAGTCCAGGTTCATGCTTGCAGACCAGATCGGGTCGAACTTATACATGGCTCCTATTCCGAAAACAGGTCTGAACTCGTTACAATCCGGTGATCCGCAAATATCGCTGCGTACGGCAGCAATTCCGGCTGTTCCCAACACAACTATACCACGCTCAGGAATCTTGCTTTCCTGCATCCGCTTCAGCAACGAAGATTGCCCTGCAGCAGCAGACCATGCAAAAACAAAGCAGAGTAAAAGTAAAAAAACTATACTATTCCTGTTCATGTTAAACACAGGTTATTAAGGGTGCAAGTGAAAGAAAAGTAAGTTGCTAACTGCTTAGAAAAATACAAAACGCTGCAGTAAAGGCACTTAAAGAACTAACGTACCAATTAGCTGTTTTAATCTACGCTGGATACTATAAAAAGATAGGCAAAAAAAGATAATTACATCATTATATCAAAATAATGTAATATATCCTTTCCAACTTTATTTTGACTGCTGCTTGCTGCTTAATTTTCGGTCAGCTATACCTATAAACTCGATAACAAGTGCAGCTGCGTCCGGGAAGAACTGCTGATTGATCTGCTTAAACTCGTCGGTTGGTTTATGGTAATGCGCATGGTCTTCAACACCAAAGTAGATAAATGGAATCTTGCGCTTATGAAACTGAAAATGGTCTGACTGATTGGTCCAGTCGTTGTGCCCCTGTTCGGGTTTATCGTGGCCGAGTACAAGTCTGGCGTGCTCACGTGGTTTAACCTTTTCTAAAAGCTGTTTAAAAGATGGATTATGGAAAGTACCGCTGGCGTATAGTTCGCCTTTTGCATTAATACCGAGCATATCCATGTTCACATTCAGCAGGATGTCCTGCAACGGAACCGGTGGGCTATTAAGGAAAGTATTCGCACCCTGCAGGCCTTTTTCTTCGGCATCCGGAGCCACGAAAATAAGCGTATGGTTAGGAGTGGTATTTTTAAAGTAGGTAGCGGCGGCCAGCAGCGCAGCCACGCCTGAGGCGTTATCATCGGCCCCGTTATATACTTCGCCATTCCGGATGCCCACATGGTCGTAGTGAGCAGTAATAACAATTGCTTTGCCTGATTTTCCGGGAATATAGCCTACCAGGTTGGTGCCCTCCAGTTCCGAACCATTTCGGTTCGCAATTTTAAACTGCTGCCTATAGTTGTTGTTAAAAGCTTTGAGACCGATCTCACTAAAGCGTTTGATGATATAGTCCTGTGCCATCAGGCTGCCTTCGGTTCCGCTTGAACGGCCACCCAACGAATCTGCAGATAGGATGCGTACGTCTGTAAGCAATTGGCCGGACTGCAGCAAAGGTTGCTGTGCAAGTCCGGCCAACGGTAGAGCTAAAAAAGCCCCAAGTATAAGTCTGTATATCATAAGGTCAAATTAAGCATAAGGCGCGTAATAAAACAATAGCCCTGCTTAATCAACCTACCAGCGTATCCAGCTTCTCTGGCCACGAATAGCCAGTTGTGAATTAAACTTCTTAAAAGGGTCGCTTGCTATTGCTGTCGTTATTCTATCGGTCTGAGCTATTACGTTTCCCATCTTCACCCAGCCATTCAACATTGTATTTTTAACAGTGCTGTTAGTAGATAACTGGTCGCGGCTAATATTTACATCTGTGTTCATTTCCTTGGCTTTAAGTTGTTTCTATGCGGTTAACACAACAAATACAAGGAATGTGCCACACTACGGCAGGTTTTTTAAAAAGTTATAAAAACTTTAAATCTTATCTAAAAATATTACATTACTTAGTTACCGTGATGTAGGCTGGGAGCTCTAACGGCCCGATAGACGTCTGTATAGTTGGCTTGATCTGTAACGAAACAGCCGGCTTGTTGCCTCCATCCTTGTTTAAAAGCGATGCCAGTTGCAATACCTGGTTAAGATCTACACGTCCCTGGTCTTCAGCAAGTTTCACCAGCGAAGATACCGTTATGGTGTTCAATCCGTCTTTTAGTTCTACAGGTTTATCTACAAGTCCGCTTACTGCCTGCTTGCCATCTACCAGCAATTGCCATTTCAGTTGGTTCACCGTCATGGTTCTGTCTTTACTGCCTTCCGGTAGCGTTACCTGCAGGCCTAAAGTGGACGTAGCCGCCAGGTTGTTATTTGATACAGCACTAAAAAGCCTGCTAGCTTCTGAAAACGAAAAGTCACTGATATCGGATTTATTCAGCAGGCTCACACCATTCAGGTTCACGGCATCTATGCCTGCCAGGTCATATTTTGCTTCTTTAAAGGCATCTACATCACTTTTAGTGCTGCACCCAACTATAAAAAAGGGCAACAGCAACCATACGGCAAGCGAAAGTATATTCAGTTTTCTGGTATTCTTCATAAAGTAAAGTTAAGTATAAAGCTCAAAACACCCGAACTATAAGGAAACATCTATAGTCACTTTATACGATCATATAATATCTGTTTCTGCAAACTATAAAATTTAGCGCAAACAGAAACAGCCACTTTAGGGTGGCTGTTTATAGTTTAGGTAAGGTAGCCTACGCGTTGCCCCTGTTGGTTTACTACTGAGCCCCGGTCCGTTACAAACAGTGGCTGCAGATGGTCGCTTTCAAAATAATAAGGATAATTGCGGTTATTCGTTTTCGACAATTTACCTATTACCCTGGCTCCGTCGCTGGTTACATGCACCAGTTGCAGATGCTTGGTTACATAAAACTCCTCGTTTGGTATGGATGAAAAATATACCCGGCTCAGGATATTCCGGCTATCGAGGGAAGCGCGCTGCACTTGCGGCTGTTGCCTTGTAGCTGACCGTGATACAATCTCATTACGATCAGGCTGCTGCCCATGCGAGCTTGCCATTAACTGCGAATCGGCATTGCGCCAGCCTTTACTGATAGAGGCAAGGCGGTAGCTTCGGCCCGGGTGTGTAGCAGAGGTATGCTCTTCTGAAAGCAGGTTTATAGCTGCCTGTGCCTCTGCCAGGCTTGCACCCATCTTGCGCAAGACAAACCCAGAAAACTCATCGGCCTCCAGTTCATCTGCTGGATTGCTGCCTGCTCTGCTTAGGGTATGCCCGTTCAGGTGATGTCCGATCTCGTGCGCCAGAATACTTACGCCGCCCCAATCGGTATGCACGGCGTTGTTAATAGCCGCCAGGAAGTCTTCGTTGTATAAAATGTATCTTTCGCCATTGTAAATTACGGCGGCAGCATTCTCAATATTAGCAGCACGCAGCTCGAAACGTGGTTTTAAACCCACTACATCAATAATCTCTTTTACAATATCGCGGGCACCTGCTCTGGTGGCAGTTACTTTGGTTGTAGTAGTCGCTGACGATTGCACTATAACAACCGGCGCCACAAGCAGCACCAGGGCCAGTGTCAGTCTTTTTATAGTTGAGTTCATCATATCTTTAAATAAATCAGCCGGATTAAAACAGATCGGTAGTGCTGTATATGCAAGATTGTTGCCAAAAATGCGCCGCTTTAAATCTGCAACTCATTTATCTTAACGAATTTACAAGAACTATATTTTTGCGCTGGGTCAGCTGCCTGCCGGCTGGCCAACTGTAATATAATCGGGTAAAGTGACATTGCCGACCGGGGTTTTTATAGTCGGCTTTATCCTGAAGACTAGGCGGTCGCGCACATCTTTCCCTTTTGCAATTAGGGTAGTTAAAGTAGAAAAACCCTCATAGTTCTGCAGTCCTTCTACTTCAGCAAGGGTAACTGTAGAGGATACCGGCAATTCGTTTAGTCCGTTCTGTAAATCCAGCGGATTTTCTACTGTACCGGTTAGGGTTTCTTTGCCATCCACTAAAAGCTGCCATTCCAGGTTGGTTATCTGCATCGAGCGGGTAACTTCCGGTTCCTTCATCTCTACTTCCAGAAAAAGTGTGGTAGTAGCGTTCAGGTTATTGGTTGTAAAAGCTGACAAAAGACTGTCGCCTTCTGCTGTTCTGAAATCGAATGGCGTGCGTTTATCTGTCACATCCACCCCGTTCAGCCGCAGATCTTCTATACCCTGTAGTTTATAGTTGGCTTCAGTAAATGCTTTCAGGTCACTGGCCTGTTTGCACGAAAAACTAACTATAATTAACAGCAATACAACTATAGCAAAGCCTATTTTAGAATTCTTCATTATTCGCATGTTAGATATTATACTTAACAAATAACGCACCAGCTATAGTTTTATAACAAATCAAATGCGGTGAAAATAAAAGAGGCCCTGCTTTCGCAGGGCCTCTTTTAAAATGGTTTCAGTACTAATTACAAGCTGAACAGGTAAGCTAAAGAAACACCAAATACGTTGTTTTTTGTTTTTGGCTCATCTCCTTCAGTTTCATACAGGCTTGATAAACCAAGACCATAACGAACATCTAAGTTTAGAGTGCCTGCACCTACTTTGTAACCTAAGCCAACACCAAAGCTAGCTCCAAGCTCAAATCTGTTATCAGTATCGTCAAACTCAAGGTCTTCAGACTCTTCTTCACCATCAAATTCCATGGTCATTTTGCCATTCATTAAGTAACCTGCAGTAGGTCCAGCTGTTACAAATCCGTGCAGTTCTTCTGTACCGAATTTAACCTTAGCAAGAACAGGCAGTTCCAGGTAGTTTGTTTTAACTCTTATACCTTCACCACCGTCTTCAATTTTAAAACCTTTCTGGATTAAAAGAAGCTCAGGCTGAATAGAGAACATGTCATTGATCATTACATTAGCAACTGCGCCGATCTGAACACCTGTGTTTGATTTAACTTCATCATTGAAGTCATCTTCATCAGACACATTAATTTTAGCAAAAGTAGCACCAATGCGTGGGCCAACAGAAATTGATTGTGCCATTGATGTAAACCCTAGGCCTACTACAAACAGCAATGCTAGTAAAAATTTGGTTTTCATATAAAGTTGGTTAAAAATATTCCGGCAAAGGTTTATGAAAATATCTTGCTTTCAAAATATTCAATATTATATATTTTAAAATGGCATAATCCTGAACCAGTAAATCGCCCGATAAGAACAGCGCTTTAACGTGATTATTTTCTATTGGATTACTTATCTAAAATATCAACTATAACTATAGAAGTTATTATAAAAACAGCTTTGAATTACAAACAAAAAAGCCCTCCAGTATTATTTCGGAGGGCTTTTTTGTCTTTTAAGCCTGAGCCTATAGTTATGATAACATAATCTTACTTAAACATACCTTTCAGCTTGGCCAGCTTCGCCTGGAAATCATCCATTGGTTCTTCTTCTTTCTTGCCAGCATTTTTACTGTTACTACGGTCTCTGTTACCATCTCTTGCTGGTTTAGGGGCAGCCGGATCGCCTTTCATGCTCAGCGAAATACGTTTGCGGTTGGCATCCACTTCCAGCACCGTAACTTCAACCTTCTGACCAACTTTTACCACATCATGCGGGTTGGTTACAAACCGGTCAGATAAATGGCTCACGTGTACAAGGCCGTCTTGGTGCACGCCAAGGTCTACGAAAGCGCCAAAAGCGGTTATGTTGGTAACAATACCCGGCAGCTTCATGCCCTCACGCAGGTCTTTTATCTCGTTCACGCCTTCGGTAAAGCTGAAAGCTTCGAACGTTTGGCGTGGGTCACGGCCTGGTTTGGACAGTTCACTCACAATATCCTGCAGCGTTGGCAAACCAACAGTCTCGGTTACATACTTCTTCAGGTTGATCTGTTTGCGCAGCTCATCTTTCTGCATCAGGTCCAGCACAGTTACACCTAAGTCTTTTGCCATTTGCTCCACTATAGGATAACTTTCAGGGTGAACTGCAGAGGCATCCAGCGGGTTTTTAGCATCACGGATTCTTAAGAAACCTGCAGCCTGCTCAAAAGCCTTTTCGCCTAAGCGGGCCACTTTTTTAAGCTCCGTTCTGGTTCTGAAAGGGCCATTTTCGTTACGGTACTCAACTATATTCTGGGCCAAAGCTGGTCCTAAACCGGAAACATAAGTTAAAAGCTGCTTGCTGGCAGTATTTACTTCCACACCCACGGCATTCACGCAACTCATTACTACGTCATCCAGCGAGTGCTTCAGCGCAGATTGATCCACATCGTGCTGGTACTGACCTACACCAATACTTTTCGGGTCGATTTTTACCAGTTCGGCAAGCGGGTCCAATAAACGACGGCCAATGGATACAGCGCCACGCACTGTTACATCCTGGTCCGGGAATTCCTCGCGGGCAACTTCTGAAGCTGAATAGATCGAAGCACCACTCTCATTTACCATTACCACCATCACTGAAGCAGGCAATTTCAGGCTTTTCACAAAGGCCTCGGTTTCGCGGCTGGCCGTACCGTTCCCAATAGCAATAGCTTCTACCTTAAACCGGGTAACCATGTAGCGTACGGCTTGCGCTGCTTCCTGCTCTTTGTGCTGACCAGTATGCGGGTAAATCGTTTCGTTATGCAGCAGTTTACCCTGCTTATCCAACACTACAGTTTTAACCCCTGTCCTGAAACCAGGGTCAAGGGCCAGCACAGTTTTCTGACCAAGCGGAGATGAAAGCAGTAGTTGGCGCAGGTTATCGGCAAATACCCGGATGGCTTCTTCGTCGGCACGTTTTTTAGAGCTCAGGCGCACTTCCGTTTCCATGCTCATTTTAAGCATGCGCTTGTAGCAATCTTTAGCTGCCAGCCTTACCTGCTCCGATGCCGCGTTGTTACCCTTCACAAACATAGCTTCAAGTTTTTCGAGCGCTGCTTCTTCCTCGGGCTGGGCACTCAGCATCAGCACATTTTCGGTTTCGCCGCGGCGCATGGCAAGTATACGGTGCGAAGGAGCTTTCTCAATCGGTTCTTCCCACTCAAAGTAATCTTTAAACTTCTGGCCTTCTTCCTCCTTGCCCATCATCACGCGGCTCTTAAACACACCTTTCTTCTCGAAAAGCTGGCGCATGCTGGCACGTGCTTCTGCGTTCTCGTTCATCCACTCGGCCATAATATCGCGGGCTCCGGCAAGGGCTTCGGCAGTATCTTTAACTTCTTTCTCTTCCGAAATATAATTGGCTGCTTCGCCATCCACGTCAAAGTTTTCCTGCTCAAACAGGCGTTGTGCCAGTGGCTCCAGTCCTTTTTCGCGGGCTATAGTTGCTTTGGTGCGGCGCTTAGGTTTGTAAGGCAGGTAAATATCTTCGAGCACGGCCATAGTTTCAGCAGCCATGATCTGCGCTTCCAGTTCCGGTGTTAGTTTTTCCTGCTCACGGATAGATTTAAGAATACTTTCGCGGCGCTTGTCCAGCTCACGCAGTTGCTCCATCCTGTCGCGGATAGCAGCGATCTGTACTTCATCCAGGGAGCCGGTAGCTTCTTTTCGGTAACGGGAAATAAATGGTACGGTAGCACCTTCATCAAGCAAAACGGCGGTAGCCTCAACCTGCTTAATAGTAATGGATAGCTCGGTGGCTATCTTTAAAAGATGGTCTAAATTCGGTTCCATATAATGCTTTAAGCCAATTTCTGGTTTTGCGCTGTGGCTCGTAGGAGAAGTCAGGAAACTATAGTTGCTGATCTGAAAAGGCACATTTCCCCTTCCCTGCTGCCATTGCCTTTGCCCGTGCCTATAGTTTAACGCGGGACTTTAGAAACGTCAAAATTAAACCTTATTGCCAAACCTGAAAACATTATCTGCAGAAATGCCACTAATAATAACGGACAGCTATAAAACACAATATCCCAGAGAGATTTGGTGCAGTAGCTCAGCAGCTTCCGCTTCCTCCCTATATTTTTCTTACCTTTGCCGGGCAATCCATCTTTCAACCAATTCCTTTTTTGCATGGAAACTGCAAATCTTGCCTCCCAGATCAATCTCTTCTTTTACAATCATTTTATAAGCCTGGGCATTCCCGAAACATCAGCCACTTACATGAACATGCTGTTGTTACTGGGAATTGTACTTGTGCTAGTGTATGTCACAGCCGTAGTAGCCCGTAAAATAATGTTGGGGGCATCTCAGAAGTTCTCCGATAAAACTGCTACCCAGTTCGATGATTTCCTGATCCAGAACAAAACGTTTAAGCATCTTGCTAAAATAATACCGCTTATTATAGTGGTACAGAGCTTACCAATAGTGTTTTCTCATTTCCCGGGTTGGATAAAGCCACTCCGCACGCTCACCGACATGTATACTATAGTGCTTGCCATAGCTATAGTTCGGGCTCTGTTGCGGTCCTTAAAAGATTACCTTAAAACGACAGAGTTATTTAAAGACAAACCGGTTGACAGCTTTCTGCAGGTGGTCTCTATCTTCTTATACTTTATAGGAGGCATACTCATCTTCTCCCTTTTGACAGGCAAGGAAGTATGGGCATTTATAACTGCCATGGGTGCGGCTTCAGCTATCCTGCTGCTGGTGTTTAAAGATACAATTCTTGGTTTTGTAGCCAGCATTCAGGTTTCCACCAACGATATGGTGCGCATCGGTGACTGGATAACGATGGAAAAATATGGCGCGGACGGTGATGTGACAGAGATTAACCTGACGACCGTAAAAGTGCAGAACTGGGATAAAACAATTACGACCATCCCTACTTACTACCTCATTTCTGATTCGTTTAAAAACTGGCGCGGTATGCAGCGCACAGGCGGGCGCCGTATCAAACGTTCAATTCACCTTAAAATATCCAGCATAAAATACCTTTCTCCGGAAGATATTAGTAGATTCAGTAAAATTCAGCTTATCAGAAGTTATCTGGAGGAGCGGCAAAAGCATATAAATTCCTATAACACAGAGAACGAAATCGATAAAAGTCTGCTGATAAATGGCCGTAACATGACCAATGCAGGAATTTTCAGGGCGTACGCCAGCGCTTATTTAGAACAGAACGAATTTGTGCACAAAGAACTATCGATGATGGTGCGCCAGTTGGAGCCAACGACAACCGGTATGCCGATAGAAATTTATGCTTTTGCCAATGATGTGCGCTGGGCCTACTATGAAGGTATTATGGCCGATATTTTTGACCATCTGCTTGCCGCTGTACGCTACTTTGACCTGGAAGTATTTGAGCACCCGGCAGCCGATGACATGCGCCAGCTTTTTAACAAACCGGGCACTGACAAAAACAGCTTATATGCCGCTATGGAAACGATGAAAAATTAAGACCTGGTTTGTAATCTATGAAACCAACCGCCCCTAGATCTTCCCGCCGGAAGCTGTTTCGTTTTTTGCTGGTTCCTTTGCTGGTGCTTATCGTGCTTGCCTGCGCCATCCGTAAAAACGATACAACGCCGTACGCTAAATCCGCATATTATAAGGAAACGCTCAACACCCTTCAGGAGCAGCAACCGGTTATCTCAGAGGGCGATACGCTTAAAGTGGGCTGGGCAAAACTGAGCATTACACCTCCCCCACCTTTTCCGCTGGCAGGCTACGGCAAACGGCTGGGCAAAAAATACACCGAAGTGCATGACTCGGCTTACGTGCGCACCTTTGCCTTTAACAACGGCAAACAGGAGGCTTATTTTATAGCCCTGGATATGCTGATAACGCCCATGACCTTAACAGCAGCACTTAACGAGGCAAGTGCGAAAGCCGGGCTTAACCCAGCGCAACTATACCTTTCGGCTACCCACACGCATACCAGTTTTGGCGGCTGGGGCGAAAAACTAATGGGTTGGGTAATGGCCGGAACTTACAGTCAGGAGCAGTTGGATAAGACCACAAATCAGATCATCCGAAGTATTGAGCTCGCTCGGGCAAATGCTGAAGTTGCAAAGGTAGGCTATGGTAAAACATTTGCCGGGCACCTGGTTGGCAACAGGCTAAATGAGGAGGAAAGCGTACGTGATACTACGGTTCGGTTCTTAAAGTTTGAGCAGGCAGATGGCGATGTGGCCGTACTGGCTACTTTTTCGGCTCATGCAACGGTACTTCCTTCTAAACAGCTAGTTTTATCCAGAGATTACCCGGGTGCTTTTGTAGATGCGCTGGAAAAACACGTTGATTTTGCGGCTTTTTCGGCAGGCGCCGTTGCCAGCCATAAACCCATTTACCACCACCAGGATTCTTTTCAGAGTGTAGACTCGCTGGGCGCGCAACTGACCAGAGTTGTAGTTCCGGAATTGCCAACTATAGAAATGCAATACACAAATACACTTGGTTATAGCAGGTTGCCCTTGACGTTACCGGAACCTGAGTTCAGACTCGGCGATAATTACCACCTGGCTCCCTGGCTTTTCTATAGTTTGTTTGGCAATTATCCTTCGTTTGTAAGCTCATTGCTGTTAGGTGATATTCTACTCTTGGGCGCTCCCGCAGATTATTCCGGTGAGTTTATGAAAGAGCTAGAGCCGCTGGCTGCGCAGCAAAACAAGAAGCTTATAGTTACCGGCTTTAACGGTGGGTATATGGGCTATTTAACGCCGTCGCGCCATTATAAATTAGATGAATACGAAGTGCGCGACATGAACTTTTACGGCAAATGGGGAGGAGATTACCTGACTGCCCTGTTCAAAAAGGTAATGCAGGCCTACCAGCAACCGAAGACTGACCAACAGCAACTATAGTTTCAGTGGTTTCAGGTAACCCCGGACAACTCATTCAATTGCTAACGGCTTAAACTATAGAATAATGCAATGAATCTTATTGCACAATACACACATTCCTACTACATTCTTTAAAATATCCTAAACTATTACATTGCTTGTTAGTTTAACTTACAAATGGCAGTGCAATTTTGTACTGCATATAGTTAACTAATACGTGTATAAAATGGAATTTTGGATGCCTTATATTACCTCAGCTGTGATACTGGCAACTTTTTTAATATACATCGCTTTACTGGGTTTTATTTTAACCTGGGTTTATTACGATGCAGAGTTGCGCGGTATTAATGGCTGGTTAGTTACAGTGTTTACGTTTTTCTCAGGTACTATAGCCGGTACATTTCTTTGGCTGGTTCTACGTCCGAAAGTGAAACCACAACCTGTACCTGTACACCAGAACTAATTTGTAAGACATAACTGCCGGTTAAGCAGAGCAAATAGCGGAAAAAGTAGATTGTTGGGTAGTGTTGATATTACTTTTTTTGCTGAAGCTTTTGTGAGCCGGCAGTTTTTTTATGCCCTTTATTCTCCCCTCCTTCCCATGGTTGTCGGGCTACAGATGTAAATCCTTTATAGGTATCAGCTATATTTAAAATCCAGAACAATGTTACAACATTTTGTTTGCACAAAATTCGTAGCTTTATCTAAAAGATTTCATTTATAGCCAATTATACTGTATTTTGCATCTCCTATAACCGACATTAAACCATGAAAAAAACTGTTACTACTATTTTCTCTTTACTGTTTGGCAGCTTGTTTCTTTACTCCTGCGAAACGTGTGAGAACCCAACTATAACCTATCCTACTGAATCAGACAACGAATGGCTTGTTTACAAACCCGGAAACAAGCCTGTGTACAAAGACGAAAGAGATACCCTGATCAGATCTTATAAATTTATCGGTTTTCTGGGTCAGAATGTTCCCGGAGCAGGTGCTTCAGTATCTGACGATTGCCTGGAAAAACTTGACACCCAGGTTACTGCACAGCTATCCGACACTACCGGAAAACACTCTACTTTTTATACTTACATCCTGAAGCGACCTGACTCTTTGCAGGTAAAAATTGCTGTAGACAACGTAAATGCCTGGACGTTAGATCAGAATAAACCGACATACCAAACTTTAGAAGTAGGAGGCAATGTGTATGCGAATGTGTTTGAGGTAAAAGCCGATAGCGTAAAGATAAATAGCGTGAAGAAAGTGCTTTTCAACAAGCAGTATGGCTTTTTACAGGTTGATTATTACAATAAGAAACGATTGACGCTGGTACGATAGCCAACTCTATAACTATAGTTTAACTATAAATAAAAAGGCCTGCATCTCATTTGCAGGCCTTTTTATTTATTTCTTTTCTATGTTTTTAAGCACTTCCAGGGCATTCTTAACGTGCTCCAGCGGCTTAGTCATCGAGTTAAAGATATAACGAACTATACCGTCCTTATCTATTACATAGGTAACACGGCCGGGAATAATGCCAAACTTACGCGGCACACCAAACAGATTACGCACCTTGTTGCCTGTATCACTCAGCAGCACGAATGGCAGGCGATGGCTTCGTTCAAACTCATCATGCGAGTCGGAACTGTCGGCACTAATGCCTACCACTTCAGCTTCGTGCTCTTTAAATACTTCGTACTGGTCGCGGAACTCACAGGCTTGTTTGGTACAGCCGGGTGTGTTGTCTTTCGGGTAAAAGTACAGCACTACGTTGGTTTCTTTCAGCTGATTTTGTAGCCTGAATGTGCTGCCATCCGGTTTGATCAATTCAAAATCCGGAGCCTTATCTCCAACATTTATTTTTTCGCTCATATGGTGTTAATTACTTGCCTACTTAAACAATCTTCTGCAGTAAAGGTTGCCAACATATAGTATTTCTTCAATAATGGTAAAGGTAAACTGGTTTTTGGCATCCTTAACTATAAATGGGCATCTTTGCAGTTCAACCTGAACTATGTTACGCGTAAACGTCATCATCCCGGCTTATAACGAGGAGCTTTCTATTGGTAAAGTAGTTGCTGCCATACCTGCGTTTGTAGATGACGTGATCGTAGTAAACAACAACTCCAGCGACAGCACCGCTGAAACCGCCAGCCTGGCCGGAGCTACCGTTTTGCACGAACCAAAACCTGGTTACGGACATGCCTGCCTGAAAGGAATTGCCCACGCTTCAGCAAAACCAGCGGCGTCGCGCCCGGATGTAATTGTTTTCCTGGATGGTGATTTCTCGGATTTCCCGCACGAGATGGATGTACTTTTAAAACCTATAGTTGACGGGCACGCCGAAATGGTAATCGGGACGCGTGTGCTGGGTAAAAGGGAAGCCGGTTCGTTGCTGCCGCAGCAATTGTTTGGCAATTGGCTGGCTACAAAACTGTTGCACTTGCTTTATGGCGTGACTTACACTGATCTGGGTCCTTTCCGGGCAATAAAACTCGACACACTACTAGCCTTGAATATGCAGGACCGCACCTATGGCTGGACTGTAGAAATGCAAGCCAAAGCAGCTAAACAGCATGTCCGGTACGCTGAAGTTCCTGTTTCGTATCGTAAGCGAATCGGAGTTTCTAAAGTATCCGGAACTATAAAAGGCACGGTGCTGGCCGGCTATAAGATTATTTTCACGATATTTAGGTACATGTAATCGCATAACAGATGACGCTGGTAGCAACTATAGTAATAGTGATTTATAGTCTTTGCCTGGCCTTTATATTCTGTTATAGCCTGGTGCAGCTGCATCTTACCTGGTTGTACCTTTACCGTTCTCCAAAACAAACTCCAACTATAGCTCCACAGGAATGGTCAGCTGTAACGGTGCAATTGCCCGTTTACAATGAGCGCTATGTTGTTTCGCGGTTGATAGATGCCGTTGCCGCTTTTGATTATCCCAAAGCAAACCTACAGATACAACTTCTGGATGACTCGACCGATGACACCTCTATTATAATTTCTGAAAAAGTAAAGCTGCTGCGGCAACAAGGCTTAGCGATAGAACATGTAAGACGAAGCAACCGCACGGGCTTTAAAGCGGGTGCCTTGCAACATGGCCTCCAATCTGCAACCGGTGAGTTCATCGCTATTTTTGATGCTGATTTTGTGCCTTCCCCTGATTTTCTTAAGCGAACTATAGTTGCTTTTACAAGCCCGGAGATTGGTGTAGTGCAAACCCGTTGGGGACATCTGAACAGAAATTACTCCATGCTTACCCGATTGCAGGCCTTCGGGCTGGATGCACATTTTACGGTGGAGCAGCAAGGCCGCAGCAACGGCAACTACTTTATAAACTTTAATGGCACGGCCGGTGTGTGGCGCAAAGCCTGTATAGTTGATGCAGGTGGCTGGCAAGCCGACACCTTAACCGAAGACCTGGACCTGAGCTACCGGGCACAGCTGAAAGGCTGGAAATTTGTGTACCAGGAGCAAACAGTGTCTCCGGCAGAGTTGCCAGCCGAAATGAACGGGCTTAAGTCGCAGCAATACCGTTGGACCAAAGGCGCTGCCGAAACAGCCCGTAAACATCTATCCAACGTGCTGCTTTCTCCAAAGCCGGTACAAGCCAGGCTGCATGCATTTTTCCATCTACTAAACAGCAGTGTCTTTATTTGCGTGTTGCTTACTGCCATTCTTTCTGTTCCGGTGCTGCTTATTAAAGAACATAATCCGCAATTGCAGTGGTTGTTCCAGTTGGGTACACTTTTCATAGTTAGCCTGCTGGCGCTTGTCCTTTTTTACTGGGTTTCTGCAAGCCGGCAAACTGGCAAAGCCGGCCTCCGTTTTATACCTGATTTTCTACTGTTCCTGACCATGTCGATGGGGATGTCGTTGCACAACAGTGTGGCTGTGCTGGAAGGGTATATGGGGCACAAAACACCTTTTATCCGGACTCCGAAATACAATCTGGTACAGCCGCAGGACAATTGGAAAAAGAAGCTTTACACACTGCCCGGCATAAGTATAGTTACATGGCTCGAAGGTTTGCTGGCGCTGTATTTTGCCTGGGCGATCTGGCTTGGTCTGCACCTGAAAGACTATGGTTTGCTGCCTTTCCATTTTATGCTGGCAACTGGCTTCGGATTGGTGTTTTTTTATACCTTGGCACATCATAAAAAAGCATGACCCTACAAAAGCGAACTATAGCGGCTTATAGTATACTGTGCGTTTCGGCGGTCGTGTATGCTGCGCTTGGGTATGCTACGCCCCGTGAAGATTTCGCACAGTTGGTATGGTTGTTTGCTGCCTGCTTTCTAGGGTATGTGTATGTGGTAAACCAGCGTTTACCTGTGTGGCATGCCATAGGTGCTGCCATCGTTTTCAGGGTGATCTTATTGCTGGCCACTCCACTGCTATCAGATGATTATTTCCGGTTTGTGTGGGATGGAAGGCTGCTGGCGGCAGGTGTAAACCCTTACTTATACTTGCCGAGCTATTTTATGCAGGAAGGCGCGACTATAGTTTCCGGCATTAACGACGTGCTTTTCCGGCAACTCAACTCACCTGAATATTATAGTATCTATCCACCAGTCGCGCAGGCTGTTTTCTGGTTGTCAGCAAAGCTCTCTCCTGAAAGTATTACCGGCAGCGTTGTTGTTATTCGGGTTGCGATCCTGATCGCGGAGGTGCTGAATATTTTCCTGCTGTTGCGATTGTTGCGCAAAATGGGTTTGCCGGATGGCTATGTATTATTGTATGCCCTGAACCCACTCGTAATTCTGGAACTGACTGGCAACCTGCACTTCGAAGCATTGATGATCTTTTTTGTGCTGCTTGGCCTGTACCAGCTTTTTTACCAGCGTGTGGTATGGGCTGGCTGCGCTTTCGGTCTTGCGGTCGGGGTTAAGTTACTGCCCCTTTTATTTCTGCCGTTTATGTGGCGTAAGCTGGGAACCAGGCAATTTGTATACTTTTTAACGGCTGTCGGGCTTACACTTTTAGTAGTTTGTTTGCCGCTGATAAACCTAGATGTTATAGAGCATTTCGCCAGCAGCCTGAACCTCTACTTCCGAAAGTTTGAGTTTAACGCAAGTGTGTATTATCTGCTGCGATGGGTTGGTATACAAATAACAGGCTATAACCAGATCGCCGTGATCGGCCCATTCCTTTTGCTGGCTACTTTTGCTATAGTTATGTCGATGGCGGCAGTTAAGAAACTGGGCTCCGTGAAAAGGCTTACCGGCTACATGGCTGCTGCGCTTACTATTTACTTGCTGCTTGCCACAACGGTACATCCGTGGTACATCACCACCCTGGTTGCGCTTACTGCGGCCAGTAATTTCAGGTTTGCTATCGTTTGGTCGGGGTTAGCCATCTTAAGCTACAGCGCTTATCGCACCAGCACGTACTCCGAAGATACCGCCCTGATTATACTGGAATACACGATAGTGTTGCTTTGGCTAGTAGTAGAGATTTACCTCTACCGCCAGCACCGCCATCACGTAAACCTGAAATAGCCTAGTCTTCTCCTATCTCTTTTAAAGGCGCAGCCAGGAAATCGTTGAATGGTTTCAGACTTTTAAATCCATCCAGTACCACATCCATAAAATCGTTACCCAACACTATTTTATCAGATAGCGGCATTACGGCATTCCAGCTTTTAAAGCGCAGGTATTCGATGGCCGGATTCTCTTTGTCGTAGCCTTTTGGGGTGGTTTTCAGTTGCTCGCCCTGTAGTTCACCAAACTTCTTTTTAAACGCCGGTGTCTCCACTATTCCTTTCAATTCATCCAGGCTATAGTCAATTTCCTGGCGCACCGCTTTTAAGTAACTGGCAGGTGGCATCCAGAGTCCACCGGCCAGGAACGAATTGTTATTGCCAGCCAGGTGCAGGTAGTAGCCCGGAAGTATTGATTTGCGCCCACCATCTGCCACGTACGCCCCAAAATGATCTTTATAAGGTCGTTTATCGTTCGAAAACCGCACATCCCGATAGATTCTAAACACCAGGTCCTTTCCGGTTTGTGCGTTGGCTACGGGCTCAAAATGCGTCATCTCTTTCAGCATCTCATCCAGGAAACCCAGGAAATCTTTTCGTGCTGCTTCGTACCGCGGCTTGTTTTCGGCGAACCATTCGCGGGTGTTGTTACGGCTCAGTTCGTTTAAAAAATTGATTGTGCTTTTAGCTATAGTTGATGCCATGTTCTTATTTTAATTGCCCTCCCAATAGGCGTAGCGGCTTATTTTTTTCAGTTCCAGTGTACGGCCATCCCAGGTTTGCTGCCGAAGTAATATGTTCGGATACTCAGTAGCAAACCAGTACGTATTTACTTTCCCCGGTGCCAGCTGTACGTTAACCTGCCAGGCTGCTTTGTTATTTATTTCTGATTTTATAGTTGAGACAATAGCTTTATACTCTTTCGGTTGTGTAGCTTTATTTGTTTGTTGTGTTTCGGCAATATCGGCTTTAAACGTTAATCCATCCTGAAACTTCAGTGCCCGCAAACTATAAGGTAACTGATCTTCAAACAAAAGTGTATTTGGTAACTGCCAGTTTCCCTCACCCTGCCCATCAAAATACGAGTTATAGTACAGGTTAAAGTTTCGTTCTCTGGTTATGGCCTTAAACGTATTTCCGCACCACTCCTGCGACGAGGTGGTAAGCTTATGCAAATACCATGGTTGTTCTCGTCTGATAAACACCGAAGTCAGGTAATGGTAAGGATAACTATCTGTCTGGATGCTGCAGAACTGGTTGACTTTCATCACCGGGAAAAGGTCGTCCCGTTTATAGTCGTCAGTTTTAACGTTGTATTCTTTGTTAAAATCTTCTTTTACGGTGATGATCGTGAGGTCGAAACTACGCTTGTTACCATACACCACGCGCTCCGCATCATAAACTGCAACTTCAGCCAGGCCATCGTCCCATAGTTTATCCATCGCCCAATCGGTATTAAAGTACGGTTTTATAGTTACGTATTCTTCGTTTTCAGCTTCCTGCGCTGTTGTATCAGGCTTGGAGCAGGCCGCTAAGCCTAGCAGCATGAAACTGAAAACGAGTAGTTTAAAAAGGCGCATGTAGCTATTGGGTTGAAATAGGACGCTTGTACCTATACTTTGATTAAAACCGTCTTAAAAGCAAAATGTTCTCAGGGCAAAACTATACTATAGTAGCGTAACCGCGTAGACAAAAATACAGATTCTCAGTTTCAATCATGTTTTATTGGCTTGCAGCGGTGCTATTGTTTTTGCTCCCTTTCCGAAGTGCGGCGCAGCTTGCCGAACCGGCATGGCTTAATCCCAAGCGACAGGCAGAACTGATGCAACAGGCCATTGAACTATACACCTGTATTGCTACCGTAAACGAGTGGAATACTTTGCCGCCGGACCTGCGTCTGAGCCCCGGCGACACAAATGTGGTGGTACCCAAACTGCAACATAATTTACTACTAACCAAAGATCTTTCTTCGGAGCACCTGGATTCTACATCAGTATATGATTCATTGCTGGTGGCGGCAACTATAAATTTTCAGAAACGCCACGGCATTAAACCGGATGGGCGGATTGGTCCGCAAACAGTGGCGGCTATAAATGTGCCGCCGTCTCAAAAGCTGAAATTGCTACAGGCAAACCTCCAACGCTGGCAAACAACTTGTGCCGGCATCGAATATCCAGCTGTTTTCATTAACATACCGGATTATAAACTATACCTGGCCGATAGTAGCAAAGTGCTGCTGCAGATGCGCGCTATCGTTGGCAAGAAAAGTTCGCCCACCTACCTGAACAACACAGAACTGCTAAGCATTGTGGTAAACCCGAACTGGAACCTGCCGCGCTCTATTTCCCTGAACGAGATCGTGCCTATCCTGCGCCGCAACCCGAATTACCTGTACAAACGCAACATGCGCGTGTACCTGGATGGGCAACAGATAAATCCCTGGCAGGTAAACTGGCACAAGGTGAATGCAGCTAATTTTAACTATCAGATCGTACAGCTGCCGGGTAAGCAAAATGAGTTAGGAGAGCTTAAGTTTCTGTACAACAGCAAGGTAAATCAGTACATGCACGACACGCCGCGAAAAGAGCTGTTCAACTACCAGCAACGCGATTTCAGTCATGGCTGTATCAGGCTGGAAAAACCCTACGAGCTGGCATTATATTTACTGCAACAACGGTCAGATCAACCGGAAAAGAAAGCGAAGGAATTGCTGGCCAAATGGGACCGGAACCTGTACCTGAGAATCAGGAGGCCGATGCCGCTGTATATTATTTACCAGACCAGTTGGGTAGATCAGGATGGGAAAGTACAGTTCCGCCCGGATGTTTACGGGTATGAAAGTGCGAATCTATAGTTCAGGAATCTGCCAGCCAGTCGAAATCCACATCCTCCACGTGGTCTACATCCGAGAGCTCGGGCAATAGTTTGTGCGATAAGTGGAGCCGCTCCACATCGTACAAGGTCTCATCAAAAACAGTGGAAGTGCTCCAGGTTTTGTTCTGGAAAAGCTCTGCGTATAGTCTGTTCATGCCCAGCAAATAATAACCGCCATCCAGCGCCGGACCGATCACAACTTCATGCGTCTTTAACGCCTCAAAAGCCTGTTCAATAATTTCCGGTGTCAGTTGTTTGCAATCGCTCCCGATGATTACGACCGAACTATAGCCAGCGGCGAAAGCATCTTCAAAAGCAGCCTGCATTTTCTGGCCAAGATCTCCCTGTGTTTGCAAATGATGCTGGTAAATTGCCTTGGGCCATAGTTCATCATCAACAATAGCATCCGCAAAATAAACAGCTTTATCAGTTTGCAGTTTTTCAGTTACCTGGCGGGTATGCTGCAACAGGTGAATGTAAATTCCGAGCGCAACTTCGGGGCCAACAGCCTCGGCCAGGCGCGTCTTTACCTTGCCCAGCTCGGGAGCACGCACAAACAGTAATAATAGTCGATTAGGATCCATACACTTTCTCTCCTTCCGTTAACCAGTAACTCCAGAAGCGGGAATATGCATGTATACGATTGGTCTGCCCGTTGGCATCAAAAACAGGATAACCCATGTTTACCCAGCTAAATAGCCCGCCACGCAGGTTGTGAACATCTTTATAGCCAGCTTCCAATAACTGCAATCCTGCCTTTGAACTTCGCACCCCGACAGAACAGTAAACGATGACCCGCGCATCCTTCGGGATATCGGCCAGATCATCCACCTGAAAGGTATTATAGTTTATGGCTTTAGCCCCTTTTAAATGGCTTACCTGGTATTCCTCCGGCGTTCGCACATCCAGCAAAATGTATGGTTCTTCAGAGGCATTAAGATCTTCCGGATCGATGCTGGGAACAGCCTGATTGGAGACGATATTGGTAAGCAAACTATACGTATAGTGCTTGCCCAGGTCTGTAAAAACGATGGCTGCAACTATAAATACAAGTAAAAAGAGTATTCGTTTAGGCATGTAGCAACTTTAGGTTAAGCAACGGTTTGCCCACCGCAACTAGAGCCGGCTCCGGCTGTGCAACCATAACAATGCTGATTCAGGATAATATCACGTTTGTTAAGGGCTGCCAGGCTAAAATCGCGGATGTGTTGCGGGGCAGTTGGGCTAACGTGCAACTCGAGCATTTGGTTGAAGTCGCAATCGTATAAATACCCGTCCCAGCCAACCGAGATGGTGTTTCGGCACATCACACTGGCCGCGGCAGCCGGATTAAAAGCATCCACCAGCTTTTCCATATAGCTTTCATAGTTGCCGCTTTGCATCAGGTACTCCAGGTAGCGGCTTATGGGCAGGTTGGTGATGCAGAAAAGGTTGTTGAAATCGATATCAAAACCAGACTTCAGTCTTCGTTTAAATTCAGCTTCCAGAGACTGTTGAGCGGCCGGTAAAAAGGCGCCCGATGGATTGTAAACCAGATCGAGTTGCAGACCGGAACCAGCTTTGCCATACCCTACCTCATTCAGCAATTGCAGTGCTTTTATCGACTTGTCAAACACACCATCGCCACGCTGGGCATCGGTGCGGCTGGCAGCAAAGTAAGGCAACGACGACACCACCTGCACCTTATGTTCTTTAAAGAAAAGCGGCATGTCGTGGTACTTCTTATTAGCCAGGATAATGGTCAGGTTGCAGCGCACGACGATCTGCTTCCCCAGCTTCGAAAGTTCTTCTACAAACCACCTGAAATCCGGGTTCATTTCCGGTGCTCCGCCTGTTAAATCTATAGTTGTAATGTCAGGTGATTTCACCAGCGCATCCAGGCAAAGCTGCATCGTCTCACGGGTCATGATCTCCTTGCGGTCCGGGCCGGCATCGACGTGGCAATGCCGGCAGGTCTGGTTGCACATTTTGCCCACATTTACCTGCAGTATCGTAGCGCCGGTTGGTTTTAGCGGGTACAGGTTATGCTGCTGTAGCTGCGCAGCAAACTCCGGGAACTGCGCACCCTGTTGCAGCACCGTAAGCTGGTAAGCGGGTTCTGATAATTCGTGTTTCTGTCTGTGAAGCGATGTAGCGGAAAGCGCCATAAATTACATGGTAAGTTCTTTGATCTTGTTCATCATCTGCACGCCGTGCACCAGCGCTGCGCCGCCTTTTATAGCTGCTGCTACGTGCACTGCTTCCATCATCTGATTCTCATCCGCACCTTTCTGCAAACAATCCGAAGTATAGGCATCAATGCAATACGGGCACTGCACTGCATGCGACACGGCCAGGGCGATCAATGCTTTTTCACGGGCAGTGAGGGCGCCTTCTTTAAACACCTCGCCATAATAATCGAAGAACTTGTTGCCCATTTCAGGCTGAAGTTTTGTTATATCGCCAAACTTTTTCAGATCGGCCGGGTCGTAATATGTCTTTTCCATAAACTATAAATGCATGTATGTTATAAAGCAGTAACAAGCTTCATTGTTTCCGGTTACTATATGTAAAGCTACGTCAGGCTTGGCTTAAAAATAAACTATTCATAAAAAAACACCTGCCTGCTTGCATGCTGCGCTGTTACAAACTATAGTTTAATCCCCTATAGTTTATGGTCTGCAAGGCAGGCGTTGCGTATATTTACTTTTGATACTAACACGATACTATGGCCATCCAAACTATGAATCCGGCCACCAATGAGGTGGTAAAAACATTTGAACCCCACACTTCTGAGGAAGTCACCCAGAAAATAGAAGCTGCTGATAAAGCTTTTAAAAGCTGGCGGAAAACAACTTTTGCTGAACGCGCCAAACTGATGCAAAAGTGCGCCGACATACTGGAAAATGACGCAGAAAAATACGGCCGCATCATTACCCTGGAAATGGGAAAACCTTTGAAAGATGGCATCTCGGAAGTAAAAAAATGTGCCCTTGCTTGCCGGTATTACGCTGAAAATGCAGAAGACTTTTTAAAGGACGAAGAGGTAGAAACCAAAGCAGAAAAAAGCCTGATCGCGTATGAGCCGCTGGGCGTTATCCTGGCCGTTATGCCCTGGAATTTTCCGTTCTGGCAAGTATTCCGTTTCCTGGCTCCTGCGCTAATGGCTGGCAATACCGGATTATTGAAACATGCTTCCAACGTGCCGCAATGCGCGCTGGCTATTGAGGAGATAATTCGCAAAGCCGGCTTCCCCGAAGAGGTATTTTATACCTTGCTGATTGGCTCTAAAGAAGTGGACGCTGTGATACAACACCCGGCTGTAAAAGCAGTAACCTTAACGGGCAGCGAAGCTGCTGGCGCAAACGTAGCGGCCACAGCAGGCAAGGAGATCAAAAAAACGGTTTTAGAGTTGGGCGGCAGCGACCCGTTTATAGTTTTGGCTGATGCGGACATGGAACTGGCTGCTGAGAACGCTATGAAATCGAGGATGGTGAATACCGGCCAAAGCTGTATTGCCGCCAAGCGTTTTATAGTTGCAGAAACTATAGCTGATGCTTTTTTAGAAAAAATGAAGCAGAAAATGGCTACTCTTAAAACCGGTGATCCTTTAAAAGATGATTGTGACTATGGCCCGATGGCACGCCCGGATCTTGCCGAAGAATTGCAGGAACAGGTCAAAAAATCAATAGAAAAAGGAGCGAAAGTTATATTGGATGGCGGACGCGAAGGAAAAGACAGCGCGTACTTTAAACCCATGATCCTGACCAATGTAAAGCCCGGCATGCCTGCTTACGACGAAGAAATGTTTGGCCCCGTAGCCGCGTTTATAGTTGCCAAAGACGAAGACGACGCTATCCGAATTGCCAACGATTCCCGCTTCGGTTTAGCCGGCTCCGTGTGGACCAAAGACCACGAACGCGGCTTAAAAGTAGCTCGCCAGGTAGACTCAGGTGCTGTGTTTGTAAACGCGATGGTTGCCTCCTCGCCTGAAATGCCGTTCGGTGGTATTAAAAAATCCGGTTACGGCCGCGAATTGTCTTATGTAGGGATTCGCGAATTTGTAAACCAGAAAAGTATCTGGGTTGGCGCCTCACCTACAAATATTCAGGGAGACTAGGAAGTTTGGGAGTTTAAGAGTTTAAGAGTTAGAGAGTTAGAGAGTTTGGGAAGTTAGGAAGTTAATAAGTTAATAAGTTATAGAGTTTGATAGTAAGAATGATAAACATACCGCATGTTTAGCTTTAGCGTAACTTGTGGTTTTTGCTTGGTGCCAGTTTGTAACTGGCTTCCTGAGCGAGCAGGAAAAGACAGGTAGCTGAAATCTATAGTTAGAAAGATCTATAGTTGTAATAATTACCATGGCACGAGCGTCCTCGCTCGTAACTAACTATAGTTGGGCCTCTGGTCCCGTTGGATTACAAATCCAACTTTATATGAAAGTTACGGATCACAGATTTTCGGTAGCTCAGTTTAGACCAAACTATAGTTGCACGGCCATCGCTAATCTTGCTTTTTCAAAGCAAAGCAAGTTGAAAACTTGCTGCCATTCACAACCACAAGTTACGCGAAAGCTAAACTTGCGGCAGAAACGTGGTTCTGAGATTCTATTAAATCTACATTAATCTCAGTTCGGACAAAAAGTTGCAAAGCATTTTGTCCCTCCAACTTTCTAATTTTCTAATTCTTAAACTCCTAAACTCTCTAACTCCTAAACTTAAAGATATCCCATCAGCTTGTAAACGACATATCCGGTAATTTCGTGGATAAGCAGGTGCCAGTTACTGAACGAGCCTGCATTGGGAACTATAGTTTCGTCGGGAGTCAGATACCTTGGAGCCGAATAAAAGTCTGTGCTATATACATCAACTGCTACACCAGCTTTTTTAAAGCAGGCTTCGGAGCGGCGCATATGAAACGCGGAAGTCACCAGCAAACGCTTTTTCCATTCAGGATGGTTGGCCAGTACCTTTGCTGTATTCACCGCATTTTCATGCGTGTTGCGGCTATTGCTTTCGGTAGTGATATCTTCTTCGGCCACGCCGGCCATCAGCAATATTTTTTCGAGCTGCTCAGCTTCGGGCACAGCTATTCCGGTTACGCGTCCATCCCCCCCCGAAATCAGGAAATGCTCAATTTTACCTAAACGGTATAGTTGCAAGGGATGTAAAAAGCGATCTGCTCCTTTGTTCGTGTGTATCCGGTCTGGCAGGTCTTCGCGGTAGCCGGTTACGCCTGTGAGTATAATGGCTACATCATATTGCCCCAAATCTTTAACCGGGGTGGCTCTTACTTCCCATGCGCGCCAGGCTTCGTTCTCTAAAAATGGGTTTGATAAAACAGTGAGAATTGCCAACGCTGCTACTAAAAAGCCGCGCTTGTACTTAGCGTTTCTCAGGAACAGGGCCAGGAAAAGGAACAGCAACACCCACAGAATTGGCATCAGGAAAAGTTGCAGCAGCTTGGATAACAGGAAAAACATAGCAGGTTAAAAGTTTAGCCAAAGTAGCAGAAAGACAAACAGCATGACCAGAATGGCAATAATGTCTTTGTGCAGTTTAAACTTTGGAAACATGTAGGCTCATTTTGCCCTGCCAAGATAGGAAACTATAGTTAAACCTGAAAACAGCTATAGTTTAGAAGAACTTCCGGAAAACCCATAACAACAACGAAAGCAGGGCGCTCAGCAGCAACATAGTGGTGATGGGGAAATAGACACGCACGTTTTTCTTTTCCACTTTTACATCGCCGGGCAGGTTGCCAAACCAGTTCAGTTTATCGCCGGCAAACCAGACCAGTAACCCGACCACAAATATAATAACACCAACTATAACAATATATTTACCTGCAGGCTGCATACTCTATAGTTTAAAAAGTTACACGTGCACCGATGGAAATGTTCAGGATATCCCCTACACTTAAGCTCTCATCCTTAAACCAGGACGTAGCAACCAGGTCATATGTTCCGAGCTCGCTGTAAAGACCTATTTTTTTAACGCTACTGTTTTGCAGATCTTTGGTAACAGCTGCTCCTGCAAAGCCCAGCAACCGTATCTTCGGCGACCACCAGTAATAGTTCTTAGGATACTTATCGTCCCAGGTAAGCGGATATTTGTCATTAAAATAATAGCTCAGCCCCAACCCTATCTGAAAAGGAATTACTTCAAAAGCACGGCGCCGCTCTATTTTCCAGGGCTTATAGATCGCTTTCAGGGTTAGCAGATGTTCTGTTTCATCGGAGTCAAACTTAGGTACAAAACCATAAAGTAGATCTGCTGCCAGTCGGTCATTGGCAAATTCGTATCCAGGACCTATGGCAAACATGCCCATGTTGCCGGCAAACTGCAGAACTGCCGCATCAGGTGCATACCAGGGCTTTTCTTTTGTAAGTGAGTCCGCTGGTTGCTCCTGGGCAAAGGCATTTGTGGCCAGCATAAAAACAGCTAACCAAAGCACACACTGCTTCATCAGGATTCGCCTTTAGTTGAGATGCGTTCGAACGAAACATTTTCATTGTTCACGCGCATCAGAATAAATTCCTGGTCGTCTGCTTCGCCAACATTCATGTATTTTGTTCCGCCATCTTCCAGTTGGTACGTTTCAAAACTATGGTTATGACCGTGTATGCTCATACTCACCTTATATTTGTTCATTAGTTCGCGATAGCGGGCTGCATTTGCTTCGCCAAAAGCCGGACTGGTAGGCGGAATATGCGACAATACAAAGACCTGCTTGTAAGCATCTCTGTCAGATAGTTCGCTTTCCAACCAGTTAAGATCGAGCGCGGCACCATTAAATTCCCAGTAATTCGTGTTGATAAAGATAAATTTAGAATGCCCAGCCACAAAACTGAAGTTATAAGGGCCATACATTTCTTTGTATAGTTGCATGCCGTTACTTACCGCATCGTGGTTGCCTATGACCGTTACTAACGGAGCATTAAGTTTGCCCAGCCGCTCGTTTATCAGCCGGAATTCCTTTAGCAAACCAAAGTCTGTAATATCGCCATTGTGCAGTACAAACTGTACCCCATCCAGGTTGTTAAGGTGGGTCACAATTGTTTCCGTATCCTTGTAATATCCCTGTGTATCAGAAATTAAAGCAAAAGTTATAGTTGCGTCTTCGGCTATATTCTGCTCCAGAATACGGTTGATATTTTTCTGGTTTAGCTCACGCTCATTGTCGCGAAGCCTGATCTCATAAGGGCTGTATTCGAATTTATCGCATGCCTGCAAAAGTAGTAGCGATGCTGTAAGCGAGGTAAGCGTAAGCCGTTTAAAGTAGTTATATTTTGTAATAGTGTTATGCATGTCGTGGTATTTACTGTAGTATATACCATTAGTGCAATTAATTGTTTAGCATGGAGTAGCAAATTTTTAAGCAGAATGATGCTAAGGGAGGTGAGTTTATATGAGCTTATATGATTTTATAGTTACGATACTCCCAAAGTCTGTACCCAGATATACTTTCTACAAATAACCTGATCCTATCTTTCAGGCTGAAACGGCGGTAACTCAGGTCGTAATCAAATTTCCAGTTGATCCTGTTTATGCGGCCCTGCATTACAGCCGGGTGCGTACCTTTAAAAAGTCCAAGCGCATCCACACCCGAATAATCAAACTCATCGGCAGTGGCAATGTTCTTCTCAACCCATTCGTCCGTGTGGTACAGGCGGTTAAAGCTTTTTTGTTTGTCCTGCATGGCACGCGGATCTTTTACCCAACCATAGTGGTACACAAAAGCGTCGATCAGCTTTACATTAAGTTTCACATTTTCTCCCTTCCTAAAGCCCTGCGCATCGTGGTAAGAAAAAATGTCTTTCCGATTTCGCGCTATCCTTACCTCCCGGCGGTACCAGCGCGTCGATTCGCCAACAAAGTCGTACGAACCATAGAAGTGCTTATAGTTGAACAGCAGGCCATCTACTTTCGCATCATTCTTATACTGCTCCATCGCCTTTTTTATAGCTGGGAGGTACTGCTCGTGCACCACTTCATCACCCTGTATGTAAAATGCCCAGTCAGCGTCTGGCGAGATGGCGGCAAAAGCTTTGTTGGTTTCCTCAGCCAGCACACGTCCACCCTCGCGCAACGAATCATCCCAGACAGTTTCAACAATGCGTATTTTTGGGGAATCTATACTCCGGATCAGGCCCAGCGTGTCATCTTCAGAATTACCAACGGCTACCACCACCTCGTCGCAGATCGGGAGTATGGATTTAATGGCTTCCACCACAGGGTAGTCGTACCTGATAGCATTCCGGACAAAGGTAAAACCGCTTACTTTCATGTGTAAAATGTGGCCTGATTTAAGCGTGCAATTTAGTTAAAAGGTACAGATTCCCGCATAAAAGCGTTAAATTTGAATTCTATAGTTATACCAGAAAGGATACAAGAGCTTGAAAGTTTGCATTGCTGAAAAACCGAGTGTGGCCCGCGAAATTGCCAATGTAATTGGTGCTAAAAACAGGATGGACGGCTATTTTGAAGGTAATGGCTACCAGGTAACCTGGACGTTCGGGCACTTCTGCACCCTGCGCGAACCCGACGATTACCGCCCTGAGTGGAAACGCTGGAGCATCCACGACCTGCCCATGTTGCCGGAACAATACGGCATTAAGCTGATGCAGGACAGTGGCGTACAGAAGCAGTTCAAGATCATCAAGCAACTTTTAGATAATGCCGAAGAAGTCATAAACTGCGGAGATGCCGGCCAGGAAGGAGAAGTAATACAGCGCTGGGTATTAACGGAAGCCAAATACAGAAAGCCTTTCAAACGTCTCTGGATATCATCACTTACTGAAGAAGCCATACGACAGGGTTTTGCCAAGCTACGCGAAGGTTCGGAGTTCGATTCGCTGTACCAGGCCGGTAAAAGCCGCGCCATCGGCGATTGGCTGCTGGGTTTAAATGCCACACGTTTGTTTACGCTGAAGTATGCCAACGGCAGCCGCCAGACCTTATCAATTGGCCGTGTGCAGACACCCACGCTGGCCATGCTGGTTAACCGCCACCACGAGATTACCAACTTTGTGCCGCAGCCTTTCTGGGAACTAAAGACCGTATACCGCGATGTAACGTTTGCCAGTACCAACGGCCGTTTCCAGAAAGAGGAAGATGCGCAGAAGATTATGGAGGCCATTAAACAGGCCGAGCTAACTATAACCGACGTTGAGACCAAAAAAGGAACCGAGGCGCCGCGTAACTTATTCGACCTGACGTCACTGCAGATAGAGTGCAATAACAAACTGGGCATGTCGGCAGACGAAACCCTGAAGACGGTGCAAAGCCTGTACGAGAAAAAAGTGGTTTCCTATCCGCGTGTAGATACTACTTACTTGCCGGACGATATTTACCCGAAGATACCGGGCATCCTGCAGGGCCTCGACAACTATAGACAGGAAGTAGCACCACTGCTGCAGGACAAGATCCGAAAGACAAAAAAAGTATTCAACAACAATAAAGTAACCGACCACCACGCCATTATTCCTACCGGTTCATCGGCCAACGTACTATATGGTCGCGAAGCGGACGTATATGATATCATCACCCGTCGTTTTTTAGCTGCCTTTTACCCGGATTGTATTGTTAGCAACACGACCGTGAATGCGGAATCGGCAGGTTATACGTTCAGAGTGCGTGGCAAGCAGATTCTGGAACCGGGCTGGCGCGTGCTGTATGGTGCGGAAGATATAAAACCGGACGCTCCTGCCAAAGAGGGTGAAGCCGAAGAAGTAACAACTGGTGTTCTACCTCATTTCGATAAAGGCGAACATGGCCCGCACGAGCCTTTGCTGGAAAAGAAAATGACCAACCCGCCGAAGGAGTACACGGAAGCTACCCTGCTGCGCGCCATGGAAACTGCCGGCAAACAGATGGAAGACGAAGAACTGAAAGATGCCCTCAAAGAGAACGGTATCGGTCGTCCGTCTACGCGCGCTGCTATCATCGAAACACTTTACAAACGCCAGTACATCCGCAAAGACAAAAAGAAGATCATCCCGACACAAATGGGTATTGACCTAATTGGTGTGATCAAGAACCAGACACTGAAGTCGGCGGAGATGACGGGGCAATGGGAAAAGAAACTACGCCAGATTGAAGGCGGCGAATTTAAGGCCGAAGCCTTTTTGCAGGAACTTCAGAACTTTGTGATCAGCCTGGTACAGGAAGTAAAATACGATACCGCCACGGTAACTATAGAGCCACAGGCCAGCACAACTGCTCCGGCTAAAGCAGGCGGCACTACCGCCAAAGCTAAAAAACCAGCCACAGCAAAAGAGAAAACAGCCGCACCAACCCAAGGACTTGGCTCCTGCCCTGCCTGCCAGCAAGGCTATATAGTTAAAGGTTCTTCGGCGTATGGGTGCATCCGGTACAAAGATGGCTGTCGCTTTTTAATTCCGATAGAACAGTTTGGCAAGCCGCTGAACGAGAAACAAGTAACTGCACTGCTCACAAAGGGCAAAACACCAACTATAAAAGGCTTGCAGGGAGCTGATGGAAATAGCTTTGATGGAATCCTGAAACTGAATGGCCAGCAGATACAGGTAGAAGTCGCGGAAAAGAAGCCCGCTGCTGACCCGTTTGCGACCTGTCCGCGATGTAAGCAAGGTAAAATGCTGAAGGGCAGTACCGCATATGGTTGCAGCCGCTTTAGAGAAGGTTGCCAGTTTAAAGTACCCTTTGAGATTGGTGGTAAAACGCTTTCCGAAAAACAGATCGCGACGTTACTTACCAAAGGCAAGACCGGGAAAATCAAAGGCTTTATATCGCATAAAACCGGTAATGCTTTTGAAGCATCGCTGACTATAAATGACCAGTGGCAGGTAGTGTACCAATTCTAAAACCCCAACCCTATAAATAACAAAGGGCAACTGCTATAGTTGCCCTTTGTTATTTATGTAAAGTTGTTCGCCTTTATTTAAGAATAAAGTTAACCTGCTCTTCCGAAACATTTGTACGTCCATCAGTTGCCCGAACTACTAACTGGTAAGTACCAGGTGCCAGGTTCTCAACAGATATAAGCGTATCAAAGTCTACCACATTTTTACGCGATACTTTGCTGTACGTAATAAAATTCGTTTCATGACCTTTTACCGCAACATCTACTTTTACAGCATCCTTATCTACAGCTGTAACATAAATGCGCAACCCCTTCGTCTGGCTGACAGACTGGTTGTTGGTAGGGTTGTTTATCGTTAAGCTTGGATTTGAACCATCTGGTCCCATGTTATCCTCTTCCAGAAGGTCATCGCAGCCCGATAAGGCTACTATGGCGAGCATAGAAGCCAGTATTGTTTTAAATTTCATGGTATGTATTGGCTAAAAGAAAATTACCCCAAAGAACCCATAACTTAAAAATACCATTTAATAGTTCAAGTCAGCATCCTTTTAAGGTAATTCCAAAGTACAAATCATTTAATTTACAGCCTATTAAGTACAAAAATATTTTTCAAAAAACCATCCAAAACAAAGTATATTATTTTTATAATACAAATTTACCTAGCATTCAACACCCTACTTTCTTCAACTGGCAGGTGGTAATCTTATAAACCGATCTTTTCTCATAAAAACACTACCTCAATATCAAGTTGAGAACTGTAAAAAAACTGGCTTGTGCTGTGCAAATTCTATAGTTGCTACCCACCTGAATGCCTGCCTGCTATGTGGTCTGACAGATAACTTAATGCTGAATGAACCGTAAAAAAGCACGTTGCATTGGCATTGCCCTTGCAGCATTTCTTTGAATATTTTATTAATCGAAAAACCCCAAAATCTATGAGAAGCTATGAAAACTCGGGTTACAACCCGCACGGCGAAAACCAACGAACTGAGTCCAGAGGCTCGTCCGGAAATTATTATTCGGACAATTTAAATAGCAGCAGCAGTGATTATAGAAACAGAGCTAACAGAACAGGTTCTAATCTAACTACTGGTCGCGACTATAGTTCAGGCTCAGGATATGGCAGCGGTTCTACATATGGCCGTTCATCCGGTAGCAACTATGGCTCGGGCAGTAATTATGGAACTTCAGGTTATGGCTCTTCCGGATATGGTTCTTCTTCTGGCTACGGCTCATCAAACTATAACAGAAATATGGGTACATCAGGCTCACGCTACGGCAGCGATTATGACCGCAGTGGCCGTGACTCATGGGACAGAACTGGCGACAGAATCGAAAACGCATGGGATCGTACCAAGAACCGCGTTTCGAATGCCTGGGACCGCATGACAGACGATGATGATACTAGAAACAGAAGCTCCTACGGCAGTGGCTATGGTTCAGGTTCGAGCTATGGCAACCGTTATGGTTCGGGCAGCTCAAACTATGGTTCATCTAACTATGGCAGCACTGGCTATGGCAGCACTGGTTCCGGCTACAGCTCAGGTTCATCTAACTATGGTTCTGGAAGCTCAGGTTATGGTAATACTAACTATGGATCAGGATCATCAAACTATGGCCGTGGCTCTTCTTACGGCAGCATGGGCACCGGCTCTACAGGCTATGGCTCAGGCAGCTATGACAGAGACAGAAGCTCAGGCTATGGTTCATCAAACTATGGTTCGGGTTCAGGCAGCTACGACAGAGACCGTTACACAAGCGACTATAGCAGAGGCTACCGCGACAGCGACGAAGACCGTGGCTTTTTTGACCGTGCCGGCGATGAGATAAAGTCGTGGTTTGGTGATGAAGAAGCAGAACGCAGAAGAAGAATGGATGAGATGCGCGATCGTGAAAGCGACAGCGACTATAACCGCTATGGGAGTGGCAGATCATCCTCATCAGGATACTCGTCAGGGTCATATAGCGGACCTCCCTACTCTTACGGATCATCTTCGCGCAGAGACTATGAGTGGTAGAGCTTACAACCGGCCCCGTTATTCTTACGGGTACCAATGGTAGCTACTACATTTGAATAGTGGATGAAACTCCACAAAAAAGCCTTGCTGATTTATTGCAGCAAGGCTTTTTTATTTGCACTTTTGCTGCCCCTAACATTCACAATATTTTAATGTAAGCGGCGCTGTAGCAAGTGCTGTGGTTGTTTATTGCATAACTATCAGAAATTATACTCATGAAAAAAATTGTATTATTATTTTGCTTTTTATCGTTCACGTTCGCAGCATCAGCACAACAGCTTGGTATTAAAGCCGGTGGTACCTATGCAACTTTCAAAGGCGATGACGCAAAGAACTATGATCACCGCGTAGGCTATGCAGCCGGTCTGTTTTATCAGCAGCACATAAACGAACTGATCGGTATTCAGCTGGAAGCTATTTATACTTCCCGCGGAGCACAGAGAGAAGTTGCCAACGTCGAAGACAGATTCAGATTAAACTATGTAGATGTTCCTCTGTTGCTGCATGTTTCGGCTGGCGGCCTGTTCTTTGACCTGGGTCCACAGGCATCGTTTATGGTAAAAGCAAAACGTGTAACCGAGACCACTAACAACAACACTACTGTAACTACAAAAAACGATATTACAGACCACCCTTACAGCATAGATCTGGGTTACGCAGCAGGCATCGGTTACCGTGGTGCAAGCAACATTGGACTTGAGGTTCGTTACACGGGCGGTCTGAAGGATATTGATGATGAAGGCCCATTTGTAAACCAGGAGCGTCGTAACTCTACCATTTTCCTGATGCTGAGCTACCTGTTCTATTAATAAAGTTACTCGCAGCATTTGCTGACTATAAAACAAAAGCCCCGGCCATAAACCGGGGCTTTTCTGTTCACAGATTAAATTAGATCAACTTTAAACCATTTCACTTTCTTCAGTTACACTATAAATGTGCTCGTACCGCTTAAACGAGTTCACATTAACTTTTAAATCACGGAGTAACCCTTCTTTCAGGTCATATACCAGGCCATATAGTTTCGGAGGATTATCGGTTAACATGGCATTCTGGATGATGGACGTTTTGGAAAGGTTATGTACCTGCTCGATCACGTTTAACTCCACAAGGCGACGCAGGCGGGCCTCCTCATCGTAAATGCTGATGATCTCGCGTTCGTGCAGGCGCATCACATCTTTAATATTTCGCAGCCAGTTATCAATTAAGCCAAATTGCTTGTTGCTGGCAGCCGCTGCCACGCCTCCGCAACCATAGTGGCCGACTACCATAATCACTTTTACTTTCAGTACCTCAACGGCATATTGCAACACCGAAAGCAGGTTCATGTCGGTATGTACAACCATGTTGGCAATATTGCGGTGCACAAACATCTCGCCGGGGCCAGTGCCGGTTATGGCTGTAGATGGCACACGGCTATCGGAACAACCGATGAACAGGTAACGCGGCTCCTGCCCTAATGATAACTTGTTAAAATATTCCGGGTCGTCATTCAGTTTCTCCGACACCCATTTCTTATTGTTTTCTAATATCCTTTTCATGCTATAGTTCAGTTAAATTTTCCGTGGTTGATCTTTTTAAATTTGATGTTAGTGTACTTCCATCGCCATTACTTCGGGCACGTTGCGTACCTCAACTGTAATGTTGCGCTCATGGGCAGTTTGCTTAAATTCCTGTATCGCCTCCAGCACATCGTAGTCAATGAATTCTGAGTGCCCCCCGTCAATTAAAACATGGCTATTAGCAGGCATATGGTCCAGGGTAAGCACAATGCTGGCCTTGTTGAGGAAGGACACGTGCTCGCTAAGTTTGATCCGGATAAGTGCTTTGTCTCGTTGCTCCTCTTTGTGGTAAAAGTATGGCGACTTATAGTTTGCTTTCAGAATGTAAAACACGCCTACTGCCAGGCCAACACAGATACCTACAAGCAGGTCAGTAAACAGAATAGCGAGGATGGTAACTATAAAAGGGATGAACTGCTCGGAGCCAAGTTTGAGCTGTCCTTTGTATAAAGCAGGCTTCGTAAGTTTAAAACCAACTATAAGCAGTACCGCAGCAAGAGCAGATAAGGGTACCTGGTTCAGGAAACCAGCCATCAGCACAACAGAGAGCAACAGAAACAAACCATGCACAAAACTTGATAGCCTTGTTTCACCTCCTGCCACTATATTAGCCGAACTACGCACAATTACTGCCGTCATGGGCAAACCACCGATCAGGCCGCTCAGCATGTTGCCTATACCCTGCGCTTTAAGCTCGCGGTTGGTTGGTGTCCGGCGCTTGTGCGGGTCCAGTTTGTCTACAGCCTCTACGCTTAGCAGAGTTTCTAAACTGGCAACTATAGCGATGGTAAAGGCCACTACATAAACAGACGGATTTGTAAAGGAAGCAAAGTCAGGAAGGCGGAGCTCATTGCCAAAATCCTGGAAGCTGGAAATGATTGGCAGATTAACCAGGTGACTGCTGGAGATAGCCAGTTGCGGATAAAAGTTCAGGAACAGGGTATTTATACCTACCGAGGCAAGCACAACTATAAGCGCACCCGGAATAAACTTAAAGAGCTTTACACGTTTAAAAGCAGGCGTATCCCAAAGCAGAAGTATGCCCAGCGAAACCAGGCCAACTATAAACGCCCCCAGGTTAATAGCCGAGATGGCATATGTAATTCCCGAGAAAGTATTTTTCCCGTCGTTCTGTATAAAATTAAGGCTTCCGAAGAAATCCTCGTCAGCCCCTAAAAAGTGAGGGATTTGCTTCAGGATAAGGATAAGCCCAATGGCGGCCAGCATGCCCCGGATAACCGAAGAAGGAAAGTAAAGGCCAATAACACCGGCTTTTAAAAAGCCCAGCACAAGCTGCAACAGGCCTGCCAGCACAACAGCCAGTAAGAACGCTTCATAGGTTTGCAGCGTCTCTATACCGTTCAGCACTATAACCGTAAGTCCGGCGGCAGGGCCACTCACGCTCAGTTGCGAGCCGCTCAGCCACGACACCACCACACCTCCAATTATACCGGTAATAATACCGGCAAACAGCGGCGCGCCCGACGCCAGCGAAATACCAAGGCAAAGTGGCAGCGCCACCAGGAAAACAACCAAACCGGCCGGGATATCTTTGGCCAGCGTAGCAAAACGCGTACTCTTATTTGTTTCTGATCTCATATAAGCTTTTAATCTCACGAGCAACCAACGATTGCCCCGCCCCACAGCAAACTGTAAGGGCAGGAGCAAAAGCTGTTAGTCTCACCTAATGCAACAAAGCTATAGTTGCGGCATTAAGGCGGAATTAAAACGAGATTAAAAAGAGATTAAAAATCAGGAACGGGCAGAAATAATTCCGTAAGCCTGTGGTAATGTTAGCGTTACCTCGGTACCCTGCTTAATTTTAGAGTGTACTTCTATCGTACCCCGGTGCAGTTTTAAGATGCGCTCGCTAAGCGGCAAACCAATACCATGGCCGGTTATATCACGCACATTATCAGCCCGAAAGAAAGGTACGAATACGTGTTTCAGGTCTTCTTCATGTATACCCAGGCCGCGGTCTTTCACAACAAGCTTCACATCATTTTTACCGATCATGATGCGCACAGTGGCACTCCTACCCGAAGGCGAGAACTTAATGGCATTTTCGATAACGTTCACCATCGCGATAAGCAACAAAGCCTCATTCCCTTTAACTATAAGCCTGTCTTCGTCGTCTGGCAGTTCTGCAAAATCAATGTCGATGTGGGCATCGGGGCGGCGCTTTATTACCTGGTCGCGGGCCATCCAGGCAATTTCATCAAATCTAAGGTAAGCCAGGTCAATTTTTGAGGAATCTATACTTGCCTGGGCTATCTGCAGCAAACCATTGGAGAGTTCTGTTAAAAGTCGCGCATCTTCCAGAGTAGACTGCAAAACGCGTTGGTATTCTTCCGGCGTGCGGGATTTCATCAGGGCAACTTCCAGTTCGCCCATCATGGTGGTAAGCGGTGTGCGTAGTTCGTGGGAGGCGCTGGATACAAAGGTGCTCTGCATTTCGAAAGCCAGTTCCAGGCGCTCCAGCATCTTATTAAATGTTTGTGCCAGGTGCGAAAGCTCGTCTTTACCATCGGCATTGCTCAGGCGCATGTGCAGGTCCGAAGCTGATATTTTCTCTACTTCGCTTACTACTTTTGTAATTGGCCGAAGGGCTCCTTTTGCAAAAATCCAACCTGCTACCAGCACAACTACAATCGAGCCCAGCAAGCCAACTATAAGGATCACCTTCAGGTGTTGCAGCTTTTTTAAACTATAGGCATCCACCGATGAGGCCAAAATCACAAACTCACTCTTGTTATCTGTATAAGTTATGCCAACAACCTGCCGAACGTCCTGCTCAAAATGCACCTCTTTCTCTTCGCGTACCTTAGCAAGTAACGCTTCATTTACCTCTAAGTCTCCACTGCCTTCTGAAAATACCTGTTTATTATCCTTGTTGTAGATCTTTACAACTTCGTAGGGCAGCACCTGGTAAAAGCGTATCTGGTTCAGGCGTTTGGTCTGAACATCCGCTTCATCAGCATCAAACACATACCTGGCTACTACATGCGCACGGCTGAGAATGCGGTCATAAAAATCTTCCTGCCTGTAAATAGAGGTAAAATAATAAATCACTAATGAGAACAGCGCCAGCAGCAGGCTAAAAATACCAGCAAACTGCAACGTAAGTCTGGTTCTTATTTTCATACTTCCAGTTGCTCTTTTAGTACATAGCCCATGCCAACAAGCGTATGTATGAGTTTGGCAGGATGATCTTTATCTATTTTTTTACGGAGGAAGTTTATGTACACATCAATCACGTTGCTGCCTGTATCAAAAGAGGTTTCCCAGACCTGTTCCGTAATATCTACCCTGGATACAACACGCTCTTTGTTGCGAAGAAGATATTGAAGAAGCGCGAACTCACGGGCTGTGAGGTTAACTGGCTTGCCTCCACGCGTAACAGTTTTCTTTACCACATCCAGTTCGAGGTCGGCTATAGTTAGCTTCTCGCCGGCATTATTTTCGGTGCCACGGCGGCTTAAGGCTCGCATACGGGCCAGCAGCTCTTTAAACTCAAAAGGTTTGGTCAGGTAATCGTCGGCGCCTGCATCGAGGCCTGTTATCTTATCGTCGGTGGTGCCAAGTGCAGTCAGCATCAGGATTGATACCGTAGCATTATGCCTGCGTATCTCCCGGCACACATCCAGCCCGCTCATGTGCGGCAGAATCACATCCAGGATAATGAGGTCGTATTCGTGCTGCAGGGCCAGTTTAACACCGAAAGTCCCGTCGTATGCCTGGTCTACTTCAAAGGCTTGTTCTTCCAGGCCCTTTTTTATAAAGGAGGCTACTTTAGGCTCGTCCTCGATCAACAATACTTTCATACTTTTGTTATCTTACCGGTTATTCCTGACTATCGCAATTTTTACTGGTACCGCTAAACAGTGAAATCCACATAAAGTTAAGCACTAACATCAAAAACACGTTTGCAACGTTGTTTAAACTATGGCACACAACCATTCGCACGACCACGCCCATCACCACCACGGCAGTAGCAACATAAAAGTAGCTTTTTTCCTGAATCTGGGTTTTACCATACTGGAGTTTGTAGGTGGTTTCTGGATAAACAGCGTTGCCGTAATGTCAGACGCCCTGCATGATCTGGGAGATTCGCTTTCGCTTGGTTTAGCCTGGTACTTCGAAAAGCTTTCTAAGAAAGGAAGCGACCGCAGTTTTACTTATGGTTATAAGCGTTTCTCGCTGCTGGGTGCCGTTATTAATTCGGTTATCCTGCTGGTAGGGTCTTTTATTATCCTCTCCGAATCAATCCCGCGCATCTGGAACCCAGAGCCGGTAAACGCTGTCGGCATGATCGGTTTTGCCATTTTGGGTATAGTTGTGAATGGGGCCGCAGTGCTCAGGTTAAAAGGCGATAACTCTATTAACGAGCGGGTGGTACGCCTGCACCTGATGGAAGATGTACTTGGCTGGGTGGCGGTTCTGGTTGGTGGTATTTTCCTTTACTTTTTTAACTGGCCTGCTATTGATCCACTTCTATCGATAGGTATTACGCTTTATGTACTCTACAATGTGGTGAAAAACCTGCGCCAAAGCATGAAGATCTTGCTGCAGGGCACGCCAACAAATATTAACCTTGACGAAGTGCAGAGCCGTATTCTAGCGCTACCGGAAATACAATCGATACACGACCTGCATAGCTGGACGCTGGATGGCTCCTATAATGTGCTGACGCTACATGCTGTGATATCGGAGAACCTGCTTTTAGAGGAGACTGAAACTATAAAAACCAGAATACGGGAATTAATGGCAGACCTGGCTGTGCAACATGTTACAGTAGAGTTGGAAGTGCCCGGATATGCATGCGAACACGAGACCTGCAGTAATCCTAATTCTGATTAAGGAGTACAGCCTCTCGGATCAGTTCGCCAAAGTAAGCCTCGTCAATGTCGTCGGTAGTACGGATCTTGATATGGAAAGGCTGGCCATTACGGCTAACCAGTCGGCGGGCCGGGTCCGAGAGCTCTTTCCCCCTAAAGAAGCCAAAGTGGATACCGCTGCGTGAGGACGCGAAATAACAAACAGGCCCATAAAAGAAATAACACGGGTAATCCCAGCGCACACATTCCTCCAGGTGCGAAACCGACCCTTGAATGATGCGGCGGATTTCCTGCGCCAGATGTACTTTTTCAGGATTCAGCTTTTCGATGTATTCATCCACCTGGTTTGTGGTAGCCTTGGTTCTCATAGTTATCCGCAGTGGTTTGTAAGCTTGTTACTAGCACCTAAATATACGGCTTTTTTAATATTAATGTCAATATTTCTGTTTCTCGCTCTAGTTCAGGCAATCATTTTATAGTTGCTGTTTTAACTTGTCTCTCTAGGTGTTTTACTTCCTTCTAGCATTCTTCTGAAACCAGGATTGGGAACAGTTGATAAAGTAAATGTATAGTTTGTAAAACTGGCGTGAGTGTCAAGACTCGTGACTTTTGGTGAGTGTTGAGTCTCCTGACTCAACTGGCCGGGTAGAAACAGGTATTGTCTGAATCAGGATTTACAGCATTAAAGGATTGGCAGGATCGTGCTTTAAGCTATAGTTGGAGTTAATGTTTTATAGTTTGCGTGATCCAACCACCCCTAACCCCTCCTTGTCTAAGGCGGGGAGCTTTTAAGGCCACTACTATAGTCTGGGTTTTAGATTCATAGTTCCGCATTAACCCACCCCTGCCCCTCTCGAGAGGGGATTTTTGGCTGTTACTAAAGTTGAAGTTACAGTTCTAAAGTTTCCGTTTGTCATCCCCCCTACCCCCTTCAAAGGGGGACAATTGCTGCCTTTGTTATAATTTGAGCTATAATGCAATAGTTACAGACCATGATGAGGACAGGTTTACCTGTCTCCACGAAACTATCACCACGATAAAGCCATGCAACTATAGCTTCTCAATCAAACTATTAAATAGCTATCGAACTGATTTCAGTCTTTGGGTTGAGCGCCTTGTAGATTTCTGGTGCCGCCAGGCATTTCGAGGTACGAGAAAAGGAAATGTACACCGCGCGATGCCCAAAGACGGGGCCTCCCGGCCGTGAGGGCACCAAAGCCGGATTGAAACGATGGGTCAGTAAAGCTCCCAGGATGAAAGAAAGCTATGAAAGAAAAGGCTTGGTTTGAGTGAGTAGAGTAGCAAACTATAGAATTGTAGCTGCTCGAAATATAAGCTGAGATAGATTTCTCACTTTGTTCGAAAAGACAAAGAGGGGGAACTATAACTCAGCCGCTAGCAGGAGCTGCGCACGCTGCTAGGTCATCCAACTATAAATGTGTTAAAAGCCTTTGTTCCAACTCATCCAACTGGCAAAAACCCTTTGAGATCAGTTGAGCACCATGCCGGGTCTGGAGGTAAATACTCGGGAAATTACTGGCACCTAAACCGGCAATAAAATCGAACTCATCATCCAACTGCTGCATCACCTCCTCCGACTCAAACAAAGCAAGGAACAGGTTCTCTGATACGCCAAAAATACCGGCAATACGCACCAATACAGCTGTGTCTTTTAAATCGAGGCCATCGGCAAAGAAAGCGGAATGCATGGCACGAAGTACCTCCAGGGTGAGTACTGGCTTCAGCAAACGCATACATAGCAAAGCCCTGCAGGCAGGTTCGGTAGCATATATGTATTTTTTTTGCAGGAAAAACCGGAAATCAAAAGGTAAGTGCGTTCGTTGCTGTACCCAATGCCAGTTGGTTGCCAGGCGTTCCCGTTCTTCGCGTTTAAGGGCCTCTGTGGCATACGCCTGCAAGTTGCCTATCTGCACCTGCACCTGTAACCTTCCCCGCCACAAAGCGGCCAGCCTGCGCACCACAGCTGTAAAACCATAGCACCAGGCACACATCGGGTTGGTAACATACATGATAGTAGGTGTTGTAGCAGACTGTACCATAAACGAAGCTGTTTTTGTGTTGCCTATAGTGTACCGCAGGTACGATCAGTAAGTTGTAATGTCTTCTGCTTTGAAAGTTATTTCAGGAAATTAAAAATATTTCATCCACTATACTTGACATTACGTAAACTGTGATTAACTTTGAAACTCAAAGTACTTTACACATGAACCAACAGCAAGACCAATTAGCAGAACTGCACGAGATCCGAAAGATCATGGATCGCTCCTCCCGATTTATTTCGCTTAGCGGACTTTCAGGCGTAGCAGCGGGTGTTTCGGCGCTATTGGGGGCAGCAGTTGTGAAGTGGTACCTGGTAACGCATAATATAGTATACAATGAGATCCTGGGGCTTACGCTTACAAGAGAAGCCATTTTTTTTATACTATCGGTAGCGGGCATTGTGTTTATTCTTGCGCTTAGTTCGGCTACGTATTTCACGGCACGTAACGCCAAGAAGAACAGCCACCGTGTCTGGGATAGCAAAACAGAGCGCATGCTGATCAACCTGTTTATACCACTGGCAGCTGGCGGTGTTTTTTGCTTAGTACTGTTCTACCATAACCTGCTGTACCTGGTGGCTCCGGTTATGCTTATTTTTTATGGTTGCGCTTTGCTGAACGCCAGCAAGTATACCCTGAGCGACATTCGGTATCTGGGAATAATGGAGATTATAGTTGGGCTTGTAGCCAGCTTTTTTGTGGGGTATGGTTTACTAGCCTGGACACTGGGCTTTGGAGTACTGCACATTGTGTATGGGACGCTGGTGTACTTCAAATACGAACGCTAGCAGACCTGTGAAAGATTATCTTGAAAATATAAACAAGGCCTTCGAAAGTAAGGCAAGACTAGGCATTATGTCGGTGTTGATGGTGGAAGACCGTGTGGATTTTAGTACGCTGAAAGATACCCTGCAATTAACAGACGGGAACCTTGCCAGCCACCTGCGTGCCCTTGAAGAAGCTGAGTATCTGCGTGTAGAAAAACAGTTTGTAGGCCGTAAGCCGAACACTACATACCACGCTACTGATGCCGGCAGAAAAGCTTTTAACAACCATTTAGATGCATTGGAACAGCTTATTTTAAATAACCGGAAAGACAACTGATATTTTTTTGTAGTTGTACTTTGCATTTCAAAGTACTTTAAATTAAAACGTATCACAATTTATAAAACACGATTCCCATGGAAGAAAAAAGTGAATATCAAAACCAGCCGGTTCATCCGGTATCAGTAGGAAAACTGATGCTGATAGGCGCAGGAGTAGGATTGTTTGTGATCCTGTTCTTCGTCCTTGGAGGAGAGCCCAAACCGAACTGGCCTGAACTATGGTGGATAAGACCGGTACTGGTTGTTCCGGCTGCAGGAGCGCTCGGAGGATTGTTCTTTTACAACATGGACCATTTGCGGGCACAGGGTGGCTGGAGAGAGGTAATAGCCTATTTAATAAGCCTGGTAGTATTTATGATCGTGCTCTGGCTGGGGACTGTTCTGGGGTTAGCAGGCACCATGTGGGACTAGCCCTCTCCTATTCCTTCACATCCAAAACTGGTTACAACTTAAAACTACAATGATATGACAACCGAAGAAAAACATCCGCACGAAACAGCAGTAAATGACGGCGCTACTGCGCTCACAATCATCAGCTGGACTTTTGGCCTGCTCTTTTTTGCCATAGGTATCGTGAATACCTTCTGGGGCAACGACCCCGGTTTCGGGATATTTATAGTACTCCTTTCCCTCCTCTACTTCCTTCCTGTAAATGATATCCTCCGGAAAACGACTGGCTTTACTATTCCTAAAATATGGTTAGTAAAGATACTGGTGGGGCTCTTTATTATCTGGGCAGCCATGGGCGTGGGCGAGCTATTCGATAAGATCGAAATGATGACAAACTCATTCTAAACTATAGTAATAATCACTAAATCAATTTATAACTTAAAAAACTAAACGATTATGGTAACGCAGAACAAAAGACTTATTGGTATTGTGCTAGGAGTAGCACTTATTCTATCTATTCCGCTGATAGCGATGCAGTTCACAAATGAAGTAGACTGGGATTTGTTTGATTTTATTGTGATGGGCGTGCTGCTGCTCAGTACAGGACTGGTGGTAGAGCTGGTGATCAGGAAGGTACGAAACATGGATTACCGCATTGGCCTTATTGCTTTTATACTTGTAGCGCTATTTCTAATCTGGGCTGAACTGGCAGTCGGTATTTTCGGGTCACCATTTGCCGGAAGCTGAGCCTAACCCTAAAGTTAAAGGCTAAAGGTGAATTAAAATTCAAACAACATTAAAACTATAAGCTCATGGAAAATAAAATGGCATCGGATAACAGACCAACTATATGGAATATTGCCGGCTGGCTCTTTGGAGTCCTCGTTATCATAATCGGCATACTGAATCTATTCCTGGTGCATCCTGTTCCGGGAATCGCTTACCTGCTCATCTCGCTGATTTACCTTCCGCCTGCCAATGCCTATTTCAGAAAGAAGCTAGGTTTTGCACTTCCGGCAATCGTTAAGATCATTTTGGGCATCGTGCTGATCATGTTCACATTAGGCGTAAGTGATCTGGGCGACATGATCGATAAACTATAGAACACAGGTATTAGCAGGTTCTAGCAAACTATACATTCTACAGATCAAATAGATCAGCCATGAAAAACGAAATACGTTCGCATCTTAACGACCCCGGCCAGCTGGAGAAGTTATACCGTAACAACAAAGCGCCTTTTGCCCAGGAGTTCAGGGCTATTTACCCCGAACTTAAAGGCAACCTGCTTGCTGATTTCTGGCACGAAAGGCTGAACTATGAAAGTGATGATATTTCCTGGGGCACTGGCAGAGACCTGCTGCTGGTGCTGCTGGCATCGCTTGTGGCAGGTATAGTTGCGAAGCTCCCGGCGTTTTTACCGATCGATGAAGAATTCTTTTATCCCCGTAACATTGGCTTTATCGTTTTCCCGCTACTCACAGCTTACTTTGCCTGGAAGAACAACCTGAAAACAAACAGGATCGTGCTTCTTGCCGCAACTATAGTGGTGTCACTGGTCTACATTAACCTGCTGCCCGGCACCTTGGAAACTGACACGCTTGTACTGGCCTGCCTGCACTTACCGTTCCTGTTATGGGGTATTTTAGGCGTAGCCTATACCGGCAACGAGATCAACAACCATAGCAGGCGGCTGGGATATCTACGGTTCAATGGCGATCTGCTTGTCATGACGGCGCTCCTGGTAATAGCAGGTGTTATTCTCACAGGCATCACCATCGCCTTATTTGCGATAATTGGTATCCATATAGAGCAGTTTTATGCTGAATATATTGCCGTGTTCGGGGCTGCAGCCATCCCTATAGTTGCTACCTATCTTACACAAACCAATCCGCACCTGGTAAATAAAGTATCTCCGGTCATCGCCAAAATTTTCAGTCCGCTGGTACTTATCATGCTCTCGGTGTACCTCATTGCTACTCCCTTTTCCGGCAAAGACCCATACAACGACCGCGAATTCCTGATATTGTTTAATGTACTTCTGATCGGGGTAATGGCGCTAATCTTTTTCTCTATCGCCGATAAATCCGGCAAAGAACAAAACACCACCGATAGCTGGGTACTGCTGCTTTTAGCCATCGTAACGGTAATAGTAAACAGCATTGCGCTATCGGCTATTTTGTTCCGGATTGCGGAATGGGGCCTTACCCCAAACAGGCTGGCGGTGCTCGGTAGCAATGTGCTTATTTTGCTAAACCTGCTGCTCGTTACCCGCTCCCTTTTCAGGTCTGTTACTAAAAAAGCGGATGTGGCTGAGCTCGGGAAAGCTATTGCCACTTACCTGCCTGTCTATTTTATCTGGATTCTTATCGTCGTGTTCCTGTTCCCGGTGCTGTTTGGGTTTAGGTAGGCACCAGACCTTACAATCTTCTTACTGCTTCTTCTCTTATTAAACTATCCATCTACCCAGCTTCCAAGTGGTGGACAGCCGGAACTATGTCTAAAAAATGAAAACTCTGACCAAAGAAATACCTGTAAAAACAGAACTCAAGCTGAAGTTAATTGGCGTAGGGCTGATTCTAGTTTCCTTCCTGCTATTTATGCTACCGGAGTGGGGTATCGGCGCAACAGATGAGGTAGCTTTCGGCCTTTTCTGGATAAACTATAGTTTGACTGCCGTTTACTTTGTGGCGATGCTCTCGCAGGGGGTGTTCTCCTTTAAAAGGCCTTTTCGGCACATAGAATACCTTTATCTGTACCTGGTACTTTTTATCATTAGCTGTTACTCGCTTAACCGCCAGATGAGCATTTTCCAGGATTCTGTTCCGTGGCTGGAGGCGTTTATCACACTTTTCTGTGTATCGCTGATGGCCTATAGTTTCCGGGAGCGGTTGCCGAAACGCCTGAACCAGGGGTTGCTTTTTATACTTGGCGCCGGATCAATAATTTGGGTGTACTATGCCGTTTACCTGTTGCCGCTTTACATTATCAGTATTTTTGGAGTGCTGGCCTTGGGCATTTCGTTGCACACCTACGTTCCGCTTTGGGTGGTAGTAGCTTTAGGTTTTGGTGTGTACAAAGCGACCTCCGAAGACCGGCAATACCTGCGCAGTTTTATGGCCGGTGCCTCTTTCCCTATTCTTTTCGATATCTTTTACATCTGGCAATGGCAGAACCGCAACGAACAGATAACCTTTAGCGGCAACGATTACGTCATCCAGGAAAATGAAACGCTGCCACGCTGGATAAATCTAAGCCAGCAACTACCAGCCGATTACCTGACCGAACGCATCATGAAAACGGACCTCGTTTACCAGGTTCCTACTGGTGAGTTCAGTATGTGGGAAATGCCCCGTGATAACTTTGATGAAGTAAAGCGCCACGACCCACTTGTAATTTTATCGGTGCTGTTGCTGGGTGAGCCAGGCCTGGACAGGAAGGAAAAGATAAAGATTCTGGAAAGCATGTACGATGCGCGCCACCAGGCCGAGGAACGACTTTGGTCAGGCAATAACCTGCGTACCGCCAATGTAGTGTCGCAGGTGCGCATTTACCCGAACTACAGGCTGGCTTATACCGAAAAAGTACTTCGCGTGCATAATAACATGGCCCACAGCAGCAACCAACAGGAAGCTATCTATACCTTTTTTCTGCCGGAAGGCAGCGTAGTTTCGTCCCTCTCGCTCTGGATAAACGGCCGCGAAGAAAAAGGCTATCTTACCACAAAAAGCAAAGCACAAACCGCTTACAAAACTATAGTTGGCGTAGAAGCCCGCGACCCGTCGGTGGTACACTGGCAGGAAGGCAACAGGGTTTCTGTAAGGGTATTTCCGTGCACACCTGAAGAAGAACGCCAGTTTAAGATCGGGGTAACCTCTCCGCTTCAGCAACGCGGCAATTCGCTTGTGTACGACAACATTTACTTTACCGGACCAAGCACACTGGGCGCCACGGAAACATCCGTGGTGCATGTAGATGATAACGTGAGCGGCCTGAAATTGCCATCAGACTATAAACTTACGCGCAGCAACGAGTACAAACGCCAGGGCAACTATAGTCAGGACTGGAGTCTGCAGTTTAGTACACCTGCTTTGGCAAGTGGCAGTTTCAGTTTTGCTGGCAACAACTATAAGATCACAGAACTCCCGCAACAGCTTGTGCCATTTGCGCCTCAACAACTGTACCTGGATATCAATGCCAGCTGGTCTGAGAGTGAGTTTAATCGTGTGTGGGAGACCGTGCAGCAAAAGCAGGTGTATGTCTGGGATGGAAAAATGGTGCAACTGAACCAACAGAACAAAGCAGAACTGTTTGGCTTGTTGCAGCAACGGAACTACTCCCTCTTTCCGCTGCACAAAATCAAAAACCCGGAACAGGCACTGGTCATCAGTAAAAGCAACGGCATCTCTCCTAACCTCAGCGACTTGAAAGACACTCCCTTTGCAGAGGAGATGGCTGATGCATTGCTGCAACAATCAACTATAAGAATCTTCTCGTTAGGTCAGCAGCTGTCGCCTTACTTTAAAAGCCTGAAAGAACTGCACGTTATTGCCCCCATGTACGGCGACACAAAGCAATTGGCAACCTTACTGCAGCAACAGCAATTTATAAATACAACGATCGATCAAAACACGGTGCGCTTAGGAGAATCGGGGTTGGCTATAGTTAAAGAAAACACAACTATAGCCGGAGGTACTGCCCCGGACCATTTGCTACGCCTGTTTGCCTATAACCACGTGTTGCAGCAGATCGGGGCCCGTTATTTCAGCAAAGATTTTATAGAAGATGCGCTGATCGCGGAAGCCACGCAAGCCAATATTGTTAGCCCGGTATCCAGCCTGATCGTGCTGGAAACGCAGGCAGATTACGAGCGCTTCGACATACAGAAAAGTAAAGACAGCTTGGGAAATGCCAGCATGAATGGTTCGGGTGCGGTGCCGGAGCCTGAAGAATGGGCACTCATCTTCCTGGCTGCACTGATCATTGGGTATTTCACGTTAAAACCATACTTCCTGAGATGAAGTTAACCGCTCTAAGGCCTACCGAACAATTGTTGATTCCGCTGCTGGTATTGGGTCTGTACCTACTGGTGGCTGGCATTTTCCTGAGCGAATACCTGCTCTGGGACAGCCAATGGGCGTTGGCGATGGTGCTTGTGCCTTTTGTAGCGCAGGTGCAGCCTCAAAAATCATTATCACCTGCGCTGTTGATCGCAACTATAGTGCTGGCTCTTCTGGCTGCCACACTGCAAAACAGTACCTTGTACTTCTTTACTTCTGTTGTGGCACTCTGGTGTGGCGCGCAGCTTATAGTTGGCAGAATCTCCATCTACCCGATTCTATTGCTTGTGGTGGCCTCACCTATCTTCAAGTACATCGCCAACATTATCAGTTTTCCGCTTCGGATGCAGTTAACTACCTGGGCTGTGGCCATCTTTAACACCATGGAAAAACAGGCGGAAGCTGCCGGGAATATCATTCTGGTAAACGAGGAAGAGTTTTCTGTAGACCCAGCTTGTGCAGGATTGTCAATGCTGTCACTCGCCCTGATCCTGGCTGTTTTCATACTGGCGCATCTGCAAAAGACTTATCAGAAAAATTTTCCGATCTTGTTTATCGGGATGATGCTGTGTTTTATGCTGCTTCTGAACCTGGTAGCAAACTTACTGCGGATTCTGCTGTTGGTTTGGTTTAAGATTTTGCCCGGAAACCCGCTTCACGATGTGTTAGGCTTGCTTTGCTTACTGATCTATGCGCTTGTACCTTTTTACTTCACGGCAAAAAGGCTGCAGCAATATCTATCCAATGCTTCCCCAAATGCATCCCCAAAGTCAGCTATCAGTTTAAGAGGCTCTTTACTGCTGAATTACCTGTTGCTCCTTATGCTGACCGGAACCGGGCTGACGATTAAAAGTGAAAAACCGGTAATGGCACTGGAACAAACTATACCACAGCTACATGGATTTCAGGCTACCACATTGGAGAACGGAGTTACCAAATACAGCAACGAAAATGTGTTGGTTTACCTGAAGCCGATACAGGCTTTTTACTCTACAGAGCATCATCCGTTAATCTGCTGGGAAGGAAGCGGCTATAAGTTCAGGCATGTGCAGCAGCGGCAGATCGGCAACTATAACGTGTATGTGGGCGAGCTTCAAAAAGGGAAAGACACCCTTTACACTGCCTGGTGGATGGATAACGGGCTACACCAAACAATAGACCAATGGGACTGGCGCACCCGCATGCTGAAAGGCGAAGCTAAGTTCAGGCTGGTGAATGTTACCGTTGCACAAAAACAGGAACTACCCGAAGCTATCGTTACAATCATTGCTAATCAAACCAACTATAGTCACGCCAGTACAACGCAGGCAACCACTCCAAACAATTCTCAACTATAGGCATCGGGTTTCTGCAGAATTTTCGGACCTTTGCTGCCGAATTTATCTAACCTATAGTTTCTTACATCAATGGCATTTAACGCGCTTAAAAAAGTAATATTGGCGGGGATGTTCCTGTACATGCCGCTTCAGTCGATGGCCTGGGGCATGCTGGGTCACCGCGTGGTAGGCGAAATTGCAGAACGTAACCTGAGCTGCAAGGCAAAAAAACAAGTAAAGAAAATCCTGGGCACTGAGTCGGTAGCCATGGCCAGCAACTGGGCAGACTTCGTAAAATCGGAGCCGAGCTATAAGTACCTGGATACCTGGCATTACATCAACTTTAAGTCGGGTATGAACAAGGACGAGTTTACCGCCGCCCTGATGGCCGATACCGCCACCAACATACACACCAAACTGAACATGCTGGTAGCAGAGCTGAAGAAAAAGGATCTGCCAAAAGACAAGGCACAGATGTACCTGCGCCTGGTGATCCACATGGCAGGCGATATTCACCAGCCCATGCACACCGGCCGTCCCGATGACCTGGGTGGTAACCGTGTAAAACTGTTCTGGTTTGGGGAGCCAACCAACCTGCACCGCCTCTGGGACAGCGACCTGATCGAGTCGCAGGATTTGAGCTACACCGAGTACAGCACCCACCTGAACCACACCACCAAAGCCCAGCGCAAAGCGTGGATGAAACAGCCGGTAAGCGAGTGGTTGTACGAATCTTATCTGGTGAGCAACAAGATCTATAGTGAAGTGCAGCCGGAACAAAAACTGAGCTACCGCTACAACTACGACAACGTTGATACCCTTAACCAGCAACTGCTGAAAGGTGGCATTCACCTTGCCGGCCTGCTGAACGAGATCTTCGGCTAACTATAGTTTACATCACAAAAAAGCCTCACTGCTAAAATAAGCAGAGAGGCTTTTTTATAGTTACTAAATTGCAACTATAGGTTATTTTTTCCCTAACTGGCGCTTCAGTTTTTCTTCTACGTTATCCAGCAACTGGTACCAGTTGTCGCCTTCATCCTGGGCAAAAACATCGTTACCTGGCACACCCACACGCATTCTTACACTTTTCGTGTTGGTAGCATGGTTTGCTTCTTCCTTAAAATAAACATCTACCGAATCTATTTTGCTGGCATGGCGCTTTAGTTTTGATATCTTCTCGCGGATGTTGTTATGTATCACATCTGATAATTCTACGCCAACTGCCTGTATGTCTAGTTTTATGCCTTCAAAATTCTCTGTGTGGTTATTCATGTTTGCTCTTTGTTAAGTTTGTCAGATAAGGTCCGATGCGGTTTTTCCGGCAATCTTCACCTTTTGGTTATGCTTAACTAACGTAAAGGCTATGGTTTAGTTAATCTCAAATCTGATGAACAACTATAGTTTTAGTACTAAACCATTGACGGTAACTATAGTTGCGACATATAAAACTTACCTGAACTATAACCTTACTTTCTGCATCCTACGTTAAATACAGCAAGAATAAACTATAAAGTTGAAGGCTATGAACACCCTACCCATCAACTGGCTTACTGAAGGCTTACTGGATTTCGAGTACAAAAAATACATGCTGCTGGCCTACCTGCAAGCTGTAAAATCCGAGTTCGGGCAACACCGTCTTTATCCTGTTTTCTCAGACCTGATTATGCATTACCGCAACCTGATGCAGATAAAAGAGCACAAGCAGCTGGTATATGAACAGTTTCCGCAGCGCATCAGCCGTGCTGATTTTGAGAAGCTGGAGCTTATTTACCAGAAAATAGTGGAAGACGACGAGACCATGGCGCAGATCGAAGAGATCATTCAATACGCATCTCCCCTTTTCAGCGAAACCCTGGAAGAAGGCAAAGAACTATATGAGTTTGTGGAGAGTCATCTCGAAATTACCCCGGTCGGTATCACGCCCATTTATCATAACGAAGGCTACCTGTTCCTGGACACCTTCCCGGGCAAAGAAACGCAGGTGTACCTGTACCGCATCACAGTCTTTAAAAATACCTACGAGCAGTATCGCGGCATCAATACAGAGCATGTGCAAACCGTACGCCGCGGCCTCAGCCTGACTCACGAGAACCTGAAGGTACAGCTTATAAAAGAGCGGAAAGACTTACCTAACCCCGCTACCTTTGCAGTCATATCCAAAGTTCCGGTGCCACTGGAGCAAAGTCTGCTGCCTATAGCCAAACGCACGCTGGTAAAGTATGTGGCTAAGCTCAGTGCTTAACCTATAGCAGTTCCAAACTATAGGTTATAGTGGATGTCTTGTAAAGTACCATTGCTACGGAGCAGTATTTCTCCAGCGACAGCTCAATGGCTTTGCGTACTTTATCTTCGTTAAGGTCGCCGCTCAATTTAAAATGCACATTAATGTTTCGGAACTCGGTGTGTTCTTCCACCTTTTCGCGATCAGCGGTTACTTTTATGTCGAAGGCAGTCGCTTCCTGGCGCTGCTTTTTCAGGATCATGATCACATCTATCGCGCTGCAGCCGCCAAGTCCCATTAACAGCATTTCCATAGGGCGGGCCCCCATGTTGTGGCCACCTATTTCCGGGTTGGCATCCATGTGCACCGCTACGCCCGATGTACCGGTCGCTGCGAAATGAAAATCCTGGTCTAATCGTGTTAAATTAACTTCCATCGTTTGTTTTTTCACGAAAGTATGAACTCTGCCTTTCTGCTCAAAATAAACCTTGCCTAACTACAGTTCTGCGACTTCATTAAGCTACAACTATAGCCTCCACCAATTGCCGACCAATTCCCTTTCCATTCCGACCAAAAACTGATCGGGTTCTTATGCCTCTTTATATGGAAATGAAGTGCATTGGTATAATCTGTTTTAGCAGTTCAGAAAAGCAGGTTTACTTTGTATGGTGAAGTTTGGAATAACTCTCCGTGGACGGATATCAAGAACCTTTCCGATAAAAAACTATGAATAAGAATGTACTGTTATTACTTCTGGGGCTGAGTACGGTTCCAGTATTTGCACAAGGTCAGCAGGCTCGTCCGGCCCAGCAACAGGCTGCTATACCGGGCACCACAGCCCCTAAAGGCAACGCTAAAATCAGTGGTGTGGTGTTGGATGCCGATTCTAAAAATCCGGTAGAGTTTGCCACGGTTGCGCTAATCAATGCAAGCACCGGCAAACCGATAGACGGAACTATGGCTGACGAAAAAGGGCGTTTCACAATAAATAAAGTTGGCACAGGTAAATACAAGCTTCTTGTGTCCTTCATTGGCTATCAGCAGAAAACGCTTAGCGAATTTGCTATTACTTCTGATAACCAGGACCTGGATATGGGTAGCATCACCCTGGCTTCGGACGCTAAAAGGCTGAATGAAGTAGTAATAACCGGCGAAAAACCACTGGTAGAGGAAAAAATAGATCGTACCGTTTACAACGCTGAAAAGGATATCACCAACGCTGGTGGTAACGCCGCTGATGTGCTGCAAAAAGTACCTTCACTATCGCTGGATACAGATGGTAACGTGCAGCTGCGTGGTAGCTCAAACGTACGGGTTCTAATCAATAACAAGCCTTCTGCTATCATGGCCGGCAGCATTGCCGACGCCCTGAAGCAGATCCCAGCCGATCAGATCAAATCGGTAGAAGTAATTACAAGCCCATCTGCCAAGTACGATGCCGAAGGTACAGCCGGTATCATCAATATCATCACTAAAAAAGATGGTGGTTTGCATGGAGTAACGGGGTCAGTAGCTTTAACGGGGGGTACGCGCGCCAGCAATGGTAACGCCAGCCTGAACGTGCGTCGCGGCAAGCTGGGAGTAAATGCCAACCTGGGTGCCAATACGTTTTACAACAAAGGCGATATGAGCAATATTACCATTTCGCCAAGAAACAGCGAGCCATCTGTGAACCGTATGATCAGAAGCCAGTATGGCAACACTACCATAAACGGTTTATTTCTGAACGGGCAGTTAGGGTTTGATTATGACTTTACACCAAAGAATACTTTATCTGGAAGTGTGAGAAGTAACGGTGGTAACTTTAAAATGAATAACGACCAGGACCAAAAGGTAACGGAAGGGGGCATTGAAAAAGAATCGCAATCTTTCTCTACTGACATTAGAAACCGTAACGAGCGATTAGGAACAGACTATAACCTGGACTTTGTGCATACTTTTGCAAAACCACAGCAGGAGCTTTCTATCCTATCGCAGTATTCAGAAACGGATGCTGATACCCGTAACGATCAGGACCGCTTCCGTTTCAGCGAAGCTCCTTTTTACTTACAGCGTAACAGCAACGATGGCGGAAACAAGGAACTGACTTTACAGGCTGACTATGTGCACCCATTTGAAAATAAGCGCATGCTGGAAGTAGGCGCCAAGTCAATTTTCAGAGATGTGACCAGCTATGGTTTATCCAGCAACGAAGAAACAGGAACAGAAGATCGCAACAGACTATCGTTTGATTATGGCCAGAATGTATATGCTTCTTACTTAACGTACGGATTTGCGATACAGAAAAAGCTTAACGTAAAACTTGGTGCCCGTTTTGAGCAGACCGATATTTCAGGCGATTACTCAAGAACTGAAAACAGTGATCCGGAAGAAAATGAAAGCTATTCTGACGATTACAGCAACCTGATTCCTAGTGTAGCGCTGTCTTATACCATAAAAGAGAAGCATACTTTAAAAGCTAACTATACGCAGCGTATCCAGCGCCCATCATTGTTCTATCTTAATCCGTTTGAACAGGATCAGGCACCCGGTACAGTTGTAAAAGGAAATCCGCGCCTGGATGCCGAACTGACAAACCTGTTCGAATTAGGTTACAGCACTTACTTTAAAACAGCGTCTATCAGTACCAGCTTATATATGCGCCAGACCGACAACGCTATTGAAACAGTTCCGGACTATGATGAAGCAACAAACACAACCATTCTGACTTTTGATAACGTTGCTCAGAACAAAACTTATGGGATCAGCTTGTTTGGTTCTGTTAAGCCGGTAACCGCCTGGACGATCGGTGGTAGCTCAAACATCTACTATGTAAACCTGAAAAGCACAGATTACTCCAACAGCGGCTGGATGTACAACATCAACGCGAACTCTTCTTACAACTTTGGTAAAGGTTTCAGCGCGCAGTTTAACGGTGGCTTTAACTCTAAGAGAATACAACTGCAGGGCAACTCTGCTTCGTTCTCTTACCATAGCTTAGCTTTCAAGAAAGAGCTGTTTGGTGGCAAAGGTGGCCTGAGCCTTGGCCTGGATAACCCATTCAGAAAGAGCATGAAGATGGAGATTGATGTGAATGCTTTAGATTACGAGCAGCACATCCGTATCAATAACTATAACCGTGGCGCCAAAGTAACCTTTAACTATAGTTTCGGCAAAATGGATCAGCAACGTCCGCCTAAACGCAAAAAATCCATCCGTAACGATGATGCCAAGCAGGGCGACGGTAACGGAATACAGTAAAAATCACAACCTGTTTAATGATAGAAAAAGCCCTTCCTGAAACAGGAAGGGCTTTTGTTTTTATATTATGAACTGACAACTACTGATTACAACCACTTACGCAGCATACTGACCAGCTCCTTTGTTGTAAACGGTTTGCATAAATGGTCGTTCATGCCGGCATTCATACTTTTGGTAATATCATCTTTAAAGGCATTTGCCGAGAAAGCAACTATAGGATGGGAATAATTCTGTCTACGAAGTTGCTCTGTTGCCTGCAGGCCATCCATTCCCGGCATCTGGATATCCATAAAGATCAGATCGAAGGGTTGGTTAGTGGCAAGCTGTAAAGCCTCTTCGCCGCTTTTCGCGCTGGTTACTACTGCTCCCATCTGCTCCAATACATCCTGCATCAGCAGCACATTCATTGGGTTATCGTCAACCACCAGTATTTTTGGTTCGTTTGGCAAACGGAAAAGGGTATCAGCTACTTCTTCGGCAGGGTTAACGGCAAGTTGTTTGTCGTATCTGAGACTTACCTTAAACCAGAAAGTTGTACCTCTTTGCCCCTCCTGGCCGCTGATTATACCCATTTCGCCACGCATCAGCTTTACAAGCTTTTTGCTGATGGCCAGACCAAGCCCAAAGCCGCCATACTTACGCGTAGTAGACTGGTCAGACTGAGTAAATGATTCGAAAATAATTTCCTGCTTTTCCGCCGGTATACCTATCCCCGAATCTGTTACTGTAAAGTAAAGTGTAGCCTCAGATGCCTGCTCGTTTAAATTTTCCAGTTGGCAGTGTACATCAATGCTTCCTTTCTCAGTAAATTTTATAGCATTACTCACCAGGTTTATAAGTACCTGGTTTATACGGGTCGGGTCACCAATAACAAGCTGAGGAATGGCATCATCAAAACTATAGTTAAAGCTGACTTTCTTTCCTTCGGCAATATACTTGTAAGGCTCCAGGTGAGAAGCCACTGTGGCCTTTATATCAAACGGAATAGCCTCAATCTCTATTTTATCCTGCTCAATGCGATGCAGATCCATTATATCGTTCAGAAGCCTTGTAAGCGTACTTCCGGAACTCTGAATCAGTTTTACATATTGTGCCTGCGTATTATCCAGATCAGTATTCACCAGCAAGTTGGTAAAACCTACTATACCATTTAGTGGTGTCCGGATTTCATGGCTCATACTGGAGAGGAAATTACTTTTAGCTTCGTTGGCAGCCTCAGCTCTTTCTTTCGCTACATGCAGTTCCCGCTCTTTATTTTTAAGCTCCGTAATATCTTTCGCTATAATCAGGATACCGTCTGTTTCTTTCAGGTTATTTTTAAGGAAAGAAAATGAACAAGACGCCGGGATGGTAGTTTGGTTTGCTGCAAGCAACAGGAATTCCGTATTCAGGCATTTACCTTCATCTTCAAGCTTAAATAAAGCTTCCAGCAGACGCAGGTTCTCAGTATCACTGAAAATCTCGGTAAAGTGCCTGCCAACCAGATCATACTGCGTGTAACCGGTCAACTCCTCAAAAGCATCGTTTACATTCCGGATGGTATAGTCTGTGTTTAGTACAAGTAGCATATCTACCACACCCTGGTAAATGCTCTGCATAAAGTCCCTGGAAACGGTAGAGTTTTTAAGTTCCTGCCCCAACATGCTTATCCCCGAAATAACGGCATCTAATTCGTCGCCGTTTTCAGAGACCTCCATCTGGTAATCGAAATTACCATTTGCTATTTCGGCAATGAACGTAATAACCTCCTCTATTCTTTTCTGTAGAACTTCCACGTATTTTCCTATTACACTACTTAACAGTAAAGTTCGCTACTCTCTCTCAATCATAAAAGTAGCTTCCATTAATTCCATTGTAAAGTTATCTTTTACCTGAAAAAAACCAATTTTAGTATAGTTACTCGCCCCAATCAGTTGTTTTCGACAACAACCAATATACCGAAGATAATCTTGGTACTGTTTAATTTATCACTCTAAAATGTACTTTCCTGTAAATTACAGATCCCATCAGGAAATCATAATCCCAATCATTATGCACCGGGCTTTATATTTTGGCAGAATTCTGGGGCATTCCATACTTTTACATCCTTCTGTCTCACATTGCATGCCGCTTTCAGGTATCTCTCCATAAACTCCCAGTTCAGCCCTATGTTTAAGTAAATATACAATTTGCCGGGATTCAGAAAAATAAGACCCGGCTTACTATTTTTGATACCCTTAAGAGTAAAGAACACGTAAATTAATTCAACCTGTTAAGAGTAAGAGATCACCCTTGTTATTCTGCATATAAATGGATAATTCCTTTTTCTTAAATATAGAGAAAGTCGAATTTTCTTTATCAATAATGTCTCTTTCTGCCTTTTGTTTCCACAAAAATCAGTATAATTGTTTGTGGGAGGGGCATAGTAAGAGTATAACAAAGTTTATTTCACTTTTATAGAATATTTTGAAGCAGGAAATACAAACATATGAAACACCTTATATAAAGATGTTTATAGAGGATGGCATTCTGTATATCCATTACAAGCAGATTGAAAACCTTGACCAGCATGTAGCGGAAGACTGCGTGCGAGCCCGTAAAGCTTTTACCGAAAACAAGGATTACCCGTGCCTGGTTGATGTTATCAGTATTAAAAACTTTACTAAAGAAGCCCGCGATTATTTTGCCAATGAAGGTAACGAAGGGATTATAGCTAATGCTATACTTATCAATTCCACGGTTACTAAAATGATGGCTAATTTCTACATAATGGTAAATAAGCCAACCAACCCCACACGCATGTTTACAGATAAAGCAATTGCCCTGGAATGGCTTAAACAGTTTAGCAAATAAGTTTTTCTTATCCCAATTGCAGATACCCTTAGCAGGTAGAAGATAAAAACAAGCATAGCTTGATTACTGACAGAATGCACTTGCCTCTTACTTAAATTATCGATCTTATTTTCAAGGCAACCTCAAACTATAGTTTTGGAAAATTGAATGAGCAGCGGCCTTAACGATGGTAACAGGCAAGATGGTGGCGTACCATAACAGCACTATTTAACCTTTTGCAAAAAGCCTTTCCTCAACCGGGAAAGGCTTTTTTTGTTGAAGTGATCTGTTACCAGATACACGCTATATACGTAAACTATAGTATAGCATGTTAAACAACTAAACTTACGATTATGAACGAAACAGAATATAGAGCGCGCGGCAACTGGAACGAGCTGAAAGGCAAGATAAAGCAACAGTACGGCGATATGACCGATGATGACCTGACATACGATGAGGGCAAACAGGACGAGTGGCTAGGCAAACTTCAGCAGAAAACAGGTAAAGCCAAACACGATCTGAAAAGATGGATTGATTCGTTGTAAAACTTGCCTGTGAACCGAAAGGCTCTTTGTGATAACAGTTAACTATAGTTATTACTCTAACCCGACAAATCGGGTGAGGAATAGCACTTTAATCAAAACAAAAAAGCACTTACCTCTTTTAGAGATAAGTGCTTTTGTTTATAGATCCAGGTAGAACCGTAAGTTAATCAACGCGTTTTGAGAGTGTGCCTTATTTGTGCCCGAAAGTGTGCCTCGGTACATACATTTCTAGATAACTCGGGCTATCTGGAAATGTCTAATTTAAGCCAAAAAGAGTGAAAAAAGCAACGCCAGACAACTTTCGTTATCTGGCGTTTACATGCAAGTGGGCCCAGCTGGAATCGAACCAGCCACCTACTGATTATGAGTCATGACAGCCATTTAGCACTTTTTATCTTTTGTTTTCATACTACCTTATAATCAATGATTTAAGTTTAAGCCTATGTCACTTTTTTGCTTATATTTGCTATTATTTGCACAGTTTGTGTGCAAATTGTGTGCAAACACTTAATTTGATTATAGCTCTATGACAGGTGCATCTACCTCCATTTTCTTAGATACCCGCCGTCCCTTGAAGGATGGCACCTATCCCGTTAAGCTGCGACTCACCTACCATCGTATTCGCAAATATTTTCCGACCCCATACAGCTTTTCGGAAGATGACTTCGATAAGATGCTCTCGCAGAAGCCTGGGAAACTACTCAAAGACCCTAAATTGGATCTACAGGCACTTGAGCTGCGAGCCAATGAAATTATCAACCAGCTTCCCCATTTTACAATGGGAGAATTTGAGAAACGGCTGCTCAGCCATTCTATCAAGAACGAGGTTTTTTCTGCTTACGATGATGCTATTGCCCGGTTGAACAGGGAGGGCAGAGTTGGAACAGCCGCCAGCTATGAGAGTGCCCGTACGTCCCTGTGGTACTTCAGCCACGGAAAGGCTTTTACAGCGAGAAAAGGCAATTCAAAAAAGGACATAGCAACACAGAAGGAAGCCATGAAAAGCTACACGCCACTTCCTTTTACCAGCATCACACCACAATTCCTGAAAGACTATGAAAGATGGATGAAAGAAAGTGGTCGTTCCATCACTACCACTGGTATGTACCTAAGAACATTGAGGGCACTTTTTAATGACGCCATAGCCTCAGGAGATGTCAATGCAGAACTATACCCCTTTGGAAAACGGAAGTTCCAAATCCCTTCCGGCATAAACATCAAGAAAGCTCTTACCTTGGCTGATATCAAAAAGATATTCACCTATACCCCAGCCTCTGAAAGTGAGGCGCGTTACCGGGATCTTTGGATATTCTCCTACTTGTGCAACGGCATCAACATAAAGGACATTGCCAGACTCAAATACAGCCAGTTAAGCGATACTTCAATAAGTTTTATCCGTTCAAAAACAGAACGCACGACACGCCAGCAACTTAAATCAATCACAGCAGCCCTAACACCTCAAGTCTTAGAAATTATTGAAAGATGGGGCAATAAGCCCATTATTCCAGACACCTATGTTTTTCCAATACTTACTACTGGACTTACCCCCGAACAGGAATTGGGCAAAGTTAGGCAAGCCACTAAGATGATTAACACCTATATACAACGAATAGCTACAGCAGTGGGTATTAGTAAGCATGTCACCACGTATACGGCCAGACACTCCTACTCCACCGTACTTAAGCACTCAGGTGTTTCCACCGCTTTCATTTCAGAGTCTTTGGGTCATACCAGTGAAAAGACGACGCAGCATTACCTTGATTCCTTCGAAGATCACACCAGACACGAAGTAATCAGCAGACTCACCGCTTTTCCTGAAGAATAAATATTTTATAAAAACATTGTTTAGTCTTATCAAACTACCTATCATGTTTTACAAGATTGAAAAGCTGTTTTATCTGTAATATTTTTTTTACTGACAATCAATAACTTATCAAAATAACCTACTAAACTCAACGCTCTTATACTTACGGTTTCATACTTTAACAATTATCTTTGTAGCACATTCAGATAAACACTCAGCCGCTACATGTTTATCGCTTAATAAGTAGTAAGTAATAAGCTGGTAAAAAGTTTTTAACTTTTAGTTTAACAGCACATGTTACTAGAGAATCAAATGCTTGAAAAGCTTAATCTTCTTGAGCAAGCATATTCAACTCACATCATCTTAACAAAACCGGTACTTAACCTTAAAGAAGCTAGCCAGTACATGGGTATCAGCACAAGTATGCTCTACAAGCTTACGAGTGCAAGAGGTATTCCTCATTCTCGTCCAAATGGAAAGTTACTGTTCTTTAGTAAAGAAGACCTGGATGCCTGGATGATGCGCAACCCTCAAAGAGTAAAAGCAAGCATAAGGTGAGATCTGCTTATACGCCAAGGAGACCGCAAGTAGAGAATATTCAGGACTCAGCGAACATTTCAGCAGCCCTACGCATTATATTAAGTGAAAGAAGAAACGATGCTGGTTTCTTATGTACAGGCAAACATCCACCGCTAATTGGATTAGCCGTCCCACCGTTAAGCAAGAATACAGAGTACATTATTTATTTTTTAATTCTAGCAAAATGCAGAATTACACCATAGTGTCGAAAGAGCTAAAAACTATCGAGCAAGTCTTAGCAACACTAAACAATACCCATAACCCTTTATTGAACCTTAAGAAAGCGAGTCACAACATAGATAGAAGCAGCTCCTTGAACAAAAGTATAAGCTCACAATTTACGGCTTGTTCTGATTCGAACAAGAAGTTTATTGAAAGAGTAGCGCTTACTGACTGGAGGCCAAGCAAGGTATATTGGAACTTGGTTACACAGAAAGGAGGAAGAGCATAATGGTAAAAGTTATAAAACCGATAGCATGCGCGTCTAGCCAGTTATCCGAGCTTCCTTCATTTCCAGCCTCAGTTTTTGAACACCTACCTGTATTGCTCAGGAAGGGAACAGACCAATTCAGTACCCAAACTGAAAAGGATGTCTTCTTAACCGGGGCTCTAGTGACCATAGGCGGTTTTCTGGATAATATCCATGGAATCTATCAGGGTGACAGGATGCACCCTAACCTGAACTGTTTTATCACAGCTCCGGCAGGCAATGGTAAATCAGCATTCAAGTATGCTCGGTACTATGGCAAACTCGTGCACGAGCTGTTACTAGAAGAAAGCAAGCAACAAGCCAAAGAATATGTTTCCAGTAAACTAAAGGGGAAAAATGGATCTTCTGAGAAAGAAGGCTCTGGTCATGACCCTTTGGCTCCTCCCTTTAAGGTAGGGTTCATCCCAGGGGATATCACATCAGCTGCGCTTCTGCGAATACTTGACGAGAATGGCGGTAAAGGCGTTATATTTGAAACAGAAGCTGACTCACTTTCCAATAACTTAGGAAAGGACTTCGGCGGCCACGATAGCATCTTCCGGAAAGTGTTTCAGCATGAACCGGTCAGTGTGACACGTAAATCCGGTGAATTCCGTGAGATAGATAGACCACGCCTGTCTATAGCTGTTTCTGGGACACCTGCACAGATCCTGAGTCTAATCCCATCTGCCGAGAATGGGCTTTTCAGCCGTTTCATCATGTACGGGTTCGGACAGAAGCCTGTCTGGAAGAAGCTGGCCGGTCAGAAAGGCAAAGTCGATCTTGTGGATCACTTTGAAGAATTAGCAAATGAAGGCCTTGCCTTGGTCAGATTTAGCCAGGAGTATCCTACTGAGTTTTCACTCAGTCCAGAACAGGAACAAAAGTTTGATGAATTCTTTGAAAAACATTTACATGAAACTGTAGCTGACTTTGGAGAAGATATTCAGGGTGTGGTCTTCAGACAGGGGCTGATGGCATTCAGATTGGCCATGATCTTAACGGCTATAAGAAAGTTCGAAGCATGTGATACGTCCGAGAAAGTGGTTTGCGCCGATGTGGATTTTGACACAGCATTGGCGTTGATAGAAACCTACAGAAAGCATTCAGCCTACTTCTACTCGAAGTTAGCGGATGTGACACCCATTAACTATAAAGGGGCTCTTGAATTATTGAAACATCTGCCCGATAAGTTCAGGCGATATGAAGCCGTGGCTATTGCTGAAAAGAATAAAATTAGCGAAAGTTCATGTGGCAACTATCTGAAAAAGTTGCTTGATACCAAGCACCTTGATCATTCTGGCTATGGCAGTTATGTAAAAATAAAAGGCTAATAACCTTGTAAACTTTGTAAAGTTTGGAGACTCCAAAGTACTGGGGTTTCCAAACTTTCTAAGCTTTCTAAAGTTATTAGGGGTTCTATTATTTACTACTTTCTCTTTTGCTATATACAGAATTAAGCCTGTAGGTATATTTGGGTAAAACATCACAGGTGTGATATACTGCTTTCCTCCCGTAAAAGCAGGAGTGGATGGCATTATGTTAGGCTGCAGACTCTGCAAGAATAGCTGAGTTCAAGAAAGCTCGAATACTTAAATAAATACAGTAGGTATCTCACTCAACCTTTTGGTGTAGCAGGGAGATTTATAATATGACTTTAACAACCAACTCTTGTCAATGCCTTGTGCTGCTATCTGCACCTTAACTTTCTCTAACCTGTCAGTCAGCATATCCATTACTCTCATTAAACTGTTATGCTTCTCCCGGTCTACAGTATCAAGAAGATCAAACCATATCTGATGTTCAGGTACGATCTCATTATGATCACCCCACTCCTCTTATACCAGTAATGTGATTTAAAGATTGCCTTAAGCGCCATTATATCATAGTGTATCAGCTGGGTTTTCTAAGCCGGTGTATCTATTAATATTTACTAATGGTTGCTCATATCTTTCCCCTCCGCAACTAAAACAGATGCCACTTTGAACGTGGCTATACTCTGGGAAACTTCCTGCGCCATGGCACCTTGAACAAGGCTTAAGGTTTGCAATCAAAGTTTTACCATCTTCAGCAAAAATATCCACCTCATTCGACTGATGAAACGTTGAATGACACCAGTTACACAGTGTAATAAGGTCTTCATTGTTATATTCCCAAGGAAGCCTATTTAGGATATAGCGTTTGTGGTGCACCTGCATATGGTATGGCTTATCTGCTAATGTAAAATCCATATCACACTTTTTGTAAGTTCCATCTGCCTGCCTTACTATTACATCATAATCAATCCAACAGTACCAAACCTCATGTCTTTCTTCATCATATTCGGTGAAGGTTTCTTCCTTATGACAGTTAGTGCATTTAAAGTGGTCTCGACTTAGAATAGTATATCTTTTTCTATGCCATTCGGCTGTTTTTAACAATTCAGCATATGGGATGTATTTGCCTTCCATCTCCAATCGGAGCTCACTATAAGACATCATATTTTAATCACTAAGGTTTATCAAATCACAAGTAAGAAGGGTTTATCAAAAGACCATAAACCTAGTTACATATCAATGTAATCGGTTTCATTTATTAAACCTAGCGTCAATAGCTCTGTCCTTAATCCTTGCAAGCTGCTCTCTGAGTTTTCTAACTGTGTTTTCCTGTCTCTCCATGTCAAGTATGTCTTTCTCCATTCTTCTGATTTCTGTGTGCTCGTCATAGGGCGTCTCGCCATTGCCCTCGCTTGTTTTTTCTCTTCGTCCTCTAAGTTCTGCAGCTCGACTCTCCTGCTGTACAATTCTCCGCTCTTCCTCAACGTTTCCGTCCTGAATACTGACAATTCTTGCTCTCTCAGCTTCAAGCTTTTCTCCATCTCTTCTGATTCGCTCAATATTTGTGCTGCATTCTCGAAGCCCTCTAACTCTTTCAACAAGCTCCTTTCTTCTTCCCTCCAATTCGTCAAAGAAATCTCCTGTTTCTCGCTGAAGCTCTTTCTGCTCTCCGATAAGGCTGTCTCTCTTTGCGTAATATCTGCCTTCCAAGTCTCGATGATGGTGTTCCTGAGCTTCTGCCTTTGCAGCAAGGCTAGCTTCTGCTGATTCAAGCTCTGCAACCTTCTCTTGCTCTCGTTTGACAAGATTTGACATTGTTGTCTCAGCTTCTGCTCTTGCTCTCCTAATAAGGTCTGCCAGCTCTTCTCCAGCTCTCTCTGCGTTTCCCTTAACTCTTGATAGCTCTTCTTCAACAGCTCTTCTTCCCTCTGCATAGTCACTGCTTCCCATAAACTTCTTAATTCCGCGTATGCATTCTCTAACTCTGAACGTGCGGCACTGGATGGTCTCTCCCTTAGGAATGTCTCCTGACTCTCTAGTAAGCTCAGTATTTGAGTTACTAATAAGGTGGGTAGCTGGATTGAATTTGGTTTTCGCTTGCTCATTGTTGTACAGCCATTTGCTGTTAATTGATGATACTATATTCTTCTCAATTTCTTGTGGGTTAGCTGCTTTGGGAATCAACAGCTCAATGGCGTCGACCCCTAAGTGCATAAGCCTCATTCTTTTTTCCTCGTCTGCCTTATGGGTAGCACAGAGTTCTATTATTAATATGGGTTTATTCTTCTCGTCTAAGAAGAGTACATCAGGCTTGACCAAGAGGTGCCTTTTCCCTCCCATACTGTCGAAGCTTCTTTCAAACTTTACTTGGCCATATTCGTCTTCGTAAATATATCTTTCGATAAGCACAGAGCTTGCCTTAACCACTCTGGATGGCGATATAGGGATGCTCCCCCCACCATACTCCTTTGGAACCTTGATTGGAACCTTTGGAACGCGCACCTCCTTAAGCCTCTGCAGAATCTCCTTTGCTATCTTGTGCCTATAGGTTTCATCAGACCAAGTGCACTCACTACTCTTATCTACATCATTCGGATGGTGTTTGAAGTGTGGCTGGAGCTTCTTACCTAAGTAGGCAATCATCTCAGAGCTGCATCCGACACAGTAATAACCGTTAGCCCCACTTTGAGCAGTGGTTATATGAATGATATGGCCCGCTATGTCCTTAGCGTACTCAAATGCCACTTCCTTTATCCTAACCATTTAATTATGCTCATAAGAGCTTATTAGATTTTTATGATTATAGCTCTACTAGAGGTAATTGTTATAGCTTACTATTGCGGCGGCGTAGTTTGTGCTATATATTGTTTCTAATATACAACAAAAGTCGTACCCAAACATGTTGCAATTAACTTCGCCTTTATTTTTGCTTGGCTGCAAGTATGACTTAAAGCGAATAAATGCTAAGTTGAGCTTATTAAAATGATAGATGATAAGAGTAATTGAAATAAAGGCTCTTCCTGACCCTGAGCTTGTTTCAATAACTGTAGAGCAGGACTTACCCAATATACCAGGATATCGAAAGAATCAGGAAAGAGTGACAGGTTATACAATAGGAAGTATTAACTACCATTGCCGCATAGGGGACGTATTTGACCATACTTATCTAAAAATCATTACACAGGGCCACCCCTTTGGCTTTGACCCCAATAATTATGATATCGATATCAAGTTTGCCATCAAGTGCTTTCAGTTTGAAAGTCATTTTGAGAATGGTTTATATTATAAATATCAGACTATCGAGATAAAAGATACAAGCGAGGCTTTACAGTTTTTGAAAGATAATTATTATGAAGCAGATGTAAGTATGGGTGGCGATAACAGTGCTCGTAATCGATATGTCACAAATGCCACAGCCAGCTCAATGGCTCGCTATGCTATGGTTTATCTCAATACTCAAGGATACACACCTAGCCAGATATATAAGCTGAGAAAGAACCTATCCTTGGATAATCTGAATAGTAGAAGGTTTACTATAGAAGAACTGTTATTGTGCTTTGAGAAACAGAGCGCCTACTTCCTAAACCTTTACAAAGAGATGAATGAAAATGACAGGTTCGAAAACCATTTGAAGAACTTATCTCCACATGCTAAGGCTTTATTAATGTTAGAGGGACATGGGTCGATTGACCAAATAGCAGCAAGATTTAGGAGGCAGGTATTCCACAAGCATGTTTCTCGCTATAAGCATCTTCCTACTCATAATCTTGTTCATCAATGCGAAAGTATACACAATGATTATGATGAGAATGGTGTATTTCACGCCAATACAAAAGTCTTTGGTTCTAATAAAGAAACTAAATTCTATGTTGTGACAGAAGATTATCTGAAACAGCTTGGGATGGGGCTTTGTAAGAATTGTCAAGGTATTGATGATAAACAAAATACTAATTCAAGCTTCTATTCATCAGATGCAGATAATGATTTACCTTTTTAGGATGGCCTATTGACTATAATGAATTGATAACCTCAGGCACATTGTTTAGAGGGGAGTTTACTAAAGGCGATACTTGATAAGTTTTCATATCTTCTGCCTTGAAGGGCTTAAGCAGTGAAAGAAGATTTTCCTGCGTTTCGTGTTCATCCAACCACAGTTCCTCAGCCTCAGGGGAGAGTATCACCGGCATACGATCGTGGATCGGCTTCACTACTTCATTCGCACTTGTTGTAATGATGGTATAGGTATGCAACACTTCGCCTGAACTCCTATCCACCCACTCATCCCATAAACCAGCAAACGAAAACAGTTCTTCATTCTTGAGCAGGACTCTGTAAGGCACCTTTCCATGGGTTGAGGCCTGCCACTCGTAAAAGCCATCAGCAGGGACCAGGCAGCGTTTAGATTTCAGTAGAGTTCTAAAAGAAGGCTTCTCTATTAGTGTCTCTGCTCTGGCATTGATAGAACGTTTGACTGCTTTAGCATCCTTCGCCCAGAAGGGTTGCAGCCCCCAGGAGAAGAACTGCACTTCATTTGGATGGTCATTAGTAACGACAGGTAGCTTCTGTGAAGGGGCTGCGTTATAATTCGCTTCCTGTTGGTAGCTTTCGAGGAACTTGGAAGCATGTGATTTCCGCTTCGCTTTTGGAATAACTGAATATCTTCCACACATGGTGCTGAGCTGGTTGTTACAATCCTTCTACGAGCTTAAAACCAAAGCAAGCCATAATATACCAATCATAAACAAGATCAGCTTTGTTACGTCTATAAACTGGTATTATCTTAATAAGCATATTATGTCAAGAAGAAATCTCCTCTACCCATTCTTCATAGTCCTGTTCCTGCTAAGTTGTAAGGAAACAGAAGTAGCTCCTCAACAGTCATCATCTCTCGATGGCAAACATTTACTGTTAGGTAATCCAAGTGGTGCGACAACTGATGTTAATAACTTCAATAATTATTTAGTTGAAATACCACAGTATGCACTGTCTTATAGTCGTGATAGGGGAACGCCTAACTGGGTGAGCTGGTATGTGAGCAAGGACTGGCTGGGTACAGCAGATAGACAGGATGATTTTAGGGCTGACCAAAGCCTGCCTGAAGGCTGGTATAAGGTAGTTGCCTCTAGTTATACAAGCAGTGGCTTTGATCGGGGCCATAATACCCCATCTGCAGACAGGACCAGGACTGTGGAAGATAACTCAGCGACCTTCCTAATGACTAACATGATCCCACAAGCACCTAACCATAATCGCCAGACCTGGGCTAATCTGGAAGATTACACTCGTGATTTGGTAGATTCTGGCATGGAAGTATACGTGATCATGGGAAGCTATGGAAGTGGTGGCACAGGCAGCAATGGATTGGCGCATACCATAGATCAGGGAAGAGTGACAGTACCTAATCGTATCTGGAAAGTATTGCTCATACTTCCTGAAGGGATAAACGATCTGGGCAGGATAAACTCCAGCACAAGGGTGATAGCCATAGACACACCTAACAATAACAGCATCAACTCTGATTGGGGAGCTTATCGCACTACAGTAGACGCGATAGAGATAGCAACAGGATATGATCTTCTTTCCAGTTTAGCTAAAGAGCTGCAAGAGACTTTGGAGAGACAGACTGACAGAGGACCAACAAGGTGAAGTATTCTTACAATTTGAAGTAAAACAGTCTGGTTATTCAATTCCAAATACAATGTTCTTAGGGGGATAGATCGTAAGGCGTAACAGGTTTGCTTCGACTATATCTGCAGATGTTCTGGAGAATCTGATCTTTGCTTTTTCCAGCACTTCAGCAGCAATAAACTGCTTCCTTTTTACGAAAGTATACCCAGCAACCTTGGCTTCAGGATCAATGCCTTCAAGTTCAATGTCAATAACAATATGGCTTCCATCGCTTACTTCCAGCCCAGCAAACTTCAGGTTATCCATTCTGTTTACGACCTTGATAAGCTTTTCAGGGTTTATATAATAAGTCTGTTCCATGCTCATGAGTTAGATGTGTTTTTGTTTAACCTGTTCCAGCCAGTTTACCAGCTCTTCAACTCCCCCTTTCTTTTTGCAGTAACCACAACCCCAGCTATCAGCAGCAATCATGATCCAGTGATGCCCCCCAGAAGGACAATTTGCCTTCCATGAATTGCCATCGTCATCTACAGGCACAGGATTCAGTCTGTATCTGCTGCATAGTTCTGTAAGTTCAGTCGTATTCAGCTTCGCCTTTTCCTGCTGCTTCCTGACAAGTTCAAGCGAGATGTTGTACAGGTTGTTGTATTCATCATGAGTAAACAGAGCGCTCCCAACAAAGTGTGGATAGTTTCTTACCAAAGAGGAAGTGATATACTCTATAATAAAATCACCTAGTATATTCTTAATGGTTGCAGTACTATCCCTTAGATTCATTGTATGAACAGACATTGCATCTGGATAATGCCTCTTGTAGTACTCGCCAGCCCTGAATTCACTTAATACCTTAAGCTGCCCTCCATCAATATTGTAGTATAAGCGTGTTTCGCCAATCTCCAGTCCCATTTCTCCACTTTCAAAGACAGTAAGAAAATAAGTAAAGTCTTTAGATTCTATCATTAAACAGGATCAGTTTATCATATTCGTTTCCTTCAGCCAGTCGAAGATAAGCTTGTCTACTGGGGAAATAAGCTCCCTGTCCTTATAAGTCAGCCAGACTACTTCTTCTATCTCTGCTGAAGGACTGATAGTTCCTTTGAAACCACCTGTATAGCAGGTCATCTTCACCTCAATACCTTCTGCATGACTGTCTGCCTGTGCCTGAAACACACCTGCAAACTTTATTGTGTCTTCAAGCAATTCTACGCTCAGCTCTTCCCTGATTTCTCTGGTAAGTGCTTCCTGATCACTTTCTCCAGCCTCACGCTTTCCACCAGGTATATAATACTTTATTCTTCCTTTACTTCTGGTGCTCAGTATCTTCCCATCCTGTATCTCCAGCCAAGCTAGTTTGTCTATGACCTTCATTACTTCCCCAGTTCTGAGATCAGCATGTTTCGTCGAAATATTCTATTCCATCAATAAAGAACCTGAGCTGCTGACCTCTGACAGTCATTTGAAAAGTAGCGCAGGCTATAACATAGGCGCTTCTTACAGAGGTAGCTTCTATCTGCAGCCTCTCATATTCAAATGGGAATATTTCACCTGTTAATGGGTTTGGCCCTGGCTCTCTGATAATCTCTACTTTATATTCGTTGATCATGATCCTTACTTATAGCTCCAAAATTACGCAATTTAGGCTCATTTTCAGTGTTGAATATATTGTTGGGGAGGCAGATATAGTTTTTAAGAATCTTAATTACCTCGACCGAGGCAAAATAAGAGAGTCAACATCATGATTGCCAGAAAGCCTGTAGCCATTTCATTAACCTATGGCTCTATGGTCAGGTTGCTCTATAGCGATAAATTAATTTATGCTTATATCAAAGGTTGTCATAGTGGTCCCTTGTGATACTGTAACTCTGGCTGTGGCACTGGTTATGCTACCAGAGGAGTAATCCCTCTGATAGGATAGAGTGCCTCCAGAATAAATGTACCCTGAATTGTTGTATCCTGAGTGAACACTCCCACCGTTTCCAAAATCAATTGCAACAACTCTGTCATATTGCACTTTAACACTTAAGGTATAAGTGCTTCTCGTGTAGGAACTTGAATTGTAGTATCTGACAGTAGCTTCATACCACCCATCTTCGATGCCAAAAGTTCTGATGTTCTCTGTTGGATGACTGATTTCTGTGTTAGCATAACTGCTGAAAGTTAAGGATGACAGAATGATGCATACTAGTACAAGTTGTTTCATGGCTTATCTTTTAAGTTTTATGCAATGTATAAGGTTTTTACTATATTGCACATATAATATAATATATTATATTTTAAATAATACTGATATAAGGAAAGAAGCTGATATCCTAAACAACAAGCGGCAGTCGCTGAAAAGCCTACAGAGTAAGCACAATGAAAACAACTAAAGAGTTATGAAGAAATCATTATTAGCATTCCTTTTCTTATTTATTTCCATCCAGTGTTTCTCACAAGAAAGAAAGCCTGATACTATTACCAAGCTGAATGGGGAAAGCATGGAAGTATTAGTAAGCACTGTAGGCGATAAAGAGATTTCATTTGTTTATCTTAATGAAACAGTGACAAATGTTATCAACAAAAACCAGGTAAAGGAAATTAAGTTTGCGAGCGGCAGAGTACAGAAGTTCTCAGAAAAGATCGTTATCAATGGTGAGCAAGACTGGGAGAAAGTAATAGTTACAACATTAGAGAGTGATGTCGCAGGCTTGGTCAGAAAAGGTGAAGTTAGAGCTAAAGCTTCAGGCGGATCGACTTTCTCAAATCAAGCAAACATTGACGAAAAGGCAACAATGAAGCTTAAGAAAGAAGCTGCTGCAATGGGTGCACATATTATACTTATTCAGTCTCAGAAAACTGAAACCGGTGGCTATTCTGGCGCAGGAGGAATGGGTACAGTACCTAAAAGCTTAAAGCAAGGAGTAGCATATTCATATCAATAGCCGAATTCTACTTTACCTTATTAAAGCACCAGCTAATTGATTTAGTTGGTGCTTTTTTAGCATTTATAAGTAACTGCAATCATCGTTAAAGACAGGCAACAGATTTGGGATAGCAGCCAACGAAAGCATACTATCCCGTTCTATCTAGCTGCAGCAAATACAAAATGCTACGTTCTTTCAGTGGTTTGATTTTAAGGAGTAACCATCCCTTAAAACAATGACAAAGAAATTCAATATAATCAGTCTATATACCAACTTGTGGATTTGCCTTGTACTGCTCCCTGTATCTGAGATGCCAAGTCTAGCGCATTGACAGAACGATCCAGGAACTGGTCGATGTAGGTTGACTTATTGGCTCCGGTTAAAAGGTTGTAAAGTTTCCACAGGCTGATGCTCCCATCTTCCTCCTTGCAGAAGGAGGAGTCCCTGTAGTAGTCCCTGCAGACAGCGGTCAACTGGGAGTCCCCATACAACAAAGGGGGGATTGACTTCTTCTTCTCACTGGGAAGGTGCTGGTACATCCTGCAGCGCCCCAGCAGCTGAGCGAACTGCCGTTCTGTAATAGAGTAATCAGTTAAAGCTTGCATCTGTCTCAGGTGCTGATCCTGATCGAACGAGCTCAAAAGGTTGTAAATCCCTGCATAAAGCTGTTCCACATGGTTTACTCTAAGGTCAGTTAGATAACCATCCGTTCTCACGCACAGGTTGGTGCATACCAAGTTATTAAAGCCAATGAACACCTTGAAGTGCTCCGCAGCGCCCTTCCTATTGTAGAGGTTATCCAGGTTGTAGGCCTTAACGCCTCCAATGGTCAGGGTAAGTTGGTTGCCATCTATGGTGTTAATGATAGACGGAATCTCCAGGAGAAACATCATGCGCTCATAGTACAGCGTTTTCTCCCAGTCCAGCAGCTGGTCGGCAGGCTTGTCCTTGGCCTCCGGGATCCTGCCCTTGATGGGGTGGCTGCACCTGATTTGAGGAGCCCGGATCTGCCCGCCGCTGAAGACGGAGGAAGAAATTTCCTGAGTCGTACGGATGAAGTCCGCCTGGCTGATCAACGGCTCGTTGTCCTTCACATAGACAGGAATGATATGCTCCTGCTGCAACTCAGACAAAAGAACTGGTACGGTGTTGGCCTCTATGAAAGCGGAAGATACGGATGGTGTTGCCTCTGCCCGGTTGCTGGTAACTGTAAGCCTGGGCTCCGATTGGGGAATTACCCTGATAAGTGAATGTCTCATATCAATTAAGTTTGCGGTTGATTTAAATGGTTGAAGTGCTGCTAAGGGACAGCAGCATGGCATGGCCGCTACCCCTTCCCATCTTGCTGCAGCGCATGGTGGCGGCTCCGTTCTTTCAGTAGTTTTTTAGTTAGCAGGAGAAACTATCTCACAGAACAATGCCTAAGAAATTCAGCATAACTCCTGTCCGTCCTTTCAGCTCACCGCCGTGGCTACGAACTGCGTTGGCGGCCTGTAGCTGAAATGGTGGTGCGGGTACAGTTTGCCCTGGATGTAAAACAGGATGGTGCCAGTATTCCAGCTCAGCACCTTGTCCACCCTTTTCCGCTCTCCTTCTTCAATGCTGCGGATAGCTTTGATGCAGACCACCTGAAAGGGGCAGTAAGCCCTCTGCAGCCTGAAGGCAGATAGGAACAGGCAGCTGTCGGAGAACTCGCTGGGTTCTGCGCTCAGCAGGTATTTGGTCAGCATGTTTGTAGCCGTTAAGTGGAAAATAAAAAGGGCAGCCTTTCAGCCACCCTCCGCTTCTTACGCTGCTGTCTTCAGCTGAAAGACTTCCTGCTCCATCGTCCTTTCGATCGGATCATAGTAGTAGGAATAAGCCAGCGAAATGATCTCGTCCGTGCCCGGAATGTGGTAATCATACGGATCGCACACTACTTTCTCAATGTTACCCGGAAGCGTCTTGCCGATCAGCCCCTGGCACATGGGATCGTTGAAGGTGCAGGGAATGGTGCAGGTCTTGGCAGTCGCGTAAAACCTGCCGGATTGCCTGGACTGGATCAACTCTATTTCCCCTTGCAGAAGGAGGACATTGAACTCTTTTCCGTCCTCGGACGTGCGCTTTTTAAAGCCGGTAATGGTTACCATCGTCTTTTTATTTTTTAGTGGTACAAAACTACGGGGGTACCTCCGCCCGCCGGTTGAGGTGGGGGGCTTGCTACTGGGAGGGTGGTGTTTTGACTTCCACAAAAAATAAAAAATAATTTAACGCTATCTTAATACTATATCAGCCTTGAGGGATTGGGATATGAAACCGGATTTTGCAGCAACTCCTGGTAAACGCTTGAGTTGACTTAAACAGACCAGTGATGATTTATGCGATAATACATTTCGCCTTGTTCCAGTGTTATAGTAATAGGACGGAATGAATAATCCTAGAATAATTAATTCTAGAATGTTATTCCAGCAGATCAAACCTTCAAAAAAAATAAATTAAAAATGATGGAAGACTATTACTTCGAGGAAAAGGATCATACATTGATTATTAATTATCACGCGTATGGCAGCTACAGACAGTACTCAATACCCAAAAGAGAATTAGGAAGGACCAGAGGCCAGGAATCAGAATGGATTATGCAGATATTAAACAAGAACTGGGTATGCAAGTCTATGTTATACAAGTTAGCGATGAGAATCCAGCACTATTATCCTAATAATCATATTGATTGGGAATCAACGTATGCCATAGTCGAATCTCATTTTAGCGATTAGCAATTGAAGGATTTAGAACCCCATTATATAAGTTTCAGTTCAAATTTAAATAATGGGGGTTCTACTCATTAGAATTGTATAATGCTTTTAATTAAGGGTTAGCATTGATGCTACTTATTCTATTCGTTATTCGAACACCTCAATGATGTACCTCCTTCGAATAATATTATTCATAAAATCATCTTTTTGATACATTTGACAAAGAACTCCTAATCCAATAGTATTTAAGATGTATAGTTTATCCACTCTATGTAGCTCACCTATTATTTTAGCCTTTACACCTTCATAATGAGCAGAGCTATTGATTTCATCATGCTTATTTACATACTCTTTTATAAAACCTAATACTTCAGTAGGTGTAAGAGCTAGCCTTAAGAATGATATCTGCTCTAACTTCTCTAGCAGTTTTCTCTTAAGTTTATGATAACCTACAGGAAAAATTTCCGACTCTCCTGTATCTAGGTTTAGCAGTGGTACAGAATCCAATTTACTAAACCGTGAAATACGTAATTCTTCCACAACCTTCTTTAAATCGAGGCATATGCTATCTTGGTGAGAATTAACGAATGTATTAATCAGATAGATGAGCAATATGGCCTTATCATTCCTGTTTTCTCTTCTTGACTTAAGTGAAGTCCAATACTTTATGAAGTGCACCAGATTAGATCGTAGTTTTAGCTCCCCCTCCTGATTTATAAGAGCAGCATTTATACCAGCAGCAAACTTCTTGATGGTAGGATGTGAATTCTGGTTCGTATTATGCCAATCTACTTCAGTTACCCCGATGCATTTTGCCAGTTCATCCTTTAAGAAGTTGCTGCAAGATGAGGAATCCATTAACCCTAGAAGAAAGGCATTCTTGGAAATCTGATTCTTCAGGATGCTCAATCTCTCACTAATCCTTTCTATTATATGATCACACTCATCTTCTAAATAGATATCTATTAGAAGCTCTTCAACTACAAATTTGCCTACATGCTCTAGGACATCTTCATAGAATGATGTCCTTTCTGTATACTTTGTCTCAGAGTAACTTTTGTGTATCCTCTCAAAAGCTTGGTTTTTAAATTTTTCGTTGAAAGCTAAGATAGATTCATGTTCACTTAGCTTACCTAGCTCTTTATGTAAGTTCAGAAGAAAATATTTATTGCTAGTACTAAACATCAGTAAATTTTTGGTTCACTTTTACTTTACAGTGTTGTGAAGCTCCCTCCGAAGTATTGTTTGTTAGGAATGAATATCTCTTCCAGGTTCACCTCACATAATATATGGTTGTGAAAACTAATGTTACAAAACCTCAAAGATGTATTTAGTGCGGATTATACTTTTAAAAAAATGGCATTTCAAATACTGCTCTTTTAAAAGATCGACACCGAGTGTCTCTATTATCTTACATTTTGACACACTTCCTATTGATTTTCGAAGCTTTTCATATAAAGTCTTATCTAATACTTTATCTAATACTATCATTTCAAGTAAGAGTTCGAGCACTTCTTCTTCCTTAAGTGGTGCACAAGATATATTTGCTTGTTCCTCAATTTTTATCAATAAATCATTGAACTGTTCATGCTGCTTGAGATACTTATCGCCAAAAACTAGAGGCGCTTTGACATCATGATCGAATAAAGGTATCAGTGAAAGATCATCAAGCCTTAATTTTCTAAAGTTTCTCAAAAGTTCTAAGAAACCCTTAAGCCTTCTGAAGACCACGCTGATGTTCACCATATTGGCCGATCGGTCATCATAATCATCTAGCGCCTTGATTAGGTTGCTATTGAATATTTTCAAGACTGTACATGCACAAGTGATTTTATCTACATTACTTAAAGTACCGAAGTATTTAACAAAATGCATGATGACCCTTTGTGACTCAAGCTTAGTATCATCTAACTGTATAAGTTCCCATATCTTCTCTGCAATGGAATAGGCTATGGATAGAATTCCTTTTGCATCTTTAGGTACACCTATGTCCCATAGATTCGAAAAGAGGTAATAGTTGCGTTCATTGCCAATACTGATTAGCCCAGGAACTAAAGGAGCCCGCATAGCTATCTCCTTTAAAACTCTATTTCCCATAATGCTTCTCAATATACGATCACAATCTTGATGTAGATAGATGTCAATCATAAGCTCATTGACATATTCTCTTAGGTGTGCTTCTATATATTCTCCTAGACCAGAGCTCAATATCTCTTCGTACAGAGAAATTATCTGCTTAGGTTCCTTCATTCGTCTTCTAAAGGAAGCCTTAAGTAGTTCTATCGCTTCATCTTTGAACTTACTGTCAAACCGTAGCTTTCTATTCCTCTTTCCGCTAAGGGGAGAAAGGTGAGCATTCACCTTCTCTAAAAATCCAATGCTTTCTTCTTGAAAGCTCAAGTCTCTTGTATACATCCTGTTTCAGATCCTTGGTAAATCACCCTTTTGAATAGACCGAGATCTTCATCAACAAGTATTCTCCTATCTAAGAACATGTTCCTCTTTTCGCAAGAGGTCTCACTAACGAGACCACATGAAAAGCAAGACGCAAGATTTAGTTCGAACAAACCTTGCCCTTCTGATTCCCAGCAAAGAGGGTCACTTGAGCATATTGTTGCACGTTCGAACGCTCGTTTCAATAGCACATTAAGGTTCTCTTGTCTTGTCTGAGCTATCAGTCCTCCCATACTACCTTCTGCTCCCTCCGACGTATAGACCAACACCCCATACATCTTTGTATCGTCATTGGCTGAGATGTAAAGCCTTTCTGATAATGAGGCTGTAGGGTATCCACACTGGAATTCCAACTCACGCATGACTAGGTGAGAGAAAGTATGGACAATGTATAAGGCATTCCCATTATCAATAGCATGCTTTTGGGATGTTTGGCCAAAAGTGTCTAGTTGCCTACTGAACATTTTATGGAATCTATGGTCAAGAGCAACTTGTTCTAATTGCTCCTCATCAAAAGCGAAGAAGATACCCTCTCCAAAACTTTCTACTGCTGGATATACTCGGACGTCTTGGGGAAAGCTTCTGAATATATTCTGAGGTTTGACATTGGTCCCAGCGTCAGCATCGACAGGTCTATCTCTTGAAAAGTCCAGTTGCGTGGTCGTAAGCATCAGTTGGTCTATACGTAATACCTTTCTGAAAAAGCCTCTGAGATCACTTGTTAGATTCTCCGTTACGTCCTTTACAAAGAGCCTGTCCTTGTCAACATTGATATCATCATCTGACCTAGAAGTTAAGATGTTGAACTCTTTGTGTCTGAACTGAACGTCTCTCTCGGCCTGATCTATCTCTTGGTCTGTACCAGCCTCACCTTCAGGGAGACCATCTTGGAAGCCCCTCACAGTTGCTTCCCATAATGGATGTGATATTGCTTCTACATCCTCAAACTTCTCTTTTCCAATATATTTTATGGCAATTGCCTTTATGCTATCTGATGGTATACCCGCTTCGAACAACTTTTGACTCTGCTCTCTCAAGAGATCTAATATCTCTTCGGAATACCTCTTATATAACACCTCCGGCATATAGATACTCGAGATACTTCTTGAGAAATAAAGGTTATTCCCTGTGGTCAAGACAACCTTCATGGACCTGTCACAAGCTTCAGTAGGTGGTTCCTTATCCCTAGCATTATCATTTCCGGAGTAATATCTGTTATCACCGGTCTCTACTTCCCAAGGCTTATGGCCAGGGCATTTTACTTTGATGTTGAATAGGCCTTTTAGTGAGACCCCACTGCCACAGCCCTTATTGTTACAGTTTAAGAACTTACCATCGAAACCCGCTGTGTTGCCCTGACTGTCCTTGATACTGATATCTGGCTTACTGCAGCATGTGGAAGCTCCAAAGATGTCAGCAAATCCTTCTTGCTTCACATGAGGGTTCTCCCTTTTCCAACGAAGATACTTGGCCCATGGGAAAGAACTTATGTGTCCATGCTCACATATCAAGATTACATTGTCTTGTTTTAGAACAGTACCATTAGGTTTACCCTTTTGGTCTCTTTGCACTGAGACCTCATCACCGACCTTCCTTGTAAGGGCCCGTTTAGGTGGGAAGAACAGGTTCAGATCATCTCTCCCCACAGCTCTCTTCCAATCAGCAAACCATTCCTTGTATGATTTCAAGGCTTTGGACTGTTCGTCTATGAAGTTCTTCGGCAGGAAGGTACTGCTGATAGCCAAAGGAGTGCCATCATTCTGTATCCTATTGGAATGCTCATTAACCTCTATGCTAGGAATCAGGATCAAGCTGTGCAGGTTAGGTAACCTTTTCCTTGATTTAAGGTCCTGTAAAAGGCGCCAGTCCCTCGATCGTTGCAATCCTTTTTTAGCCAATCCTTTGTCAATGTTCTTTTGAGGTTCTTGGTCCTGCTCAACAACTTCATCCATTGCTATTTCTAGGAATCCCCACTCCTCAATGCAGGAAACTATAATGGAACCATATTGTGTGTGTAAAAGGGAGCCTGCTCCACCATATGCAGAAAGTAACTTATACTGGCTCAGGCTCTCATTCGCCTGGTTGTTCTTGCTAAACGACATGACTTATTACTGTTGGACTGTTTTAATAACTGTTTCAGGTGCTACCTCTCTTAGAGAACCCTTGACATTCCAATTCAAATCAACATCATAAGAGTTACCTACAATGTAGATAGAGGTGTTAGGACTATCGGTCTTGTAACGGAAATCTTCAGGGGCTCCTTGTCCTTGACCTATTCTTTCGAGCCACATCTGGGTCATAAGTTTATGAACCTCATTTTGGATCTCAAGTAATTCATTGTCATCCAATATGCCTATGACTTTCAAGTCAGAAGAGTGCTTCCGGAGAGTCTTGAAGTGCTGCACCACCTCATTCACGATAGTATCCTTCAAATTCTCGTTCAACATCCCTGCCTGTTCATTTGTTGATAGGCCATACCCTTTGTGCCTGATCCAAGTCGCTAGGAACAATGGAAGATAACGCTTGAGCGCCTTGAAAGTATAAGGGGTCACAGAGATAGGTTCCACGTAGCTGTAGAACTTCTCATGAAACTCCACAAATCTTTGATAATGAGAAAGGTCCCTGCTTCTAAATGGATGATGTACGGTCAATACTAGCCCTTCTTTCTCCCGTGCTACCCTACTAGATGCTTGTATATATTCAGCAATGTTCCGTGGCATGGAGCTTATCACCATTGTATTGAATCTTGAAACATCTATACCGACAGATATCATGTTCGTAGCAATGACGAACTCCGGAGGGGAAACAGCATTTTGCAGCTCCCAATTACGCTCAATAGCAGATAGGTTCGATTTGACCTCTTCACCACTTAGTCTACCAGTAAGCTCAGAATGGTTGATATTATCTGTTGGTGAAAGCAAAGGGTCAAAGAAGTTGCTATCTGTGATGTTGCGCCTTATAAGATTCACTTCGTTTGGTAAGTAGTGGTAAAGTTGGGACTCTGTTTTCCCAACTTCCTTTAGGCTATTGAAGTACATGAGCATGGTATGGTAGTAGTCCATTACCCTGCCAAATTCCTCATCGGTTATGCCATTCTCATAAAGGTCGCTCGACGAATATTGCTCATACAAGTACTTGTACCTGTGTGCTAGTACTACAGCGGCTATTCGGAGCTGCATCCAAACTTGTGTCTTACCAACAGGAAGTATGCCTACATATTTTCTTGTTGAAAGGTATTCACCACTACTTGCACGCTTATAGTATGCGAAGAAGGAATCATCACAATGTATCCCAGCTTTAGGGAATATTTGTACCTCTCTATCAAACAAAGCATAGATTTGATCTTTGGTATTACGTGTGGTCGCAGTCGAAGTGATTATCTTTGGCCTAAGGCTCAACCCATCCTTGCTGTATGTACATAGCTCATCAATAGCGGTCTCAAAAAGTCCAACTGCAGATCCCAATGGACCTAACAATAAGTGTAATTCATCCTGAATGATAAGTTCAGGTGGTGTTACCGAGGGTAGCAGGTTATTTCCCCTTCGCCTCTGCCCAAATATCCTTCTGGAGTCACTACCGTGACCGTTCTCCACATTATGAGCTAACTGAGCAAACTTATCAACAGTCCCGAACAACAAGGTGGGTGGGTATTTATAGATTTCCTCGTCATATAACCTCAACGGTAGCGAATTCTCCTCCTCCATCATGTCCATATCCTCAAAGGAACAACCGGAAGTATGACAGAAGAACCTGAGAGGGATGCTCTTTTTGCTATCTGGTTCCAAAACGTTAGAGAGCGCATCCTTATGTAAAGTGGTGAATAGCTCACTACCACACCAAGGACAATCCGTGTGAGGCAGTTTGGTCTTTATCTGCCTTTCTTCTTGATCTATTTGCTGGGCAATCCTTCGCAACTCAGCTTCCATAGATTTTTCACCGCCTGTCCAAGCACCTGGCAAAGAATCATTCCCAACATACAGACCTATCGTGATTCTCTCTTTTCCTAGGGATCGATGATTGGGTATGGAGAAGGATTCCTTTCGGATATGCTCGAGCGCACAGATAAGTAGTGTAGCCCTTTGAAACTGCTGTAGTGTTAGTAGCCTTAATGTATAACGCATCAATATTGCAGTACCTGTTCCATCAACACCTTTAGTCATTCTTCTATATGCGATGAGAAAGGCAATGATACCAAGATAGGCCTCTGTCTTACCACCTCCTGTAGGGAACCACACAAGATCAGCTAGCCCATTGCGCTCGTGCCAACCACTGTCGAAAATATCATCATGGATCACTTCATCTTTGCCTCCGGGTTTAACGAACGCATCTATGTTGAGAAGTACGAACGCTAGCTGAAACGGCCTCCACGCAATGTGAGCTTTCGAGTTTCCTGGTATCGTGTCTTCTAATGCTTTGTAAGCTTCCTCATCCTTACCGGCTGCAACTAAATAATGGGCTAAATTAGACTTCTTAGCTTGTTTTATGTTCAGAGAGTGATGTATCTGTAGGAACATAGCAGTATTCATGAGCCTAAAAGCAGCCATGGCATCCCTATCTCCTTCAAGAAGACCGATGTTCCTTCGCAACCTTCGTTCATCTGAACTCGCCTTGAGAAGCTGCTCATTCAATATCGTTGTTCCTTCTGTAGATAGACCTTCTTTACAAAGTTCACGTTGTTTTTCTTCTATCCAGGTGCTGTAGTCCTTGACGAAGCTTCGTAAACATTCTGTTATAGCAGTGTCTGATAGTTTACTAAGGGTAGACAATGGCTTTATGCGCAGTATATCTGTATTGGTCAACCTAGTTTTAACTGTACCACCTTCAAGTTTGCTAGGTGTATGATCTACCTGTGGTGTTGTGGTGGCCGGCAAGAACTCTGTGCAGATGAACCTTCTCCCATCCTCTGATGTGCCCCATGCAACAGATGTGTTGTACCCTTCACCAAGATCCTCATATTGCCTGTAAAGGAGTTTGTTGAAGTTATCCTCTTGGTCTATTTTGCTGAGGTTAGGTGGATTATATGCTCTTAGGACATTGCTTCCTGCTTCACTTTCTGCTACAGTCAATCTTATACCAAAGAAGCTCTTTATGTTGGCCTTGTTCTTTTTATTTAGTTGCGGTGGTTCATTGAGTTTCAACTTGTAAGGCTGAGAAACGTTCTTTATCACAAGCTTTATGTAGATCTTATCCTTGTCCTCACTATTTCTAAACCGAGGCATAATGTATTGCCAGAAAAGCTCCAGCTTTGGACTCTGCGAGTCATCTGAGCCATAGACAAGCTTCTGCCCGATCTCTCTATTGCTGTTCCCATAAGCAGGGAGTGTCGTATGAATAACTTGTGGAGTTGCTTTCCACATAGCGCTTTTCCGGACGTTGAAGTTCTTCTTAAAGGCTTCTACCATGTCCTTTACTAGATTCACTACCTCGACTCTTGCGATCAACTCCTGATCATAGGCCTTTGCTTTGATATTCCCTTTCTTCCATGCAGGTAAGAATTGTGCTAGAAAGCGCTCACGTATCTTTGATACCCAACCATCAGCATCATTAAGTAGAAGGTATCGGGTCTCATAACCATACCTATTCTTAGGGGCTAAGGTGTGTTCCTGCTTTTCCTGCTCCCAACGTGCATCACTCAGGTATTCATGCTGGAACCTCTCAAAAAGGTCGTAGTCTAACCGATATGCATCCTCTCTGGAAATCTCAGACCTTGTGGATACAATGAAAAGGTTCTCCTCTTTTTCGACTGTTTTAAGGTATTCTGTGAAGTATTTGTTTATGACCTCCTTGACTACCGCTTGGTGTGACCTTACCCAGTAACCGACTTCCTTCAGTGCCTCCCCTTTGACCGGCCTATAGGTCCTGAACTCAACTTTCAATTCAAGGTCTTCCTGTAGTTGGCAATTCTTGTCAATTGCAAAAGAGAGTCCGAACGAAGTAGGGTAATTCTGATTTAAGGAAGAGAGACTTTCTTCCTTATTATCATGGAAGTCATCATCTCCAGCACCATTCTCATCATCACCGGATGCAGTATTGTTCTGTTGCCCTTGACCATTGTCAGGTTTTGCTTCTACCGTTGAAGGGAAAAGTATACCTGTACTATAATAGTAAGCAGGTACCTCATCCATCACTTCGAGCAAATTATCTATTGGGAACAGTTCCTTAAGGTTCTTTCCAGCATAATGGCTTTCCCATTCGCTTAGTAGGATATAGCGATTAGCATTGGCACCAGGCCCTAGTATCTGTTCCCTGATAGTTCTCTCCAGGCTATTTCTTTTATCTTCGTATTTAGAAGGCATTTGACTTCTCAGTTATTTGGTTCGAATAGGTGATACTCTTTACTTTTTCAAACTGTACAGTTTTCGTAAGTTCATGTGTCAGGTCATGCAATAGGATTTCTGCAACATCTCTACTATCGATCCCTCTCTCTTTGAAGTAAGGTTCCTTGTCTAAGATGGCGGTTATCTCATTGACAGCATCAATGTTCTGTGTCAAGCCCCAATATCTGTTCTTGGCGATCATGTTAAGAACGCTCGCCTTGGTCCTTCTCCAACTGGCATCATCCATTCTTTGCTCACTTTTGACCGCTATCCAGGCTTGATTCCTATCCTTGTCTTCAATGCCTAGCATTCTACAGACCGCATTCCAATGTTGTCTTCTTAGAGGTAACCTTATCTCTGAATCAGGATTTAGCCAGTTCTTCTCAAAATATTGTATCTGAATGAATTCCCCTTCAATTAGCCTTTTAAGCCTATTATATACCCCTCCTACACTTTCCTCTTGATCCTTCAATCTCTGCTTCCAGCTATCTACTGTGCGAGGGAATTTGGTCCAGCTTCTGAATAATTCATCAGCCTCTCCAAGTGAAAGAAGTACATCCTTATATGTGGCAAACTCATCTCCCGGTCTTAGATATTCTGCTTGTGTGTTTATGAAATCGCCACGGAATTTGACGAGGATGGGATTTGATGGCTTTAAGACTTCTTGAACATCTGTGTCTAACAGGACAAAAAAAGTACTATCCACATCTTCATCATGAGTGGCATTTACATTCTTGTGAGCTATCCTGAATTCATCCTGGACCTCTTCTTCGTAAGCTTCATCGTGATCTGTTGCCATAGGTTGTACCGGCATTGTTTCTTCTACATTCGATGTAGGACGATAGTATCTAGATTCTTCTCGGGCCTCCCATAGAAGGAGTTTGATTTCATCACGGTAGAAATTGTTCAGAAACAGGTTCTGCTCATCCGTCAGGAGTGACCTTCTGAACATCGAGTTCGTTTCATTCCCTTGTAGGACATCATTTGTCATTTTAAGCATCTGTACCTTTAAGAAAAGGAGGTTCACAGCAAAATGAAAATCCGGTATGGGTATGACCAAGGATAGCCCCTCTCTCTTGGGTAGATTGGACAGAACGCTTAGACTTGTATCCAAAACCCATACAGGTCCAGTGATTTCATCATATAATAAATCTGAATGATCAATATAACTGATTCTTAAATGCTCAAGGCTTTGTCCTAGAAATTCTTTGATATCTTTGTTGACAGAACTGTAGTTCTTACCTCTAGGTAGAAGTACGGACAATGAGTCTATCTTCTTATCAATGGTTTCTTGAACCAATTTTTTGATCCAATCCTTTTTGTACATGACCTTGATGATATCTCGTACCTGCCGTTGTAAAGTAAGTGGGACCGCAGGGAATGTGCTCTCATAGCAACTCTCCCAGTACTCTACTGGCTTGCCTGTATGTATGAGCGATAACCATTTCATTGGGAACGGACATCTATAACTATCGCCTTTTATGGTGCTCCAAGATTCCTTCAGATCATCAAGCATAGCAACTGTTTCCGACGAATCGGTTGTAGCCACGATATCTAGTATCGTGCCTATGTCACTATGGTCAAAGAATTGATCAGTTCCAGAGAGCTCACCAGGCAAGAACAATAGACCAGTAGCGAACTCGTCCACTAAGTTGGGGTTGAACCTCTTTCGCAGTTTGACATCCATGAAATGCAGAGGTCCCAGTATCCGCTCATAACGTGATTCATCAAAATTGTTGTAAGGCCAGTCAAGCTGAATGACTGTTAACGGATGAGTTTGCTTCAAGTCTTTAATCAAGGCCTTGAAATCGCTTCCGTGGTTCACCACATCATAAAAGAAACCATCAGTGCTATCACAGCAACAAATAAAATCACACAACGAGGTCGGCTGCTTCTTTCCAGTAAGTATCAAAGGCTTTTGTGCCTTTAGATCAAGTACAACTAGGTCTGTGATACCAAGTGCTCTTGCAAGCTTGATGATTGAACCGAAGAAGTGACCTACTGTAAGACAGTTATTCTTTGATGCGCTAAGTACATCGTTTCTCTTAAAGAGAGGGATGAATTGGTCCATATCAACAAATATCTCATCCTGCCCAAATACAAGTAAATCATCCTGGGACTTGGCATATTGAAGAAATGTGTCATTCCCTAAGAAAGGGTCAAATAGCATGATATCTTCGTGCCGCTTCCAGGCTTGTTCCCTAGTCTCTGTTAACTGCCAGTAAATACTTTCCATCACTGTGAATAGTATTATGTAATCGCGGATGATGACTTCAGCATTCCCATGATAATAAGGGATTATAAAGGATGAACACTTGTCTTGCCGCCCCTTCACATACATGAAGTGTTGCATGATGTCTTTAGCAAGACCTATAAGAATCTGCTCAGCTTCATTACAATCTTTGAAGAATGAGGAATGAATGACCCCATGTATAGTCTGAACGATAAGGTCATCATCTTTAAGGATGCTCTTATTGTTCTCTTGCAAGAACCCTTTATATATATGAATTAAGCTCCTGTTTCCCATATATAAGCGTTTAATCCCATCATAGCTCTAGTTGCTCCCACATAGGTTTGAACCAAATTATGAGCGTCTATTTTATCTCTAATTACTAATATGACGTTAGGCTTCTCAAGTCCTTTAAATTTCAAAGGTGTAGTATAGCGAAGTTTCGCTGGAGCTATGCCGATGTTCTCTTCTGTTAGTTCCTCTGTGAGAGTTGAATAGAATTGTTTGACCATAGCCTTGAACTCATCTATGGCTCCTGATTCTATCAACAATATTGTGTCAGAGAATGAAAGACTGGTATCCTCTAAGCTTCTTGCTTTTTCATAGGTCTCACGGACTATCTTACCTAATTGAGGAGAGCGTACCTTGAAAGTAGGCACCAAGGCTTTATCAATAAGCTGCGGAATCCTGTGAGTCTCACATTCTCTCAATTCTTTGCAGAAGGAGGTGATGTTCTTCGATTGGCTAGAGCGGTAAACGGTACTAAACTCATAGTGCACAAAGCCATAGTTGTCACACACATAGTTGGGGAAAAAGTCAAGGTCAGTGAAGCTCGCCATGAACGCTTGTTGATCATCGTAGAGTAGCAAGAACCTGGGCCCTCCTAATTTCTCTCCCATCTTACATATTAGATCATCAAGTCCTTTGTCCATAAATTCTTGTGCCTCATCCACTACAACAAAGTCAACTGTCTTGTCTTCTAGTATCCTGTCAACGTAATCATCAATCGCATCATAAGGGAACGTCCTGATCGCCAGGCTATTCGGGTCGATCCTGTTCAAAGTTAACAGATCATGGGTCATGTATGCAGATAGTAACTTTGTGGCACACAGATAAACTCCTCTTTGATCCTTTAGAATCTGATCAGCAATGAACTTTCGTGCAAGAACAGTCTTACCAGATCCTGGAGGTCCCTGAATCATTATCTTCTTGTTCTTCCTTAAGCCATCAAAAATCTCAACATTCTCATCTTGTATAATTCTATTGAGACTTTCAGGATTGAACCCATAGCTGGTAGAGTTAGGGAACAGGGCCCTCTTCACTTGTTCGATCTTTTTGACACTAAGCTCAGGATATCTCTGAAATGCGAGACTGTTCAGTTGCTGTGAAGACTTGTTTGATGTAATGGCTTCAACCATTTTTGCACGAGCTGTTCTTGCTAACTTCACTAAGAACCGATGTAAAGACTCAGCTTGTTCTCTATCATTCTTATTCAAGGTATCCAGTCTAGAAAAGAACTGGTGTGCGTAGCCTTCATAGCTTGGCCCGACAGGTTTGAACTTCGTGTCATGAGGAAAAATGACAGCTCTGTAAAAGAAGACATCCCTATCATTCAGAAGGGTGTTCAAAGAGTACATGTTCTCCTTCGCTTGGATGAACGGGTCTTGGCAAGGAGTAAGGTTGCCTTGATATTCATAGGCAAAGTTCCCATCATTCAAATTGATGTTACCTCCTTTTATCTCTATCACAAGGACACCATACTTGCTGATGACAAGGTAATCGATCTGCCCTTCGGACTTATTTCTTGAATCGGGGTGTGCTGAAAGGGTGTAGTTCCACTTTACATACCAAGTATCCTCAACTAACTGTAGTCTTTCTATTTCTAACAGTTGTTCATAGAACCATATTTCTCCATATAGTGGCTCACCATCATGCGTGATAGTATTCCTTAAATGTGCATGAGCTAACCCATCTAGAAACTTAATAGGCATAATGTAAGAGATTAAGTTTGTTTATGCTGTGTTATATCGCGGAGTTTTGCTGCACTTTTACCTACGAGCAGACTTACTATTTATTCTAAGCTCTATAAATATACAAAGCCTGCATGACATAAAACAAGGAATACATATAAAAAGATTAATATTTTTTTTACAAAACAGGGCTGCCAGGATGATTATGAGAAAATAAATACGTTTACTTTAAGAGTAGTGAGTTAATAGGGCATTATCTGTAATCAAGATGACTCAACTTTACGTTAGAATTCCATCATTGAGAGAATTATTCAGAAAAGCCAGTATTGGTATCAGATATGAAAGTTGTTGAATTCATATGAAGAAATATTCAAGAGATGCTCGGTCGCCTGTTCCGAAGAATGAGAATACATCAAAGGTCATGAGAGCAAACAGCTCTAAGAACACTAAGCCAGAAATGAAATTAAGGAGTGAATTGTTTCATCTAGGTTTGCGAGGCTACCGCGTAAATCACAAAGAACTTCCTGGAAGACCAGATGTCGTATTCACTAAGAAGAAGGTCGCCATTTTCGTCAACGGTTGCTATTGGCATAGGTGTCCAATATGCAACCTGCCTTTGCCAAAGCATAACACAGATTTTTGGAGTAATAAATTTGAACGGAATGTTAAGCGTGATCAGATAAAAAAGAATGAGCTTGAACACCTGGGTTATAAAGTAGTGCTGGTTTGGGAATGTGAGATTAAAAGCAAATTAGATCAAGTGATTGAGGAGATAAGGAAAACAATAAGTAGCTAAATAACAGCTACTATTTAGCAATGAAAGTTCCAGCTGGAAACAGTATTTATAACGACTTTTAACTATAGGTCGAGAAACGTTAGAAGGAAGCGTAACAATACTATGAATTGGAAGATACTTTACGCCTATAAGCCGAAATGAACATCTTACGAATTCATTTAATATGTCACTCTCTAATTATTATCCATTAAAATCAATCAATTATTATTCGCAATACTAACTATTTTGTTGATGGCATATAATGAATATAGTTGTCCTTTCGGCACAATAGGCTTCTCAAATATCTTTTGGGTTGACTGTACAAATAACTCATCATGAGTATCGAAGTCCTCTATGATTCTAGCAAGTTCCTCGATGAGTAAAGTTGGCTCGAGATAGCAACCAGTAGAGAATTTCTTCTCATACATTTCTTGAAGTAAGTCCTTACTAGCAATCTTCTCACTAAATCCATTATTAATAGTTGCTATGAACTTTTCCCCATCTGAAAACTCACTTCTTATAATCGGTTCTAGCTGTGTGTAGAAATTCTCGTCATAAGTAAAACTGCCAAATCCCTCCCCTGTTCCATAAAATACAGTTGATCTCCAGGTACCAAATTCTTCTGCTTTACCAGTTATATCATAATTAGATAAGGCAACTGTCATATTGCCTTTCTTAAAGGGGTGTCTTCTAAACCTTGAGCCTGCTTTTCTTTTCGGTGGAGTTCCGAATTCTTTTACATCAAAGGTGTTGAGATTATTTATTCCTTTCAAGTTAGATACCGTTGCGATATGCGGCTTCTCGATATTTGAAAGTCCATATGCCCTTCTTACTTCTTTAGCAAGAGCGCTACTTACTGAAGGGCAAACAGCATTTCCCACAAGTTTTCGTTTTATACCTTCAGAGCCTACAAATTGATAGGTCAAAGGGAAGCCCATCAGTACTGCAGATTCTCTTACAGTAGGAACTCTGTATTCACCATCTCCCTCTCTCTTTATCTCAGTCTTAAAAATCAAAGCCTCACGAGATGACCCTATACTGGTCGCGGTCACAGTTCTACTCGGCTTGTTTGGGCTTTCTGGAAAGGACATCCTGCCCATAAATGGATGATTCAACTTTAAGTACTTCGAACTTCTCCACTCGCATGAATGTATCCCTGTATCATAGAAATGATCAGAGAGTGCGGTCTTCTCTACTGATAGGTCGTATGAGGGGTCCTTTATTAATTCCTGAGATTCTTTTTCAAAAGGGGAGGGGAAGTTATTCAGAAAGTCACCAAGAGTCCTGAAATTAGGCAACGATTGTAATTCTATGCCATTTCTATTTACTGTTTTGCTAGAAGGACATCTGTGAGTAGGTGTAGGTACTAGGAACTTGCCATATCTTATTACTTCACCAGTAATCAGTCTGTTTCTCGATTGCAAGGAGCCATAATCAGCAGAATTGATTATGGAGCTATTGCCTTCCAATGTGATAGCAGTCATTTTTGGGTCAATTCCATTTTTTTCGGCCCATTCAGATAATCTTAAATCTTCAAAAGAGTAAGAAGTTGGAAGGTATCTCTTTGAGTTCTTTACATTCTCCATAAACCAAGCCTTCAATATGGATTCTGGTTTGTGTTTTTTTATGGCCACAACTCTTAGAAAACACTCAGTCAACTTTATACCGAGTGTTTTGTCAGCCTTGCCAGATTTATTAGATGTTGAAAAACTTACACATGGAGGACTGCCTAATAAAATATCACTATCAGGTAGTTGTTCAATTTCCTCAATAGAATGGTCAAAATCAAGTATATTCTTAGGCTGAAACCCTTTCCTAAAGTTATGGTTGAAGGTATCAATGGCTGGTTGCCAACTATCGATGCCAAGAATAATATCGAACCCTTGTTGTCTAAAGCCTTCGGAGAATCCTCCTGCGCCACAAAAGAAATCAACTACTGTAAGTTTACTATGACTCATACAATGAGTAAAAAATTAACTGAAAATCGCTAGAAAATAATCTGCTTTTATAGAATTTCGATAAAAGCTTGATAACAAAGTTGAGAACTATATTACACAAGATGAGAATCAGAGCGTCTGTAATAATAAACTATACAAATATAGGAGTTAAATATTTAGTTGTAATGTTTTCAGCACTATTGATAGATATGGCATGCAGGGGGAGCGGTAATTACTTTTTATACTATAAACTTCTTAATGCCAAAAGGAGAATGTGTGCAAATTGTGTGCAAACAAAAAAGCACTTACTCCGAATAAACGATGTAAGTGCTTGATTATCAACGTGGGCCCAGCTGGAATCGAACCAGCCACCTACTGATTATGAGTCAGTTGCTCTAACCGAATGAGCTATAGGCCCGTCCCTGAAAGTCGGCGCTAAAAAGTGCTTTCTTTGATTTGGGAGTGCAATTCTACATATTTGTATCGAGATTTTCAAATGCAACGCAAAAATTTTTCCGTGGATTTACAAAATATTAAGAACATCATCTTCGACCTGGGCGGCGTCATCATCAATATAGATTATCATAAAAGCATACAGGAATTGCTAACGTACAGTAAGACAGGCAGTGCCATGGAATTTACCCAAAAAGCACAATCTGAGCTGTTCGACCTTTACGAAACAGGCAACAGCACCTGCGAGCAGTTCCGCGATAGCCTGCGCCTTGAATATAATCTGGAGGCCACTGACGAGGAAATAGATGCCGCCTGGAACGCTATGCTGCTCGACATCCCAAAAGAGCGTATAGACCTGCTGCAGGAGCTGGGCAAAAAGTACAGACTCTTCCTACTGAGCAACACCAATGCTATCCACCTGAAAAAGTTTAACGAGATAGTAGCGCACAGTTTTACCATCCCAAGCCTGGATTCATTATTTGAACAAACCTATTACTCGCATTTGGTAGGCAAGCGTAAGCCGGATGCTGCTATTTTTGAACAGATACTGGCTGAGAATGATCTGGATAAAGCAGAGACGTTGTTTATAGACGACAGCATTCAGCATATTAAAAGTGCCGACAGCCTGGGCATAAACACGTTGCACCTCCAGCCACCGTTAACTATAAATTCATTTTTTGAAGATGTTGTTAACTAAGCAGCAGCGGCAGTATGGCCTGCACCTCCTGCTGTTTATAGTTACCTTTATTACCACAACTATAGCCGGGGCCGAGTGGATGACAGGCAAACTATTTTTCCTGGGCCCCGAAGAATTTACCTGGACCGGAACTATAACCTGGGCTGAGTTTCTGGCTGGCTTGTACTTTTCTGTCCCCTTTCTGGGTGTGCTGACGGTACATGAATTCGGGCATTATTTTACCGCCAGGCATTACAAAACCCGTGTTACGCTGCCCTACTACATTCCATTGTGGTTTGGCATTACAGCTGCTATTGGTACCATGGGCGCTTTTATTCGCATCAAAAGCCGCATTTACTCGCGTCAGCAGTTTTATGATATTGGTATTGCCGGCCCGTTAGCAGGTTTTATAGTTGCCCTCCCATTGCTATGGTACGGCTTTACCCACCTGCCTGAGCCGGAACATATTTTCACTATTCACCCGGAGTATCAGCAATATGGACTGGATTATGCGGCGCATGTATACAGGCAAGGCATGGGTAATTTCTCGTTAGGTAACAACCTGCTGTTTACGTTCTTTGAGCACTATGTAGCGACAGACCCGTCGCTGGTACCCAATGCTTATGAGATCATCCATTACCCGATTTTATTTGCAGGCTACCTGGCGTTGTTTTTCACGGCACTAAACCTGTTGCCCATTGGGCAGCTGGATGGCGGGCACATCCTGTACGGTTTGTTAGGCTACAAGCGTTTTAACAGGCTCTCTCCTATCTTCTTTGCCTTCTTTGTACTCTATGCCGGCTTGGGTGTGATATCGCCTTACAACGAGCCGTTATGGAGCGATGAGCTGACGGTGGTGTTTGTTCCTTTTACGTACTGGGCCTTCCGGAAACTGATGGACAATCGCCGCTACAGTACAGGCGCCGCTTTATTTATGCTGATGTTCCAGTATAGTTTAGCTACTACCTTACCCGACTTTGCCGGCTATATCTGGGTTTGGCCAACCTATGCGCTTTACCTGATATTTGTGCTGCAACCAGCTGTGCCTAAGTTGAAATTCGCGCTTTATGCGGCTATAGTTATAATTGTAGTGCAGGTACTGATCTCCTTCTTTTTTCCGGAAGCTGATGGATATAGCGGCTGGCTGGTATATAGTTTGTTGCTTTCTAGGGTTATGGGACTTTTTCATCCGTCCTGCCCTAACGAGCGGCCGCTTACTCCTTTCCGTAAGGTGCTGGGAATTCTGGCGTTCGTAATTTTCCTGCTTTGCTTCAGCCCTACACCTTTTGTGATCGAATAGGTCTATAGTTTAGCTGAAAACAAAAGCCCGGAGCAACTATAGTTAAGCTGCTCCGGGCTTTTGTATTTCAGGTTAATAGTTTAACCCTTATAGTTTTGGAATCCGCCTAACAGGTTCCTGACATTGGTAAAGCCCTGCTGTTGCATAAAAGCCTTTGCAGAAGCCGAACGTGCCCCTGATTTGCAATGTACAATTACTTCCTGCTCTTTCAGATCTTCCAGGTCCTCCAGGCGCTGAGGTAGCGTGCCAAGTGGTATGTTCTGAGCACCTGCAATATTTCCTTCCTGGTGTTCCCAGTCTTCGCGCACATCTATAATAACCGGTGTTTCTCCTTTGCTTAAGCGTTCTTTCAGCTCTTCTGCCGTGATGTCTGATGTGATCATAGTGTTAGTATAAGTTTTTTAGTGACAATCTTTTTACCCGTATCTATCCGGAAAGTGTATATACCTGCCGGTAGATGGCGCAAATCTACAGTATTTCCAGAAGAATTTCGCTGCTGGCTATGCACCTTCCTCCCTGTGATATCGAATACGGAAAGCGTTTTATAGTTGCCATCCAGCTGCATTGTTCCGCTGCTTGGATTCGGGTATAGTTCTATAGTTGCTGCTACGGGGATTTCGTCCTCAATGCCTAACGCCAGGCCGTTCATTAGAGGCCGCATCATCACGGCACCTTCCAGGAACGTATCCGGGTGCCAGTTGCTCTGGCTGTTCCATAAAAACCGGCTGTTAGGTATGTTGGTATTCCTGTCGAAACCGAAAACGATGAACTGGTTGGCTGGCTGGCTCCATCCCAGGTAAAAAACATCCTTTACCGAAACCGGCTCACTGAACTCTACATCATAAAATTCATTGTTGCCTTCTGTGTATTTTATCTCGAAGTTCTGTTGGTGGAGTACGCGCCCCGGCAAGCCATTGGCGTCTTCCCAGATGCGGGCCGATAAAACCTTGCCTTCCATGCTTGCACCTACCCTCGGAAAATAGATTCTGAAACCGCGTACCTGGTCTGGTCTTGCCAGCTCAAAACGCTGCGCAACCTGCGTGGTATTTCCTTCGGCAGGATATCCAAAACCGGCTTCCGCGCTGCCATCATCAAAAGCGAAGTAGTCGGCAAAAGTGGTAATCCGGAAAGTAGTATCATTGGCTGCCTGCAACGGGTTTTGCTCCCGCGTGTTCAGCCTGAAACCATGCACTAAACTAAAACTCTCTGATGGAAGCGCAATGTTTTCTATAGTTGGTTTACCCGCGATTTTGTATTGCCGCGCATTAGCCGGAATAAGTCCCTGCTCCACGAGGAAAGTATCTGCATTTGCAGCATTTGCTCTTTTAATAAAACCGCGCCAGCTGATAGCACCCGGCACATTGCCCAGGTTGTTCATCGTTGCCGAAACTGAATCTGCTAGCGCCGCAGCCGGGTTCTCAAGGAATTGGTGAACAGGCATGGCAGTATAATTCTTCAGTAAGGGAGTTACGGGTTTACTGATGGCAATATCGCGGGTGGTGTTTACTCCTTTGCGTCGATTTTTGTCCAGTTCCACATAATCGAGGTTCCAGATATCCTGCAATCCGCTTCGCCGGCCAATATTCCGGAACCGGAACTGAAAATCGTTATGAAAATACTTTGCATCCTTTAGCCCAACAAAAACCTGCCTGAAATCTGTTGCCTCACCCGTAGCATTCTGCCGCCAGGCCAGCTGCCAGTTACCGGCGTTATCTTTAAACTCCAGTACCAGGTAAAAAGCGTTCTCTACTGTTTTTAATGGCACGGTGCCCAGACCGCCTGATTGCCAGTAAAAGCTCAGGTAAACAGAATCGAAAGGAGAAAACGCACCTAAGCGCACAGGTTGGGAGGTAAGTGTATCAGATGGCCCAGGACTGGTGGCATTTGCCAGGTAGGGTTGCCCGGCAGCATTCAGGCCATCGAATGTGGCTACATTTTTAGTTAAAGGCTCAAATGCAAACCGGTTGTTTATAAACACGCCCCTGTTTATCCAGCGCGCCGGGTCGGGATTAGTGTTAACTGTTGCAAAATCATCAAAGAAAGGTAAGCTGACCGCCGCTATAGTTGCCGATGTTCTATAGTTAGTACCTGCCTGACTACGCTGTTCTGAGGTTAACGGCACAAGTACCGCCTGCGCCAAAGCTGCCAGACTATAGCTCCAAAGTATAACTGCAAACAGTAACGTTTTTTTCATAGAGTCAGGGTAACAGGTAGTATGGTAAGAAGATAGGAATTTATAGTTTAAAAGCCATCGACTGTACGCAATAATAACGATTTGGTGTGCCTTACTGGTATAAAACAGCAACGCCTGCCATTACTGGCAGGCGTTGCTTATGTTAATGTGTTATTCTATTGTCTCTACAGGCTCTGTTCCGGCCACCCAAAGGTCAACCAGCTCGCCAACGCGTATCTTGGCGCCTACTTCGGCAAACGGACGCTGCTTAAGCACTGTGCCATCCGGTTCGCCACTACCCTGCACATACAATATGTTACCGATCTGCAGTCCCTGGCCTACCAATAACACCGAAGCTTCATCTACTGGCATGCCTATTACTTCCGGTACTTCAAACTCCGTATTACCCAAGCCATCGCCCACATGCAGGTCAACTACAGAACCTTTGGCAATATTTTCGCCCGGAGCTACTTGTTTACCATTTACGAACTGCTTTAGTACCGCATTTTTCTGCAGATCCGGCACAGGCGTAATTTTACCAATTTTCAGGTCGTAGCTTTTCAGGATAAGCTCCGCATTTTTTACAGACCCGTCTATCAGCTTTGGCATCTTGATCATCGGCGGGTTTTTCATGTTCACCGAGATGTAGATCTTGCGGCCTTCCTTTACCTGGGCTCCCGGCGCCGGGTCTTGGGTTAATATCTCGAAAGGTTTATGGTCTGAGTTGTAGCTGGAGTCGTTTATAAAGAAACGCAGGTTCTTCTCTTCCAGGAAAGCTTCCGCATCCGGCAACAGCATACCTGTTATTTTAGGCACCGGCACACTCTCGCCATGGTTGGTTGTAGATGGCAGGTAAAAGTAAAAGAAGCCGATAACCAGCACTCCTACTATAGCTCCCATAATAGCCAGGTGCTTCACTACATCGGCAAATGAATTCGCTTTTAACATTTTTTTGATTGTTGAATTGCTGTATTGTTAAATTGTTATTCGACTAAAGTATAAGACGCAAAATATTGCATCTCTACAACTCTAAACTATAAACCAACTTTCTAACTTATACTTTTCTAACTTTCTAACTATAAGAACTCTTTAACTCCTAAACTCTTTAACTCCTTAAACCGTGGCTTTCATCTTCGTTCGTTCCACACCGTAGGTCAGTATGCGGTCGATGAAATCGTATGGCTTGTACCCGTTGATAGCAGTCTGGTGGAAGATACAGGTTGCCGGCGTCATACCTGGCAGCGAGTTTACTTCAATGATGATCGTTTCCACCTCATCGTTTTCCAGTACACGTACAAAGGCATCGATACGGGCATAGCCTTCAATGTTCAGAATCTGCGCTACCCGCTTCAGGTCTTCTTTTACCTGGTCAGATATCTTCTGACGGCGCTCCGGGTCTGCAGCATAACGCGCAGGCGTAATGTTCTGTCCTTCACCTGCCAGGAACTTCTCTTCCAAAGATAGTACTTCTCCTTCCGCCAGCGCTTCCGATGCTTCAAACACCTCGTAGTTCACACTACCATCCGGTGCATGGGTGGTCAGCAAACCACCGGTAATTTCCAGGAAGTGTTTGGCCCCATTTCTGGAGATCAGTGTTTCTACTAAAAAGCCCTGTTTGTTCGGGAATTCTTCTTTAAAACCAAGCGACAAGGTGCGGACGCAGTCCGTATCAAGCTCTTCCATTTCACGGAAGATCAGGGTCGTAAACGCTTCCAGTTCGGCACGGTTCTTAATTTTCTTTACGGCAGAGCTGCAACCATCGTCAGCTGGCTTCGCAATGAACGGATAAGGGAAAGCAGCTTCTATAGCCTGGAAGAACGCTTCTTTGTCGCGTAACCAGTCTTCCTTCATCGCCATCGTATGCTTGGCTACCGGAACGCCATGCCTGGCAAGTATTTCGTTTGTCTCGTACTTGTTAATCGTGATCTGCGACGAGCGGATACCCGAGCCGTTGTACGGAATGTATAGTTTCTCCAGTTCCGCCTGCAGCGCACCATCTTCACCCGGACGACCATGCAGCGCAATAAATACCGCATCTACCAGATTCTTCAACTGACTATAGCTGATGCGTTGTGGCTCCTGTAACGAGCTGCCGGTATATTTTCGGGTGATACTTTCTGCTTCTTCAGCGATCTGGGCCAGCACCGGGTGCGGTTTGCCGCCATTCTCGAAGTATAACACCTTCTCTTTAATGTCGTCAGCATTATCCTTCAGCATAATATTGATCGGGATGGTATACAAACGATGGGCTTCGTTGCTGCCTGTCAGGAAAACCGGAACCGGCTCATACTTTACAGACGAAGAAAGCTTTTCGTAAATGTTACGGCCGCTTTCCACCGAAATATGGCGCTCCGACGAGTAACCACCCATGATCACACCCACCCTGATCTTATCGTGGCGGTGCGCCTGTTCTTCTCTAATGCTCTTATCCAGCTCAGCCAGCAGCTTAGTAAACTTCACAGTGTCCTTCCCAGACTTCAGCCTCTCAGACACTGAGGTACGGATAATGTAGGTCAGAAACTGCGATGGATTTAGGCCAATTTCAGCTGCCTGGTGGAAAAAGAACGACGACGGCAACATACCTGATGTGGTGTTTGGGTCGTTCAGGAAAATCTCGTTATTATCGGTAATAAAGCCATCCAGGCGGGCATACACGTTAAACCCGAAGGCTGTGAATAGTCGGCTGGTTGCTTGTCTTATGCTTTGGATCTGCTCGGTTGGCAGGTTGATCGGCGTTATTTTGCGGCTCAGGCCCGGTAGGTATTTCGACCTATAGTCAAAGACTTCGTTACCCTTTACAATTTCAGTTGGCGGCAAGGCAATTGGCTGCCCCTGCTCATCCTGCACAACTATGCAAGAGAACTCTTTGCCACGAATAAAAGCTTCTACCAACACCTGCTGCTCATGCTCAATATTCGTCAGCGTAATGCTGTCGGTAGCAGAAGCAGAGAACGTTTTGTTGATATAGTTGAACAGCTCTTCCGGATGGTAAACTATAGTTCCATCCTCCAGCTGTACCGGCATCCCGATACCTTCACGGATATCTACCAGTTGCTTGATGCTCATGAGCTGCTTATCCTCGCCCATCACCAGCCACTGAGACTTATAGATGGTTTTGGTAAAGAAGCTCCGCTCTACACCCAACTCAAAAGCTGAGAAGTCATTATCCTTAATAATAGAAACGCCAATAGACGAACCCTGGTGCGGTGCTTTTAAAACCAGCGGCAGGCCAAGATCAGCTACCAGTTTCTCAAAAATCTGCGGACGGTTCTGCTTGTCAGACCAATCCGCATAGTTGATGATGCGGTAATCCGGTGTCGGGAAGCCGTGCTGTTTCAGCATCTCCTTCTGCGCCACCTTGTCGATACCGATTGCAGATGGAAGAATACCTGAACCGGAATATGGAATATGATACCACTCCAGCAAACCCTGAATGCTACCGTCTTCGCCATAAGGGCCGTGCAGCGCCAGGAAGGCAAAATCAAAATGGTTTCTGAATTCGTTTGGCTGTAAACGCTTGCCGGCTTTGGCTATAATTTCGTCCTGCTCCTCAATGTTCAGCTCACCCAACGACTCCAGGTACACCTGCAGGCTATGTTCGCTCTCTGGAAGCGAATCCACCGGAGGATAAAAATCGCGGATCGTACCTTTGTAAATGTACTGCCAGTCCAGCAAAATAAAGTTGCCAAGGCTATCCACAAATACCGGAACAGCTTCAAAAAGGGCTTTGTCTAAGTTATCGTAAACCGTACGGCCACCTGCAAACGAGATCTCACGCTCACGCGACGGCCCACCGAAAATTATTCCTACTCTCATTCCTGCAAAGGTAATAAATTGGAAGCGTTTATTAATAGTGTTAAAAGGTAAGGGTTTTATTTAGAATTGATAACTGGAAATATAGGTTCAAAAGTATAGTTTGCTTTGTCATTTCGACGAAAGTAGAAATCTATCTCGGCTTATAGTTAGATACACTACAATCCGAACGAAGCTTTCCTTTCATAGCTACTCTTTAATCCTGGCAGCTCAATTCACCTATAGTTCTATAGTTAGCTTTGGTGCCCTCACGGCCGGGAGGCCCCGTCTTCGGGCATCGCGCGGTGTACATTTCTTTTGTTCGTGCCTCACAATACCTGCGGTACCAGAAATCTACAAAGCGCTCAACCCAAAGACTGAGAAGCTTCGCATAGCAACCAGCACCTATAGTTTGAAAAGATAAGCTTCGAGATTGATCGGGATGATAATTCCAAAGGGACAGGTAAACCTGCCCTGCTCATGGACTGTAACTATAGTACTATAGTTTGCGAATTGGTACAGCAGAAAAGTCCCCCTTTGAAGGGGGCAGGGGGATGACAAACGGAAGATATAGAACTATAGTCTTACCTACAACTATAGCCAAAATTCCCCTCTCGGGAGGGGCAGGGGTGGGTTAAAACCACAACGATAAAACGATAAACTCAAACTATAGTAAAAGCAGAAAAGCTCCCCACCTTAAACAAGGAGATGTTGGGGGTGGTTGGACCAACGCTAACTATAACACTAAAACCACAACTATAGCAGTTGCTGCAAAGCTCCTTCCCCTGTTTTTAGGGGAAGGCTGGGAAGGGGTAATCACGGTTCAGGCAAACTATACTGTTTTTACTATATTTGTTCATCTTTATAACTTTCAGCAACAAAAAAAGCTGAAACACGAACAACGTAAACAAGAAATAAAACTATAACCTTACCTCATGAAAACTATTGACGAGTATAACTTTGCCGGCAAAAAAGCGCTGGTGCGGGTTGATTTTAATGTGCCTCTCGATGCAGAATACCGCATCACTGACGATACCCGCATTCGTGCGGCCGTGCCAACCATACAGAAAATATTAGCCGATGGCGGCGCTGTTATCCTGATGTCGCATTTGGGCAGACCGAAAGCCGGGCCGGAAGAGAAATACTCGCTGAAGCATTTGGTAAGCCGTCTCTCGCAGGAGTTTAATACGAATGTGCTCTTTGCGGAAGATTGCGTTGGACCACAGGCGGCACAATTGGCACAGGAACTAAAACCAGGCGAAATATTATTGCTGGAAAACCTGCGTTTCCATAAGGCCGAAGAAAAAGGCGATGCAGATTTTGCAAAAGAACTGGCGACACTGGGCGATGTGTACGTGAACGACGCTTTTGGAACAGCACACCGTGAGCACGCTTCAACGGCGGTTATTGCACGTTACTTCCCGAAAGATAAAGTGATGGGCTACGTAATGAACGCTGAGCTGGAAAATGCCCGTCGTGTGCTGGGCAATGCCGAGCGACCTTACACAGCTATTATGGGTGGCGCTAAGATCTCGGACAAGATCCTGATCATCGAAAAGCTGATGGACCGCGTAGACAACCTGCTGATCGGTGGTGGCATGAGCTATACATTTGTGAAAGCTGATGGCGGCGAGATCGGTTCTTCGTTGGTAGAAGAAGATAAAATTGAGCTGGCGAAGCGTCTGATTGGCATGGCCCGTGAAAAAGGTGTGAACCTGATGATCCCCGTTGACTCTGTAGTAGCCGACGCCTTCAGTAATGATGCGAACATTGATAACAGCCTGAGCCACCATATTAAACCGCTCTGGATGGGCCTCGACATAGGACCAACTGCCCGCGAAATGTACGCCGACGTTATCCGCAACTCCAAAACCATCCTCTGGAACGGCCCGATGGGTGTGTTTGAAATGTCGAACTTCTCGGTAGGTACTGAAGCCATTGCTGATGCTGTTGTAGATGCTACACGCATGGGTGCTTACTCGCTGATTGGCGGTGGCGACTCCGCTGCAGCTGTTAATAAGTTTGGCTATGCCGATAAGGTATCGTATGTATCGACGGGTGGCGGTGCACTGCTGGAATATATGGAAGGCAAAACCCTGCCAGGCGTAGCGGCCATCGAGCGCGACGATTACTAAACTGTAGTTTACTATAGTTACAAAACGCCCTGCTGCTGAAAAGTGGCAGGGCGTTTATAGTTTTGGTGGTTTTTCCGATTCTGATACTTATATTGTATTACATATATGTAAGAGAGGTCTGTAATTACATCTGGGTATTACTTTTATACTTATATAGCAACTTAACTTTACTAAGCATATAGAGCAGATAAGCGTATGTTTTCGTTTATACAATAGTTACCTGCAAGCTAAAATATAAATAAAGTAAAAATTTGACTGATAGATGAATTTAAAACAACAATTAAAGGAAAAGAACTATTTTCTTAAGAAAGCATATGAGGCGGCTTATGAATATGCACCCTCTAGCCCTTTATCTGTTAGTCTTGACCCTTTTGAATTTGGAAAATCAATCGGTTATGATGAAGCACAAACAGAAAGGATAATGCTTGAACTTGTTGAAGATGGTTATGTTCAATCATCTTTAGGGTTGGGAATGCTAATAGTGACTAAGTTTGGTTTGAAGTATCTACGGGATATTGAGGACGAGCCACTTACTGCAACAATGGAAGCAGATGCTAACCAACGACTTGATAAAATCAATGCAAATAACTCGCAAACCCCTTTTATGAAACAATTTGAGAAGCTCGACCTAATATTGAGAGAATTATATAAATACAAAAATGATGGCAAATATTATTCAATTGAACATATATGCTATTCGTTAAATATACCTCTAGATTCATCACTTGAAATTAATAAAATAGCTCACCGACTAAAGGATGACGGTTTTATTAACGCAATGTTCAGACTTAATGACTGCATGGCTGAGTTAACAAGTTATGGAATTGAATATTGTGAGGAAGACTCTTATTCCTACTCTGGTCATTCGATTATAACAAACAACTATAGCATTTCTATAGTCAATAGCCCTAATGCTAATATTGTAAATCAATCAAACAATGTTACAATAACGCAAAATATAGGTGAAGTCACCCAAGCCATTGAAAAGATTAGAGAGACAATTGCAACAGACTATACGATTGAAAAAGAAAGAGCGGCAGAAATATTAGAATGCCTAAATGAAATTCAGGAAAGTGTAAAAGAAAATAAAAGACCAAAATTTGCAATCAAATCTCTATTTGACATGACTTCTGGTATTTCATCAATTGCTAGTTGGTTAACTGTATTAGGACAATTTGGAGGAGTAATTCCTATTCCGTCGTAAAAAATCCAGCAGGTAACATTGTGCATAAGCCATGCAACGGCCGACGGCCTTGCACCCCTCATGCACGAGAACGTTAGTAAAAAAATTCCAACGAATACATGCACCCACAAGTAACCAACTATATCATCAATTCCAGAAACCAACAGGAGATTTTGCAAACGATACGCCAGCTGATACATGAAACCGTAGCGCAGGTAACCGAAGAATTTAAGTGGGGCAGGCCGGTTTTCAGAACTAACAAAGACTTTGCTTACCTTAAAACAGCCAAAAACTATGTTACCTTAGGTTTCTTTAACTTTGAAAAGCTAAGTGACCCGGATAACCGGCTCGAAGGTACTGGCAAAGGCATGCGCCACATCAAGATTAAAACTATAAACGAACTAGACCGCAACCTGCTGACAGCATGGTTTAAGGCTGCAACTATAAACTAACATGACAAACAAGAAACTCCACATCCACACCGCGCTGCAAATTCTGAAACCGGCGCACGAAGTGTTCCAGGCTATAGTTGATCCGGCTAAAATGTCGAACTACTTTATTTCAGAAGGCTCCGGCCCGATGGAAGAAGGCAAAACCATAACATGGAAGTTTCCTGAGTTCGAGGGTCGTTTCCCGGTACGTGTCGGTAAAGTAGAGCTGGATAAGTACATTTCCTACAATTGGGATGGCACCGATGGAACCGAGCTATTGGTAGAGATCAACCTGACACCGAAAGGCGATACTGCTACAGTTGTAACCATCACCGAAAAAGAAATGGACAACAACGAAGCAGGTTTGGCCTGGATGATGGGAAACACTGCCGGCTGGGCCAACTTCTTAGCATGCCTGAAAGCCTATCTGGAGTATGGCGTTAACCTACGGAAAGGCGCTTTCGATTTTATGAAACCTGAAGCACAGCAGTAAGCTGGACGTATAGTTAACCAGACAGTTGTTGCAATACAGGTATTTATAGTTACCCAGGAGATGCTCTCACACAAGCACGTGATATTTATGGAAGTGGCCCGGCTGCTCAGCTTCACCAAAGCCAGCCAAACGCTTTTTATCAGCCAGTCTGCGTTAAGTAAGCAGGTAAAGGCGCTGGAAGAATACTATAAAACCGGCCTGTTTGAGCGCTTAGGTAACACCATCATACTTACCCCTGCCGGCAAATTGCTCTACGAAAAACTACTGAAAGCCAGGCAACTGCAACATGAGCTTCACGATGAGTTTAAAAAGCTTAACGAGAACTTTTCACCGCAGGTAACAATGTTGCTGGGGGCCAGCACTACCATTTCGCTGTATATTCTGCCGCCTGTACTATCGGCTTATCTGCAACAAAACCCAACTATAAACCTGACGCTCCGCAACCGCAACAGCGAAAACATATTAAAAGCATTGCTTGATCATGAACTGGACCTGGGCATTGTGGAAGGCATCAGCAAAGTAAGCAATGTTACCTACACTCCTTTCCTGACGGATGACGTGATTGCCGTTTGTTCTGCCCGCAACCCACTTAAAAAGCAGCAGCTTGAGGTAAAAGACCTTTATGATATTCCGCTGGCTTTGCGCGAGCATGGCTCCGGAACGCTTGCTGTGCTGGAAGATGCCCTGAAGCAAAAGGAATTTGACCTGGGAAAGCTGCCAATACGCATCAGGTTGGGCGGTACCGAGGCCCTGAAGAATTTTGTGCGTGTAGATACCTGCCTCGCTTTTTTGCCACGCCAGGCCGTACGCAAAGAGCTACAGACCGGAGAACTGGTAGAAGTTGAGATAAAAGATCTGAAGGTAAAACGAAGCTTCAACTTTATACAGCGTAAAGGCACCGAAAGCAATTTTCCTTACAAAGGTTTTATACAGTTTACCAAGCGATACTATTCCAAACAGGAATAGCCTATTCCCCTTTGCTATTTTGTTTCGTCATATCCTGTCTCCTATTTGCCGTAGATAGTTACAGATATGGATACAATAATTGAACAACGCATAAGCTACCTTAGTACCCTCACCTGTTCCCGGTGTGGTACCTCTTACCCAGCTTTTCAAAAGCAAACGGTTTCGCCGTGCTGCCACATGCCACTGCTGGCACACTATTTAAAAGATGCTCACTTCCCGAAATCTGAACTGAAAAAGCGCGAAGGCACCATGTGGCGCTACAAAGAAATGCTGCCGGTACTTCATCCCGAAAACATTGTTAGCCTGGGCGAAGGATTTACACCTATAGTTGCACTTAAAAATTTAGCGGCAAAATACGAGCTCAACACCCTGCTTCTGAAAGACGAAGGCCAAAACCCTACCGGATCTTTTAAAGCACGCGGATTAAGTATGGCCATATCGAAGGCAAAGGAACATGGAGTGGAGGGCTGTATTATACCTACAGCCGGTAATGCCGGTGTAGCCATGGCCGCCTATTGCGCCAAAGCAGGAATGCGTGCCGTTGTTGTGATGCCCCGCCACACACCCAAAGCTTTTAAAGAAGAATGCTACTGGTACGGTGCCGAAGTGGTGCTTATAGACGGGCTGATCAATGACTGTGCTGCAAAAGTGAAAGAGCTGAACCAGCATGGCGACCTGTTGGATGTATCGACGCTGAAAGAGCCATACCGCCTGGAAGGTAAGAAAACCATGGGGTATGAGATTGCAGAGCAACTGAACTGGACACTTCCCGATGTAATACTTTACCCTGCCGGTGGCGGAACAGGTTTAATCGGCATCTGGAAAGCCTTTAAGGAAATGCAGCAGCTTGGGTGGCTGGAACCAACTATAAAGTTACCCCGCATGGTAGCCGTGCAGGCCGCCAACTGCCAGCCACTGATCGAGACTTTAGCAGGCCGGCAACCTAATGCGCAGAACTATGTGGGCAAACCAACTATAGCCAACGGCCTGGCTGTTCCCCGCCCACTGGGCGAAGCCCTTATGTTACAGACATTACAGGAGTCAGGCGGTACGGCCATTAGCATTACCGAAACCGAAATGGTAACCGGCCTGAAGGAGTTAGGCGCATCGGAAGGCTTGTTTGTGGCTCCAGAGGGAGCCGCTGTTTGGATGGCAGCACGCAAGTTAGTGGAGACTGATATAATCTCTCGTAAAGAAAAGATACTGCTGTTAAATACAGGCTCCGGCCAAAAGTATATGGAGAACCTTTCTGATGTTTTTCAATAAGGGATAAAGTGAAACGCCCTGCATAGTTTGTTGTATGCAGGGCGTTTTATAACTAACTAGTTGCAGGCATTAAACTATAAACTAAGCTTCTTTAGCTTGCCCGCGAAGCACGCGCGCTGTTACCAGCAACTGCCCCACGTGCCTCATGCTGTGCTCTGCCGCATGAAACAACAAGCCCATCACCGTAGATTCTACCTGCGCACGTCCTACCCGGCGCACTTCTGTTAAGGTGTTTTCATCTGTTTGCTTCAGCTGCTCCAGTGCCTTATTAAGCTGCTCCCGGTACCGTTGCACCAGGTCCTGTGCTGTGGCTTCGGTTGGTTTGCCTTCGGAATACAGAAAGGCCAGTTGGTCTTCGGACAAGGCTTCGCCACGGGCATAGGTCAGCAGACGCTGCAAAATTCCTGTTAAGTGCTGCAAATGATACCCAACCGATGCCACACCGGCCGGTCGCTCCCAGATCAGGTCTTCCGGAAAATCCTGCATAAAACTTTCTACCTCCTCGCAGGCCTGCTGCAATGCATGTGCTACGGGTTGCAATAAAGCAGGCACGCCGTTTACAGGGCCGCGCAGCCACACTTCCAGTTTCTTGGTTTGTGTCATGATGATGGGTTTTTAGTATGAACAATGGTTTAAGTTAACTTACATGCACTACTACTTTGCCCCGGGTTTTGCGCGTCTCTACCTGGGCATGCGCTTTGGCCATGTCTTCAAAATCATAGACATGCGATACGTGAGCAGTTAGTTTTCCCTGGCTCATCAGGTCGGCAATCTTGGCCATATCTTCCCCGCTCGAGTGCACCAGGTAGTTCTTCGCTTCAATATTTCGTTTCCGGGCTTCCTGCTGCACCGCCTCCTTTGCGCCACCTAGTATAGATACCAACTTCCCCCCATCTTTCAGGCATTTTAAAGAGCGCAGAGAATTTTCCTCACCAAGCGAGTCGACTACAATATCGGCATCCATCACCACATCTTCAACTTTATATTCATTATAATCTATCTGCTCATCGGCACCCATATTCATAATAAAATCATGATTCTCTTTTGATGCCGTACCAATTACAAATGCTTTGAAATACTTCGCTATCTGGGTAGCAAAATGGCCCACTCCACCTGCTGCGGCATGTACGAGCACACGCTGGCCCGGTTGTATATCAGCTTCATTTACAAGCACCTGCCAGGCCGTCAGCGCGGCAAGCGTTGCGGCCGCCGCTTCGTGGTGCGGCACATTGGCGGGCTTATGAGCCAGGTGCGCTTCAGGGGCAGCTACAAACTCGGCGTAGGCTCTGCCGTGTCCCGGAAAATTCACCATCCCAAACACTTCGTCGCCGGGCTTAAAGTAGGTTACCTTCTCTCCCACTTCCGCCACTTCTCCCGAAATATCCCAGCCAGGTATAACGGGAGCTGTCTCTTTTAACGTACTGTAAAACGCTTTGCCTTCACGTGTTTTGGTATCAACCGGATTTATACTAATGGCCTTTACTTTTACCAGCACTTCGTCCTCTTTTATAGTTGGATTTTCGATCTCGGTAAGCTGCAGGCTTTCCGGTGCGCCCGGCTCGTTTACTACAAATGCTTTCATAGGGATAGATTTGGTTATCAATAAAGTGTACTTCCTAAACTTACGCTGAAACGGAAAGTTATGCAGGCTACACGGAAGATTTATTGCGAAAAGCTGCAGAAAAGGCCGTAGCTTATTTATAACTTGCCGCCTGGCAGCCCGATCACGTATGCAGCAAACAGGAAAAGGTCCTGAAAAGAATGGAAGAACAAAAGAATAACCCCCTTCACGGAAAAACACTGGAACGCATTCTGGTGCAACTTGTAGATTATTACGGCTGGGACGAGCTTGGCTATAAGATCAACATCAACAGTTTTAACGTTAACCCAAGCATTAATTCCAGTCTTAAGTTTCTGCGTAAAACTCCCTGGGCGCGCCAGAAGGTAGAGGAATTATACGTCCGTACTTTTTCAAAAAAATAGCCATTCCATGAAAGATCTAAAGAAATACTACATTATACCGGCAGAGCCTGAACTGGTTTATGCCGCCCTTACCAACCCGCTTACCCTGCAGGCCTGGACCGGCGATGAAGCTGAAATGAGTACAGAACCTGGGTCTGAGTTTTCGTTATTTGACGGGAGTATAGTTGGCAAAAACCTGGAGTTTGAAGAAGGGAAAAAGCTGGTGCAACAATGGTACTTCGGAGAGCAGGAAGAGCCTTCTATAGTTACTATAAAGTTACACCCGCATAAGTACGGCACCTCCGCAGAACTGCGCCACACCAACATCCCCGACCACGATTACACCGATATTACTGAAGGCTGGGACGAAGCTTATTTCGGCGCCCTGATCGAGTTCTATGAGGACAATGACCAGTAATCCGGGAATTGTATTTCTGGTTGTTTGAGGATTGGGCTTTTGCTATAGTTAGGTTGTTGCTATCTATAGTTAGAGTTGTCGTTTTATAGTTGCTGTTGGTCCAACCACCCCTAACCCCTCCCTAAAGCGGAGAGCTTTGAGGGTTTTCTTATAGGTGGAGTTATAGTTCTATAGTTGGCGTTTAAACCCACCCCTGCCCCTCCCGAGAGGGGAATTTCGGCTATAGTTATAGTTTAAGTGCAGCTCTATAGTTGGCGTTTTTAACACCCCTATAGTCCCCTTAAGGGGACTATTCTACTTTCCTATTCCACAATCTATAGTTCAATAGTTATAGACCACGAGCAGGACAGGTTCACCTGTCCCCGCGAAACTATAATCCCGATAAATCTCGGAGCATACCGATTCAGACTATAAATACAGGAAACTATGAGAAACATCTCAGTCTTTGGGTTGAGCGCCTTGTAGATTTCTGGTGCCGTCAGGCATTGTGAGGAACGAACAAAAGAAATGTACACCGCGCGATGCCCGAAGACGAGGCCTCCCGGCCATGAGGGCACCAAAGTAAGCTATAGAACAGTAGGTAAGTAAAGCTCCCAGCATTGGAAGTGAATTGAAAGGAAAGGCTTGGTTCGGATTGTAGAATAGTTAACTATAAGCTGAGATAGATTTCTCCTTTCGTCGAAATGACAATAGATAAGTGAATCAGCTATATCCAGACGCTAGCAGGAGCTGCGCACACTGCTAGGTCTTATAAAGACTACTACCTTATTCCATACAACTCTACAGTTCAAACAATAATCAACAATCCCTCTTATTCAAATACGCTAATACCTCTTCTACAGTAGCCAGATCACCCTGTTTGCTATACTCCGCTATGCGTTTCATTTCTCCGGATATCAGGCCGGCGCGGGTGCTTTCGGTTTTGCCTTGTGAGTGTACTGCCACTTCTTTCCATGGCAGTGGTTTTCCGGGTAAACTATAGATTTTCAACTCGGGATAAGTGCGTAGTGCGGCGGTAACTGCCGCCATAAAAGCCCTTGGCTGCTGAAAAGGAGCTGCTGTAACTATAACTTTTGTATACCCATGAGCCAGCGCATGCTTCACCATCGAAGTTGCTTCTATTCCCGTGTGCAGCATATCGGTGTTTGCAGGAACAGGTAGTACCTGGATAAGCGAATCTTCCGGAATGCCAAGTGCTTTCATGGCTTCAAACCAGCTGGCCCCGCCAGGGTAGCCACTCATAGGGCCGGTGCCCAAAAACAAAACCTTGTTCGTATAGTTCTCCTGTAAGAGTAATTTTGCGGCGGCAAATGCGGTCTCCTGGTTGTCTTCTGTCTGGCCGAACAAAAATAGGGCATCGGCAGGTGTGGCTGGTAAGGTATCGCAAAGCGTACGGATGATCAGTTCTTCTAACATACGAGCCATATACGCACCTCGCTGCTTCAGGATTTACGTAAATTTGCCTAGCTTTAACCATGAAACTTTACGCTCTAACTATAGTTCTGCTTATGGCTGCTTTACCTGCTTTCGCACAATACATTCCCAAAACTACCGGCATCGAGGCGCCTGCCACCTTGCAACTACAGGCCTACAACAACCGCGACATCGATACCTTTATAAAAGCATACAGCGATGATGTAAAAGTTTACCGTCAGCCAGGCGTACTCAGTTACCAGGGAACAGACGAAATGCGAAAGCGCTACGGCCAGAAATTTGCTGAAACACCTGATCTTCATTGCGAACTTGTGAACCGGATCGTGTCAGGCAATGTGGTCATAGACCATGAGCGCGTGCAAACTGATAAAAACAAACCGCGGACTGAAGCAATTGCCATTTACCGTATTCGCGACAGCAGGATTTATGAAGTAACTTTTATATATCCTGATCCTCAGAATTAAGAAACATGAAACAAAACACCGACAGCCTGATATTTGACCTGGATGGCACACTCTGGGATGCTACGGCCACTGTGGCCCGTGCCTGGGATGAAGCGCGCAAACAGGTAGATTTTGATATTCAGGAAATTACACAGGAAGATATTCGCTCCGTGGCAGGCATGCAACACGACCTGATCTACGATAAGTTCTTCCCGGACCTGACAGATGCCCAGAAAAAAGAGCTGATAAAAGTCAGTGGACGTGTAGAGATGCAGCATCTTAAAAAGGATGGCGGTAACTTGTTCACAGGTATGAAAGAGGCGCTGGAATATCTGCATGGCAACTATAAACTGTTTATAGTCAGTAATTGCCAGGATGGCTATATCGAGGCTTTTTATGAATTTCACCACCTCTCCCACTTGTTCGAGGATCATGAATGTTCTGGCAGAACAGGAAACCCTAAAGGCGAAAACCTGAAAGTCATCATTAAAAGAAACGACCTGCAAAACCCAGTGTATGTAGGTGATACAAAAGGCGACTATGAGGCCAGTTTGGTTGCCGGAATTCCTTTTGTGTATGCCGCTTATGGTTTTGGCAAAACTCCGGATTACGATATTTACCTAAAATCGCCGGCTGATCTTAAAAGACTTTTCTAGCTAATAAAATCTCCTCATGATAGTAGAAGCAAACCCGGAAGATATAGATGAACTTTTCGAGTTATGGCTTGAGTTGATGCAGCACCATCAGGGTATGCATAAAGTGTTTAAATGCAAGCCAAACCATGAGAATGCTTTAAAAGCAGAGCTACTCAAACGCATCCGGGAGAAAGACACGAAAGTGTTTGCCTATGAAGAGGAAGGCGATTGTGTAGGAATGATGATCTGCCATATCAGGCAGGGTATTAATGGCTTTGAATTAAGTCGTAAAGGCTACATAGCAGAAACAATAATTAAAGAAGCTTACCGGAATAAAGGTATAGGTCAGGAATTATTCGAGGCTGCCCGCAACTGGCTACAGGATAAAGGTGCTGATCACATTGAGCTACAGGTTTCCGTTAAAAATGCAGGTGCTATAAAGTTCTGGCAGGAAATAGGATTCTCGGCATCTACGCAGCATATGGTACTGTTACTGAATTAACTATAACTACTACCGTAAATTGAACACGTACTAAAAACGAAGCACAACCACAGTATACTTGTGGTTGTACTCGTTAGCCCCTTTTGCCCTCTACCTCAAAAGGAGTTTATCTTCACATTTTTGCCCGCAGGCTTTTGCAATATCTTCTTCGCTGCTGCTGGAAATTCAAAATATTTTCGTGCTTCAGTTAAGATGCCAGAATCTGTAAAAGGTTACAGCCAGAGCAATGCAACTACTTCATTTATAACCAGAACCGGGAAGTTAACTATTTGTTTAACTGATTTCCTGCTGTGGTTATTGATCTTATCTTTTGTTATAGTTTAAAGGTCCAAGGAATGATAATAGCGTAAGTTTGGGGGGCCCGACAAAAAGCGCAGCAACTTGCGCAACATACCTGTTTTAGTACACCAGTCGAGGTACTTCCTGTGGTGGTCCTCCGACTCCCAGTCTTCAACCATTAGTAATAACGTTGGCTCCTTTTCATCCTGGAAAATTTTGCTGGCAAGGCAGCCTTCGTAAATGCGTGTATCGGGTACAATCTTCTGAAAAAAAGCTTTGGCCTCATCTACAGACTCCTCCCGTATGTGGGCTTCTAAAATTACGATCGTGGCCATTAATTTGCTTTTCAGTATGTGCTCATTTATATCCTCTCATATTGTACACAACGTTGATATAATAACATATACGCATGCCATACATATCACACAGATTTTGCAGCTTATTTTAGTATAAACACTATTTTTTATGGCGAAAGTATAATTTTTAATATGTCTTATTTTAATTTATTTCCCTGTAAAACACCACTTTACAAAACAAAAGCCACTATTGCCAGATATGCCACCCACAAAAGAGGCCAGTAATTTATTGGCAGTATTGATAACTATGGTGTATTAAAAGCTGCAATTATCAGATGAAGCGCGATAAGCTTTAGCTTAGCTTTATAGTTTGTATGAGTGAGCTACTATAGCTTATGCTTTTTGTACCTGGCCACTAGTGGTATAAGCTACCTCCCCAACGTCTACCAATTCGCGTACAAGTGTTGTTATAGTTTCGGCATCTTTGGGCTCGAACTGTTGCACCAGCTCTTTTGGCAGGTAAGGTTTTTGCTGGAGCAAGGTCAGCACTTTTTCACGCATGCTTCCTAACTCTTTTTCTTCTCGAGTCTTTTTACGCTGTGCCAGGCAAAAGTCGCAGATGCGGCAGCTCTCATCTGAAATCTCGTTAAAATAAGCCAGCAGCAATTGGGTACGGCAACGGTTAGTATTCTCTACATACTTTCCCATTTCCTTCACTTGCTTCAGGGCACGCTCGCGCAATTCGTCCAGTTTTTTATGGTTGAGAGGTAGGTTATGCGCATCCTGGCGAGGCTTTGTAAATACCAGCTGGGGTGAGTCGTGTTGCGGTTCGTAAACTATAACCTGCAATTTGTGTAAATACTCCAACTTACGGCGTATTTCCTCCTCCGGCCTTTTAAGGTATTCTGCCAGTTTACGCTCTGATATCTTTACAAAATTAGCAAACGCTTCACCACCATACATCCGCAGGATCAGGCGCAGCAAATTATCATGCTCCGGATTCATCACCTGGAATTCGTAAAGCGCAGTATTATTTAGCTGTATGAAAACGCGTGACGGTGAATAATATCCCTCGCTTAGCTGCAGGTACCCCTCTCCTTCCAGTCGTTTTATAGCATGGTGTACTTCAAGCGCCTTCAGTTTATAGTTTTTGGCGAAATCGGCAAATTCAAAATCGAAACTGCTCATGGCTCCGCTACCTACTGCCAGCTGATAATAGTTAGCTAAACACTGGTACACCCTCCGGATAAGCTCCAGCGGTGGATGTGCTTCTTCTACTTTCTTGTGCAGATCTGCTACATCGCTTGGGCCATAAAGGATTACTGCGTAACTGTACTTCTCGTCACGGCCAGCACGGCCTGCTTCCTGGTAATATGCTTCCAGGCTTTCTGGTAAGTCTAGGTGCACTACCAAACGCACATCCGGTTTGTCTATTCCCATCCCGAAAGCGTTGGTCGCCACCATTACCCTCACTTTATCCTCTATCCAGGCTTGTTGTGTTTTACTGCGTTCTTCAAACTTCAGTCCGGCATGGTAGGCTCCGGCCGGGATCTGCCTGCTCTGTAAAAAACGCGCAATTTCTACCGTCTGCCTTCTGCTGCGCACATAAACGATGCTTTGCCCTGGCATCCGCTGCAGAATTTCCAGCAGGCGGCCTATTTTGTCCTCGGTGTACAGGCAGGAGTATGAGAGGTTTGATCGGGCAAAGCTTTTGACAAATACATTCGGTTGCTTAAACCTGAGCTTTTCCTGTATGTCTTTGCGAACATGTTCGGTTGCTGTGGCGGTAAGCGCTATAACCGGCACACCCGGCAAAAGCTCCCGAAGTTCAGCTAACTGCAGGTAGGGTGGTCTGAAGTCGTAGCCCCACTGCGAGATACAATGCGCTTCATCTACAGCCAGTAAATTAACCTTCATCCGCTTCACCCGCTCCTGGAATATATCAGTTAGCAAGCGCTCTGGTGACAGGTACAAGAATTTGATGTTCCCATACACACAGTTATCCAGGGCAATATCTATCTCCCGACGGTTCATGCCTGAGTACACTGCCACTGCCGGAATATCGCGCTTTTTCAGTTGCTCTACCTGGTCTTTCATCAAAGCAATAAGCGGAGTTATTACCAGGCAAATGCCATCCTTTGCTATGGCCGGTACCTGAAAGCAGATGGACTTACCGCCTCCGGTCGGCAGCAACGCCAGCGTATCTTTTCCATCCTGCACCGACAGCACAATAGCCTCCTGCAACGGCCTGAATTGGTCGTAGCCCCAGTAGGTTTTAAGAATGTGGTGGATGTCTTGCAAGGTGTGGTAATTATTCAGCGAAGATAAAGTTTTGAGAAGAGAAGTCAGAATATTTTAATGATTTGTCAGTTTATGGGATGTAGTTCTATAGTTCCGCTTTTGTCATTTCGACAAAGGGAGAAATCTATCTCAGCTTATAGTTTGATACGCTACACTTCGAACCAAGCCTTCTTTTCAAATTTCTTTACATGCTGGGAGCTCTACTTGTCTATCGTTTAATCTTTGGCTTTGGTGCCCTCACGGCCGGGAGGCCCCGTCTTCGGGCATCGCGCGGAGTACATTTGCTTTGCTCCTGCGTCGCAATGCTTTCAGCACTACAAATCAACAAGGCGCTCAACCCAAAGACTGAGAAGTTTCTCATAGCTATAGTTTGTCTTTAGTTTGAACCGGTTAGCTTCGAGATGTATCGTGGTAGTAATTCCAAAGGGAGAGGTAAACCTGTCCTGCTCGCGGTGTGTAACTATGGCCAAGCTCCTTCCCCTGTTTTTAGGGGAAGGTTGGGAAGGGGTAAAACTGTAACTATAGAACTACACCTCAAAATATAGCACCAGCCGAGATTCCCCTCTCGGGAGGGGCAGGGGTGGGTTAAAAAGCGAACTATAGAACTTAAGCAAAACTATAGCTAAGGTCTTACTTTCCTTCTACCAAGATCCTTTCAGGATGACAGATGGAGCAGTAGCAGAAAGCTCCTCGCCTTAGACAAGGAGGGGTTGGGGGTGGTTGGGGCACGCAAACTATAAAACCATAGCCAAAACCACTGCTTTTGCTTGTCCTTTCAGCCCAGTTGAGTCAGGCGACTCAACACCATCCTAGGCCACGAGCGAAGAAGCTTGCGCCTGCATCTCAAACCAGAGCAACACTACCTGGGCAACCTCACACTGAAACCGGTTGTGACAAAATATTCAGGGCTTGAGGAACTGATGGCAGTACCAGCAGCCAGGTCTACTTGTAAATTGGGTAATACCAAAACTGTGAATCCTGCATCGAAACTATGAGTTGCCTTCTCACCGTTTGTTTTGTCTCCGAAAACTTCTCCAAATACGCCAATCTTATCACTTAACTCTGTGGCTAAACTTACTGTATAGCTTTTAACTGCTTCACCATCTTCCCAGCCATAAGCCAGATTATAACTCAGATCTACTTTTTCACTAAGCGAGTTTTTAAATAACAGGCGTAGGTTTACTTCCGGGTTAGCAGGCGCAAATGCATTATGTCCAACCGGAAGGTCGAACATCGTCATCAAAGCAGTTTGAGGCCTTAAGCCATTCTCATCCCATAGTTTTGCTTTGGCGCCAACTGTTAACGGCCCGAACCCATTTAATTTTTTACGGCTTTCTTCTTCAATTGTAACCGTTTGGTAAGTGCCTTCTGCCCGTAGTTCCAGCCAACTCAGTACTCCAAATCGCATTAAAGCTGAGGGATGTGCAACATACTTAATGTCAGTGGCACCAGCTTTATCTTTCTGGAAGTATAGCCCGGCTTCAATCTGGATACTTTTACGAGGTACAACTGATGCGCTTTCGGTTTGATCAGGTCTGTCTGTTTCCAGATCGGGCACCGATGTTGTATCCTGTTTCTGACTGTATGCCTGAAATGTTACAAACAAGAAAGCAACAATAAATAACAGGCGCTTTCTAAACAAAAGTAGAAAAGTAGCAGTGTAGGTCATATTTTTGGTTTTGAGTAGATACGAATATTTAGGGTTACTTGTTTATAGTTTTAGATAAACCTAAATAATAAATTCGTAAAATAAAAAAGCCCGCCTCAAGTGAGCCGGGCTTTCCGAAAAGTTATAAGATATAGTTTACGCAGCTGCCGATTGTCCGTCTTCGCGCTCTTCGATCACTTTCTTTAGTTTATCGATAGCCTGCGCTGCACGCTCTTCGTCAAAACGGTTAATATTCAGCAACATTTTCGTTTTTTCCTGGCGTGTGATCACCGGGTTATTCAGCAAGCGAATGATCTCTTCCTTTTGCTTAGCCGAAGCATAGCGTACGCTGGTTGATGGCTCCTCCGCCGCTTCTTTATCAGCTGTCGCAGCTGCTTCTGAAGCACGCATCGTAGCTTTCTTCTCAGTAGGTACTGCAGGGCTCTTTGCTTTTGCAGGCTCATTGCCACTATAGTCCATTTCTTCCGCAGGGGTTGGCTCATAACCAGCCGCTCTGATGATCCAGGCCAGGATATTACGGTATGCTTTACCGATGGCACGTGTCTGCGCCATACTTGCTATCGCAAACTCCTGGTAGTATTTTTTACCCTGTTCTTTATTAGAACAGATAGCAAAACCTGCACCTACTACTAGCTGGCTACGCAAATCCAGCAGGTTAACTTTTGCCTGATACTTTATCTCATCATCACCACTTATATTCACCACATGTTCCACTACAGGTAGTATACCCAAACGCGAACCGGCATATTGCCAACCTTCTACGTTCACATATTCTTTACCCTGTATGTTCTGGTATAGTCTGTTCTCTTTAATGAACTTCGCCAGGTCTACCGCCAGATGCATGGTTTCATCCGACTTCGCAATGTCATAACTCTCGACCTTAGGCTTCTGTACTTTTAAGTCTTTACTTGGTTGATTCATCTCTATTAGCTTTGTTTGTTTAAGTACAATATCTAAACACAATGCCTACAGAAATGGTGCAAAAAATGCAAAAAATTACTCAATTTATAATACTGATTATCAGTCAGTTACAAACTATTTTCTAAAATTTTTAGTACCATTACTAAAGCTGTGCAAGCTTTGGCTAAAAGAGAAAAGGGTAAGAGAAGTTTACGAGAGAAAGAGGGTTGTAGTTAAGAAGTTTAAAAGTTAAAGAGTTTGGGAGTTAGAGAGTTAAGAAGTTGGGAAGTTAGAAAGGATTGAAGGAGGAATGTGTGGAGACGCAATGCAACTATAGGCTTAAACTTGACTTAGATCAGATATACAACTATAGCCTAAGCAGGCCGGAGACTCGCTCCCGCTGCACGTCACCGGTCAGAAACCGATATCAGTTAGTTTATAGTTTACCGCTGTAGAGTGGCAATATCTTCTGTCTTTTATTTCAGCCGATCAACAATTAACCAGCAACAAATAAAAGATTATCTCTCTGAAAGGACTTCCTGCACGATCAGGCCATCTTTCATAACCAGGGTACGGTCGGCCATGGAGGCCAGCTGCTCGTTGTGCGTAACGATCACAAAGGTTTGGTTAAACTCAGCGCGTAGCTTAAAGAAGATGTCGTGTAATTCCTGGGCATTTTTAGAATCGAGGTTACCGCTTGGTTCATCTGCAAATATTATCTCCGGAGAGTTAATTAAAGCGCGTGCCACTGCGGTACGTTGCTGCTCTCCACCAGACATTTCAGATGGCTTATGATCCAGCCGGTGCGACAGGTTCAGCATCATCAGCAATTCTTTGGCGCGCTCTATCACTTCTTTTTCGGGACGGCCGGCCAGAAAACCGGGAAGGCAAACATTCTCGACCGCCGTAAACTCTGGCAACAGGTTATGGAACTGGAAAATAAAGCCAATGTGCCTGTTCCGGAATCTGGCAAGGTCGGTCGCATTATACTTGGCAATATTCTTTCCTTCAAATAAAACTTCCCCGGAATCTGCATTATCAAGCGTACCCAAAATGTGAAGCAGCGTACTTTTGCCCGCCCCTGAGGCTCCAACTATAGATACCACTTCGCCGGTACCAATGGTCAGGTCTATGCCTTTTAAAACTTCGAGTTTACCGTATTTTTTATGGATGTTTGATACCTGCAGCACGCTGAAAAACCTATAGTAGTGAAATGAAACTATGCAGCTCCAAAGCTACAAAAATTTTGCCGGATTTAATTTGCACAGAACTGCTAGTCCCACGCTCAGGAAATGCCGGACTTAGAAGGACTGTCGCTATTATATTGCTGCGTATTCGTTTCATCCTCGAGTACATCCTTCACATACAGTTCCTTTACCACAACTATAAGTACGGCAAGTATAGGTGCTGCCAGCAATAGGCCGAGCGTACCCTGTACCAACCCCAGCAATACCTGGAAAAACAGCAACAATGCAGGCGGCAGTGCCACCGTCTTCTGAAAAATGATGGGCGTGATCGCGTAGGTCTCTATCATCTGGATGCCGCCATAGACCAGAATAACATAGAGTGCCATCTGTGAACCCTGAGTAAGGCCGATGAGTACTGCCGGAACACCCGCGAGCCAGGGACCAATGTTTGGGATGAACGCCAGCAGGAAAGCAATGAGGGCCAGCGCAAAAGCCATAGGCAAGCCAATCAAACTATAACCGATAGCTGAAGAGATACCGATAATAGCCATTGCCGACAGCATGGCGACCAACCATAGTTTTAGGGTATGGTAGCACTTGCCCAGCACAGCAATTACGCGGGAGCGATGCCGGGGCGGAAAAAGTTTTGTGAAGCCTATAGTGTATAATTTAGGGTTAGATGCAAAGAAAAGGGAGGTAATAACAACTATAAGCAGGTCGGCCAGTATGCCAAGCGTGGTAGTTACGGCACCCGTAACCTTAGAAAGGAGAGAACTCTGCTTCGGTAAGATTTTGCTTAGGTCTTCCGGTAATTTTTCCGCTATCTTTTCTCCCCAACTATATTGGCCCAGCCACTGGTCTACTTCCTGTAACGATTGCGGGAGTGTATCCCTGATCTCCTGTCCCTGCTCTGCCACCGTCGGGCCCACCCACAGAAAGGCACCAACCAGCAAACCAAAAAAGATCAGTACCGAAAGTAGTAAGCTCCATCCCCTGTTCAGGTGCAGTTTATCTGTTATCCAATCGGCCATACCACAGAAAAGCACGGCCAGTAAAATACCGGCAAAAACCAGCAGAAAGAAATAGAACTGCGTTATAAGCAGGTAAAAGCCACCGGCAACAAGCACAACTACAAAGGCTGCAATAGCAACACGTTTCGCAAAAGTATAGCTATCCGTCATGGCGATAAGCTTATCAGAATATGTTGTTACCGGTATCGGTAAAACTCTGTTCGTATTATACTCGTTGCGTTCAGTACAGTTGTATAACTATAGTTTATTCAGGCTGAAGCAAAGCATCAATATTTTAAAAATCCATTACTTGAATTTATAGCTAAATAGGCGTACTTTCGTGCGTCCATTAAAACTGAAAGCATGAACATACACGAATATCAGGGTAAAGACATTTTAAAGAGCTACGGCGTACGCATACAGGAAGGCATCGTGGCTGAAACGCCGGACCAGGCTGTAAAAGCTGCTATGAAGCTAACCGAAGAAACCGGTACAGGCTGGCATGTTATTAAAGCACAGATACATGCGGGTGGCCGCGGTAAAGGTGGTGGCGTAAAGCTGGCTAAAAACCTGGAGCAGGTTAAGCAGATCGCCAGCGAGATCCTGGGCATGACGCTGGTAACGCACCAGACGGGTCCTGAAGGCAAACTGGTACAGAAAGTTCTTGTTGCACAGGATGTATACTACCCTGGCGAGTCTGATCCGAAAGAGTTTTACCTGAGTATTCTTCTTGACCGTGCAAAAGGTCAGAACGTGATCATGGCATCTACTGAAGGTGGTATGGACATTGAAGAAGTAGCTGAGAAATCTCCTGAGAAGATTATTAAAGAGTGGATCGACCCGGCTGTTGGTCTGCGTCCTTTCCAGGCAAACAAAATTGCTTTTGCATTTGGCTTGCAAGGCGAGGCTTTCAAAGAGATGGTGAAATTCATCACCAGCCTTTACAAAGCATACGTTGAGTCTGATGCTTCTATGTTCGAGATCAACCCTGTTCTGAAAACATCAGACAACAAGATCCTGGCTGTAGATGCTAAAGTTGACTTAGACGATAACGCACTGTTCCGTCATAAAGACCTGGCTGCGCTGCGCGATACATCGGAAGAAGATCCGTTGGAAGTAGAAGCAAGTGCCTCTAACCTGAACTATGTGAAGCTTGACGGGAACGTTGGCTGTATGGTAAACGGTGCTGGTTTGGCGATGGCAACTATGGACATCATTAAGCTTTCTGGTGGCGAGCCCGCTAACTTCCTTGACGTAGGTGGTGGGGCAAATGCACAGACTGTTGAAGCTGGTTTCCGCATTATCCTGAAAGACCCGAACGTTAAAGCTATCCTGATCAACATCTTCGGTGGTATCGTTCGTTGTGACAGAGTTGCTAACGGTGTGGTGGAAGCTTACAAAAACATTGGTGATATCCGTGTTCCGATCATCGTTCGTCTGCAAGGTACAAACGCTGAAGAAGGTGCCCGCATCATTGACGAGTCTGGCCTGAAAGTTTACTCTGCCGTTGCGCTTAAAGAAGCTGCTGACAAAGTAAAGCAGGTTTTAGCTGAAGTTGGAGCTTAGTTTCCTGAACTATAAAACAAAAAGGGGCTGCCACAACTGGCAGCCCCTTTTTGTTTTATAGTTCAGGTGAGTTAGAAAGTTTTGGAGTTAAAGAGTTTGGGAGTTATAGTTAAGCTTTCGCTCGCGTGCCGCATGCGAGGGCAGCCGGTTTTAACCCATACCAAACTATAAAACAAAGAAGGCCATCAAATTGATAGCCTTCTCCAGTTAATAAACAACTCATTGTACTCTCTATACCTTCCAATCTTTTTAACTTCCAAACTAAATCAGCCTTCTAACTTCTTCGGTTTTCGGATGGTGAAAACCCTGGACACGTTGAAGCCGAAATGAATATCGCCTTTGCCCCAGTCCCCTATCGTTTCGGTCATAAAGCCGGGCTCTATCATGGAAGTAGAGTTGGTGAAGTGCAGCTGAAAAACGTGTCCACCAGTTTCAATATCGAAGCCAATTGCTAAGGAGTTCTTCCGGTCTGGGCTAAGCTGATCAGGCAAAGCATAATAGTATTCTGCGTTTATAGCCACCCGTTTGGTCAGTTTCTGACGTGCAGCTGCTCCAATCAGAATTACATCATGCGTGTCTTCAGTTGTGGGTACCAGGTTACGATGCACAACAGTTGGCATAAACTGTATAGTTGTACCCTCGCTAAACTTACGGCCAACTATAAGCTGGTGCGTGTACTCTAATCTGGAACTGAAATAGTTATCACGTTCCGGCTGCTGCCACTCAATAGTTTTCAGGTAAACCCCTGAAAGCACAACCAGCGAGATCGGCATTGTACGCTTGCCTGAGCTTTGGCGCAACAGTTTAAGTTTGGCAAAACCGTCGTATACTTTGTTATGCGAACTGCGGCCAAAACCAACCATCAGCCTGTCGTTAATACCATAATCCAAGCCAATTCTGATGCTTGCCTGATCCAGCCCAAACAGGTTATAAGCGCCTGAGTTCAGCATCCCGAAGCGGTGCGATATTTTCATGTCCATTACGCCGCCAGCCACGTTCTCCAGCGAGTGGCCGTTTATAACGCGGGTCGTCTTAAAACTGGCTTTGGCATATTCTGTCGTTTCTTCCTCCTCTCCCAGCAACGACAACAGGTCGTCCTGGGCATAGCTGGAACTATAAGCCAGCAAACACAGCAGCAACAAGGCAAATTTGAGCTTCTTCATGGTCTCGGGTATAAGTTAAGGCAGCTTCTGGGTGATGAAGCTGCCCTGAACCAGTTAGGTATAGTTTCTAGCTTTTCAGTGGCTCGTAGTTCATGTCTACAGTCACCTTTATCTGCTTGGCTATTTTCTCGCGCACCAGGTTCGGGATGGCAATCTTATAATCTTCCGGAGCAACATTAAACGTAGAGGCTGCATTCACCACCCCGTTCTTCACAACTATAGTTCCGGGAGCTTCCACAGGTTTAGTTACGCCGTGTAGGGTCAGGTTCCCTTTTACAGTTACTTTATAAGTGCCATCTTTCTTAAAATCCACATCGCCGATATTAACTATAGCACCTGAAAAACTTGCTTTCGGAAACTTGCCGGACTCAACATAGTTCTCATTGAAGTGTTCTTCCATCAGGGCTTTCTCAAACTGGAATGCTTTCATCAATACTGCAAACTCCATCTTCCCTGTCTTTGTATCGATCACGCTGGTAGTGGTTTTGTTGTGGGCCTGTATATCTTCCATTGGGGTAGATGAGAAGAAGGAAATCTTTCCGGTTTTAGTAAAGAACTTATCCTGGGCCTGAACAGCAGTAGCCAGTAAAACCAACAGCAGGGTATTAAAAATGATCTTTTTCATGGGTTTATAGTTTGGTTATAGTTAATATCTTAAGCTTTTTCCTCTACCACGCAGCGGATAAGTACCACATCCATTAGCACACCGGTACACACGCCTTTTACAACTACTTCATCGCCTTCTTTAACACCTGCAGCGCTTTCAGTATCTGCTTTAGGGATAGTGCAGATCACGCCGGCCATTTCATCAGCTGCATCCAGTATCAGGTTAAGATTTCCTTCGTCATCGGGTGTCATCAATTTCACTTTGCCTTTCACGGCTACCACTTTATCAAGGTACTTTTCGTTAGCAGCAGCTTCATTTTGGGTAAATTCCTGCAACAGCGCCGGCGCTTCCACTATAAAATCGGAAGTAGCAGTTGCTGTGTCGCGGTGCGGCTTGTTGTATAACAGGAAGCCAACTATAGCAGCAATAACAGCGGCAGCAATGGTTATAAGAATGAGCTTTTTCATGTTAGTCAGTTATTTGGAGCGCCGGCTTCTACCCAGGCTTTTATCTGATTTATAGTACAGGCTGGTAACTGCGATGCACCCTGTGGCATGGGTGTGAACCCGCCCGCATGTGTTACAGCACTCACCAACCTGCCATTTTTCGCTACCACAGATGCCCCAGCATGTGTAGAAAGATCGATACCGCCGTTACCTGCTGCGCCCGTATGACATACCACACAATTTCGCTGAAAAATGGGCTGTATGGTTTGACTAAAGGTTACATTATCGGTTACGCAGGGCACGTTCTGGTATAGCTCTTCTTCCACGTCGTAATAACAGCTTTGCAGGGTGAAGGGCAAAGCCATTAGAGTTAGCAGCCTTGCTGCCTTAAGTATAAGGGTGCTATCTATAATGAAACTTTTCATGCTCCGAAATTACTATGCTTTAATTGTTTGGTGAACCGTCATCAACCCATGCCTTTATTTTGGCTATTTCGCAGGCTGGTAATTTATCTCCTCCTTGTGGCATTGGTGTAAAACCTGGCGCATGGGTTATAGCTCCCACCAGTCTGCCACTTTTTGCCACACCCGATGCATCATTATAAACAGTTAGATTAATACCGCCTGTTGGTGCTGATCCACTGTGGCAACCTGTGCAGTATTTGGTAAAAATTGGTTTTACAGTTCCAGCAAACGTCACGTTAGTTGTATTGCAGGCGGTATTATCGGTGCAGGTCAGGTCCTTTGCGCTTTGTTCAATCCATTTCCTTATAAGGGCGATCTGGGTAGAACTTAAAGGCGGTCGTGGTGCTTTGGGCATGCGTTCGTCTACGTCGTCCTCGGTAATCATTTCATAGAGCTCACTGTCACCCGGGTTACCCGGCTTAATGTCTGCAGTGCGCATCACGCTGGTATAGTCTGTCAGTTGCACTCCATCCTCTCGTGTAGTAGCATCGTGGCAACCGCTAACAGCACAGTTTGAGACCAGAATTGGCAGCACATCCCGCTGAAAGTAAACTATATTCGGGTCGCAGTTATTTACTCCGGGATCAGTAGGGTCGGTAGGATCGGTTGGTTCTTCTGTACCTATAGGCTCGGGCACGTCGTGCTTGCAGCTAACTATAGCCAGCAATAAACTCAGGAGCATTAGGGAAGTTAACCGGAATCTCATTTTCAGATCAAATTTTTGACTGCTTGCTTAGCTACTTTTAAACCATTTATAGTTGGTTACTGCATCTAAATAACGTGATAAAATAAAGGGATGCTATTCAATATTACTGAACAGGAATTTATAGTTGCTGAACCGGAACACAGGCCTGCTGAACCCGAAGCCTGATGTGTTAAAGTAAATAACCGGTGTTAGAAAAACTCTCCGTTGGGTGGCTTTTAAACTATAATTTGATCACTGATTTCTACTTCCCGACCAGCCATTGTTTAAAAGCCGATGCCCGCTCTGTGCTAACTATAGTTTCGTGGTCTGATGCCGGGTTCAGCTCAATCTTTACTCTCGCTTTGGAGTAACTATACATCGCATCTATCGCTTTAATATTAATGATGAACTGGCGGTTGATGCGAAAGAATTGGGCCGGGTCCAGCATATCTTCTACCTCATCCAGGTTCTGGTCGATGGGCCAGCGTTTGCTACCGAAGGTGCAGAGTTGTGTCATCCGGTCCTGGGTATAGAAATAGGCGACATCCGCAATCTCTACGGTTTTAAGATGTTGCCCGAATTTTATGACAAGCCTTTTTTGGTATGCAGCTTTTGTGTTTGGTTGCAGCGCCTGAATCAGCAAACTATAGTCCAGAGCCGGTGCAGCAGTTTTGCCGAAGATCTTTTTAAACTTAACCAGGCTTTGCTCCAGTTCCTGCAGTTTAACCGGTTTCAGCAGGTAATCAATGCTGTTCAGCTTAAAGGCCTCGATAGCATACTGGTCATAAGCAGTTGTAAAAATAACCGGAGACTCTACTTTGGTTTGTCTGAATATCTCAAAACTGGAGCCATCTGCCAGTTGAATGTCCGACAGTATAAGATCGGGATGCGGGTTATTTTCCAGCCACTGAACAGTACTTTCTATACTGTCTGTTACTTCCAGCACGCGCACGTTCCCATCCAGTTGTTGCAGCATTTTGCTGATGCGGCTGGCTGCAGCGGCTTCATCTTCAATTATCAGTACGTCCATCTTCTGACTGGTTTAATAAGGGAATTTTTACTGTAAAAAGCGTATCGGTATGTTCTACTTTGATGTCAGGGGCACCAAGCAACTGGTACCGGCTTCGTATGTTCTGTAATCCTATTTTGGTAGAGAGCTCTGGTGTTTGCTTAGGCTGGCAATTGTTCTCAACCACTACATAGTTTTCTTCCACAAATACTGAAACCAACAGCGGTTTAGCCTTGGAGATGATATTATGCTTTATGGCGTTCTCGAGCAGGAGCTGCAGTGTTAGCGGGGCCACATATTTATGTAAAGCACCTTGGGGCACTTCTGCCGTTACCTGCAGGTTCTCGCGGAAACGCTGCTGTTGCAGAAACGCATAATCCCGTATCAGGTCCAGTTCTTCCTGCAGTGGTATAAGGTTCTTTTCCCGTAAGGTCAGCATCACCCTGAAAAAATCAGAAAGCCGCTCTACATAAACTACTGCTGCATCCGGGTCTTCTTCTATAGTTGAGATCAGGGTATTGAAGCTGTTGAACAGGAAATGCGGGTTAACCTGGCTTTTAAGCGTCTCGAACTGGAACATCATCCTGTCTTTTTCCTGGCGTTCGGATTCGCGTAAGCGGTTCTCCCGCCATTTTACAAACAGGTATAAAGCGGATACTCCTGCCAGAAAGGTTAAAGCGTAAAACCAGTAGGTTCGCCAGAAAGGGGGAGCTATCTCGAAACTATAGGTAATAGCTTCTGCTTCAGAAAAAGCTGGTGCTGCTGAAGAAACTACCCGAAACGTATAGTTGCCCGGTGGCAGATTCGGGTAAGTTATCGTATGGTTCCGGGAATCTGTCCAGTTGCGGTCGTAGCCGTCCAGCTTTACACGGTAGGTCACATCTTCGGGGTTCTGGTACCATAGGCCTGTATAGTCGAAAGTGAAATGATTGCTGTCGTGGTCGAAAACATGGTGCTCCCGCCCTGCTACAGATTTGAAGAAAACCTGTACATCCTGCAGCCTTGTCTTTGGCTTAAACTGCTGCGTTGCAAAAGCCGGATCGTAGCCGATCAGCCCGTTTTGCGTTCCAAACCATACCTGGCCGTTCGCAGCGGTACTCACCACGTTCAGGTCAGGATCGGGCTTGGAAATACCCGCATCTTTGCCATAAGATAGCACGTTACCAGTTTCCGGGTTAAGCACATCAAGCCCCAGTTGGTTCATCAGCAAAATATTGCCACGGGTATCGGCAGCCAAGCTGGTAATGTTCAGATCGTGCAGGCCGTTTTGTAAACTATAGTTCCGGAAAGTTTTGCCGTTGTAACTATACACGCCGGCATTAAGCGTGCTAAACCAGATATGGCCATTTTTATCTTCTGTGATTGAGTAGACCGTTTTACTTTTTATACCCTGCTTTTCAGAAAAATTGGTAAACGAGCCATTCTGTAGCATTGTGATTCCTTTGCCATCTGTGGCAAACCAAACCCTGTTCTTAGAATCTATAAATGCCTGGTAAATATAGTTGATGCCCAGGCCGTTCTGCTGGGTAAAATTCCGGAAACTATAGGCCACGTCATCTATAGCGCCATCTCCGGTTATCGTGCATTTAGACACTCCGCCAAGCGTAGCAAACCATAGCTCATTACCTTTCCCGGAAATACCAAGTACGTTCTCATTCACCAGCCCATCGGTTATGCTTAACTGTTTATAGTTACCGGTCTCAGGGTTCAGCCGTAATACGCCCTGCCCCATCGTGCCAACCCAAATGTAGCCCCACTTATCTTCGTACAAACTTACTACCTGGTATTTACCTGCCTGTTTCAGGTATGATCGGACAGCTGCACTACCTTGTTTCCGGAACAATCCTTTTTCTGTAGCAAACCATATACTTTTATCCCGGGCGGCTAAAACGGCAAGCATGTTTTTTCCCTCCAACTCCTGCACTGTTCGTATTGCCAGTTTAGCTTTCAGTACTGTTGGGGAATTACCCGCAATCCAGATGTGACCTTCACTATCAGTCAGCAAATCAGATACTTTAGATTTTCCGGTTTCTGCTGAGGCAGGTTGCAGGATTAATCCATCGGTGCTTAACCAAAAAAGTCCGTTGTTATCTGTGCCAAGCCATACCCCATTCTGCTGTGGTTGCAGCTTTGTAATACTCCCATAATTCCAGTCCAGGCTTGCAGGCAGTATCGTAAATTGTTTTGACGTAGGGTTATACTTTGTCACTCCAGCGCTTTGCATCCCGATCATCATTTCGCCGGTTGGCAAACTACTGATTGCTGTTACTATATTATCCGGTAGCCCATGCTTAGAATTAATTACTTCAATTTTCGGCTTATTTTCATTGAGCGAGATTACTGCAATTCCCCGGTCGGTACCCACCCATACACGGCCCGCTTTATCGGTTGTTAGACTATAGGTGTAAGCATCCGGCAGCCCCTGTTTTGTATCCAGATGATAAAATTTTTTACCCTTCCCATAGTAGATCCCCTGCCCGTATGTAGCTACCCAAAGCGTATGGTCCTTGGTCTCCAGAATAGCTGTAATAGGTGTGGTAATGTGTTTCTGTGATGAAATGACGGGCACAAGCTGCTGACCTTTCCGCTTGGCCAGCGTACCATCGTTATACCCTACCCATAGTTGCTGCTGACTGTCTTCGTAAATAGCCGAAACCGGGTGCGCAGCCGAGTCTCCGGGCAGGGAGAATATCTGGTAATTTGTTCCGGTATACCGAAGCAGCCCCTGCGATGTACCTAACCAGATAAAGCCTTGCTGATCCTGGTGCAGGTAGCTTACTTTTACAGGTTGGTTGTTATATTCTACTTCGGTGGAATTGAAATGAAGTGTTTGCGCCGTTAAAGGTAATTGTATAAACGCCAGCACTATAGCCACAACTATAAATTTGGCCCAGCCTTTCCGTTTCATGGGTTAGTTCTGCGGCGCAAGAGTCGCGTTTATAGTTACATTTATTTCTTCCGCAATTTTCTGGTTCACAATCTTAGGTATGGTTATGTTGTGATCCTGCAGGGGAACTATAAATTCGGATTGAACGGAAATGGTACTGCCTTTTATAGTTAGCGTAGATTTTATAATGCGCTCCACATCCACGCCATGCACCGACAATTTACCTTTAGCCCGAACCGTGTATAAACCATCTTTTGTGAAATCTACTGGCTCTATGATCTTACCCGAAAAAATACAGTTTGGGAAACGCGCGCTTTCCATATAGTTCTCATTGAAATGCTCGCGCTGCAGTGCACTATTAAATCCTTCGAATGATGTGTTGGCTACTGAAAAAGCAAGAGTCTGGTCATCGGCTCTGATCAGGCCTTTCAGGTTAGTGGAGCTAGCTTCTATCAGTTCCAGGGGAGCATCGGATTTAAAATGAATGCGACCTTCTTTAATCCGGTACAGTTGCGAAACGGGTTTATAAAACGTAAACCCGGCGCTCACCATAACAGCAAAGCTGCAAAACAACACCCACATCCATTTACTCTTTTGCATCAGTAGCTATGTTAAAGTATAAAAGCTCTTTCTTATTGTTGATACAAGAATAAAGCCAGTAAAAATAGCAAAATTTCTGATTTACAAAAGCAAAAAAAACGGGAGCCACCATAATTGGTAACTCCCGTTTCAAATTTGCTTAGCAGAAAAATTTTCTAATTTTCTAATTTTCTAACCTAAACAACCTCCAACTGCACTTCCACATTCCCCTGCACACCTATTGAATACGGGCATACCTGATGAGCCTCTTCTACCAGCTGGCGGGCTTTGTCTTTGTTCATACCTTTCAGGTCTACTTCCAGTTTCACACCAAGCCCATAGGCGCCTTCGTTTGATTTCAGCAGATCCACGTGTGCTTTAACTGTGGATGCCGGGTCTAAGCGCTCGTGGTGTTTACCCGCTACCAACAGCAATGCACTCTGGAAACACGCCGCATAACCAGCAGCAAAAAGTTGTTCCGGGTTGGTTTTGCCTTTCTCCCCTCCAAGTCCTTCGGGCAACGAAAGTGCCATATCCAAAACACCATCCGATGATGTTACATGGCCCCTACGGCCGCCTGTGGCAGTTACTTCTGCCGTATACACTCTTTCCATAGTTTATATTTTGTGTTTATAGTTCAGCTAATACTAACAGCACTTTTAAAAGTATTGTTTTGCCAGACAAGGTAATAGTGTGCAGACCCAACTATAAACCGAAACTATCTTGTACATTTTTATAATGAATGTTTCCTTTTATCAGCATAGTTTCTATTTTTGCACACGCTCTGCACCCGTAGTTCAACTGGATAGAATATCGGATTTCGGCTCCGAGGGTTAGGGGTTCGAATCCTCTCGGGTGCACACAAACTATAAAAGCCTTGTAAGTAGTAGCTTACAGGGCTTTTTTGTTTAGTCAACAGCACTTAACTGGCTGGCACATATCACCTACATATCAAACTATAAATGCATCTCCCCTCACCACCCGTTTTGCCGGTTCTATATCCAAAGCCAGCTAATGCCGTATGTGTAACCTTGTACCTGTTGTATTAAACAACAAAAATACAGCAACAAACAGTTATAGTATAACACCAGTTAATTGTTCGGCTTGATTTATAGTTATATCTTCGTGCTCATTCCAATAATAAAGCAACAACAAGCCACACGCTAAAGCAATACGACACATGAACCAAACAGCACAGCTGCTCAGAAAAAAGAAGAAAACTGTACTTGAAAACTGGGTAAAAAACCAATTAGCAGACGAATCACTTCGTGAAGACCTTATATCGAACGATGAGTTGCGTCGCCAATCGGATGAGTTGCTGGATAAGCTTCTAATTGCTATCGAGAATGGTAATTACGAAAATATCTATACTTCAGAATTTGAGCAGGTAACAGATATTTTATGTGATATATCGGTGACCCGCGCCCGCCAGGGATTTTCGCCGCGTGAAGTAACACTTTATGTTCTGAGCCTGAAGCAGGCCATTACCGATGTACTGGAAAAAGAACACCGTGACAACCCGGCAGTTTTATACAAAGAAATTCTGCAGTTTAATAAGCTGATTGATAGCCTGAGCATTCATACCTTCGAGACATATTTAAGAGGTCGTGAGGAAGTTATACTTCGCCAGACCGACGAAATAAACGAGATATCTACACCGGTTATCCGTGTGTGGGATGGTATTCTTGCCTTACCTATTATCGGTACCCTGGATAGCTCCCGTACACAGATTGTAATGGAAAACCTGTTACAGGAGATTGTAAACACAGGTAGCAACATTGCCATTCTGGATATTTCAGGCGTGCCGGCCGTGGATTCACTGGTAGCGCAACACCTTATTAAAACAGTAAGTGCTACCCGCCTGATGGGTGCTGAGTGTATTATCAGTGGTATTCGTGCCGAGATCGCTCAAACTATAGTTCACCTGGGTATCGACCTTTCAAATATTAAAACGAAAGCTTCTTTATCATCAGCCCTGCAACTGGCTTTCAGTATGCTGGCACTTGAAGTTAAAAAGAAGAACGCGAACACATCCTTAAAAGTAATCAGATAAGTACATGGATCGGATTCCAATATTAAAAATGGGGCCTTTCCTGTTGGTAACTATACAAGTAGACCTATACGACAGGCTGGCACTAAACCTGGAAAATGACCTTATCAGCATGGTAAGTAAAACAGGTGCGCGCGGTGTACTTATCGATATTTCTGCAGTAAACATAGTTGACTCATTTATGGGCCGCATATTAGGCAACATTGCCTCTATGTCCCGGATCATGGATGCGGAAACGGTAGTAGTGGGCATGCAACCTGCAGTAGCCATTACGCTGGTAGAGCTAGGCTTAACGTTACAGGGCGTGCACACTGCCCTTAACGTAGAAAAAGGCATGGACCTGCTTTATGATAGAACAGATCTGTTAACCACACAAGAAGACGAAGATAACGGAGAGGACCCGGATGATTACAATGACTAAAGACACGATGCAAATCGTGCGGGAACAAGACGTTGTACCATTCAGGAACAGGGTGCGAGAGCTGAGCACCAAAATAGGGATGAGCTTGGTAAACCAGACCAAACTTATTACGGCTGCCAGCGAACTTGTCCGGAACATGCTTAAATATGCGAACGGCGGAAAAATAACGCTTGAAATAGTTAGCAAAAACGGCCAGAACGGCGTAAGATTAACTTTTGTAGACGAGGGGCCCGGAATTGAAAACATATCCCAGGCCATGCTGGACGGTTTTTCGACCGGCAAAAGCTTAGGTCTGGGTTTGCCTGGTGCCAAGCGCCTGGTAAACGAGTTTGATATTAAAAGTGTGGTGGGCACCGGAACTACAGTTACTGTTACACACTGGAAAAATGGACGTTAAGCATCATCAGCGCTTTCAGCTGGCCGATAGAAGCTTTGCCAATATTGTTAAAAGAGATATTACCCGCATGGCCGAGAGCCATGGTTTTTCTCAGACAGAAGTTGGCCGCGTAAATATTGTGGTGTCTGAGATGGCATCTAATCTTTTAAAGCACTCTCCTAAAGGCGGAGAGATCCTCGTTAAATACACCTCTGCCAAAGCTCTCGAAATAATATGCCTGGATGAAGGTCCGGGCATGAAGGACCCGCAGCGCATGCTGGAGGATGGCACGTCTACAACCGGCACTGCCGGCGAAGGACTAGGTGCTATTATGCGCCAGTCGCATACATTTGACTTTTACACCCAATTAGGCAGCGGCACTGTTATACTATCCCGTATTTATAAAGGGCTGCAGGAGGCTCCTAAAAACAAGAGCAAGTTTGAAGTAGCCACGGTAACCGTACCAAAACCAAATGAGCACAGCTGCGGCGATGGCTTTGCGCTGCATGAGGCGAACAATAACTGTTATTTTATCGCCTTAGATGGCTTGGGGCACGGTGCAGCGGCAAGTCTAGCCAGCCAGGAAGCGGAAGCTGCTTTCCTGTCAAACTATTCCGTAGATCCTGCTCAAAACCTGCGTCAGATTCACAGTAGTATTCGTAAAACGAGGGGTGCAGTAGGTACGATCGTGCACATCAATCATTCTCAGAAAAAGATGAGCTATTGTGGCATAGGCAATATTGCAGGCAGAATGTATACCATTGATGGTCCTGCAATTTCAAATGCTGCAAGTAAAAACATTATTGCTTATAACGGCATACTGGGGCATAACATCCCAAACACGCTTAACACCCAAACTTACGACTGGGATAACTATAAATTGCTCATACTTCACTCTGATGGTATAAAATCGCGCTGGGACCTGAGCAAGTACCCTAACCTGCACCGCCACGATTCCAGTATAATTGCAGCTTTAGTTTACCGGGATTTCAGGCGCGAAACGGACGATAGCTTGGTAGTTGTAGCCCGATCAAAATCCTGAGTGTTATGTCAAGAAGCATCTTAAAGATCAATATCAATAACGAGCTGGATGTGGTACTGGCCTACAAGCGGGCAAAGCAACTATCGGAGCGGTTAGGCATAACTATAGCTAACCAGACAAAATTTGCTACAGCCGTATCTGAGATCTGCCGCAACGTGGTAGAACATGTAGGCAGCGGCACCATACAGTTTGCCCTGATAGAAGTACAGAGTATAAACTATATTGAAGCTATAGTTAGTGACCGTGGACGTGGCTTAGGCAATATTGAATACCTGCTTAACCGTAACACCGGAGGCTCCAATACCAAAGGCACCGGCCTAATAAACTCACGGAAGCTGGTTGATTATTTTAACGTAGAGAGCGAGTTTGAAAAAGGAACGAAAGTTACCTTACGCCAGCGCCTCCCCCACAATGCCCCAACCGTTACAAAAACCGTTGCCGAAAACTGGATGCAGGAGTTTGACATGGATAACGTGTCCCCTTATGCAGAAATAAAGCGGCAGAACATGCAATTGCTGGAAGTGCTGGAACAACTGCGTGAGCGAAACGAAGAAGCAGAACAACAGTTAAAGGAAATCAGCAGGCTGAACGAGAAGCTACAGCAAACCAACGAAAGCATTCAGGAGCTGCTCGAGGAACGCGAAGAGCATAACGCCAGGCTGCAAAGTATAAACGAAGACCTTGATACCTTTGCCCATACTGTATCGCATGACTTACGGGCACCCTTACAAAACATCAACGGCCTGTCACATGCCTTGGCTGAGTACCTGGATTCGGCGCGGTTAGAGGAAGCTAAAGCGATCTTCCCGATGCTACGCCAGCAAACTGCCCGCATGGACCAGTTTATTTTGAGCATACTCTCCTACTCGCTGGCCGGGCGTAAAAATATCGTTAAAACAGAAACAGAATTACACCAGCTTCTGCAGGGTGTAACGGAACTGCTGAGCATACCGGAACACGTTACTATAATTTTACCGGAGCGGCCTTTAAGACTGCAAACCGAAACCATCCTGCTGCACCAGGTTTTTAGTAACCTGATCGGTAATGCTATTAAGTACCACGACCTGAAACAGGGCGCAACTATAGAAGTAACCTTTGAGCTGAAAGGCGACATGATCTACTTCTCGTTACAGGATAATGGTCCGGGCATACCTGCTGCTTCTCAGGGCGACATTTTCACGATGTACCATACAATAACTGTAAATAGTGCCGGCAATAGTACAGGCCTTGGCTTATCTATAGTTAAAAAGATCGTAACCGGAAAAGGTGGCAAAGTTTGGGTAGATTCGGAAGGACGTGGTACCCGTTTTACGTTTACCTGGCCCGCATCAGAAATAAAGCAACTATAGTTTTGTAACTATAAGAGGTAAAACAAAAGGGCCTGCAACATAAATGTGCAGGCCCTTTTGTATATGTTGTAAGTGTTTACTTAATTTTTATCGAAGAATTGCTGAAGCACTTCCTGAACGTCGTGTTTTGTCAGGGTTTTAGAGTAATGCTTTTTTACGCGGCTATAGTTCTTCAGGCGCTCCAGGTCATAAAAGCTTGCCGACGAGGTAAGCATCATAATGATCACATGATCTTTAGAATCCAGGTTGCGGCGCTGGTACTCATCCAGGAAAGAAAAGCCATCCATAACCGGCATCTTAATATCCAGGAAAATCAGGTCCGGGCAACGCTTGTCCGAAGCTTCACCTTCCGAACATGCCTCGCTCAAATACTCAATTGCCCCCTTGCCATTGTTAAATACCAGAATCTCCTTTGCCACCTGCATCTCTTCTAACAGGCGTTTATTCAGGAAATTTGTAGTATCGTCGTCGTCAATAAGTAGTACTAGATCGAGCATTGGCATAATGTTAACTTTGAGCAATAAGACTACTATAAAAAACCGTAAGCATTCTTATAACTGCAAATATCAAATTAAGATTTCCTAATTCAAAATTACTGTGTAAACTATAGCTAAAATCAGTATTAGTATCAGCAATTCGTATTTGTGGCAGGCGCCATACCTGTTATATGGTAGCCGTATAAGCTATGTTATCTGCTGAAGGGTTTTACCATAACAACAGACTTACTTTTTTTGTTTTTGGACGTGCGGTTGCGCCAGATGATGATCCCGCTTACCCAGAGTACGGCAGGCATCAGCCCGGTAATAAACCAGAGAATGCGCGTAAACCACCCTCCTATCTCACCAAAATGAATTGGTACAAACCAGTTGCGGGTAAGCTGGTGTCCAGCCTGTGCCGTATGTGGCTCGTAAGCAAACAGTATTTTACCTGTATACTGATCGATATAAACCTGTGGCCTGTACTCGGGACCTGCATCTACTTCAGCAGCATTCACTACTGAAAAATAAACTCTGTCTGCGCTGTCCTTCGGCATGATCAGGTTACGCTTATGGTAGCCAGGATACATGGTATCCATCATGTCCAGGGCCTGAACTATAGTTACCTCCGGCAGGTCGGTCCGGTATGTAGATTTTATCTTCTTTACATCCGGCGTTGGCTCTTCGGTGCGGGTAACAAAATCTACAACGGCCTGTACCTTTTCAGGGAAAGCAAAATATACCCCCGTGATACTTACCAGGAAAAGTGGTATGATGAAGTAAAAGCCGAATACTTTGTGCACATCGTAATTACGGCGTTTAAAGCTGGCGTTGGGTTTAAAGCGAAGGCCCTCTTTCAGCTGTTTCTTTTTATGAGGCAACCATAGATACAGCCCTGATGAAAGTAACACGATAACCAGCAGCAACGACGCTATACCGGTAACAGTGGAGCCTATTTCGCCCAGGGTTAGCTGACGGTGTATCTCCAGCACATCTTCGAGTATGCCGCGGCGCTTGGCCATTTCGCCCAGATACGCGCCGGTAGCTCCATCATAAAATACGAACTCTTTTTTACCCTCAACTTTTACAATGTAATTCTCGAGTTCGCGCAGCGGGAAAAGTATCGTTGAAACCTCGCCTCCAAACTGTGCTTCTGCTTTGGCAACTATAGTTCTGCCGTCTATAACCTTTGCATCCGGGTCAGCGCTCTGATATAGTTCAGAGTATAAAAGCGCCGTGAGCTCCGGCTGGAAAACGTAAACTGAACCTGTAATGCCAACTATAGAAAGTATAGCGCCGGCTGTAAGGCCAACCCAAAGGTGCAGTTGCAGGATCAGTTTTCTCATGTGGTCTTAAAACAAATCAGCGACACAACCGAAGCCGTGCCGCCAGATTTTAGCAAAACTATAGTTTATTCAGATTAAAAACGAACGCCAATGGTACCCTGCACACTAATTGGTGCGCCCGGCATAATTGCGGTCGCTGACTGAGAGCCATCGTAATATTTCACATTGGTCAGGTTTTTCAGGTTAATGGCAGCATGGTACTTCTGGTTGTCGTAGTAAACTGTTGCATCAAAACGGGTGTAACCTGGCAGCCTGAAGCTGTCGTTGGCATCAACCGGACGATCGCCGAAGCTTGTAAAACCACCACCGATACCAAGCCCTTTCATGGCTCCGTCCTGTAGTTCGTAGGTTGTCCAAAGGCTTCCGCTGTGCTTGCTCACCCCTCTGAATCGCTTCCCGATATTTGTCTCTTTGGTATCTTTTGTGATGCGGGCATCTGTATAACTATAGGTTGCGATCACATTCAGACCTCTTACAACTTCACCGGTTATATCGGCTTCAAACCCTTCGCTGCGAACTTCACCAACCTGTACGCTAAACGCATTATCCGCTGGATCTGTAACAGCTACGTTGCCACGGGTAATATTAAAATAAGCGGCTTTGATGTTCACCTTATCGCTGAGTAATCCCGATTTTATACCTGCTTCGTACAGGTCTGAAGTAGAAGGATCAAAAGTTTCTCCTTCTTTGGTACGGCCAACCTCCGGCTGGAAACCTTTGGACCAGTTACCATATACCGATAACGGACCTGCAATTTCGTAAAGCAAACCGATACGTGGGTTAAAAGCTGTACTGCGCTGGGTAGTAGTAACCGCTGAGAACGTATTTGTTTTCTTGTCCAGTGTCTGTCTGACATTTTCCAGTTCCCAGATGTCGTAACGTGCGCCCAGCAGTACTTTCAGTTTCTGGCTAATCGACAAGAAGTCCTGCACATATACTCCGTATAGTTGGGTCTTGTCGCGGTAATCATCTCCGAAGTTAAGTTTGGTAGGCTTAGGTTTGCTGCTATAGTTCGGATTGTAAATATTCAGCGTATCGTAGTTGCTACGGTTAAACCAGATATCAAACATAGAACTGGCTAGCTCCACTCCTATTACCGTTTTGTGCTCTAACGCGGCACCTGTTTTAAAAGTAGCATAGAGTTCGTTCTGTGTCGCATAGTTGCGCTCAAAGTTGTACTGGTCCTGCAGACGACGGATCACTTTAGAGTTGGTGGCGTCGTTCTTTGGAATGCTGCCGAATTCAACTACTTTTCTTTCTTCTGATGAATACGTGAAGTTGGAAGCATGGCGCAGACTGAAAATATCGTTAAAGCGGTGCTGCAGGTTATACTGGACCAGTCGGTTCTGGTGTATGCCTACGTTGTCCGGCTCGCCGATAGAACGGCTGGCAGGCACATCAGCTATTACGCCGTTAATGGCAACTATACCTCTATCCGATGCCTGGTCGTGATCTAGGTATTCAGCCTCAACGGTCAGGGAAGTTCTGTCAGAGAAATCGTAGGTAAAGGCCGGCGCTACAAAAAAGCGTTTGGTGGCAACAAAATCGCGGTAGGTATCGCCATTTTCATACACGGCATTCATTCTGTATTTCAGCGTTTTCTCATCATTCAGGGCACCGCCAAAATCTATTGCCGGGCGGTACTGCCCAAAGCTGTTAGCGGTTAACTGTATATCCTGGAAAGTGAAGACTGTGGGCTTTTTAGTGGTGATGTTTACCATACCACCCGGGTCGCTAACGCCGTAAAGTACTGAAGCCGGACCTTTCATCACTTCTATCTGCTGTATGTTAGCAGTTTCACGGAAGGTGCGCACGCTGTTGCGGAAACCGTTCTTAAAGATACTCTCAGTACTTGTTCTGAAACCACGGATCTGGAAAATATCGGTACGTCCACCAAAACCGGTTTCCATTGTAACGCCACTCACATTGCGCATGGCATCATCCAGGCGAATAACCTGCATCTGATCCATGGCACGGCGCGAAATGATCTGCACAGACTGTGGCACAGATTTTAAAGGCGCTTCCATTTTAGTAGCTGTAGAACCAATGGGCTGCACAAATTCACCGCTCTTGCTGGTAGTTACAACCACTTCATTCAGGGCTGTTGCCGACGAAGGGAGTAAAAAGTATTCGGTTATAGTTGACCCGGCTTCGACTTTTACTTCGTGCTTAATAGTAGTATAACCAACGCCAGTTGCAACAAGCGTATAGTTACCCGGTGCAATCGCTTTGATCACATATTTACCTTCTTCATCGGTAGTGGTACCAAATGCAGTGCCTTGCAGGGCAACGCTTATACCTAATAGTGGCTCATTTCTTTCAGAAACTATTCGTCCTTCTATGCGGCCATTGTTTTGCGCAACAGCTACGTAGGTAACAAACAGAAAAAAAATAACAGTAAGTAGACTTCGGGACATGATATATGCTTTCTTTATTTAGATTAATTCTAAGGAGCTACAAAAGTAAGGACCCGAAGGATAAGTGCAAACGTTTATTTAGATTTTTTCTAAATAAAGTCAGAAGGCACATTTTCAACTATAGGGGCGGCGTAACTATATCCTTTTCAGCACTTGGCAAGTATGTAGGAAGTATATCATCAAACTGAATAGACCTATTTATATGGATACATATAACTTAAAGCCCGAACACATGCGTGCCCCTAATAATCTGAGCCGTGAAGAGATACAGAAAAGCCTGGATGAACTGGATAGTAAAATAAAAACACTGCGCGCGAAAGTGAATGCTACTACTGCCGATTCCAACCATACGTATCATGAGCACATCGCCGCCCTGGAAAAGAAACGTGAGCTGATTGCCGAGAAACTAAGCGACACAGAAGATACCCAGGACAAATGGCAGAACCTGCGTAACGGACTGGACAACCTGAAGAACGATATCGAGAACCTATTTAAATAAACTACAGCTATAGTTTGCAAGGATCTGAAAATAAAAGCCCGGCTACTTTGCAGCAGCCGGGCTTTTATTTTATAGTTTATAGTTGCTTAACCAACTACAGGCTCTCTGAAACCAACCCAGGTAAAGCGCTTGATCACAAATTCAGGGTTGGTGAAGGATGCGTTACCAGCAGGGTTACCACCCGTTACGTGGAAGTCTGAGAAGCTGGCATTCTGGTTTACAAAGATACCACCTGTCAGGTTAAAGCTAACCGGCGTACCAGCAAGGCTCATCTCGTCCATTATCTTCTCTTTTACAACCGGGTCTGTGGTATAAGCGCCACACGATATGGCACCATGCTCACGTGCCATGTTGCTGGCAAGTTCAATAGACTGGTCTGTATCTTTTGTTTTGATAACCAGCATGATCGGGCCGAACAGTTCGCGGCTATAGCTTTCCTTGTTAGCAGCTTCTACTTCGTAAATAACCGGCGAACAGGTGCGGGCATTGGCAAACATTGGGTTGCTGATGTCGCAGGTTGTGAGCACGGCATTACCACCTATAGATGCTGCTTCTTTCACACGCTCCGTAGTGGCAGGATTTTGGATCGCACCCAGGATATGCGGACCAGCTTTCGGGTTATTTACCAGGCCGGTTACAGCATCCGCTATTTTCTGAACTACTTCTTCGTAAGGCACTGTTTCGCCACCTACTTTTATGCCTTTTTCCGGGATAAAGAAGTTCTGTGGAGCCGTGCACATCTGGCCGGAATACAAGCTAACTGAAAACGCCAGGTTCTGTGCTACTTTATCCAGGTCATCTACAGAGTCGAGGATAATAGAGTTAACGCCAGCCTTCTCCGTAAATACGGTTTTGCCCGGCAAGCTTTCGATGTAGTTACCAAACTCCGTTCCACCGGTATAGTCTATCAGTTTTACCTTCGGGTTCTCAGCCAGATCTTTTGTGATAAGGCGATCATCGGCATCAACAGCTAACTGGCAAATGTTCGGGTTCAATCCGTTTTCGGCTAACACCTTCTGCACTTCGGCTACAACTATAGCAATTGGCAATACAGCTTTCGGGTGCGGCTTAATGATGACCGGGTTACCTGTAACAAGGCTTGCATACATACCCGGCACTGTGTTCCAGGTCGGGAAAGTAGAGCAGCCAATAACCAGCGCAACGCCTTTTGGTACCGCTTTCCAGCTTTTGTTCAGCTTCAAGTTGTATTTACCCATCGGCTTTTCCCATTCTGTACTTTCCGGAAAACGGGTCTGCTCTTCGTAACCGGATGCAATGGCCTCTAACGCTCTGTCTGCAGCATGCGGCCCCGATGCCTGGAACGACATCATATATGCCTGCCCGGTGGTGTGCATGGTAGCATAGGCAATCTCAAAGAAACGGGCTTTCATGCGCTCCAGCGTTTCCATTAGTATAGTTGCGCGGTCAGCAGGCTTTACTTTTCTCCATTGATGAAAGGCTTCTTCTGCTCTGTTAACTAAAGTTTCCGGCGAAAAGAAGGGATATTTTATACCTAATGACTGCTGTTCGTAAGGAGAATCTTCCTGGCCTGCCCAGCTTTCCGGGTTCTCCTGTAGTAGCTCCTCGAACTTATTGTTTAATCTGGATGTATATTTTTCACGACCTTCTTTGTCTGCATTCTCACCGTATATCTCCGGAGATGGATTTTCAGGATAATGCGCAAAGAAAGTTCGCTCGTGCAGGGCACGTACGGCAGTGTCAAGTGTAGTTTGGTGTTTGGTTGCCAGGTTAATAGCCATAGTTTTCAGAATTATGCTTTTAAAATGATTGGTTATGATCCAACCTTGGAAAGTTACGTAAAAAAATAGAAAGGTTTGGGTGTTATTGGGGTAATTCGCCTTATATTTAAAAGTGTTTTTAGTGTACTTATTACGGTGACAGGTGCACTTCTTATCATCAACTTAAATTTTTAATTTTTGGTATAAATGTTTACCCTCCTCAAGGTGCCCATCCGCCATGGATGCATTGCATTCATCCTCTTTCTGTTGGCTTCGGCGCCAATCTTTGCACAGCAGGTTGGTTACGGTTCCCGCACCGTACCTAATACGGTGGTGTATAAACTAAACACAAACCAAACCCAAACACGACGCGCTACACCAAACAGCTCCTTACAGGTGGCACTTGCTAAAGTCAATGCGAAGGACGTTCACCAGAAATTTCCGAACAAAGGTGCTTCAAACAGTTTACGGCGCGCTTCAAAAGTTGATATAACACAGATCTACCAGGCAACTTATAGTTCAGAACTCAGCTTTGACGAAGTAAAACGCTCTTTGATGGCAACCGGCCAGGTAACGTATGTAGAGCCACTTTACCTGCGCGAACCATTCCACCAGGCCTCCGACCCGTTCTCAGATTCTACCAAAGTTACAGCCTACTACTTAAAGCTTATAAAAGCGTACGGCGCCTGGGATATACAACAGGGCGATACCAATATTGTTATTGGCATTGCAGATACAGGCTTCCGGATTGACCACCTGGACCTGAAAAATAACATAAAGTATAACTACGCTGACCCTATTGATGGCATCGACAATGATGGCGATGGCTACACCGATAACTATGCCGGCTGGGACTTTGCAGACCGCGATAACAATGTGAGTGCATCTCCGCGCTGGAAAAGCCATGGCATGAGTGTGGCCGGCGTGGCAGCAGCCACTCCCAACAATGCAACAGGTATTACCGGGGTCGGCTACAAGACTAAATTCATGCCTTTAAAGGTATTCTCATCAAATGCTGACGGAACATTTGGCGGTGGCTACGAAGCTATAGTTTACGCTGCAGAAAAGGGCTGCAAGATCATAAACCTGTCGTGGGGTGGTGAAGGTTATTCGCAGTACGAGCAGGATATTATTGACTATGTGGTGCTGGAGAAAGATGTTGTAGTTGTATCAGCGGCCGGCAATACCAAAAAGCAACTGAACCTCTACCCTGCTTCCTATAACAATGTACTGTCAGTGGGTGGCTCTGACAAAAATGACTATAAGTACAAGGATTATACCTGGAGCCACTATATGGACCTGATGGCACCCGGTTTTGATATTTATTCCACTACGGTAAATAACAACAACTCATATGCCTACAACTGGGGAAGCTCTTTTGCCTCGCCTATGGTGGCTGGTGCCGCTGCCCTGGTACGCGCCCAATTCCCTGAGCTAAATGCACAACAGGTGATGGAACGCCTGCGCGTAACAACAGATGATGTTACTACTTTAGCTGCCAACCAACCCTACGCTGGTATGATAGGCACCGGGCGACTTAACATAAAAAAAGCACTTTTGTCTCAGAATTTAAAAGCGATCAGGTGCACAGACTTTTTTGTGCAGAACCGCCGCTCAGCTCAATCGGGTAGCACCGTCTCCGTTGAAGCCTTTTTCCAGAATATTCTGAGCCCTGTCAGCAGCCCTTTGGTTACTTTAAGCACGTCATCACCTTACGTTACCATATCAAACCCCGAACTGCCTTTAGGAAGTATGGCAACGATGGGCCTTGCCGATAACCGCCAGAAACCTTTCCTGGTAACTATAGCTCCAGAAACGCCTCTTAATACTACTGTTGCCTTCAGGCTAACCTTTACGGATGGCAACTATACCGATTTCCAGTACTTCGAGCTAACTATAAACCCTGATTTCCATACGCTGGATGCCAACAATATGCGCATTACCGTTAACAGCAAAGGTAACCTGGGCTATAATGGGCTTAACTTTACGCAAGGTGCAGGCGTGCAGTATAAAGGCAGCAATACGTTATTGTTTGAGGGGGGCCTGATGATCGGAACATCACCAGAACGGGTATCGGATAACCTGCGCAACGCCAACTGGCAAAATGATGGTGACTTTACACCTGTACAACCGGCCCGCATTTACTACGATGGCCCGCTCGCAACACAGGAAGTACATGGTTTTATGCGCGATATCTACCCCTCTACCGGTACAGTTGGCGTGGAAGTGAAACATAAAACGCTTTCCTGGAACACAGCCCCGGATCAGGATTATGTTATCCAGGAATTTACGATCAGCAACCCGACAACAGATACACTTAAAAATGTAGCAGCTGCGCTTTTTGCCGACTGGGATGTAGGCGTATATTACCAGAACGCCGCCGATTGGGATTCCGCACGCAACCTGGGTTATGTGTATAACACCGCTGATCAGTTGCCTGTAGTGGGTATAAAGCTTCTTACACCAGATACCCCTATCTATTATGCCATAAACAACATGGGGAGCGCCGGAAGTATTGCTGTGGAAGATGGCTTCACAAATGCTGAAAAATATACCATGCTATCCGGTGGGGTGACCCGTACCAAAGCTAATGGCACCGGCAATGGCGATAACGTATCGCATGTGGTAGGTGGACATATACCTGTATTAGCACCTGGGCAGAGCCACACTGTTACTTTTGCCATACTCTCCGGCGATAACCTGGAGGCACTACAGCAGCACGCCGACGCAGCACAAATCAAATACAAGCAGATAAAAACCGGCCCTGCTCCAGTTGCGATACGGGAAAGTATTTGCCAGGGAGATAGTTATACCTGGACACCTGTTGGAGGTACTAACTATAAATTCTATGCTGATCCGGAAAAACAGACTTTATTAGATACAGGCTCATCCTATACCCTGAAAGATTTCAGCAGTAACACCACCATATACGCTACGAACGTAGATTCTCTCTTTGAGAGTGCTTTGGTACCTGCCAGTTTTTCATTGCCACTTACTCCTGAAGCGGGCTTTACGGCAAACGCTATCACATTATTTGCGCTTACTCCTGTTCAGTTTGAAGATAAAAGTATAAATGGTGCAAACTGGAACTGGGACTTTGGATTCGGCTCAACATCTACTGAACAGAACCCTCTTCACACCTTCCATATACCGGGTACACATGTCGTTACTTTAAAAATAACTGATGAAACCGGTTGCCTGCGTGATGAGATCACAAAAATCTATGAAGTACGTGGACCTTTATCAAAAGATAAAGCTAAGATGTATGCCCAACTAACAGATGTATTTCCAAACCCGTCAACAGGCCTGGTTCGCTTAAACTGGGCAGCAGACCCGACAGCCGGCACAGCTCCGGAAGTGTGGTTTAGTGACCAGATTGGCCGTAAGTTTCAGGTACCCGCAACCGGCGAGGACGCTAAAGAACTTCTGTTTGATTTTACAGCCATACCCAATGGCATTTACATTGCCCACATCACTTATAAGGATACCAGTTTTATCAAGCGCATTGTGCTAATGCGGTAATGAAAAACTATAGCTATCAATAAAAGAGAAGGCTTTACAGATCTGTAAAGCCTTCTCTTTTATTGATGCAGGGTTGATGTATCTATAGTTGCTACTCCATTATTAATGCTTTAAACTATAGGTTGTGTATCTTTCAAACCTACAGCACTCATAGCATCTTAAAACGATACTACGCGGCTTTAAGATCCGGAACAGGATATAAAGCTGCTTAACTATAAAGTTACCATTTGCTGTAAAACTATAGTTTATCATTGCTCTTCCGGACATCTGTGTCCGGATGCACTCTGCCGGGGACATCCTTGTCCCCTTTACATTTAACGCGGTCAAGGATGTCCGCAGCAGGCAAAGTTTCGGACTGAGATGTCCAAAAACAATTTGTCACCTTCAGCCTGACGGCTATTGCAAAACATCAAAAACTGGCCAACCTTTGGATTCTATAGTTTCCAATGTAAACAAAAAGGCCCTACCGATTGGCAGGGCCTTTTTGTTTATAGTTAGCAGCTAAGCTTATGCGTTAGCGTTTTGCTTGTGCTGTAAACGGATCAGGTTTAGTGCTGAACCAGCTTTAAACCACTCGATCTGTCCTTCGTTATACGTATGGTTAACCATAAACGCATCCTGAGAACCATCTTTGTGTGTTAAAACTACTTTCAATGGAACACCCGGTGTAAAGTTCTCCAGACCCAGGATATCGATCGTATCGTTTTCCTCTACCAGGTCGTAATCCGCTTTGTTAACGAACGTCAGACCTAACATACCCTGCTTTTTCAGGTTGGTTTCGTGGATACGAGCGAATGACTTCACGATTACGGCGCGAACACCCAGGAAGCGCGGCTCCATGGCAGCGTGCTCACGAGATGAACCTTCGCCATAGTTCTCATCACCAATTACAACAGTACCGATACCAGCTGCTTTGTACGTACGGGCAGTTGCAGGCACAGAGTCATAACCACGGGTCATGTCGTTGTAAACCTTGTTCGCCTCGCCGTTAAATGCGTTAATCGCACCGATCAGCATGTTGTTCGAGATATTATCCAGGTGACCACGGTATTTCAACCAAGGGCCAGCCATCGAGATATGGTCAGTAGTACACTTACCTTGTGCTTTAATAAGAAGCTTCAGACCTTTCAGATCCGTGCCTTCCCATGGCTTAAAGCCTTCCAGTAACTGCAGACGATCAGACTTAGGATCAACAGCTACCTCTACAGTGCTGCCGTCTTCAGCTGGCGCTACATAACCTGCATCTTCTACCGCAAAACCATTAACTGGTAACTCAATACCTCTTGGCTCATCCAGTTTCACCTGCTGGCCATCTTTATTAGTTAAGGTATCAGTAAGCGGGTTGAAAGTAAGGTCACCGGCAATTGCAAAAGCAGTTACGATCTCTGGCGACGCCACGAACGCGTGTGTGTTCGGGTTACCATCGTTACGCTTCGCGAAGTTACGGTTGAACGATGTGATGATAGAGTTCTTGCGAGTCGGATCGTCGGTGTGACGTGCCCACTGGCCGATGCACGGACCGCAGGCGTTAGCCAACACAACACCACCCATCTGAGCAAATGTATCTAACAAGCCATCGCGGGCAGTGGTGTAACGCACCATTTCAGAACCTGGCGTGATGGTAAACTCCGCCTGGGCAACCAGGTTTTTAGTTACCGCCTGCTCTGCAATAGAAGCAGCGCGTGTAAGGTCTTCGTAAGATGAGTTCGTACAAGATCCTATCAGACCTACTTCCAGTTTAGCTGGCCAGCCGTGCTCTTTTACTACAGCAGCGAACTGAGAAATTGGCCATGCCGCATCCGGAGTGAATGGTCCGTTTACGTGTGGCTCCAACGTAGAAAGATCGATCTCGATCAGTTGATCGTAGAAAGAAGCCGGATCAGCGTAAACTTCGTCATCAGCGCGCAGGTGCTCAGCAACTTCATCAGCCATCTGAACGATCTCTTCTCGGTTTGTAGAGTTTAAGTACGCACGCATGCTGTTGTCGTAAGCAAATACCGAAGTAGTTGCACCGATCTCAGCACCCATGTTACAGATAGTACCTTTACCGGTACAAGACATGCTTTCAGCACCTTCGCCGAAATACTCCACGATAGCACCTGTACCACCTTTTACAGTAAGGATACCGGCTACTTTCAGGATTACGTCTTTCGGAGATGTCCAGCCGTTCAGTTTACCTGTCAGCTTCACGCCAATTACTTTCGGGAATTTAAGCTCCCAGGCCATACCGGCCATTACGTCAACGGCATCAGCGCCACCAACACCGATCGCTACCATACCCAAACCACCAGCATTTGGCGTGTGTGAGTCAGTACCGATCATCATACCACCCGGGAACGCATAGTTCTCTAGTACTACCTGGTGAATGATACCTGCGCCCGGCTTCCAGAAACCGATGCCATACTTGTTAGATACCGAAGCAAGGAAATCGTAAACTTCTTTGTTTTCGCTGTAAGCGTCTCTCAGATCTGAATCTGCGCCTGTGCGGGCCTGGATCAGGTGATCGCAGTGTACTGTAGACGGAACCGCTACAGTAGGCTTGCCAGCCTGCATGAACTGAAGCAAGGCCATCTGTGCCGTAGCATCCTGCATCGCTACTCTGTCCGGAGCGAAATCCACGTAAGATTTTCCACGCTCATACGCCTGCGACGCCTTGCCCTCATATAGGTGTGCATACAGGATCTTTTCAGTCAGGGTCAGCGGTCTGCCAACTGTATTACGAGCAGCTGCAATTCGCTCACCCATACCGGCATAAACTGCCTTGATCATTCCTAAATCAAATGCCATAGTTTTGCTATTGTTAATGTATAAAATGCTTCTTTTCCGAAGTTCACAAATGTACGAAATCTGCAGGCTATTCAGCAACATTAGCTCGCACGAATATAACCTTTACACTATAAACAAGTTCAGGGCGTTTCTTGTTTGGCTTTTACAGATCCGATGACGTAATTTTACCCCATGAAACGTACCTATTCTAATACTTCTGCAAGGCTTATTTTGTTATTTACCTTGCTGCTAACTATAGGATTTACATCCTGCAACCAAAATAAAATGGACGCTGCAAACCAAACTATAAAAGCCGGTACCTGGCGCGTTGCCCTGCAACATGCCGATGGGGTAGAAATTCCGTTTATTATGGAAGCCGAAACCCGCAACGACAGCACCATTTTATACCTGATAAATGGCGAAGAGCGTATCCTGGTTGATGAGATCTCGACCGTAGGAGATTCTGTAAAGATCAGGCTCCACATATTTGATGCAGACCTGATCGCCAAAGTAGACGATGGTAAAATGGCAGGCCGCTTTGTACGCAACGATCTGTCTTATCCTTATTCAGTGCCTTTTACTGCGGAGCTCGGCAACACCAACCGCTTTAAAGCTGACCCGGCTGCTGCAAACTTTAATTACGATGGCAAATGGGAAGTAGTGTTTACCGACACAACCGGCAGTAGCTACAAAGCAGTAGGCGTTTTCGAGCAGGACAACAATAAAGTAACCGGCACCTTCCTGACTGAAACCGGCGACTATAGATATTTAGAGGGACAAGTGGATGGCAACCAACTGAACCTCTCTACCTTCGATGGTAACCACGCTTATTTATTTACAGCCACGCCGGTAGATGAGAACACGCTGAAAGGCAACTTTTATTCAGGTATGAACTATACCGAAACCTGGACTGCCAAACGCAACGCCAACGCCGCACTTGCCGATGCCAACACGCTTACCTTCTTAAAGCCGGACTACGAAAAGCTGGATTTCACCTTCCCGGACATAGACGGTAACGGAAACATTTCGTTGAGCGATGAGAAGTACAAAGGCAAAGTAGTGATCGTGCAGTTGCTTGGCTCGTGGTGCCCGAACTGTATGGATGAAACCAAATTCCTGGCACCTTATTATGACAAGAACAAAGACCGTGGCCTGGAGATTATTGGCTTAGGCTTTGAGCGCAGCCCGGAGTTTGAAAAAGCTGCCCCGCGCCTGCAGAAAATGAAGGACCGCATGAACGTGAACTATGACCTGACGGTAGCCGGCATTTCCGATAAAGAGGCAGCCGCCAAAGCCCTGCCCGCGCTAAACCACGTCCTCTCCTTCCCGACCACCATCTACATTGGCCGCGATGGTAAAGTTCGCAAGATACATACTGGCTTCTCAGGCCCTGGCACCGGCAAATATTACGAAGACTGGGTAGCTGATTTTAACAAGACGATGGACCAATTGCTGGCAGAGAAGATTTAATTACTGGTTGTTGATTGCTGACTAAAAACCTCCCCTACCCCCTCCTAAAACAGGAGGGGGTATTTTTTTCTTTTTTGCTGACGCGAGTTTGCAACTCGTGCTTTACTATGGTGTTGAGTTTGTAACTCAACTGGGCGGGACGCCCAACTATAGTTCATCACGAGCGAAAACACTCGCGCCACGCCGTATGCTAAAACTATAGTTCCGGTTTCCTCAACCTTACCAACCTGAACGTACCATTCAATGCGGCTGGCTCATTCAGTTCTATAGTTAGCGACGTATGGCTAACTATAGTTCCGATGCTACGGTTAATGTCGGAGAACAGAGTGGCTGCAATCTGGTTAAAGAGCCTGCGAACTATAGTTGGTCGCTGCCCATCCGGCAGAAACTTATCAAAAATCATAACCGTGCCGCCCGGCTTTAGTACACGTTCCACTTCCTTAATACAGGCAACCGGGTCTGGTATAACGGCGAGTATCAGGTGGGCTATTACTGCTTCAAAACTATTATCGGTAAATGTAAGCTGCTGGCCATTCATTACGCGGGCATCAACAGGAGTTTGCAACCTTGCCGCGCGCTGCTGGAGTTTGGCGATCATGCCTGGTGTGATGTCGATGGCAGTCAGGTTGGTGTACTTTTGCAGGTAAGGCAGGTCCAGGCCGGTACCGGCGCCAAGGATAAGTATGGCATCATCAGGTTTTGCATTCAGCAATTCCACAGACCGTTTTCTGTATTTCCGGAAGATTCTATCGGCAATCAGGTCGTAGATGGGCAGGTAAAGCGTGTATCGCAGGCGGTTCCAGGTATTAGTGTTCAAGCTCATTTTTTCATAGGTTATTTTGCATGTACAAAACTACCTATAGTTACACATCTCGGCCTTACAAGTTTAAAGTTGATATTTACAGATTTTCTGTGATTGAACTGGGATGAAGGAGAGTGTTTGGGATTATCAGGACTGGTTTATAGCTTGAGCTATAGTTCTATAGTTGCCGAAAGTAACTCTCTGCTGGCGCGGGTTTGCAACCCGTGTCTAAATATGGGGTCGAGTTTGTAACTGGCCCGACAGAGACAGCCATGGCAAAGGCTATAGTTTCATAGTTACTGTTGGTCCAACCACCCCCTAACCCCTCCTTACCTAAGGCGGGGAGCTTTTGGCTACTCCTCCATCTGTCATCCTGAAAGGAGCTTGGTAGAAGGGAGATAAGGCCTTTGCTATAGTTAGCGCTATAATTTTAAAGTTGCTATTTTAACCCACCCCTGCCCCTCCCGAGAGGGGAATTGCTGCTATTTTTGTGATGAGGCCATTAACCTATAGTTTCTGTTTAAAACCCAATTGAGTGCTGCTCACAAGTTCCGGGATATCGTTTCCACTTATCCTCGAAGGGCAATTTCTGCAATGGTTATAGTTTAGGCTAAAGTTTTATAGATATGAAGGTGTCTTCACTTGCTGATCTATAAAATCATTGCTATTACCTGTTCGAAAAAGCTTACGATATCTTGTCAATCCTTTAAACCTGTAACTACTGATTAAGACAAAATCAGCAATTATTTTTCCCGCTCTATAGTATAGGCGATGAGTTGCTCCAGGGATTGGCGCGATGGGTTATCCGGGAAGGTGTGTAGAATTTCGAGAGCTTCGGCGTGGTAGCGGTTCATAACTTCTACCGTGTACTCAATACCGCCAGATTGCTTTACGAAATCGATTACCTGCTGCACGCGCTTGTTGTCGCCGTTGTTGTTTTTTACGTTGTAAATAACGCGGCGCTTGGTCAGCCAGTCTGCATTGCGAAGGGCGTGAATCAGCGGAAGGGTCATCTTCTTTTCTTTGATATCGATGCCGACCGGTTTGCCGATCTCGGCGGTTCCGTAATCAAAAAGGTCGTCTTTTATCTGGAAGGCAATACCGACTTTCTCACCGAATAAGCGGGCTTTCTCTATCTCTTCTTTCGACGCACCCGCTGAGGCAGCACCCACGGCACAGCATGAAGCTATAAGCGAGGCCGTTTTCTGACGGATAATATCAAAGTACACGGCTTCGTCGATGTCCAGGCGGCGGGCTTTTTCGATCTGCAGCAACTCTCCTTCGCTCATTTCACGCACCGCATTCGACACGATCTTCAGAAGTTCAAAATCATCGTTGTTCAGCGAAAGCAACAAGCCTTTTGAGAGCAGGTAGTCTCCCACCAGCACCGCAATCTTATTTTTCCAGAGAGCATTTACCGAAAAGAAGCCGCGTCTATAGTTGGCATCGTCTACTACGTCGTCGTGCACCAGGGTTGCCGTGTGCAGCAACTCTATGAGGGCAGCACCGCGGTAGGTGGCATCGGCTATGGTTTCGTGGTATAGTTTGGCTGTGAAGAACACAAACATCGGGCGCATCTGTTTGCCTTTGCGCTTCACGATGTAGCTCATGATACGGTCCAAAAGCAGCACTTTCGACTTCATAGAAGCCCGGAACTTCTTCTCGAAAAGCTCCATTTCGCTTGCTATAGGCGCTTGTATTTTATCTAGGCGGCTGCTCATGTTTTGGTGCTGCAATATTACGGTCTCCAATAGTGGTTTCCAAACGTACAGGGGGCAAAACCGGGTATAATTGTTAAATTGCTGCCAATTGATCTCTTTAATACTGATCAACTACCTGCAAGATTGTAGTTTTATCCAAAAACAAAAACTGCACTTGCTGCTTTGCTATAGTTTTACCGATGGGAATAAACCAATGTGAGCATTAACAAATCGTCAAATTATCCCGTTTAAGCATCTTATAGTACAGTTATCTTATTTAAGTAATCTATGGCAAATACCCTTAAAGTTGATTTTATTGTTTATCCCGAGCATGGTCGCCCATTTACTGCCGATGCCGTTTACGAGCCAACTTCACAACCCAAGCCTGTAGTGATCTTTACGCATGGGTTTAAGGGGTTTAAAGACTGGGGGCATTACAATTTAATGGCGCAGTATTTCGCAGAGCAGGGCTTTGTATTCATAAAATTCAACTTTGCTTATAACGGCACCACCGTAGAAGACTTTTCAGATATACACGACCTGGAAGCGTTTGGGAATAACAACTTCAGCCTGGAACTCGATGATATGAAAGCGCTGATTGACCTGGTAGAAAATGTAGAAGGACCACTGCCTCATAATGAACTTGACCTGGACCATATTTACCTGATTGGCCATAGTCGTGGTGGGGGAACTGTTATACTTAAAGCGGCCGAAGATCCGCGTATAAAAGCTGTTGCTACCTGGGCGGCTGTAAATAAATTCGATCAACGCTGGGATGAACTTGAAAATGAAAAGTGGGAGCGCGAAGGTGTGCAATGGATAACTAACGCCCGCACCGGCCAGAAAATGCCGATGTATTACCAGATAATGGAAAACTATATTGCCAACAGACAGCGCCTAGAAATCCCCAAAGTGATACAGGACATGCAACAGCCATTGCTTATTTTGCACGGTAAAGAAGACGAAACATTGCCTATTCAGATGGCGCACGACCTGCACTCCTGGAAACCTGATGCGGAAATGCACCTGTTGCCCGGTGCCGACCACTCGTTTGGAGGAAAGCATCCTTATGAAAAGGGCGAATTGCCGGAAGCTGCCCGTGCTGCCGCTGACCTGAGCATAGCATTTTTCCGGAAACATGCCTAAACTATACCTGCTGCTAGGGGGCAACCTTGGCGACCGTACGCTATACCTGCAACAAGCCCGCGAAACTATAGCTAAGCAGGTCGGAACTATAGTTCAGGCCTCTGCTATTTACGAGACAGCCGCCTGGGGCAAAACAGATCAGCCCAGTTTTCTCAACCAGGTGCTTCAGGTCTCTACTGACCTTAGCCCGGAGCGAGTGCTGCAAACTATAAACACCATAGAACACGACCTGGGCCGCGAACGCCTGGAACATTGGGGAGCACGTGTTATAGATATCGACATTCTGTTTTATGACAACCTGGTGCAGCAAACCCAACGGCTAACCATTCCACACCCGCAACTGCATCTGCGCCGCTTTACGCTGCTGCCTTTACAAGAGATCTCCCCTGATTTAATACATCCGGGTTTAAAGCAAACTATAGCTGAGCTGCTGGAAAACTGCCCGGATAAATTAGAAGCCAAAAAGTTTGTGGAGAATAGTAATTGAGAAGTGCCTTCAGGAAAAGGCGTATTATAATATTGGCGGGTATTTGTACGGCTTTTTAGCTATGAATTTCTGATGCAACCATTCCTTAGCCTCATTTTCATCTTCAAATGCGCGTACTTCAAAAATATCTTTTAGCAGCGGTTCGAAAGCACTGAACGAATTTTGGCCAAATATGCCATATGACATCACATGCGCAAAGTGCTGCACACCTAATTCTTTAGCTTGCGGGGCCCACTTATAAGCGAGCCAGTTTACCCCTACTTCCCAGGGACCTACCAGTTCGTGGTTATTGTTAAGTATCGCAGAGCATGGCTTTTTCCGGAGCATGGCCAGTAACTGGTTACCGGCCATTATTATACTTTCCAGCGATTGTACCCCTATCCAATTAGCAGAAATAAAAGAATTATCAGCGCTGCGTTCAGCCTCAAAAAAGACATCCCCGTTTGCTTTCCTTAATTCTTTTTTATTCATCAATCCTATCAAATGCTCTTGCTATTACGCTGACAGAGCTAAAACGGCATTTAGTTCTTTATAAAATTTTTGATTTTAGCTATAGTTTCATCGGGGGCACTTAAATTAGGGCAATGGCCGATCGCCTGCATTTGCTCAAACTTGCTGCCTGCGATGTGCTGATGTACATAGTTACCAACAACTTCAGGCGCAATCACGTCTTCAGAGCATTGCAGGATCAGTGTATCTGTTGTTACATTGGCCAGGTCCGATCGGTTATCAGACAGGAAGGTAACGCGGGCAAAATCCTTCGCTACCTCTATGTCGCTGCTGCAAAAGCTATTCGACAGTTCTTCACCTAGTTCGGGTCTGTCAGGGTTACCCATAATAACTGGTGCCATCGTTTTAGCCCATGTTAAATAATCACTTTCCAGAGATTTTATCAAACCCAGTATGCTTTCTTCAGTAAAGCCGCCGGTATAATCTCCATCGTTAATATAACACGGAGAAGGGCCGATCAGTACGAGTTTAGAGAAACGCTCAGGCTGTTTGTTTGATGCTAAAACCCCTATCATGGCACTGACAGAGTGGCCTACATAAATAATATCCTTCAAATCGAGTTCTTCGCATATTGCCAGTATATCGTCGGCGTAGGAGTTTAAGGAGGAGTATTTAGCAATGGTGTAGGATGAGGTATCAGAAGCACCAAAGCCTATGTGGTCAAACAATACGATCTTATACTCATTCTCAAAAGCAGGCGTAATAAAGCGCCACATTTTCTGGTCGCAGCCATAGCCGTGGGCAAATAGCATCGGCTGCTGGCCATTTCCAAAAACCTTCACATTATGTATCTGAGTTGCAGTCATAGGTAGTTGTATAGATAGAACTTAGGTAAGGGCGGTAAAGGTACAGTAAATACATAACTATACCTATTCCCGGGTTTTCAATCGCCTTATATCACGTCACTTACTATATTTTCAGGTTTTCCTCTCGTCCAGTAAACAGTTTACTTATAAGTAGCCACAGGTTAGTAGAAATGCAGCTAAACTACTGAATCATCTACTGAAGCAGTTCAGGTAGAAGACTCTAATCAGTACATAATTTCTGTCAGAACTTTTCTTCTATACCCAATCCAAAGAGCGCATAATCATACTTCACAGGATCTAACGGGTCGAAAGCTCTGAGGTGATCAGTTAGTTCTTCGGCTGTCTGCCAGTTCATGCCTTTACGGGTTATCAGGCCCAGACGGCGTGCTACGCGCTCTACATGAACATCGCAGGGACAAACTAGGTCGGCCGGTTTCATTGTATTCCAGATTCCGAAGTCAACACCATTATTATCCTTCCGCACCATCCAACGCAGGTACATGTTTATACGTTTGCAGGCTGATTTGCGGGCCGGCGTAGAAATATGTTTTTTTGTTCTGTGAGGCGCATCTTCCAGGCTAAAAACAAGGTCATGGAAATGCATCAGCCGTTCTTTCTGCGTTTCAATCTTGTTGTGCTCACCGGTAAACGCAACTTCCAAGCTCTCATACCGGCTATAGTACCAGTTAAAAAAATGGATAAAGTATAGCAGGTCGGTGTCGTTGAAGGTCCGGTGTTTGAAACCTAAAAATCGTGGCAGGTCCTGCTCCTGGTGGTGAAGGATAAAGTCGTGAGGTGCATTGTCCATTAGGTCCATCAGTTTCAGGCAGTTATTAATGATGGTTTTTCGCTGGCCCCACGCTAAGATCGAGGCAAAAAATCCACTTATTTCAATGTCCTGCTTTTTTGTAAAACGGTGCGGTATAGAAACCGGATCGTTCGGAATAAAGGCTGGCTGGTTGTATTTTTCTACTCTGTCGTCGAGCAACGCTTTTATAGCGGCAATATCCTGCTTCATTGGTTTAAAGGTCTGTAGCTGCAGTATACGGCAGTTTACAAAATTATAAAACATACGGGTTTATAGATGAGATTTTGGTATGGTTCAGTTTATAGCTTTGATGTTGGGTGGTAGTAAGTACTTGGTGGTTTAAACCCAAATTACCTCACCCTGATCCTCTCTTAAAAACAGAAGAGGGAGTTTTGCTATAGTTTAAGTTATATAGTTGCTCTTTTTTGCTGGCGCGGGTTTGCAACCCGTGTCTAACTATGGTGTTGAGTTTTCAACTGGCCCGGCAGGGGGCAGGAATTGTAGTGGCGCTGGCTATAGTTCTGTAGTTTCGGTTGGTCCAACCATCCCTAACCCCTCCTTGTCTAAGGCGGGGAGCTTTCAGTTACTGCTATAGTTGAGGTATCGTTCTATAGTTGTTTTTTTAACCCACCCCTGCCCCTCCCGAGAGGGGAATTTTGGCTATAGTTGTAGTTAGAATTATCGTTTCATAGTTGCTGTTTGTCATCCCCCTTACCCCCTTCAAAGGGGGACTTTCTGCTGCTGCTCTAGTTTCAGCTTTAGTTCTATAGTTTCAGCACACGAGCAGGACAGGTTTACCTGTCCCTTTGAAACTATCAACCCGATAAAACTCGGAGCTTACCAGTTCAAACTATGGACAAACTATAGCTATGCGAAACTTCTCAGTCTTTGGGTTGAGCGCCTTGTAGATTTGCGGTGCTGAAAGCATTGCGACGCAGGAGCAAAGCAAATGTACATCGCGCGATGCCCAAAGACGAGGCCTCCCGGCCGTGAGGGCACCAAAGCTAAAGATGGAACAGTAGGCAAGTAAAGCTCCCAGGATTAAAGGGAATTTGAAAGCAAAGGCTTGGTTCTAGTTGCAACTATAAGCTGATATAGATTTCTCTCTACGTTCGAAATGACAAAAAAGGAATTATAGTACTATTAACTCGCTTAGCTATTACTCGGGGTAACAACAAAGAAACTCTAAAACTAAAAAGCCAGTTGCAGGGATGCAACTGGCTTTCCATAAATAAATTAAACCGCAATTACGGCATATAAGAAACCTCTACTCTGAATTTCTGGTCAACAGCGCCTAGCTTCTGATAAGCTTTTTTAGAGATCCGAACTACCACATTATTATTGGTGCCAGTCTCAGGTAATTTTCCGATCACACGTACATACACCACCTGACCGTTCATGGCATTTTTAACCTGCATGATAGTACCCACCGGGGCCGATTTATGTAATGCCAGGTATTTGTTTGTGTCTGCTTTCGGATCTATCATTTCGGCCATACCGTTTTCGATCACTTTCTTAACACCGGCAGCAGTTTCTGTTGTACCTGCTTCTTCTTCTCTTTCACTTACTGCTGGTGTAGACTCGGCTGGAGTTGAAGTTGAAGCTGTAGCAGGATTAGTGGATGCTGTAGTAGTGGCAGCTTTAGTTGTGCTGGCAGATGTATTCTTTGGTGTTACCGGGGCTGCTACGGGTGTAGTTGCCGTTGCTTTTTCAACTTCATCATCAACTTCCGGAACATAAACAGGCTTGTTGGCAGTTGGAACAGCACCTTTACCAACGATCAGGCCGGTACCGATTTCAATACTGTTATCAGCAAGATTATTCCAGGTTTTGATACTCTCTACGGATACGCCATGCATGCGCGAAATGCTGTAAAGAGTTTGCTTTGCTTCTACCACATGTATCTTCTCACCTTTGTTATTCACCGTAAACGTACGGCTGCTGGCAGTAGGTGCCGGGGTTTTAGGTGTAGCTACCGAATTAACCGCAGCAGACAAAGGTGCATTGCGCGGAATCAGTACGATCTGATCAACTCTTATGCTTGCCTCTACTGTAGGGTTAGACTCCACAATTTTGGCAACCGGCACCCCATACTTGCGCGACAAGGCATACAGGGTTTCTTTAGGCTCCACCTTGTGCTTCACAAAAAACTTACCGTTGCGGCGCTCTACTCCTACCGAGTCGCGCAGGGCAGCAAGGTTAAATGCCGAAGCTGATAATGAAAGTACCGGTGACAGTAAAAGTGCAAGTAAAAGTATGCGTACCATGGCTAAAAGGTAAACTATGTAAGACTATAAACAACTAAAATATTTCGTTGCCGGATAAAGTATAATTTGTGGTTAAAGATAATAAAAGTATCTGAACCTATGCCACTTAATCCGGTCGCAATGCGCTCTTGCAACTGCAATTCGCCATCCAAATTAAACACACACAGCGTATTATCTAAATTACCGGCTGCATTCTCTGTATAAAAACCTGTAAAAATGTTTTGCCCGGTTTCAGCATACTCTATTCCCTTAACCGGTTTCACGTTAAGCTGGTGCTCCAGAAAATCACATACTTGGTTATAGTATGGCTCTCCTTCCAGGTAAAGCATCGGGTAAGTACACGCCTGCGACCTGACCGCATTATGGTTAGCCACAGCTGCTGCACCGTTGTCCAATGACACGTTCTCTGCAACTATAGTTCCGGTTTTAGTTTGCAACAACTGTAAATTCTGCCCCTGTAAATTCAGGGCCAGAATGCCATTTGTAGTAACACCATAAAAAGCCAGTTCCGGTTGTTGCCAACGCAGGTTTGCAGTGGCGGCATCATAAGCAAAAATGCCTTTGTGCTGCCCAACCTGGCGATCGCCGTAGCCGTGCAAAAACAGCAGGCCCTCGAAAGCGTCTTCCAGTCCCAGCCACCAGTTTTTAGCAGCAGGCAGCGGTAGCTTGTCAAGCTTATAGTTGTCCAGATCAAGTGTATGGAAATCAGCAAGCAGCAGGTCGGCATCGCGTATTTCAAAAGCAAGCCGGTTAGCTGCTACATCCAATCGCATACGCCACACGGGCGCTCCAAAGTCGTATGTATAAAGTAACGGAAGTATAACTCTTAACTTTTTACTATATTCAACCAAAATAGCACATTTTCAGCCCCAAATGTATGAATTCTGACTCAAAACGTTGGCATTGCGCGCTACTGTATCTGCTTACCTTTATTTTAATACTTCCTGCTGCTGCTCAAACGCAAAAACAGAAGGTGTTACTGATGGAAATAAAGTCTGAGATTGATCCGCGGACCAACCGTTATACTGAGCTCGCCCTAAACCACGCTACCGAAGTTAAAGCGGACCATGTGCTTTTGGTACTTGATACATTTGGCGGTGCTTTAAATGATGCAGACGAAATCCGGAAGCGCATACTCGAATATCCGAAGCCGGTGTATGTATTCATCAATAAAAATGCAGCATCAGCTGGGGCACTGATTTCGCTGGCCTGCGATAGTATTTACATGGCGCCAGGAGCAAACATTGGTGCCGCAACGGTAGTTAGCGCCAGCGGAGAAGCAGCTCCGGGCAAATACCAGAGTTATATGCGTTCTATTATGCGCTCCACTGCCGAAGCCCAGGGCCGTAATCCGCATCTTGCCGAAGCGATGGTAGAAGCCAGTGTGGACAGTACACTTTCTGCTGACCAAGTTCTGACCCTTACCACATCCGAGGCTATAAAATATGGTTTCTGCGATGGCACAGCCACAACTATAGACGATGTACTGAAACAGGTAAATTTACAGGATGCTGAAATAGTAAAATACGAACTGAGCACTACCAACAAGATCATTTCTTTTTTCCTGAACCCCTTTGTCAGCGGTATACTTTTGTTGCTGATCATCGGTGGATTGTATTTTGAATTACAGTCTCCTGGCATAGGCTTTCCACTGGCTGCGGCGGTAGTTGCCGGTATTTTGTACCTGACTCCTTATTACCTCAATGGCCTTGCTGAGAACTGGGAAATATTGCTCTTTATAGCCGGGCTCATACTTATCGCCATTGAGGTGCTGGTAATTCCGGGATTTGGTATTACAGGTATCAGCGGAATTATACTGGTGTTCATTTCGCTGGTATTGATCATGGTAAATAACCAGAACTTCGACTTTACATTTGTACCGTCCAGCGCCATTATGCAAAGCATGATCTCGGTTTTGTTGGGCATGATTGGCGCCGTGATTCTGGTGGCCCTTTCCTGGAACCGTTTTGCCGCCAGCCGAACCATGCAGCGCATGGTGCTGCACAATACTTTTGAGGGTTCGGAAGGATATCGGTCGTCTGCTGACTCATCGCATTTAGTTGGCAAAACCGGCATCGCACATACGCGTATGGCGCCAACCGGGAAAGTTATGATAGATAACATCCTGTATGATGCCCAGGCAAGAGAAGGCTTTATAGAACAAGGCGAAACTATAGAAGTCTTAGACCACAGCACTTTCTCTCTGGTTGTTAAAAAAGTTTAATTGCTGATGGCTAATTGTTTATTGTTGCTTAAAACCTAAACTTTCTAACTTTCTAACTATAAACATTTATGAAACACCTCTCCCTGGCTGCTGCTATAGTTTTAATGGTGGTAAACTTCTCATCCTGCTCCCAGAAAAATATGAATTCAGAAAATAACGCTATCACAAAAGAGGCTCAACTGGAGTGGTCTGGTGAATATATGGTGGATGGCTGCGGCTTTAAGCTAACTATAGAGGGCAAAGACTATAAACCCGAGGATGAAAGTGCGATTAGCGAAGAGTTTAAACAGGAAGAGAATCTGATTCCGGTAAAAGTAACCTACACCGAAACGGGCGAAATAATAGACCGTCGTTGCGGACTTTCAACTCAGGATCGCTCTATGCCAGGCATCCGGATTATTTCTATCGAGAAACTATAGTTTCACACTTTTTGATAGATGACAGCACCTGAGATAATGGAACAGCTGGCCACTTTGGGGAGCCAGACCATCAAAAACATTTACCTGAAACACGGCGCTAAAGAACCGTTGTATGGTGTAAAAGTGGGCGATCTTAACCCTATCCAGAAAAGGCTGAAGAAGAACTATAGTTTAGCCAAGCAACTATACCAGACTGGAAATTCAGATGCCATGTACCTGGCCGGCCTTATTGCCGACGAGAAAGCTATGACCAGAGAGGACCTTCAGAATTGGGTAAATAACGCTGTCTGGTATATGCATTGTGAGTATACAGTTGCCTGGGTAGCCGCAGAAAGTAACTATGGGTTTGAATTAGCCAAAGAATGGATAAAATATGCTGACGAAAATATTGCCACTTCCGGTTGGGCCACCCTTGCAAGCCTGGCTTCCATAAAAGCAGATAGCGAACTGGACATAGAATTTCTGAGTGAGCAACTGGACCATGTAGCAAAGGTGATTCATAGCAGCCCCAACCGCGTACGCTACACCATGAATGGCTATGTAATTGCCATCGGTTGTTTTATACCTGCACTTACCGAAAAAGCAAAAGCCGTAGCCAGAATTATAGGCGAAGTAAAAGTAAATATGGGCGATACTGCGTGCAAAACTCCTGTGGCTTATAGTTACATCGAGAAACTGGAGAAAACGGGGCGCATTGGTAAAAAGAAGAAAACTGCCCGCTGCTGATAAACTATAAAACGGAGGTTCTTCCGTATATTTGAGCTCGCAAAAACTATAAACTATGGACGTACTCGGCATCATACCAGCCCGCTTTGCATCAACCCGTTTCCCGGGCAAACCCCTGACTGACATCAATGGCAAAACCATGATCCGTCGTGTTTATGAGCAGGCTTCTGCATCCGGCTTGTCTGAAGTTATAGTTGCCACCGACGATGAACGTATTTTTGCGCATGTTCTGGATTTTGGCGGTAAAGCCGTCATGACAGCCGAGCATCATCAGAGTGGTACCGACCGTTGTTTTGAAGCTTACAAATTGCACGATAATCCCTACGAATATATCATCAACATACAAGGCGACGAACCTTTTATAAAGCCCGAGCAGATTGACCTTGTAGCCAGCTGCTTTAACCGCCCGAATACTCAACTGGCTACGCTGGTTAAAAAGATTACCACCGAAGAAGAGCTGTTTAACACGAACGCCCCGAAGGTTGTGCTAAGCAACAATGGTGATGCCTTATATTTCAGCAGACAAGCTATACCATACTGCCGTAACGTACCTCAGGATATCTGGCACAAGCAGCACAGTTACTATAAGCACATTGGTATTTACGGTTACAGAGCTGATATTCTGGAGCAGATCACGCAACTCCCTCCTTCTGCATTGGAGCTGGCAGAATCGCTGGAGCAGTTACGCTGGTTGGAAAACGGCTATAAAATCACCACTGCCCTCACCGAATTTGAAACTATAGGCATAGACTCTCCGGAGGATCTGGAGAAAGTAAGAGGACTTTTTAGTTAGAGTGTTAGAGAGTTTATGAGTTAAAGAGGTGGAAATAAAGTGTTCGATTCCCCAACTCTTTAACTCCTAAACTCACAAACGTAACTCACCCTCCTACCCGCTTTACTTTATAGCCGGCAGCCTGTAAAGTTTGTAATACTTTATCCCTGAAATCGCCCTGGATCAGGATCTCACCATCTTTGGCTGAGCCACCTACGCCGCATTTGTTTTTCAGCATCTTGCCCAGCTCTTTCAGGTCGTCGTCAGTGCCAACAAAACCTTCCACCAGTGTTACCTGCTTACCGCCGCGCGACTTTTTATCGAGCATTACCTTCAGGTTTTGCTGTTGTGGTGGTAGCGTTTCGGCTTCGTTTTCGTGGTCGTACTGGTAATTAAAATCAGAACTTGTAGAGTAAACTACACCCTGTCTGCCTTTCTTATTTTTATCGCTCATTGTTGTTAGTTTAAGAGTTAGAGAGTTTGGGAGTTAAAGAATTGGAAGTTAAAGGTTAGAAAGTCAAAAAAGCCTGGATTAACAATTTAACAATCAGCAATCAAACAATTAAACCGGTATAATAACCTTTAACGATTGAGGGTTCATCTTCACTTCAAAAATGGTAGATTGACCTTTGTATTCGCCGTCTGCATGAAACATCATCGGCTCTTCGGTTTCAACTTTAACACTTGTAGTTTTGAAGTATTCTGCGCTTTGCAGGTTAGCCAACTGCTTGGTTAGCATACAATAACTCAGGTTAATTGCTTTTACGAAGTCCAGTTGGCGCACCAGGCAAACATCCAGCAACCCATCCCGGATATCGGCAAGCGGAGCAATGTAGGCGTTATTGCCATACTGTGCAGCGTTGGCAAATGCCATTACAAAACAATCTGTGGCCAACTCCTGATCATTAATCCAGACTTTTACCGGCAGGTGCTTATAGTTTCGAACTTCTTTTAAAACCAGCTCTACATACGTCTTTAACCCGCGGCGTTTGTTGCCTGCAAACACTGCACTTATGTACGCATCAAAACCTATTCCTGCTGTCGTAAAAAACGGGATCTCATTTATAGTTCCGCTGTCAATCTGGGATACCTGCCCTGTATTGAGCGCTTTGATCGCTCTGTCCAGGTTTAAGGGTAGCTGCAGGTGCCTGGCCAGGCCGTTCCCCGATCCCTTTGGTAATATGCCCAATGCTGTATTGGTGTGCAGTAAGCCTTTCGCTACTTCGTTAACTGTTCCGTCACCGCCTACCGCTACCACTATTTTATAGTTATCCTTGGCTGCGGCTTGAGCCAGCTCGGTAGCATGTCCCGCATAGTCGGTATAAACTATATCATGGTCATGCTTTGTGCTATCCAGGTATAGTTTAATGCGGGCAGCCACATCTACCTTGCTTCTGGTGCCAGATACAGGGTTAATTATAAACCGGATACGCGGAAGTATACTCATGCAACAAAAGTAACTATACGGATGCTAAACAAAAAGCCCGGCCATAGAACTATGGCCGGGCTTTAACTAAAACTGTAATGCTATAGTTGGTACGTTAGCACAGGGCGGCTGGTGTGGTTAACCAGGTCCTCGGCAATACTTCCGCTTAACAGGTGCGACAACCCCGTACGACCGTGTGTAGCCATCATGATCATGTCTGCATTTATATCTTCTGCAAAGTGCAGAATACCATCTTCTTCTATTGTATCGTTATACACATTTATAGTATAGTTGTGCAGATCGTACTTATCGGCGGCGTGTGCCAGTTTGCTGCGCAGGTTGCTGCTAGACTCAAATGCTCCCGGCGTATTAATGTAAACCAGGTGTAAACGCGCATCAAACAGTTTCTGGAAATATTTGAACGCATCCATCGCCTTGCCTACCTCACGTCTGAAGTTAGAAGCCAGCACAATTTCTTTTACATCAAATTCAGGATTCGATGTTTTTATAGTTAGTACTGGGCAGGTAGCAGTGCGAACTACTTTCTCGGTGTTAGATCCGATCAGGAACTCGTCCATGCCGCTGGATCCTTTTGATCCCATTACAATCAGGTCCACGTTATCAGCAGCAATAACACGTTTTATCTTATTTACGATGCTATCCACATCTACTTCCTGTACCACTTCCACACCAGTATGACTAACCTTTGCTATTAGTTTGCTCATATTTGTTTTGGTAGCTTCCATCAGGCGCATGATGTATAGTTGCTCCATATTGTCGTGGTAAACTACATCGCCGGTAGCGCTGAAGCTTGCAGAACGTGGCATTTCCACTACGTGCAGTAATTTAATGGCAGCACCAGTTCGGCGGGCAATATTAATAGCTACTTCAAAAGCGTATTGGGCCTGTTCTGAAAAGTCTGTAGGTACAAGAATGCGTCTCATGCGGTTTGTTTAATTGGGTTTCTGATGTTTCAAAAGTAGAATACTCTGTTTCCTAAAACTATGATATATATCAATTTACTAATTTAATAAATAGTATTGCTATATATACGCAACAAAAAAACGAAAGCCCACCTATTGGCGGGCTTTCGTTGATACTATGTAACTATAGCTTACTGTCCGATCTTTGCAATCAGGTCAGCAGCTCTGTTAGAATAACCGGTTTCGTTATCGTACCAGCCTACTACTTTTACAAGTGTTTCGTTAGCTGAAGTAAGCTCTGCATCAAAAATACAAGAGTGTGGGTTGCCAACGATATCGATAGAAACAATAGGATCTTCAGTGTATTCTAGGATACCTTTCATTTCACCTTCAGCAGCTTTTTTCATTGCCGCATTGATTTCTTCTTTTGTAACCGGTCTCTTTAAGATACAGGTTAAGTCTGTAAGAGAGCCATCCGGAATAGGTACACGCATTGCAACGCCATCCAGTTTACCTTTAAGGTGTGGCAATACAAGACCTACCGCCTTAGCAGCGCCAGTAGATGTAGGGATGATAGAGTAAGCAGCAGCACGTGCTCTTCTCAGGTCGCTGTGAGGAGAATCCTGCAGGCTCTGATCAGATGTATATGCGTGTACTGTTGTAATATAGCCTTTCTCGATACCGAACGTATCGTCCAGTACTTTTGCCATTGGAGCAAGGCAGTTTGTTGTACAAGATGCGTTAGAAACTATAGTTTCATCACCTTTTAGGATGTCTTCGTTTACGCCTAGTACCACTGTAGGAATGTTACCTTTTGCAGGAGCAGAGATAACTACTTTTTTAGCACCGGCTTCCAGGTGACCACCAGCGCCCTGCTCGTCCACGAAACGACCAGTTGATTCAAGTACTACATCTACGCCAAGTTGTCCCCAAGGCAGATTTTTAGGCTCGCGCTCAGCTGTGATTCTGATTTCACGGCCATTTACGATAATGCCGTTATCAGTAGCTTCTACGGTGCCATCGAACTTGCCATGTACGGAGTCATACTTAAGCAAGTGGGCAAGTGTTTTAGTATTGGTAAGGTCGTTGATAGCAACTACTTCTACATTCTCTTTCTGGAGCAGTGCCTTAAAAGTAAGTCTACCGATACGGCCAAAACCGTTAATTGCAACTTTAATTTTAGACATGATATCTATGTTTGGTATGATGAGTATTTAATATGGTGCGAAGTTACGATTAGCTTATAGTAAAACCAATATTTTTTTCTACCCTGAGAACGAAGCAATTACGTTTCGGTTCACTTTTTTTTGCTCTAAATGTTTTGCAGAACGTTTTTGTAGCCTATATTTGCATCACCAATCAGGAAATGGTTGGTAAAATTCAACACGGTCCGTTCGTCTAGGGGTTAGGACTTCAGATTTTCATTCTGGCAACAGGGGTTCGATTCCCCTACGGACTACTGAAAGGGAAAAGTGATTATTTCAATCGCTTTTCCCTTTTTCTTTTGCCCTCATTTCTGCGATAACTCCGCTGCAAGGCAGAAACTGGAGTTAACGCGCAGGGTTCGATAACCCTTGTTTTTTCGATTATATTCCACCCCCATCTGGAAATATCGTCGCCTGAAGTCCTAGCCATTTAATTAAATCCTTACACGAAATAATCATTCGTTTCCAAATATTTATTAGATTGAGATTTTTAGGCTCAAAAAGGCAGTGGTACATTTTACAATCTGAGAGAAGCATGAATTCTATTATTGATAAACGCAAATGAACACTTGTATCTAAAAGGAAGTCGTCCAAAAACTGTTTATCACATAAGCGTCTAAAAACAATTACATAGATCGAGTAATACCGGTTATTTCCTTTTCTCCAGCTCCCCTACCTTAGGCAATATCTGAATCACAAACCTGCGGTCGCGGATGTCGCCTTTGCGGCCAGCACCTTCAAAACCACTTCCGGCAGCAATTAACTCAATCCGGTCTTTGGGGAATTTAATTCCTGCATTCTGCCAGAAATCAAGTAAAGCAAGTGCTCGCTGATAACTTAACTGCAATGCATACTCCCGTTGGGTGATATTTCGAGGATCACCTTTCGGAAAGCTGGCCGCACGGCCGTCAATCACAATCAGGTATTTTACATCTTTCTCGTCTATTGAATTAATTACCTGGCTCAGGTTCTGACCAGCTCGGCGGAGTGGTGCCCGAGAACGGTCTGGTATAACGGCGCTGCTTTGCTCAAAAACTACATCCACTAGCAGTTCGTGGCGTTTATACTTTTCATTGTACTGGAAGTAGTCGTCGTCCAGGCGGGAGAGTGCAGCTTTTATTTCATCCAGTTTGCGCTTTTCCTGTACTTCTACTTGTAGCCGGGCAATGTTCTCGCGGTTCTCCTGGTCTTTGCCTTCAAACATTTTATAGCTCAACACAAAAAGCACCAGCATCACCAGGAAAAGCACCGTCATCAGGTCGACATAACTGGGCCAGAAAAAGTCTCTGCTCTCCTTGCTCATACTTACCTCCTGCTGTTTACGCCTCCGAAAATTTTGCCAAGCGCCGCTTTCAATGGACCCGGCTCAAGGCTGCGGGCCATGTGCATATTCAGAACTTGCATTTGCTGCAACAACTGCTGTTGTATGGCTGTGTCAGTTTCTATTTTCTGGAGAAGGCGTTCGTTAGTCTGGCGTATCTCACCGGATAATTGTTGTTGATTGGTGTTGAGTCTTTCCTGTTGCTGGTTCAGGTTCTCGAATGGCTGCATGTAATCTAGGATGCGCTGGTAAATGTTGTCTTCGTTCAGGTTTCTGAAATGTTCCTGCCACTTTTCATACGCATTTTGTGCATCGCGTTCCTGGTGCTGCAGGCGGGCTTCCATCAGGTCGGTTAAGCGCAATGCGGCTTTATCGAAATATTGTTCTATCCGAGAGCCGATGTCATGTAATTCCCGTTCGTGTTGCCCAAAAAAGTTAACCTGTCGCTGAATAGATTCGTCGTGCTTTTGCAGGTAGCCCGGCACCTTATCAAAGCCTTCCTGCAGACTGGTTAATCTGCCAAGTACATCGCTTATTGTATGCGTCAGTTCCGCACCTTGCTGCACCGATTCGTTTAGCGCCACCTGGTACTGCATAAAGTTCTTGAACAGCTGCTCACTCTCCTTCATCTTATCAAATACCTGCAGGTTAGCATTTGCCATCTGCGTGAAGCCGATCTTATCCAGCTTCTCAATAAACTCTTTCTGTGTGCTGATGTTCTCCGTGAGCGTATCAACTATAGGCCGGAAGCCGAGGACTTTATCCAGGAAATCTTTATTGAACGAATCCAGCACCGATTTCAGGTTGCTCAGGCTAGCGGCCATGTCGGAGTTTAGCTTTGGAAGCAGATGCGTTTGCAGGAAAGTATAATAATCGTTTTGTCGCCTGTCTCTTATACTTCTGGCGTTCTTCAGGTCATGGTTTCCTATTAGCGTGAGCAACAAACCACAGAAGCTACCCGCCATCGCGATCATCACCCCGAACAGAAAAGAAGGAATGTTCTGATCTGTAATAAAAGAGCCTGCTGCATTGCCTTCATCAGCCGTAAAACCAGACCAGATCAAACTCGATAAACCGATAATTACTCCAGAGAAAGTACCCAGCAGACCTATGTAAAGTGGCGTGGTAACGGTAGACTGTACTTCTGCATCTAGTGCTTCGGAATAGCGCTCCGAAACATCTTTCAGAATATCAAAATCAGCAGCAGCACCCTTGTTTCGTTTCAGGTACTCGTTGGTGTTTTTGATGATCTTGCTGAAAGTTTCCGAAGGATTCCGCACTTCGATGAGATCTATAGTTGCGGAACCCTTTCCACCCGAAGAAACAGAGCTTATCAGCGCATCCGGATCGCCCTGCACCAGGTAAATATTATGCCCGGCTACGAGCTTATCAAACTTTTCGCGGGCTATCGTATATGCCGGGACCGGACCACCTTTTGTTTCAATATGGAGCAAATCATTTTCAACTGCAACTATGCGTTTAACTGCCGGATTAGAAGGCGTAAATTCCCGGAAAGGTTTGCCAGCCAGGAGCGCTGTCCATAGTTGCTCAGAAGTTTGCGTTGAAGCAACTATAGGTGCGGTATGGTCAAGTAAAGTTTCGGTTACGGAAAGCTGCTCTTCAGAAGGAAACAGGTTTTTGATAAGCTCAATTTTAGCTTTGTTATGCCGGTATACATAAAACTGGTAACCAAGTATAGCAAGTACTAAAAGTGCTTCAAAAATAAATATACCTTCCATGTAAGCGGGTTATCTGAAATCTATTCTAGCTTTCTCCTGTATTCTCCAGCCGTTGTTAACTTTAGCCAGCACGCCATCCTGCTGCTGCACAATTCTGTTCACCATGCGGTTCGATGGTTTCTCAAAATCAAAGGCATTCTCCAAGCGATCAATGCCCTGCGAAATAACGAAGGCATGGTTACCACTCAGGTTAAAACGATAATGTGTCATGTTACTACCTTCTGCGGCAACATCCACTTCAATATAGGAATCAGAATCTGGCTGACGTTGTAAATGATGCTGACGTATCACGCCATCTTCCGGAATAATCGCGTATCGTATTCCTGAATCAGCGATCACCTCCGGCTCTTGCTCGGGCATAGATGCGGACTGGCTGAAACCAGGTTGCTGTTCCAGTTCATCCAGCAAATGGCTTCCAACAACTTCAAATCTTATACCATCAGAAGCTGATAGTTGCTGTTCTTTAACAGGTTCCTCAAAGTTGTCCGCACGTTCCCTCGGCTCGTTGCGTCTGCGGTTCTCTTTTTTGCGGCGTTGTTGCTCCTGCTGACTTGCATCCTGCTGTTGTGGTCTTTCCTGCTGACGTCTCTCCTGCTGCGGGCGCTCCGGTTGATGTGTCTGTCTTTCCTGTAGCTGCCGTTCCTGCTGTTGCCTTTCCTGTTGTGGCTGTCTTTCTTTCTGCTTCTGACGTGGTTCTTGTCGTTCCTGCTTTTGTTGCTCCTGTTTTGGCTGGTTTCTACGGGCTGTTTCTTCCTGTTCCAAAACAGGTTTATTTCCGCGATTAGCTGCGTTTTGCAATCTGTTTTGATTTGCTTCCAGGTATTTAATCCGCTCCTTCAGATCTTCGATCCGTTTACCTAAAATATGATGTGAACTGGCAGCCCTGATAAAAGCAAACCCTGCTCCTACCAACGCTATTATACTTATTATTACTGCTATTGTAGCCATGTATCAATGTTGTTTTATTCTGTTTAAGATTAATGTCTTTAAGATAGTGTAACCTAATTAATGTATAAAATCAACCACCCCTAACTATAGTTGAGAATGGTTGATTTTATACCTCAGAGGTATACGTTTTACGAGATAGCACTCACTTGCGCCTGCTGCTTATAAAGTTCTTTCGACAGCAAGTATAGCGATTGCTTAAGCGGCATAAAGAACATGGTCTCGTGCAGTTGCTCCCGGTCTGTCAGGCCGCGTACGGTATCTTCCAGCACCATAGTATAGCTGTCCTGCAGGTTCATGCGCATAAAATCCAGCACACGCATTGGGTCTACTTCCACGCCCATCGAGCGCATCAGCGGCGAAACATCCGGATCATCCAACAGTAGCTGCAGGCAGTTCATCACGTTATCCATCACTTCCTGGCGCAGTTGCCCTGTGATCTGTGTTTTGGTGACAGGTGTCAGCGCATCTTCTACGTTGGCAGAACCGGTCGGCTTCATGATCGGGATGTTGGTCAGGTCATTCAGATCTGTGCCCTCCAGCGCCATGGCACCACCGTTAGCTGTTACCTGTTTCGGATTATCTACCAGCACCAGTTTAAAGTTTGCCGGCGGCTCCTGCCCTGTTACTTTATGGAAGATGGCTTTGGCATAGCGTTCCACATTCGACAGGTTGTTGCCAGCGCTCAGTAGCTTGATGTACAAACTACCACGACCACTAAACGAGATGTAACGCGGTACTTTCACATCCAATTGCTGCACCAGTTGTGCTAAGTGGTACATGAGCGATCCGAAGTGCAGGTAGAACATCAGTCGTAACTGACGTGCCTGTAAAAGCTGCGAGCTATAGTTCAGTTCCTTGTCATAGCTGAACAGCAGGGCGCTGATATCGGCTGAATTGAAATCCGGATTATCCAAAGCCGTTTCCAGGAACTTGCGGTACTCTCGTCCTTCTTCTGTTAACGGAATGCGCAGCACGTGGTCTACGCCGTATTGCAGCAAACCATTGTCTTTGCTGGTTTTCACGGTCGCAAAACCATCTCCCCACAGGTCGTTACCGGCAAAACGGAACGACGAACTATGCGAAGGCCTGCGGTTCGTAAACAACAATACGTCGGTAGTACCACCGCCAATATCTACGTTTATCAGGTTCTCATCCTGGCTCGGCACCACAGCTCCGGTTCTGGACAGGAAGTAGAATGGCGCTACCGATTCTGTAATGCAAACCGTATTTCTTCCGTTCTTGAATACGTTGTTATACACTGTATCCCACACGTTCTGGAACATGTTGCGGGAATACTCATCAAAGCTAAGCGGTGCAAACCATACGATCTTGGTGCTCGCCACATTACCGTTGTTCAATACCACTTTGTTCTTGATAAGCAGCATGATCTCGGTGAAGAATGCTTCGATACGACGCTTACCGGTATTGGTTAGTGTCTCACTCCACTTCAGATCGGTGTGGTAAGTTTGTTTGTACTGGTCCTGGTGTGTGCCTTCGGTGTTGATTGAGAAACCGATGTTTATATTACCAAACAAGTTGGTGATCTGGTTTTCAAAATCAATAGATTCGCAGGTAGCCGTACGGGTCGGGAAGTTATACAGCGAGCCGCCGGAACCGATGATCAATGGTATAAATTCACGCTTCAGCAAGGTCTCTACGGCAAACAAACGGCCGAATCCGCGCTTGTGGAAGCGCTGGTAATCTGTTAAGGCCGGGTCTTCGGAAGGCTTGTTCAGCATCACCAGTTGCTGGTCGTTTGCTGTGATGGAGAACTCGCGCGGCGGCTGATTGGAGCCCGAAGTATAAGCAATGTGCGTATTTGATGTTCCGAAGTCGATGGCAAAGGTAAAGTTGTGAATCCCCTGCTGCTTCTCTTCGAATTTCGGCACGATCAGCGCTTTACCTACAAAATCAACCCCTGCATGGGTGAATTCTGCCACGTCGAAGTGCGTACCGCGGATCTCATAATAAGTACTTCCTGCGCTACTGTTACTTTTCTTAGTTCGCTTATGTGCCGTGGCCGAAATGATACCGCCGCCAGCTTCCAGTTGCTTTCCTCCTGCATAAAAGGTAAGCGAATGGTTCTTGTTCACCAGCAGCGGATCGATGTCTTCGTCTACCAGCATCACCTTGTAGAAATCGTTGTACTGCACAGCGTCGGTGAATTTATAGAACGGGAACACACCCAGACCAATTCTTGATTTCAGGATATGCCCTTTCTCAGGAATCACATTCCCATGCGCATCTTTCGAGTTCAGCGGGTTGTCGTAATAGCTGCGCTCATATACTACGTTTCCTTTCTCCGTAGGCACGTTCAGTGTTACCCGTACGTGGTTCACATCGATATGGAAAGTCAGATGGTTTGCAAGATCTTCCGGTGTGAAAAACTGGAAGTACAAGCTCGTGATAGGCAGCAGATAGTTGAATGTTTTATCTGTAACGCCAGGCTGATACACCACGGTGCCACTATAAAAACGGTCGGTATTTACTTCATACGGCACCTGCACCAGCGTTTCCTGCAGCAGGTCGTTTATAGTTAAGTATGGATAGTTAAACCCAACCCCCGGGAGCGAACGGTTTTCCAGTGGCTTCTCATCGTAATAACCCACCACCGTATTTACCGGCCACGCCAGGTTATTTACATACTTTATAGTTGGAGCTAAGCGCAGTTCAGGCTTCAGTACAATAGGCCGTTCACCCGAGAATCCGGTATGGGTCGGGCGGATGAACAGGTCGCTGCTCGTAACGGCTGTCTGGTCTTTTTTTACCAGGAAGTTCAGGTGGCCGACATGCACCGGGTTCTGCTGAAAATCTACCAGTTGGAGATATTCCGAAGCAATGGCATTTTGCCCCACATTACCCGCCATGTTGATCTTGCGCAGCAGGTTCTCGTCCAATGAATTATATACGGCCGGGAACGCCTGAATCATGGCAGGATTCGACACAAAAAGCTTGTGCACATACTCCCTGAAATCGTGCTCACGGTCTTCCAGCGACACATAGTTATGGTCGAAATAGGTACCAATGTTCTGGGCACGGTTTATACTTAGCGGCTGCACGTTTGGCGCTACAAACAGGAAGGTCAGCGGCGAAGTGCCCCCAATCAGTTGCATGTGTCGGTCACCGCGTGGGCTAGTCGATTCAAAGAAGATCAGGAAGATATCTTCGATTCCCTGAAAGCGGCTGTCGTTCATGAAAAGCTCCAGCGTGCGGCCCAGTAAACTAGTATTCGGATTCGACTGCATGGCCCCCAACTGCTGGTGTTTGTTCCAACGGCGAATGATGATTTTGTTACCGGCTTGAGCGTAGCTCTGGTGGTTATAAAGCAGCTCCCACAGATCCCAGAAATGGGTTACAAATTTGTGGTAAATGGTATTGGTGCTATTTCCTGCCACGCCGCGCTTCACAAAATCGAAAGCGGTTTCGAACAGGTGCATACGGGCAAATGGCGTAGGTATGGAAGCGTTAATTTTTAAGGCTCTGCCACCGGCGCCATCGGTTATGTCTTTTATCTCTGTGCTCGTGATCTGGCTGGTTTTGGCCCAGCCTTCCACGTTTGATCCGGTTTTATGTAGACGAAGTACTTTCGGCATGTTTGTTTCTTTTGTGTTGTGTAATGTTCCTAAGTATGGCGCGAGCGTCTTCACTCGTGACTAACTATAGCTGGGCCTCCGGCCCTTTAATAACATCTATACTTTTGGTTTACAGTGGCCAGAGGCCACCCTATAGTAAACACGAGCCTGGAGGCTCGCGCTATAAATCATACTTTATACTTAGCTATACTTCAGCTTCTCTTCCACCAGGTTATTAGTAGCCGTTTCAAAAGCTTTTATAGTTGCTTTGAAAGCGTCGCGGTCAGAGATGGATTCGGAAGCGCGGTTAAGTTCTTTTACAAAGGAGCCCTGGTGGATACCTTTGTTCAGAAAGCCTGTCTCAATTTGCTTATCCGATACCATGCGGTTGAAGTCTGATTCGTTCAGGTTAAGTGCAGCGAAAGTTCTTTCTTTTCGGCCTAACTCACGCAACCACGACTGGTAACCAAACTCAGGGTTTGCTAAAAACTTGTTCAGCTCTTTAAATACCGGCTCGTTGCGGATAGCACCTGTAAGGTCAACGCCTTTGGCATAAGCTGCCTGTGCGTCGTCAGGTAGATGGGTGGAGTAATAGCGTTCGAAGTAATGGAATCGAATAAATTGTTTGGCAATACGATCTCTTGTTTCGCTGTCCAGATGCTGAAACTGTACCTGGCTTACATCTTCACGCAAGCCATACTCATGGTACACTTCGTTGCCCGAAAGCTCATTATCCGAGTAATCCATAAAGTCAACTATAGCCAAAGCGCTCAACAGTTCTACTAAGTGCGCATCATTTTTCTGGCTGGCACGGCCCGGGTTATTCTCCATCGGCTTGTCCGGCGTGTCACCCATGTAGTAAACCGCATTCACTCCATTCAGATGGTTCTGATAGTAAGACAATGCATCTTTCGCCTTAGTAGTAAAGGTATTGGAGTCGATAAAGTCAGCTTCTACACCAGCGGCCGGTTGCTCTAACGAAAAGTATGGCAATACTACCATGGCACCTGTTAAAGCTGAGTTGAGGCTGGCTGCGTTAGGCAAACCTGAACGAGAATCTTTAAAGTTTTTAAGCAATAGCGGGAAACCGGCAGCGCCTGTTCCGCCAAATATCGAACTCACAAAAAAGATACGGTCCCCTGCCTGGAAGTTGGAAGCAAAGAAGCGCATTTCAGGAGAATCGATGATCTCGTTCAATACCACACTCCCCACGTTCGGACTGCCCCTGAAGCCCACATCCAGACTGTTGTTCAGGTTCTCCGGCGTAAACAATAGATCGATCAGCGCCTGGCTCTCGATGTCGAGCTGGTTGTAGCCTACATGATCTTTAAAAGGCTTGTTGATGCCACCGAAATCATATACAAAACTGTCGCGGATTTTGGCTGTGCCATCGCCGGCTATGCTTGACAATGTGCTGATATCGGTATGAAAGAAACCTTCGTCGCGACGACCGAGTGCATCGTGGATGTGCTTGTATGTTTTAAGCAGCTCCACAGTGCGGTTCATGTCGCCGTTTTGGGTATCGGGGTCAATAATGATCGGTACTATTTTATCACAGTTCTGAATTTTGACACCTGCAGCCATCAGCATGACCAGCGAACGGATCACGCGGGAACCGGTGCCACCTATTCCGAATACAAAAAGCTTTGCCATAGTTATTTTTTATTGGGCCATTTCATTGGAGTTGTCCATGCCTGCACGGATCCCCTTTTGAGTAGTATAGAGAAAACGAAGAAAAGTATAAGACTGTATATCACGTTCACAAAAGCGAACATATAAGTATAAGAGTGCGTCTCGATCTCGTTGCCGGTTACCTGCATGACCGGGATGATAAAGGCGATGATTGCGTTCAGGATCAGGAACATGACCCAATGCTTCGGCTTGTACAATCCAGTGCTCATGGCACGGTTCAGTACATAATAATAGATGATCACGATTGACAGTGTGATGATGAACAGCATCAGCCCGGTGTTCGGGAATACAACTTCACGATAATCGTTGGTGAAGTTCGCAGGGATCGGCCGGCCTAAAAACAGTTCGTAAAGTCCGGAAAAAAAATTTTGTATCATGGGTGTTAGTCTGCTTTTTTAAATTCTATAGTTGCATTAAATACGAAGTCGTTTTGGTCGCGGTAAAGTGCCTGTACGCCGTCTACTATCTTTGTTAACTGGTATGTCTTTTTGGGGTCAGCTGCCGGGTTGTTGTCGTTATCCGTAGACCAGCCAGAGATCCAGGCTGGTGTTACCTGCGGCAGTTGCACGGATATTGTTCCAGAGTTGGCTGTAAGCTCCGGTACGCGTACCCGTACAAAATGGGTATACTTTGCAAGGTCTGGTGTGGCTTTTATAGTTTCATCAGCAGCTGTAACCGAAACTATAGTTGACCTGCTGCCAGTGCTTGTTACTTTCAGATTCTTTTTCAGGTAATCTATAGTTTGCATCGACAGGGGCAGCTGGCTCAGATCCAGGCCAATGGTAAACTCTACTGGCTCTTTCTTCTCTGGCTGAAGATTAACAGAAGTACAAGGGTCAGCATTGCGGCTACTGCAATACACTACACCCGCCGGCTTAAATGCTTTTTCTTTAAGTAACGCAGAATACGGTATGGATTCATACTCAAAGCCGAAGTAAGCCTGCTGGGCCGGCAGATTGCGCAGCACCTTGTTCGTAACAACCTGCACATCTTCCTGCTTGCCGATAACCCAGATATAATACGGTATCTCTCCGCCATTGAGGGAGCGTCTGATTTCCGGTTTTTTGACGGCTGGGTAGTAGTTACCAAAAAACTCAGATGTGTTACCCAGGATGGCAATTGCCAGTCCCTGGTGCTCGGCCTCCCGCAGACTGCTCCGGATGTCAGAATCCAGGGAAATGAACTGCCCCTGATCGCGTGGGTCCGGGCCATGAATAAAATCCGAAATGATCACACTCACTGCCCCTTGCTCTATAGACTTTTGCAAAGCTGCTTTTAGCATAGCCGGAAGCGGTGTGCCACGTACATCATCTTTAATACCACTAACGATGTAGCTTTTCATGGTATTGTATGACACGCTATCCAGCACAGGGCGACTTTGCGCATCCTCTTTAGCCAGGTAAAAGCCTTTCTCATCCACGTAGCGTCCGTCCTGCACTTCTGAGATCAGTTTAACCAGGTTGTTCTGAAACGTAGTGGCTTCTTTTCCGGCAGCTGGTGTGGGCATAAAGCCTTTCATCCCATTTGAGATTTCCAGGTACACGTTCACATCAACTTTGGAGGGAGTAGTCGTTTCGGGAGGTGTAGCAGGTTTACCTGAAGGGGCGTTTTTTTCAATTATAGCGGGTGTAGTTTTGACTGGTTCAGTCTCTTCGTTCGCAGATTGTTTTTTATAACAACCACTTATTAGAAGCATACTGCATATCAGCAATAAATACAATCTAATTTCTACCATTTTTGGAGCATGCATTGATTGTTGTTAAGTCGTGGGCAATACTATTAAAATGCAAATAAGGTTTTTAGATAATCACAAGTAGTTTGTATAGTACTTCGCTGTCCTAAAGGAAGTATAGGTATCTAACGATATAAAAGAGGTATTAGATACATTGGTAACCTATGTAAAACACAGGAACAGTGAGTATGCCTGAAAGGAGTAAAAGAATAGGTAAGAATAACTACAGGTCGCTCATTCGCCATTTTGTAGCAGTGACCAGAAACTATTTCCCAAATACTCTGTTCAAAAGTTTCACTTACAAATCATATTGCATCGCCACGTATAGCGGCCTCGTATATTTCAATTTCAGTAGACCATTGATCAAGCAGATAAAATGAGAGCAGCCGTGACATTAAAATTCAGGAAAATGGCTGAAGAATTTAAGGTGTAATTAACCTGAGCGCAGCGGTGCAGGAACTATAGTTTCGCTATAAAGTGATTTCATGTGTTAATTTCAGGCAGGAGCACCTGATCTACGGGCTCCAAAAGTGTCTGTTAGATTTGCACCAAATGATACCCAGTCTGAAAACTAAGGAGTAGGGTATCTCACTCTATCAGAATTAACAAATTTTAAAAGGGCTCTAAAAGCTAACTCATGCGTCAACAACAAACTGCTGTCAGTGCTAATATGCATTTCTCATGGCTGATTATGCTATTGATGTCTTCTGTAACTTTTGTTGGGATTCTGTCTGAGTTAATGCCTTCTGGTGTTCTCCCGCAAATGATGGCTGATTTGAATATCAGCGAGGTGCAAGGCGGCAATCTGGTAGGTTACTATGCCATTGCATCTGCTGTTTTCGCAATCCCACTTGTTTCACTGACGATGCAATTCAACCGAAAAATCTTGTTATTGGTCCTGCTCGTAGGTTTTGCTGTTTCAAATATCGCTGCAGCGCTTTTGCTGAACTATACAGTGATTATATTCCTGCGGATTATAGGTGGGATTTGTGCAGGGGTGATGTGGCCCATGATTGCAGCCTACGGGATGCGCCTGGTGCATGAGGATTATCACGGAAAGGCTATTGCGGTAATAATGGCAGGTAACACCTTGGGCATTAGTCTGGGGATGCCACTCATGACCTTTATCGGTAACGAATTTGGTTGGCGAGCTGGATTTATTGCACTAGGGGTAGTCATTCTTGCTATTGCATTGATTAGTTTGTTTGTGTTGCCTCCCACTCCCGGAGAGAAACTTACCCAAAGCTCATCACCATTTGCCTTGCTCAAAATCCCGGCAGTTCTGATTGTCCTTTTGCTTACCCTGCTTGGGGTGGGTGCACATTATGGGGTATATGTATATATCACAAGCCTTGTCAATGAAATCGAGCTTACCGGGGGAACAGAAAGTGCTTTATTACTTTTCGGGGCAGGGTCCTTGGTTTCCGTATTGCTGGCCATAAAATACACCGATGTATACCTGAGGCTGCTTACAATCGCGATGTTTGCCTTGTTGATCATTTCCATGGCTATTTTTCTGCTATTCGGTAGGATTACAGGAATAGCACATTTTGCTTTCTTTTTATGGGGACTTTCTTTCGGACCTTTGGTTACCTTGTTTCAAGCGGCAATAAGTAAACAGGTAGAGAGCGCTAAAGACGTTGCCACATCAGTTCAGTCTTCTGCATTTAATCTATCCATTATGCTAGCAACTTCTGGTGCCGGTTTGTTGCTCGGTGCTTATTCTCCCATAGCATTAACTTATATGGCTATTGCCTTGGCTGTTCCTGGCATGTTGATTTCCTTCTTCGCAAGAAAGACGTTAGGCTGACTTTTAATAATCATAACAGGGCTTCCTGTAACTATGCATGAATTACAAGAACTATGATATCAAAGCGTTTGACTACGCTACGCAATGACCATTACTCACTAATTGGAAGGTATATCTGTAGGCTACTTTCAGGAAACCTAAACACCTTTTAAGTAAGAAAAGCCCACCATGTAAAAAAGCGGGCTTCCTTTTCTAAATGTTCGGTAGACATGGATAATTGCATCAATCAAAAGTTCAATATTACAAATACTTAAATAATCTAAATAGTAACATTAGAGTGAGCAATAGCAAAAAAGACCAGAATCTTCTAGTTGATTCAATGACAGAACGAGAGCTGTTTGGCTGAAGTAAAACCGCATCACAAATAAAACTCGAAGCTTAAATATATTTTAATCATATTTCTTTATAAACCAGTAATTTACATTTGAAATTACTCAATTATAGTTTGTTTTTTTATTGTTCTTAAAGTACAACATTGCCTCTTAAAGCAATACTCCTTTCCGCTGATTTCACTATGTTAACTTCATGTAACCAAAAGCTTTTTATAATTCTTAATTGATTTAAATGCTTTAAAAACTATAGTTAATTATGTAAATACAATCATTACCTCACACATATTAATATTATTATAATTCAACATTATAGTTATTACAATTTTATAGAAAATTTGCACTAATCCGAAATCCGTTAGCCATTGCAACTCGTAAATTAATCAATACATAGTCTTACATATTTGCTTCTGTACTCATATCGCAGACCCCTGGATAAGAGTACTATTTTTAATTACCGTATTCCGCACTTGCTACACTAATCCCTTGAAGCACCCTCTGTTTCACATTTTTTCATCTTAATATTTTAGTTTATGATGTTTTTTACCAGAACAGGCCATAGAATATGGCTGACGGTTCTCGCTATTGCCGGAATTGCAATAGTGGGTTCCCAAACAAACTTCTTAGAGTCTTCCAGCCACAGAGAAGCTCCGAACATTTTGAACGATCCTCTTGCTGATAATACAGATGTGTATGCTTTTCGGAATCCGACTGACCCAAGCCGAATGGTAATCATAGCTAACTATATTCCTTTCCAGTTACCACAGGCTGGTCCTTATTATTATGATTTCAGCGAGGATGTGATGTATGATATTCACATCAAAAACAATCCTGCTACTAAAGGGGATGACATTATTTACCGTTTTGACTTTAGTAAAACAGACGAAGACCCTACTACTTTCTTTAATATCCGGTTAGGCAAAGAAAATCAGAAAGTAACCTACAATGTAATGAAGAGTACAGACAACGGTCGATCGTTTACCACCATCCTAAGTAATGCTGTTGTACCACCACCAAACCAGGGGCCACGCACCATAACCGATGCAGTTGGGTTAAACAGCAATTATCATCAGGAGTCACTGATTGAAGGAATACAAAGATTAAGTACTGGCGAAAAGATATTTGTTGGTCCGGTAGATGACCCGTTCTTTATTGATGTAGGTGCCTTCTTCGATCTTGGAAACCTACGACCAGAAAATGCAGTGGATGGCCTGAAATGCAAAAACGTGCATACCATTGCCATGAATATTCCAATTGATGTACTGCAGAAAGATGGAAGACATCCGGATGATGCTAAAAGCATACTAGACTCTGATTATGTTATAGGTGTTTGGGCATCTGCGAGCAGACCAAAGATTACAGTGAGAGAAAAAAATGGGAAGATAAGTACCAATGGCCCCCTTGTTCAGGTTTCACGCTTAGGAATGCCGTTAACAAACGAAGTTATAATACCTATTGGTCGCAAAGATGAGTGGAATGCCATGACTCCTTATGAAGAGAAGGGCACATTTGATAAGTATTTCACAAATCCGGAGCTGGCACTTTACATTGATAATACTGCCTATGGAGATGCTGTACCACAACTCGGAATGCTACCGTTGCAAACTAATTCGCTGGGCCAGTTCGATTTCCGCAACAGCCAGGATGGGTTGTATCCTTTGTTACATACTGATGCAGTTAAAGGTACCGCTTTAGACCCTGCCCTGTTTGGTAATTATCTGCTCCGACCAAATCAGCCACGTTCCGTTGATATTTTGCCTCTGTTTATGACTGGTGTTCCTAATTTACCACCGTACCAACTGGCAACAGGTAAAAATGGCAATCCACTGGCAAAAGGCAAACCATTCGTTAACAATTTCCTTCCTGTTTTTGGCGACATGCTGCGTGTAAACATGGCCACACCGCATACAGAACGTGATTCCCCTGACTTTAGTAGGCTGGGCTTAGTACAGGCAGCTGTGCTCGGGCTTACAGATCCACGGTTTAACCAAAACACAGACTGGGATTTCATACCTAATATGGACGGTTTCCCGAATGGTCGTCGCTTAGAAGATGACGTAACGGACATTGAGGTAATGGCAGTTAGTGGTGTGGTATTGGCAGCCATAGGTTTATGGTATGACGACTACATACCCGGCAGCCCTAACCCGGTAACTCCTGATCTGCTTACAGTGCTTAATTTCACTGATGGTGTAGATAAAAACGATGCACCATTCCTATTAGGTTTTCCATACATGGCAAAGCCATGGAGTGGACTGGAAGGCGGAACCTGCGACTGTGGTGACAATGGCATGCCGGAAATGCAGAACATACAAGGCTTGCACTTGAATATGACGCCGCCAAGCAACACGGCAGATAAAATTGAAACGTATCCGAACCCGGCTTCAAAATCTACCACACTACGCTTTAATCTGGTAAACGAAACAGCTTTAACGCTTAAAGTATATGATGCTGCCGGAAGACTTGTAGCTACACCAATGGAGGGAAAAAAACATAAAGCCGGTGTACACGAACTTAAGCTGGATGTAAGTAAACTTGGTAAGGGCATGTACTATGCCACTATGCAAGACAAAGATGGTAAAAAGCAAACTGTTAAAATTATAGTTGCTGAATAATCAATAAAGCAGGCCGGCCCTCCACCGGCCTGCTTTTTATTTCATCCTGAACAAAAATACTGAGCTATATGAAAAGAGAAATACTTTATACACTAACTATTATACTTTTAGTAGCAGCTGCAGCAACTGCTTTTGTTTATAACAGAAATCATGAAAAACCTATACCTCCACTAAAACAAAGGCAGGGGCCGATTTCGACAAGCAGCGAGTGGCTGAATACCAAAGCAGCCATAGAAGGCCTGCAATATAAAATAAGAAGAGACAAAGGAGACACTCAAAGTAAACTATTACTTGCTCTAGCTTATATGCAGGAAGCAAGAGTTACAGGCGAGCACCCCTACTACTACCCTGCTGCTTTAGATTTGATAGATGAAGTGCTTGACCGAAAGAATGCAGCTCCGGAGGTGAGGTATGAAGCAACTATAGCAAAAGGCATGATACAGCTTTCGCTGCACAAATTTAAGGAAGCCCTTGAAACAGGCAAACAAGCACAAGCCCTGAATGCAAAACGAGCATCTGTATACGGTGTACTTTGCGATGCAAACCTGGAACTAGGCAACTATAACGAAGCTATAAAAATGGCAGATAAAATGGTCTCTATCCGTCCTGATCTGATGTCCTATGCCCGCATATCGTATCTGCGTGAGATACATGGAGATTTAGATGGTGCTATAAAAGCAATGGAGCTGGCAGCCAGGGCTGGCTATCCCGGTCTGGAGCAAACCTCATGGGCTATGTATACACTTGGCGGGCTTTACGAGAAGAAAGGAGATCTGAAACTGGCAGCGCTTACCTATCAACAGATTTTAAGAGAACGTCCCTCCTATGCCTTTGCCAAAGGTGGTTTAGGCCGGCTACAAGCTAAACAGGGAAATACCAGGGAAGCGATCAAACTATACTCTGAAGCCGCGAACACTATTCCTGAATTTTCTTTTCAGCAGGAACTGGCGCGCCTTTACCATAAAACAGGAGAGCATAAAAAAGCCAAAACTATAACTAAAGAACTTTTGGCCGGTTTTGAAGAAGACCAGGAAGCAGGGCACGATATGAACCTAGAACTTGCACATGCTTACATGGACCTGGAGCAGAACTATGATGAAGCTCTGACTTTTGCGATGAAGGAATACAAAAAGCGGCCAGCAAATATAGATGTAAACAAAACACTTGCTGCCATATATTACCACAAGGGCAACTATAAAAAAGCAAATAGTTATTTAAAGAAGGCCACTATAACCAATAGCCAGGATCCGGGCTTATTGTGTCTTAATGGTTTAGTTTCTTATAAATTAGGCCATAAGGCAGCCGGCGAGAAGCTTGTCCAGCACTCTTTCAGCCTGAACCCATTTATGGATGATGCGATTGCCAATGAAGCGAAATCGCTTCTAAGAAAATCATACTCTAAACTTTAAAAATTGCGCCCGTTAGCTTCTGATGTAGTAGTTATTCACGAACAAAAACCTGCTGATAAAAAGTAGCAAGCAGCACAAATATAGCTGACTCTTCAAAAGCATACATGTGAAAAAACTTTCACTCACGCTTATACTGCTGGCAATAGCCAAAAAGAAGGTTTTAAACCTGTAGTAAAGAATCGCAGACGCTACTTTGTCAAACCTTACATGAATTCAAAAGGATGGCTAAACAATTTAGAAAACAGTTAAATAATTAAATTTTTGGCTTACCTATAGAAAAGGCGGTTTAACAATCGCCTTTTTCTTTCTCCCCACGACTAATATATCCCCGCCCTCTCTAATTTACCTTGTCTACCTTGTTGCCAGCAGTAAAACAAATCTCACATCCAACCAACAGAAGTATATATCAGAATTTGATCCTGTAGAGAGGAAGAAAGATCTCTTTACAGGATCAATATAAAGGTAAACAGTTGCTAAAAACCAATATTTAGGGGTAGCTTCCGCTAAAATCCGGGATTTGCAGGCCCAATTGTAGTCTCAATTATTCAAAATATTACTTTACACTAGCGGCAAGCCAGGAGGTCAGATAATTCATATATTAGCATACATCTGTGCTAACATTGTTTAAATTGCATTTTAATCTTTAAGGTGTTTTTACAGCACTAAAGGCTATTAAGAAACTCATGGACCTGACAGAACCTAAAATCCCGGAAGCGCCAGCACAAACCGGTCACCCGAAACAATTATACATGCTGTTCTTCGCCGAAATGTGGGAGCGGTTCTCATTTTATGGCATGAAAGCACTGCTGCTTGCCTACATGGTAACGGAGCTAAAGTTTGATGAGCCGAAAGGTTATGCCATCCTGGGTTCCTATGCAGCACTGGTGTATACCATGCCCCTGTTCGGTGGTGTAATGGCCGATAAATACCTGGGCTATCGCAAGGCAGTACTTTATGGTGGCATTCTGATGAGTATTGGTCACCTGGTACTCGCTGTGCCCGAGGACTGGAGCTTCTTTTTAGGAATGGCTTTTATTATTTGTGGTAATGGCTTCTTTAAGCCGAATATCTCCAGCTTGGTCGGTACTTTATACGCTGACAATGACCCACGCAAAGACAGCGGATTTTCCATTTTCTACATGGGCATCAATATAGGGGCAGCACTCGGCGGATTACTTTGTGGCTATGTGGGGCAGCAAATAAACTGGCATTATGGTTTCGGTATGGCCGGTATCTTCATGATTCTGGGGTTGGTTGTATTTGTTATAGGCAGCAAATCGTTAAATGAGAAAGGACTTCCCCCTGATCCGGCAACACTGAAAAAGCCCCTGTTTGCAGGCATTTCTACTGAGATCTATATTTATGCTGGCTCTCTACTTGTTATTCCGGTAATAGTAGCGCTGTTCCACCGCTATGAGCTAATGGACCTTATTATGTTTGGCCTAGGTGCTATTTCCCTGGCCTACATCTTATACATAGCTTTTCAACTGGATAGTGTTGCCCGCAACAAACTGTTTGCAGCGCTGGTACTGATTATTTTCTCAACTTTATTCTGGGCTTTTTATGAGCAGAATGCCGGCTCACTTAACCTGTTTGCCATGCGTAACGTGGACATGCATGTAGCGGGCATGGAACTGCCATCATTAGCGGTGAATAACTTTTTGCCACCTGCCTGGGTTATAGTGCTCAGCTTCTTTTTTGCCTGGCTTTGGCCGGCACTCAACCGCAGGGGCATGGAGCCGTCTACTCCCTTAAAATTCGGCTTATCGTTTGTATTGCTCGGGTTGGGTTTCTGTACTTTTTATGCTGCCACCGTTTGGGGTGCCGAATCGGGATTGATCTCTTTACCCGCCTTTATCTTTGGATACTTCTTTATCATCTGTGGAGAGCTTTGTATTTCTCCTATTGGGTTGTCGATGGTAACTAAGCTGGCGCCGACTAAAATTGTGGCCATGATGATGGGTATCTGGTTTTTTGCCAGTGCTATCGGGGAGTTTTTGGCTGGCAAGATCGGTGCTTTGATGAGTGTTCCCGAAGACGTGGTTGACAACCCGGTGCTCTCGTTGCCATACTATGCTGATATCATCAGTAAAATCGGGATTTATGCCATTGGCTTCGGTATCCTTCTCATTCTTTTAGGACCTGTGATCCGCAAATGGATGGCCGATGTCCGCTAACTAAAGTTAGAATAGCAGTGACTCTTTTCTAAGTTATCAGTTGACAAATGTCCATTTAATTGTATAGTACCAAACCAATGGATGTTTAATTCCATATTTTGGCCTATTATAGTAAAAAGCCAATCCACTTAATGTGGATTGGCTTTTTTCAGTATGCCTCTCTTTTAACTTTAATACTCAAATGCCAGCGGAGTTATTTGTAGCATTGGAAGTAATAAATAATTTTCAGCAATACATTTTTACATCAAACATTTACTTCCCTCTAAAATTATCTCCTGAAAGCAACTTTACAGTTATTCTAAATCGTGTTTTCAAAGTGCAGTTACCCGGAGAACCTGACCGAGAATATAGTCACTCCCTTTTCCTGATCACTCTCCAGCGAAAAAGTGAAACCATGATTTACCAATATCTCCCGGATCATCGTTAAACCTATCCCCTGTCCGTATTCTTTGGTACTGAAAAATGGTGTAAACAGCGATGACCGCACACTCTCAGAAATGCCGGAGCCAGTGTCGGTTATAGTTAGCTGTGCGGGATTGGTTTGTGTGGCTATAGTTATTTCGCCGCCTTCTTCTATCGCTTCTATAGCATTCTTGAGCACGTTTAGTAGTACCTGCTCCATCTGTTGCTGATCCAGGAGTATAATCAGCGGTTGCGACGCCAGTTGGAGTGTACAACCTATAGTTCTGCGCTGGAACTCCGGTTGCATGAGCAGGACCATGTTGCGCAACAATGTATGAAGATTGGTTGGTGTTTTCTTAGGTTTGGGCAGGCGCACCACATTGGCAAAGTTGGCCATAAAGCGGCTCAGATTCGTGTTACGGTCTATAGCTACCTGCAGGGCGTTGTCGAAGTCTTCGCGGTGATCGTTGGTAAGTTGCGGAGCATAATATTGCAGCGAACCCAGTATAGAGTTTACCGCTCCCGCCGAGTTGTTCACTTCATGCGACATCATCCGTATCACCTTTTCGTAAGCCTGCCGCTCGTTCTGCAAAATTGCTTCGGTCAGTTCTTCTATCAGCACAAAATAATGCTGAAAGCCACGATCCAGGAAGTGCGCGCGTTGGCAACGGTACGTGCGGATGCCGTTTACCCGAAACGTAATAGAGCTTCCGTTTTGCAGGTGCGTCAGTTGCTCGGCCCATACTTTGGGTAGCTGGCTTACGTGTTTGCCAAGCAAGCTGCTGGCAGGTTGCTGCAGGTATAGTTCGGCAGCCGGATTAACGTGCTCTACCTGGTTATCGAAGCCAAGCAAAAGTATACCTGTCGGCGACGCCTGTATCAGTTTCTCAAGGAAGTAATGTTTCTCGGCCTGCGCCACCCGCTCGTGCCGCAGCTGGTCAATCATGCGGTTGTACACGTTTATTAGTTCATCCAGCTCTTTCTGACCCACTCCCATAAATTTGGTAGAGAAGTCCTTGTCTTTTATAGATTGAATACCGGCACGGATCAGGCTGAGCGGTTTAAAGAAGGTGCTGTATAGTTGGGCCGTAATGTAGATCGAACCAAGTATAAGCAGCTCCATCCCCAGGAACAGAAATACGTTCTCCTTTAGCAGGAAATAAGCCATTACTGCCAGCAGCACATGAATTACCGTGGCAAAAAGGATGAACTTAGTCCTGAGACTCATACGGGATGTTAAACTTATCGAGGCGGCGGTAAAGGGCAGCACGGCTCAGGCCAAGGGCACGAGCCACTTTGCTGATGTTGTTATGGTAATGATCCATCGACTTCCGGATCATGCTGGCTTCCATTTCATCTAAGGTCATGGCGCCAACGGCTGGCAAGGCTTTATCGGCGGGTTTGGCTGAGCTGCGTTGTGCCTGTGCCTGAAAATCTTCTGCTTCCAGCATGGCGCCATCGCTTACCAGCACCGTCCGCTCCACCAGGTTCTTCAGTTCACGAATGTTGCCCGGCAGGGGCTGCTCGCGTAGCCACTGCAAAGCGCCTTTGCTTATAGTTAGCTCCGGGCGGTTGTAAACTTTTTTCAGGTTGCTGAGGAAGTGCTGAACCAGCAACGGAACGTCATCGGCACGCTCGCGCAGGGCTGGCAATTTTACCGTTATCAGGTTAATGCGGTAAAACAAGTCTTCGCGGAATTTACCTTCGGCTACCATTTCTTCGAGGTTGCGGTTGGTGGCACAAACTACACGAATGTCCAGCTTCCGGGAACGGCTATCGCCTAATACTTCATAAGTACGATCCTGCAATACGCGCAATAGTTTTACCTGGCTGTTCATATCCAGTTCGCCAATTTCATCCAGGAAAATGGTGCCTTTGTTTGCCATCTCAAAACGACCTGTTCTGTCACCTTTGGCATCGGTAAAAGCGCCACGCTTGTGGCCAAACATCTCGCTCTCAAACAAACTGGCGGAGATACCACCTAAATTTACTTTCACAAATGGCTGACTGCGGCGCGAGCTGTTCTGGTGTATAGCTTCGGCAATCAGTTCTTTTCCGGTTCCACTCTCCCCTTCTATCAGCACCGAAGCATCAGTGGCCGCGATCTGGCCTATTTTTTTCAGCACTTTCAGCAGGTTCGGGTCCTGGCCAACTATGTTTGTGAAGTTATACTGCTGATCAAGCTTTTTGCGGGTCAGCGCTTCATCGGAACTATAGTTTTGTTCTGATAAACTCAACGCCGTTTTTATAGACTGCAGCAGGTATTCGTTACTCCAGGGCTTGGTAATAAAATCGGCGGCTCCGAGGCGCATGCCTTCCACTGCTAAGCTGATAGAGCCCCAACCTGTGATCAATATAACCGGCAAATTCGGGTACTGCTTTTTAAACTGACCGAGCAGTGCCAACCCATCGTGGCCGGTGGTTTCAATCGAGAAATTCATATCCATAATCACGAGCTGTAACAGATGCAGTTCGCCCTGCTCAAGTGCTTCTTTCGGCGATACAGCTTCACATGTTTTAAAGCCATTCTGCTTCAGCATCAGGCTAAGCGAAGCGCGCACTGCAACATCATCGTCTACAATCAGGATCATGGAATTTAACAGTGATTTATAAGTATAAAGATAGTTGATATATATAATCGGACATACACCAACCGGAATTTATAGCTGCAAAGTAAGGGCTATACCCACTCTACTTCTATAAGTCCCGGTTATAGTGTGTGAGATGAGTTAATCTTCGTGTAGTGCAATGGCCGGATGTATGGCCGCTGCCTGCCTGCTCGGATACAGGGCACAAAAAGTTGTGAGCAAGTATATGAGTACAACAGCTCCGGCAAGTGCTATAAAGTAAACTTCTGAATCCACCTGAAAGACCTGCAACAACGGAAACTGAACAGCGAAAAGAACTCCGAAGATCAATCCGAATGTTGCCAGTACCAGCACTTCACCTATAAACTGGCGATAGATTTGTCCGGAAGCAGCACCGAGCGCGCGGCGCAGACCAATTTCACTGTTGCGACGGCTGATGTTATACCACAGCACTCCAAACAAGCCTAAAGCTACGTTTAAAATCAGGAAGCCACAGACTAACCCGAGGGCGATCATCGGGATTATAGTTACTTTAGCTTTATTCTGACGCATTTTTTCCAATGTCGCTACTTCCAGCGCCCAGTCTTTCCCGATACCTGAAATCTCTTTCACCATTTTCTCTTCAAAGTCTATCCCTGTGCCGGGCTTTACCCGGATCAGCATTTCGTTAGCAAAGTACTTTGGATTCTTTTTAAGGTTAATGCGTGTAAATACAGCCGGATCTTCGGCAGAAAATTCACTGCCCGCACGGTAGTAATCCGTAATTCCCACCACCTGGAAGTTTGTAGAATCATCCACATGAATTATTTTGCCTAAAGCATCTTCCTCGCCAAACAGAACCCGCTGCAATGCTTTATTTATCACGACCGGTTCATGATGAGACGCATCGTCGCTAGTACCAAACCAGCGTCCCTGGTTTACCTGTATTTGCATGACATCCTTAAACTCATCCTGCACTTCATACACATCAGAATCAATGCGCTTCACATCGCCATAAGAGAAGTGGTTATTCATCTGGCTGAATGAAAAAGGGGCATTGCTGGATATCAAAGATGCCTGGTCTACCTCCGGGAATGCACGTACCCGTTGGATTACCTGCTCCACTATTTGTCGGTTCTGGGCTGTAGAATCGGTACTTGGTCGCATGGTAAGCAGCCATACATTTTCGTGTTTGAAACCAAGTGGCCTTGTATAGTTGCGGACATTATACACGATAAAGCTCAGCACCCCGAACAGCACCAGGAAACAAAAAAATATTTCGGTGATCAGCAGGAAGTTACTTTTCTTCCGGTTCCAGATCAGTTTAAACAAATGGCGTATCATTTCGAACCTCCTTTCAGTGCCTCTACGGCTTGTAAGCGTGACATTTTGTAAGCCGGGTATACACCGGAAATCAATCCAAACACAAGGCAGAGCAGCATGCCCATTGCGAAAACACGCAGGTTCAGCCCCAGGTTGGCATACACGATCATGCCGCTGTCGTTTATCAGCCACAGTACCCCAGCCGATAGAATAAAGCCCAGCAGACCACCCAGCAAGGTCAGAAAAATGTTCTCGATGATGAACTGCCCGATAATGGTGGAGGATGAAGCACCAAAGGCTTTGCGTACCCCAATCTCTGAAGAACGCTCCATGATACGGCTAATGTTAATGCTGACAAGGTTTATAGTAGGCAGCAGCATGAACAGCAGGGCCAAAACAGTCAGTATACTATACAGAATACCAACGCCGGCATCGTTACCATTGCCTAAAAAGGTGCGGGCAAAGCTCTCCAGAAAAGTATCCGGGAATGAGAAAAGCTTAGCGTCTTTCTCCGGATGCTGCCGTTCTACTTCCTGCATCATAGCTGCGTACTCTGCTTTTATTTCAGGTATATCCGAAGACTGCCGCGCTTTAATGGTAGCAAAGTAGGTGCCTCTTAGCCCAGGTTTGGAAAAGTCCTGGCTTTTTAGTGTAATCGGAACCCAAATATCGGCATAGGACTGCACGCGCAGCACTGGTACGTTTTCTACCACCCCTATAACTTTATACTTTACCTGGTCTACAACTATTTCCTTCCCAATAGCCTCTGCGTCTCCGAAATATTGAGCCCGTGTGTTCTCGTTAATTACGGCCACACGGTTTGCGCTTTTTACATCCTGTTGGGTAAAGGCATTCCCTTCCAGAAAATTAAAGTTAAGTATGTCCCAGAATTCACGGTCGGTATACTTGATATCCAAAGCCAGTTTGCGGTTGTTGATATAGCTGTTTACCTGAAAGAATATAGAATTGATCGAGACTTTTTCGGGTGTCTTCAGGCTGCGCACGTGGCGGTCGAAGAAGCTATAACTGGCAGGCCCGCTGTTGGTATAACCCTCTTTTACCTGTACACGAATCTGGTTAACAAAGAGTAGTCTGTCTGTGTCATGTTCCGGCATTTGCGGTCCAAAAACATGGTCAAAAAGAGAAGTGGCAACCATCAGTATCATTAAGGTAAAACTGATACCAAAGAGGCTGATGAAGGTAAAAAACTTGCGCCGCAAGAGCACCTTCCAGGCTATTTTTATGTAACTCTTAAACATGACTATACTTGCTGAAAGTTAGCGATCAACTTTGAGTCCGATACCTGCTGCCCGTCAAAGAAACGCACTAAACGCTCTGTTTTAAGAGCCATATTCTCGTCGTGCGTTACCATAACTATAGTTGTCCCATCCAGGCGGTTCAGGTCCAGCAGAATGTTCATCACTTCTTCGCCCATCACCGAGTCCAGGTTACCGGTCGGCTCATCGGCAAGTATAATTTCTGGCTGGCCAACCAAGGCGCGGGCAATGGCTACACGCTGGCGCTGCCCGCCGGATAACTGGTTAGGGTAATGCTGGGTACGGGCACTTAGGCCAACTTTCTCTAAAGCAGCTTTGGCTCTTTTGGTCCGCTCCGACCCTGAGATGCTGCTACGGTACAGCAGGGGCAGTTCTACATTGTCCATCACGCTCAGGTCATTCACGAGGTGATAACTCTGGAAAACAAAACCGATCTTTTGGTTACGGATGTGCGCCAGTTCTTTGTCTTTGTAAGTTTCTATGGGTTGCCCATCAATGGTTACTATACCGGAACTCGGAATATCCAGCAAGCCCATGATGTTGAGCAATGTTGACTTGCCGCAACCCGATGGCCCCATGATAGAAAGGAATTCTCCTTTCGGAACCGTCAGGTTTACGTTTTGCAAAGCCACCGTTTCGATGGTTTTGGTCTGGTAAACTTTTTCAATGTTAGATAGCGTGATCATAGTTTTAATATCATTATTAGTTGGTAGGTATTGGTTAGTTATTAGAGTTTGTGTTTATCTCTGCCACAATCGGTTGTTGATTTTCAAAATCATACAGGGTTAACTGCCTTAAACTATAGTGCGCGGCCCAGAACTGTGCAAGCGATGCAATGTAAGCACGGCGGGCCTGGTCTTTTTCGGAAAGCGCAATGTTTAGGTCGGTAATGCTGATGCGGCCAACTATAAAAGTGTTTTTGGTAATGTTATAGCGTTCCTGGGCAATGGCATCGGCAGCGGCAGTCGTCTTGAGCCGGCGCTGCAGGGTGATGTATTGATTTGCCTGCGATAGAACAGCCTGTTCGAAAGTAGCTTCTTCCTGGGTGATGATGTGCTGCACCAACTGGCGGTTGAGTTCGGCAACTTTATAGTTGGAACGCTGTCGGCCCCAGTCCATAAGCGGCATGTTAAAGCCAATGCGGGCACGCTGCAGGTTCTCCGGACGGGTATACACATCCGAGAAATTGTCGGCACTGTTCGACAAGCCGAAGGTCGCAAAAACACTCATGTTCAACCCATTGTCGCCTTTGGCTTTGGCAACTATACTTTCGGCTTCCAGCAGGCGGCGCTTAAAACTTATAGCTTCCTTACGGTTCTTTTGGGCTTCAGCCAGCGCTACTTCTGCAGATATTATAGTTCCTGGTATGCTGTCAGGTATAGTTAGCAACAGGGTATCGTTGTCTTTCAGGCCTACAAATGTTTTCAGGGCAAGTGTTGCATTCTGCTCATCGAGTGTCGCCTGGTCCTGAGCAAGCTGAGCATTAAGTACGGCCAGCTGTAATTGCAGCACATCGTTTTTAGACAGACGACCCAGTTTATACTTCTCTTCGGCAATATGGTACAGGGTGTCGTTGTTGGCGAGATTCTGGGTAGCAATGCGCTGGTTTACCTGCGCCAGCAACAAGTCGAAGTATAGTTTGGAGGCCTCAACGGCTATAGTTTCCTTGTCTTCCACAAACTTGCGCTGCGACTCCTGGTAACGCAATGGCTCTACTTTTCTGGCCCAGGCATACGGGTTAAAGGCAAACAGCGGCTGCTCAAAACCAACTATAGCCGGGTTGCCATTATAGCGGGTTGTTTCCCGGTCAAAGTCATCGAAGCGCTGCATGAGCGAGGTGACAAAAATGCTGCCGCCTGTAGGGCCAACCAATTGTCGCAGCGTCAGGCCAAGTTCCGAATTGTTGATCGAAACAGGCTTAAAATCAGTGGTACCATCCGGCTGAATAACCGGTGTATAGGTTCTGCTGAAATCAGGCAGGGTACCGTTCAGGCTAAGTTGCGGACGATAATCCGATTTAAAGCTGCGCCATTGCCAGTAACTGCTTTCGTGGCTTACATCGGCCTGTTTTGCTGTTGCTGACTGCTGTTGCGCCATTGTGATAACCTCCTGCAAACCTAACTGGCGGGCGGGTTGGGCTATACTTTGTGCGCAACAGAGCAGCATTACAAACACTAAACAGGTAAAATTACTTTTCATAGGTTTATTTTATACTTGGTATAAACTATAGTTCTGAAGCTTTAAAAGGCAATCCGCAATTCTTACTTAAGCTTAAGTTTTTCCGTGTGCTCGTATTCTGCCATTTCTGAGATCACGACCACATCGCCGGGCTGCACGCCATTTTCAAGTTCTACAAAATCTACGTTGCTCACGCCTATAGCTGCAGGTTTGCGCAGCACTTCGTCGCCTTGTACTATAAACACCTGCTGCCCCTTGGCACTGTTAAAGTATGGCCCGTTCTTCACGCGCAGCACATTACCCTTAGAGGCCATAGTTACAAACACATCTACCCGTAAACTGGGGCGTAACAATTGGTGAGCTTTATCCTGAAGGGCGACATAAAAAGTAACAATGCCATTGCTAACCGTGGGCTCTATGGATGAGATGGTACCTTGGAGATCGGCATTGTTGACGCGAACTATAATATTGCCCCCAACTAACAACTGCCCGGCGTAGGTATCGGAAATGGTGGCTTTTACTTTGTAGCTGCTCAGGTCGGCAAGGCGGGCAATTATATCACCGGCGTTTACGGTGCTGCCAATTTCGTTCTTCACCCAGGTTATCACGCCGTTGTGCGTGGCGCGTACTTCGGCCTGTTCCATTTTGCGCTGCAGCTCTTCTATAGACCGGCCCTGCATGGCCAGGGTAAAGCCTAGTTCCTGCTCATCGGCTTTCAGCAGCTCCCGCTCAGTAGCCATGTCGCGTTCAATTTCCTGTAGTTCCTGCTGCGCTATTTTGAGGTTCAGTTCGGCCTGCTTCACACTTTCCTGGGTAGTGCCGCCAATCTTAAGCAGGTACTTTTCATCTTCGAGCTGGGCCTGCAGGCTTTTTACCCGCATCTGTTTTATAGTTAGCTGCGATGCCAGTTGGTTCAGCGTTTTGCGTAGGTTCAGGCGCAGCTGCACGCTTTTGTGCTGATTCAGTTGCTGCTCGTCTTTCAGTTTATCATAAGCCAGTTGGGTAAAGGCTCTGTCGAGTAGCAGGATCTGGTCGCCGGGTTTTACCTGTTCGCCCGCCTTTAGCAACACCTGCTCTATGCGTGCCTGTATAGGGCTGGTAATTACCAGTTCGTTCTCCGGCACCACCACCCCACTCGCCGAAATGGTTGCTACCACCGGACCACGCTCTACCACGGCCGTGCGCAGTTTATCTCTGCTTAGCGATGGTGTGAGCAGGCTTCGGAAACCAACTATAGCAAAGGCCAGCAGAGCCAGGGTAATCCCTATTTGCCAGTAGCGTCGGCGTTTATTGGCTTGTTTGGTAGTGGCAGATAATTCGCGGTCCATAGTGTTGAGCGTGTACTTTACACGAACTCTTTAGCCAAGTAATATGCCAGTTATGTATATAACTGATTTACTTAACTTTACACTTTAAAACTATAGTTATAGGTGAGTTTGGGGTGTTCAGTATTGAACAGGTGTGTTCGGTTTCAAAAGATTCTCCGGCCACTTGTATTTGTGTGCATGTTTGGGCAGAAATACGCTTTGTGGCAGGTACCTATCCATGCCTGAGTTTTTAGAGAACCATTGCCTACCAACTTTAAAAGTTACAATCAGGCAAACAGGTTAACGAGCCTGAGTGCCTGACAAACAGCGCTTAAGAATTCATATTTCATTCATCCGCTTCTATCTTCAGTTTATCCGCAAAAAAGGTCAGCTGGTATAAATTAATCTGCCATTAATACAGGTAGCTTACTCAGGCATAAAATATTCCGTACTTTTGCGCCCGATTTCGGGAACAGGCAACTATTTCTGGGACAATACGACCCATAACCTACACTATAAAACCATGAAAAAAGTAATGACAACTATACCAGCGCTCCGCTACCTGCTGCAACTATAGGCATCGATCCAGCCCCGTTGCTCCGGCGATTTCTATAAAAATTTCCAGAAAATATATAAAAGTTATCCCAACCGGTTAGCCTAATTTTGTGCTGTGTTTTAGAAACACAGCTGCACGCATATATCCTATATTCTACAATAAAACTATGATGAAGTACCTGATGACAGTGCTGCTACTGCTTTGCATTTTAGCAAACAGTGCCGCACAAAACAAAGTAACCCTCAGCGGTTACGTGAAAGACAAATCCACCGGCGAAGGACTAATCGGCTCTTCGGTAAGTGTGCAGGAACTGCCCGGCACCGGCGTTATCACCAACGAGTATGGCTATTACTCGCTCACGCTGCCAAAGGGCAACTATACCATCCACTACAACTACCTGGGTTATGTAACCAGTTCTAAGCAGGTACAGCTAACGGGCAGCCAGAAACTGGACATGCAGCTAGAGCAGAACACTACCACGCTGCAGGAAGTAGTGGTGACCTCGCGCAAAGAAGACACCAATGTAAAGAGCATGGAAATGAGCACCCTGAAAATGCAGGTGGCCGAAATAAAGAACATGCCTGCCCTGCTGGGTGAAGTGGACGTGATAAAAGCGATACAGCTGATGCCGGGCGTGCAGAATGCCGGCGAAGGTACCTCGGGCTTTTACGTGCGTGGCGGCGGTGCCGACCAGAACCTGATTTTGCTGGACGAAGCGCCGGTTTACAATGCATCGCACCTGATGGGCTTCTTTTCGGTGTTCAATGCTGATGCCATTAAAGATGTGCAGCTCTACAAAGGCGGCATTCCGGCACAACATGGAGGGCGTTTATCATCGCTGCTCGACATCCGGATGAAGGAGGGGAATAACCAGAAAATGGAAGTGTCTGGTGGCATTGGAACTATAGCCAGCCGCCTCACCGTGGAAGCCCCTATCGTAAAAGACAAAAGCTCGTTTATCCTTTCGGGCCGCCGTACTTATGCCGATATGTTTTTTGGCCTGAGCAGCGACGAAGACATCAAAGGAAACGACCTGTACTTTTATGACCTTAACGCCAAGGTGAACTATAGTTTAAATGAAAAGAATCGCCTGTTTGTGTCGAGTTACTTTGGGCGCGATGTGGCGGGCACCAAAGATTTTATGATGAACTGGGGCAATGCTACCGCCACCGTGCGCTGGAACCACCTGTTCTCTGACCGCCTATTCTCCAACACCACTTTTATCTTTTCTGATTTTGATTACGCGCTGGGCTCCAAAGAGGAAGAGTCGGAGTTTACCTGGAAATCGCACATCAAGGATTATGGTATCAAAAACGACTATACATATTTCCTGAACACGAAAAACCAGCTGCGTTTTGGTCTGCATGTTACCTATCACAACTTTATGCCGGCCGAAGTAAAGCCAGGTGAGAAGTCTTATGTAAACGAACTGAAGCTCAACTCTACCAGCGCTCTGGAAACAGCCCTTTACCTGAGCAACGAGCACCAGATCACAGACCGGCTGACGATAGATTATGGCCTACGTTTCTCCAGCTTCACCAACATGGGTCCGGGCAAAGTGTACCTGTATGATGAGGATTTTGAAACGCCGGTTGATACAGTAAACTATAGCCGCTTCGAGAAAATAAAAAGCTACCACGGACTGGAGCCGCGTATTGCTGCCAAATACGAACTGACCGATGCAAGCTCGCTAAAGGCCTCTTATAACCGCACACTGCAGTACCTGCACCAGGTTTCTAACTCTACTTCGGCTATGCCTTTTGATGTCTGGATTCCGAGCAGCACCTATGTAAAACCGCAGCTTGCCGACCAGGTCGCCGTGGGCTATTTCCGCAATTTTGCTGACAACATGTTTGAAGGATCGGTGGAGTTGTACTATAAGTGGATGGATAACCAGATCGATTACAAGGATTACGCTGAGATATTACTGAATGAACGCCTGGAAACAGAACTGCTGCGTGGAACAGGCGAAGCTTACGGTGCTGAATTTTACCTGCGCAAACAGAAAGGACTGCTCACCGGCTGGATAAGTTACACCTTGTCTAAAACCGAACGCACTGTGCCGGGCATTAACGACGGCAACCCCTACTCTCCGCGCCACGACCGCAGGCATTCCGGTAACCTGGTACTGAGCTATAGTTTCAGCCCGTCTATAAATTTAGGAGCCAACTGGACCTATAGTACCGGCGGCGCCATTACCATGCCGGTTGGCCGCTACGAGTACAACGGTAAAACCTACCCGGTTTATTCGGAGCGCAACGGGTACCGCCTGCCTGCTTATCACCGTCTGGATTTGTCGGCCACGTATGCAAAGCCGCGCAACGAATTTAAGAAGTACAGCGGCTCCTGGACCCTGAGCGTTTACAACGCTTACGCCCGCAAAAATGCCTTCTCTATTTACTTCCGTGAGAGCGAAGACGACAAGACTAAAACCGAAGCCGTGAAAACCTATCTGTTCGACTTGTTGCCATCGCTTACTTATAACTTCAACTTTTAAACTATAAGCACATTTGCTACTATGAAAAAGATATTTTTATACCTGCTGGGGATGCTCACGATGAGTTTGTACAGCTGCGAAGAAGTAATAGACTATGAACTCCGCACCGCCGACACCAAACTGGTAGTGGAAGGTTTGGTAACAGACCAAACGGGGCCTTATACCGTGCGCTTATCCAACACCAAAGGTTACCTCGAAGAAGGCCGCACACCCGGTGTGAATGGAGCCATCGTTACCATCTCAGATAACCACGGCAACACCGAAACATTAGAGCAAACCGGCGATGGCTTATACCAGACCAAAACCTTGCAGGGCACGCCAGGCTACACGTATTACCTGCACGTGGTGATAGATGGCAAAACCTACACGGCCCAAAGCTACATGCCCACCGTATCCACTATAGATTCGCTGACCTTTGAGTACCACAAAAAAACGCACATGGAGGACGAAGGCTACTCCCCGATCCTCCATTTCGCAGACCCGGCTGGTAAAGGCAACAACTATAGGTGGAATGTATACGTGAACGGTGCCCTGGACCCGGATGAGCTGGCGGTGCTGAACGATGAACTATACGATGGCAGCTACGGCCACGCCAGCATGGGCTTTATTATACAGAAAGGAGACCATTTACGGGTAGAACTTATGAGTATTGACAAACCCGCTTACAACTTCTGGTATGCCCTCGTGAACCAGCAAAATTCAACCGGCGGTCCTTTTGAGAGCACACCGGCTAACGCTCCGAGCAACATCTCAGGTGGTGCTATCGGGTATTTCGGTGCTTCGGCTGTGTCGGTGATGGAAGCGGTGGTAGAGTAAAATATATGGATTAATCAGGAATTGATACACTAAAAAACCGCGTCCTCTACAGGGGCGGTTTTTTAGTGTATCAATGCAATCTTCAGTGAATTTTTCAGCAGTTTATGTAAATGCTTTTTGAATTTCTTACCCGGCATCAATTGGTCATTATCTGCTTTTTTAAATAACCAACCTGACTCCTCCCAGTTCCTGTAGCCTATATGGGAAATGGTCCCCGGGAGAACCAATAAACATAAAGTTTTTAGGTATTCCCCACTTATCTGAAAGCTCCTGAATCAGTTCCGGACCAAATTTAGAGCCTCTGATGATAACGAAGTCTACCTCCAGTTCCGGATATGCCAGGTCCAGCACTTCAACCTCGTGCATCAGCTTTTTCGGGGGTTCTTCACCTTCCTCTAATACATTAACAATTTTAATGCGGTTGGTATGTTCGTTCTCTACAATATAGCGCATCACCTTATTGATGTTTGCTATATTATCACCCTTCGAGAAAAAAACGAACTGCTGTGATCTGATCGTCTGAATGAGACGCTTTATAGTATAGGATTTAAAAGGTATTATTTTTTTCAGCGGGCGTTCCAACTGCCTGACTATGAACGCAAAAAAGATAAGCAGTTCAATACGGTACAGCATAATGAACACAATGGAAACGGTTGGAACAAAATACTTGAGAAACACCCACACATAGGCCGGATTCAGGATGGCGTTGCCCGCTAACGCCGCCAGCACAGCAGTAATCGCTAAAAACAGGACCAGCCCGGAAGCACGTACTGGGCGGGGTAAACGATTACGGCGAAACTTCAGCAGGATATTACCGATTCCAAAAAATACCATCACAGCCAGAAAAGAAATGGTATATACGCCTGCCAACGCACCAATATCACCAGCTGTAATCATTAGGATTGATACACATAACAGAAAAAAGGTAATCATGATCAGGTATGCAGAGCCCTTTTTGTTTGTTATCAGCAAGAACTGGGGCAGGCATCGATCCAGGGTCATGCGTTGGACCAATCCTGTTACACCAACATAGGACGTGAGCACTGCACCGCTCAGCACCAGAGCCGCATTAACAGATATAATTATAGCAAGCCAGCTTCCGCCAGCTACCTCTCCCATGTAGGCCAGCAACGCGGTCTGATTCTCTTTTACCGCTGCCAATGGAATAATAGCGATGGCCAGAAAAGCAGTCAGTGGATTAAAGATGGTTACGGCTAACCACATATTGCGCAAAGTCTTTGGAAAAACACCTTCAGCCTGCTCTTCAACAAAGTTAGCCGAGCTCTCAAAACCGGATATCCCCAGCATAGCCGCTGCAAACCCAAAGAAAAGTGCCCTCGGAATACTCCCTTCCAGGGGTTGGCTATAGTTCAAGGTAAGCGTGTCAAATCCATGACTGAATAAAAAGAAAAAACCTATTACCAAAAGCAGTGTGAGGGTAGAAAGGTGGGTGATAAAAATAATTACCGCCACAATGGAGGATTCACCGATCCCCATGATGGTTAACCCCATAAATAAGGCCAGTAAACCGATTGTGGCATATATTATTGGCAACCCCTGCCATAGATGATGCACGTAATGCATTGCCTCACTGGCCGAAATAACGGCAGTTGCCATATAAGAAAGCAATGTGAGGCAGGCTGCCAAAGATGCTGTGCTTTTGCTTGTTGTGTTAAGCAGTGCGTTGTAGGCACCACCATTGAGCGGCAGGGCGCCAACTACTTCGCCGTAAATGCTCCGGAATAAGTACAGCACGCCTCCAACCATCAGCAAGGCAACCCAGGCATACTGACCTGCATAGATGATTGCAAGGGCAGAAACATACAAACAGGAAGAAGTTATATCATTTCCACATATGGCTGTAGCGGCAAGCTCTTTGAGTTTTGGATGGTGTGCAGGAGTAGTGGAAGTGGTAACATCCTTGTTCATAAACCTTTGGTAGCAATGATAGGCTGTATACGCATCTGGTACGGGTAGTTGTTTAAGTGCTGCCTACCCTTACTCACTTATTTTATCATGAAAAATCAAATTTATTCACAACTTTAAACAATTTAATGCAAAGCCTGTAGTACGAGCAATAACCGAATACACTTAAACTATGAGAGTATTACTTCTGCTCGTTATTCTGCTACCATCACTTGCTTTAGCCCAAACAGGCTTAATTACCGGAACAATCCGGGACAGGAATACACAGGAACCCTTGATCGGTGTATCGGTACAGGTAGTTGGAAGCCAATTGGGCGCTATTACCAACGAGAAAGGAGCCTTCCGGATTGAGAACATTCCTGTAGGCAGTTATACTGTACAAAGTTCTTACTTAGGCTATCAGCCACTCTCAAGGTTTAATGTAAATGTAACGGTTGGTAACGTACAGATACTGAACTTCGAAATGGTGCCGGCCTCCAGCCAATTGCAGCAAGTGGAGGTAGTGGCCAACAGAAGGCAAAGTGCGGCTGTGGCCGATTTTATCACTCCTTTGTCGGTTCAGAGCCTGACAACAGAAGAGATCAGAAGCAACCCAGGCGGAAATTTCGATATTTCAAAAGTAGTGCAGGTATTGCCCGGTGTTGCCACCAATGGTACAGGGGGCGGTAGCCGTAACGACCTGATCATACGCGGTGGGGCTCCCAACGAAAACGTATACTACCTCGATGGCATCGAAATACCACTCATCAATCACTTTACTACCCAAGGAAGTGCTGGCGGAGCCACCGGTATACTCAATGTATCTTTCATTGAGGACCTGAAAGTAAGTTCATCAGCTTTTGATGCGCGTTACGACAATGCGCTTGCCTCGGTGTTTGAGTTCAGGCAGCGCTATGGTAACCCCGAACGTTTTTCGGGTAACGTACGACTGAGCGGATCAGAATTTGCCACTACTTTAGAAGGACCTATCAGTTCGAAAACAACATACCTAGTATCTGCACGCAGGTCTTACCTTCAGTTCCTGTTTAAGTTGCTCGACCTGCCTATTCGTCCCAGCTACTGGGATTTCCAGTACAAAGTAGACCATAAATTGAATGACAAAACTTCTATCTCTTTAATAGGCGTTGGAGCAATTGATGACTTCTCGTTTGGAGTACCGCGCGAAAGTACCCCGGAAAATGAATACATCCTGCGTTCTGTTCCATACATTAACCAATGGAATTATACTACCGGCGTTGTTGTAAAAAGGCTGATAAACGATGGTTTCGTGAACCTGGCTCTGAGTCGTAATGCTTTTGATAATGGCCTGACAAAATATGAAGCAGCGGAAGAAGGGGAAAACCGGGCACTCACCCTAAATTCAAGCTCACGCGAGACCGAAAACAAACTGCGGCTGGATGTAAATAAATATAAAAATGGATGGCGATATGCCTACGGGGTTTCGGGGCAGTACGTGCAGTTTACCAATGATATTTACAGTGTGATCCGGAAAGAGCTGCGTGATGAACAGAATAACGTAGTACAGCCAGGCGTAATTCTGGATTATGACACCAGGCTGGATTTTTTCCGGTATGGTGCGTTCGGGCAGGTTTCCAGGTCGGTATTAAAGGAGAAACTGGGGCTGTCGCTCGGTATCCGCACTGATCTGAATTCCTTCACTGATGAAGGAAATAATCCGATGAAAACCCTGTCTCCCCGCCTGGCTATTTCCTACCTTCTTAATGATAAATGGACGATAAACGGATCGTCCGGCCTCTATTATAAACTTCCGGCTTACACAGTGCTCGGATACCAGGAAAACGGCATTTACCTGAATAAACAGGCCGATTATACCAGGTCCCTTCACTATGTACTGGGCACCGAGTTCTTACCTCGTCAGGATCTGCGCTTTACGCTTGAGGGTTTCTACAAAGACTATAGTAACTACCCGTTATCTGTTCGGGATGGCATTTCGCTGGCAAACCAGGGCGGCGACTTTGGCGCTATTGGCAACGAGGCTGTTAGTACAACCGGGGAAGGCAGAGCCTATGGCGCTGAGGTATACCTGCAAAAAAAGCTAACAGGCACCGTGTTCTCTGTATTATCTTACACGTATGTTGTGAGTGAATTTGCCGGGCTGGATGGCCGTTATGTTTCCAGTGCCTGGGATTACCGGCACCTTGTCTCGGGCTTATTAGGCAAAAAGCTGCCTCGTAACTGGGAGTTTGGGGCCAAGTACCGGTATGCTGGCGGCGCACCTTCCACGCCATTCGACCTGGAGGCCTCCCGCCGGAATTATGCTTCGCTGGGTGTAGGGATACTGGATTACTCCAGGCTAAACACTGAGCGTCTCCAACCTTTCAGCCAGCTGGACGTGCGCATCGATAAAAAGTGGAATTTAAACCGCGTTACACTTGACCTGTTTCTGGATGTTGCCAATGTACTGGTAAGTAAAACGCCTGGCTTTGACCGCTATACTTTCCAGCGCAACGAAGAAAACACTGGTTTTGCTACCACAGATGGCAACGCACTTCGCTCAGACGGAAGCAATGCCATACCGGTAGTGCTTGAGAATAACGACGGTAACCTGGTACCGACACTTGGTTTTATAGTTGAGTTTTAATCGCTCTGTGTAAAGAACACCTACATCTCAAGGCACTTTTATTTACAGAAGGGAATTCCCAAAGTATCGAGCTTCAAAACATGCAACTATAAACTTTATTTAAACTCGCGCGCAACTATAGTTTATACTTCTGCTTCATACATTCTGTAAGTGCTTTTTCCTTTGCAACGTCAAGCTTATGTGCAGCGAAGTATTTCCAGATGCCATCGATGTAGATAAGCAAAAGTTCGGCTTCCAGTTCGGGGTTGCTGTAGTTCAGTTCCCGGAAACATTCTGTCAGCCTGACCTGGCATGGACGCATAAAGTTTTCGTGATAACGCGACGAGATTGGATTGAGCGCCATGATCTTGTATTGCATTTCCCAGAAATCAGGATTCGAACGCGTCAGCAGGATCGGGAGCTCAATCATGTTACTGATATACTCACTTGCTGTCAGTCCTTTCAGGTATAAGTTGGTCTCTAGGGCTGTAACCTGATAGGCTTTTTTAAGGATTGCCTCCAGTAGCTGATCTTTTGAACCATAGTGTTTAAAAATCAGTGCTTCTGAAGTGTTCGCTTCAGAAGCTATAGATTTAGTTGATGTCGCCCGGGCACCATTCTCCGTAAACAGCTTTAAAGCAGCGTCCAGTATCGCTTGTTTCTTACTCATCTGTCACACGCCAAAACCCGAAAAGGCAGCTAAACCCTTTCCAATATAACGGCATATCCCTGCCCAACTCCCACACACATCGTTGCCAGCGCATAGCGTTTCTGCTGTCTTTTCAGTGATAGTGCGGCGCTTAATATGATGCGTGTTCCTGACATTCCCAGCGGATGGCCCAGTGCAATGGCTCCGCCGTTCACGTTCACGCGCGCGTCGTCATCTTCTAATCCCAGGGCTCTGGTGCAGGCAAGACTTTGCGCCGCAAAAGCTTCGTTCAGCTCAATAATGTCCATATCCTCTAACCGTAAACCCGCTTTTTCTAACGCCTTTTCAGTGGCAGGAACAGGACCAATTCCCATAATACGAGGCTCTACGCCAACTACTGCTGAGCTTACGATACGGGCCAGCGGTGTCAGATTATACTTTTGCAAGGCATCTTCAGAAACAACATAAGTAGCCGCCGCACCGTCGTTTAGACCAGAAGCGTTGCCGGCTGTAACGGTGCCGTCAGTTTTAAAAGCAGGCTTTAGTTTAGCCAGCGTTTCTATAGTTGTGTTTGGCCTGATGAATTCATCTTTTGAAACTATAACCGGGTCGCCTTTTCGCTGGGGTATAGTTACGGGCATGATCTCTTCAGCCAGGGTGCCGTTTTCCTGCGCTTTTGTCGCCTTCATCTGGGAATGGTAGGAGAATTTGTCCTGGTCTTCCCGCGAGATCTTATACATTTCAGCCAGGTTTTCCGCCGTAATACCCATCGGGTCAACACCGTACATTTCCTTCATTTTGGGGTTCACAAAGCGCCATCCAAAACTGGAATCAAACATCTGCGAATCGGTGCCGAATGCTTTGGTTGGCTTGGAAACAACCAATGGGCCGCGCGTCATGTGCTCTACGCCGCCGGCAATAAACACATCGCCATCACCAGCCTTAATAGCCCGGGCAGCATTTATAACCGCCGACATGCCAGAGGAGCACAAGCGGTTAACGGTTTCGCCAGGCACCGTTACAGGTAAGCCTGCAAGCAAGCCCGCCATGCGAGCTACGTTGCGGTTGTCCTCGCCGGCCTGGTTATGGCAGCCAAGTATCACATCATCCACTGCCTCCTTTGGTATATCAGGGTTCCGGCTGATCAATTCTTTGATGACCATGGCTGCCAGGTCATCGGTCCGAACCGGCGAAAGTTCCCCTCGCAAATTACCGACAGGGGTTCTGATTCCATCTATGATATAGGCTTCTTTGCTCATAATATTAACTTTAAAGGTGTTGTAATCAGTTTGTTTTCTTTTTGATAGTTTCAGATAAAAAGGCAGTGACTGTAGAAACGGCGAGCCCGATCAGACAGCCCAGCGTGACCGACACAAACCGTTCTACTGCTGACCAGTAGGTCATTGATTCCTGTTCATGGATCACCACAATGATAAGTGCAACTACAGCAGTCCGGGCCACACTCATCAGTTTAAGAAAATGGCAGATAAAGATAGCCATGGAGATACCAAGCACCATCATGACCACCTGGTGTACAGGCAATATAAAGCAGAACAACCCCACACTCGACCCGATCAGGTTTGATTTTACCCGCTCGTTGGTTAGTCTGGGCGAGTCTTTTACTTCCGGAGACAGCACAAGTATGATCGAAAGCATGGTCCAGTAAAGCTCGAACTGCGGAAAAGCAAGATACAACGCATACCCAATCAGGAACCCAACGGAACACCGGATAATGTACAGGATCATGTCTGCATCTATGCTAAACTGCCTTGCTGCCATAGTTTCGGTAATACTTTTCATTTCAGGAGGTAGATAGCACTTAAAAAATACATGCTCACAAAAGCACTCCCTTTACCCGAACCGGAACATTGTCTTATGCCTCAAGCGCTTCTTTAAACTTTGCACTCGTCTTGTCCCGCACTTCTTCCAGCGTTGCTCCGGGCATCAGTTCCGTAAGGGTCAGCTGTCCATCTATAAACCTGAAAACGGCCAGGTCTGTAATGATCATATCTACCGCTTTTAGTGCGGTTAATGGTAAAGCACATTTCGGAACAACTTTAGGGGAACCGTCTTTGTTCGTATGGGTCATGGTGATGATAAGTGTTTTGGCTCCCGAAGCCAAGTCCATAGCGCCACCTACGCCCAGCAACGGCTGACCAGGTACTGCCCAGTTGGCCAGGTTCGCCTTTTCATCTACTTCCAGTCCACCCATTACGGCAATGTCCACGTGCTTTCCGCGTATCATGGCAAACGAGTCGGCACTATCGAAATAGCTGGCGCCCGGCAGGGCTGTAACCGGAATTTTACCGGCATTAACCGGGTAATCCATCGCGCCACCGCCATCTGTCGGCACCGGACCAACGCCCAGCATGCCGTTCTCTGTATGCATCACGATGCCGTTTTCAGGTGTGATCAGATCCGCAACTAACGTTGGTATACCAATCCCCAGGTTTACCACATCACCTCGCTTCAGTTCCTTCAACGCTCGCCTGGCCATGTTCATGCGTCTTTCACTTGTCTTCCGGGAGGACGAAACGGAGGCAGAGGAGCCCAGGTCTTCCGGTGTAAGTGTGGCCTGCACCAGGTAATTTACAAAAGAGCCCGGCGTGTGCACGTGTTCCGGCGCGATCTCTCCCACCGGTACAATTTCTTCCACTTCCGCAATTACCAGGTCGGCAGCGGTGGCCATGGCACGGTTAAAGTTCTGCTCCGTCATACGATAGGTCAGGTTACCAGCCGTATCCGCTTTCCAGGCACGCACAAAAGCTACATTGCCCCGGATGCCCTCAATAAATACCTGCTCCACTCCCCTTATCATTTTTGTTTCGCGGCCTTCAGCGAGTTCTGTACCGGCAGAGGTAGGCGTATAAAAGCCACCAATACCGGCTCCACCTGCACGAATAGCTTCTGCCAATGTACCCTGGGGCAACAGCTCATATTCTACGTCACCGTCCTGGGCAGCTTTTACTGCTTCCGGGTTACTGGTAAAGAAAGAACCGATCATTTTTTTGATCTGCCCGTTGCGCAATAATTTGCCGCCACCTATTCCGGCTTCACCAACATTGTTCCCGATAAAAGTCAGGTCCTTTGTTCTGGTTTCAGCCAATGCATGCATCAGGTGTACCGGGTTGCCCGTCATCCCGAAGCCGCCCTGCAGTAATATATCGCCATCCTTTACCAAAGCAACTGCTTCTTCAAGGGTTATCTGTGGTACCGATTTCATCTTTATATCAATGGAAAAATTTTCAAATAAAAGTCGCCTTCGTTTTTGGCGGCATACAGTATATTTTTTGCAAACGCAGCAGGCTGTTCTACACTGGATAGGTGGTTGGCATCTAATTGTACATGCCGTGAGCGGGGTATGTTGCTGGCCAGGAAGTCGCCATCTTCTGTGGTGGTCACTTCGTCCTGGGTGCCGCTGATGATAAGGGTAGGAACACTTAGCTTTGGTAGTTCATCCCTAAAGTCCGCATCCCGCACGGCAGCGCAATTAGCAATATAACCCTGCAGGGAAGTTTGTTTGAATTTCTCCAGCACAGCGTCAACTATAGCTTTATGCTCTTTCCTGAATTCAGGGGTAAACCAGCGTTGTGCCGTGCCATCGAGTATGCTCTGCAAGCCATGTTCTTTTACCTGCGCAATGCGTGCATTCCAGCCTTCTTCCGTTCCAATCTTGGCTGCTGTGTTTGCAATGATGATCTTTTTGAAACGTTCCGGATTATGTATGCCCAGCCATTGCCCGATCAGTCCGCCCATCGACAACCCGCAGAAGTAAACTTTGCCTAACTTTAAATGGTCCAGCAAGTCGATCACATCCTGGCCCAGATCAGCTATAGTTACCACATCCGAACTGATGGTACTCTGCCCGTGCCCGCGCGTATCATAACGCAAGATGTTAAGATGCTCACTTAAGATATGTGCTACCTCATCCCACATCGACAGGTCTGTGCCCAGCGAATTTGAAAACACAAGGGTATCATCGTGCCCCAGGTCATCATAGGTGTAAAAACAGTCGTTCTCAGCGATTTTTATAGTTGGCATACGTATTTGTTTCTATCTTATAATTTAGCTGTCAGCCACTTATCAGGATGCAGCAGTTTCCTCCGGTCTAACAAAAAATGCAGATGAGATGTAGCTTTGAACTATAGCTCCATCTCATCCGGAAATCATTGGTTAGGCAGGTCCATGGGTTCGCTCGATCTCTGCGGAAAACACGCCTTCCTTCTCTTTGTGTATCTCAAAATCAAAATCAATGGAAGCGAACGGCTCGTCGATGTTGAATTTCTCTTTTGCTTCAGTAGCCGAATAGCGGGTAATATGCGGCACCAGTTCTTCGCGGGTGGCAAAAGCAAAATCATCCCAGATAAGCGGGTCCCCTTCAATATTGATCTGCGTGGTTAGTTTGCGGTGCCCTTCGGCTGTTACAAAGAAGTGAATGTGTGCCGGGCGGCCACCATGACGGCCAATTGCTTTCAGTAGTTGGTCTGTGGCTCCGCCAGGAGGGCAACTATAGCCAACCGGTAATATGCTCTTGAACCTGTACCTGCCGTTATCGTCTGTGATAATGGATCTGCGCAAGTTGAACGGCGGCTGAGAAGAATCAAAAATAGAGTACATGCCTCTCAGGTTACAGTGCCATACTTCCACTTTTGCGTTTGGTACCGGCTTACCAGAATCGTCGCGTACCTGGCCCTGCATGTATAATCTTTCACCACCTACTTCCGGCTCAGTTTCCAGCTCCGCGTAGGCATATGACTCAGGTGCACCCGGCACATAAAGCGGGCCTTCAATAGTTCTTGGGGTGCCACCGGTAATACCGGCCTTGGCCTCCGCTTCATCCATGCGCAGGTCTAGAAAGTGCTCCAGCCCGATACCGGCTACTACCAGTCCCCATTCGTTATTTTTACCGGTTAATGTCAGCCAGTCTACTGCTTTCCATATTTCCTCCGGTTGTATATCCAGGTCTTCGATGGCGTAAAACAGATCGCGTGTAAATCGGTTTACGATCTCTTTTATGCGATCTGAGCCGTGGCCTTGTACCTCTGTAGATTCTATTCTTTCAATGACGGCGTCTATCTGATTTCTTTCCATGGTCGTAAAGTTTTAAGGTTATAGTTTAGATTGTTAAAAGGTGCTTGGTTAGTGGGCTTCTTCTTCGTTTTTAACGGACGAATAATGCTGGCAGAGCGCTGTAACTTCTACTTCCATGAACGGATAAAGCGGAAGCGACATAAGTATGTCGTGCAGTTCGCCGGCACTGGCTACATTAAAAATGCTGATGTTAGCATATTTGCCTGCAATGCGCCAGATGTGCGTCCATTTGCCCTGCCGTTGTAAGTCCTGCGAAAGTGCCTTTTCCTTCGCTTTCAGGTCATCCACATAGGTCTTATCCAGATCCAGGGGAATATTCACTGTCATGTGCACGTGAAATAACATAGCTTATCTTCTTTTAAATTTATCTACCTGGTTCATATCCAGCTCAACACCCAGACCCGGCTCCTGCGGAATCTCCATCACGCCGTTGCCATAGGTGAGCCTTTTCTTTACAATGTCTTCGGTAAGTAAGAGCGGGCCGAAGAGTTCTGTGCCCCAGTCAAGGTGAGGAAGGGTGCTGAAAACATGCGCTGAGGCTACCGTGCCGATCGTACCTTCCAGCATCGTGCCTCCATACAGGCTTATGCCTGCACCCTGTGCAATAGCGGCTTGTTTCTGAATATTGGTCAGGCCGCCTGCTTTGGAGATCTTTAATGCAAACACGCTGCCTCCGCCTATTTTAGCGAGCTTAAAAGCGTCTGAAACCGTTCCGGCAGCTTCATCGGCCATAATGGGTACTTGGAAGTATTGGGTAAGTCGTGCCAGTCCGTCGAAGTTGGTTTTGACAATTGGCTGTTCGATCAGATCGATGCCTGCTTCCTGTAACTGGGCTATTCCCTGTTTGGCTACACTTTCTGTCCAGGCCTGGTTAACATCAACTGTCACTATCACGTCCGGGCCTACAGCGGCTTTGATGGCGGCCACATGGGCTACGTCCGCTTTCCGGTCGTTGCGGCCGATCTTGAGTTTGAAAGCCTTGTGCCTGCCGTTTTCCAGCAGGGTATGCGCTTCCTGTATGTCTTTATCCGTATCACCGCTGGCAAGTGTCCAGAGCACAGGCAAGGTTTGCGTAACTGCCCCGCCTAGTAACGTAGCTACTGAAACGCCTAACCTTTTGCCCTGCGCATCTAAAAGAGCCGTTTCGATAGCGGATTTTACAAAATGGTTGCCTTTTATAGTATACTCCAGCAAAGCCATAACGGCATTAATACTCAGCGCAGATTTACCTTGAAGCAGCGGAGCAATGTAGGTATCAATCGTCAGCTTCATTCCTTCCGGCGATTCGTCGCCGTAGCTTAGTCCACCTATAGTTGTGGCTTCGCCCAACCCTTCTATTCCATCGCTGCAAAACAACCGCACGATCACGATCGTCTGGCTGCGCATAACGGCCATCGATAAGTGGTGCGGGCGTATGGTAGGCAGGTCAACTATAACCGATTCAATACGCTCTATCTGTATATTCTTCATGTAGTTAGCTGTACGAGTAAACTTTAAAATGAGTGTTCACTTACTTGGGAAAGTAATCACTCACTAAGTATTACAAATGTAGCCGTACAGCCTTCTGACGGGTAGGATTTATCCTTTAATACTAAGACAAATCGAACATGGTGTGCTTAAGAATTATTTACGCCTATCTTTTTGCGGAATTCTATCGGGGTCTGGCCAGTTTTCTTCTTGAAGATTCTGGCAAAGTAGGCGGGGTCATCAAAACCGAGCGTGTAGGATATATCTGAAACACTGCTCTCTACATCAGACAGTGCCAGCTGCGCTTTTGTAATGAAATGATCGATCAGGATATCCTTAGGTGATTTACCGGCAATATCTCTGCAGATCCGGCTAAGATGCCCGGTTGAAATGGAGAGGTCACGGGCATAGTCCTCCACATGCTTTTTGTATGATTCTTCTGCCCTGATGAGTTGCTGAAACCTGCGGAAGTAAACTTTACTGCTGTTGGAGGAATCAAAGAATGCGGTCTTTCTGCCAAGTGCAATACGATATAGTTGCACAAGCATCTGGCCAACCAGGTGTTGCAGCATTAACAGCCGGCCTGGCATCTGGCTGTTATATTCCTCCACACACTTCTGCATCGTTTCAAATACTGCTGTAATGGCCGGTTGTGCTGGTGTAACTTTTACAATATGAATTTCATCCATCCCGAAGATCACATCCGCTTCGCGTTGCAACATGTGCTCCAACACATTATCTGCCAGGTTTAATATCCAACCCGTAACATCGGTCTGATGTATAAAGCCATGCTCTATATTTTTAGGAGCAACTATAAATGTAGGACCCTGTAAAACAGTTTTCTCCGTTCCATAATAAAATTCAGTGGTGCCACTCTGGATAAGGAAGATCTGCAGAAAGTTGTTGTGGGCGTGTAGTTTTACCTGTCCCTGGTACTGTTTACCAATCTCCCCAAACGGATGCACGTTAATAAGGCCTTTCGCAAATTCGATGGAGTTGGTGCCGTAAAGTCCTTTGTAAAATCGTTTCGGGTGCATGGCTTAAGTTCAAATGCTAGACACTAAAGCAAAGGTAATCATCCAACTATAAACCTGTACCTATAAGTTTTAGTACCTGCACACAATGTTGTATTCCCTTAAAACTGGTGTGAATGCAGACTGAGAGAAGGGATCAGGTTGCGTCGGGAGCTATAGTTGGCAGTTCTATTTCATAGGGTTTACCGATCAGCCGTACCTCGTAGGCAGCACTTACGCCCTTCAGGTTTATGTAGCTGCAGCCCATAGAATAAGGTGGATTTTTAAGCAGGCGGAAAGCCAGCTCAGAGATCACAAAGCTATTATCTAGTTCCCGGGTTGCTGCCTGCAGCCGGGCCGCTATGTTCACCGGGTAGCCCATCACCGTCAGGTTGTTGCTCAGGCCAATGCCCACGTTCCCCACAATCACTTTCCCGACATGCACGCCAATGCCTACTTCAAAAGTATGGTTGAAATAGGGACGCATGTAAGTGTTATTGAAGATCCGCAGGTCTGCCAGTATCTTTAGCCCGGCCAGCACTGCCGACTCCGCAGCCTGTTTTATTTTACTGTTAAGCCCAAACACAGCGTAAAGTCCATCCCCTGCTGTTTCTATAATCACGCCGTCATACTGGGTAATGGCATTCCGGAAAATGGCAAAGATCCGGCGCATGATGTGGATGACATCAAAAGGTAAGCTTGCTTCAATAAACGGGGTAAAATTGCGGATATCGATAAAGAACAAGGCCAGTTTGCGACGCTCGCCCATCACCCGGGTCGAGTCTTCCGAATCATTGATAAGAATGTAACGGTCCGTTTCGTCCTTGATAAGTCGCTGTACCTCTACCCCGTCGCCACTTACCCGCGACTGGCAGGCTAATCTTACGTTGTCCGGAAACTTCTTTACATTTTTGATGGCCCGCTCATAGCTGGTGGGCGGGGTAAGCTGCTCCTGACCTTCCAATACCAGTACCCGACAAGTAGTACATTGCCCTTTGCCGCCACAGGCATGGTAATGTGGTATACCAGCAGCCAGCGATGCCTGAAGTATCGTCTGGCCCTCTTCTACGGGTACCACTTTTTCGCCTTTAAAATTAACGTAGCAGGGCATCAGCACTTATAGTTTACACATTTTCTCCGGCTCTGTCTTTCACCAGGTCCTGGTACTCAGGATGCTTTTTGAGATAGGACCGCATGTAAGGACACAAGGGAATTAACTGAAGGCCCTTTTCACGAATCTGCTCCAACGCAAACTTTGTCATGGCACCAGCTATGCCACGGCCTTCCAGTTCTTTGGGTACCTCGGTATGCAATACGGTTATTTCGCCGGGCCGTAGCTTATAGTCTATTATGGCAGTATGGCCTTCTATAGTTGCCTCAAACCTGTTTTGGGCTGGATTATCCTTTACTTCAATTTCCATACGTTTAACCTTTATCCACTGATGATAAAATTTTGCCCGCCAGGTCCAACTCTTCCTGCAATATAGTATGTGGCCGGCCATGGTATATTTTTTTGGTAACTACAGCGCCGAGTTTTTCCATCGTTTCCGCGGTTTCCTCTACCCTGCTTACGGGCACATGCGGGTCGGGGTCGCCGGTAGTGAGGAGTACCGGAGTACCTTCAAAATTGCCTTTGTATCTATCAGCCACCAACTGCTGCCCGATAAGGCCACCGGTAAATAACAACAGGCCGCCAAACTTCCTGGCATTTCGGGTTGCGTATTCTGATGTTAGACAAGCACCCTGCGAGAAACCGCCTAAATACAGCTCCTCGCTCTTTACGCCTTGATCCAGTATGCTTTTTACCAGTTCATCCAGCCGCTCCAGGGCAGAATCCAGGGCAGGCTGGTTCTGCTCTTCGGGTGCCATAAAACTATACGGATACCAACTATTGTTAGTAGCCTGCGGGGCATAAAGTGTGAAGTCCTGCGCGGGCAAATGGTTTGCCAGGTCGAGTATACTTTGGGCAGTAGCACCACGGCCATGCACCAGTATCAGCGCTTTACCCGTTTCTGACAAGGGCTTGCCCCGCGTTATCACATCATTCTTATGTGTATACATACTATTTTTTGTTTATCAACTATGGAGCATTGCCTTACTTAAGTGTTACGAAAACGGAGCTGCGCGTGGCAGGCTTCAGGTTGCGCGTTTTATGTCCTTTGCCAGTTGTGTCTTCCAGCAGCAGCACCTCTCCCGTTTCGAATTGCCGCTTTTCGCCTAACGACGTTTCTATCTCGATTCCCCCATCCATCAGGAAAAGATATTGCCGGTCCGGTGCTGTGTGAAAGTCGTAATCGTAAGTAGATACAACCTTCCTGAAAATAATACTTTCAGCCTCTTCCGGCTCAGATAAAAAACCTATTTCACCTTCCGATTCCAGCGATCTCGAAATATCCTCGAAGCGGCTGTCACCGTTCTCGTCGGCGTATATTCTTGTAATGGCATAAGCGTTCATAGTCTTCGTGTTTAGTGATGATGTAACTATAGTTTAGTTCTGCTCAGGCTTAGTCAACCTTAGGCAGCGCAGCTTCGATCTCCGCTCTGCGTGGCTCATACTGCGGCGGTAACAGCAAACCGCTTCCCAGTTTATCCCATGGCTCGTCAATGCCGAAACCCGGATTATCGGTAGCGATCTCGAACAGCACACCACCTGGCTCCCTGAAATAGAGTGAATAGAAATAATTGCGATCTATCTTGTTGGTAATGTTATAGCCAAGGCCGGCGATCTTATCATGGAACTCCATCAGCTCCTCTTCATTCTTCACCCGGAAAGCAATGTGGTGGTTAGTACCTGCCCCGCCAATACCACGTGCCTCGTTTGGTAATTCTACCAGGTCAATGATGTTGGCTGTATCCACTGCATCCGTTGTATAGCGATACCGGTTACCGCTCTTCTCCTGAAAACTATAGCCAAAAATATCGGTCAGTATCTTCGCTGTCTTCTCTTTGTTCTGCAACGTAAGCGTTACGCCATGAAAGCCTTTGGTAGCCACAGCTGCTTTTACTTCATCGGTTTCCCAGGGCCTGCGGTTATCGCTGTTCTTAGGAATCACCAGTTCCAGTTTCAGTCCATCCGGATCGAGGAAGGTCAGGTATTTTTCGCCAAATTTCTCGGATGGCTTGTTGTAGATCACGTTGTGCTTATCGAAGCGGTCTATCCAGAAATCAAAGCTGCCTTCCGGCACTGCGTAGGCAATGTTGGTGGCCATGCCTGTACCGGCACTACCTCTGCGGGCGCCTTCATGCGGGAAGAACGTAAGGATGGTACCGGCGCTGCCTCTCTCATCTCCGAAATAGAAATGGTAAGTACCCGGGTCATCAAAGTTCACGGTCTTTTTGAGCAAACGCAGGCCCAGTACTTTGGTGTAAAAATCTAAGTTCTGCTTGGCCATACCAGCTATCGCTGTGATGTGGTGCAGGCCTGCTATCTTCGTTTCCATTATTCTCTTGTTAAGTTGATTCTTGGATAAATTTATAGTTTCCAGTAAGTAACCGGGCTGAATCAAGACTGCTTTATCAACTGAACGTCAGCCTGTAACCTGATCTCGTCACTTACTACTACGCTGCCCGCTTCGGTTACGGCATTCCAGGTAAGACCAAAATCTTTGCGGCTTATTTTGCCATCCACTGTAAAGCCGGCTTTGGTCTGCCCGTAAGGATCTACTACTATGCCGCCAAACTCCACTCCTACCGTAACCGGCCTGGTTATATCCCGGATGGTGAGGTCGCCGTGTAAGAGGTAATCGCTGCCACCTACATTCTCATAACTTTTGGCGTTAAACTTAATCTCGTCGTGCTTCTCCACATCAAAAAAGTCTGCCGACTTCAGGTGCGCGTCACGCTGCTCGTTGTTGGTACTGATCGAGTTTACATCAGCTGTAAAAACAATACGCTCTGCGTCTGTGAATTTGTCGTTTGATGTAGCTGCCTCTATATTAAAGTTCCTGAAGTGCCCCGTCACGGTCGTGATCATGAGGTGTTTTACCTTGAACTGTACTTCGCTGTGCATCGTGTCTACTACCCATTTTATAGTTGCCATTTTATTTCCTTGTTTATAGTTTACTATTTGTCTCTGTTCAAACGAACTAAACAAATGTATATACATTTAATGTACATACATATATCTAACGAATATATTTTCACTTTTGTTCAGATTTCACCGGTTTATCCTAAATATCTTATGCTATAGTTATAACTATGGCGCTAACATTTAGGCTAGTTCAGATTAAAAACTCAGTTGAGTTGCCCTTATGTGCTTTAGATAGACCTTACTTCTGCTCAAAAGTGTTTTCTATTTCTTTTGACCTTTCGGAGGCTTATTAGTTACAGCAAACCCGGAGCGCAACTATAGTTGGGGAGGTTTATAGTGCGGGCTACCTATAGTTGCTGACATTGTATTAGTAGATTCCAAATCAGTCTTTAAACTATAGATATTCTCAGAACTCACTATAGGTAGAGACCGCAAATCACGAACTATAAATTACTGCTAGCGGCTATAGTTTACAGGACATAAGAACCGCAATCAATATCTAACCTATAGGTTACCGGAAGGCTATAGTTGGTAGAGCTATATGAGATCCTCCCTGATAATCTATCTAACTAAACAAACTATAGCTATAGTTAAAAACTGAATATAGACTGCTCACACTCGTTGTGCGTACTGGTAAAGTATAGTTATGATCATCACCATTTCTAAATGATTTTCTGATGGAAGAGCCGCAAAAAGATAACCGACAGGGCCATACAAGTTTTCTTATTTTTTCAGCTTCATTAAGAAGTGATTCACTTAACAACCGACTGGCAAAACTGGCAGCATTAGCCATAGAAAAAAATGGCGGCACAGTTGATTTTGCAAGTATGAGCGACTTTGATTGCCCTTCTTTCAACCAGGATCTGGAAGTAGATAATTTTCACCCGGAAGGTGCAGAAGCGTTCCGGAAACGCATCCTGGCAAACGATGCTTTCATCATAGCTTCGCCGGAATACAATGGCTCTATGCCCGGCGTCATCAAGAATGTGATCGACTGGACTTCCCGCTTTCGGCCGCAGCCTTTCAACCAGCACCATGCCCTGCTCATGTCTGCTTCTCCGTCTATGGCCGGCGGTAACCGTGGGCTTTGGTCACTGCGGATTCCGTTAGAGCACCTGGGTACAAGGGTTTATCCGGATATGTTTTCTTTAGCTTCGGCTCACCAGGCTTTTGATGCGGAAGGCAACATAAAAGATGAAACGCTGGCAAAAAGATTTGAAGATAACCTGGTCGGGTTCATGAACCTGGTAGAAGCATCCAAGCATTATCCGTGCATCAAAAAGGCGTGGGTGGAGTTCCTGGGCGAAAAGACAGAAAAGGAAACGGAACGCGTGGAATAGACACAATGCACTCTCTGACATCCATCTATCAGGTAAAAACGAAATCCGGGAAGAATTGGGGAGGTAGTAATTGAATGGCAGCATAAAACAGGCATTTTATTTCATTTGCACATTATTGTTTTAGAGCCAATTACGTTCAAATAAAAATAATAACGCGCGTATGGCTTCTTTAAATCAAATCCCTCCGACTACGGCGAACTACCAGGGTACAGACAAGCTTATTTTAGGCATTGTTCTGGCCGTTATTACGTTCTGGCTCTTTGCGCAAACAACCCTGAACATTGCGCCCGTAATGCAGGAAGACCTGAAGATCAGCCATAACCTCAACAATCTTGCTGTTAGTATCACCGCGTTGTTTTCCGGAATTTTTATAGTTGTAGCAGGGGGACTAGCAGACCGTATGGGCAGGGTAAAACTGACGTACGTCGGGTTGCTGCTCAGCATTATCGGCTCCTTTCTCATCGTTATCTCACCCTCGGGTACTGCCGTATTTCTTTTAGCCGGAAGGATATTGCAGGGCCTCTCCGCAGCCTGTATCATGCCTTCGACCCTGGCCCTGATGAAAGCTTATTACGATGGTAAAGCACGGCAGCGGGCACTCAGCTTTTGGTCTATCGGCTCATGGGGTGGTTCAGGGCTCTGTTCTTTATTTGGCGGTTTGGTCGCTTCAACTATGGGCTGGCGCTGGATCTTTGTTATGTCTATAGTTGTCGCTGTTATAAGCTTTTTGCTGATAAGAGGAACCCCGGAAAGTAAATCAGCAGCTACAGACGAGAAGGGCTTCGATTGGGCTGGGCTTATCGCTTTTATCATCGCCATGCTGGCCATCAATATTGTTATCGGGCAAGGCTCGGGACTTGGTTGGTTAAGTCCTGCTGTGCTGATTGGTATCGCCATTTTCATCATTGCCACCATCATCTTTCTACGGATAGAAAAAAGGAGCGAAAACGGGTTTGTAGATCTGTCGCTTTTTAACAACCAGACATTTTCAGGAGCTACTCTTTCTAACTTTTTGCTAAACGGAGCTGCCGGTACACTGCTGGTTTCGCTGGCGCTGGTTCAGGCAGAAGCGGGCTTATCTTCGCTTCAGTCCGGTTTAATTACGGTTGGTTATTTAGTAGCCGTGCTGAGCACCATTCGTGTAGGTGAAAAATTACTCCAGAAACTAGGTCCCCGGAAACCAATGCTATATGGCTGCTTGATTACAGGGGTTGGAATTTTGCTCACCAGCCTTACTTTTTTACTGGCCGAACAATACATCATCGCTTCCTTTATCGGGTTTACACTTTTTGGTATAGGGCTAGGTTTTTATGCCACCCCTTCTACGGATGCAGCGCTAAGCAATGTGCCGGGTAACAAGGCCGGCTCCGCGTCAGGAATCTATAAAATGGCATCGTCGTTGGGTGCTGCTTTTGGTGTGGCCATTTCAGCAGCTATCTTCTACGGACTTAGTCAACACGAAGGCATTCCGCCAATGGCTGATCTTTTCCTGGGCAGAACAGATAACATAAATGTGCGTTTTGCAGCCGGTATAGGGTTGCTGTTTAATGTTTTGATGATCGTTATAGCCATAGTTGCCATCCTGAAAACCATTCCGAAGGGCAAGCCTAAAGAAGCAATTGAATAAGCTGACGTAACAACTTTAATTCGAATTAACATTATAGTTATGGAAATCTCTCAGATCAAGACCTTCAATAATAACCTGGACAGTTTTATCGATCAACTGCTTCCTGAACTGGAAGAGATCTATAAAGATATTCACCAAAACCCGGAGCTGTCGATGGCAGAACACCGGACAGCCCAGATTGCCGCAGATTACCTGGCTAAATATCAATTCGAAGTATCAACAGGTATCGGGGTAACAGGTGTGGTGGGTATTTTAAAGAATGGGGAAGGTCCGGTTGTTATGCTCCGGGCGGATATGGATGCACTTCCTGTTACCGAAGACACCGGCCTGCCTTATGCCAGTACAGTAATAGCCCGGGACGAAGAAGGAAAAGAAGTTGGCGTGTCGCATGTCTGCGGGCACGATTTGCATGTAACGTGGCTGATGGGCGCGGCAAGATTGTTTTCAGAACACCGGGAACTATGGAAAGGGACATTGATGGCTGTTTTTCAGCCTGGCGAAGAAGTTGGCCGGGGTGCACAAAGCATGATTAACGATGGCATGATGGACCGCTTTCCGAAGCCGGAAATTATTCTGGGACAACACGTAATGGTGGGTATAGCTGGTACGGTTGGTCATCGCAGCGGCGCTATATTATCTGCCGGAAACAGTCTTAAAGTTAGAATTTTTGGCCGTGGCGCACATGGTTCACAGCCACAAACCTCTATTGATCCCGTGGTGATGGCGGCAGCTACCACCATGCGTTTGCAAACCATTATCTCGCGTGAGGTAGCGCCAATAGAAAATGCCGTGCTGACTGTAGGATCCTTACAGGCAGGTACCAAGGAAAATATTATCCCTGAAGAGGCCACTCTGAAGTTAAATATCCGCACGTTTAATGATGGCGTACGGGACCATATCCTTTCAGCAGTTAAACGAATATGTTGTGCGGAATGTGCCGCATCCAATGCGCCAAGAGATCCGGAATTTACGGAATTGGACAGCTATCCGCTCACGGAGAATGATGCCATGGCAACCGCTAAAGTAGCTGAAGCCTTTGAAGCACAGTTTGGGGATAGATCTTATGAAACCAAGCCAGCTTCTGCCAGCGAAGACTTCAGTGTTTTTGGACGGAACTGGAAAGTGCCATATGTGTTCTGGTTTGTTGGGGGCACCGATCCCAAAACTTTCCAGGAGGCTAAAAATGCAGGTAAATTAAATTCCATTCCTAGTAATCATTCGCCTAAATTTGCGCCTGTATTACACCCGACCTTAAAAACAGGTTTGCAGGCGATGATGACAGCCGCCGCAGCCTGGTTTAATTAAACTGTCCGGGTGTCTATCAGGATGAAAGAACTACACTCCTTATTTTATTTTCTCGAGCTGGCAGGTACTTTTGCCTTTGCCATCAGTGGGGCCACAGCCGCCAGGAAACGTAACCTCGACCTGTTCGGGATCTGTGCCATTGCCTTTGTGGTTGCCTGCGGTGGTGGTATCATCCGTGACCTTTGTATCGGGGCTATACCACCGGCGGGTTTAACGAACTGGCAATACCTTGTAGTGGCTGTTACCGCTACAGGATTAACTGTAGGTTTATTTTCCGTTGTCGAGCGGCTCAATCGCCCGGTGCTCTTTTTCGATGCTGTCGGGTTATCGTTTTTTGCTGTAACAGGAGCACAGAAAGCGCTACACTATGGCTATAATGGAGAGGTAGCGATGCTGTTGGGTATCACAACTGCTGTAGGTGGAGGTGTAATTCGTGATGTGATGCTTAACCGGGTTCCCCTTATCCTGGAAAAAGAAATCTATGCTTCGGCAGCGCTTATCGGGGCCCTGATTGTGGTTTCGGGAGATCAACTGCAATGGGCGTCTGAAGATTGGGTTTCCATTATTGCGCTATCGGTTTGTTTTACCATACGCATTTTAGCACTTAGTTTTCATTGGAACCTGCCTACCCCCGGTGGTAACAAAACGGATGCAGATAAGTAAAACCGTGTCCGATACAAAGCAATAAATCACAAACTATAGCTATTATTCCGGGTAACATAGTAGCATAAACTATAGTCCATCTTTAACTCTTTATTTGGTTAGATAGCTGCCCATTCTATAGTTAGAGAACTCCTCAATTTCAAACGGTTGTTCAGCTTTACCTTTGGCCCTTTTGCATTTTCTACCTAGTCTATAGTTAAAAATAGATACTCCATTTTCCTGCTTTTCTTTTTCTGTGCAGATGCTTTATCAGCCACTGTTTCTCTTCCGGCAAATCACCTTTTACTACCAACACTACATTCTTTCTTAGCAGGCTAGCCAGAGCCGTTGAGTCTTCCTGTTTGTTAAGCTGCAGAAAATGGTCTTTCCATTTGGTGTCTGTTTCAAACTGTGTTTCGCGGTTAAGGCTTCGGCTATTGGCTTGTATCGTTACAAAATTCCGGTTCAGTTCGAAGGCTAACGAGGGAAGCAGTTTATCATAGACCACCACTTGCCTGTACCGCAGTTCTTTTGCCTGCAGCGCCTGGGCTAATGCCGTAGAACTATTTGAAAGGGATGGATTTGCTGCCAGCAGATACGTTGAAAACGGCAGCAAAAGAATAGTAAATGAAGCAGATCCTAGGAGCAGTTTTACCACAGTATTATTCCTGCTCTTCCAGATCAGGTACAGGCATAGCAGCATGAGCAGCGGCAAACTATAAACCCAGTATGGTATTGGGAGATCAACAGGGAGAATCGGGATAAGGAGAAAAGCGCCAGCCAGCACTGTATAATAAACTATTCCCCAGGCAGCTACTTTACGTTTAGTTGTATCTGGTAATTGGTATAGCAGCCAGGCACATATCAGGGCAGGGCCAGCAAACCAGGGCAATATGTAGAGCAGCAGTTTAGAGCCTGAGAAGGAAAAAAACAGCAGCGGAACCAGCAGCCAAACTATAAACAGCTTTTTAAAATGCTTCTCTAGTCTCTGAAGCTGCTTAAAATTAAAAAGTAAGATAGCAGACCAGGGCAAACTTAAAGCGGGAGCCAGCACAATATAAAACCACCAGGGTTTGGACCGACTAAACGCTTCCGGATTGGCATAGCGTTCTACTACATGCCGCATTAAAAAATAATCAACAAACTGCCTGTCCTGCAGCATAAGATAGAGATACCAGCTGGCACCTAAAATCAAAAAAATGGCTAGACCTATGAGCTGGTGAGCTATAAGAGATGATTTTTCAACTCCGGAACTATAGTTACTTAAGCCGATCACAACCAGAACCGGAAAAATTAATCCTACAGGCCCTTTGGTTAGGAAAGCGAGGGCAAGCGCGATATAAAAAAGATACAGCCAGGCAGGTGCTTTCACTTGTTTATATTTCACCCAAGCCCATATCGCTAACAGTTCAAATGTTGCCAGGTAAGAATCAGTGGTAAGGTTACGTGCTGATACAAGCACGGCCGGCATAGAAAAGTAGATGAGTAAGGCGGCCATGGCAATCTTCTGGTTCCGGAAAAGCTCCTTTGCCAGCCTGTACACCAACACGCCCTGGATAAGTAAAGACACCTGCAGAAAAAAGCGCACCCCGAAACCATTCACTCCGAACAGGGATAAACCAGTAGCCGAGATGATGTAGGTGAAGGGAGGTTTATGGTAGTGCAGAATACCCAGCAAACGCGGATGAAGCCAGTCTCCAGACACAAGCATTTCCCGGCTTATTTCGGCATAGCGTGCTTCGCTGGTTTCTAAAACACCCCAGCCTCCGAGGTTGTAAAGCAGTGCCAGAAACATAACTGCCAGTATTACCCAAACCGAATAGCTGCTGTACAGCCTGAACCTTGGCAGCATAGTCGGGAGCTAGTTGGTAAGCGTTTGAGAGGCGTCCTGCTTTTGCCGGCTTAAGATAAGGTTACGGCTGTACGCAACTATACCAAAGGCCTGCCCTATAAACAATACCGGGTCAAGTCTTAATATGGCATACAGAATGATCATGCTGCTGCCGACCAGGCTCAGCACCCAAAATCCTTTCGGCAGCACCGATTCCTGCAGCTTTTCGGAATAATACCATTGGTACACAAACCGGAGCGTGAATACAACCTGCCCCACTCCTCCCCACGCAATCAGGGAACCGGCTATCCTGGAATGTTCCCAGATGTATTCTAAACTATAAACATCTCCGAAAATCAGCCAAAGTGTAGCCACCAGCGGAAAACCTACTGCAGACCAGCGCACCCACCATGGCAGGTCGTCCCAGGCATTTTTCAGGTGCAGGTTTCGGATATAAATGAAGTAGGAAACTACCTGCCCTCCCAGAATGACAAGATCGTTACGCAGTACACCGTATATCATTAACAGGAAGGAAGCCAGCAGGCTGAAGGTCCAGAAAGAGGTAGGCGACAGCACTTTACCGGCCCGCTCCGACTGAATCCACTGCACCAGAATACGGGACGAAAAAAGCGCCTGCGCCAGTAAGCCTGTTCCGTATACCCCGATCTCAAAACTGCTCATGCTTCTCGGCAATTTTATGAACTCCCTTTTCAGCTACTGTATAGTTTATGTAACGCCTGCGCATCCATCTGAAAGCAAACGTATCGTTCAAAGGTCCCCAGAGCCTGTTTAGAAGATGGTATTTAGCCGTACCGGCATAACGCTCAAAATGCTGCACAGGCACCTGCTTTACCTTACCACCCTGCAATTGAATAAGCGCTGGCAGAAAACGATGCATGCCATCAAAAAAAGGGATTCGTTTGGCATAGGTTGCTTCCATAATTTTTAGCGGGCAACAGGTATCCTGTATGTTATCGTTTATCATCAGCCGCCGGAAGTTGTTAGCTACTTTTGAGGAGATCTTTTTTATAGTTGTATCTTTTCGTTTTGCACGTATGCCATTCACCATCTGGTAAGCAGGCAGGTATTCGAAGTATTTTATAAAATCGAGGGGAGAAGTTTGCAAATCAGAATCGATGTACCCGATGTAGGTACTATCGGCAGTGTCAATACCGGCTTTTATAGCCGTGCTCAACCCATAGTTCCTGTCGAAAGAGATATAACTATAGCCGGGTTTAAGATCGCATAGTTGCCTGATCTTTTCCAGGCTGCCATCCGTGGAGCCATCGTTTACAAACAAAACCCGGGCAGCCAGCGGCGACTGCTGCAGAAAAGCATCCATCGACTCACAGAAGCGCTCCAGGCATTCTATCTCGTTGTATACCGGTACAATTATAGTTAGGGCATTCGCTTCCATAAGCACGTTATAAATATCAACCTGAGTAAAAAAATCACATCTCCATAGCCCCTACTTTCGACGATTGGTGGTATAGTTTATACCATTGCACAAAACGGTCCAGACCGGCCTCCAGAGAAGTTTCCGGTTTATAGTTGATCTTCTCTTCCAGTTCCTGTACATCAGCATAGGTTTTATACACGTCTCCGGGCTGCATGGGCTCCAGTTGCAGGGTAGCTTTTTTCCCAAGCAGGCGTTCCAGGGTTGCTATCAGTTCCAGTAAATGCTCAGGGTTATTGTTGCCGATATTATAAAGCTTGAAAGGAACTATAGTCTGGCCGGATGCAGGCGGATATTGCAGTAATTTCACAATACATTTTGCCACGTCTTCCACATAAGTAAAGTCGCGCTGCATATCCCCGTTATTAAAAACACGTATGGGCAGGCCCTCCATAATAGCTTTTGCAAAACAATAGTAAGCCATATCGGGTCTTCCCCACGGACCGTACACGGTAAAGAACCTGAGCCCCGTAGTTGGGATGTTGTAAAGGTGGGCGTAACTATAGGCTAAAATCTCATTCGCTTTTTTGGTGGCAGCATACAACGAAACCGGGTAATCTGTACACTGGTCGGTCTTGAAAGGAACCTCCTGGCTATGACCGTAAACAGAGCTGGACGAAGCGAAAAGCAGATGCCCGGTTGTAAATTTCCGGCAACATTCCAGCAGGTTCATAAAGCCAACTATGTTGCTGTTAATGTAACACTGCGGATTCTCGATACTATAGCGCACACCGGCCTGGGCTGCCAGGTTAATTACGATATCAAATTTGTAGGTATCAAACAATTGCTGCAGCCCTTCTGTATCCGTCAGGTCGAGCTGGATAAAATTTAAATGGGGATTCTTATAGTTGTAGACAAGCTTGTTGTAACAGATCTGTGTCTTTTCAAATCCCTGCACTTCCAGCCTGGCAAACTTTAATTCAGGATCATAAAAGCTGTTAAGTACATCCAGCCCAACTATAGTGCAGCCTGTTTCAAGGATTGACTCTACCAGGTGATGCCCGATAAAGCCGGCACTTCCGGTTACCAAAACCTTTTTTTCATCTCCCATACCTTCTAACCAGAAAAAATATAAAAAGGCAACCAGGCTGTTAAGCCACCCTTAAAAAGGAAAGTTAATAGACCTGTGTAGTTCTATAATTTAACTCTTATCAGGCAGCAATGTTTCAAGTTATTACCAAAATAATTATAACGTTTCAGGCTAGTACATACTAGAGTAGTTTATAGTTTGAGTGATTATAATTTATAGTTTATTGATGGCAGGGCTGTTTCAGTATCATGAGTCCATAGTTCTATAGTGTGCTCGTATAGTGTGCACGCTTTTTAAAGTACTTTGCTCGCTCCTCTATCTTTTGGGCCTCCGTCCCAGTTGCGTTAAAAACGCAACACCAAGGTAAGCCGCAAGTTGAAAACTTGCGGCAGAAGTAAGGATAGCCAGCTTCTGCGTGACATAACAACACAAGCGATAGCACTAATTCTATCGTTATATAGATTCCAGCCTATCTTTTTATTAGCTATATTTACAGCAGTCATTAACTAAACTAAACACATGTATACAGGACTTCAACATCTACATTCTTACATGAGCTACCTGGTTCTGCTGGGTCTGCTTATCAGTTTTGTGGCGGCGCTGGCTGGCTGGCTGGGCAACAAAACATTTACCGATAAAGACAGAAAACTAGGTCTGTTGGGCCTGATACCAGTGCACTTACAGTGGGTATTTGGTATAATCCTCTACTTTGTATCTCCGCTGGGTATGCAGAACTTTTCGGGTGAGGCCATGGGCGACTCTGTTTCCAGGCTTTACATTCTGGAGCACCCGCTTACTATGATCATTGCCGTTATCCTGATCACAGTGGGTTACTCACGTGCCAAGCGCCAGATCGGTGCCGGCAACAAAGGTTTCAAGAGCATTGCCATTTTCTATGGTATTGGCCTGTTACTTATCCTGAGCCGCATTCCGTGGAACGCGTGGCCGGGCAACTAAGCTAACCAAACTATAAATGCAAAACAGCCGCTTTGTCCATAACAGGTAAAGCGGCTGTTTTTATTTTGTCTCTTCCTGTTTGCTGCCCTGGCTATCGGGTAGTCAGGCTATAGTTCAGCTCTGAAAGTATACCTTAAATTCAGATCCTTTGCCTTCTTCGGAAGTAACGGCAATCTTGCCACCTGCATTTTCAACGATGCGTTTTACAATGTAAAGTCCTATCCCGGACCCGTCTACATGGTCGTGAAAGCGCTTGAACATAGTGTATAGTTTCGCCAGGTCATCGGCACTCATGCCCAACCCATTATCTTTAACCGATAGCACCACCCACTCCCCATCAGCATAAGTACTTACCTTAATGTGGCAGTTATTGCCGTTAGAGCGGTATTTTATAGCGTTGCTCAGGAGATTATAGAGGATACTGCGGAAATTCTTGCGCGAAAAGTTAAGCGCATTTACCTGAAAATCACTTTGCACCTTGCATGGAAAACAAGACGCCTCGAACAGGAACTTCAGGTCATCCAGTATGTCTTCGAACACCTGCTGCACCCTTACCTGTTCCAGGTTACTTTCATCCTCTATAGTTCGTTGCAGTTTACTTATGGTAGTAAGGTCAGCTATAGTTGTTTTAAAACGGTCGACTGATTTCCGAAAATAACCTACCAGTTCCAACAATTCAGGGTCCTGTATACCCTTATCCTCAAACAGGCTTATCAGGCGGTTTACCAGCCCGTCAATGTTCAGAATAGGTGATTTCAGGTCGTGGGAAGCGGTATAAATAAAGTTATCGAGGTCTCGGTTGGTTATCACCAGTTCGTCGTGCTTCCTGGTAAGGTCCTGTTCGGCCCTGCGCTTATCCGACAGGTCGCGGGTTACTTTGGTCAGCCCGATCAGTTCTTTATCATCGTTGTAGATGGGCGTAAGCGTGAGACCGGCCCAGAACAGCGAACCGTCCTTTTTCCTCCGCCAGCCTTCTGTCTGAAATTGTTCGTGTGTTTTTGCTTCTTCCAGTTCCTGCTCTGGTTTATGGCTGGCTCTATCTTCATCGGTAAAGAGCATGCCGTAAAACTTACCTATCACCTCTTCTTCCTTATAGCCTTTCATGCGCTCGGCCCCCTCGTTCCAGGTCTCGATGATACCGTTCGGGTCCATGGCAAATATGGCGTACTCTTTAACCTGCTCTATAAAAGTAGATGTAATGCTCTCGTTAAAATGTTGTGTTTTCATTCAATTAACTATAGTTGGCTCACCCTGTTTACAGGTTAGTGAACCTGAAGCAAATGTGTTACTTAAGGCGCATTAACGGTAAAGCTGCAACAGAAGTTAATGATATATCTCATTTACTTTCTTCTAATAAAACTATGGTTAGCTCCTTTTTAAACTATGACACAGAAAATGTAATGAAGCCGCTGTGTCAGATGTAAGGGTTTATCAGGACGAGAACATACAGCCTTGGCCGGGTTTAAAACAAGTTTAGGTTTGATCTTTCCATGATGAACAGTAACGGCATGAAGGGGCAGGTTCTCCTTTGAGAACCGGGATGTTTTATAATCCGAGTATAGCTTTTGGTGCTTACAATTATTACAGCCCGAGTGCTATCACCAGCGTACTCAACGTGTGAGTTAAATGCTGCATCAGAAAAAAGTGGCCCGTAATTGGTGGTTATATAATGATTTAAATATATTTAAATCATTATATAACCTAATCAACTTTATACAATAAAACACTATTTACTCTCATTTTAATTCTCTTCATCACCTTCGTTTTTGCACAAGATTTCCAGGAAGCTACCATTACGTACAAAGATGGTACAGAGAAGACTGGCCTGGTTAAACCCTCTTCGGTAGGAATGCCTAGCATTGTCTTTAAAGCAACCGAATCTGGTTCCAAAGAAAAGATCAGCAGCGATGGGTTGAGCAGAATTGTATTTCCACAGAAAGATGGGGAGCCCGCATTGTACGAATCTGTTTACCTGAAAACCATAACCGGTAAAAAAAGCAAAGAGCCAGCCTGGTTACAGAAATTAATGGATGGCCCGGCAACGCTATATTGTGGTGGTGCCAGAATGAGTTTTCAGCAGGGCAGCTTCACGCACAATGTAACCGATATTAGCTTTTATGCTATTCGTGCTAACGAAGAAGCTGCCAGCAGCCTGAGTGTATACTTCACCTCCGGTGCTGTGGGCATTAACATTAACAATACATTCAGAAAACTTGCTAGTGCCTATTTTGCTGACTACCCTGAACTGGTAAAAAGAATCGAGGCCAAGGAGTTCAAGTACCTGCGGTCATCACAGCCTACAACGACTGGAAAACAGGCAAAAATTAATTTCCACGCGAGTACAGGCTTATCACCCGTTCTCTTATTCATCTATGCAACAAAACCTTTTGCATAACCAAAAGTCCGGAGCCTGCAGTCTCGCATCGATAACATGATATAAAAAAGCCTCTCCACATACGGAGGGGCTTTTTATTATCCGCCTGGTAAATAGCTGTTTTAACGATAATACAGTTGCATTAAAAGTATCACCCTAAGAGATATCACCTGTCTCGTAGCATGTATTTCCTGCCTTACCATGAGCTTAATGACTGCGGTGACTGATGCGGACTGAATCGCAGACCCAGGAAATACGCTATAGTACCTGCGATCTGATACTGATAGTGCCTGGCTTTTACCTTTACTTCTCCCACTGGCGGTGTATCAGGCCCGATGACAGCTACCCACACATGGTTTGAACCCGGATACCAGATACGCCCATGTTTCTTCCAGCTTCTTCTGTCAAGATGACCGCGGCCATGATCGGTGGCAATGATGAGGGTGGTTTTGTTACGGTACTGTTCCTGCGATTGCAGCCACTCCCATAGTTCCTGTATCATAGCATCGCTTTGGTAAATAATGCGCAGGTAAGCATCATACTTTCCTTTGTGTGCATATTCGTCAGTCCCGCCAAAGGCCAGATGCAGCACCCGCGGATGCTCCCGTTTCAGGTACTCCATGGCATACTGAAAGGTAAGCGTATCCTGGCGAACTGCAGGCCAGCGAAGTTGCATTTGGGCCAGCTGTGCGTTTAGGAGGTGTTCCTTTACTGTAAGATTACTACCTGTGGCCGGCACATTGCCAGCGTTAACATAAATACCACTTCTTTCTGTATTGATGATGTACGGGAACATATCCCAGGATCCTACCACTGCTACTTTCCCGCTATACAAGGGCTGCCGGTTTGCCCACTCCAGTATAGTTACATTCCGGTTATTTACTTTCCGGTTGTGCTGCACATCAGGGTCCGGGTAGCCACTCAGCATTTCGTTATAACCCGAATAAGAGATCCAGTATTTGGTGGTCAGGCTCATTTTGTTCCCCAGGCGCCGGTTACCAATCAGCTGGCCCTCAGTAGCCAGGGTGCTCCAGAAGAAAGGCATCAACCGTTTCCGGCGCACTGCAGGATCCCTGTGCCAGAACTGTGCTGCCACCTCATCGGGGCTGGCGCAGTACTTTTCTGACCTGAGCAGTTTTTTATCAGCACCCGAGAACACTTCCTGCCAGCGCAACCCATCAAACGTAATCAGGATAACATTTTCGGTTTTTAATTCCTGTGCGTCAGAAGCGTACCAGGAAAAAAGGAGGCATAGAATTATCCACTGCCTTTTCATTGTGGGGGTTATACAAATTGTAAGTGCTATATGCTATGTCAACACTCCAGCTCACCGGCAAAAATTTCTGCCCGCAAGAGCTCGCACCTGTGAATCATTCGTTTTAAAACTAACCAAATGCCCTGTGTTGCAGGCTGCTAAACACATGATTAACAAACCCGATAAGCAAAACTGCATTACCGGCACTGCTGTTAAACCTGAAACCACGTTAGGGAAGGTCTGCAACTATAGATTACGGAATATTGCAGTGAAACAGGAAGATTTGGAGTCGTTTTTAACTAAATAATCCGGGCAACACAGGAAGCATACATCTATAAGCTTTGCCATTCCAGCACGTTCACTTCTTTAAGAAAACAAGCACAGTACAGCCACTCAGCTTACCGGCTTTTAATAAAGCAATCCTACATACTCACACTCTTTAAGTAGGCTATAGTTTACTGCCTGCTCATTACCAGACTCAAAGCTGAGCACTTCCAGCTTGTTTAGAACAGGTACAGTGGTGCTTTACCGTCTTACCGCCAGATCAGAACCTGAAACCTACCGATACATAAGGCAATACATCTTCTTCCGAGATTCCTATTACTCCCTGCAGCAGGATTAGCTTGGCGGGAATAAGGTAGAAGCCGCCTCCGAATCCGTCGTGCCACTTATCCGAGTTTTCGCCCTCTGCCCATACCCGACCTACGTCGTTGAAGCCAATCAGCCCAACCGAACCGGGGAACAGGTAAGAAGAAAAATCAAACAGTTTTAGACGTAACTCAAGGTTATGGTAGAGCATGCTTTCACCGGCGAAACGGAATTTGCGGAAGCCGCGCAGGTTGTTGTGCCCACCCAGGTAGAGTAGCTGGTAAAAGTTCGGGTCCCCGATGGTGGTTCCGCCACCGATACGGTTTGCAATCACGAAATTGCTACTGCCGGTTGGGTTAAGGTAAAAGCTGAATTCTGAAAATGCCTGCCCGTAGCTGGACTCATCGCCTTTCAGTTCCTGCATGCCGGTAAGACTGGTATTCCAATATACCCCCTGGGTTGGTATCAGGGCATCGTTACGGGTGTCCAGTTCGAAGCCTGCCACCAGGCCAGCCGAAAACTGCCTTGCGAAAACATCTTCTCCAGGGTTCTTTTCGTGATAAATGCTGATGAACCTGCCTGTATTGTCATCTACGTCGTTGTTGTAATACTGCGCAGCAAGGCCCATATTCACCTTAAAGTGCTCGCTCAGGTTTCGATGTAATTTTACCTGCGAGGTAATGAAGTCGTATCGAGTACGGTAGAAGCGGATGGGCTTGTCGCCTACTTCGATAAATTCTGTTTCGTTACCTAACCCGAAAAAATTGCTGGTATTATTTGGTGCCCGGCCATCTACCTCAATGCTCAGGCTTGTCTTCCCGAATACATCAGTAAAGTATCCTGCATATTCAAAAAACGTAGCATTGGTCGCCAGCGCATGCCCCAGCATAACTCTGTGGCGCGACGCAAACGGCTCTTTCCGGAATCCGTGACGGGTGTACATAAAGCCGGCCCCAAGAAACACGCCATCATCCAGGTTATAACCGGCAGTTACCTGTGGTAGCAGGATGTTATACTTAAAGGACCGGGGATTATAGTTGTTTACGATTGTATCTGCTGCCGTGCGAAGGCGGGCCAGACCGGACTCCGGAAAGTTATTCTCTTCGTCTGAACGGTCGTAAATGTAGAGCTTGCCACGGTTCTGAAAATTCTCCTGCACTGTAAACGTATCGGCTCCGCCCCCGCCTATTATCCGCACCTTAATGGGCGATTTGTTATTGCCTTCTACTGAAAACACATCTTTCCCGCCACGCCCATAGAGGCGAATCTCTTTGGTGATATCCGGAGTAAATTCCCGCTGGTACAGTAGGCGCCCCTGACTGCCATCTTTTTTGATGTCGTAAACGTTCACAGCAACGTTGCCGCCATTTTCATATGTCACTTCAAAACGTTCCCCTTTATCTGACGCCGGAATGTCCACCTCTTTAGATAAGAACTCAAAGTAGGTCAGCGCATCCTGTTCCAGGTTATTGCGGCGGGCTTTCATTTTTGCAGCAATCTCCTCCCCTGTTTTGGCATAGATGTTTGCGGGCATGCGGCGCACGGCTTCCTCAATCACCTCGTCGGTGAGGGTCTGTTGTACATAGGCTATCTGCTCTTTCCAATCCTGCTCTCCCAAACCAGCCAGGAACATACGGTCGAAGTAGCGGGCATTAAAATTAAAGCCGTTTATATCGCGGATATCGGCATCAAAGCCCTGGAATTTAGGCATGATCCACTTGCGCGAACCTATTTTAGGAATGATGCCTTCGTTGGTAAAGAAGATCTGGTCGCGGTCGCGGGGGATGGGCAGGTATAGATCCCCGATCTCGTCTTCCGTTTCCACCCAGCGCCACTGGTCTTCGTGGCGGTCCCAGTCGCCAACAATAATATCCAGCAAACGTGCCCGAAGCAAAAGCTCCTGGTCAATGCGGTTGTCATTGTCTTCTTCAAGCTTCTCCAGCACTTTTTCGGTGTCGTCAGTATCCTCTGCTTCCAGGGGCTCTCGTTCCTCAAACAAGTATACCTGGTTGGCAAAGTCCTTACGGAACTCACCCAGCGCCGGATCGTCTGGTAGGAATACGATCTCAGGATTGGCATGCGGAATGCCCAGCGCTTCGGCCAGTGGCGGTACTACCAGAGCTCCAAACGGGTGAGAGGCGGAAATCTGATCCTGAACTATAGTTTTGGCTACCGTTTCCCGCAGGTTTTCAGGCAGGGCCAACTCCGGATCTTTCTGGATGGTGCGCAGTACCCATTCGTTTCCCTGAGGGTCCTGCAGGCGAAGCGACTTGGTTTGCTGTCCTCCTCCCTTTTTCAAAATTTTCATACCGCCGCGTTCCCGCTTCAGGTCAAATACCCGCATCTTTACGGGTGTTGCCCATAGGTTACGGTAATTTTCGCCAAACCACTTGCGGTGCGATTTGCTTACATCGTCGTATTCTGGTGCTATGGCCACCGTGATGCTGTCGTTCACGGCTACCTGTGCATGTGCGGCGGATGCACTGCAAAAAAGCAGGCTGAAGCTTAAGATGCTTATCAGCTTGGCTTTAGTGTGTATGTACTGTTTATTGGCTTCTTTCATTAGTTCGAGCTATAGTAGATAGCAACATCTGTCTTGAGTTTGATAAGGGACTAATGGCTGCACCTTTACACGAGAAGTTCCCGTAGCAGGTGCCTGCAGTTTTGCAGTTGGGACTTCAACCCCTTCATTTATCAGACAGTGGCGCTTATGCTTGTACCGGAGTTATCGTTCGCGCATTTCTGCCTCCATTTTGCTGAAATACACAAGGATTTTATTCAGTTTGATCAGCCGTCTGTTTCCTTTCGGCCACGCCATGAGCGTCCGATACACGGAATCATACTTTAACGGGGCAATAGAAGTTGCAGGAGATATAAAACCGCTATCTTTTGGAGCAGGTTTATTTTATCACAGAATACTATAAAATAAGAAGTCGCCGGTGATTTAAATTCCGTGTTGGAGCGGCCTTGTTAGCATACTTAAGAGTTACACTATGCCTGAAAGTATCCGCAAGTATTTTTCTACTTTAGAAAGGAAGCCCAGCAGAAAGGAAGCTCAGCCGGAGAGGTTTTTCATGAACACCACAAAGTGTATATTATTCAGCTCAGGTTATAATTCTTAAGCTCGTAAACTATAAAACCTGTATTCTGTCAGCTCTTTTGTAAAAAGATGTTGTTTACTAGCCGACTACCGCATAAAAAAAGCCGCTTCCCGTTAGATGAAGCGGCTTTTTGCTAACTGATTTCCCAGGACAGGATGTCCAGGAAGG